>FCNR01000028.1 GCA_900016875.1 Eubacteriaceae bacterium CHKCI004 | reverse complement strand
GGTGTGATAAACTTGACATGCAAGGATTCTCCTTTCGATGCAGCTATTGGTTTCTGGACAATTCCAATATATCACATCAGGGTGAATCCTTGTTTTTATTTTGTTACCTATCTATTGTATCTCAACAGAATTCCATTCTCATATTTTGCCGCGCTAAATCCCATCTCCTCATACTCTGTCCCGCCAAGTTTTATTTTCACACCATAGTTTCATCTTTCAATATTTCCACAAGGTCTCCCTGGCAGATACTTCTGGCCGCCGCCAGATAAGCAAGGCTCACTGCGCCCGCCGATATACAGAGAAAAATCAGAACAGGTACGAGAGGCAGGTGACTTATAAACTGCCCGGCAGTAGGCGGCGACATCTGTAAGAGCAGCGCCGTAACAGGGACATCAATGATCACCGCTATCAGGAACGGCCGCCCGATGATGAAAAGTCCTTCCAGAAAGAGGAGTTTCTGCATATCTTTCGGTGACACGCCCACGGAAAGATAGCGGGCAAATTCCTTCTTTCTCTGATAAATCTGTCCCAGCGTGGCGGAGAGGATTCCGGCGATTCCCACACAGGCAAGCAGCGCCGCCAGCACGCCCATGACAATCCGGAGCCCTTTTCTGGCCGCCTGGTCGGAAGCCTCCTCCTGGATCCTTCCTTCCAACGTGTAGCCTTCATCCGGCGTCAGAGCCGCAATTGCTTCCCGGACAGCCTCGCTCTCAGCTTCCTTTTCCCGGATGGCCTCTTCCAGATAAATATTATAATTGGTCTCTGCGCCTGAAAATGTACCGGCTTCTGAGAGCAGCGCTGCCAACGGCCGGAACGCATTTTCTGAGAGGACGAGATTCAAAGCTTTCTGTTCCAGTTCCTCCCGGATTGCAGGAATCTCGTTCGTGCAGGCGTCATAATAAAGAACAGGCTCCGATGCATTTTCACCCGGATATAACTCTCCGGAGTCATCCGCCACAAACGGCAAATATTTCCGGTTCATATAATCGCTCTCCCGGTCATCCCAGAGGAGATTGACCGCCACAGCTCCTGCATCGGAGGAAATGTTATGGTCCTCGCAGTACCCGGCAAAGCTCTGTCCATCCAGCACAAACAAATGCACAGCCGTCCGCCAGCCTTCCTGCCCGGCAACATTCGCCCGCTCCGCTTCCGGCAGCATCGTCTCCACGCCAATCTGCTTCAGTTCTTCACTGAGCATATCCTCCGGCAGAAACAGCGTAGTATCGATAACCTGATAGGAAATGCACCGGCTGACGCCCGGAACGGCGCGCAAGGTTTCCAGAAGGGAATCTGCGCTGGCGGACTGCGTGGTCTGGGCGTTGCCAACTTGCGCTGCGTCGGCGCTCTGCTCATTTTCCGGGCCGGCCTCCCGCGTCAGCATAAGATCCCATACATCGTGATATTTCTCATAATAAGTTTCCTGAGTACTCAGACCGGAGATGGTCTCCGCACTTAAAAATATAAAAAATCCGATGAACGACAAAAACAGCACAAAGGTCGCCGCCCGCATGGACTTCCTTCTGTTGTAAATGGATTTGCGCGCCAGCTCGCCGTAAACGCCGAATGTCTTTGATAACAGACGGAAGGAGCGCATTTTCTCTGCCTGCGGCTCGACGCCGCCAAATATGGCCTCCATGGGCGAGAGACGGCTGATCTTCCGCGCCGGAATCCAGGCGGAGAGAACGGCGGTGAGAAAGGCCGCCGCCAGAGAAATCACTGCCACCAGAATGTGGTATTCAAAGCTCACGTTGTAATCCACATCCAGTCCCAGGCTCTGCCCAAGCCCGATGGTCTGCTCCACAAACATATAGCAGATGCCCACGCCGATGGCTGTTCCCAGCAGAATGGGCAGCACGCAGAGAGCCGTCGCTTCCTGCACAAGAAATGTACGAATCTGCCTTGGTGTGGCTCCCACGCTTTTCAGAATACCCAAATGCTGGAGACGGCTTCCCATGGACACGGCAAACGCATTGTGAATCATGGCGATAAGCGCCGCACAGATCAGCGCCAAAACAACACCATACACGATAAAAAGCGTTGTCGGTCTTATCTCAGTGACTCCTTTCGCCGCCTGCTGTTTCACGTAATCCATCCACAGATTATAGGCCAGGGTGGTCATCAGAGAAAGTAAAAGAGAAGACAACAATGCGGCTCCTGCCAGCAGCAGACTGGCAGTGCGGTTTTCTTTGATATAACGAAAAGAAAAACTATTCCACATATCCATTCCTCCCTTCATCAGATTTTTTCGTCCGAGACGATGCGGCCATCTTCCATACGGATGATACGGCCGGTCTGCAGGGCGATGCTCTCATCATGAGTGACGATGAGCGTGGTCTGTTTATATCTGCGGTTAGAATATTTGATCAGCTCCATAATTTCCTGACTGTTTTTCTCATCCAGATTACCCGTCGGCTCGTCGGCAAGGAGCAGCGCCGGAGCGTGAATCAGCGCCCTCCCGATGGAAACCCTCTGCTGCTGGCCGCCGGAGAGCTGTTTCGGCAGATGTTTCTTCCGGTCCGAAAGGTCCAGCAGCTCCAGCAGCTCATCCAGATGTTCCTTATTGATGCGCTGGCCGTCCAGCCGCAGGGGCAGGGTGATATTTTCCACCACATTCAGCACCGGGATCAGATTATAAAACTGATAGACCAGCCCCACCTTCCGGCGGCGGAAAATCGCCATTTCCTCCGGCGTGCGGCCATAGACCTCCTGCCCTTCCACCAGCACCTTTCCGCCGGTGGGACGATCCACCCCGCCGAGAAGATGCATCAGCGTCGACTTGCCGGAACCGGACTTGCCTACGACCGCCGCCAGCTCCCCTTTCTCCATGGTAAAAGAAACGTCATCAAGGGCACGAACCTCCGTCTCGCCTTTCCCATATATTTTTGATAAATGCTCTACACGTAAGATTTCCATGGCGTACCTCCTCTTTTATTGATCTCATATATTTTTTATTATAACACGCTTCCGATGACAGCTTCGTGACTGTATGATGACAAAATTGTCACAAAACCGGGCTTCTTCACAAAGTTTAAGGAAGCCATCTATATGACTCCCTTATAAAAACGTATCTGAAATTTTGCGCCGCCTCCGGGGCGGTTCATGGCCTCAATGGTTCCGTTCTGCGCCCGGATAATCATCTGCGCCAGAGCCAGGCCGATGCCTGCGTGCTCTCCGGCGCCGCTGCTCTCATCGCCAGATATATTGCCCCGGTAAAACCGCTCAAACAGATGCGGCAGCTCCTCCGGCAGGATACCCGGGCCGTTGTCGGCCACCGTCAGTTCCGTGTAAAGGGGATTCTCTGCGGCAGTTATCCACAGGCAGCCTCCTTTTTGCAGATGTTCTGCACAATTTTTCAGCAGGTTACCCACCGCTTCCACCGTCCAGCTCTCATCGCCCCGGAAGGAAATGTGCTCCGGCACGTCCGTCCGCAGGGCGATTTCTTTTATATCCGCCAGAATAACCAGAGGTTCCCAGGCTTTTTCCACTGTTCTTGCCACGGAAACCTCATTTTCTTCCATGACAATCGTACCCGATTCCAGCCGGGCGATTTTCAGCAGTACGGACACCTGCCATTCCATACGGCTTAGCAGGCTGCGGATTTCCCGAATGCATTCCATATCTATTCCTTTTCCATCACAGGCTTCCCGGCGCTGCAGACGGGACAGCAGCAGACGGATGGCTGTCAGCGGCGTCCTGATCTGATGTGAAATATCCGCGATGGAATCTTTCAGATACTCCTTATCCCGCTGCATTTCTTCCGCCTGCTCCGTAAGGCGCAGCGTCAGCTTCTGTATCTCACTGGAAAGGAGCGCCAGTTCCCCTTCCTCATCGGGTACAAACTGCAGGGCTTGCTGCGAATGAAGAATCTGATCCAACTGCTGTGACAACGCAGACAACGCCTCGTACCTCTTCTTAGCGGCGCACCAAAAAAGAACGGCGCCCGCTATGCTTAAAACTGCCATATAAAGCGCCGCCGGCACGCCAAAACAAAAACCCGCGCCCGCCGCTGCCAGCAGCGCCAGAATGACATAGATGTTTCCATACTTTCTTATCTCAGGATTTCTCCAAAGCCACATGAATGACTCCTCCGTTCCACCGATATTTCTCTACTTCTCCATCAGATACCCCAGCCCCCGCACGGTCTTTATAATGTCCGGATGCGCCGGATCTTCCTCAATCTTTTCCCGCAGCCGCTTGATATAGACAGTGAGCGTATTATCATTGACAAAATCTCCCGCCACATCCCAGATTTCTTCCAACAGGCGGCTCCGGCTTAATACTTCGCCCCTGTGATTTAAAAAGGTAAGCAGCAGGCGGTATTCAAGCGCAGACAAAGGCACATCTTTTCCCGCCCGGGTCACCGCCGCCCGCAGGGTGTCGATCCGGAGGTCTGCAAATGTATAGACGCTCTGATTTTTTCCGCTGCGCCGCAGTACATTTTTTATCCTGGACAAAAGCTCCATGGGCCGGAACGGCTTCGTCACGTAATCGTCCGCGCCAAGATCAAAGCCGGTGACCACGCTGGCTTCGTCGTCCATGGCTGTCAGCATGATAACCGGCGTGTCCAGCCGCTGCCGTATGAAAGTACAGAGGGCGTAGCCGCTGCCGTCCGGAAGCATCAGATCCAGAAGGATCAGCGCAAATTCTTCCTGTCCGAGCAGCGTAAGAGCCTCCTGTCTGGTCGATGCCGATCTGACTGCATATCCTTCTTCTGTCAGGAGAATTTCCAGATTCCTGACAATCTCACGGTCATCTTCCACTATAAATATTTTTATTTTTCTTTCAACTTCGTCCCCTCGCATATGTACTCCTTCTTTCCACACAGCTCATAATAGAAAATGTACTGCTGCATCACACCCTGAAATCCTCTGTAGCGTCTGTTAGGGAATCCCCGTTTGTAATGCTCCGCCATGGCCTGTTTGATGTGAGTATCCATAGGAAACGCCTGAAGATGGTGGAGTGCAAACAGGCAGATACAGTCCGCCACTTTTTCACCAACCCCGAAAAGCTTTAAAAGCTCTTCCTTCGCCTTTCGGTAAGACATGGCGCTGACCGCCTCCGGATCAAATTCTCCGGTAACCACGCTGCGGGCCGCCCGCACCACATATTTGCTGCGGTAGCCGAGATTACATTCTTTCAAGGCATCCTCCGACAGACCACAGAGTGCCTCAGGAGCCGGAAAGGCATGATACCGGATCTCCCTGTTTTCTTCCTGAGAGGATATAAGCTGCCGGCTTTTTTCCGGCGACTGCGGTACCCAAATCACTTTTTCCTCCCCATATTTCTCGCAGATATTTGCGATGCACCGGCGAATCCTCACAATATTGTTCTGCTGTGAAATCAGAAAAGACACGATCATCTCCCACAAATCCTGTTTTAAGATCCGCATACCGGAACCAAAGGCAATGGCGCGGTTTAAATATGCGTCATTGGGATTGGCCTGCGCCATATAAACGCTATAATCATTATCCAGATCAAAATAGTCTTTCCAGAACTCGTCATATTCCTCTTCGCCGCAGTAAAAACGGCAAGATTTTCCATTCTGCCATATTTTTATACAGCGGTCTCCGGCATAAATCGTAAATAGATCGTCCTCAGTCTCTTCCATACGAAAACATTGTCCGGACCGGCAGATCTGTGCCAGGCTAAAATTCTCTATCTCTTTTTCAACCATAGTTCCTCCCTCATTTTTCCTGCTATCATAAAAAATGCCCAGACCAGGCTGATTCCTATCGCCACCGCCAGGGCGTACTCTGCTGTCAGCGTACCGTATTTCCACGCCCCGTTTCCATCTCCCCAAACCAGGCTGCTCATGGTAAAAAACAACATCCTGCCCGGCGCCGAAGTGGCGATGGCCGGCAAAAGCAAGATGGTGGCCGGAACTTTTAAGATACGAGCCAGACACTCGGCATAAACTGCTGTCACCATGGAACACAACAGACATGGGAGAATCTTTTCTCCGACTGTTTCTGAGACTGCCAGAAAAACAATACGGTTCAACAGCCCGCCCAAAGCGGCCGGCAGAAGCAGACCGCCGCGCAGGTGGAACAGGATTCCAAGCCCCAGAGGGCCGAAAAATGCCGACGCCAGTTCTATAAGTTCTCTTTCCATAGCCGTCCTCAGCCTCCTTCAGAAATATACTATGCCGCCAGCCAGATTGCTCCCATAAACCCTATGACCAGCGCACCGGTCCAGATGAGACTCTCCGTCAGCCGCATGATTCCGGAAATGGTGTTGCCTGCCAGCACATCCCGGACGGAATTCATCAAAGAAAGGCCCGGCAGAAGAAGCATCATATCGCCCATAATTACCCTGTCGTACTGAAACCATCCGGTCTGCCTGGAAAGAAGGCAGATGAGAAGACCGAAGAGAAATGAACAGATACTATAAAAGGTTACCTTGTTGGGACAAAATTTTTCAAACCGGCTCTGAAAAAGACAGATGAGCGGTGCAAAAGCCGCTGCTGCCAGCCCGTCCACCAGGCTTCCCCCAAAAAACACGGCAAAACTTCCTGTTACCAGGATACTTCCCAGATACCGTTCACGCATATTTTCTGCTCTTTTCCATTCCTGCAGAGCCTCCCCCAGCGTTTCTCCAATCCGTCCGTCTTCCCTTACGCACTGCCGTCCGGCGCAATATTCCCGGCTCAGCCGGTTCAGCGCCTCCAGCTTCCGGAAATCATATCTGGGCGAGCGGGGAATTCTGCGAATCTGTGTTACCCGTATCCGCCCCGGAAACTCCATGGTCGCCATGATACTTGAGATTATCACGAAGATATGGACACTCTGTGCCCCGCTGGCCATTCCCATGCGCGTCAGCGTATCCTCCACCCTTTTTACCTCAGCTCCGGAAGACAAAAGCATCTCTCCCATATCCAATATATTTTTTAAAAAATGCTCCGCCGCTTCCCGTCTCGCTTTCATTTCTGTCCTTTCTGCCTCCGTCTGTGATTCTTCCTGTTTCCGCACGCGGCAATATAATTCATTGTACCACAAAAACCCGGCAGACATACATGGTTTTGTATATATCTGCCGGGTGTGTTTCATGAAACCCGGGCAGACTGTCCACGCTCTTCATTCTCTTCTGTCACCGCAACTGTTTTCATTTTGCCTTCTTATCTGTTCCCCGCCGATCAGCGGATATCGCAGCAGCGAAGCTCCGTCCAGATTCTCCCTGTGCATATCTACCGCCGTGATCTGCCGGTTACCGTAGGTGGTGTAATAATAAATTCCTCGCTCCGTGTTGCAGCAGGACGTATATATGGTCATCTCATAGTCGTTTTCTCCCACCTGACAACATCCTTTTGTCTGATCCACAGTCCCTAAAATATGAAAAAACTGACTGACATTTTCTTCCTCGGAACTCCCTGCCACAGCGTGCATTCTGGTAAATACCGCCCGGACGAAACGTGACTGGGAGGATAAGTCTCCCGGAAGCCCCAGAGCGCCCATGCCCCTGCTGTACATTTTCAAAGGCAGCCTGTCGCAAAACAAATTCTCCGGCTCCCGCGGCGAGATGTGCATGTAATTGTTAAGCTGGAACATCTGCTCCAGAAAAGGCGGATTGTTGGTGAGGACGCCCGCCAGATTCTCATACACCCGCAGTCCTTCCCGCACTGCCTCAATGGTAACCGCCTCTTTTTTATCTGCCAGCAGCCAGTGAAGCTGCGCCGGCGGAAGTCCCGGAGCAAAAGCGTCGCCGGTCACTGTCAGCCTCTCCAGCCGCCGTCTCGCCTCCTCCACCGTGGCGCACTGCCCGAGAATCCACGGAATCAGCTCGAACTGCGCCACATATTCCTGGCCGGGCTCCGCTCCTTCAAAGTCCTGATAAAATGCATTTCCCACAAAGTTAAGTCCCGCCATGGCGAGCCCCTTTTCGTTGACGGCCTCATAGTAAAGGGGATACTCCCGACCAATCGGAGACGGCTCTTTTCCACCGGAATTTTGTCTGTCGATTTCCCATTTGTTTGCCTTGCCAACCGGAGAACCGGCCGGCTCATTTCCGCTTCTTCCTACGCAAGCCATGCCGATGATGGCATAATGGTTTTGCATTTCTCCCATATGCCGGAACGCAAACGGATAGTTTCTTGGCGTTATGACCCCTTCCTCGTTTCTGGAAACCGTGTCGTCCAACGTCCGTCCAAAATAAAAATCTTCTCCCAAAAATGTAATTGCTGTACACATAGTTTTTCCTCCATTCTTTATGTTGAGCCACGACTTTCTGCAAACAAAGAGTTCTGCCCGGCAGAAGTCTCGCACCGGACGCGGTCGATTTTGCGACAAAGTCCGATCCCGCGTCAGTGCGCATCCTGCCGAAAGGCTTTTATATTATAGAAATTCCAACGGAATTTCCTATAATAATCAGGGTGTCAAATATAATATAATAAAAAAGATACCTGCACATAAAATATACAGATATCTTTTGGATTATACGTTTTTATCACATTGGTCAATCTGTTGCCTCTTCATTTCCCCGGGTTCCCGTCTCGTGAGATTTCAGACAATACTGTTCAGTTTGCTCACAGAAATGTAATTGCCAAGCAATGCCTCCGCGTCGGTACCCTCCGGCGCAGTCTCCTTCTTTTTATGGATGGAATTTGCCATGTAGATATTCTCATCCATCTGTTCCAGTTCAAAACGGTCGTGGTAGAACTCCAGCTTTGCCGGAACCCGGTCATAGAGAGTGCCTTTCACCTCTTCCGCCGCGCAGTTCGGGAAATTCACGTTCCAGATCTGCCCCTCTCCGATCTTCTGCTTCAGGAGAATCTCTGTCAGCTCCCCGAAATATTTCTCCACCACGGCGTAGTCCGCAGTATCATCCTGGGAGTAGGCTATGGCCGGCACCCCGTGCACCAGCGCTTCCATGGCAGCTCCCACGGTTCCCGAATACAAAATCTCATAGCCGATGTTGTAGCCTTTATTGATGCCGGAAAATACCACGTCCGGCTTCTCTTCCAGTACATTTCTGATGGCAAGCTTCACGCAGTCCGCCGGCGTGCCGTCGATGCTGTACGCCTCCACGCCTTCCACCGGAAAATCCACCTTTGCAATCTCCATACCGAGATCCACCGTGATCCGGTGGGACATGCCGCTGCACTGCCGTTTCGGCGCTGCCACCGTCACCTCGCCAAACTCTTTCGCCAGCTCTGCCAGCTTCCGGATGCCCGGCGCCTGAATACCGTCATCATTTACCACTAATATTCTCATATGTACGCTCCTTTGATGCTTCTTATCTTGATATTTCTCATTATGTTATCTTACATATTTTCTACTATAGTAAATCATTGCCGGCAATGCAAGGGATTGTTTGGGCAAATTGTGAGATTTTATTTGGATTTTATTCAAATTTTACTTCCTTATGATATGCCGCCTCTTCGTCCAATACTTCCTTCAGGGTTCTGCCATCCTCCGTCCGCATGTCCGGATTCTCCCATTTCTCTCCTCTCAATCCCAGTTCGTCCATCCATTTGATATAATCGACCAGATAAATGTCCACCCTGGAGACATCTCTGTCCTGAACAGGGACCGTATTGACATTTCCATACGCACTCGACATCAGACCACCGTCCGCATCCAGAATAACCGGAAAATAATCCGCCGCCGAATTTCCTTTTTCATAGGTATCGTATATCGTCATCTCAAAACGGTCTTTCACAACTTTTTCAAGACCAATTCCCTGTTCATTTATATCATTTAGCTCTATGGTCTGCGTATCTTTTGTATTCTTTGTGACATGCAGGGTAAACTTCCACGGCCCCTTCTGGTTTGCCGTCGGCCGGCCATCTTCTAAAAATATTTTTTTGATTTTTAACTGTAAGGTAAAGGTATCAGGAATCTCCACGGTTTTCATCGGCGTGTCAGCGTCGATATATACCATTCCTTCTCCCAATCCCATCTCTCCCGCTTTCTCCATGGCCGCTTCTTCATCTAACAGACCAGCTGTGGTTTTCTCGTTCAAATCAAATCGCAGGACACCCACATAAGTATGCTCATCTAACCTTTTCCCCTCAATGATTGGCATACTGTTCTGTTTTTCCGGATTAAAACTATATTTTTCCACGGTTTCAATCTGCTGATATTTTCCTTGCAGTGGCATTGTTCCTTCTGTCTTCATCTCCAAACTGATATAAAGAGCCTGCTCATTGCAGTAGACTTCCGAAAGCGTAACTGTAATCCCATTGGCCGTCTGCGAAAAGGCGGAATCTGTCGCCGCGCTGTCTTCTTCTGTCTGTTCTTCCTGCTTCGCTTCGCCCCGTTCCCCTCCTGAAACTTTTTCCTGCTCAGCCAGCGACTGACTCACCCCGCTAAAATCTCCGCTGAAATCATTTTCATTTTGCAGCATCTCAAAAATGTGGCCGATCACCGGAAATTTGGCAGCCACCGCCGGATTACTCATAATGAAAAAGATACCGAAGATGAAAACCGCCGCCACAGTCCCAAAGCCGGTGGCCATCCTTTTGATCCTTCTGCGCTTTTTTTGTGCATAAATTTTTTTCATATTTTCCTCTACTACCCGGTCCAGTTCCTCCGGCACAGGTATATCTTTAAACCTCATATCCATCCGTGATTCCTCCTTAAATGTAAACATTCCTAAAAGGCTATTCGTTTCCGAAGTTCTTCTTTCGCCCTGTGCAGATACGCTTTGACGGAGCCTTCCGGTATTCCCATGGCAAAGGCAATCTCGCGAATCGTCATTTCATCGAAATATTTCAATATAATGACAGTCCTGTATTTATCCGGAAGAAGGCTCACAGCATGATTCAAATCCATTTTCTCCTCCATGGATAATCCCGCTCCCGGGTCCGCTGCCTCCATCCCCGTCAAAGCATCAATATCTTCCATCTGCGGATATTTCCGATAACAGTCATGAGCAGCATTGATCAGAATTTTTGTCAGCCATGTCTTAAAATATTCCGGTTTTTTCACCTTATGTACAAACTGGAAACCTTTCAGGATCGTCTCGCCCACAAGGTCCAGCGCCTGCTCCTGATTATTTACGAGCAAAAAGGCTGTTTTATAAAGATATTCCTTATAATATTCGATTAGCTGCCCATAAGCTTCTGCATTGCCGCGAATTGCTTTTCTGACCAGATGATTCATTTGTTCATTTGAACCGTCCAAGCCCAACACCTCTTTTCTCTCATATGAATCCATACGGGAATCCTGTCCCGTATGAGAACCGTTTCGCGCAGGAGCGCCTTCTTTGCAAATGCGGTTCTGATATCGAAGGAAACATTCCGGAATGTTCTTTCACTTATTAGACCGATCTCGGCTAAAAAAGGTTACATTTTTTTGAGATTCACTAGATTTTATTATAATTCGTTTACTCTCACCCCAGTTCGCTCACATCCACGATGTAGGCCTCAGTACCGTTGGTAAGCAGCAGTTTCTTCTCACTGACTGTCAAATACATTTCCACATCAAAATACAATTCTTTTGGTATATGTATTTTCATGAAAGTCTGCTGATCCAGATTCACAAGACAGTATGCTGATCCCGGCTGATCTCCGTCATCTTCATCGTAACCGAACAAAAAATAACTTCCTGTGCCGCTTAATATACCCACATTTTTATCGACTCCATCTATGGTAAAGGATTCTCCGGTGACAATATTATCAAACCGCAGCGTATTGCCTTCTGTCTTATAATCCCATTCCAGATCAAGGTCTGAGGCACCCGGATATTTCTCCAGAATTTCTCCGGTATGAAGGTCAATCTTATAGGTCTGCGAATCCATCCAGAAAGAACCGTCCGGCATTTTTGTTTCAATGGGATCTCCATACGCCAGCACTGTGTAGGTATCCAGAAACTTGATCTCATCTGTGTGAAGATACCACAGCAGGCTGTCTATCCTTTTCTCCGTCCGGGCCGCTATATCAAACACAGACCAATATTCATCAGAGCGATGGTTGCACAGAATGATCTTTCCATCCGGCGACATCAGGAAGTTGCATATCATTTTATCGTTGGAGATTTTTGTCACTTTCTCTGTCCGAAGATTGATCTCCACCAGGCACTCCTTCTGCACAATGGTGTCTTCTCCCACATGGCACAAATCCGCATAAACGATATCTCCATTTTTGTAATGAAACAGTCTTGTAAAATCCCCCGTTCCGTTAAATCCCAGCACTTCGTTTCCGATAACAGCATACTCAAAAGAGTACGGCACGCCGTCATACTCTCCCTGGAATGAATACACCGGCAGTTCCCGCAGTCCATTGCCCTGAATGGCGTAGACTTTATCGACGATTTCATCTTCTCCGTCATTCTCGTAATGCACCTTGCAGACAAAGCTTTCATTCACTCCATAAATCTGCATTCCTTCCTCCAGTGAAAGCATCTGGTTCTCATCCGCCGGGATATCCGGCTGACTTGTTTCGCCGTTGCCTTCTTTCGTACCCGCTGGTTCGTCCGTGGCACCTGGCTCTTCCGCATCGCCTTCGCTGCCAATATGTAGCTCCGTCACCTCGTGGCCAGAAAACATATCGAACAGCCACTCCCGGAAGGCATCCGACGCCGTAGCAAGAACCGATACTCCCATTCCCAATGCCACGATACACAGAAAGATCGCAGCGACCGTCCGGAAGGCGGCGCTGTGTCTCCACAAGCGAGGGATAAATCCCTTCGGGGACGGACTTTTTCTGCTCAGATTCTTTTCTATTCTTTCTGCTGTCTTCTCGATATATTCGTCGTCACATTGATGGATGGCTTCATATAAATCCTTTCCCGTCATAAGTCATAGCCCTCCTTCCGAAGATATTTTTTCAGCTGCTCCCGGATTCTTGAAAGCCGCATGGATGCGGTTTTCTTTGAAATGTCATGCCGCTCCGCAATCTCTTCCAGCGAGCTGGCAAACCAGTACCTTTCCAGAAAGATATCCCGGTTATTATCCGAGAGATCTCCCAGAAACCGGCTGACCGTTTTTACCAGTTCCTCTTTCATCACCGCATCGTCAATGGCTGCTCCATGTCCCGCGCAGTCGTTCAGCTCTTCCAGCGACTGCTCGTATACACATTTTCTTTTCAATGCATGGTTATGGGTAAATCTCTTCAGGGAAAGATTTTTGACAATCCGGCACACATACGCTTTAAAAAGCTTTGGCCACTGCGGCGGCAGCGTATTCCATACTGCCAGCCAGCTGTCATTGATAACTTCCTCGCTGTCTCTCCTGTCATCCACAATTCCCATGGATATACTGCGGCACAACTTTCCATACTTGATATCCGTTTCCTCGATTGCTCTTTCTGACCGCTCCCAGTACAAAGCGATGATATCTTTATCCTCCATCTCCTCACCTCCGTGATGTTTGAATGTGCACTTTAAACCTATGGAATTCGATAAATTAAAATGAGAATTATACATTTACTGTCATAAATGAATTTTATTTCACTCCAACTCACTCACATCCACAATATACGCTTCCGTTTCATTGGCCAGCAGAAGTTTTTTCTCTGCACCTGCCAGATACATTTCCACATCAAAATGCATTTCCTGTGGTACATCAATTTTCATAAAAGTTTTCTTTGCCAGATTTACCAGAAAATATGGCGAATTGTTTTCCTCCTTATCACCATACATCGCATAATCTCCCGCTTTTCCCAGAAAATGTGTGTTTTTGTCAGCTCCTTCAATAGAAAATGTTTCTCCCGTGACAATATTGGTCAGCTCCAGGGTATTCTTTTTCACAGAACTGTTCCACTCCATACCTGCTTCTCCATATCCCGTATAGGTTTCCAGCACCTGACCGGTGCGAAGGTCCACTTTGCAAGTCTGCGCCTGTGTCCGGATTCCGTCATCCGTTTTTTCCAACAAATCTTCACCAAAAGTAAGAATCGTAGTATCATCAAGAAATTCTATTTCATCACCTCGGGTATAAGCATTGATTGCTTCTATCCTTTTCTCCGTTTTTTCTTTAAGATCAAAAACGGTCCAATACCCATCTGCCCGGTAATTACATAAGATTACTTTTCCGCCGGGAGACATCGTACAGTTCGCATATACTTTGTCACTGGACAGCTTTTCCATTATTCCGGTTTCCAGATCTAGTTTTGCGATACATTCTTTATAATTTTCTCCATCATCCATCAGCTGTACATAAACGGATTTCTCGTCGAAGTAAGAGAAAACCTCATTTATGGCTCCTTCCAGATTAAAGCCATGGATTTCCTGATGACAAATTGCATATTCAAAGGAAAAAAGCACGCCATCATATTCACCCTGGAAAGAATACACCGGCAGTTCTTTCAACCCATTTCCCTGTATTCCATATACGCGGTCAATTTTCACATTTTCTGTCTCCTCGTCGTAATGGGTTTCTGCTACGACCGTTTCCTTATCTCCAAACACAAGCATATTATCTTTCAGCGAAATTCTGTGGTTCTCATCCGCCGGAATATCCGGCTGGCTGGTTTCACCGCTGGTTTCCTTCGTACTCGCTGGCTCGTCTGTGTCACCTGGCTCTTCTGCACCACCTTCGCTGCCAATATGTAATTCTGTCACCTCATGGCCGGAAAACATATCGAACAGCCACTCCCGAAAGGCATCCGACGCCGTAGCAAGAACCGATACTCCCATTCCCAATGCCACGATACACAGAAAGATCGCAGCGGCTGTCCGGAAGGCGGCGCTGTGTCTCCACAGGCGGGGGATAACTCCCTTCGAAGACAGACTCCTTTTCTCCAGATTTTTTTCTATCCTTTCTGCCGTTTTTTCGATATATTCGTCGTCACATTGATGGATGGCCTCATATAAATCCTTTCCAGTCATAAGTCATAGCCCTCCTTCCGAAGATATTTTTTCAGCTGCTCCCGGATTCTTGAAAGCCGCATGGACGCAGTTTTCTTTGAAATGCCGTGCCGTCCCGCGATCTCTTCCAGGGAACTGGCAAACCAGTACCTTTCCAGAAAGATATCCCGGTTATTATCCGAGAGATCTCCCAGAAACCGGCTGACCGTTTTTACCAGTTCCTCTTTCATCACCGCATCGTCAATGGCCGCTCCATGTCCCGCACAGTCGTTCAGCTCTTCCAGCGACTGCTCGTATACACATTTTCTTTTCAATGCATGGTTATGGGTAAATCTCTTCAGGGAAAGATTTTTGACAATCCGGCAGACATATGCTTTAAAAAGCTTCGGCCACTGCGGCGGCAGCGTATTCCACACCGCCAGCCAGCTGTCATTGATAACTTCCTCGCTGTCTCTCCTGTCATCTACAATCCCCATGGATATACTGCGGCACAACCTTCCATACTTGATATCCGTTTCCTCGATTGCTCTTTCTGACCGCTCCCAGTACAAAGCGATGATATCTTTATCCTCCATCTCCTCACCTCCGTGATGTCTGAATGTGTACTTTCAAACTAGTGTACTGTATCATTTAGAATTCGCTGAATGACGCAGAATGAATGAGACGGTACACTAGATTTTTTTCATATTTCTTCACACATGCTTCTTGGTTGCCTCTGCTTTTCATAAATTTTTACGACAGATATGTAATACATTTACTGCATATATTGTATGAAAACATCGGACAAAAGTCCATCTATTTTCACTAAATAAACATCTACCTACTTCCACCGGACAGATATCTGTCTAATTTATAAGTACCAATCCGGCACAGGAATCCACATAATATTTTAAAAAATATCAAATAATATTGGGGAAAATTTTGAGCTGTCCGCTACAGTCTGAATCTATCCAACTCGATGTAACATCAGAGACAAAAGAAAAAGCAGGAAGTCCGTTTTGAGATTTCCTGCTCGGTGGCACTGCTGTGAGGGCAGCGGTTATTCAGTTATATGAATTCTATTTTATTCCTCTGTTAAGTACGATACCGCTTTTCTCAAATCAGAGACAAATTGAGCTTGTTGCTTTTTTAAATAAGACTTTACAAAAGGTTTCATAAAAAATTTTTTCACTGTTACATGCTCTGTAAAGTCAATCTCTGTTTCACCATCTCTGGAAGTAAAAATACCAATCCAGTGTCCTTCCATGTTGCTGTTTTCCATATCAAATTCCCAACACTTATATGGTTCCGTGGCAGTGATCGTAAAGGTGGTCGGATAATCTTCTTTGGTGTATTCAATAAACTGCTTATCATTTATGACTTCTGTTCTGCTCAAATCACTGCGCCATGTGTAATGCTCAACATCCGTAACAACTTCCCACACTTTATGAATGTCGCAGGGAATACGGGCTTTTATATTTGAAGTTGTCATTTTTCACACCTCCCCAAAACTGCATTTGTTATTTCCGATTTGGTTTCCTTTTAATAGCTAATAATTTCATATAGTCATCAAATTCAGCCGTATCTGTCGGCTCAAACATAACCCATTTCCCATCATGATATGTTTCAGCCTCATCGTATCTCTTACAAACGGACTCCGAAAGGGTATCGCGTATCGCTTCAAATTTTGCCCTTTCATTTTTGCCAAAAATAATCATGAAACCCACGCAATTACTTTTAGCATACAAAGCACAAAGTGTTTTGCCACCTCTGCGATATTTATACTCATAAGCCCAGTTCTTACCGCCAGTATTCCATAATCGTTCCATTTCGTATTTTTCATCAATGACCAAGCATAATTTTTGCCAAACCTCAAACAAAGATTGTCCGAGTAATTCAATCATAGCTGATTGAGATGGTATGTGATCAATCATAGTATCCCCTCCGTAAAACCCAATAAATTCCTATCCCTATCTTAGCATACTTCCCCTGTGTTTCCTATCGCTATTCGCCAAAAGCTGCGCTCACGACGAATCTATTCCCAGTTTTTTAACGATATTCGCAGATACCACCGTGATTCATGAGAAAACACAAGATAACAAGGAAAATAATCGTAATATACAGCACGGAGTACGGTTAAAATTCCATTAATCCAGAAAACAACCGTAATATCAACGCCCAGATTCAAAAATCCCCATAACCTTTTCCTCCAGCGTGAGCTTCATTTCCCTAAAATGCAAAACACCTCCAAAGTAACAGATTTTTAATCTATCTACTTTGGAGGTATCCTGCCATTATAAGATGCTTTTGCTTTATTAGATATTAGATATAAGAAAGATTTTATACCGCCGGGCAGGGGCGGCGTTTTTTGTATACCATCGGCTCTGCTCCGCACTGAAACGCCAGGTCGTAAGCGGGCTTCAGGGAGCTGCCGATGGCTGCGGTGTGATGGGCGTCGGATCCGATGGTCACGGTGCGGCCGCCCAACTCCACAAAACGCCGGCATATGACTGCCAGTTCCCGTACCGCCTCTTTCTGTCCGAAAAGGCGGGTGTTGATTTCCAGGGATTTTTCTTTGACTGCCAGGAGCTTTAGTATTCTGTCGATTTCTTCTCTGAATTCGTCATAGTGAAGAAGCGGGTCCTCGTAGGGCGCTTTCCGGCAAATGTAATCCATATGCCCCAGGGTATCAAAGTCATCAAACTCTCTGATGCAGCGGTACATGGTTTCCAGGTAAGCGCTGTAGGCACTTTTTTTATCCGGGAAATCCTCAAAATAAGTTTTTTCGTATAAATCTTTTCCACAGACGGCGTGAATGGAGCCGATCACCATATCAAAAGGACAGGAGCGGATCAGGGCGCTGTTTTTTTTGCAGACAGCGCCCTGGAGACCGATTTCTATTCCAAGAAGAAAGGTTTCATTTTGGTAAGGCGAATAGGTTTTAAAATAGTCGTCGGTACAAAATTCGTAGACCAGAGGAGGCGGAAAATCATAGTCCATATGCTCTGTCAGAACGATTCCCAGTCCGGTCTCCTGTTTCCTTTTGAGCAGTTCCGGAAGCTTCATTCCGGCGTCTGTGGAAAAGGGACTTGTATGCATGTGTGTGTCAAACATGTTTTCTCCAATAGGCGAGCTGCCGTTTTACTCCGGCAGCTTTGTGTGTATATATTCTTCTCTGATATCTTCCGGCACCAGACTTCCGCCTGTGGCCCATACCACATGAACTGCACCCTGCATTTTATTTTCCAGACCATTTTTCCGGATGTATTCCTGCAGTTCCGGGTTCCGGTTCAGGAATACCGGTCCCTGAAATGCAGCGCAGGCGCTGGGTTCCAGAAAAATGTCCTCCTGTGCCAGCAGGTCTCTCATATATTCATATAATTTATAGTCACGGACGGTCATGCCGCCGCTGAACATTTTTTTCATGATGGTTCCCACGAAGCCGGAAGGCCGTCCCACGGCCAGACCGTCGGCGTGGGTTTTGCCGCTGAGTCCGATGTCCTGAACGGATATCTCATGATTGAGACCGATAGCCATTCCCAGCAGCATGCACGGAGCCTGCACCGGTTCCACAAAAAAGCAGTGTACGGCGTCTTTGAATACCTGTTTCAGGCCGAAACTGATGCCGCCCGGCGCACCGCCCACCCCGCATGGGATGTAGACAAAAAGCGGATGTTCTTCATCAATGACGATTCCTTTGTCATGGAACTGTTTCTTGATCCGTTCTCCCGCTGTGGCGTAGCCCAGAAAGAGCGTTCTGGAGTTCTCATCGTCGATGAAGTAGCTGTGAGGGTCCGCGTCAGAGAGTTCTCTTCCTTTTTTCACCGCTTCTCCGTAGTCTCCCTCGTACTCTTTCACCACAACGCCATGGCTCCGGAGCAGTTCCTTTTTCCACTGCTTCGCGTCGGCGGACATGTGGACGATCACTTTATATCCCAGCACGGCGCTGATAATGCCGATACTCAGTCCCAGGTTGCCGGTGGATCCCACCTGAATGGTATAACCGTTCAGGAAGCGCCGCACCTCTTCCTCGCCCAGCTTCTCGTAGTTCTCACCCTCTCCGGGGAATCCGTGCTCTCCACCCAGTTTCTCGTAGCTCTCACCCTCTCCGAGAAATCCGTGGTCTCTGGCCAATTTCTCTGTATAATTGAGGACCTCGTAGATGCCGCCCCGGGCTTTTACGGAACCGGCAATGGCCAGATGACTATCCTCTTTCAGAAAGAGCCGCCCGTCAAGGGCTGCCCCGTATTTCTCATTGAGATAGTCTTTCATGGCGTTTATTTCCACCAGAGGAGATTCGATCAGCCCATGCAGCGGTTTTGTCTCTGGAAAATATTTCTCGATGAGGGGCGCGAACCGCAGCAGTCTCTGCTGTGCATCTTCCACGTCGCCGGCGTTAAGCTCGCAGTCTTCCATGCTCTCCGCGAAGGAAGTCTTCTGTGGATTCACCCAGAATACTTCTTCCCGGCGCTGCATCTGCTTCACCAGCGGCTGCTCTGATACAAGCTTTTCAAAGTTTTCCATGTTTTTTCCTCCATGCAGTTTTGTTACGTTTTTCTTTTTTTCTTCAGCAACATCAGTTTATTTCTTTGTGCCGCAAAAACTTCAATACAGAAAACCGTAAAGTTTTGTAATTCTCAGGTAAAATTTATTTCTTCACCGGAACCTGAATCTCCAGTACCGTTTCCTCTCTGTCGCTGGAGAGGGTCACGTCAATCTTATATATCTGCAGGATATTGCCGCAAATCCGATATCCTTTTTCTCTGATATAATCTTTCACCTTTTCAAAAGAGGAATCATATTTCTCCAAAGTTCCATTTTTGTAAAGCATACAGACATAGTTCCCTTCGGTGATTTTTTTCAGATATGCTTCATCAGCATTTTTGGGTGAGACAAGTAGCATGGGAACTGCCGAGATCAACTGGTCATTTGGTTCCAGCAGCCGCTCATCCGAGAAGACGCCCACCCGGTCGCTGGCAAGAATCGGTATTTTCTCCCGCACATAATTTTCCAGCATAGTAAATGCCATGGCGTGCTTTTCCCTATCTCCGGACTCTTCTCCTAAAGTGACCATATACCGTTCCGGAAAATATGTCTCAAAGACCGTTTCCATCTCAGGAAGCTCAGACAGACTCTCCAGAAATTTCATTTTTTCAATCAGTATTTCATTGAGCTGTATCTGTTCCTGCAGCTTTTTTTCAAATTCCTGCTGATATCTGCGCAGCATGGAAATGGATTTCTTCAGGTTTCTGTTATTAAAATATTCCTGAATCTCGTGGAGACTCATACCAATTGCCCGCAGCTCAAGAATCGTCCCCAACTTTTCATACTGCCGGATCGAATACATGCGGCGGCCGCTTTTAGTCACATAATCCGGCTTCAGCAGATCAATCCTGTCATAATGACGCAGTGTCTCACTGGTTATGTTCTTCAGTTTCGCCAGTTCTGATATTGATAAAAGGTATCTCACCATCGTATCTCCTTTCCTGTTCCCCATAGATTTCCTGTCTTTCATAGGTTTTATGTTTCTCCTATGTTTTACAGGAATCCTAACGGTTTTCTCTGTAAAAGAAAAAGGAGCTCATCATGAGCTCCTAAAGAAAAATCGGATTAGACCATGCTGTTTTTCCATATCTGTCTATACATTCTACTCTTATGTACTGTTCATTTCCACGCAAAGGAAACTCTGCACGCGTAATATCATCTTTTCCCGATTCCGCTATGACAGAACCACCTGCATTAATGTAATTCCCTGCCATGAAGTTCACCCGGCTCACAGCGCTGCACTCCACAAAAGCTGTGTCATTTTCAATACCCCAGTTGTAGATAGAAGGACCTGCGGAGGAATAATAATTTCCATTGATAATAGCATTAATCACAGACTCGTGATTCAGCGCCTCCGCTTTCACCATGATATATCCGCCAAAGCTGTCTCTGACAACTCCGTCATTATGATTATCGTCTGACGCCGTGGCAAAAATACGCTTTCCATTGCGGAGCATCACATCCCAGCGCAGGGAATCGAATCCTGTGGCGCTCTCATTGACAGTGCCGTAATTATAAATCTCCAGAGCAGTGAGTCCGTCCGTATAAATAAAATCCTCTTCTCTCACTCTGGACCACACCGGATGATTGTATATGGTGATGCATCCATGGGCCTTCAGATCATCCTGAAGCTCCTGTGCGACCTGCGCGCCGTTCCAGGAACCGCAGTACTCTCTTTCCGGATAGTCCTGCAGATGAGAAAAAAGCCCTTTCGCAGCTTTACGCTGCATTTCCTCATTGCCAAGAATCCCATGTATATGATGAATACTTAACCGTTCCGCCCTGTTTTTACTGTCGTCTTTATACAAAACAGCAGACGCCTCAACGGCAGGCAGAATAATGAATTCATCGCAATCGAAATCTCTCCGATAATCCGAAAAAATATTGTGGTCACTAATTGCCAGGAAATCATATCCTTCTTTCTTATAGTACTGCACTACCTCTGCAGGCGTCAAACTTCCATCGGAATCCGTCGTATGGCAATGAAGATTTCCTTTATACCAGTTTCCCTCTTTACTGAAACCTTCCATTTTTTTGATCATAAAATCATACCTCCGGTTATTTTCTATCACATTCTTGTTTCATTTTTCAACCATATTCCTGTAAAATGATTGTAAAAAGACCGGAAACTGCCGGTTAAATTATGTTGACTCACAGCTACGCAGTCCGTACGCGGCCCGGGTTTGAGCAGTAACCGGAAACCTGCTTTACTCCATCTCCTCCAGTATTTCTTTCAGCTTGCCAAGCACCGCATCTTCCTGCATCGGCGCCAGGACTTCGTAGGCGGCTTTCTTCAGACCTTCGCTGGCGTTTCCCACGGCGTAGCCGTATTTGGCCTTTTCGATGAGAGAAATGTCGTTGTCGGCGTTACCGAATGCGGCTGTCTCCTCATATGTAATGCCATAGTGTTTTTGCAGAAGAGACAGACCTTTTCCTTTGTTACAGCCTTTTTTGGTGAAATCAAGATAACAGCTTCCGGCGATGCAGACATCCATCTTATCAGACCAGCGTTCCTTCATAGTCTGCTCCACATCCGCCGGGATACCGTCCGGATGATAGAGAGATACTTTGCTGATATCCGGAAGCACTTTCAAATCCGGTACTTTCTTTGCCTGACATCCGTAGCTGAGTACCACCTGATAAAAATCTTCCATCTCCTCATCAACAATATTCCAATCCTGTTTACAGGCCATAAAGGTAAATCCTCTTTCTTTGAGATTTTCCAAATCCTTTGCCAATGCCGGATAGTCTCCTTCATCGAATTTCATGGAATAAATAAAATCCCCTGCACTGATATCGGTTCCATTGTCTGCCAGATAGGCGATCTCGTCCTGAATCGGAGCGAATACTTTTTTGATGCTGACTTTCTGCCGTCCGCTGGCCGCCACAAAGATGACGCCTTTCTCCTGAAGTTTCTTTATCACCTCGAAGTATTCCGGATTCAGATTCATGGTGCTTTCCGGAAGCAATGTGTCGTCCACATCGGAAACGATTAATTTGATCATGTGTTTCTTGTCCTCTCTTTTTTATACCAAAACAGCCGCCTCCAAAAACTGGAAGCGGCTGAATCGTTCAATATTTATTTTACTCCAAGAGTATTTAATTCGATTAGTTCAGAATAAACCGATACTTGTACGAATTATTCTACGATAGAAGCAACACGGCCTGATCCAACAGTACGTCCACCTTCACGGATAGCGAATGTAAGACCCTGCTCCATAGCTACTGGGTGAATCAGCTCGATTGTCATCTCTACGTTGTCACCAGGCATGCACATCTCTGTTCCTTCTGGAAGAGTGATAACACCTGTAACGTCAGTTGTACGGAAGTAGAACTGAGGTCTGTAGTTGTTGAAGAAAGGAGTGTGACGTCCACCCTCGTCTTTTGTTAATACGTATACCTGAGCGGTAAATTTCTGATGGCATGTAACGCTGCCTGGCTGAGCCAGAACCTGTCCACGCTGGATCTCTGTTCTCTGAACACCACGGAGAAGAGCACCGATGTTGTCACCAGCCTGAGCTTCGTCAAGAAGTTTACGGAACATCTCAACACCTGTTACAACAACTTTACGTGTTTCTTCTGTGATACCAACGATCTCAACCTCATCGGATACGTGCAGTACACCACGCTCTACTCTACCAGTAGCAACAGTACCACGACCTGTGATGGAGAAGATATCCTCGATAGGCATCAGGAATGGTTTGTCTGTGTCACGCTCTGGGTCTGGGATCCACTCGTCAACAGCGTCCATGAGCTCAAGAATCTTGTCGCCCCACTCGCCGCTCGGATCTTCCAGTGCCATAAGTGCGGAACCCTGGATGATTGGAGTGTCATCTCCTGGGAACTCGTACTCATTTAAGAGCTCACGGATTTCCATATCTACTAACTCTAATAACTCTTCGTCGTCTACCATGTCACATTTGTTCATGAATACAACGATGTAAGGAACACCTACCTGACGGGACAGAAGGATGTGCTCTTTTGTCTGAGCCATAACACCGTCTGTAGCAGCTACTACAAGGATAGCACCATCCATCTGAGCAGCACCTGTGATCATGTTCTTAACGTAGTCGGCATGACCTGGGCAGTCAACGTGTGCGTAATGTCTCTTCTCTGTCTCGTACTCAACGTGAGCTGTGGAGATTGTGATACCACGTTCTCTCTCTTCCGGAGCTTTATCGATGTTATCGAATGCTACGGACTCACCAAGACCTAATCTCTCGTGAAGAGTCTTTGTGATAGCAGCTGTTAAAGTTGTTTTACCATGGTCAACGTGTCCGATGGTACCAATATTACAATGTGGTTTAGTTCTTTCAAACTTAGCTTTAGCCATTTGAATTTCCTCCTTAAATATACGCCCCGACGGGCTGATTTAATAATACACATTCTGCCGCTCGGCCTGTCTGACCGAGCAGGCTCTGGTCATAGCCAAGCCGCGGCTTCTCTTAGCCGCACCTGCTATGATTATATTTCATTTTAAGTTGATTTGCAAGTAAAATTTGGTTCTTATTTGTATATTCTACTTACATAATTCTTACGAAATTATTTGCTCCGCGCGTCCAGAATCTTCTCCTGTACATTTTTCGGAACTTTTTCATAGTGATCGAAGAACATGGAGTAGTTACCACGTCCCTGTGTTCTGGAACGCAGGTCTGTGGAGTAACCGAACATCTCGGATAACGGAACGAATCCATGTACGATACGTCCGCCGCCCACATCTTCCATTCCTTCGATACGTCCACGACGGGAGTTGATATCACCGATAACGTCACCCATGTACTCTTCCGGCATGGTTACGTCAACCTTCATGATAGGCTCCAGTAATACAGGGTCTGCTTTCTTCATAGCGTCCTTGAATGCCAGGGAACCTGCTACCTTGAAGGCCATCTCGGAGGAGTCGACCTCATGGTAAGAACCGTCGTAAACAGTAGCGTGTACGCCTACTACAGGGAATCCGCCAAGGATACCTGCTTTGGCTGCATCTTCGATACCAGCGCCGACAGCCGGAATGTATTCCTTAGGAATAGCACCGCCGACAACCTCGGAATCGAACTTAAATGTCTCTTCGCCGTTGACATCCATCGGCTCGAAACGTACTTTACAGTGACCGTACTGACCACGTCCACCGGACTGTTTAGCGTACTTGGAATCCACATCCACAGCTTTTGTGAAGGACTCTTTGTAAGCAACCTGCGGAGCGCCGACGTTTGCTTCTACCTTGAACTCACGAAGCAGACGGTCTACGATGATCTCCAGATGGAGCTCACCCATACCGGCGATGATGGTCTGTCCTGTTTCTGTATTGGTATGAGCACGGAAGGTAGGGTCCTCTTCAGCAAGTTTTGCCAGAGCCTCACCCATCTTGCCCTGACCTGCTTTTGTCTTAGGCTCGATAGCCAGCTCGATAACCGGTTCCGGGAACTCCATGGACTCCAGGATAACCGGATGCTGCTCGTCACAAATCGTATCACCAGTAGAAGTAATCTTAAATCCTACTGCTGCAGCGATATCTCCTGCATATACTTTATCAAGCTCTGTACGTTTGTTGGCATGCATCTGAAGGATACGTCCAACACGCTCTTTTTTGCCTTTTGTGGCATTTAAAATGTAGGAACCGGAATTCATAGTACCGGAATATACACGGAAGAATGCCAGCTTACCTACGAACGGGTCTGTCATGATCTTGAATGCCAGAGCTGCAAACGGAGCATCGTCAGAAGATTCTACGGATACTTCGTTGCCGTCCAGGTCAACACCCTTGATGTCTTCTACATCGGTAGGCGCCGGTAAATATTCGATGATAGCGTCCAGAAGCTTCTGTACACCTTTGTTTCTGTAGGCTGTACCACAGCATACAGGAACCATGGAACAATCACATGTTCCTTTACGAAGAGCAGCTTTCAGCTCTTCGACAGATGGCTCTTCACCCTCAAGGTATGCCATCATTAAATCGTCGTCAGATTCGCAGATCTTCTCGATCATATCGGTACGGTAAAGTTCTGCGTCATCCTTCATGTCTTCCGGAATATCAACGATGTCGATGTCCTCGCCCTTCTCATCGTTATAGATGTAAGCTTTCATCTCCATCAGGTCGATGATTCCCTTGAAATCATCTTCTTTTCCGATAGGAAGCTGAATCGGGATCGCATTCTTTCCTAATCTTGTTTTAATCTGCTCTACTGCGCCGTAGAAGTCCGCACCCATGATATCCATCTTGTTGATGAATGCCATACGAGGTACGTTGTAAGTGTCTGCCTGACGCCATACGTTCTCGGACTGTGGCTCAACGCCGCCCTTCGCACAGAATACGCCGACAGCACTGTCCAGTACACGAAGAGAACGCTCTACCTCAACGGTAAAGTCCACGTGTCCCGGTGTATCGATAATGTTGATACGATGCTCTAACGCACCGTCTTTTGGTCTGCAGTTTTCCTGTAAAGTCCAGTGACATGTTGTGGCAGCGGAAGTGATTGTAATACCTCTTTCCTGCTCCTGCTCCATCCAGTCCATGGTAGCAGTACCTTCATGAGTGTCACCAATCTTGTAATTCACGCCAGTATAATAGAGGATACGCTCTGTCAATGTTGTCTTACCAGCATCGATATGGGCCATAATACCAATATTTCTGGTTCTCTCAAGTGGATATTCTCTTCCAGCCAAGTCTCTTTCCTCCTATTAGAATCTGTAATGTGCGAAAGCCTTGTTAGCTTCTGCCATCTTATGCATATCTTCTTTCTTCTTTACAGATGCGCCTGTGTTGT
This sequence comes from Eubacteriaceae bacterium CHKCI004, assembly GCA_900016875.1. Lineage (GTDB taxonomy): Bacteria > Bacillota > Clostridia > Lachnospirales > Lachnospiraceae > Anaerobutyricum > Anaerobutyricum stercoris. The sequence continues at coordinate 129,718 of FCNR01000028.1, read as the reverse complement.
TTGCAGCATCCATAATCTCTTTCGCCAGTCTTTCTTCCATGGTTCTCTCGCCTCTCTTACGGGAGTAAAGAGTAATCCAGCGAAGAGCCAGAGTCTGGCGTCTGTCCGGTCTTACATCGATAGGTACCTGATAAGTAGCACCACCGATACGTCTGGATTTAACTTCCAGAGCCGGCATAATGTTGTTCATGGCATCGTTGAACACTTCAAGAGCATCCTTGCCTGTCTCCTGTGCTACGCGCTCAAATGCACCGTAAACGATTCTCTGAGCAACGCCTTTCTTACCATCTAACATGATGTTATTGATAAGCTTTGTTACCACTTTGTTATTATAAATAGGATCCGGTAATACATCCCTTTTTGCAATATGTCCTTTACGTGGCACGGTTCTTCCCTCCTTAATTAAAACTTTCTGATTCTCTCAGATATTAAATCATCGGTACTCACGGAGAAATATTTCTCCAATGTTCATGCTCGGACTGCGATCTATATTTACCTGCAACCAACAGAGAAAATATTGCTATTCCGGCATTGATTCATACTGTCTTACCCAGCGCGGGTATACTTCGGTACATTCTTTTTGTACCGGAAGTCAGTGCCTGATAAGGCTTATTTTTTAGGTCTCTTAGCGCCGTATTTGGAACGAGCCTGTTTTCTGTTGGCTACGCCGGCTGTATCAAGAGTACCTCTGACGATATGGTATCTGGTACCTGGTAAGTCTTTTACTCTTCCGCCTCGGATCAGCACAACGCTGTGCTCCTGAAGGTTGTGGCCTTCACCCGGGATATAGCTTGTTACCTCGATACCGTTGGAAAGACGAACTCTGGCAATCTTACGAAGCGCTGAGTTAGGCTTCTTAGGAGTTGCTGTCTTAACTGCAGTACATACACCACGTTTCTGTGGTGAGCTGGCATCTGTTGCTCTCTTCTTTAAGGAGTTAAATCCTTTCTGAAGTGCAGGTGCCGTGGATTTCTTTGCTACAGACTGTCTTCCTTTTCTCACTAACTGGTTAAAAGTAGGCATTCTGAATTTCACCTCCATACATATTTTCTAATGTGGTTGCCTGATAGTTTCTTCTGGCATATTGCCTCATGGACAAATCATCTTGATTATATCCAATTGCGGGCGCAGTTATACGCCCGCACACAATTCTAGATTATATCGGTATTCCCAGCCTTTGTCAAGAGTCTATTTACTAAGAAAACCTTTGTCCGCCAGACTTTTTCTTCTACGACATCATCTTATCTTTTACAACAAAGACCGCGGCTCTTTCGCCGCGGCCCTTTGTCCGTATCTATCTGTCTTTATTATTGTGTCACATTTTCTGACGAAAACAGGATATCGCCTTACTCTTCTGTGTGAACCTCGTCCATGGAAAGCACGGCTTCCTCCGCCATATTTTCCTTGGTCTCATCTTCCAGGGAAGTGTAACCTTCTTCATAATCAAACTCATCCAGCTCCTCTTCCTCGATCTGAGGGGCTGCGCTGGTGTTCAGATGAAGATTACGGTACTTCTTCAGGCCGGTTCCTGCCGGGATCAGTTTACCTAAAAGTACGTTCTCTTTCAGTCCGATCAGCGGGTCGATCTTTCCTTTGATTGCTGCATCGGTCAGAACCTTTGTGGTTTCCTGGAAGGATGCGGCTGACAGGAAAGAGTTTGTCGCCAGAGAAGCCTTTGTGATACCAAGGAGTGTCTGCTCGGCGGTTGCCGGCTCTTTGCCCTCGGCAATAAGCTCTTCGTTGGTCTTCTCGAACTCCAGAATATCTACCAGTGAACCCGGCAGATACTGACTGTCTCCCGCCTCGTCGATGCGGACTTTCTTGAGCATCTGACGAACGATGATCTCAATGTGCTTATCATTGATATCAACACCCTGCAGACGGTATACTCTCTGTACCTCGCGCATCATGTAATCCTGAACGGCGCGGACGCCTTTGATCTTCAGGATATCATGCGGATTGACAGAACCTTCCGTCAGCTCGTCGCCGGCTTCCAGATACGTTCCGTCGAGAACCTTGATTCTCGCACCGTACGGGATAACATAGGACTTGGATTCGCCTGTGTCATTATTCATAACGATAATCTCCCGTTTCTCTTTGGTTTCTTTTACTTCTGCGTATCCGCCGATCTCGGTGATAATAGCAAGACCCTTCGGCTTACGTGCCTCAAAAAGCTCCTCCACACGAGGAAGACCCTGTGTGATATCATCACCGGCTACGCCGCCGGCGTGGAAAGTACGCATGGTAAGCTGTGTACCAGGCTCACCAATGGACTGAGCGGCGATGATGCCGACTGCCTCACCCACCTGCACTGCCTGACCGGTTGCCAGGTTGGCGCCGTAACATTTAGAGCAGGCGCCTGTATGAGACTTACAGGTGAGCATCGTTCTGATCTTCACCTTGGTGTATCCGGCCTTTACGACCTCAGAAGCACGTTTTGCGGTGATCATGCAGTTGGCCGCCACGATCATATTACCGTCCGCGTCTTTATAATCTTCTGCGGCGTAGCGTCCTGTGATACGCTCCTCAAGAGTCTCGATTGTCTCTTTTCCATCCATGATGGACTCCACATACATGCCCGGAATCTCAGCAGCTCCCTCGCAGCAATCCTGCTCGCGGATGATAAGCTCCTGTGATACGTCAACCATTCGACGGGTCAGGTAACCGGAGTCGGCTGTACGAAGCGCCGTATCAGACAGACCTTTACGGGCTCCATGAGCGGAGATGAAATACTCCAGTACGTCCAGACCTTCACGGAAGTTGGACTTGATCGGAAGTTCGATGGTACGTCCTGATGTATCCGCCATCAGACCACGCATGCCGGCCAGCTGTTTGATCTGCTGGTTGGAACCACGGGCTCCGGAGTCGGCCATCATGTAAATGTTGTTGTATTTATCCAGTCCGTTGATCAGCTTGTCAGTCAGCTCCTCATCGGCTGCGAACCATGTCTGGACAACGGCTTTGTAACGCTCTTCCTCTGTCATGAAACCACGGCGGTACTGTTTGGTAATGTACTCTACCTGTTTCTGAGCATCTTCGAGAATCTGCGCTTTCTCCTTCGGCACGGTCATATCGGAAATGGATACGCTCAATGCGCCGATGGTAGAATATTTATAACCTAAAGCCTTGACGTCATCAAGTACCTCGGCAGTCTTTGTGGTGCCGTGTACGCTGATACACCGGTCAAGAATCTGTTTTAACTGTTTCTTTCCGCACTGGAAGTCAATCTCCAGTTTCAGGAAGTTCTCCGGATCGGAACGGTCTACGAAGCCCAGATCCTGCATGATAACTTCATTGAACAGGATACGTCCCATGGTACAGTCGACGATACGGCTTCCCATGGTGCCGTCCGGTCTTCTTCCTCTTCTCTTTACTTTAATCTTGGAATGAAGTGTGATCACTCCATTCTCATAAGCAAGGAATGCCTCGTTCTCTGATTTGAAGCATTTGCCTTCGCCCTTCTCTCCCTCTTTCTCCATGGTCAGATAGTACACACCGAGGACCATATCCTGAGAAGGAACGGCAACCGGCGCACCGTCGGACGGTTTCAGAAGGTTGTTCGGGGACAGCAGAAGGAACCGGCACTCAGCCTGCGCTTCCACAGAAAGCGGCAGATGCACAGCCATCTGGTCACCGTCGAAGTCGGCGTTGAAGGCGGTACATACCAGCGGATGGAGCTTGATTGCTTTACCTTCCACCAGAATCGGCTCGAACGCCTGAATACCAAGACGATGGAGCGTAGGAGCACGGTTCAGCATAACCGGATGCTCTTTGATAACGTCTTCCAGTACGTCCCACACAGCCGGCTGCAGCTTCTCCACCATCTTTTTGGCGGATTTGATGTTGTGCGCCAGACCGTTGCTTACCAGCTCTTTCATAACAAACGGTTTGAACAGCTCGATGGCCATCTCTTTCGGCAGACCGCACTGATAGATCTTCAGCTCCGGTCCAACGACGATAACGGAACGTCCGGAGTAGTCCACACGTTTTCCGAGAAGGTTCTGGCGGAAACGTCCCTGTTTACCTTTCAGCATGTCGGAGAGGGACTTAAGCGCACGGTTACCAGGACCAGTCACAGCTCTTCCTCTTCGTCCGTTGTCAATGAGGGCATCCACAGCCTCCTGAAGCATACGTTTTTCGTTGCGGATAATGATATCCGGCGCGCCCAGCTCCAGAAGACGTTTCAGTCTGTTGTTACGGTTGATAATTCTTCTATATAAATCATTTAAGTCAGATGTGGCAAAACGTCCTCCGTCCAGCTGTACCATCGGACGGATATCCGGCGGAATGACCGGAACCGCATCAAGGATCATCCATTCCGGACGGTTGCCGGAGAGACGGAACGCCTCCACAACCTCCAGACGTTTGATGTTTCTTGCTTTCTTCTGTCCGCTGGCATTCTTCAGGCTCTTTTTAAGCTCTGCGGATTCTGCTTCCAGGTCAATCTCCATGAGCAGTTCCTTCACGGACTCTGCGCCCATGCCCACGCGGAAGCTTCCGAGACCGTCGTCCTCTGTGCGGTATTCCTCACAGATACGGCGGTATTCCGCGTCAGACAGCACATCTTTTTTGTTCAGGTTCGTATTGCCCGGATCCAGGACAACATAGGAAGCAAAGTACAGTACCTTTTCCAGTGCCTTCGGGGACATGTCAAGGATCAGTCCCATCCGGCTCGGGATTCCTTTGAAGTACCAGATATGGGAAACAGGAGCTGCCAGCTCAATGTGACCCATACGCTCTCTGCGGACGCTGGATTTGGTAACCTCAACGCCACATTTATCGCAGACAACGCCTTTGTAACGAATCTTCTTATATTTACCGCAGTGACATTCCCAGTCCTTGCTCGGTCCGAAAATTCTTTCACAGAACAGGCCATCCTTTTCCGGTTTCAGAGTACGGTAATTGATGGTTTCCGGTTTCTTTACTTCACCTCTGGACCATTTACGAATCATTTCCGGAGATGCAAGTCCGATTTTGATGGCATCAAAATTAATTGGCTGTTCTGCTGGTTGATTATTCATATCAGACATAGGTTACTCCTTCCATATTATCCTAAAATTCAGAATCATCTGAACTCATCGTCGATGCTGCAAAGAACTCCTGAGGTGCTGACTCGCCAGCTTCTTCCTCCAGCGTACTTTCTTTATATCCGTAAGCTTCCAGTTCATCTTCGTCCTTGTAATTATTATCATCCGGACTGCTTTCGATCATCGGAGTAAGAGATTCATTGACATGCTCTGTGCTCTCCTGAATCTCAACTTCTGTCATATCCTCTTTCAGGACACGGACATCCAGAGCAAGGGACTGGAACTCTTTGAGCAGTACCTTGAAGGACTCCGGAATACCCGGTTCAGGGATATTTTCTCCTTTGATGATGGCTTCGTATGTCTTCACACGACCTACCACATCATCGGACTTCACAGTCAGAATCTCCTGCAGAGTATAAGATGCTCCATATGCCTCCAGAGCCCATACCTCCATCTCACCGAAACGCTGGCCGCCGAACTGAGCTTTACCACCCAGAGGCTGCTGTGTTACGAGAGAGTAAGGACCTGTGGAACGTGCATGGATCTTATCGTCAACCAGATGGTGCAGTTTCAGGTAATGCATGAAACCGATGGCGACCGGAGAGTCGAACTCTTCACCGGTACGTCCGTCACGGAGACGAACCTTTCCGGTACGGTCAATCGGCACGCCCTTCCACTCTTCTCTGTGGTCACGGTTGTCATACAGATACTGCATGATATCGTCGTTGACCTTGTCGCCCCAGATCTCAGCGAACTCTTCCCATGTCTTGTTGGCGTAATCGTTGGCCATCTCCAGGGTATCCATGATATCGTGCTCGTTGGCGCCGTTGAATACCGGCGTTGCCACATTAAATCCAAGCACTTTGGATGCCAGACTTAAGTGCAGCTCCAGCACCTGCCCGATATTCATACGGGAAGGTACGCCCAGCGGGTTCAGTACGATGTCAAGCGGACGTCCGTTCGGCAGGAACGGCATATCCTCTACCGGCAGAATACGGGAAACGACACCCTTGTTACCGTGACGGCCGGCCATCTTATCTCCCACGGAGATCTTACGTTTCTGAGCAATATATACACGAACAGATTTGTTAACGGTCGGAGCAAGCTCGTCGCCGTTTTCTCTGGTAAATACTTTGGTATCCATAACGACACCGTATGCGCCATGCGGCACACGCAGGGAGGTATCACGAACCTCTCTTGCCTTCTCGCCGAAGATGGCGCGGAGCAGTCTCTCTTCTGCGGTAAGCTCAGTCTCTCCCTTAGGAGTAACCTTACCTACCAGGATATCACCGGCGTGAACTTCCGCACCGATACGGATGATACCGTTCTCATCCAGATCCTTCAGCACATCTTCACTTAAGCCTGCCAGATCTCTTGTGATCTCTTCCTGACCAAGCTTGGTGTCTCTTGCCTCTGCCTCATACTCTTCAATATGAACGGAGGTATATACGTCCTTCTGCACCAGTTTCTCACTGAGCAGTACGGCATCCTCGTAGTTGTAACCTTCCCAGGTCATGAAACCGATGAGGGGGTTCTTGCCGAGAGCCATCTCGCCGCCGCAGGTGGACGCGCCGTCTGCCAGCACATCGCCCACTTCCACGCGGTCGCCCTTATTGACGATCGGACGCTGGTTCATACAGTTACCCTGGTTGCTCCGGGAGAACTTGATAACATGGTAGGTATCACGGATACCGTCGTCACGTTTTACAATGATCTCCTTGCTGGTGGAGTATTCTACCACACCGGCATGGTGAGCAAGGATACATACGCCGGAGTCTCTTGCCGCCTTGGCCTCCATTCCGGTTCCGACAACAGGCACTTCCGTCTTTAACAGAGGTACCGCCTGACGCTGCATGTTAGAACCCATGAGCGCACGGTTGGAGTCATCGTTCTCCAGGAAAGGAATCATGGATGTAGCCACAGAGAAGACCATCTTAGGAGAAACGTCCATCAGGTCCACTCTGGACTTCGGAAACTCGGAAGTCTCCTCTCTGTAACGTCCGGATACGTTGGTATGGATGAAATGTCCTTCCTCATCCAGAGGCTCGTTGGCCTGCGCTACAGTATAGTTATCTTCTTCATCCGCCGTCAGGTAGATAACGTCATCGGTTACCACCGGATTCTTCGGATCAGTTTTATCTACTTTACGATATGGAGCCTCAATGAAACCATATTCGTTAATTCTCGCATAAGTCGCAAGGGAGTTGATCAGACCGATGTTCGGTCCCTCAGGAGTCTCGATCGGACACATTCTTCCGTAGTGGGAGTAATGTACGTCGCGAACCTCGAATCCGGCACGGTCTCTGGAAAGACCACCCGGTCCCAATGCGGAGAGACGTCTCTTGTGGGTCAGCTCGGACAGCGGGTTATGCTGATCCATGAACTGGGACAGCTGGGAGCTTCCGAAGAACTCCTTCACCGCCGCGGTGACCGGCTTGATATTGATCAGTGTCTGCGGGGAAATGGACTCCATATCCTGAGTCGTCATACGCTCGCGGACCACTCTCTCCATACGGGACAGACCGATACGATACTGATTCTGCAGCAGCTCACCTACCGCACGGATACGACGATTGCCCAGGTGGTCGATATCGTCATCGTTGCCGATGCCGTACTCCAGGTGAATATTATAGTTGATGGAAGCCAGAATATCTTCCTTTGTAATGTGCTTCGGAATCAGCTCGCTGATACTCTTGCGAATGGCTGTTTTAATCTCTTCTATATCATCATAATCTTCCAGAATTTTTTCAAGGGATGGGTAATAAACTAATTCTGTCACACCAACTTCTTTCGGGTCCACATCCACAAAACTGCGGATATCTACCATCATATTGGAAAGAACTTTCACTTCCCGCTCTTCTGTCTCCAGATATACAAAAGGAACAGCTGCATTCTGAATCTCATCTGCCTGCTCCTTTGTCACCTTGGTACCGGCCTCGAATAAGATCTCACCGGTGGTAGGGTCAACAACATCCTGGGACAGTACATGCCCTGCGATACGATTCCTGAACATCAGCTTTTTATTAAATTTATAACGTCCAACCTTGGCCAGGTCATACCGTCTCGCGTCAAAGAACATGCTGTTAATAAGGCTCTCCGCGCTCTCCACTGACAGCGGTTCGCCCGGACGGATCTTCTCGTACAGCTTCTTGAGACCTTCCTGATAATTGGTGGCCGTATCTTTTTCAAGCGTTTTTAAAATCTTAGGCTCCTCGCCGAAAAGCTCCTTGATCTCTGCGTTGGTTCCGATACCCAGCGCACGGATCAGTACTGTGATCGGTACCTTTCTGGTACGGTCCACACGAACATAGAAAACGTCGTTGGAGTCCGTCTCATACTCCAGCCATGCTCCACGGTTCGGAATCACCGTACAGGAAAAGAGCTTCTTACCTGTCTTATCATGGCTGATCGCGTAATAGATACCAGGGGAACGGACGAGCTGGCTGACGATAACACGCTCTGCGCCGTTAATCACAAAAGTTCCTGTCTCTGTCATCAGAGGCAGGTCTCCCATAAAAATATCATGCTGTTTGAAATCGTCCGTCTCCTTATTATGAAGGCGTACCTTCACTTTCAAAGGAGCAGCGTAGGTAGTATCCCGTTCTTTACATTCTTCTATTGAATACTTTCTGTCCTCTCTGCAAAGCTGAAAATCAACAAATTCCAGACTGAGCTGTCCGCTGTAATCAGTAATCGGAGAAATGTCATCGAATACTTCCTTCAGTCCGTCTGTCAGAAACCACTGATAGGAATCCTTCTGCACCTCAATGAGATTCGGCATATCGAGTACATCTTTTTGTCTTGCATAGCTCATTCTGATATTTTTGCTTCCCGGAATTCGCATAGGTCGCAGTCTGTTCTTTTCCATTGATGTTTCACCCCTTGAACAATCTTGCTGATAAACTTCTGGTTGCTTCATTTCTTTTCATGCAGGCACACATGCCCATTGTGAATCAGTTTAATATGATATCATAGCTAAAATGTCATGTCAACTATTTTTTCCTGTTTTATATAAATTTTTTCCAGTATTTTCACAAGTTAAACCGAAGGGTTGACAAAAACGCCTGCTTTCCTCAAAGGAAAACAGGCGTCTTATAGTCATTATTCCGGATTCGTGTCGAAAAAGCCCAATTATTTGATTGTAACTTTTGCTCCAACTTCTTCCATCTGTTTCTTGATGTCTTCTGCTTCTTCTTTGGAAACAGCTTCTTTGATGTTCTTAGGAGCGCCGTCAACAACAGCTTTTGCTTCTTTAAGACCAAGACCAGTGATCTCACGAACAACTTTAATAACTTTAACTTTCTGTCCGCCAACCTCTGTCAGCTCAACATCAAACTCTGTCTTCTCTTCTGCTTCGTCAGCTGCACCAGCTGCACCAGCTGCAACAACAACGCCTGCTGCTGCGGATACGCCAAATTCTTCTTCACATGCTTTTACTAATTCATTTAATTCTAATACGGATAAACCTTTAATAACTTCAATGATTTCCTGAGTTGTCATCTTAATTCCCTCCATGAATATTATTGATTAAATCTCGGACATCCTGCGTCCGCCTATGACCTGTTATGTGTCAATATCATCTTTCGCAGATTACTCTGCTGCTGCTTCTTCTGCCGGAGCATCGCCGCCCTGCTTCTCTGCGATCTGTTTGATCACGCGGGCAAAGTTGGCAATTGGGGACTGAATGCTTCCCATGAATTTGGCGATGAGCTCGTCTCTTGATGGGATAGTAGCGATCATCTCGATGCCCTTTGCATCGTAGTATGTTCCCTCAACTACACCGCCCTTTAACTGGCAGACTTTTGCTTTTTTGATGAACTTGGAAACAGTTCTTGCAGCCAGTGTTGCGTCTTCTTTGGAAATTGCAAAAGCGTTGGTTCCTTCCAGGTCTTTTACAATACCCTCGAACTCAGTTCCTTCAACAGCACGTCTTACCATTGTGTTTTTATAAACTTTATAAACCACTCCTGCTTCACGACACTGTTTACGAAGCTCTGTCACATCAGCCACAGAAATTCCACGATAGTCAACAACAACCAAAGATTTCGCACCGTCTAACTGCGCTTTGATCTCGTCAACGATCGGCTGTTTTACTTCAACTTTAGCCATTCTCCTGGTGCACCTCCTTAAAATATTGTGTGTACCGCCGCGACATCTTGCGATGTCTGTATGCTTCCATCCAGCCGGATTCTGATACAGAAATCACTCCCAATGTAGAGAATACGCTGCTGCGCTGCTCCCTATTAATATAGAAGAAACTCCTTCAGAAACTGCTTTCCAGCCTTTTAGAAACAAAAAGAAAACTCTCTGTCCAAAGACAGAGAGTGAGAAATATTCACTATCAGAATATAACTTCCTCGGCAGGCGTTCTCACTTTATGCCATCCGGCACCTGCTGTCTTCGGCGTTCATACTCTGGTATACTATCATCCTGCGCCCGGTATGTCAAGCACTAATTTCTTTTTTTAATGTATCTCCGCTCCAAATGGCATCAGTGCCAGTTTTGCCAGCTTAAAATGCTGCAGTCCAAAAGGAATCCCGATGATCGTCACACATAAAACTGCTCCGAAAAAAAGATGTTCCAGCGCCAGCACCCACCCGGACACAAGGAGCCAGACCACATTTACCACAAAGGAAACCGTTCCTCCGCCGTATACCACATCCTTCCCGAATGGGAAGAAACTCAGGGATGCAAACTTAAAGCACTGCATACCCACAGGAATCCCCACGATAGTAATACACCAGAGACATCCTGCCAGACACCAGCTGAGACCGCTGACCGCGCCTCCGAAAATAAACCATAAAACATTTCCCAGACACCCCATACTATTCCTCCTTTTGATTTCTTTCATATTTTTTGAGCAAATGTATATTTTACTGAACTCATGCTGATGGAACTACTATACTATGGTTCCGACAAAGAAGGAAGAACGGAGGTTTCCCTGGTTTTACCTGTTCTTAAAATATTTATTGACGCCCTTCACAATGCCGTTGGCGATCTTTTTCTGGTAGCTGGCGGAATTAAGCTGCCGGTCTTCGGAAGCGTTGCTCATAAATCCGCACTCCAGGATGACCGTTGGAATCTTCGCCCAGTTGATGGTGGTATAATAATTAGACCGAATCGTCGCGTTTGCTCTCTTTCCGGTGGACTTTGACACCGCGGAGATGAGACTGCTGCCCAGACGGCATGATCTGTTATAAATCTTTGTTCCCACATAGCGGGAGCTTGCCGGTACGATAACGAGAGGTCCTCTCGCCCCGGAAGAACCTGCGTTGCAATGGATGCAGATGTGCAGATCCGCGCCGCTCCTGTTGGCCTTTCTTGTACGCTGCTGATTGGACAGCGGGCACTTGTTGGTGGTCCTGAGCATAATCACCTTATAGCCAGCCTTTCTTAAAGCTTTTCTTGCAGCCTTTGCGATGGCAAGATTAGTCTTATATTCCGGAATGCCGGTGCTCACACCGCTGGTCCCTGAAGTGAGCTTCGCCTTGGTGGCAGAAGACCCCGGCGCCAGTCTCTCTCTGGAAGAGATTCCTCTCTCCTGATGTCCGGCTGCGATAAAGATGGTCTTTTTCTTCTTTTTCTTTTTGGTATTTTTACCCGCAGCGACATCCGCTGCCTGCTGACTTTCTGTCCCCGCCAGACTCTCCACCGTCTGAGAATTCTCTGCTGCCTGCGTTTTTTCCGCCGCTGCCGCCGGAATCGATACCGGCGCGAGAAGGCTCAGAATCAAAAGGCAGGCTACCGCTGTCATACATAACTTTTCCATGCTGATTTTCCTCCTGTAGATGACGGCCGCATACAAGGCGTCCGCTTTATCATAATCTCTTCTGCTATTATATACCACTTTCTTCTCTCTCTACAACAGGAAATATTTCTATACTCACAACAAATTTATCTGCCGGCGCCGGCTTCTTTCCAATCCACCACTGTGTCCGCTGCACGCATGGTGGACTCCCTGTGAGAGACCAGCACCACGGTCTTGCCCGCGCTCTCTTCTTTCAAAGATTTTAAAATGATTCCTTCATTGAGGGAATCCAGATTGCTGGTGGGCTCGTCAAGAAGCATCAGCGGCGCGTCATGGAGAAAAGCCCGTGCGATGCCGATTCTCTGCCGTTCACCGCCGGAGAGAGTATCTCCCAGCTCGCCCACTTCCGTATCGTAGCCTTCCGGCAGGGTCATGATAAATTCATCCACGGAAGCCTTCCGGGCTGCCTCGTGGATTTCTTCCATGGAAGCGCCCGGCTTCCCGATGGCGATATTGGCTGCGATGGAATCATGAAACAGGTGAGTCTCCTGGGTTACATAGGATTCCATGTCCCGGAGCCTGCCGGTAGGAATCGTCTTTACATCCTGACCGGTGACGCGCACCGTTCCGCCGTCCGCATCCCAGAACCGCATGAGGAGTTTCAAGAGAGTGGACTTGCCACAGCCGCTGGGGCCATGAATCCCGGTAATTTTTCCCGGCTCCGCAGTAAAGTCGCAGTTCTTTAGAATCCAGTTTTTCTGCTCTTTGTTGTAGCAAAAAGAAACGTTTTCCGCAGCCGCTCCGCGGAAGGCGGACGTGAAATCTCTGTCTCTCGCCGGAGACACAGTCTGACGCCCGGCTTCCTCCAGTGACACTGTCCGACTTCCGGCTCTTTCCGGCGACATGGTCTGACGCCCGGCCTCCTCCGAAGCTTCCGGCTCCGGTACTTCGCTTATCACCGGCTCCTCTTCCAGGATGGACAGCACTCTCTCTCCGCTGGCCAGCGTCTGATTTAAATTATTGGACAGACTGGAGAGAGCTGATACCGGGCCAAAAGAACCCATCATTGCCGCAGTGCATAAAATCACCTGTCCAAATTCCAGGTTCCCGCTCTTATATAATAGAAGAGACAGCAGAAACATAATTAGGGAAAAGCCAAGAATCGCCAGGTTGGTCACCGCTCTCTGTCTGCTTTCCATGCGATTCAGCTCTCTCTGCAGTTCTCCCAGATCAGAAGCCCGGGACTGCATTTCTTTTTTTCGTTTTTCTCCCTGCCCATACTGCAGGGTCTCATCAATTCCCCGGAAAGAGTCCAGAAGGAAACTGTTAAAATCTCCAAAGGCGTTCCGGAACTCCATTCCTGCCCCTCCGCTCTTTTTTCCATTTCGGAGGGGGATGATCACTCCCACCGTCCCATAGGCCAGCGCAGCCAGAAGAGCGGCTGCCGGATGAATTGCCGCCAGAAAAATAATCATCACAAGCTCGGTGACCACCGCAATGGCGATGGGTGAGATAGTGTGAGCATAGAATACTTCCAGCAATTCAATATCCGACGTGATAACGGAGATCAGATTTCCCCTGTCTCTTCCTTCCAGCTTTGCCGGACAAAGCCGACGGAGAGCGGCAAAAACTTTATGACGAAGGATTGCCAGCAACTTAAAGGCAATAAAGTGATTGCAGTACTGCTCCGCATAATGAAGAACGCCGCGCATAACCGCCAGCCCCACCAGAACCGGAAGCAGCGTGCGCAGCACAGAAGCGCCTGCCAGCGTACCCGCTCCCGAACTGAGTCCATATAAAAAATGAAGTCCGCCATCGAAGAATATTCCGGTCAAAGCCCCCGCCGCCAGAATCGTAAGAAAAATCGCGCACAGATATCCGGCGCTGCCAAACAGCACCGCCAGCACAATGATAAACCACAGAGGGCGCACCAGTCCTATGAGCCGGCCCATAATGGCCGCTCCACTCCGTCTGCCGATTTCCGACCGGCGGAATTTTTCTGACTGACCGTCTTTTTCCGCTTCGCTCCATCTGTATTGTCTATTCTCCACAGTCCGCCCCTCCTTTCTCTTGCATATGATTTTTTTCCACTGCAGACTTTGTTTCTTCCCCACTGCTTTTGTCTGCTTTCTGCCCGTATTGCTCCAGTTCCCGCTGGCTGGTGTAAAGCGAGCAGTAAGCGCCGCCCAGGGCCATTAATTCTCCATGGGAACCACTTTCGATTATTTTCCCTTTTTCCATCATATAAATGCAGTCCGAACCGACTACATTGGACAGGCGGTGAGAGATCAGCAGCACAGTCTTCTCCTTTGACAGACCCCGAATCACCTGCATGATCATTTCCTCACTCTCCACATCAATATTGGATGTGGCCTCATCAAAAATGTAAACGGGCGTATTATGGAGCAGCGCTCTGGCTAATACCAGACGCTGGCACTGACCTCCGGAGAAATTACTGCCCCGTTCCGCCACCTTTGTCAGAAGTCCTTCCCGTGATTTAAGAAACTCCCACAGATTTACCCGCCGCAGAGATTCCTGCAGCGCTTCTTCAGAAGCCAGAGGAGCCGCCATCCGCAGATTTTCTTCCACAGTCCCTTTAAACAGATATCCGTTATGGGGAACCAGGGTAATGTGGGAAAGCAATTCTCTTTCCCGGATATCAGACAGTGAAACACCGTTCAGGGTAATTTTCCCCTGATATCCTTTATTTTTTCCGGTGAGTATTCCGGCAATAGTGCTCTTTCCACAGCCGGAAGCGCCAACCAGCGATACCAGAGCGCCCGGACGGATATCCAGATCTATATTATTAAGAATTTTCCGTTCTTTCTCATAGGAAAATGAAACACTTTCCAACTGAATCTCCGGGACAGCCGACGTCATCCCCGTCTGCCCGTCCGCTGCATTTCCTGCCGGAAAATCCTCCGTCCCATCCTTCGGCTCCTCCATATCAAGAAAAGCAAAGATTTTGTCGCTGGCCGCCATGCCGTTCATGGCTATGTGAAAAAATGAACCGAGAAGCCGAAGCGGAATAAAAAATTCAGAAGCCAGCAGAATAATGGCCAGCGCCCCTGCCAGAGAGACATTTCCAGCAAAATATTCGGAAACCGCAGCCGCCATCCCCACCGCAGCGCCGCCGTAGGCTATAATATCCATCACTGAGGTAGAATTCAGCTGCATAGTAAGTACCTTCATGGTAATCTTCCGGAAGTTTTCCGAAGCCTCGTCCATCTGCTCCGCCTTCCTTTCGTCCGCCTGATAGATTTTCAGGGTAGTCAGTCCCTGAAGGTTCTCCAGAAAAACGTCTCCCAGATTGGAATAATATCCCCAGTATCTGCGGAACAGCCGCCCGGCGATTTTCTGCACCGCCACGATGGAGAGCGGAATCAACGGCACGCAGATCAGCAGGATAACGCTGGCTTTGAGACTGATCCGGCTCAGTATGAGAAATAAAGTCACGGGCGCCAGCAAGCTGTAAAAAAGCTGCGGCAGATATTTGCCAAAATAGATTTCCAGCTGTTCCACTCCCTCGCCGCTCATCTGCACCACTTCTGAGGTTGCAATATATTCTTTATAGGATACGCCGAGAACCAGTATCTTTTCATAAATTTTTTCCCGGAGAATTTTTTTCACATCCACGCTGGCATACCAGGAAGCCCGGGAGGCCATCCGGTCACAGAGAAAACGGCCGGCCAGAGCCGCTGGCAGAAATAGAAATCTGCCGGTGATTTCCGCCGTTTCCCAACGGCCTGATAATGCCTGCGCCAGAAGATCCGTCACCGCAAAAATGACACCCGCCTGCAGCATAAGCGCCGCCCATTGCCAGAGGACGTTGTATGCTATGTATTTTTTTGCATGAGACAACAATCTCACCAATCTCATTTTTATCATATTACTTTCAGACGGCCCCAGATTATCGCCGTCACTCCTTTTCCCTCTATTACTCAAATTTATTTCATTTACTCACTTTTTCAATCTAAGTTTTTTTCCTATCGTTTTTCCGCTTTCAGAGTACGCACCCTGACAAAAAAGTAATACATGTGCGCCGCCCATACAATCACCAGAATCACTCTCCCCACCGGTACATTTTTCATGAGAAGAAAACCGATGAGCATGAGAAGACTCACTGTTCCCGTGATGGAACATTTGGTCTTCATGGTCATGGCTTTCTTCTCCACAAAACTTTCCAGATTATTTTTGTAAAGTCTGGTTCCCAGGAACCATTGGTGGAGCCGCCGGGAGCTTTTGGCAAAACAGAACACCGTCGCCATATAAAAAGGCACCGTCGGCAGGATGGGCAGCGCCACGCCCAGCGTTCCCAGTCCCAGGCAGAGAACTCCCAGAACCAGCCAGAATATTTTCAATGGACTCTTTTTCATTTTCATCCCTTTCTTTACTGTTCAATATTTTCTTTTCATACTGTCAGCACAAATTTCTCTCCGCCGATGGTCACCACCGGAAGTTTCACCCCATAAAGCTGATAAATGCTCTGGGAAGTGATCACCTGTCCCGGCGGCCCCTCCATGCCGACCTTTCCGTCCTTAAGACCGATGATGCGGTCTGAAAAATGAATGGCCTGATTGATATCATGGAGCACCATGATAATGGTCAGCCCGTACTGCTCATTTAATTTTCGCACCAGCTGCAGGATATCCAGCTGATAGCGGATATCCAGATAGGTGGTGGGCTCGTCCAGAAAAAGAATCTTTGTATTCTGCGCCAGCGCCATGGCGATCCACACCCGCTGTCTCTGTCCGCCGGACAGTTTACTGATCTCTCTGTCCCGGTATTTTTCCATATTTGTGACCCGCAAAGCCCAGTCTATATACTCCTCGTCTTCTCTGCTGTGTCCGCCCAGCAGCTTCATGTGGGGCGTTCTGCCAAATGCCACCAGCCGTTCCACCGTGATATCATCAGCCGCCGTATTATACTGATGGACAATGGCCACCTTTCTGGCAAACTCCTGCAGAGGCAGTTCCGCAATATTTTTCCCATGGAGAAAGACTCCTCCCTTTCCCGGCGTCAGATTTTTGGTCATGAGAGAGAACAGAGTGGATTTACCGCAGCCATTGGCTCCCATGATGGTAGTCACCTTTCCCCCAGGAATATGCAGCGTAATATCATTGAGCACCACATTTTTTCCATAGGCGAACGAAAGATTTTTTACGACCATGGCAGGCGCGGCATCCAATCTCTGTTTATTTTCTTCCTGTGCATTTTTTGCTGTCCGGAAAGAAGATTCCGGACGATGATTTTCTGACTCTGTCCGCTGTTCCTTTGTTCTCAACTTAATCTCCATACCTTTTCGACCTCCTGAGCAGCAATATAAAAAACGGGCCTCCGACGACACTCATGATCACCGCCGCGCTGATCTCGTTGGGCGCGGCAATGGTCCTGCCCAGAGTGTCCGCCGCAAGAAATGTAAAAGCGCCTGCCAGCGCCGAAAAAGGTATCAACAGCTTATGATCGCTTCCCACCAGAATTCTTCCGATGTGGGGAACGATGAGTCCCAGAAAGCTGACCGCTCCCGCCACCGCCGTGGAGATGCTGGCCAGCAGCACTGCCACCAGAGAAATGACAATCCGGGTGCGGTTCACATTGATGCCCAGTCCCCGGGCTGTCTTATCCTCCAGAGACAGCAGATTACATTCACCGATAAAAAAGCACGCCAGAATCAGTCCGGCGGCCACATAGGGAAAAAGTGTCCCTACATCCTCCCAGGTTTTCTGGGTAATGTTGGCTTCCACGATGGCGGCCACGCCGGTCCGGTCACCGCCGCTCACAGAATTAAACGCACTGGATAGCCCGGTAAATAAAGTATTGACCGCCACGCCGGTGAGGATAATGCGAAGGGGACTCAATCCTCCTTTCCAGGAAAGCAGATAGACCGTCAGAAAGGCCGCCACTCCGCCCAGAAAAGCAAACAGCGGCGTCAGGAAAAACAGCGTCGGCGCATAGGCTGTGATGAGCACCGCCACAAATCCTGCTCCGCTGGATATTCCGATAATTCCCGGGTCTGCCAGGGGATTCTTCAACACCGCCTGAAACAGTACTCCCGACACGGCGATGGCTGCTCCCGCCAGCAAGGAAATCATAATTCTCGGAAACCGCAGGTCATACACCGCCGCCACATCGGCATCGTATTCCATGAACATCCCCCTCATCAGCTGTCCGAAGGTCACAGACAGGCTTCCTGTGTTTATTGCTGTAAAAAAAATAAGTAAAAGGAGGATCCCGGTCACAGCAAAGGCAAGCACCGTCCTTATATTTTTGTTTATCTTCATGATGTCTCTCCTTTCTCCGGATACAGCATGAGCTGCAGCTCCTCAAGAGCTTCCGGGTAGGAAAAATTGGCGCTCATTCCAAAATACTCGTAAGTCAAGTCGTAGACTCTTCCATTCTGCACCGCGTCAAAATGTTTCCAGATATCGTTGGTTTTAAAGTCCTCCCTGAACATTTCCACCACCTGATCCGGCAGCGCGTGGGCGGCCCGCAAAATCACATCCGGCTTTTTGGTCTCCATGTCTTCTGTATTGACCGTCAGAAATTCCTGATCGGATCCGGCGTAGACATTCTCACCGCCCGCCAGTTCCACCAGACTGCCCACGTAGGAATTTTCCGTGGCGATAATATAACTGCCCGGCAATCCCATAAGAATCAGAACTTTCGGTTTATCCTTTCCCTCGTTCTTCTCCCTATATTCCTCATAAAAATCCTCAAACTCCTGCGTCAGAGTCTCCGCCTGGTCTTCCCGGCCAAAAATCTCTCCCAGCTCCTGAATGGAACGGTACATCCCCTGCACACTCCTAAGGTTTAAAAAAGCCCAGTCGGTATCGATATTTTCGTACTTGGGCTGCAAATCCGTCTGTAAAGAGGATGGACTCAGTATCCAGTCGGGATTCAGTGACGATACAATCTCCATATCCGGACTCATAGCCGTCCCCACCGTTTCCACATCCGCATATCTTTCCGGTATCTTTGAAACGGTACTGGAACACACGCCCACAAGGTCAAGCTCCAGTTTATCGCAGATTTCCGCCACCGCCGGAGAAGTCGCTATGATGCGGGGCGTCTGTGTCGTGGCGGCAACCTGTCCTTTCGCCTTTTCCACCGCCTTCTTTTCCACCGGATCAGTAATCTCCAGCATGGTCTGTGCACTTTCTGCCGCTGCCGGAACCGCATCCTCCGGATGCTGGTCTACCATACAGCCTGAAAGCGCAAACAGGCACAGAATGAAGAGCAAAACTGATGCGATTTTCTTGCAGCTCCATATCAACTCGGACAGAGCGGCACCGGATACGATTTTTTTATTCATCCTTCCACTCCTCCTCTTCCCACCGGACGCCTTCCGAATCCCGGACGCCTTCTTCCGGCTCATCGGCCAGGCCGAAGCCATCGGCAAGATATATTTTCTCTCCGGTATTAAAATCCTCTTCTGACAGCAGGACTTCCCCGCCGCCCCAGCGCTTCCAGTTCTTCCGGAACAGATATACCAGATACGCTCCAAGGAGCATCAAGATGGCTCCGGACAGAGTGATGGATACCGTCAGAATCAAAATCCAGGTCAACGGGCCGGTATTTTCGGAAGTTTCCGATACATTTTCTGCCGAATCGGGAGCCGTGGAGAGGGATAGTCCCTGGGCATTGTCCAAATCAGAATCTGCCGACTGAGAAACCGATGCGCTTCCGGATGTGCTGCCGTCATCCGTGGCACTCTGCACAGCGCTGTTCTCTGTATCAGCGGAATTTCCACTGCCGCTCTGGCCATCAGCGGATTTCTGATCCGAAGCGGAAATCTGTCCAGCAGACTCCCCGCTGCCGCTCTGACTGCCGGAAGAGCTCTCCGTCACTATTTCTGCTGCCATATTTGTTGTATTTCCCACCGCATAGTCGCTGGGGTAAAAATAGAAAATCACGTCCCGTCCCATGGGTTCCACATACATGGAACAGCGGACCACGCAGCTTTCTGAGGGAACCTGTATTCTCATGTCCGCCGTGGTTCCGCTGTCGTCGCTGCCGCTGCCGGTCCGGGATGCTTCCACGCTGTTCCATCCGGAGCCGCCCACTTCCTGCACCTGAAAACTGTGTCCGGAAGAATAATCCATCAGACTCATACGGATCGTCAGATAATATTCCCCGCCATCGGTCACTTCCAGAATCCCGCTGCCGCCCAGGGCCCCTTCCACCATCCCCTGGCCCGTGGCCGTGGATGAACTGCCTCCGGCGTCCTCAATCTCCCCGGTGACCGGGTGGGCGTAACAGGGATTGACGGTACAGGTATAAACGGTTCCCGAAGCCGCCCTGACAGTGAGAGAAAGCAGTCCCAGCGCCAGCAGCAGAATCACAGCCGGGCAGAGGATTCTCCTGATTCGTCTCATTAACATGTGCATATTTTTCATTTCCTTTCCATCTGCTTACCTCTGGCTGCTTATCGCCATCTGTTTTCACCGACTAAAAGAGCCGGCGGCTCCACAACTTATAAGCGCCGCCCGCCAGCACCGCCAGAATACTCATGAATGACGGCAGCACCGCTCCTGCTGTTTCTTCCGTATCTTCTCCGTTATCCGCTGCCGCCGCTGATTCCTCTTCTCCGGACGCCACTGCTGCCGCTCTGTCCTGAACGGCCGCTGCATTTTCTCCGGACAGAGAAGATTGCAGAGCTGTGGAAGCTTCTTCTCCCAGACTGCTGCTTGTACCGCTTTCGGTATCGGAAGACGGCAGTGAACTGCCGGATTTCAATGTGCCGGCGCCCACGGCCGAACCGCCGGAGGAACTGCTCCCGGAAGAAGAACCGGAACTCTTTTTGGAGCTGGAAGTACTCTCCTCTTCCTCAAAAGAATCTTTGTCGGCAGAGGCCACCGAAGCCGTATCCAGCTTAAGATAAGCTTTCTGGGTTCCGCTTCCCGCGGAAATGGATTCCATAATCGGCACAAATACCTGCAGAGGCACCCATCCGTCTTCTTTTGCCTCATCGATAAGAGGAAATGTCACCTTGTCCGGATAGTCCGTGCCAAAGGAATCCGACACTTTCTTTCCATTGGAATCTGTCTGATAAGATTTAATATTAACGGCCTTCGCAGTTCCTGCAGGCGCTCCGTAGTTGTCTGTTTTATATCCGCTGACAAAATATTTCAGTTCCCCCAGATACCCGAACTGAGAGTTCATTTCCAGTCCCTTAAAATCCAGAGTCAGCGTATATTTTCCACCTTTTACCTTCAGCTTAATGGTATGGGTAATTGCGTCATTGGACATGGAAAGAGTCTCCTTATCCGTCTTATACATTTCTCCTTCCACGGAATAAGTTCCATCGGCAAGAGTTTTGAAATCAAGCTTTTCCAAAGCGGAACTGCTGTCCGACGAATCACTGCTGCCGCTGCCGGAAGCCCCGCTATTCGCCGTTTCCTTCTGCTCCAGATTCAGAATCGCTTTGGAAAGCGTTTTCACCTGGGTATCCACCTGGGTCTGGGTAGCCTTATCGTTGGAATATACATTTTCCGCCCTCTCGATGGCGTTTTTCAGCTTTGTGAGGGAATCTTCCGTGTAAATGCTCTCCCTGCCCGCCAGACTTGCGGCGGAGATCAGCAAAGTGTGCAGCGTCCCCTTATCCACAGTTTTTTCTTCGCTGCCACTCTGATTTCCGCCGGAATTTTGATCGCCGTCCCCGTCTGTTCCCGGATCTTCCTGCCCCGGCAGATCTCCGGTGCGGGTCAGCGTATTCCAGTCCAGCTGCAGTCTCGCATACTGCAGACCATTTCCTTCCACAATGGATTCCATCACAGGCACATAGACCTGGGTCCAGATCTCCGCATCATACAATTCCACCGGTATGGTCATATAGTGAGGATATAATTCACCTTTCACATTATCATCAAGCCCTGTGTCCGGATCATTATACTGATCGTATACATCTTCGTAATAAGATTCCACATCGGCGGCAATGGGCGTCTCGTCATTGGGAAGAGCCGTCCCGCTGCTGCCGCCCTCCCAATCAGGAAAATAATTAAAATATGACAGATATCCAGTGAACTGTGTGCTGCCAAAATTTGCCGTCAATGGAACAAATTCCATCCGAAGCGTCGCTTCTCCTCCTTCGATCCATACCTCCATGGGCTTTTTGATGGCTCCGTTTCCCATGGAATTCTGGTCGGAAGAGGCGTGGCGCAGTACCCCTTCAATGCTGTACACTCCGTCTTCCGGCGTTTCCGCCGCCTGTACATTTCCTGCCGCCCGGACGTTTGCCGCAAACTCTCGCTGTCGCCCGTCTTCCCCTGCCCCGGACAAATAAATTCCGGAAAGCACAAAAATCACTGCCAGCAGCATAGAAAACAGGATGCTTACTGTTCTTTTCTTTTTCATCACATTTCCTCCTCTTAATCCCATTTTTGTCACAAATACTGCCGCCCCATAACGGAAGACAACGCCTGCTTCTGCCATGGGGCCACAATATTTTTCAGTTTTCCCGCCGGAATGAGCATAAAATGTCATAAAAAGCAGCTTCCGGCAGGAAATCTGTTCCCGTCGGAGAGAGCCGCCCGCAATCTGCAGGCCGTCTCTCCGGAAAAGGGCAAAATGATTTATCGAATCTTTACACTCTTTACCTGTCCTTTATTTTTCAGCAATTTTGTGTAAACCTTTTTGTTTTTCTTCGGCACTTTGATGACCGCATTTTTGCTGATGCCTTTCAGCGCTTTCGCTCCGACGCTGTTTAACTGCTTCGTCTTTACAGTGATTTTCTTAAGCTTTTTGCAGCCGGCAAAGGCTTTCTTTCCGATGCTGGTCACATTGGCGCCGATGGTCACTTTCGTCAGTTTCTTTCTGGCTTTCTTAAAAGCGTTGTTGCCGATGGCTGTCACTTTCGCCGTTACCCCATTGATGTTCACCGTAGCCGGAACATTGACGGACTTCTTGTTGGCGGCCGCCGTCAGCGCCACCGTTCCTGCGGAAGCCGCCTGATAGGTATTTCCTCCTGCGGTGTAGGTGGCTCCGGTACGAAGGGATGCCTTCTGCGCGCCTGCATCCGGCGTCTGCGCCGCATTCTGGCTGTTCTGTGTATTCTGATTCTGTCCCGCGCCGGTTCCCGGTGTCTGCACGTCGCCGGACGGTTTGTTGTTATCCTCATTGCCCTGATCGCCGCCAGGATTCTGATCATCCTCTTCCGGGGTCTGTGATGGTTTCTCATCAATAACGTCTCCCTTGGCAAACACAGGGTCATCCTCCGCCAACACTCTTGGATACCTCCGGTCCATCTGATAGATGGCCATAGAAAATGTATACCGGCCCACTGCGTATCTGGTGTGAAAATCCATATTTCTCACCACGCTGTCGTAGATTTCTCCTGTGCGCAGAAAATGGTATATGCCCTCTATCACGTCGCCGCTTATGACATGTTCCATACGGCAGGCGTTCTCCGCCGCGTCTTCTTCATCAAGACCGCAGGTCATCTGGATAAAATGTGTGATGCTTTGATGGCGGCAGTGGCAGTCGGCTCCCTGCTCCTTCCCAAAATCCGTCAGCAAAAGAATTTCCTGTCCCGCCGTTTTCTCCAGATATCCATGGTCCGTCATGGACGTGATGTAGTAGGCCAGCTTTCTTCTGGTCATTTCCATTTTCTCACATACCATATCTCTGGTAAGCTGCCTGCCCTGCACCCACCATTCATACAAAAGCCGCAATATATTTTCTTCAATTTCCGTGCGGCTTTTCCGCACGTTCTGACCGATCTTTCCCTGAAAACCATCTCCATTTTCTCCAGGCTGCGTCATAGAACTTCTCCTTTCTTTGAACATAACACCAGAACAAGTCCTGCCGCAGGAAAGACGGCAGGACAAGCCCGGCTGTGTGTATTTACCGCTACTGTCCACCCAGTGAACAGCAACGACCCTCCACAGATTTTATAGCGTTTTTTGTTACAAAGATTACCGGATCACTACGGTTCTTCTCTGCCCCTTATTGCGGAAAAGTTTCTGATATCTCTTTAAGGATTTCTTTGGCACTTTCACCACTGCCCGGCTGGAGATTCCCCGCAGAGCATTCTTTCCGACCATTCGCAGAGTCTTTGTTTTCACCGTAATTTTTCTCAGTTTTTCGCATCCGGCGAAGGCATTCTTTCCGATCTGCTGTACATTTTTTCCGATAACGACCGTCCGTACCTTCTTCCGGTTCTTAAATGCATTGTTGCCGATGGCCGTCACGGAAACCGCCACGCCGTTCTTCTTCACGGAAGCCGGCACTGTGATTTTCGCCTTCTTTTTGGAAGCTTTCACAAGAGTGGCCGCCGGACTCGCTCCATTGGAAGTGAGCCGGTAGGTATTCCCCTTCACTTTGAAGATCTCGCCGACCATCCCCGCCACAGGAGCTGTCTGCTGGCTGCCAGTCTGCGGTTCACCGGCAGCCGGCGTCTGCTGTCCGGTCTGCGGCTCCTGCGTAGTCTGCTGCGGACTCTGGGTGGACGGCTGCTCCGTCGCAGGCTCACTGACTTTTTCCAGCGCTTTCTGCGCATCGGCGAGAGCATCCACCGCCGCCTGCAGGGACGCTTTATCCGCCTGCCCTGACAGCGCATTTTCCAGAGCGGCCAGCGCATCGGCAAATGTCTTCCAGCTGTCCGCCGTGTAATCTGTCTCCATATAGCTCTCTGCTGTCTCCAGCGCATTCCACGCGTCAGTCACATTGAGGATACCGGTATAATCCAGATACAATCTGGCGTACTCGGTCGTCTCCGTCTCACCGGAGCGCACCGTGGTCTCCGTCCAGATATAATTGTCACTGGAATCCAGGGTTGCCGGGAGGGTTACATCCAGAACCATCTCTTTCGGATAGCTTTCCTCTCCCACAGCGTAAGTCTCCGTCGGTTCCACCGGCGTCCTCTCACAGTCTGCAATCTCGTACGGATTCCATACCTGGGAAGTGATGTTGCTTAAAGTGGAAAGAGCCGTCAGATTCACCGCGCCGTCTTCCCACGGAACGAACGACAGAGTAACCTTTGCCTGTCCATCCTTCACCTCCAGATACGCCACATCCAGAGCGGCGTCGGAAACACTCTTTACATTGGAGTTCTTATACAGTCCCGCAGGGATCCGGTATACGCCGTCAGAAAGCGTTGTAGGATTCACCGCGTCCCCGCTTCTTTTTTCCAGCGCCGCCATGGCCGCTTCCAGATTCTTCACTTCCGCATCTACCACGGACTGGGAAACATCCGCGCGGTTATTGGTAACAACGGCGTCAGAAAGAGCCTTGCTGAGAGCGCCCCAGCTTAAAGTGGTATACTCTCCCTCTGTCAGAGCTTTTGCTTCACCGATGGCCGCTTTCAATGCGGATTTATCCACATTTCCCGGAACATCCAGCGCGGTAATCGCGTTCTCGATGGCGTCGGATAACTCTTTGATCCTGTCGGACTGTTTTTTCTCCGCAGACTTATTATCCACATCTTTCAGATCATTATAGTAATAGGTTCTTCCTGCCTCCACTGCACTCTCCAACGCAGTCACGGCATCGGCTGCATAGTCTGCCCTTCCTTCCAGATACAGGTCTCCGCGCTGAATGCTGCGCATGAGAACAGATTTCTGGTAGGTTGGGATGGAGTTGAGCTTTTCCGTATCTGTCAGATCTGCTACCTTTTTCATGGAAACAATACCCAAATCCACTCCTATCGGTTCCACATCCGCATAAGCGATTCCACTCATGGCCGCCATAACAGGGGAGATGATACCCATACGATAATGTCCTGTCAAAGATTCGTCTCCATACAGGGAACGATCATCCAAAGTGATTCTTGTGGAAAGAATACACGGGAACTCTGTCAAAGCATTATAGGATGTATTATCCAATAATGTTCCGTCACTGTTGCACATGTAACTGTATACAACTTCACTGCCTTCAATATACTCATTTGTTGTATTATCATAAGCTTTTAACCCACCCTGATAGTAACCGGAGCCAAATGCCACCTCGCCTTCTTCTGTAAAGTTCAGATATACATGTATTTTCTCCTCGTCAAGCGCAATAATCGCATCATCGTCAAGCAGACCGGCGCATGCCGAATAATAACTGCTTCCCTGTCTAAGCAGGGAAACTTTCGCTTCATAAACACCATTTTCATAATTTGTTATATCTATGGTGTTTTGTGTTGCAAATACGATGCCATAAGTTTCCGTTGAATAATTTCTCGATTGTGCCAAATAAGACAGGGGATCAGATCATCAATAGAAGGCTCTGCCATATGGCTGAATACCCATGGACGTATGCTGCTATCTTCAAGCTCTTCCGCCTCTAACGTCACAGAACGAATATAATCGTCATCTGCCCATCCACTTTGCTCCTGATACAAATTCACTGTGCGTCTCTCTCCAACCATTGTTTCAGAACGTGGGAATAAAAACATATAACTCATCCGTGCCCACATATATTGTGGAATCGGAGTTCCGTCAGCATAAGTCACCATTATCTTATATAATTCCAGAGTACTCGTATCAATCTGTTCATTATCATAATAAGACTCTTTTAATCCTTCCGGAATTTCCGTCTCCTCTGTTATTTTCTTTGCTTCCAGCCGAACATTGTCCTCTGCAAGAAAATGATTAGAATATCGGAAAGTAACTCCGCTGTCCTCATCAGTGATATCGATAATTTTTAACTCCTCTACCAGCGGAATCATGGTCATATACCAGCAATTATTATTTCCAGTTACATTTCTCTTGACCATCAATTCCTTTCCAAAAATTATTTCTTCTTCGCTAAAACTGAGAGTAAAAGAACCATTTTCAATTGGAATTTCCGACCATTGTACATAGGTTCGATTTGTCCGACCCCAACGATACGGATTCTCCGCTTCACTTGTATCCGTAGGAGAAATCATTACTTTCTCTACTGCTTTATCCTTACTTCCCACAAAACGTTCATTAATGTTAAATGAAGCAGTCAGACCATTTTCATCCCGTTTGATAATTGAGGCTTTAGAATTAAATACATCATAATCTTCAATTGTACTACGTGTATTTTGCTTCATATTTCCCCCATTTCCTTCGGCAGACATCACAGGATTATCATCTGTATATTGATAGCCCATCGTCTCATTTTGTTTTGCCCCTTCTAACTCATCCAGGGACACTGCTGTTTTCACTTCAGGCACAATATAATAACTTTCCAGATAGCCAGCAGTGTTCCACGAAAAATATCCCAGACACCCATAATCCAAATCCACCGGAACTGTGAAATATGCAGCGTTTCTTTCTAGATCTTCTTCTACAAGCAGCCCTTCCGTTCCATCATAAAAGTCATTTGATGAATATAGTTCAGTAAAATATCTTTGTTGGCTACTATAGTCTTCCCAATTTTCATCTGCTGCAAACTTTGGAAAGCGTGGTTTTCCATTTTTATCAGTTACTTCTGCTGCGATATCTGCTGCTTTTTCACTTTTCAAAAAAAGACTTGTGTAGCTTCCTGAATATCCGTATTTTTTTATTTTTAAAGTGCTTTTTTCATTGTCAACTGTCAGCAGTCCATAAGTAGATAAAGTATAACCAGTGCTTTCACTATACGGCGAGTATTCTCCTTTTTTTCTGTTCAGAAAGTTAAGTTTAATTCGATATTGTCCTTTTGAAAGATTGATTGGATTACTGAAAGATGTTTCCGTATCAGAAGCAGACAGACCGGCGTCATCGCCGGCCTGCGCGCTCGCATAGAAAGGATTGGAACCAAGAAGTACGGAAACAACCAGCAGGAAGCTTAATAAGACTTTCCCGATGTACTTCATATCATTCGTCCTCCTCTTTGCAATTTATCAAAATCTTGAGCCGTTATCGCCGTCAGTTTCTTTAATTTGCTTATTATCATCGATTCTCCTCCTCTTAAATGTATAAAAATATCATTATTTTACTGCTTCTATTTTAGGTTAGTTGCAACTACCTTATGTCACATTCTTATCACGATTCTCTGTAAGCGTCAAATAGTTTTTTCGATCGTGCATCCTGCGCACGGTTTTCGTGCCCGTCACAGCCTTTATTTATACCACTTTTCTCTAAATAATCATTATTTATCAATTAGGCTCCGGACGGGCTTATTATCTTAAAAAGTCCCCGTCAGCAAGAAAAATCGTATAAAAAGCAAAAAAGAGGCCTTATCTCTGTACCCTGAAGCACAGACGATAAGGCCTTCTCAAATTATTATTGTAATCAGAAATATATTATGATACAAGCGTCAGCACATAGCAACCCGTGTATCATAGGCGTCAAAATACCTTTTGACGCCCTCATCATATTATGGTATTCTTTTTATGCGGAGAGCGGCGGCAGGTCCGCCCTCTCTGCTGTTCCTGTTGTAAGAAGTTATCATCCCTGTAAATCTTCTCTCAAATCTTTCAATAACTCATCCAGTTTTATATCCGTTTTTTCTTTACTGTCTTCACTTTCTGCTTCTTCCAATCGGCGTATAATCTGCCTTAACCAGCTCTTAAACTGTAAATCAGTCATGCCCATATCTTCCATAATTTCTCCTTTCCCCATCCGGTCGTCCTGCCCCTCTCCGTAATATATTCATTATACTCTTCCTATATAAATTAATCAATTCCCTTAGAATGAGAATGCGCTATTTTGAATCTTTGAGTCTTTGACTTTTTCTTGCCGGAAATCCTGAAAGCAAAAAGAAAAAACGGACAACCCCCGCGGCCGCGTCTGCGGTCGTGAGAATTGTCCGTTGTGTTTTCTTTGCAATCGCTGTTCTGAAAAGTTATTATACTAATCTTGCAGTGTTCAGCTTAACGCCAGGGCCCATGGTGGAAGCAATAGTAGCACTTCTGATGTACTGTCCTTTTGCTGCCGCTGGTTTTGCTTTGTTGATTGCATCTATTAATGTCTGGAAGTTTTCGTTTAACTGCTCCTCTGTGAAAGAAGCTTTTCCGATTGGCACGTGAACGATGTTGGTCTTATCCAATCTGTACTCAATCTTACCGGCTTTTAATTCCTGAACGGCTTTGCCTACGTCCATGGTTACGGTGCCGGCTTTCGGGTTAGGCATTAAGCCTTTCGGTCCGAGGATACGTCCCAGACGTCCTACTACGCTCATCATGTTCGGTGTTGCAACAACTTTGTCAAACTCAAGCCATCCTTCGTTCTGGATCTTCGGAATTAACTCCTCTGCTCCTACGAATTCTGCGCCTGCTGCTGCAGCTTCCTCTGCCTTGTCGCCTTTTGCGAAAACAAGGACACGAACTTTTTTACCAGTTCCGTGAGGCAGTACAACCGCACCACGAATCTGCTGGTCTGCGTGACGTCCGTCAAGACCCATCTTTAAGTGAGCTTCGATTGTCTCGTCAAATTTTGCACTGGCTGCTTTTTTTACGATGGCGATAGCTTCCGGTGCTTCGTATAAATTGGTTTTATCTCTGAGCTTTGCAGCTTCCTGATATCTCTTACCTTTTTTCATTTTAAAAATAACCTCCTGTGGTATTATCGGGAGCGACCCTCCCACTTCGTCAAATTAAATCCTTCAAAATTACAATTAGTCCTCAACAGTGATTCCCATGCTTCTTGCAGTACCTGCAATCATGCTCATAGCTGCTTCGATACTAGCTGCATTTAAGTCCGGCATTTTCATTTCGGCAATCTCTTTGATCTTATCTTTGGAGATAGATGCCACTTTTGTTCTGTTTGGTTCGCCGGAACCGGATTTGATGTTGCAGTATTTCTTTAATAATACTGCTGCCGGTGGAGTTTTTGTAATGAAACTGAATGTTCTGTCCTGATATACCGTGATTACGACAGGGATGATCAGATCGCCTTTATCTGCTGTTCTTGCGTTGAACTCCTTCGTAAACTGTACGATATTTACTCCGTGCTGACCTAAGGCCGGACCTACAGGCGGTGCAGGAGTTGCCTTGCCTGCCGGAATCTGTAATTTAATATAACCTGTTACTTTCTTCGCCATGATAGCTAACCTCCTATTGTGGTAATTGCGGGAATCTCCCTCCCACTGTCCTGTTCAGACATCTTATAATTTCTTTACGTCTAAAAATCCAATCTCTACAGAAGTCTCCCGACCGAACATATCCACCTCGATGGTCACGGTCTGCTTGCCCATGTTAATATCTTTAACCTGGCTCACACGACCTTCCCATGCGCCGGATACCACTTCGATCAGATCGCCGACTTCCACATCGATCTCAACCTCTTCTTCCGTCTCAGCGATGCCCAGATTTCTCATCTCAGCCATCGTCAGAGGGATAGGCTCAGATCCCGGGCCTACGAAACCTGTAACGCCTCTTGTGTTGCGGATGACGTACCATGTGTCGTCATTCATAACCATGTTTACAAGAACGTATCCGGGAAACATCTTTTTGGAAACATTTTTCTTAACTCCGCCCTTCATCTCTACAACTTCCTGAAGGGGAACTCTGACTTCGAATATCTGATCCTGCAGCTTTCTGTTTTCAATTGTCTTTTCAATATTCGCTTTTACTTTATTTTCATAGCCTGAGTAGGTATGGACCACATACCAGTTCAATTCTGACATATATTCACCTTTACCCTTTTGCTAGACAAGAAAATTAATTCCATACTGAAGAACCATATCCAGGGTAGCAATGATGATACCAAGGATTACAGATACCACTGCGACAGTCGCTGTTTCTCGTACCAGCCTGTCCTTATCCGGCCAGGTGATCTTTTTAAACTCGGACTGAAGACCACGGAACCAACCACGGATTCCTGTTTTCTTTTTTTCATCGCTCATGTCATCACTCCTTATAAACGGTTCAACTATTTTGTTTCCTTATGAACAGTATGCTTCCTGCAGAATCTGCAATACTTGCTGGTTTCCAGTCTTTCCGGATGATTCTTTTTCTCCTTCGTAGTATTGTAGTTACGCTGCTTGCACTCTGTACATGCCAATGTAATCTTCACGCGCACAACTTCCACCTCCAATTTTTTAATTATGCATTTGTCTTTTTTAGGCATAAAAAAAAGACCTATTCCATCGCCAGCTTAATATACCATACCGTACGTCCGGAGTCAATCCCTTTTTTACAGCGGGATTATATTCTGCATGATATTCCATCTCCTGCTTCCCGCCGTTCAAATTTCTCCTTTTTTATAAAAATATATAAAATGTACAGCCGTCTATTTTTGTTGTGCATAAATTATCCACAATCACCTGTGGATTTTGTGGATAATGTGGATAACTTTTTATTTTATTGTTGATAAGTCTCTGTTTTCCTCGTCCATTTGACTTTTCCACACTTCTACCGAAAATGTGGATAACTTTCCAGGATATCCCCCTTTATAAACAAATCAGCCAATTGTCAGAACTGTTTTTTATTGTCTGATAATATCTTACCCTTTTTTACGGAAAATGCAACAACTATTTTCCGTTGACGAAACCCTCGTCCGGTGATACTATTGTGGTACGCAACTCACTATATAGTGTTTGTTTTCATCGCAATTACTATATATTGTGTTTCGTCTATATGACATATTAAAGGAGTTTTACTATATTATGGGAAAACAGATTCAAAAGCGCAACGGCGACCTGGTTCCTTTTGATTCCATCAAGATCTTGAATGCGATCCATCGCGCCAGCACTGCCTCCGAGGATCATCTGACTCCCGCGGATCTTTCTTATCTGACACAGAAGGTCTGCGATGCCGTGGAAGATGTGGAGGTTCCCACCGTTGAGCAGATACAGGATATTGTGGAGGCCATGCTGATCCGCTACGATTTCGCATCCACCGCCAAGGCTTATATTTTGTACCGGGCGGAACATGCCAAGATCCGCAGCACCGAGTTCGACCTGATGAATATTTATGAGCGTCTGACCTACTCCAGCGCCAAATCGGAGAATATTAAGCGGGAGAACGCCAACATCGACGGCGACACTGCCATGGGGACCATGCTCCGGTACGGTTCGGAAGGTTCCAAGTATTTCATCACCAACTACGTGCTGCCGAAAGATATCGGAGCGGCCCACACCAACGGAGACATCCATATCCATGATATGGATTTTTATATGCTGACGGAGACCTGCTGCCAGATCGATCTGATCCGCCTGTTCAAGAGCGGATTTTCCACCGGACACGGTTATGTGCGTGAACCCCAGTCCATCATTACTTATGCGGCGCTGGCCTGTATCGTCATTCAGGCCAACCAGAACGAGATGCACGGCGGCCAGAGTCTCCCGAACTTTGACTACGCCATGGCAGAAGGCGTATCCAAGACCTACACGAAAGAATATTTCAAGGCTTTGCGCTCCTTCGTGGAGGTTCGGCTGCGCTATGACAGGCAGAAGGCTGAGACCCTGGAAAAGGTGTTAAGAAATGCAGTGACCTTTCCTCTGAAGATGGGACAGGAACAGACTTACCTTGATGCCTTCCGCCAGCTTCCTCTGGAGGACAGCCTCAAGGAAAATCTGGATGAAATGCATAGCTTCTGCATGGAACAGGCCATGCAGTATACGGAAGAGCAGACCCGTCAGGCCATGCAGTCGCTCATCCACAACCTGAACACCATGCATTCCAGAGCCGGAGCACAGGTTCCGTTTTCTTCCATTAATTATGGGACGGACACCTCGCCGGAAGGCCGCATGGTCATCCGAAACCTGCTGGAGTCTACCATAGATGGTCTGGGAGCAGGAGAAACCCCTATTTTCCCGGTACAGATCTTCAAAGTAAAAGAAGGCGTCAATTATAATCCGGGCGACCCGAATTACGATCTGTTCCAGCTGGCCATCAAAACTTCAGCCAAACGCCTGTTTCCGAACTTCAGTTTCATTGACGCGCCATTCAACCTGTCTTATTACAAAGAAGGCGATCCTAATACAGAAGTCGCTTACATGGGCTGCCGGACCAGGGTTCTCGGCAACGTCCATGACCCGGACAGACAGGTTACTTTCGGGCGGGGTAACTTAAGTTTTACTTCCATCAACCTGCCCCGGCTGGGAATTGAAGCCCACGGCGATCTCGAAGTTTTTTATCAGAAACTTGATGATATGATGGATCTTGTTATCCGTCAGCTGCTGCATCGATTTAAGATTCAGGCGGCCAGAAAGGTACGCAACTATCCTTTCCTGATGGCCCAGGGCATCTGGATTGATTCCGAGCACCTGTCCATTGACGACACCATAGGCGAGGTACTGAAGCACGGAACACTGAGCGTCGGTTTTATCGGCCTTGCAGAGACATTAAAGGCGCTCATCGGCAAACATCACGGCGAGAGTGAAGAAGCACAGAAACTGGGGCTCGCCATCATCAGCCACATGCGTCATAAACTGGACGCTGAGTCCCAGAAGACAGGTCTTAATTTCACCTTGCTTGCCACCCCTGCCGAGGGGCTGAGCGGACGTTTTGTAAAAATGGACCGCAAAAAATACGGAGAACTGCCGGGCATCACTGACAGAGAGTATTACACCAATTCTTTCCACGTACCGGTATATTATCCGATCAAGGCATACCGGAAGATTGAGCTGGAAGCGCCATATCATGCGCTGACCAACGCCGGTCACATCAGCTATGTGGAGCTTGACGGCGATACCAGCCGTAACCTTCCTGCCTTCGAATCCATTATCCGGTACATGAAAGAACAGGGCGTCGGTTACGGTTCTATCAATCACCCGGTTGACCGCGACCCGGTTTGCGGGTATACTGGAGTCATTAACGACGTCTGTCCACGTTGTGGAAGGCGGGCCGGAGAATCCATCTCCATCGAGAAGCTTCTGGAACTTCAGAAGAAGTATCCGGACGTCCCGCCCATCAAAAGATAGAAAGGAGCATTTTTATGTTGAATAATAAAACAGCAGAAACCACTGCAATCGGAAAAAATGTCGACTTTGACCGCATCAGAAGAATCACCGGATATCTGGTGGGTACTATGGATCGTTTTAATAACGCCAAAAAAGCCGAAGAAAGAGACCGTGTAAAACATGGCCTTTGAGTTACGCTTAAGCGGTCTGGTGGAAGAGTCCATCGTGGACGGACCGGGACTCCGTTATGTCGTTTTTGTGCAGGGATGCCCGCATCACTGCAAAGGCTGTCACAATCCCCAGACTCACTCTTTTACTGACGGCTATGTGGAAACAATAGACTATATTTTTAGAGAATACAGAAAGAATCCTCTCCTTTCCGGCATCACTTTTTCCGGCGGAGAACCTTTCTGCCAGCCGGAACCTCTGGCAGCCCTGGGACGCATGGTACGCGCCACCGGCGGTCATGTTATGACTTACACAGGTTATGTCTATGAAGATTTGCTGGAGATGGCCAAGACAGACCCTGCTATTGGCAATCTTTTGTCTGTGACCAATGTGCTGGTGGACGGTCCTTATGTCGAAGAACTGCGCGACCTGACGCTGGAATTCCGCGGAAGCAGCAACCAGAGGCTTATCACCCTGGATCAGCCGGCAGACGCCCCGCTGTGATCTGCATCATCCTGCGCCAGCCCAGCCATTTTCCGGTTACAAGGAGATACATTTATGGAAACTATACGAATCAAGTATTTCTCTGATGAGATTGAGAAATTAACCTACATAGAAAACAAGTCGGACTGGATCGACCTGCGGGCCGCCGCAGACGTCTCATTGAAGAAAGGAGAGTTTGCTCTCATTCCTTTAGGCGTCGCCATGGAGCTTCCGGCGGGTTATGAGGCCCATGTGGTGCCCCGAAGTTCCACATTCAAGAATTTTGGCGTCATCCAGACCAATCACATGGGTGTCATCGACGAATCCTACTGCGGCGACAATGACCAGTGGTACATGCCGGTTCTCGCCGTGCGTGACACCGAGATTCACGTCAATGACCGCATCTGTCAGTTCCGTATCATGAAGCACCAGCCTGTCATCCATTTTGAGGAGACAGACACGCTTCACCACACGGACCGGGGCGGTTTTGGCAGTACAGGAAAGGCGTAATATGTTTGATATATTAGAGAAACTTAATATATTAAAAAAATCTGTACAAAAGAAAAAACCGGGAATGCACCGTCTGCATTTCCGGTTTTTCCGTTATATTTATTGTAAATCCTGTCATAAAAATCATACAAACAGCCGGGCAGATGCGCCTTCTTCTGTCATTCCGGTCCGTCTGCCCTCCCGTAATCTGCTGCGCTTCCTCTTTTATGACCGTGTTCTTCCCATCCTTTATCCAAGGAACTGTCCTGTCTGCGGCGTTCTGCTTCCTTACGGGGACTATGTATGCAGCAAGTGCGCTCCACAGCTTCCCTATGTGCAGGAACCGACCTGCCTGTCCTGCGGCAAACCGGTCTCTTCTAGAGAGCAGGAATATTGCTACGACTGCCGCATATTTCCCAAAAGCTTTCGTTCCGGCCTGGCGCTTTTTTTGTATAACGAAAAGACACGTCCCGCCATGACGGCCTTCAAGTACAAGAATCGCCGCGTTCTCTCCCAGTTCTTTGCCCGCGAAATCTTTTCTCGCCATGCAGCAGATATTCTCCGACGGAAACCGGACGTACTGGTTCCCGTTCCCATCCACAGCCACAAACGCCGTCTGCGGGGTTATAATCAGGCGGAACTTCTGGCCCGGGATCTGTCCGTCCTGCTGCATATTCCATGCCTGAGTCACCTGTTGCTGCGCACCGTTGACACGCCGCCCCAAAAAGCCCTCCGCCCTCAGGCGCGTCTCAACAACCTGCAGGACGCATTCATGATCAATCCCGCCTGCCGGAAGGAAATTACAGGCATCAACACTGTTCTCTTAATTGACGATATCTACACCACGGGAGCCACCATGGAAATCTGCACCCGCATCCTCCACGCCGCTGGAGTGAAAAATGTATATATTTACTCCGTATGTATCGGCGTCTCCAGAGATTAAAACCAGTTTTTTACACGCTGCCCTCCATCAGACAGTCTCTAAGCCCTGTATATCTCTTCTGCTCCGACTCGTTGCGGATCATCTGCTCCACCATAGTCTGGCGGCCGATGATGGCCACACACCGCTGCGCTCTGGTCACCGCCGTGTAGAGCAGATTCCTGTTGCACAAAATGGACGGGCCGCTTAAGAGCGGCAGCACCACTGCCGGGTACTCGCTGCCCTGGGACTTATGTATGGTGATGGCGTAAGCCAGCTCCAGTTCATCCAGATTGGAGAACGGGTACTCCACCTGGCGGTTCTCATCAAAGACTACGGTCACTTTTTCCGTAAATGTATTAATCTTGCGAATGACACCCATGTCTCCGTTAAAAACGCCCAGTCCTTCTTCCAGGGAAAATCCTTTTTTATTGACGACCTTCCACTCGATCTTATAGTTATTCTTTATCTGCATCACCTTGTCTCCCTCCCGGAAAACTCCGGTGTGCACTTCCCGCTCTTCTTTATCGGGCGAGGCGGGATTCAGATAATACTGGAGTACCTGATTCATGTGTTCCACGCCCAGTTCGCCTTTGCGCATGGGCGTCAGCACCTGTATCTCAAAGGGATTCACGCCGATATATTCCGGCAGGCGGTCCTTCACAAGATAAATGACTCCTGCCGTCACGGAACGGATATCCTTCTTCTCAAAGAAAAAGAAATCCCGGTTCCGGTTATCAAGGACGATCTGCTCTCCCTCGTTGATCTTGTGGGCATTTAACACGATCCGGCTGGTAGCCTCCTGCCGATAGATCTTCGTGAGCCGCACCACAGGAAACACTTCCGATTCAATGATGTCTTTCAGTACATTTCCTGCGCCCACGCTCGGCAGCTGATTGGAGTCTCCCACCAGAATCAGCCGGGTACCTGGCAGTACGGCCTTCAGGAAGGAATACATCAGGGAAATGTCCACCATAGACATCTCATCCAAAATGATCACATCAGCCTCTATAGGGTTCTCCTCATTCTTCTCAAAGCGCCAGGTATCGCCATCCTCAATTCCTCCGTTCAATTCCAGCAGACGGTGAATGGTCTTTGCCTCGTAGCCTGTTGCCTCCGTCATACGCTTCGCCGCTCTGCCCGTGGGAGCCGCCAGAACGATATCCATATCTTCCGCCTCAAAACAGCGGATCATCAGATTGATGGTCGTAGTCTTTCCCGTGCCGGGCCCGCCCGTGACCACGAGAACTCCTTCCGTCAGCGCCTGCCGCACGGCGGACTTTTGCAGCTCGTCAAGCTCTATGCCAGTCTCTTCCTGCAATGAGGAGATACGACCGGCAAGTGTTTCTTCATCTGCCGGAAACTTCAGATCAAGATTCAGAAGCATGGAGGCAGCATTCCTCTCCATAAAATAGTAGGTGCTTAAATAAACGTGTTCCTCCTCACCCGCAACGCGAATCATCAGCTTTTTATCCATCACCAGATTCATCAGATGATCCCCGATATATTCCGGGGGCATACCGAGCATTTGCCCGGTATTGCGGCAAAGAATCTCTCTTGGCAGATACACGTGACCGGCTCCTACACTCTGCTGGAGCGTGTACAGAATGGCCGCGCAGATCCGATGTTCCGAATCCGGCGCGATTCCCGCCTTTGCGGCGATATTATCCGCGATACGAAATCCTATGCCGTGAATATCCTCCGCCAGTCTGTAAGGATTCGTCCGCAGAATATCATACATTTTATCGCCATATTCCTCAAAAATACGGACCGCCAGATGATTGGCGATCCCATACTCAGATAAAAACATCATGGCATGACGCATTTCCTGCTTCTCCTGAAACTGCACGGCAAAGTTCATCGCCTTGTGGATGGAGATGCCCTTCACCTCTGCCAGACGTTCCGGCTCTTCTTCCATGATACGGAAAGTATCCCCCTTGAACTTCTTCACAATCCGGGCAGCAAGCGCCGGACCGATACCCCGGACAGCCCCGGAGCCAAGATACCTCTCCATGGCCTCCTTATCTTCCGGCTCTTTCACCTGATAAGAAATCACCTGATACTGGGGGCCATGGGCCGGATGTTCTGTAAATTCCGCCTCCACAGAGAGATACTCTCCTTCATTGATATAATGAAAAGTTCCCACGAGGATCTCATCCCCGTGGGTCGTTTCCAGTTCCAAAACGGTATATCCGTTTTCTTCATTATGAAATCGAATATGGCTTACATAACCTTCCAGATGTGCCATCTTTTCCTCTTTCCTGACGCACTTGCTGCGTTAATAATGGTAGATTTGGAAGTTTACTTCCAAACTTACCTTCCTTATCTTCCGCCAAGATACTCGATAAACTGTCCTGTACCGATGGCAACCGCGGTCATAGGATCGTCGGCCGTCATAGTTGTGATTCCTGTCTTCTCCTCAATAAGCTGCTCCAGTCCCTGCAGCATACTTCCGCCTCCTGTAAGTACGATTCCACGGTCGGAAATATCTGCGGCCAGTTCCGGCGGAGTGCGCTCCAGCACGCTGTGGACAGCTTCAACAATCTGTGCTGTAGCCTCTCTCAATGCCTCTCTGGTTTCTTCTGAGGTCACAGTCACCGTCTTAGGAAGACCTGTCACCAGGTTTCGGCCGCGAACCTCAATGGAAGATTCCTCCGCTCTCACGTAGGCGCTGCCCACCTGAATCTTAATATCTTCTGCTGTCCGGTCACCGATCAGCAGATTATGTTTCTTTCTCATATAACGGACGATCGCCTCGTCAAAATCATCGCCCGCCACCTTAATGGAGGTGCTGACAACAGTGCCTCCCAGAGAGATTACCGCGATATCTGAAGTTCCGCCACCGATATCCACGATCATGTTGCCGCAAGGTTTCGCAATATCGATTCCCGCTCCGATAGCCGCTGCCACAGGCTCCTCAATAATCTTAACATCTCTTGCTCCCGCTGCGTAAGTAGCATCTTCCACGGCCTTCTTTTCCACCTCAGTAACGCCGCTTGGCACACAGACAGAAATTCTTGGTTTTCTTCCGAAAAGACTCTTGCCCACTGCTTTATGAACAAAGTATTTCAGCATCTTCTCCGTAACGGAATAATCACTGATGACACCCTGTCTTAATGGACGAACCGCCACAATATTTCCCGGCGTTCTTCCTATCATCAGTCTTGCTTCCTCGCCTATTGCCTTGATCTTTCTCGTATCCACATCAAAAGCAACAACAGAAGGCTCTTTTAACACAACGCCTTTACCTTTTACATATACTAAAATACTCGCTGTACCTAAATCAATTCCAATATCCGTAGCCATTGGGAATCTCCTTTCTATCTTTATCCTGTCTATCTGAAGCAGAGTCCGTACGGGCCCTGTCTGACTGCATTTCTGCTCATTAATTTGCACACTTATAGCTATTATAAACGAAATGAATCGAATTTCCAATACTTTTTTCAAACTTCATAAAAATGACTGTTTTGTATTTATTATGTAAGAAAACAGCGCCACACAAAAATAGGTATTGAAAGATGTGTTATCTTTCAATACCTGTTCGTGTCTCTTATCGCATGCAGACTCTTATTCTTCCACACCTTTGGATTTGAGATATTCAACGACATCGTTCACGGTTTCAATCTCGCCCAGTTCTTCAGCAGGAATCTCGATGTCATACTCCTCTTCCAAAGCCATGGTTAACTCAAATAAGTCAAGGGAATCTGCTCCCAGGTCTTCCTTAAAGGAAGTCTCAAGAGAAATCTCATCCTCTTCTACGCCAAGCTGCTCTGCAATAATTTCCTTCATCTTCTCTAACATAAGAAAATATCTCCTTTTTCCTAAAATCACATTTCTTTCGATGCTCAAAGTATACTATCCATACTTTTCTTTGTCAACCTGATTCTTGACAAATTTATTACTCCTCATATATAATGAGAACAGTAACGATTATCAATATTAATTACGGAGGGAGATGATTCATCAATGACTGCTCCTATGAAGAAAAGCCGGCAGAGAGAAGCGATTTTACAATGCGTTCTCTCCCATCATGATCATCCTACAGCTGACTCTATCTACATGGAGGTGCGAGAGAGCTTTCCCAACATCAGCCTGGGAACGGTATACCGCAATCTTTCTCTTCTCACCAAGCTTGGCAAAATTAAAAAAATATCCTGCGAGGATCGTACCGACCGTTTTGACGGTCTGTCTACGCCGCATTCTCATTTTATCTGTGATTCCTGCGGATGTCTCCTCGATCTTCCCTATTATCCGGATTCTTCCCTATATCAACAGTTGAACAAGAACTTTGACGGAGAGATTACGGAGTGCAGCGTTGTTTTTCACGGCATATGCAAAAAATGTACGGGAAAGATCTGAGCAGATTGCCGCATCAGGACAGACAAAAGCAAAAAAACAATCGCAGAAATAAATTTATTATTGATTTTTATGCTGAAATATTGTAGAATAGACAAGTCAGTTCAGACAAGCTTCCTTGGCTCAGTTGGTAGAGCGACGCATTCGTAATGCGTAGGTCGCCGGTTCAAGTCCGGCAGGGAGCTTTATTTTTTTACCCGAAGATGATACCATACTACGACAAACGGCTTATTTATGCGATCTATAGTAGGTGGGCAGCGTATGTGTCCAGTTTTATCTGTGACATACGCTGCCCCTTTTTTGCCCCCTGCTTTTCTGTATATGTGTAATCTCTTCCTTATTATAATAATACTATGCTGTCATTAATCACCCTTTCTGTTCAGGCCATCTGGCTTCTTCAGACGCCCCTCTTTGGCCAGAATCAGCAACGCGTCTTTTACTGGTCCTTTTTTACAGTTTTCGGCCGCAATCAGAGCCAAATTATGCTCTCCGGCGCCAAAACCTCTCTTGTGTAAAAAATCATTAATATCTTCACAAGTTTCCGGGCTTTTGAGCGGCGCAAAACATCCCTCTCTTTTTTCCACTTTCTCATTCTCCTTTTTTACTATAGGTGTTAAAAATAACTCCCTTTCCGCTTTTCTGCGTCGTATCAATCCATTATATGTGACGCCTCCGGCTTTCACATACTCCAACATTTTGGCGGCAATCGTCTCCTTGGATCGGCTGCCATTTGCTGTGAGCTGGTCAATGCTGCCGATATTGTAGGTAAAAGATACCAGTGCGTCAATCTCATTTTGGTTCCAGTTGTATCGGGTGTCATATTTCATGACCTTCGGCAAATACTTCTGATTCAACGATTCTTCCAGCCACTTCTCCGCGGTAGCCTGCGAGATTTTTATTCCGCGCTTGATTGTCGTTCCGGTGATAGATCTATCTGAATTGGTAATCCCATAGCCGATGGTCCAGACACCCACCTCATCCTGATATGCCGTCAGATGACAGCCTTCAAATTCTTTTATCAGATTAATTCCTGCATTACTTACTTTCGCCATAATTTTTCTCCTTGTCTACTGCTTTGATTTTTTTACAATCACGCAGCCACCATACCAAGGATTGCCGCTACGCTTGCGGATTTCCTGAGCCACTGTGACCGTTTTGTATTTTCCATTGGAAAATCTAATGAACTTTTTTCCGTTCCACAT
This sequence comes from Eubacteriaceae bacterium CHKCI004, assembly GCA_900016875.1. Taxonomy (GTDB): domain Bacteria; phylum Bacillota; class Clostridia; order Lachnospirales; family Lachnospiraceae; genus Anaerobutyricum; species Anaerobutyricum stercoris. The sequence goes on along the minus strand of FCNR01000028.1, from coordinate 88,609 downwards.
CAGTACCGCCGTGTGGATTGGATCCTTTTCCGTGAACAAAATCATATGCCCGGCTTTCAGGGCTTTCTTCATTTTCTCCTTTGTGATTTTTTTGTAAAATTTTGCCGGGGTGTCCGGCGCCAGCCGATTGATTGCTTTGCAGATAATCTCCAAATTATAGTTTTTGCGATTACCTTTGTCATAATTGACTTGCAGGTATTTTAAACACTGCGCCATAGATTTCTTAACACCCACAAAGCGCAGGCCCATGTAAAACGCAGCAATGATACATCCTTTTGACCGGATGTAACTATTATCAAAATCATATTGGGACGGCAACGGGATTACCAGCCCGTCTGATAATTTGATCTTATACGGGTATATTTTCTTTCGCTTCTCATTTTTTACTGGTCTTATTTCAAATAATTTTTTCACCGACTCACCTCCAAAAAAAAGCGGCGAGGATAAATTCCCGCCGCCCATGTACATTATTTTGATTTATTCAATTTCATCTGTGTGACAGCCTGCATCACTTTATCATAGCCAACCATGGCACATAACCATGACAGTAATACCAGTGCAATCAGCATGACCGCCATTTTGGAATTCAGCGCTGCACCAGTCATGATGATGTATCCGGCATCGACGCAAACTGCCAACACCGTTGCCACGGCTCCGGACATCAGGTTTGCATTGCATTTCATTCCTAAACTGTCCAGCACTTTTTTAATGGCCTCCGTGAAAAGTCCTGTTAGTATGGATACTGCCAACATCAAAAACAAAAACATATCTATGCTCATTCTTATAATCTCCCTTCGTGACAATAATTTATTACTTTCTACTCTGCATCAATTCAGTTATCCGGGCTGTCTCGTGCATTGGTATCACCCCCAAGTCATTCATCGCAGGTTGCACTTCGGTATGCACGTAACCGTTGCCTTTCAGCTCTTCATAGTCTTTGAAAATTTTCCAAAAAGCTTCCGCCTCCATTTCCGACCACTCTTTCAACGGATTTTTTTCGGTGCTGGTATAATACCGATAAGACTGTAAGATTCTGTCCCGAAGCTTATTCCTTTCCCTGCGCTGCATTTCCTCTTCCAGGCTTCGGATGCGTTCAATGGTTTCTTTTTGCGATTCTCGCAACCCATCAATGGCATCAGTGAATTTTTGCTGGATTTCCACAGACTGTTGATGCCAGGCAGGATATTTCTTTGCCTGGTCGATCACATCCTGTACCTGTTCATCTTTGTTCTTTTCCCGGATAGCCTTATCCGAAAAATACGCTTCGACCTTCTTGTAGCAAAGATAAAGGAAAATCAAAGCTCCGATAACGGTGACCGCCCAACCGACACTGCGGTCGCCAAATAATTGCAAAAAGTATTCCATCTCCTCTTCCTTATCCTCCCTATCTCAATCTCTCCTGGCATTTTATTCCTGTAATTCTTTCTGCATCATAGCCGCCTTCTTAATATCCAGAAGGTCTTTTTCTGTCATTACACCATTCTGAAGAAGTTCCAGGGCAAGATTGTCGATGATGTTTGTTTGAAGTCTAATAATTTCAGATTGTTTTTCCAATGTTATAATGAGATTATCCATTTTCACCCACCTCACACGTCTTTTTCTTCATATGTTTCACCAGTGATGACGGCGTATTCATCTTCAGTGATTGTCCCCTTTTTTACCCGATCTACAACCTGTTCTTTGGTAAGCCGGCCTGCTTCGTAGAGCCTGGTTAAACTGTTTACTAAAATTGACATATTAAAGCACCCCTTCCTCGATAAGCTGCAGCGTATACTCGTCAATGGCTTTCTCGTTGCTGATCTGCGTGATACTCTCTAGCATCTGGTATTCCGATACTGTGATCTCCCGGCTCATGCACTCGTAGTCCGTGTAGGCTGGCATGTCCTCGGTTGCTTCATGCTCTACCTTTTTGATGTCTTTCCTCTGGATGTAGGTGTCAGGCGACACAAGCTGTAATTCCTGCGGCTTTTTTTCGCACCGCTCCATCGTCCATTCTTTCATGGTTTTGCCTCCTTTTGATTTTTGAAATGATTTTCTTGATCCTGCCGATTGAAACAAACGGCTTGATTCTTCCTTCGTAGCACCCGTAGGAGTCCGTGCAGGTAAACCATCCCATGTAACTAAGCATGGCCTCCATATGCTTTATGAAATACCCTCGCCCTGCTACCTTCGCCCGGTGCAGTTTTCTCGCCGTCCTGGCCGCCGAGAGCATGATTCCTTTCCGGATCAGCGTCCGGTTTCGGTAGAACACAAAGCCCATAAAATCCAGTGCCCTCCCGATGACTCTCTTGCCCTTCTGGAAATGAAACCTGCATACCTGGTGGGTCCGTTTCAGTTTCAGCCGGAACCTTTGCCCGATGTACTGCTTGATCAGGGCGATTGCCTGGTGCAGCACTTTCTTATTGGCTGCATAGATTGTGATGTCGTCCATGTAACGCATCATGATTTTCAATCCCAGCTTCTCCGTGATGAACCGGTCCAATGGCTCCAGGAGATAATTGGCCAGCCACTGGCTAATGTAAAATCCCAATGGTACGCCTTTTGAGAACCCCTGCAGGCACAATTTAATGATGTAAAGGAACCATTCATCCTTGATGCGGATCCGCAGTTCCCTCATCAGGATTTTTAGCCGGATGTTATCGTAAAAATGCCGAATGTCCATCTTGGCAAAGTATCTCATGTCCTTCTGGTATCGCCGAATCCAGCGCTCGATCTGCCGCTTCCCGTAGTGCGCTCCCCTCTTGGGGAAGGACCCGCAGGAATATGGGTATGCGGTAGCTGTGATAATTGGCTCCAAAATCAGGACGATGATGTGGTGGAGCCATTGCTCGTGGATCTCCGGCATATAAATCTTCCGGTGCTTCCCGTGTTCAAAGATGATCTTTGGTGTCCGCCTATGCGGACGATATGCCAGTTCCGGACGCTCCACGGGTACGTCCGGTGGCTTGGTGTTCAGGATCATGTCATGCATCTTCCGGACTTCCTCGTCCAGATGTGCATCGATATAAATTATCTCGTTTCTTCTGGTCTTCCCTTTGCGTAACTTCTTATATGCTTTCCGAATGGTTTCTTCGTCCAGCATGCGCTGATACAGATATTTGTACTCTTTGTGGCCTCCCGTGTCTCTCATATCTGCCTTCCGCAAAAGGAGGTCAACTGCTTTTCTTCTCATTTCTTCTGAGTACTCCTATAAGATATTCTTTCTTCTATCTCCTACGCATGGCAGGTGCGACCGCTTTACCATGCGCCCTGTATCGGATTCATTTCCACTCATCTTTCCAGTAATGGCGAGTAATCCTTATTTCAAAGGCCAGCGGTGTAAATGAAGCGGGACGGCTTTGGTTAATATTCCATGTTTAGATAGAATAAGGCGGCGCCGATGTTCCAGTTCGCATTCGTGGCACTGTTGTTCACATTCAAGTACCGCAACCCATCATTCGTGCCATTGTTGCAATTGCCGAACCGAAGGGCGACAGCCCCTAAAGGCGCCGCCCCGCTCCCCTGTTAAATTTTTACGCTGTGGAATCCGTTACTTTTCTTCTGGGGGAATCGTGGCTTTGCCACGCCCCCAGACCCCCTATGCGGCTACGCCGACAGGAGGCAGTAGAAGAATGGCGGCGCCGATGCTCCAGTTCGCATTCGTGGCACTGCCGTTCACATACAAGGACCGCAACCCACCATGCGTGCCAACGTAGCAATAGCCGAACCGAAGGGCGACAGCCGTGATCTCCACGTTCTGCCATAAACCGTCACATCCGCCTGTAGAAGTGCTTCCGTTATACGGGTAAACCGGGAGCGCCCCGAAGCCGGGTACCGTCTGGTACTTGTGCGGATAGAACGGTCCTGTCTTCTGAGTCGGTTCGTCATCTTCTGTCATAATCTTGGGAAGTGTGATTCCGGTATCTTCGTATGTAGCTCCGGTCAGGTCGTAGGAATAATCCTTGCTTACCTTGAAACGTCCATTTACAAGCAGAGTGTACGGGTCACGCATCCACTGCTGCCATGAGCCGAGGACAATGGAGTGCAGGATCTTGTTCAGTGACTTGCCATCGCTGGTTCCATAGAACTGGCCGCCTCCGATGACGGCGTTCTGCTTCACGCCCATGGTCGGCTCCAAGCCTGCATCGTATCCGCTCATGTTTCCGTTTCCGTAGACTGCCTGGGTGTTTGTACTCTTTCCAAACATGATCAGCAGGTCTGTCAGCGTGTTCACGATTGCCCCACCGAAGAACTTCGCCCTGGTTCCGAATGCATCAATGGCCGTCTTCTCCTGGGCTGTGGTCTTACTGTAGACAGGCTGGACGCCGGAAATGCTTTTCATCTTGTCGCTTACAATGGATCCGTAAAACATCGGGATCCATACGCCCTCCAGCTCATTCCCGTCTTCGTCAATAAATCCCACTGCTTCGAAGCCGTCTTTTTTATTCATGGAGAATTTGACCACTCGGTCGTTCCCCAGCATATACTCCTGTTTGTAGATCTTGGGGATCCATGCGAAAGCACCGCCGTCATATTCCGTATTGGATACATCGGATGCTGTTCCGTCTTCTCTCTTGGTGTAGTCGTCCTCCTTCAGACGGTAGTCCGGCGTTCCATCGCTCTTTACCATCCATGGCTTGTTCCCAAGGATAACCGGGAAATCTGCCCAGGAGTTCAGTGACGCCTCCCCAGTGCTTTTGTTTACGGTCAGCGGCGTGTAGTCCGCATTCATGCCGATGTACTCGATGCGCTCTGTCGGGCTTAAGATGGCGCAATGCTCAATAAAGCCGTAGGTCCCGTCTGCCGACAGGATGTTATAGCACTTGTCCAGTGTCTCTTTATCTGCAACGTATGTTCTGCTCATTCTCCTTCTACCTCCTCAAAATAAAGTAAGCCATTGTCAACTCCCAGGACGTACTTCTGCCCAGTTGTCTGGTCGTACAGATACATCTCATTTGGCGTTTCTATCACGACCTCATCCGCATTTGCCACCTCTGTTAAAAAGTCCACGGTAATTGTGGACGGAAGCAGGTCGTTGTAGGCTGGCATGTAGTCCCACTGATCTGTCTCTGCGATAGCGATCGCATAGAGAATTTCTCCCTCGTCCGGGTCGTTTGCAAAGATGCCGACCTCTTTTACGTAGTAGCCATTCTGCAGATTTCCGCTGTCCTGTTTGTTCGTCATGATGAATTTGACGTACACATTGGTCTGGTTCTGGGTCGTGACTGTGGTAAGCGGGAACGTCTGCTTCTGCGCTTTCAGGGACGTCCTGTTGATCAGCGCCTCCCCATCTGAATAGGAGCCGTTTCCGGATGCCGCCTTTGTCAGATTGATCGTGCATTCCCCGGCCTGGGCTTTTGCCAGAAGGGCGATTCCCTTTGCCGTCAGTGTGGCCTGTTTAAAAACTCCTGCCATTGGTTTTCCTCCTTCTATTGGATTTGTATTTCAGAATTGAACGCAGCCCCAGCGGCTGCCTTCTGCATTGCGGAGATCCCCGCCGCCTGCTTTGTCCCACCATTCAGAATGCGAATCGCTGTAGTCGCCCACGCCGCTGCCGCAGCGCAAAGCATTGCTTCCGCTGATTCTTCTGCCGGGCCTGCGCAATTCCCTATGATTTCCGCTGGGTGGCTTACCGCTCCCGCCGCCACCCTTGTCTCCCCATTCATGGAAGCCTTACGCCCCTGCGGGGAGTTCGTGATTATCTCCGTCGGACTGGATACCGCCCCGGCGCCTACTGTCTCTGTCATCTCCGGGGATAGTTTCCCAGAGTAGTGGTTCAAGACCGGAACTTCCGGTCGAGTGACCACGCCGGCCCCGACCCGCTCGTCCATCTCCATCTTCCGCGTGACCAGAATCCTTCGGATGTGGGAGCGGGTGTTCTTTACCCGGAGGATGATAGAGAGAAAATATTCAGCCATGTCCTCGGTCATCTGAGCGTTGGTTATGATGTCGAAGGTCGCCGGGGTGTAGGGCGGCTCGTCATAATTGAACCACTCCACAATGCTTCCCTCTCCGAATACGACCTCGATCAGTTCCTCCACGGCGCTTGGCGTTCCCGCCCTGGTATGCCAGAGCAGCGTCCGCTTGATAATGTTCCGCTTGGTGTCGATGCTCATGTCTTCCTGGTAGTACGGAGTCCGAAGTTCCGTTGCCAGCACATCAAGCACGGTTTCCGGGAGCATATCAATCATGGCCACCGTCCTGGTCCGGCTGGCGTGGTAGATGATCCATTGGATCTGCCTTTGCAGAGCGTAGCTGATACACTGTGTCTCGATATCCTTTGCCATGCTTACGGGTAGGAGGTTTAAGAGTTCGCCGTCTTCAAATCTAATCATTTTCAAGCCCTCCGTATGTCACGGTCTTCTGTCCGATCCTGGCCACGGTATCCGGCGCTACAGACGTAAATACCGGGAAAGTGATCTCTACCCGCTTTGCCCCGGCTTCGATGATCCTTTTTGTCAGTTCAGAAGGATTGATGTCGCGCCCAATGGTGTAGGTCTGCCACTTGACGTATTCATCCACTGCTGCTTGCACGGCTGCCTGGATCGTGTTGGCTTTTGCCTGGTCGCTCCGGTTGATATAATAGGTCAAGGCGATATCAAACCGCTGCTGTTCCGGTGCGAGCACAGTCACGTGATCTGTCAGCGGCCGGATTTTGTTATCCTGCAGATATTCCTCCAGGCCGCTCATGACGGTCGATGTCGGGATTTCCCCGTTCTCCATCAGAAACCGGATCTCAACCTCTGCCGGATCCGGGCTTGTGACCATCACATCTGCAATTTCCTGATTGTATGCCATTGTAAAATATTTGTAGGCATCATCCGGGCCGGCAACACTATAGCCACTTGGTGCCAGATATATTCTTTCCGCCAGGTTTTCGTCATTCTCGATATCAGCTCCGCCAGACGTTACTTCGATGTTTTCTACGCTTTTGATATATGGCAGCGTATTCACCAGGATTTTGATTTCTCCCGCAGGGATACCGTTTCCCTCAGCTCCATCCGTCTGGCATGTGCATGGAATATCTATACTTGTATCTCCCGCTGCTATCTCCGCATATTCGTCTGTCTGAAAATAGATTTCTCCATTTGTCACGGTGGTTCCCTCTGGTATGACCACGACTTCGGATACTGCTTCAGAAAGCGTAAAACGGACGGTTGTCACAGCCGGCAAAGCTTCCATTCGTGTGATTCCCCGAATTGCAGCCAAATTATCCAGGAATTCTCCATAGCTATATTTCAGTAAATCCTGCTTTCCGGCTCTGTCCACGAAAAGCAATGCCTGAAATATCTGTATAGAGCAGGCATATAAAATAAGCGTAGCAGGGTCAGCCCGGCGCAACGTACACGTCTTTCCTGTCAGGCTTTCATATTTTTCTTGGTAGTCCGATTCCATCTGCTCTTGGATTTCATCCAGGGTTATATTGTCAATGAAACTTACCTCTGGTAAATTTTCCAGTTCTGCTATCATGAGTCATCCGCCCCTTCGACATAAATCGTCATTCTCATTCCCTCAATATCACTTCCGAAATTCCCCTCTACGTTCGCAATGGTTATCTCCGGAATAAATGTTTCCACTTTCTCCTCCAGCTCCATTGCAAAAATATTGACAGCTTCATTTGGAGGTCTGGAAAGGAATTCTCCGGCAAGGCCGAAATTCCGGCTGCCTGGGATTGTTCCCTCCGGAGAAAGAATAAGGGCTTTTAATTCTTCATCTATACGCTTGATATCTAGCTCATTCCCTGCATGAACAATATTGATTGTATTCGTCTCTGCCATCTCCTCCGCCTCCTATCTATACTCTGAAAATGTAAGAGAAACCGTGGCCTTTACAAGCTCTCCATTATTCCAGACCTCATCCCAGGTTTCGCTGATGTTCTCCAGATACATTTTTTTGCTTCCGATTTTCTTTCCACCGATATACAAATACTCTATTTGTCCTTTTTCCGCGGCCTTTTCCAGACTGTTTATCAGTGTTCTCGGACTCACGCCATGCTCTGCTGCCAGCACGACATCCATGCTCACGCTGGATGACTCCGGTCCAGCGAACTCGCTCCTGGGCTTCTTTCCGATGATGGAATGTTTCTTCCATCGTCCGGATACAGATCGCTTAAGGTTCTGAAAATTCAGGATTTTCCTTGAACTGACTTCAAAAACTATAACTGTTCCCCAATTTCCAATCGCCATAAACTTCACCTACTCCTGCTTGCCTGTTGCTTTTAATCCGGCTATGATATCCCCCAGTGTCGCCGTTCCTGACTGGTCGTGAAAAGTGATATTCCCTGTTTCATATTGTATGTACGCTTCACCGGGAAGCTCTCCAAGTTCTTTTCGGTATTTTCCTTTTCCACTCATAAGTGGCACATTATCCTCGTTCCAGTACTTTCCCATAACAATTCCGGAGGCTTGCCCACTCGACAAATGAAGAACCAACACGTCCTGGCCAATTCCCGGCATCTTATATTCATCTGTCATGGAAAAAAAGGGAAATAAATCCGTTGTGGAATCATCCAAATCTGGATATGTCACACTGACCATCCCATTCTCATAATCAATAGAGGAAACTTTACCCATCCTCACAAGTCTTTCTGCCATTTTTACGCCCTCTCTCAATCAAATGAACCTTCATCAACCCATCCATAAACGTTGGAGTTGCTGTCGGTATGAATAAGATGGTATGGATGGGATTTGCCCGGCTTTTTTAAGGTTATCTTCGCTTTACCTGCTTTTGCCGTAAATCCTTTTGATCCTGAATCAGAAGACAGGTAATGCGTACCTCCATGGAAATTCACAACATCCCCTACTTTATAATTTCCTTTTGCCGCAGCTTTCTTCTTTTTTGATTTCGATTTCGGGGAAGTTGTCAGTCTCTTCTGGCATTTATGCATTTCTAATGATTGTGTTGTTCCCGAATTCGTGATCTCTATTGTGCTTTTATCAACGAAATACTTCCCGTCAATCTTTCCCAATCCAGATAACTTCACAGTGATTCCGGCGCATATATTTGGATTTGGCCAGATATCCCCGGACAAAGTGGCCGCTTTCTCGTTGGATTTATTTACCTTCGCTGCAGCCATATGGTATGCTGTACTATGGTTTTCTGCTACTTCTGTAATATTCATTACTCTGCTTCCGGCCGCTTTTTCTTTTTTCAGTCCGACATAAATGCTGGTTTCCTTACTACTCTTCCCCGATTTATATGAGATCCGGGCACCCGTGTAAGTTCCTTCGATGGATTCTGTATAATCCCATTTATCGTCAACAAAGGAATGCCTATATAAAGTCTTTTTTGGCTTCTTCTTTTCCTGCTTTGTCTGATCGTAAATTACAATCTTATTGTTAAATACTTTCATTGACAGCCCATACTTCTCACAAAGTTCATACAGGAATGCGCTGTCCGTTTTGTCGGTCTGTTCTACGCTGGATATTTTGATCGTAGGCCCACTGTAAGAGAGTTTCAGATTGTAACGCTTGGCAATTTCCTTGGCGATTTTTTTGACCGTAACATCTTTCCAGGTCTTCGTGCGCTCCCTCGAATTAAAGGATTCTTTTGCTGGAATGGATACCGCGCCTATTTCTGCCAGCAATGGTCCGCCGGAAAACTTAATTTCGTCAAGGGTAAATTTTCCGCAGTTCAGCTTTAGATTTACCCCGTCTTTTTTCCAGTCTTTAAACACCAGTTTTCCTTTAATCTTGTTTCCTTTTTTTGGGAACCATTTTTTCATCCACTTCATGTTGTCGTTTCTCAGCTTCACACTGAGAGTATCACTGCTGCCTGACGCCACATCTTCATAACTTACACTTTCCAGAAACTCATCTAATTCCGGATCTGCCTTTTTCCCGTTGATTTCAAATTGCGGCACCGCTTTTCTCGCCTTATTCATCTTCATCCTCCTCTACTGGGGAATATGGTTCATTGTCTTCTTCATCCTCTTCCACGGAAGAGTAAGGCTCTTCGTCCTCATCGTCTTCATCCCGCCAGAATACGGTTTCCTCTGTGTCGTAATCATCCGGGATGTCTGGTACGTTGATTACTGTTCCAGGCGGAAATATCAGATAATCCAGCAAAGAGAGATTGGCTTCAGCGAGAAGTTTCATGTATTTTTCTTCGCCATATATCTTAAAGGCGATCAAGTCCCAGCAGTCTCCTTGGATTGTAGTATATGTCTTCATTTCCGCCTCCTTTATGCGAATGCCGTCCTCTTATTCTTACGCAGATACTCCTTCATCATTTTTTCAAATTCTTTCTGGCTCATCCGGTTTGCTTCCACAATGTCTTGCTTGCTCGGTGCCTCGCCCTCAAAATGATAAGTTGGACTGAATACAAAAGTCGGTGAATCGCCGCTGTCGCCACCTTTTTGTTTTTTCCCTCCACCATTTCCGGAAAGAGCTCCAACGGTTTCCCCGAGAACAGCGCTCCTTGCAGATGCTGGTGCCGGTACTTCGAGGCTCCGAATGTTCTGGCTTGTATTGATCACTGGATTTGCCAGGGATGCTACGGCGGCCTGCTGAACAGCACCACGTCTTTTTTCCAGGCCGACAATAAGGCCCTCATCCACATTTTCTCCAGAATCTATCATCAGTCTGGATGGAGAATGGACTTTCAAGGCCGAATTCACTGCCGCTGCCGCCTGGGAAGCAATGCTTCTCGCTGTTGCAATTACCGCTGCTCCCCTGGCTGATATGCCGGCCTGAAGACCGGCCATCATGCTGACTCCGGAAGAATATAAATTAATGCCGACAAAGGCTGCCCGTATTCCGCTGGCAGTTGACTGTGCAATCACAATGATCTGACTGCCACCATTCCTGAACACCGACACCATCATTGTTACCCCGTTCTGGGTAACGGCCACGATCTGTGTCATTCCAAGTGTGGTGGCAAACTGCGCCTGCTGCATCCCTGTCTGGATACTCATGCTGACCTGCTGCATTCCGGATGTCATAGTCGCTGCTGCAGGAGTAACTCCTGCGGCCATTCTGGTAAACGCCATACTGATAGAAGTTGCCGTCACGTTCATTCCTGTGGCAGTCGTCCTGAATGATGTCAAAGTCGCAGAAAGCACCGTAATGGAAGCTGATGTTCTTGAAATGGCAGCCGCCATCATTGTGATGGTTGTCACTGTCAGGACCAACGCCGCCGCCAATGCTGCGGCCGGGACCGATGCTGCAACGGCTGCCGCGGCAAATGGGGTGAGCGCCGCCGTCGGCGCCACAAGAGACGCTGCCAGTTTCGCCATGCTGGTAATCATCCCTGTTGATGAACTTTTCAGGGATTCCATGCCGGCCGCTGCTGTTGCGCCCATGGTCGCCATGATTGCTATGGCCGCACCAATAGCTGCCATTTCTACTGCCAATGGAGCAAACGCTACTCCTGCTATCAGGGCCGCCGCCCCTAATACTGCAAGTCCAACTCCTGCTATCGCTGCTCCGGCTCCCGCCAATGCCGCTCCGGCTGCAAATACAGTCATCGATGCGCCCAAGGCAAGGAGGGATGCAGCCCCCATTGTTCCATAGACTGCCAACTGTGGCATCACTGCTGCTATCATCATGAGCGCCGATGCTCCAACCATTGCTGCTGCACTTACAATCATCATTGCGCTTCCAACTACGGCCAATGCTGCTCCAAAGGCTGCAAGCGCCCCGGCTCCTGCCAAAAGGAGAGGAGCGAGCAATCCTGCAACCGCTCCAAAGGCAAGGACTCCCGCTGCAAGAAGAGTCATGGCAATCTGCGCCGTCGGTCCTGCTGCCGCAAGTTGAATCGCCGTCTGTGCTATCATGTTCATTCCGGTGGCCGCCAGAATAATTCCGGCCCCAAAGGCTACCAACCCAACTGCCGCTGATGTCAGCATAGGTCCCAACAGCGCAGCCGTTACCATGAACACAGCCAGTCCTGCACCTAATCCCGTTAACACGAGAACTGCCCCTGTTCCGGCAGACGAAAGCTGTATTGCTGTTGCAGCCAGAATCGCCATTCCGGCTCCAGCCATTAAAATGGCGCCGCCAAATGCAAGAAGCCCTGGCGCCGCTGCCGCAAGAGTGGTTCCCATTGTTCCTGCAATAGCAAGCATCCCGATCAGCCCGCCTTCCATGACTGCAAGCCCGGCGAGCGCCAACGGTCCGGCACTGGCCAGTTGCGTTGCTGCCATGGCCATGAGAGACATTCCTGCACCGGCCATCAGCACAGCTCCCCCAAACGCAAGAAGCCCTTGCATCCCCGCCTGAAGTTTCGGTCCAAGGGTAGAAGCTATGTACATAAGCCCTGCAATACCGGCCGTCATCGTTATCATTCCGGCCAGAGCTACCGGCCCGGCATCTGCGATCCGAATTGCCGCATCTGCCAACATCCACATGCCGGCCGCTGCTGCGCCGAACCCTACTCCGGCACCGAGGATATTCTTTGCCATGGCTGACATCATATTCCCTGCATTGCCTATCCCTTTTGCTGCTGCCGGAGCAGTTTTCCCGGCGTTCTTTATCGTATCTACAAAATCTTTTACGGATCCGACAGTACCTGATATGACCTTAAAAGCTGCAAATCCTGCCGCCACTGCCGGAATCAAAGCAATGATCTTTTCAAATGGCGCAACACTATCGTCTCCCAGAAAGTCAACATAATCTACGAACGCTTCTTTCGCCGCCTCCATGAGATACCCCACCGCTTCTTTGGCGGCTGAAGCAAGTTCTGGTGAGTGTTCCACTACTCCCCGTGCCAAGGCAACTATGAATTCAGCTCCAATCACCACGAGTTCTGGCGTGACACGAATAAGCCCGGATGCAGCCGCCACTACTGTCCGTTCCAGTCCATCAGTAATGGCTTCCTGGTTCTGTTCAATACCACTTATAAACGATTCCACCAGGCTTACTGCCGCATCAATCATTTCCGGTGCTGCATTCGCTGTACCCGTTACTGCATTCGCCAGTTCTGTCCCGAATTGCTCCACCAACCCGGAAAAACCCTCGCTCTCAAAAGCACTTGACAAATTATCGAGAGCATCTCCCGCTGCATCGACCACTTCACCCATCGGAGTGTTCACACTTTCATAGAACGTGATGCCCAGGTCGTTTGCCTTGTTCTTTAACATTGCCAGTCGGCTTCCCATGGTCTGGTATCTCTGGTTCGCTTCGTTGGCCAGAGCCACATTTTCGTCCCAGGCTTCCGTTCCCATCTCCAGGGCTTCTGTAAATGTATCTGATGCGCCGGAAGCTCTCAGCAGCATATCTCGCATCCTGATCTCCGTGATTCCCATTTCATCCAGGACAGCGATTGCACTCTTTCCTTCTTTTTCACTCTCTGACAATCCCTTGATAAAGCTGGCGATTGCCCCGGCTGCATCACTTTGGAATGATTTTTTAAATTCCGAAGAACTCATCCCAGCCACGCTGGCGAATTGCTGCAAGGATTCGCTTCCCGTCTCCACTGCGAGCTGCATATTGGATAAAAGCGTACTGAACGAAGAACCTCCCGCTTCTGCTTCAATGCCGACCGAGCTTAATGCTGCAGAAAAAGACATTATTTGCGCTTCCGACATGCCGACCTGCGAACCAGCTCCGGCAATTCTCAGGCCCATCGCTGTAATCTCGCCTTCGGTTGTCGCAAAGTTATTTCCCAGGGCTACGATTGTCGAACCCAGCCTGTCAAAATTGCTTTGCGGCATTCCGGTGATATTTGCAAGGCGGGCCAGGGACGTCGCCGCTTCATCCGCGCTCATATTTGTGGAGTCTCCGAGCATTACCATAGTCTCAGTAAATCCAAGGATATTCCCGGTCTGGATACCTAACTGTCCAGCGGCTTCTGCCACAGCCGCAATCTCTGTTGCGGATGTAGGCATCTCCTTTGCCATATCCCGGATCCCCTGACTTAATTCCTGCAGTTCCGCTTCTGTTGCATCTACTGTTTTCTTGACACCAGCAAAAGCCTGTTCATATTCTATTCCTGCATTTATGCCGGCGGCTGCCAGAGATCCTATGGCGGCGGCACTTGCTGCAAAGGCCGTAGCTCCCATCTTTCCGACCTTTGCCAGACCATTGATGCCACTTTGCGCCCCTTTCAGCGCTGCCCTGAACGAACTTTCCAGCTCACCGGCTATTTTTATCGCTATCTTATAGTCGCTCATGGCTTTCCTTTTTCCGCCTCCTTGCGTATCTCTTTCAGGTCCTCGCATAAATCAAGGATATCAAAAAATGACAGGCTGAAAATATAATCCAGGCCTGTCATCAGGTTCTGAGCGAGTAAAATGCAAACTTTCCGAAGTTCGTATGTATCGCTTATCCTTATTCCGTTCCGTAGAAAAAAGCCGTCACGATATTTTTAACTTTGATCGCGTCTTTTGGCTTGAGCGCTTTAAAAAATTCTATCGGACGGCCAGTAGTTCTCGATGCAATAACGAGAGTATAATATAAATCCTGTTCAGGGATGATAGATACCGACCCCGATGTCGAAACCACTTTGTTTGCCTGGATCATATCTTCGGCTGTCAAATTTTCCAATCCTGAAAAATCTAATTTGGTGATTTTCTCTCCTTCAAAGTCATATGTTCTGGACAATGTTAAAATATTGTCCCCGTCTTCGTTTTTGGTTGTACCACTTTTCATTACCATTACTTCTTCTGCCATGCTTCTTCCTCCTTAAATCTGGGAACGGATACCTGCAAGCATATCCTTTCCATTTAATACAAACTTAAAATTCAGTTTATCCAGCTCCAATGTGGTCTGATTATTGATCATGACCTTGATATAAAGGATTTCCAGCTCAATTTCCGGTTCACCTTTTTTCCCTTTTACTACTTTTCCGAGATTCGTAGTTTTGGCTTTGCCTCTTACTACAATTTTTACCGGATAGTAACTTGTCGCCCCTGTCGTCGGATCCATTCCCTGCACAGACTGCCGGAGTGTCAACTGCGGCGGGTTGGTCGTATCCATCAAATTGAACATGTCACCATAAAGAACTGAAAACGGAATTTTGATTGTCGCGGATCCAAACTGTCCAGTAACCGGGTCTTCGATTTCGCCAAGAACGCCTGCCCCTTCGACGGTATCATTCAGCGCCTCCAGTTCCGGTAATTCAATTTCCCCGGAAACTCCAATCAGTTTATTGGCTCTGTCATCGTAAACATTGTAATGATTTAATACTTCAGGGATTATGATGCTCATCCCTATTCACCTCCTCCTATCAGAGTGCTTGAAAGCAGCGCTGTATCATAAGATAAGATATTATTGATCTCCTGTGCCGGTGTATATGGAGCAATGCTCTGGCGGAAAGTCATTTTTCCTGCCAGGATATCTGTGTCCGGATTATCGCTCTTTAAATACTGAATGCTCGCGCCGGCCCATTTATCTGGAGCATAAGCCGCACAGCGGATATTTTCCGAGTCAACCACGCTTTCAATCAGGACCTGATTCATCGGGTCATCTACTTTGTCAAAATATGCCTGGATGAATGTATTGCCATGCCAGTTAAACATCCGGCGAACCGGCAGCCAGATATCCTTTGGATCTGCGCTGGATGGGTATGCTCCTGTGTAATTTCCCCAGAGTTTCCATCCATTCATGTTTATGGCTGTCGCCACACCGTAGCTGTTTACCACGTTCGCCTGATCCTGGTCAAGATTGACCTCTGTTCCGTCTGCCAGGCATGTCCCTGTGACGCCCAGTAACTTATTTGACGGGGACACGCTTGGAACATCATCGTTTTCAGCATCTGTATATGCAATCCGCGCGGCATTCACCGCTGACCCGGCAAGAATATAGTCTCCCACCTTATAACAAGGCCATGTCGGATAGCAAAATTCCGAAGTGAATCCGCTGCCCTCTTTTACTTCTTTGCAATCGGTATATTTAGTAGCCGTGGCAGTGTCCAGATCGAGGACAGCCATGGCTTTAAAAACGCCATTGATATTTGCTGCCTTTGCCGCCAGCGCAATTCCTACTTCCGGCTCTTGCGACCACCCCGGCGCAAGAAGGAGCCCTGGGACCACACCAAGCTTTGGGTAAACCTGGCGGATCAATTCCATTCCGGTTTCTTTTCCACTCGCCACGTTGTAGCTTCCGATAATATCGGTCTTGGTTACCACACTCGGATCCACAACTTTTCCAGAAACAGACAGTGTCTGAGCATTCTGCCCCTTTCCACCGCTAATCAGATTGATTAAAAGCGTCCCATCTGTATCAAATTCCGTGGTATAATCCGTTCCTGCCGTAAGAGTCTGATCACCGTTTTCGAGGACCAGCATGGAAGGAATCACTCCTTTTTCCGGAATCTTTGCCTGCAGTTTTTCTACTGTCACACTTTCCGTCGTCATCTCTTTGTTGTGTTTTGACGGGTCAAGCACGTTGATATATACAACCGGAGAAACCTGGAAAAGGTTATTTGTGACATACATGGTCTGGCAGAGTGTGTAATTTTCAAAATCATCTACATATCCCAATGCCGCCATGGCTTCTGCAGCCGAATTTGCAAGAATCGGGACGTTCACTGCCGCCGCCGGGTCCGCCACCATATGAACCGGCGCGGTACCGATCACCACCTGGATCGATGCGTTTCCGGTAATGGGCGCGGTGAGCGCCGTCCCCTGTTCTTCAATATAAACTCCATGCTTCATTGACTATCTTCCTCCATTCTTAAAATCCAACGCCCTCATGAATGCGCTGTAAATATATCCTCTTCGCTCGCGCAGCATCCGACAAGCCGCCGGATACTCCAGGACCGGAACGAAGAGGTTTCTAAGCTCCGGGGCTTTCTGGAACAGCTCCTTCGCACTTTCCGGTATTTCTGTATAAACTCTGTTCTGTATGCCGATTCCATTTACAGTGGGACCAACATACATGACAGGTTCTTTTTCCGCACTCTTTCGCACTGACGCTCTCGGCTTTGCTGTCTCAGTTGCATTCGTCCCTTTTTTTTCTTTATTCATACTCTGGTATCCTCCTTCCTATCTTTGGTATTCTGAATTTAATCTCTACGCCTCCAAAATAAAATGGGTAGGTGTCTTCATCCTGGACTGCCCACTCCATATTTTGCTCCGCCCGGAACTTATGATTCAATAGCGGCTCTGCCGCGAACCGGTCCGTAATCCTCTGGATCATGACCATGATATGCTCATGCCCCGGAATATCCTTATTATTCTCACAGACACCAAGAATAATGTCCGCAGTGACCAGCCACGGGCTATCATCATCCTCGGTCTTTCCCTCTGAAAGTCGGACAAGGAAATATGGAAAGAACTGAGATTCATCCTCATCATCAGCGGTTACCAGCGGGAGGCGATATTTGTATCCCTTCACGCCCACCACGCTCTCTCCAGCGGTACTTTTTGTCACTACGTCCTTCAGGATGCCTTCAATCTCTGTGATGAGATCGTCATAAAGCATTAATGGTGTCATTCCTTATTTCACCCACCTTCGTATTTGTCGGTCAATATTCTTTTTCAATGTCTTCTCAATTTCAGGTTTTACCGCCTTTCTCACATTCCTTTTTCCTTCGTAAACTACCTCAATCATCTTTGCTGAAGATGGGCCTTGCAGTTCTTTGATCGGGTATCTGTTTTTCCCTTTTCTTTGAAAAATGCCAGAATGGACTACGCCTGGGTGTCCTGTTGTAACACCTGCCGCAAACGCTTTATTTCCTTGACTGTTTACCAATGCTTTCAGTCCACTCGATTTAAGAACCTGTCCTTTCGCCCCGCTGTAAGGAGCTGTTGCCTTAAATTTCGACAATCCTATTGTCTTCCCCTGGGCGGTTATTATTGCCTGCAAAGAACTATATGTTGCACGCTTAATCGTCATATTTTTCTTGGATGCACCAGTTTTCACAACGTATCTTGTGCGCGCTTCGTTTGTCAGCATCACTCGGCCTGTTCTGGCTGTGTCATTGAGCGCCGCAGATATGACTGCGGGCGCTTTCTTTTCCATTTTTCCAAGTCTTTTCTGTACCTGTCGCAAACTGTGACGATCCACAGATACTCTAATCATGCCCTGTTCGCCTCCAAAGTAATGGAATAAATCCCATCCTCATCAACTGCATCCGTTACCCTGAACATTCGGTTATCCATCGTCAACAGACTCCCCTGCTTTGGCATCGGCCCAAAATCTGAAGCCGCAACATATATCAATCTCTGATTCGTAAATATCCCTTCTATGTTTTTGGCCGAACGCTTTTCCCTTTCAATCTGCTCATTGGAATCTACCTGCACTGGCATTGATTTCCCGTTAATAGTATGTATTTCTGAAAATTCCTCTATATTCAGGAATACATTATGTACATCTTCCCGCACAATATTTTTGAATCCCATTATGCTTTCTTCTTTCTGCTCCTGCTTCTTACAGGTGTTTTCGGCACTTTTCCAACCAAGTTTTCATCCGTCTCCCCGTTTGGGGATTCCCCTGCCAGCCCCGGTTCTGCTGCCGCAGGCTTTGCCTTTGGCGGCTTTGGAGCGTCCGGGTCAACCCATGCGGCAGTTCCGGCTTCAATCCATGCCTGCACCATCCCGGCATCATCTGCCGGGAGTTCCTGCCCCGGCCAGTACTGCTTCGAGCGGTACAGAATGGGATGTGTCGCTATCAGTTTCATTACCACCACTCCTAACCGATTTTTACGAGAATTTTCGTATCACTTTCCGCAGCATCAGCAGCTGCAAACCCCGCCGGAGTATAAGCTGTGGGTTCTTCCTCCCCATCATTTGCCGCTTCTGTGATGCCTGTCTTATCAAAATAGACAGCCGTTCCCATCGATATGGCGTTTTCGCTGGTCTTGTCAAATTCAAAAACACCGCACACATGCAAATCGCCGACGGCTCCTGGTGCGATGTCAGTTCCAGCGATACCGATTCTTCCAGGAAGTTCCACCACGGTATTTGCTTCAATGGCCGCCACTCCACTATTTTTATAATCGAGGGATTCTCCTCTCTGCCAGTATGATGCCTTACTCATTTCAAAAGCCTCCTTTCCCTTACGCTAAGTTGATCGGGTTCTTTACTTCTACGCCTGGATTCTTGACAGCTCCACGGTAGTCCATCACGCTGATTCCCCAATCGAGATAGATGTCCCATACAAATCCAAGGGTTCCCGGCGTCTCCATTCTGCGGATGTTCGGGATCTCCTGTCCGTTCAGGTAGTCCACTTCGATAAAGTCCGTATCGTCTTTTGCTCCCAGCAGCCACCAAGGCATTACGTTTCCGAAACCGCCGCAGAGTGCGTTGATGGTCGGGTCTTCTACGACCTGGATGCTGTCCTTGTAACGGTAGAGCGGGTTAACCGCCTGAGTATTGCCCTCAGTGTTGATGGTCGGGGAGAAGAACAGGGTGTACATATCGAACATATATCCGCTCGGCACGATGATGATCGCCGGACGGATGATAATCGCCTCCCCGAACTGGTCTTTCTGGTTCTGCAGCGCCAGGATCATGCCCTGGACAGCTTCCTTCGTAATTCCGGTACCCTTTGCGAGCAGGTTCATGTGCGTGCTGCTGAACAGGGCTGTCCCATCATAAATCGCCGGGTTGCTTACCAGGATCTGGTAGCACTGCTTGTTGATGGTCTTTCTTGCGCTGGCTGCGTACTTGGCCGGAATCCTTGTTACCAGATCAATGTCATCGTTGATGAATGCCTGACGGGTCAGGGTGAACTGGCGGCCATAGGTCTTCAGCTTTCTGGTCGGCAGTTTTTCATCTCCGAAAACATCATGCTTCAGCTCCCCGCCTTCCGGCACTTCCAGGAATTCCCCTACCGGACCGGCGATGTAGTTATTGTCATGGGTTTTGAAATCTTTCAGGCTTCCTTTCTTCGCCCACTGGTCAAAGGTGACGGCTACGGTCTTGTGACCTTCCACATATGCCTTGTTGATGGCGTTGTCGAGGATGGCCGGGAACGCCGCTGTCGGGTTGTAGAATTGTCTCTGGAGCATGCCATACAGCTCATCAGAGGTTCTTCTGTTCAGCCCAGTCTGTCCTTCCGAAGTCAGGCACTCAATGGACAGGTCACGGAGAGTCATACCCATCATCTGGCGTGCTCCCTCTGCCGGGTGGTCGAGTGCCATGCCGCTTCTCATCACGAGTGCGTCTGCTGCTGCGGCCCGGAACTTATCCTCGGCGCTCTCAGTTACCTGGGCATTGCCACGGGCCGGGACCGGTGCTCCATGCTGACGGATATGCTCCAGCGCCGCTGCTCTCACATCGTCCACGGTACTTCCGTCCTGGATATAGGCGTCTGATTCCATCCCAAAGTCCCTGCAGATACCCGCGATTTCACGGATCCGCTGTCTTTCCTCTGACACTGCCCGCTGGGTATCCGCTGCCGGATTCGCCGGAGTCTGCTGTGCTGATGGCGGTACATTGGCCGGGTTTGCACTTCTCTGCGCCTGCTCCTCTGCTTCGATCTCCCCATTTAAAGTTTCGATCTCTCTCTGCAGGCTGTCAAATTCTGCCTGTTCCTCTGCGGTCAGATCTCTGCCCGCAATCTTTGCGGCATTGACAATTTCCTGCTGCCGGAGCATCTTCTGCTGTCTCTGCTGCTTTTTGTTCATCTCTGGTTACCTCCTTGAATGATGTTTTTATTTATTTGAAGCTGCCGTTCATACCAGTCGAGAGTGCGGTTCTGCGTCCCCGGCTCGGTTTCTTCCAGTTCCCTTCCGACACCGACCGTGGGATCTGCAGGAATACTCACGATTGATATTTCGTAAGGTGTCCACTTACGAGCGATGTCTGCCGGTCCTGTGAACCTTCCGTCTGCCGACTGTTTGTTTGGCATTACTTCCTCCCAAGAATCTATCTGGTACCCGACCGACACCCCCTTTAACGTGCCGCTCCGTACCTTCTGATAGATGAGTTCCGAGCCTTCGTCCGTGTCGAACTCAATCTCTGCCATGCCACGCATGTCCTGGATCCACGCCCGGTTGATTTTTCCAAGCACCTTGTCTCTGTTATGATTAAACAAGAGGCAGCCGATTTCATTAAGACGGGCAAGATCTACCGCTCCTTCCGAATGGTCAAGAATCTCTGTTCCCCACCATCTTTCGTATGGTTCCTCCGAGGAGAAGGAAATCACAAATTTCCTCTCATTTCCCTCGCCTTCTATCGCACGGATAGAATCACTTGCCAGTTCCCTCGTCATCGCCTTCGCCTGTCTCCGATCCGGACTCTTCGCCGGATTCTTCCCCTTCTTCTCCTGGGGCTGTTCCCTCGCCCTCGTCAGCGAGAGCGGCTTTTTTGTCTTCCTCGTCTTCGTAAAGTTCTGATTTTGTTTGGTCAAATATCACACCTCCCAAGTCGATGCCCTTTTCCTTTGCATATTCGAGCACCTCCGCCATTTCATCTATATGTTCTTTCCAATCACGCCCCTGTTCTGCGGCAATCTGTTTGAATGTCTTCTGCCCGGTGTTCAGGGCAATTTTATTTGCATTGGCTTCCTTCTGGGGATCAATCCATTTTTTCGGAGCGATGATCCAGGAATGTTCAAAGTATTTGTCTTTGTTCTCCCAGAAGTCCGATGCGTCAATTTCTCCGGCAAGCCAAAGAGAAATAATAAAGGTCTCATAGATTTCATCCATGACCTCCATCAGCAGTTCTTTTTCTTCTGCGTATGTCATGTCGTCCTCAATGATTCCCTGCCGGGTGGATGAATAATTGCTTTTTGACATATCACGGCTGGTGGCTTCATAACTGACACCTTGCCCTGCTGCCACAAGTCTTTGCTGGAGTTCGATATAGCTCGCCGCATCAGTTGCCTGCCCAGTGGGATTTACCACCTGGATTTCATCCCCGGCGTTCAACTCTTTAATCATACCGGGAGCAATGGTTTTCCCTGCATAATCCTGATGTGGCCCCTGAGACTGGTTTGTCCGTCCAATTCCCTGTGTTGGGATTGTCTTCTTGATGAATACAGAAAGACAGGCGGCAATTCTCTCTTTTACGGAAACCGCGACCATAAATTCGTTGGCGTCCCGAATCCTGGTTATTGTCGGACTCATGTCTGAAATCTCCCTCACCTGAGACGGACGGTGCTTTGTGTATAGAAAAATCACATCTTTTGCATCCAGATATATAGGATTCAACCCCGACACGCCATCCAGGCTGTACTGCCGAATCCAGTATCCGACAGGCTTGTTATATTCATTCATCTCAATGCCGCCAACCACCTTGTTTCCTTTATGCTTTGGCGACATCTGGGCGTTGTCCAGTTCATCCACCTCGAATGTCTGCAGCTTAAATGGCAGATATCCGTCTCTGGTATACCTCTTTACAATCAGAATCCCTCCGTCCACTTTTTTCCGCTTCACGCACATCCTCATGATCTGCATGAATGACTGGGTCCCCGTCACATCACAATTTCTCTTTTTACACCATTTTTTCCATGCGGTTTCGATGGTGTCGTTCATGGCATCACTGCCTGTCTTCGCCTGAAGGGTGTATCCTCCGCCTATGACGTTTCGGGTGTACGCCCCAATCACGGAGTTCATCATATCCGAATTGCGCTCCAGATCTCTTGCTCTCGCCCGGACATTATCCCTGCTGTACCGATCTGTAAATTCCGCTGACTGATTTAAAACACGCCAGTTGGCATTCCCGCGACTGTAATCCCCGGCATCGTAATGCCGCTGCTCATCCAGGCATTTTCGCCACGCTTCCCGGCGGGCGCCCCACTCCGGAGAGAAAAAACCAATGATCCCATCTAGCCAGTTCATGACTTCTACCTCCCTTCAAAAACGGCGATATAGGTATCATCCAGAAATCTGGAGTCTTCCTCTGCCGCCACCTGTGCCGTGAGGTCGTTCTTCATGTTGTAAAGCAGGCTTAAATCAGCACGAGTAAGAGACCGTGAACCAATTTTGTATGATTGTCCACCAGCAAGGACCGTATAAATTGCTTTATTTACTTCTTCCAGCATTTCTGCTGCTGTATAATTTCCTGTATCCACGTTTACCTCCTATATCCAACCGCCTTCATTCTGCTGAATCCAGCCTTCTTCCGGCGCATACTGCTCTTCTTTCTCTTTCGGCTTTTCCTCAGTCTCTGTCAAATAAAGCGATCTGACGCCCATAACGTCCGCCGCTGCCATAGCGTATACCTCGCAGTCCAAATAATGATTATCCGCATGAGACGTCTTTTGAACCCATTCCTGCTTCATTTTCCCATTATTGGTACGGACGTTAACTTTATGCTCTGCTGTAACCTGTTCTGCGTATTCTCTGTCACACCCGGCGTAAACCATCCACGCCCCACTTCCGTTCTGTTTTCTCATACGGCCGGCAATCATGTCTTTGTATTTCCCGGTATCAATCAATACCAGATTCATACCGAATGCCTTACTGCCCGACTTATTGACAGTGGAAAATTTATAATGTGAATTCATGGGGTTTGATGAGCCTTTGCTTGGCAGGGCCCAATCTGAATTTCCTACGCAAAAATCATATACAGAGTCTGCATTATACCCTGAGTCAATCAAAGCTAAAGATACAAGCATCGGAGATCCATTTTGCATCCGGTATTCCAGATTCATAATTTTTTCTAATTCCACGAAAGAAAACGATTGTCCATGAGCAATGTTCTGGCTGGTCATGTAATTCCCCCATGCTCGTATCGTCCAATACAAGCAATTTTCCTGAACATCCACACCTGCCGTCAGCATCTTCGCCCAATCCGGTACTACAAATTCTGCCGATTCTGTTTGACGTTCCAGTACCAAGTCGGCATTTGTCTTTAACTTCGTATCTTCCCAAGGTTCTGCGAGCCAAGAATTCACAAAGTTCTGGAGCTGTTCCGGGTCATCTTTCGAGTCGAGAAATTCCAGGGCAATCTCCGCCCATGTGAGAAACCTTGAGTACAACGCATTAAGCCAAAATGATACTTTTCTTGGCCTTCCAACACAATTCTTCTTTACATCTCTCCATTCTCCTTTTCGAAGCATCTTAATTTTGTCTCTGTCTGTTGTTACACATCCACATTTTTGACATACATACACTGCATCCTTTGCTCTTTCTGCATTCGTCATTCCCTCTTTTCCTTCTGGAAACCGGATTTGTTTAAAGACAAATGTGATGTATTCCCCGCAATGTGGGCAAGGAACAAAATACTTTCTTTGCTCATCTGCGTCTTCATGGATTTGCCAAACATAATTTGTTTTTAACGTTGGAGTACTGCATGTATATATCTTTTTGCTATATGTGAACGTTCTGGTTCGCTCTTTCGCCAAGTTATATGGAGACGCTTCCTTCCTCGATGCCCCATCCATTTTGTCAATCTCATCGAAAAACAAATATTTTATAGATTTAGACGCCAGCTTTCCAGGCGATCCTGAACCTCGAAGATAAATCCTCATCCCCCGGAACTTCAGGTTCAACTCCTTTGATGAATTTTCATAAAACCTTTCTTTGATCTCCGGAGTTTTCGATAATGACGGCTTAATCCGGTCATTGGAGGTATCTTTCGCCAGATCATCACTGGGATATACGATCATCGTCGGCGAAGGATTGTCCATGATAATCCATCCAAGCATATTCAACATCGCTTCTGTACCTCCTACCTGAGTAGGTTTACAGAAATTAATTTCTTGTATATATGGATCATTAAATGCATCCATAATCCCCACAAGATACGGAGTAATATCATTCGACCACCTGCCAGAGAAATTACTGGACTCGTCCAAAACCCTATATTTTTCTGCCCACTGACTCACCGTCAGTTTTTCCGGTTTCTTCAATGTTGCTTTTATTGTATTTATAAAAAGCGCTCTCGTCCGCTGGCGAGAACGCTGTCTTTCAGACGACGACAAAATTTCTCACTCCTTTATTCGCTTTCGTCCTCATCCTCATCTTCGTCCATCTCTTCAAATATTTGTGATGTACTTTCTTTATCTATTTTCATCGGATCATATTCTGATAATTCCTCCAATGCTTGAAATATTTCCTTCTCTAAAATATCCAAAATGACGTTTATGTCATCCTCTGACACAATCAAAGGCGCGACTTTTTGCGGAACGGACAAAAGCCTGTTCTTAAAATTCACGAGCATATCTGTCAAAAAGTTTTCCACATCATCAGCCTCGTGCAGCTCTCTTTTGAGTTTTCGAAGCTTCAGAATGGATATTTTTTTCTTGATTCGTTCATGCTCCGCCTGTTCCCTCTCTTTGTTATAGTTTGTACCCTGCTGCACTTCCGCTTCGAGTTTGTAATTTATGTACTCCGGCACGCATTTTTCCAGGCAATAATTTTTTGTCTTTTTCCCTTCTGACATTCCCCTTGCAAACAGCCCGAATTCATTCTTTAATTGCCGTACTCTCCGATCTGTAATCCCCAAAATTGCCGCCAGCTCTTTTTGGTTTACATCCATCTTTGATTTTCACCTCATTTTCCTTCCAAAAGAGGAAGGAAGTGCCAACATTTTTTTCTCTTCACAGAGGAAAAAACCGGACCTTCCTCGCCCCGTGGCCTAAATTATGCACAAGAAGTACCTTTATTTTTTGTGCATAATGCAATAAATAAAATTGCACAAAATAAGGCACTCAGCAACCATTGTTCTTTGTGCTAAATGCCTTATATACAGAGCGTCCGAAATACCATCGGGTAATCGCTTCCCTATATTCTTTTTTCGATGTTATTATAATATCACATACGAGTGTACAGCTGTGTACGGACTTTATTTTTTTCTTTTATTGTATGTCTTTCTCTCATCACGCATCCTGATGTGCTACTCGTATTATCTTATTTATATTCTATATATTCATGCATGTAATTACTGCAGTTCTTCCATGGCATCCATTAAATCATCTGTGCTAATGTCTGTTGCAGATGATGTGTATGTATCTGTAATCTGAGCCGCATATTCCATATAAACATCCTGTAATTTTCCTGCCCATTCTTCATAGGTTTCATATTCGTCACCATTCTGAGTCATGAGGCTTGCCATCTCTTCCACACCATCATTGCAAATCGTCGCAAGTTCTTCCACTTTACTATTGGATAATTCAGCCAGTGCGTTAATATCATCAGCTATTTCTTCCGACTCAGCGTTATATTCTTCTACAAGAGTCGGGGTGGCCTCCTGTATTTGCTTCGTATATTCATCTAATATATCCTGATATGTTGTCGTCGCAACGCCTTCCTCAGTCGTCGTAACACTTTCCTCAGTCGTCGCCTGAACAGTATTATTTTCAGCCTGTGCTGATGTGTCTCCAGCTCCATCGTCTCCAGTTCCACCGCAAGCAGCAATAGCAAACGCCATTATTCCTGCCAATACAATTGTGGTAATTTTCTTTTTCATAAATAGTTTCTCCTTTTTTTCTTTTATATTTTTAGTTGCATTGATAAAAAATCATAATAATTCTACCTCTACCGTCTGACAAAGTCAAGATAATTACAGGTTCGCCCCTGTAGAAAATTCACCAATAATTTGTAGCACTTTTCCGAATGTCAGCAATTTATCAACTCCTCTGTTATAATATGTCGTCGCAGAGGTTCTTGAATAATTTGTCGCTCTACATATTTGTCTCCAAGACAATCTGTCAATATGGCGATACTCCAATATTATCCTCTCCATCGAATCCATCGGAAGAAAATCCATTATTTTCATTACATTTAATATCGCCTGGTTCGTTTTCGCCCTCTGCTTCTCTACGCATTCTTCAATCTCTCTCACCCGAATTACTTCACTTGCCGCTCCGTCCCTGGATCTATTGGTATTCCCGTTTGTCACAAGGCTATAATTGACTCCTTTGACGGCACCCATGCTTTCCCGAAGTGTTTGTAAACGCAATTCAAGCTGTTCCTTTTTTGTGACAGCCCTAAAATACTGATTAAGATACCATTTCAGCTCATTTTTTTGATTTTTCTTCTCCTCAAAATTGCTATCCTTGATTGTTTTTTCATTCCCTGTCTTCAACATATTATCACCTCGTATAATAAGTTTGTAGCCAAGAGAATTCAGGTTACAGACTTATTCTTTTTATGGTATAGAGGTAAGGAGTTCAAGGAGGGATCTCCCCTCATCCCATTCCCTTCTATACAGTCAATAGTTACATAGCAATAAAGTTTCTTCCGTGGTATGATATCAGCAGAGTCTGATGTCTGAGGGCACTGCTTTTTCACCTTTCAGCCGGTCCGTCCGTGCCTGCTTGTGGAGCATGCAGCCCGGCGTGTATGGCACATTCTGTTTACTCAGGAGCTGCATCCCCTGTTACAGCACCAGCAAGAAATGCTGATAGGGTGCATGCTGATAACGCGAGGTTCCAGTCACCTTACACAGCCCGGGATAAACTCTCTCCTTCAGGTTCCTCAAATCCCGATCGGAAAGGATGGTGATACCATGTTAAAGATCAACTTCATGTCCACTCTGTTTGTCGGTATTGACGTAAGTTCAAAATCCAATGTCGTTTACGCTATGGATTTTTATAAGAACAAGTACATCTCTTCCTCTTTCGCCAATAATCAGCCTGGAGCTGAGGAATTAGCCGGTATGATCCTGGATTGTCTGCATAAGCATCCGGATCTGACAACAGTTGTGGCCGCTTTGGAATCCACTTCCGTCTACAGTGTTCATATCGCAAATTATCTGTCCACCTGCGAACGCCTTATGTCTTACAAACCCTACGTCTTTTGTTTAAACCCGAAGATGACGGCCAATTACAGAAAGTCATTCATTGGCTTATCAAAGACAGACCCTCTTGATGCGTTCGTCATCGCAGATTTTGCCAGAGCTGGGCGGATTGAGTGTGAACCATGGCGAGGCAGTCAATATCTGGCTTTAAAGCGCCTTACCAGGCACCGTCTGCATCTTGCGGGATGTATCTCCCGTGAGAAGACCTATATGGTTTCCAACCTGTATCTGAAGTTTAGCGAACTACAGCTTCTCCAAGATGATGATCGGCCCTTCAGCAATCTCTACGGTGCGGCATCCTCTGCTGTTCTTACGGAGTTTATGTCCGTTCAGGACATCATTGATGCTCCGGAAGAAGAACTGCTCCAGCTTCAAATCAGATGCAACATTTCTCTAATCCTCCGGAATCCGCTTCTCTCTTGCCAGTCCAAACGCATCCTCCACTGTCTCAATCGTCCCACCTAAATTAGAGGGGCACTCCTTGTAAGGAAATTCCGGATTGTTTCCTCTGCCCAGAGCATATCACTCCTCTTTGTTTTAAATTAAAAGCACCAGACACTTTCATGCCTGATGCTTTATATTAAATGAGATTCATTTTTATCTTGCCTGTGCCATTTTGCTGAGCGCATCTTGTAATACTCTTGAGCAACTTATTCCATTCTGTTCCACAAAAGTATTAAGCCATGCTGGAATTGTCAGTGTTTTCTTCACTGCATGATTTCCATATTTGGCTGCATATGCGTCCATATCTAATGCCACCAGGCTTACAAACTGCCCTGGTTCTGTTTTGACTTCATTAATCGCTGTTGCTTCCGGCGCTTTCTTTCCGTCTTCCAGTTCTGTCAATACCCATCCGCTGGCTGCGTCTTCGGCCATAAACATTGCATCCGCCATGTTATCGCCACCTGTCACGCACCCTGGAAGGTCTGGAAACTCAACGGCATATCCACCCGTACCATCTTCATATGGTGTAAGGATTGCCGGATAAACTAATTTCATTCACACACCTCCTTAGTAAGATACCGCAGGGCTTCGGGGCTTTACAGCCCCGCCTGTTTCAATATTTTCTTTGCTACCGTAATATTGATGTCTTTTCCGCCGTGTTCTGGTACTGTGACCTTCCCCGGTTTCGTCGGATGTTTATATTGATGATGCGAACCTCTTTGAGAAACCTCGTACCATCCATCCGCTTTCAGTATCTTATCCATTTCTCTGAATCTCATTTAATCCCTCCTTGTGATTATATGATAACACGTGTTGCACGTATTGTCAATAGTTTTTATACATGTTGCACGTGTTTTTTAAGATTCACGAGATGCGCTAATAAAAAACACGGTGCCAGCGCTATCAGCCGCCGGGTGCGGCTGTGTAACCTAAAACAAATCAACCATTCAACAATTTCACAAGAGGAGGAGCTACGACACCCTGCGCTGGCACCGTGCCGTCAGTAAGCTATGAAAATACCCCGCCGGTGCTGCTGCATCCGACGGGGTACTTAGGAGATAACTATACTTTAGCTGGTTTATAATTTATCCGATTATAAATATAGCACGTTTTTTCGTGACATGGCGTGACATTATTTAATTTTATCAAAAAATCTTTTGTTCCGCTGCCGGCAGCTCTCCTCCGTATAGGGTGTCTTCCGGTTTGGGTACAGGCAATTCATGCGATATGCTACCTGTGACCATCCCATATTTTGCAGGTAATAAAAATCAAACATGTTCCGCAGTTCGTACGAAGATATAGATTGTATGTATTCTTCTGCTTCGTTGGTCAATTCCAACAATTCCAGTTCTTCCCTTTGAAGATGGGTCCGTCTCCTTTCCAGTAACTCCTGCTTTCTTTTCAGGATCCCACTGGGTATTCCTTCGACTTTAAAATGCTGATTTCCTCCGTATCCTCCGGATACAACATCAGATGCAATCTGTTCTTTTAAATCTTCAATCTCTCTTTCCAGCTTTCGGATTCTCTCCCGCAATATCTTAATTCTATTTTTCATGTGCTCGTATTCTATCAGGATAGTCCTGTCCAACGGAACCACCTCCCTGTTTTTACTTCCAGATACGTCCGGTCTTTTTGTCCCGGATCTGTACCCGTGCTGCCAGCTCCATGTCACAAATTTCCAGAAACTTTTTGATGATAATGATGGCATTATGTACCTTTTCCGGCATCTCGTCCGCTGCCGCGATCGCGTCTCTGGCAGTCGGATCCGATGCGTGGGATTTATTATATTTCAGGTTGTCCATGGTCGCGCTCCTCCTTTGCTTTTCTCATGATCTCTTTTATACGCGCCCTGATCCGCTGCCTCTGTTTCAAAAATCCTTTCCGGCGTTTACAGGGTAATAACGTCTGGCAGAAATTATATTCCACGCATGTCGGACACGGGTTATGTAATCTATTTTTCATTATCGTTTTCGCCCTCCTTACCTTCCTGTTTAATTTCCCGTTCTAAAATTTTCAAAATTGGATGATATTCATGGTATCTTTTTAATTTTTTTATTATATTGTTTACATCAATCTCATTAACCTTCTTGCATTGAGGAAGGTATCTCTTTTTTACCCAGTTCCTCCATACAATCACTCCATTTGTTAAACACGTGCGTCCATTTTCTTCATAACAAACAAATTCGCTATTGTCTCTAATCCGTTTATAATATCCCAATATTTTAATGCTTTGCTTCATATTGCACCTACCAATTCATTGCATTGTTAAACTGTCTCTTCTGCTCTTTTGCCGACAGCCTCAAATAGATCGCTGTTGTATCCACACTTTCATGCCCCATCAGATCTGCAAGGAGCGCAATATTTTTATTGTGCTTTAAAAACTGTACTGCGAATAAGTGGCGGAAGGCATGTGCATGAAGAATTTCTTCCCTTATTCCGTATTTTTTACATTTCTTGATTATGCTGTCTAATCCCCTTGTTGTCATTTGTCTTCCGTATCTGTTCGGGAACATCAGCCTATTGTCCGGAATACTTGAAAAATATCCTTTGCTCTCTTCTATCAAATTTTCCGGAATCAGTATTTTTCTAATCTTCCCTTTCGTCCATAATGTTACTTCACCTCTCTCCAGATGTGAGCGCTCAAACCTGATAAACTCAGATGCCCTGGCTCCTGTTTTTGCTAAGAATTTAATAATCCAGTATGCTTTCCAGTCACCATCTTGTTCTAAACATCCCAGAATATAGTTATATTCGTCCAATGTAGGCACGTTCTCTACAGTGTTTTGCTTATGTATTTTAATGCCCTTAACTTTGCATTCAGACTTTCCGATAAAATCACAATACTGGTTCATTCCGATACATCGGTTATTCGCTGTCTTCGGGCTACTCTCATTAAGTTTTCTTTTTTTATATTCGATCATGTTCTTTTCGGTCACTTCCGGAAATAGTTCAAAAAACTGCTTTACCGACCGCATATAACTATCAATCGTATTTTCAGACCGTTCGTTTTCGATCAGCCATTCCCGGAACTCCTCTTCTTTGCATTCCACTGCGCACCGATCTCCTTTCTCCATTTCTCTGACGCTTTCGTCATAGATTTTTTAAAATTATCCCTACATCTCTCCAGACAGCTTTTGCATAATTTATATCCGGGTGCAATCTCGCCTCCACAGAACATGCACACCCTGCGATCTATCCGCTCCCTGAAATGTTCTCCCGGGCTCCGTCCCCGTTTTGCTCTCCCGGCAGCATTTTTCCTTTCTCTGCATCGATCGCAGTAAATATATGTTCCATTCCTTATCGGCTTTCCGCACCTGGGACATAACCCTTTTTCTTTCCGCTCCGAGATTAGTTCCCTTTTTCGCTCCCTCCCCCGTTTATTGTATCTGATTCTCTTTTCTTTATTTGCCCAGCATTTCCTTGACGCTTCTTCTGCTTTTTCGATGCACTCCGGACACTTCACGTATCCAGGAAACGCATCTTTTTGCCCGCACTGCACACATATGCCCTTCGATTTGTACCATTCATATCTATCTTTCATCGTAGTTCTCCCATTCCTCCCAGCTTCCCCATTCCAGCCGACAGCCGCAATCAAAGCAGAATTTCATATAATCCCTGACTATGTTTCCGCATTTTAAACACTGTCCTACTCTGTACCCAACGGGATGATATACCTCAATCGGCTTTACTTTTACCGGTGTATCCCGCTGCCGAAGCTCGGCTACCTCCCGGCATTTCTCAGCATACAGGCGGTCAATCTCCCGGATCTGCTCCGGAGTGAGGCCGGTATCTTCATACTCCCCTAAACGTGTAAAGCATTCTTGCACTGCACAATTTTCGCAATCTGATTCACAAACACTGTCACATGAGTCACAATCATCTGCTTCTCCAAAACGATCTATCGTGCATGTCTTCTTTGGCACAAACAATTCCCCATACTTTATTGTTAATCTTTCCATGGTCATTCCTCCTTAGCTTGCATGCCGCTCTTTTGTCAGTCTCAGGTCAATCGCTGCTGATGCGGCGGGGATGCCGATGCGTCTGCCGTATTTGTCTTTGACAATGATGACATGAGGATAAATGTCTTCCACCGTCACTTTGATTGCCTGTGCCTTTTCGTTAATCTCGCGTTTCCAGTCCATCCAATACACGGCACCAGGTCGGATGTGCAACGCCTGGTTCATCTCGTTCATGTTTGATACTAATTCTTGTTTCATGGTCTCCTCCTTACAAATAGTTTTTTCCGAACTTTTCTATAAACGCTTCACGGGTGTGTGTCTTCTCATACTCCCGCTGCCCGATCTGCCGCAGAATGAGCATGTTACCTGCATTGTTATGTACTGCCTCCGGGCCGTCTACGTGGTGTGGGATACACAAATACACTTTCAGTCCCTCCGCCTCTGACAGTGGCCGGTTGGCTCCGCCGAAGATGTGATGCTCATGCAGGACTTTGTGGTACCGATAATCACCATGCATGGCGCAAAGGAAGCACGTCCCATCCCGGCGGTGCAGGATGCTTGCCTTATGTTTTTTCCCCTTCTTTTTCTTATGGTACTTTTCGATCATACGATACCCTCCGGGATCTTCTCCAGTGCATTTATGGCTGCCTTAAAGTCTTCAGATTTCACCTGCCCCACCTGCAGTGTCATTATGTTATTGCTCCACTCGATGGCTCCATTAGCCATCAGGAACGGGCCGTTCGGTGTTGTCTCTTCCGGTCCCAGCTTTGACACATCAATCAGTTTCAGGATATCTTCTTTGATCAGATAGATCTTCCTGTTTTCTCCCTGCGGGATCCGCAGGCTCACGTCATTGCCATAGCGGAAATTAATGCGGCTGATATATAATTCATCTTCGACATTTCCCTCGATGGATGCCTGTAGCTTAAAGCTCCCTTGGTTTTCCCGGTCTTTCCCCGCGCAGAATCCTCTCCCCAGCTCCGGCAGGTTTCCGGTAAATTCGATGATAGCTGCCAGATTTTCTTTGTTGATCTTCCCGGCTTTCACGACTACCATCCAGTAGCCGCCACCAATCCGCAGCTCTTCTCCGGTGTTGAACACTTCCACTCCCGTCCCGGTGTATAACTCCTTTAACAGCTTCTTGAATTGTGTCGTTTTTAAAAACATTAGATTTCCACCTCCATTTTCAGCCATGCCAGCAATTCTTCTTTATCCTTTAATGTGCCGACAGATAAATGTCTGCTCAGGTAGTCGGCCAGATCGGTCAGACTCAGAGTGGCCATGTATCTCCGGCGCTGCATGAGCATGATCTTTTTCTCCGGTTCCTGCAGTACCTCCGCGCTCCCGACATTCTCTTCTGAGTCCTCTGCCGCACTACTGTTTATGCGGTTTTCTTGCGCCGGCGCAATTTCTTCCGGCGGTGTTTTCAGTTCTTCAGCAGTACCCTGATCTATCCTATCAGTGGCGTTTTCAACATGATCCTCGGGTTCCGGACGGAATTCTTGTTTTTTCTCTTCTACCTCTGGCGCTTCCGCTGCCGGAGTGTCTTCCTCCACGGCTTCTTTGGTCTCTTCTTCGGTTTCTTCTCCATAGTGCTCCTCCCACGTTCTTTTCCCGCTGCCGCCGGTAAATACAATATCCATGGCTGCGGCAAATGCTCCCCAGGTGACGGTTTCCGGTTTCTGGCCGAACTGTTTAATCTTTAACCCTTCGGCCTCTGAAAACATAGATACAAACCATAGACCGGTCCGGAAGGTTCTATTTCCAGACGGGTTGATGCGGTCTACCATCTCTGGAAGCTCCAGGGCTTCCCCGTAAATTTCATTCAGCAGGTCCGGTTCTTTCCGGAAGAACTCCTCCACGATAGTCTCCAGGGTACTCCGCATGTCCACTTCCTCTGGGACTTCATCCGGGGTATCGCGGTTAAAGCGCTTTAACTCCCGGATGTTCTCTTTGGTGGTCTCCGGGCGGATCATTTCCATGTCCGAATCCGGAAGCGTGAGCATCTCGGCCAGCTTGGTACTTCCCATGCCGGCGAACTCCGGGCGGAGACGCTCGGAGTTGCCGTCGATGCTGTACTTCGTGTTGATGGCGATAAACCGGGACACCGTGGACGGGTGAAGGCCGTATTCTGCCTTCGCGAACTCGTTGATATCGTGGTAACCATCGTTCTCGTAAAGCCGCTGCTCCTTGATTTTCTTTAACTGGTATCCAATCCGGATAAACCCTTCCGAGACGCCCTGCAGTTCCTTCCTCAGCTTTTCCTTGATATTTAACCAATCATCTAAGGTTAATTGTACGTATTCCATAATTCCTCCTTACGCTGGTATTCTCTGTGTTTTTCTCAAACTTCGCCTAAATTTATCTAATACCTTCCTGATTACTTCTTTGTCCGGCTGGCGGTCATATGCCGAATAGTATTGCTTTATCTCGTCGGTGTACATGTTGATCTCAATGGTGTAATAGGGCTTGTCCAGCTCTGACTTTCTCCGCAGGAACAAGATCCAGCTCCTGCCATCCGCCATGGCAGTCATGTAGAAGTCGTTCGCCCCCACACAGTGGTGCAGGGCGCGCCCTTCTTCAACGAGCTCCTCGCATCGGCCGGCCGGAACGATCATGTAGGTGTCGTCCTCCCAGAAATACCTCTTTACATCCGTCAGGCGTTCCCGGATCCGGGCGTCAAGATATGCGTATTTTTCTTTCTCCTTCATCCGGCGCTCTTCGTCCCGGCGGGCGTTGATGCGTTCCACCAGCTGGTCATGGCGGGCTTCCAGGTCTTTTGGCAGCCGCACGATATCGTCGGTAACGTCCAACCCCTCCTGGCGGGCCATTCTGAGGTAATCCCTCCAGGTCTGCACGACCGTTCGTGGGGATTCTTTCTGCTTTTTCAGGTAGTTCACCATCCGGTTCACGCTTCCCAACTCCTGCAGGATCATCCGGCAGTCTTCCAGGCGCACTTTTTTCGCATCCAAATATTCCAGGGATTCCTGTGATATCTTGATGCGCCGTCCATCAAACTCTGACTCCTCTTCATACTGCAGCCATCCCAGGGTATTCAGCCCACCGTTTAATTGTTTCAGGCGGTTTACCCGGTTTCCGTCCAACTGCAGTGTGCCTTTCGGGCTGCTGCCATATGGACAGATGAGTTCCGGCACATAATAACTGTTTGCAATATCCGCTGCCAGCCGGTAAAGCCCCGCCTTTATCAGGTATTCCAACCATGGCTGATCATTATACCTTAAGATAAAGCGGTTGATATTCAGCTTTACCTTTTCTTTTGCGATCACATCCAGCCCGCTATGTTCCAACCCTCCACAGGGCAGCGTTTCCTGGAGGTTGTCCGGGTACAGATAGGATGGTGCAAAGTGCTTGTTTGCCCCGTTCCTGTCCCACCAGTCCTGTTCGGTCTCATCGGCAAACCGGCGCGTTCCGTAGTATTCGGTTCCGTAGCATTTGCTTTTGCCGATGATCACGCGGATCTCTTCATAGATTTTGATCTCTTTTCCGGCGCTGCTCCAGCGGCATTCCGCAAGGCACTGCCGTTCCAGCCACCCTTCCCCGTGGGGCTGCAGTATGACGACTGGTTCTCGTTTCATGATCTCGTTTCTTCGGCTGTACGCTTTGACCTCCGCGCCGCATTTCGGGCAGGTCGTCATCTCGCCGTGCTTCCATGGCTTTTTCCTCCAGCTTTTTGCCCGGCAGGCGGTACAGGTATACCCCGTCCGTTTGTCTCTTTTAAAAAACAGGTAATCCCCCGGGAATATCTCCTCGTCCAGCCATGCTTCTACGCCGTCAGGGATGCATGGGATTGCATTCATGATGCTATCAATCCTCTGACGCTTGCGCTGATAGGCTCTTTCATACTTAACCTGGTTTGTCTTATACTCGAACGTATCAATGCGGTTTCCGAGGTACTCCCATGCCCTATCCGCGTCCGCATTGCTGGCATATTTCCAGTCTTCATCGAAATAGTAATCGTATCCTTTCAGCGTTTCTTTTCCTTTGCATACCCTCGCCACGTTGTTCAGTGAGCATCTGTACCATTTCCCGTCTACATTGGCGTTATGGCATTTTTCTTTGATGTCGGCAAAATACCTCCCCCGGAGGACGCCATCATAAAACAGATCAATGTTCAGAATACTTTTCCCGTCATGTTCTACAATCTGGCTCACCGCCAGCACATCCTCACTGATCCCATCCGGCGCCGCACAGGGTGGAACGTCCCTTAATAATGCTGTCCGCTTCACTTTTTCCCACCTCCCATGTAATAGTTTCTAATGATCCGCTTCGCTGTGGCCATGCCGGGAATTCCCAGCGTCACCCGGCTGGCAGTGACTTTGGCAGCCTTTAAAATCTTCTCGTTGATCTCTGTCTGGTGGCCGAAGCTCCATTTCAGTAACTCCGCGATGCATCCCTCTAAGGATTTCCCTTTGCGGCGCACCGCCTGCGCCATCTCGTCATCGCTGAAGCAACAGGCCTTGATGTACTCAACCCAGTCCGCCATGATCTCCTCGGGTTTCAGCGCAGCGCACTCGACATCGATCTTGCCGATGGCCGCCGTCATGGCGTCGCAGATTTCCGGGGCATCCCCGGCGATAAACATCTCGGCGATCTCGCGCGGGATGCCGTTTTCCTGCGCCAGCGCATAGATGCTGTCCGTGTCACCCTCATTGGACAGGTTTATGGCCAGCTCATTGATCTCCTCGTGGGAATCAAATTCTCCAAACTTTTCAAACATTCTTTATCTCCTTCCCAGTCTTGTATTTATACGGCCTTTCGGCTTTATCCACAGAGTTGTCCACAATCTTCCCCTCGCGACCAATCCGAAAGAATTCCCCCTTCATCCAGTGGGAAAACTCATGGAGGCCATGCTCCGGGATAATGATGTGGTTCCGGGACAGCTTCCACAGTACCTTCCACTCTGCGGCATCTTTGACCGGTTCGCCGCGCTTGTTCATAAAACCATTCGCTGCCCACGTAGAGAGGTTATGCTCCATCATGTCCAGGATGTAGCCATTGGCCGAACACACGTGGATCTCGCTGGGCTTCCCCACCCGGACAAGGGCAGCATTTAGCATGTGCAGCAGCACATGGTTGTAAGTCCCTGTGATCTTCTGGAACCCCTCTACGGTGTACAGTTCTCCGTCCTTCCGTTCATAGGCCATCACATAGCCGCCCCAGCGCTCCCGGACGCCCAAGAACCAGGAAGAGGACTCTAAATAAATGTCAATGCGGAACATAGTCATCACCTCCCTCCCGCCGCATCCGTATGCGGATATAAAACCTCGCGTTAAAATCATTAAAATACACGCTGCTGTGCGAATAGGTATAGCCGTCATACCGTTTTTTCCCACTCCGCAGCCTTGTGTTTTTGACATATTGTTCGATATATCCCCGGTCCCGCACCATCCGTCGGATGTCTTTTTCTTTGGTCTGGTGATGCTTTTTCTCCGGCGGTTTCTCCAGATTCTTGCTGCCATTCCAGCGCTTTTTATATTTTTTCCGCCGGGTGTCCGCCTTCTCCTTTGCCGTGTACGCTGCGGCACCGCTGATGCCGTCTTCGTCTTTTTCTACCCGGCGGCACTCGTTCCGCCCGCCATGCTTCCATGTCTTCATGACAGTGTCCAAATCCATCATGCTGTCCATGAACAGATGGTGGTGGACCCGCACCACTTCCCCGTCCTCACTCACTTCTTCTGTCACATACAGATACTTCGCGTTCGGCAGTCCCCTGCGGCGGCGCTTCCCATTTATGTTCTTGATAAACTTCTGCATATTCCCCACCGCCTCCTCTATCCCTTCCGGTTCTTTGGCATAAGTCAGGGTGATCCAGAAATCCCCGTTGTGAAAATTATGCTCGCATAACCGCCAGAACTTTTTCCGGCTGTTTCGGCTGTTGAGTTTCTTCTGGTTCTCCTGCTGCTGCTTTTTATCCACTTGCCGGATGTAAAGCGTCTCCGCCTGCTTTCTGGTGAACTCTGGATAGATCTCTATCTCCAGCTGATTTCCTGCATATATTTCCTTCGTGGCATAGACACATCGTGTCCTCCCCATCTTCAGAAGCTGTTCCACAAAGAACTCGTCCCAGTCTTCCATGCTCTGGTTAAACAGCCCTTCGTAGTCGTATTCTATGTATTTCTGTTTTTTATGTGGTGACTTGTTACTATTTATTACAAGCCCCTTCGCGACGGTCTGTTTCGCTCTTTTTTTCATTGTATTACCTCAATTTTTCCGTTGATTTTCAGAGCTACAGATAGTACAATGAATATAGTGTTTTTGGCTATCTATAGTCATTGGGGGATGCATTTTTTTGCATCCCCCGTTTTAATTGATCGCGACGCATTTCACGCCCAGTTCTTTTTCTTTTTTTCTGGCAAACTCCCACGCTTCTTCCGTGGTTCCTCTGAAGCACCATAGGCGTTTGTCCGCAAAGCGTAAGATCTTGATTGGATTTTCTTTAGATGGCTGTCTCATCGCTCTCTCCCCGCATTTTTAAAAACTGTTTTAAGAAAATCACTGATAACACCGATTCCGGAACGCTGCTATCATTTGCAAGCTCTTTCAGGATCTCGGCCATCGCATCACCGAGCGCGTTTGCCGTATGTACAGGCCTCATTGTTCCGGTGATAGCTATTGATACACCGCTTGCATTGTCTGTTATCTCCCTGATCGCAAAGGCTATGACGGCATCTCCTTCCATAGTTCTTGTTGTCTTTTTATCTTTCGCTTCAATCATTGCTGTGACCATGTCTTCTCCTCCTACTCCGCCAGCTCTACCATCAACACAATCGCATTGCCTGGCATGTACTGCTTGTCCCCGGTGATGGGGTCATTATGCATCAGTACGTCCACCCAACTGACTACCAGCCAGGCCAGAATGGCGATGCTGGCGGCGATCAGGATGGCGCTGACTAAATGTTTTAAAAATTTCATCTTCCCATTTCCTTTCTATGGGCGTATACTATAAGTGTTTAGTTTGTTTTGCGCCCTACGGGAGTTGCCGCTCCCTGGGTGCATTTTTTTATACCTCTGCGGCCACGCGTACCTGCTGGCTAAATCCGCAGATCCGCATGATTTCTTCCGGCTCAAATTCCGGGACGCATTTCCGCAGTACCGGGTTGTTGAGCATCTTCTCAAACTTCATGTAATCAATGAATACATATACATTCGTCAGGTTCCCTGCGATGGCGTATTTGTTATACCTGCCCTTTTCCATCTCCGCCTCGATGCCGCGCCGCTTCCGCTGGACAGTACGCTTTGACATGTTAAATTCTGTGGCAAGCTGCTGATCGGACATGTAGGCAAATCCCCTGATCTGCTCAATGATATGCAATGGTCTTTCAACGGTCTTCATCTATTCCTCACCTCCTTCCAATATCCGCAGGACATCTGTCTTCGGCGTATAAGATCGGTTTTCTATGTACCGTTCCTGCCTCCGGACCTCACCCAGCAGCTTCTCCAGGTCGCGGATCACACGCTTATTGGATGCCTCCCATTCTTTAATTGGCTTTGTCAGCCGCTGAGTGTCCTTTGCATGGCGCCGCTCCCTCCGGACTCGGTGAAGCTGCAGACCTTCGAGGATATAATCCTGCTGGGTATTTTCCTTCAGTTCGATGTGATGCAAGATATCCTGCGTGGCTGCGTCAGCATCGTTTTCCTTTTGGACCGCTATGTTATACTTCTCATCACAGTTCATCAGGAACCGAAGAAAGTTCTCTATTTGTGCACTGTACTGCGTTTTCGACCATCTCCTTTCAAAAAACTTTAGTTTTATGAAACTTTTCTCCAACTACATATAATTTATTATATTTCATAATAAAAAATATCCACAATATATTGTGCTTTATTTTTTTAATATTCCTTTTATATTGTGTTTTTAGAAATATTTATCTTGACTTTCCATATATTGTGGTATACTATAACTATCAGAAGCTTCTAAAATATAATAGAAAGGTGATGATAAAAATTTCAAAAAAATACAAGCTTAATAGTAAATCTGATATGAAACGTTTAGAACGCGATTTAAAAAACTCCATTATGGAGCATGCAACAAAATCAATTATGCGTAACACTCATGAAATAACCTGTCCACATTGTCAAAGGCATTTTGCTGCCTATATAGGCAATAATACATGCCCACATTGCCATAATTCCGTTAAACTAGAGCTTAATATGTAAATCATTTTTTAGAAGCCAGTTCTTTCGCCAATGAATTGGCTTCTTTTATTTTTTTGTTTTTGTGTTTTTCTAAGTGTCATATCTCTTTCACTATAATCTACTTTTATCTTTATATTTTTTTGTTTGCATCATTTTCCTTTCTCCCCGGTAGTCTCGGATGAACAAATGCATCAGTATTTACTCCAAGCGCCCCGCAAATTAAAGAATATTCATCAAAAGTAAAACGTCTTTTTCCATTCAACGAAGCACTTAATTTATCCGGCGGTATCCCGGTCTTTTTTGAAATAGATATCTGCGTATATCTTTGTTCTTTTAGATATTTTCTGATGGCCTTCCCCAACCATTCATCAACCATCCACTTTCACCCCCTACTCTTCCAGAAAATATTCAATTTTCACTCCGAAATAATCCGCGAGGATTTTAAGCTTGTCAGTTTTCACGTTGCTTCTGCCTCTTTTCCAGTCAGACAAAACTGATTGAGGAATTCCAGTATCTTTTGATACTTGATAAGCGGTTTTGTTGGTTTTATCCAATAACTGCTTAAATTTTTCGTACAATTTTACACCGCCTTTCCGTATATTAATAGTTGTAATTACTACGGAAATGTGATAGCATTTATTTATCAGATAACTTAAACATTTCCGTAGTATGCATCAGGAGTTATCGGTTTTCCTTTGCATACTCATACTATACTATGCATTTTCGATAATGTCAACCATATATTATCGGTTTTCCATAGTATTGCCTATATTTGTGAAAGGTAGACAAATAATGTATGAGATTTTTGAGCAACTATTACAAAAATATGGAGTAAGCGCATACAAAGTGGCTAAAGCTACGGGAGTAACGCAATCTACATTAAGTGACTGGAAACGTGGTCGAAGTACACCCAAATCAGAAAATATGAAAAAACTGGCTGATTACTTCGGTGTTTCGATAGACTACCTCATGACCGGAAAGGAGGACAGCGAAAAAGAACCGCAGTTAAAACCTAAAGATAAGAAGGATATCGAAGAGATTCTCGCCAGCACCGAGGAGCTGTTAAAGCAGGACGGACTGATGTTTGACGGCGATCCGGCGTCCCCGGAGGCCGTGGAATCTATCCTGTCAGCCATGCAGATCGGGATGGAGATGGCGAAGAAAAAGAACAAGGAGAAGTACACTCCGAAAAAGTATAAAAAGGATTGATGTTATGGATATTAAAAAGCTGGCGAACTCCTTTGCCAGAAAATATAATACACGGGATCCTTTCGAGATTATTGATAACCTCAACGCCATAGTGGTGTTTTATCCCCTTCATGGAGTACGGGGGTTTTATCAATACTTTCAGCGGAACAATATCATTTACATAGACGACGCGTTAAACGTCAGAGACAAGAAGTTTGTCTGCGCGCATG
The DNA here is from genome assembly GCA_900016875.1 of Eubacteriaceae bacterium CHKCI004. Taxonomy (GTDB): domain Bacteria; phylum Bacillota; class Clostridia; order Lachnospirales; family Lachnospiraceae; genus Anaerobutyricum; species Anaerobutyricum stercoris. The sequence continues at coordinate 47,075 of FCNR01000028.1, read as the reverse complement.
AAATGGGACATATGCTCCTGCATAAAAAATCGAACGCGATTTTCATGGATTCGCGGACACAATTAAATACCACGAAGTACGAGATCGAAGCCGATCGCTTCGCCATGAATTTACTGGTATCAGACAACGAACTATGTGATTACGCTGATCTAACAGTGTCTCAGCTTTCGCGTGCTCTTGGTTATCAGGAATATTTGATTAGATTAAGATATAAAGATTATAATCCAAACACAGGGAGGTGATTCATTTTGGCATTGGAAATAGAACAATTGCGAAAACTGTGTACAGACAAGAATATCAAATGGTCCCGCCACGCTTTGAAGCGTTTGCGAGAACGACACATCAGCATGGATGATTTTGAGAAATGTATCATGTGTGGCGAGATCATACGTCAATACCCAGATGACAGGCCCACTCCGAGCTGCCTGATTCTCGGATGGATAAGACCAGGGACAGCATTGCATGATGTGGTAGGGAGTGATGGGGAATTTCTTTATGCCATCACTGCATATTACCCTGATAAGAATGAATGGGAAAGCGATATGAAAACCAGAAAGGAGCGATAAATATGTGTGTATATTGTGGTGGATCTTTAGAAAAAGCAACTACTGATTTCGTTGAAAAGATTGATAACTATATCATCGTGATCAAAAATGTTCCATGTGAAAAATGTACTCAATGCGGTGAAGAATATTTTTCCGATCCTGTTGCCAGAAAAATCGAAGCCATCTTAGATGGTATCCAAAGAATCTCCAGCGAGATCACAGTAACAGTGATTGATTATCCGAAGGCGGCATAAAAATATTTTTGCGCCAGCGCACAAACGGCGACAAATTGTCACCAATTGAAAAATCCGCCCCTGCTTAGGCAGGAGCGGAAAACAATTTTATCCATAGAGATATGGAACAGGAATTTTTTTCGAATTACTTGACACTTGAGAAGTAACATGCTATTATTAAGCCACTAATAGGAATTTATTTCTGTTTGGCACATATAATATTTTGGAACGTACTCCGGTGTCCTTCGGGCCCGGGGTCTTTTTATTTTACAGGAGCACTTATGGAAGAAAAGATTTTTAAAACACTTGATGATCTTGTAGATCTTTTGAAGGAACGCGGTGTTACCATCGAGGATGCCTCTTCTCGGGATTACGCAAAGCGGGTCTTAGAAAAACACGGCTATTACAATCTTATAAATGGATATAACAAACTTTTCTTAGATAGCGAATCCGAACAGGTAAAATATCGACCAGGGACTACAATGAACGAAATTAACGCTCTTTACCAGTTTGATCGTGTACTCCGAGATATTTTCTTTAGATATATTCTAGAAGCAGAAACTCATGTTAAAAGTTTGATATCCTACTATTTTTCCGAGGCGCATGGACATAAAAATTATTTGGTTTATACTAATTTTAATACAGCCTTGCGAGATTCTGAATCAAAAATAACAAGCCTTATTGCCGAAATCCAACGGCAAACGGCCAATCATAGCACTGACCCAAGCATATCACACTACTTGAAAATACATGGTTACATACCTTTATGGGTTTTAAACAACATCTTAACTCTAGGTACAATCAGTAAATTCTACAGTTTAATGCTGCCGCGAGAACGTCAAAATGTATCACGTTGCTTTGGCATAATGGACAATGAGCTTGAAAATGCCCTTGCTTATATTTCCACTGTAAGAAATTTTTGTGCACACGGAAATCGAATATACTGTTTTCGGACAAAAAAGCCGTTATCCACAACTCCTTATCATCAACAACTTAATATTAGCCAAAATGAAAACGGAGAATATTTACAAGGTAAACGCGATTTATTTGCTTGTTTAATTGCATTAAAAAGATTATTATCAAATAACGACTTTAAGCGAATGAGTAAAGAAATTTTTCGCGCTATTGGAACTTTAGATAAAAAGCTTAACCTCTTAACCAGGAATGAAATATTGAATGAAATGGGCTTCCCACACAACTGGCGTAATTTAAACAGTTTATGATAAAAAAATCCGCCCCTGCGCCAACAGGAGCGGAAACAGTTACATATCCGAAGATGATGCAACCAAAACGCAAAAATATTGTATCATCTCCGGGCAGCCACCGCAAGAGAACAAACATTCTCTGGCTGTTATTTTTATACCCATTTTTAAGGAAGGATGGTGCATATGTGGGTTGAAAAACTGGATAACGGTAAATATAAATACATAGAACGCTATGAGGACTACCTGACAGGCAAAATGCGGCGCGTTTCCGTGACACTGGAGAAAAACACTGCCTCTTCCCGAAAACAGGCACAGACGGCTCTCGCGGCGAAGATTGAGAAGGCGCTGGCAAGAGATGTGATCGTGAAGAAAGATATCACCCTTCGGGAACTGGTAACAGAATATCGGAAAAGTCAGAAGCTTGTGGTGAAAGAATCCACATACAGCAGAAATTATCATGCCTGCAATACTCTTATGAAGATGCTTGGCGAGAATGTTCTGGTGGATCGGCTCACGGCCAGATATGTCAGGGATTCTTTTCTTTCTTCCGGGAAAGAGAACGGTACACTCAACGAGCACCTGACACGTTTCAAGGCTTTGATTCGATGGGGCTATAAGAATGATTTGTTAAAAGATATCTCCTACCTGGATAAGATTGAGCGGTTCAAGGACATACCGCATAAGGAGAAGATACAGGACAAATTTTTGGAAGCCTCGGAACTGAAATGTCTGATTGAAAACATGACTGTCGAAAAATGGAGGAATCTGACTGAATTTCTGTCTCTCTCCGGCCTTCGATTTGGAGAAGCCGCTGCCCTGGAAATCTCGGATATTGATTTGAAGAATCGGATGATTAAAGTCTCCAAGAATTATGATATGATCAATAACGTCACAACATCGCCAAAAACAGGTTCCTCCTCCCGGGATGTGTACATGCAGGATGAACTTCTGGAATTATGCCGCAGCCTGAAATACGATGCCCTTTCTTTGCGCATGGTCACCGGCTGTAATCTGTTTTTCCAGGATCAGGGCCGACACCTTAACTATTATTCTTACAATGCTTACCTGCAGGAAAATGCCATAAAAAGCATCGGCCGGCCAATCACACCCCATACACTGCGTCATACACACGCCAGCCTCCTCATGGAGCAGGGCATATCTATCGAAGTGATCTCGCGCCGTCTGGGGCATGAAAACAGCGAGATTACCCGAAAGATCTATCTGCATGTGACGAAGAAGCTGCGGGAAAAAGAGAACCAGCTTTTAGCCGGAATACGAATCTTATAACTTTGCCCCCTGCCTGCCCCTTTTGAATATCCAAAACTGAAAATACCGCATAAATAAGCCATATAAAAGGGATGTCTCAAGTCCGGCAGGGAGCTTATTTTTTTTGCGCTTAACCGGATTTTATCCGAATGCGCCTATCAAAAAAGCAGATGCATGAGACAGCCATCGGGCGCCGCTCCTGCATCCGCTTTTTATATGATTACATATGAATTACACCACCACGCCGTTGATGTTCATGTCTTCATCCGAAGCATTACTTCCGTATTCCAGCTTATCATACTGTGCTTTTACCGTCTCCCATGGCAGAGTCTCATGCTCTTCCTTGAGATACGAGATGATATCGGCAATACCTTCACCGGTAAAAGAGCTGGTATAGAAAATCTTTTTGCAGCCCGCCAGACGAAGCCATTCCGCCGCCTGCTCCGGGTCTCCCGCCCAGTGGTCGCATTTCGTCACAATACCCACAACCTCCCGATTGCTCTGAGAAGTGCAGTTGGGCGGATAAAGAGAGAAAGGTTCCGTAGCGCTTATGAGCAGTCCGATTACGTCAGATTCCGCTCCATATACAGCCAGAGAACCGCCGAGACGCTTCGTCTCCGCATACTCTCCCGGCGTATCAATGATAACGTCATAATGATTCACATACTGTGTCTTATGATAAATGATCTTTTTTCCCTTCATCGCCTGAGTAAGCGTAGTTTTCCCTGACTCACTCCGTCCTACAAACATAATTTTTCTCATGCTGTCCTCTTCCCTTCCAGGCAGTTTATATATTCCTCTGCTATGGCGGTCATCTGCCCGTCACGCTGTCAGGACTTCAATTCTTCTTTTTTACGGTATTTCACCATGTTCATGCTGTTCCATATCTGTACGGCCCGGCCGCCATAAACCAGTTCATAGGAAACGTAGGACAATGTCAGTCCGGCAACGACATCCACCACGGAATGCTGTTTCACAAACATGGTGGACAAAATGATCAAGGTTGTCATGATCAGCGACGCATACCGTATTCCTTTTTTCTGACTCAGGCGCTCGCTGTCTTTCACCGCCAGATAAATGCCCACAGAATTAAAAACATGGATACTTGGAAGGACATTTGTCGCGGTATCCACACTGTAAACAAATCTCGTCAGCTGCGTGAAGACATTGTCATCAGCAAAACTGTCCGGCCGGATGGCAAGACCGTTCGGATATACCCAGGACACCACCAGAAAGACAGTCATTCCTATCATTCCAAAATACATCAGCCGGCAGAATACTTCTTTCTCACAGAACAGAAAATAAAGACCCGGTCCCGCAATGTAAAGAAACCAGAACAGATACGGCAGGATAAACACCGGTATGAACGGAATGTACTGGTCCAGGGGTGAACTGATAATGTGTAAACGATCCGGTCTTATATTCTCAAGATAGCGGAAAGCAGCCAGATAAAAAGGAAAATATAACAACAACAAAACATGTTTATACTGATTTAATTTGTCTCTCATAAAAATCACCTTTCGGGTTCTGATATTCTAACTAGTGCATCCGTGCGCCGCCTGACACAAAAGGCATGACGCACGTCATTTGTTGATCAATCATTTATGATAAACAGTACCGCATCTTTCATCGTTCGTCAATTCTTTTTCGGCAACTTCATACTATCTTAATAACTTCTCGCTATTGTAATATTTCTGTAAGTATGACCGTGTCCGATGAAATACCTGCCGGCGGTGCAGCAGAATGCCCGCAGACTGAAATGCCGTTTCCAAAGAATATCCGATCAGTTCAAATAACCATGCCGTCCTTTCTCTGTATTGTCATTTTTCTGAATCTTAATCTCCGGAATATGATAAACCGCACAAATCTTTTTAATGGTCTCTTCCAGCTCCTTCATAGCCATCGGTACACAGATGGTTTTGTAGAGGCTCATCATACTTTCCATATCCGGAGTCTCCCCCTTTACTTCGTCGGTATCGGCATAACTGCTGACCTGTTCCAGATAAAGATACAGAGGATGCAGAGGAGATCCCACCATCACCTTTGTGATGACTGTTCCCACCGATTCCGCCGACATATCTTTCGGAAGCTTAATCTGATTATTAACATTTACCTGAAGATTCAATTTTGTATTTGGTCCCATCTCATTGTGGAACTCACATCTTGTAATCCGAATGCCTTTTAAGTTCAAATTCATTATAGTATAGTCCTTTCTTTCATAAAAATATGTGTGAAAATGTATTGCCGCCCTTAGTCTTTCCGGGATTCTTCTTCTCTGGATTCCCGGAATCGCTCTTTAAGAGACTCCAGAGAGACCGGGTAGCGCGCGGAAGTCATGGTCGGATTGCCGAGGATTCGTATTCTCAGACGTTTCCTGAGCCTTGTGTGCGTTTTTCCTTTTCGAAGCTTCTCCAGCTGTTCGATCAGCACGTTAAAACGTTCTTTCAGCTCACCCAGCTCATTTCTCTGGTCATCTGTGAGTATCCCCTTCTCCATGACACTCTGCCTGATCTTATTATAACGAAGTTCAAGACCTTTGTAAATCTCTCCAAACCGGTCTGCAGCAGGATTCTTTTCCACAAATTCCCGCCAGCTGTCATCCAGACAGGCAATAACAACATCCGCTCTCCGCCGCAGCCGCAGCATTTCCTCGCGCAGACTCTCCATTTTCTCCAGCATGTCCCGAAGATCCAGCGCTTCCTTCACAGACACCGCCAGGTCAACGATAAAAAGCACGGAAACAATACCAAAAACAATATGAAGAGGCAGAACCGGCACCGTCTTCAGAAAAGCAGTGATCCACGGGTGAATCCCTTCATTCATCAACACAGTAAAAAATCCCCACACAATGGTGGACGACAGGCAGATATACCCTTTATAGTTGTATTTTTTTGAGGAATAATCCCAGTATTTTATCTTGAAAATACTTTCCATAACGATACCGGTAACCAACTCAAGCAGAGTGGCTCCCACCGCTCCTGCGAAATAAGTGAGTATTAAATTGGAGCGGAAAGGCTCCGATACAAAGAGCATCATTACCGCGCCGCCTCCGTATATTGGAAGAAACGGGCCCATCAGAAATCCCCTGTTCACCCATTTCTTTTTTCGCAAAGACACATAAGATGATTCAAATATCCATCCAAAAAAACTGTAAATATAAAAAAATATCAGCCATTGGTATAAAGAATACTGTCCGATCATTATTTTAAACTCTTTCTTTTCATCTTTGACACACTTTATATGACATAATGGTTTCCACACCTGTCACAATGCCATTCCATCAGATCCTGAAGAGTTACCGTATCCACCACACCGCTGATGGCGTCGTTAAGCTTCTGCCACAGAATCACCGTGGCGCACTCATTAAGCCTGCTGCAGGTGTTTTCCTCTCCTTCCAGACAGGATACCGGAGCTAAACTGCCCTCGGTCAGCCGGAGAATCATCCCCGCCGTATATTGAGACGGCGTCCTCGTCAGAAGGTATCCGCCCTGCGGGCCGCGAATACTGCGGACGTAGCCCGCTTTATGCAGCGCGGAAATAATCTGCTCCAGATATTTGCAGGACAAATCCTGCCGGCTGGCAATATCCTTAATGCGAACCGGTCTGCCCTCTTTTTCATGCAATGCAATGTCCAGCATCAGCCGCAATGCATACCGTCCCTTTGTCGATATCTTCACCCTTCATCTTCCCTTCTTATTTTATCTTTTTAATTCTACAACTTTTGTGGCAATTTTACAAGGAAATCTATTCATTTCTTGCCTTTTCTCATATATTGTACTAAAATAAATATAATTATATCAAAAGGAGGTCTTCCCATGCTTAACAACAAATCTTCCTTCACCAACACACAGATTCTCGCCTGGCTTGAATATTTTTCCAAAAAAGCCGGTCTTGATATTGAAAAAATCAAATTAATTGATATCAGTAAAAAACAGAAGAACCTGATCCCTACTATTGAGACACACAAAAGAGTTCTCGTTTTTGCCGATGCCGGAGATCCGAACTTTTTCTTTAATCTTTGGGATTACGGTCTCGGCGACTGCGACATCTGGTTCAAAACCGGGCTGAATCCGGAAGGCAGCGTAAATATATGCAAGCTTTCAGAAATGATCGATACGGAGATCACCAGCCCGTCCGTTATGCTGATTTTCAATCCAAACTCCAGAAGTTCCTACCGAATCGGCATGCAGAACGATAATTTTTCTCAGGGCTCTGTCCGTTACGTGGCCAGTGAGATCCGTTCCATAATCGTCAATAAGCTTCATCTGGACGATCAGGACACCATCTGTATCATCAGCGGTGAAAGCATCGCTGTGGAATCCGCCATGATCGCCAGCGACGGACAGATCATCGCCGTGGAATACAACAAACATGACCGCTATTCCATGGAAGAAAACATTAACAAATTCGGTCTGACCAACGTTACCATCGTGCAGGACACCAGCCGCCGTTCCATGCGCAATCTTCCGGTTCCTTCTCTGTCTTTTATCGTCGCCACCGAACGCTTTGAGGAGGAGGTTCAGAATCTTCTGAAAATCAACCCGCAGATGAAGTTCGTGGTCTATACGCTGGAACTTGATATTCTCTCCTCTATCCTGCGCATTTTTGAAAAATATCATATTTCACGCAGCGAAGTAATTCAGATATCCATGTCCAAGCTGAACCGCAAAAATGTCTTTGAGGCAAAGCCTGCTCCATGAATTATCTCCGGAGAAGTAGCAGAATAAACTCTTATCACCTAAAAACTGCCATACAAAATCACTGGTTTTGTATGGCAGTTTTTATCGTATTCTTATGCTGACACATCAACAGCCCTGGTACTACCACAGAGTAGGCTTCACCTGTGTAATCAGCTTTGCTTCCGCTTCCATGTAAGCTTTATCCACTGTCTTCCTGTCCTCATCAGATAAACCATGACTGTCTGCGAAACTCTGCCAGGAAGACATCGCTACCAGAAGCTCTGTCATGGTCGCGCAGGAACGCATCTTCGACTCATATCGTTTGATTTCCTGTTCAAAAGAACCCATACCTTTCCCTCCCGCCGGCTATAACCTTGAAAAATATTCTACCGCTCTGGCAAAATCTGCAATCGTCTTATCCGCATCCCCATGTTCGATTCCATCCCTCACACAGTGATTCAGATGTCCTTCCAGAATAATCTGTCCCACTTTATGAAGAGCGGACTTCGCAGCGTTTACCTGAATCAGAATATCTTCACAGGGAACATCTTCATCCACCATTTTATCAATGGCATTGATCTGTCCCCTGATGCGGCTAAGGCGCTGGTGAAGATTCTTTGCATCCATACATTGTCTCATTGGTATCTCCTTCCATCCTTCTGCCTTATTTCAAATTATTTGAGGAAACCGGAAATAATCATCTCTTCCGCTTCTGCTTCTGTCAGTCCCAGAGTCATCAGCTTGATCAGCTGCTCACCGGCAATTTTTCCGATGGCCGCTTCATGAATTAATTCTGCATCAATGTTGTTGGCTTCCAGTTCCGGCGTTGCGCTCACGCGGGCGTCATCCATGATGATCGCGTCACACTCGCTGTGTCCGGCGCAGGCGGCATTGCCGCTGATTTTAGCCTGAAAATCCTGAAAAGAACGATCCCGCGCAACAGAACGTGAAATTACGTTGGCGCTGCTGCCCTTGCCGTTCAGCTGAACATCAAAAGCTGTTTTTGCAGTCTGCACACCGTGAGTCATCAGTTTTTCCGATACCTCAAGCTTCGCTCCCGCTTTCAGGTCCGCCGTTGTCACACGGTCTGTGCTGTCCACGCCTTTGATCTGAACAGTATCCATGTAAAAATATGAATTCTCATCCATATGAATGACTGTCTCCGGGTTCATCACCTTCTCCCCGGTTCCCTCGCCGCTGCCATAGTGTTTCTCCACGTAACGTATCTTTGCATTTTTACCCACATAGAAAGTGTGAACGCCGTCATGTTTGGTAAGGCTTCCGCCGCCGTTGTGGATACCGCAGCCGGCCACGATCGTCACATCACTGTCATCTCCGATATAAAAATCGTTGTACACAACCTCTGTGAGACCGCTCTGACTTAAAACCACCGGGATATGCACGCTTTCGTTCTTTGTGCCCGGCTTGATGATAATATCGATGCCCTGCTTGTCTTCTTTGGTAATAATATCAATATTAGCTGTTGTATTTCTTGCTGCTGACGCTCCGTTTGCACGGATATTATAAGCTCCGGCAGGCACGCCGTGAAGGTCTGCCACCTGCTCCAGCAGCTCTTTCTGTATTAAATCCATCTCACTCATATCTGTCCCGCTCCTTACTTCTGGCTCAGTTTCTGGCAGGCTGACGAAGTGTACAGCAGTCCCGGAATCACGTCTTCTCCGCGTCCTACCTTCTCCACATGGCCGCCGTTTATCACAATAATCTTATCTGCGATCTCAAGAATCCTCTCCTGATGAGAAATGATCAGGATGGTTCCCTCTGTCTTCTCGTGAAGCTCCTCAAACACATGAATCAGGCTGTTAAAGCTCCACAGATCAATGCCGGCCTCCGGCTCATCAAAAACAGAAAGCTTCGTGGCCCTGGCACGGATCATGGCAATCTCGATCCGCTTGAGCTCTCCTCCGGAGAGGCTTCCGTTTAATTCTCTGTTTACATAATCTCTGGCGCACAGCCCCACTTCTGAAAGCACATCGCAAATCTCCTTCACAGACATGGTTCTGCCGGACGCCACAGAAATCAGATCCTTAACCTTCAGTCCCTTAAAATGTACCGGCTGCTGAAAAGCGTAGCTGATACCTTTTTTGGCTCTCTCTGTAATATTTAAATCTGTGATATCCTCTCCGTCCAGAAGGATTCTTCCGGCGGTAGGATGAATAATCCCCGCAATAAGCTTTGCGAGGGTTGATTTACCGCTGCCGTTGGGCCCGGTGATTGCTACAAATTTGTCGTCAATGGAAAGATTCACATCTTCCAGAATCTCTTTATCATCCTCAACAATATAGCTGATATTCTTTAGTTCAAGCATAGTTATCTCCTCGTATCCGGACCCTGCTTATCCCCTCATGAAAAGATGCCGGGCCCGGGAAATATTTTATAAAAATATCCATCGTATCCAAATTCTATGTATATCATACCCTAGTGAAAAAGTCAAGATTCGAAGCATTGCTGCATAATCCGTTTCCGGCATCCTCTGCATCACAATTTCAGGTTATTTTTTTGCTGCGTCTTTCCAATCCGCCTTTCCCAGCCGCACATTTTCCAGAAGTTCAGCCGTCTCGTCATCCGCATTTTCCAGAAGATAATTTTTACCATTTTGCCGGCGTTCCCTGTTGATTCGCCGGATCTCCTGCTCCGCCTGCTCCACCTCTTCCCGGAAATCAGAAGCTGATAATCTCCTCGCTCCCTGTCCCATGACGATTACCTGCTCCAGCGAGTCAGAAGTCGCCACTGTCACCTGATGCTTATGCCCCAGCTCATGGGTCGTCTTTTCAATATACTGATCGGCGGTTTCCGCCTCCTTCGTGTACACCACATGGATATTATGATATTTGAAGATTTCTCCCGGATTCCCCTTCACCTTGTAGGCGTCGAAAACGACAATGAGGGTAACGCCGGAAAATCCCTGGTAATTACAGAGGATATCCATCAGCTTGCCCCGGGCAGCCTCCAGATTCACCTCCGCCAGCTCTTTCAGAAAATCCCAGGCGAATATGATATTGTAGCCGTCCACCAGAAGGTATTGCTTTTCCTCGTTCCTGCCGGACAGCGTTCCGGCGGCGCCTGAGTATTTGGAAGTTCCGCTTCCCGATGAGCTTCGGCTTCCGGATGTATCCGCTGCCCGGCCAGATGTTTTCCGGTATCCCCGGTAGCGGTCCTCCTGCTGTTTTTTACTTCCAAACTCCCGGAGAAAGATGGCTTCCAGTTCTTTGTCTTCTATATAAGAAGAAGCGTAGGTGACTCCGCTGTCTCTCGCATCTTTCTTTTCTTCCATAATTTCGTTTTTTCCCCGGACAAACGCATTCGCTTCATCACCATCCGCCGAATCAGTGATATCCGGTATTTTTTCCTTGATATGCATGTAATCCGGCACCTGGTCCCACGGGACAAAAAATCCCGCTCCATGGGAACAGAAGATAGAACCGGACGGGTTGTCCACATCTTCCTCACTGTCATAGCCGATGTCCGCCAGCACCTCTTCCTGGTTATGGCAGGGATAATATCCTTCCAGCCGCAGGGCAAGCCTGCCCCGGCCTCCGGTATAGGACTGTACTTCCGCCGGATAGTCAAGCATTTCCGATACCGGCGCCCGTCCTGAAAGGACCGCCCGCTCTCCTTCCATCAGGGGAGCCTCAAAGGTTCCGTATCGTTTTTGTACATCCGCCATGGCCCGGCCCACCTGCTCCGCCGGCAGTTCAAGATGGAACACATACCAAGGCTCCAGCAGAACAGATTCCGCCTGCATCAGTCCCTGACGCACCGCCCGATAAGTGGCCTGCCGGAAGTCCCCGCCTTCGGTATGCTTCAAATGCGCCTTCCCCGCCGTCAGCGTGATCTTCATATCTGTGATAGGCATGCCCGCCAGCACGCCGGGATGTTCCTTTTCCATCAGATGTGTCAGAATGAGCCGCTGCCAGTTGCCGTCCAGATTGTCTTCGCTGCAGTCTGTGCCAAAAACCAGACCGCTGCCCCGCTCTCCCGGCTCCATGCGCAGATGTACTTCCGCATAATGACGCAGAGGCTCATAATGCCCCACGCCAGTTACCGTATCCGCAATGGTTTCTTTATACATGATGCGGCCCGCGCCAAACTCCACGTCCATCTGATAACGCTCTGCGATCATACTCTTCAGAACTTCCGTCTGCACCTCTCCCATGAGCTGCATCTGAATCTCTTCCAGACGACTGTTCCACACGATATGCAGGAGCGGGTCCTCCTCCTCCAGCTGTTTCAGCTGGCGAAGCGCCTTTGGTACATCCGTTCCTTCCGGGAGAATAACGCTGCGGCTCAGAACCGGCTCCAGCAAAGGAGCTTCCAGATCTTTTTCTTCGCCCAGCCCCTGGCCCGCCGCTGTCTCCGAAAGACCGGTCAGCGCACAGACCGTTCCGGCCTCCGCCACATCCTGCATCCCGTATTTGGCACCGGAATACACCCGGATCTGATCCACCTTTTCCTTCTCCCCGAAAGAGGTCTTCACCTTCAGACTGCCCCCGGTGATCTTTATATGGGTCAAACGGCTGCCCTGCTCATCCCTCGATATCTTAAAAACCTTCGCCGCAAACTCATCCGGATATTCCGGCATTCTCGTAAACTGCTCAAGCCCTGCCAGCAAAGTCTCCACTCCGGAGAGCTTCAGCGCGGAACCAAAGTAGCAGGGAAAGATTTTCCTCTCGCCGATCAGACGAATCACATCACTCTTCCGAATGTCACCGGTTTCCATATATGTTTCCAGCACATCCTCATCACACATGGCGATCTCTTCAAGGATATCCTCCGAGCCGGCGCTGATCAGAGCTTCATCACGGGCGTTCTCTACCCTAGCCGCATTTTTTTTGCCCCCGGCCGCGAAGCCTTTTGTTCCGGTTTCCTGCGGCATCCGCAGGCTGTCAAAAGCAATGCATCCGTCATCCAGATTCTTCTTAAGTTCCTGAAGCAGCGCTTCCCTGTCTGTTCCGTCCTGATCCATCTTGTTTACAAAAATGAATGTGGGAATCCGATACGCTTTCAGCAGCCGCCAGAGCGTCTCCGTGTGTCCCTGAATCCCGTCGGCGCCACTCACCACCAGCACTGCGTAATCCATGACCCAGAGCGTCCGCTCCATCTCCGCCGAAAAGTCCACATGTCCCGGCGTATCAATGAGCGTAACCTCCGTCTCTCCCAACGGGAATACCGCCTGCTTGGAAAAAATCGTGATTCCCCGGCTCCTCTCCAGCGCAAAATTATCAAGAAACGCATCGCCGTGATCCACCCGTCCCAGCTTCCGCAAGCCTCCGGTCAGATATAGAATCCCCTCCGAAAGCGTGGTCTTCCCTGCATCCACATGGGCCAACAGACCCGCACAAATATGTTTGATAGGCTTCGTTTCGTTGGCCTGTCGGCCCATAAAAAATCCTCCTCTCGTAAAGACATACTATAAATTAGTATATCACAAGAGGAGGGCAGCGTCGAGATATAGATTTGAACTCGCCTACAGCCTACGGCGTGTTTCCCATAGGGAGCTTTGGATAAATATGTAGGGTAAAGTCTCCTTCTGGCGTTCGATACATTGTGATTTTCTTCATGACAATTTTCCACAACCGATTTTTTTCTTCTACCGATAGGTGGGGATAACTGTCCAGGATTCGCTGTGTTGTAGGTATTACCTCTGCTTCAATGCTTTTCGTACTGCTCTTGGATTCCTTCTGCTTCAGCAGGTCATCCTCTGAGGCTTGCAGCTTTCGAAGCTCTTTCATCAATGTTTCATTGCGTTTTGTGAACATTTCAACGGTATAAACGCCTTTCTCTAAGTATTCGCAAATATTGTCCTGTTGTGTGCGAAGTTGAGCCAGTTGACCTTGAACAACAGATAAGGCTGTATCAATAGGATCTGTTTGAGGAAGATCATCTGATTTTACCCTGATCGTATATTCTGCCAACCAACTTCTCATTGCATCCAAAATCGCATCCTCTGCAAAATCACATTTGATTGCCCGACAGTTACACCCCCTAGTTGGGCAGCGATACCAAGGCAATGTACTCTGCTTTTTGCTAGGGACATTTCGCTTCATAAGCGCACCGCATTTTTCACAATATAAAATAGAAGCAAAAGGATTAGCCAACTTCCTGTTTGTATTAACCGAAACATGGCCTCTTTCTCTCTGCTTGGCCTTTACGGCGTCCCACTGTTCTTGAGTAACGATTGGATCATGCAAGCCTTCATATAACTATAATCGTGAGACTTTACCCTCTTTTTTACAAGCATACCGTCTTTTACGACACGTTTTGTAGGTTCATGCCGCCAGCGTATCATTCCCAAGTAGACCTCATTGTTCAAAATGTTTGCGATTGAGGTTTGTCCCCATGTGCCAGTGCGAGAAGGAATATGCATCTGGTTCAACTGATATGCAATGGTATTGTAGCCGATACCTTGCTTTCCATACATATCAAAAATCAACCGCACAATCTCTGCCTCGCCTAGTTCGATTTGCAGGCTGCTACCCTTAGTACCGGGTAACTTATAAGATTGATACCCATAAGGAGCCATAGAGCCAAGGAATTTTCCCTCAGATGCCGATTGGTTACGGCCTCTGACCAGACGTTTAGTGATGGTTTTCAGTTCGTATCGGCTAAACATGAACTTCATGTCCGTAAACTGCTCGTCCGATTCGTTTTGAAGGTCATAGATTTTGGATGGCGTGATAATCTTGCAGTTATTCGTCTGTAAGACCTGCATTATATAGCCGGATTCCAGCGAAGATCCTCTGGACAAACGCTCTATATCAACGCATACTACACCGGCGTACATACCCGTGTTTACAAGGTCCAGAAGACGTAGCATTTGGGGCCGCGCAGAGAGTGACTCACCAGAAACCACTTCTTCCAAAGTTTCCACAACATTCAAGCGTCGCTCTTTGCAAAACGACTCTAAAATACGCCGGTGCCGATTTAAAGTCTCCTCTACGGAAACATCATCAAAGTCGGTATCCATCCTGGATTTTCTCAGGTACATCAAATATCGCTCCAAGTATCACACCTCCCTTCCGCGAATCATTGTGCTATCATTTTACGCAATACTTTGTGATTCCGCAAAGGTGTGGAGGTGCCTTGCCATATCCTTGTCCACAAGAAACAATTATGGTATATTACAATTTTTATCCCGTTCCTGCTGCACACTCCGATAAGTGTTAGAAACGAGATCGCTAATTTTCAAAAGGATGTGTGAAATTTCTGTAGCCTCAATTTTATAAGGTTCTTCCGGCAGAAAGATGGGCACGATAAAATATTATAAAGGAGACGATAGTGCCTATGGAACTGTTAAAAGAACTGGGACAAAGGATACAAAAAGCGCGCAAGGAAAAAAATCTTACGCAACAGGAACTCGCCGATCTGAGCCATGTTTCGCTGAAACACGTTCAAAGTTGTGAGAGGGGCAAAAAGAACCCTTCTTTTGAGGTTCTGCGTGCATTTACCAGCGTGTTGGATTTGTCGTTGGATTCTCTGATGAATCTTGATATGCCTGAAGATGAGCAAACTGCTAATGAGATGCGGCAACTTTATCTTTCGTGTCCTCCGGAAGCCAGAAAGGTTCTATTGAATTCGACCCGTGCATTGGCTGATGAGCTAAAAAGGATGGTGCAGATAACCGATCCTGACGCAGATATTGATTTGGAAAGTAAATAAGCCGATGGAGGAATCAAAAGTCCCCCACCGGCTATTTTTCTGCCCTTAAATTATGACTATATTACTTGTTGGCATCCAACAGGTACGCCAACTTCTTCAAACCACGCCGGATACTTGCCCACACGCGGCGGCGGTCAACTCCCTCGACCTTGGCAATCTCTGCCACCGTCATACCCAGGTAGAACCGGGCGTAAATGCGTCGGGCCTGGATGGCGGACAGCTGCATCAGTGCAGCATACACTTCTTCCCGCAGCTGTTTCTGCTCCATGACTTCCTCTGGGGTAAGTGGCCGGGCAAGGGTATCGTTTTCAATGCCATCCTCCCGGTCCAGAGAATAATGAGCCTTGTGCCGGAATTTCCGGCGCTCATAGGCTGCATCGGCCTGCTGTTGGCTCTGGATTACTGCCAGCACTTCTTCAGCCACATCCACAAAGGCATCGGTTTTATATACATCAGGATACAGGTCCCGAAGATTGATCTTCTGCATTATGTACCTCCGTTTCGATTCACTGGTTGATGGGTGAACAGAAACGGAGGCGGTGGGCGACACCTTTCGGGATAATTCCCGAAAAAACGACAAGCAAAAGCGCCAGCATCCGGTGTGCGACGGCTGGCGCTTTTGAAAGAGATTTGATAGTGCTTCTGAACCAGCCACGATAGCGCCTGTTCAAAAGCAGATGGAGACCGATAAACGGTCAGGATTTTTTTAGCAGGTTGATTCCTGTCAGATTATGTCGAAGCTCTCTGTGCTTCATGGCGGCTCCCTCCTAAAGCCGCCGTGTCAGCGTATAGGCGTCACTCCTTTGTCGAGAGCATAAGGAACGGCGGCCTTGATGTACTCAAAACCGCCGCAGTACCCTGAAAATCCATTATGGGCGCACAAAGCCTCCTGCCCTGCAACGGTTTTTTTCTTTCCCCGTCTAGCGGGGCAGGATAGCTTGTCTTATTCGGTTTATTCTTGCTCTTGCGCGGCCGCCTCTTTCAGCCGTGAAAAGCTCTCATCGCTGATGATGTGTTCAATCCGGCAGGCATCGGCCTCCGCAATCCTGGGGTCAACGCCTGCGGCGATAAGCTGCTCGGTAAAGAAACAATGGCGTTCATAGATTTTTTCGGCAACCTCGCGGCCCACATCGGTCAGATGGAGAAAGTGATCTTCGTCCATTGTAAGAAAGCCGCCGTCCCGCAAGGTAGCCACTGCATGGCACACGCTGGGCTTTGACACCTCCATGTGCCGGGCCACATCTACGGAGCGTACCATACCGAG
The DNA here is from genome assembly GCA_900016875.1 of Eubacteriaceae bacterium CHKCI004. GTDB lineage: Bacteria > Bacillota > Clostridia > Lachnospirales > Lachnospiraceae > Anaerobutyricum > Anaerobutyricum stercoris. The sequence goes on along the minus strand of FCNR01000028.1, from coordinate 30,206 downwards.
TTTCTTTTGGAGAACAAGGATTGTTTCCAGGTAGTCCTCCCCGGACGCATGAAGTTTCATTAGAACCTCCTTTACTGAGCCAGTTTCCAGCCTATGGCCTCCTGTCTGGCCGATACAAAGTCGGCATACAGGCCCTTCTGTTGGATCAGCTCTGCATGAGTGCCGCGCTGGACAATATGGGCATTGTTTAACACAAGGATTTGGTCGGCGTTCCGAACAGTTTTCAGCCGGTGGGCAATCATGATGATGGTCTTGTCGTGGGTCAACGCCTCAATAGCCCGCTGCAATTCATCCTCATTCTCCGGGTCAACGCTGCTTGTTGCCTCGTCCAAAATGATGATGGGCGCATTTTTCAGCATGGCGCGGGCGATGGAAATACGCTGTTTCTCACCGCCGGACAAAGTACCGCCGCCCTCGCCAATCACAGTGTCATAACCCTCCGTCAGAGCGGAAATAAAGTCATGGCAGCAAGCCTTTTTCGCCGCCTCAACCACCTGCTCATGGGTGGCGTCCGGGCAGCCAAACTTGATATTGTTCTCAATCGTATCAGCAAAGAGGTACACGCTCTGAAACACCATCGAGATATTCTTCATCAGGCTGTCCAGTTTGAAATCCCGTACATCCGTACCTCCTATGGTAATCTTCCCGGCGTTCACATCCCAAAAGCGGGCAATCAGGTTGCACATCGTTGTCTTACCTGCCCCGGAAGGGCCTACAATGGCCGTAGTCGTTTTTTCGGGAATGGTAAAGCTGACCTGTTCCAATATCTTGCGGTCTGCGTAGGAAAAATCCACCCAATACAGACACCAGGACACGAGCCGCCGAGTTCTCTACATCGCCCAAAGTCGTTGTGACAATGGCGGTAATGTTCCCGATACTATTCTTGTTGAAGTAGCCCATCGGGATATAGCGAAGCCGATCTCCGATGTGGATACGCTTTTCCGCTACCATGCAATAGCCGGTTTCCGTTTGCTCCATCGTGGAAAAGTAGGTCGTGATGATACGCCCGATGAGGGATACCGCCATAATTCCCAACGAAATCCAGACAATACTTCCGTCCCGGTTGTCAGATACCAACGCACCAATCACTACAAAGAGGGCGGCAAACTGCATGGCTGAAAACAGCCCAGACAGAAACGCAAACAACAGGGATTTTTTCAAAAGCCCCTTTTTGCTGCCTGCAAAAGCAAAGATTTTTTTCAATGTTCCATACATCTGACGACGCCCCCTTACATCTGGTCTTTCGCGCCGATATGCGCCTGCCACATATCCCGGTAGAGGGGGCAGGTTTCCAACAGTTTCTCATGCGTACCCTGTGCGTGGACGGTTCCATCCTTCACAACAACGATGTTGTCCGCACCAACAATGGTAGACAGCCGGTGTGCAATCACAATCAGGGTCCTGCCGACAGTTAAAGCGGAAATGGCTTTCTGTACCAGCGCCTCGTTCTCGGGGTCAATGTAGGCTGTTGCCTCGTCTAAAATGACAACCGGCGCATTTTTCAGCATGGCTCGGGCGATGGCAATACGCTGGCGCTCCCCGCCGGAAAGGTGGGAACCGGCGCTGCCGACAATCGTATCATAGCCATTGTCCAGCTTGCGGATAAAGGTATCGCAACCGCTTTGTTTGGCGGCCTGTTCTACCTCCGCGTCTGTGGCGCTGGGCTTTCCCATACGGATGTTTTCCCTGATACTGCGGTTAAAAAGATATTTGTCCTGGGACACATAGGAAATCTGGTCTGAAATTTCGGACAGCGGAATATCTTTCAATTCATAACCTCCGAGGGTAATGCTGCCGGATGTAACATCCCAATACCCGGCAATCAGTTTTGCCACCGTAGATTTACCGGAGCCGGACGGCCCCACAAGGGCGGTCATGGTTCCGGGGCGGATGGTAAGGCTCACATCATGTAAAACCTCTGTTGTCCCGTCATAGGAAAAAGACACAGACCTAAGAGAAATGCCGGTGTCTGCCAGCTTGACCGGCGTATCCTTATGGTTCAGTTCTTCAGCGTTCAAAAGCTGGCTGATTTCTTCCACATTTGTCCCCAATACGGCCAAATCGTCCGTAAAGGTAAAGGCCGCGATAATCGGCCCAATCAGTCCCAGCGAAAAAATTACGATAGACAGGAAGGCGGAAAGTTCCAGGCTGCCGGAGAGCCAGAACGCGAAGCCGCAGGGTAGCACACAAATCAGCACCGAGGGCAGAATGGCGTTGTAGGCGCTCATGGTTTTCTGGTTTTCTCTCATCCAGTCCACATAGTAGTTAGCGTTATAGTTTACTGCGTCAGAATATTTTTTGTAGGAACCGGCGGATTGACTAAACGCTTTGACTACCTCAATCCCACCAATGTACTCTACAATGGCGTTTGCCATCTGCTTTCCTGCTTTGACCGCGCCCTCCCATTTGACGGGATAATTCTTCATGCCAGCAGACATAACAGCAAGTCCCACCACCAGCGTGACAAGGGACAGGAGAGCCATGCGCCAGTCCACGACGAATAGATATACAACAATCACCAAAGGCACCAGCACATTTGCAGTCATTTCCGGGATCAGGTGCGCGAAGGTCGATTCCATGCCTTCTACCCGGTCAACAATCGTCGTTTTATACTGGCCGGACGGAGTATCTAAAATCGTCCCCATCGGGACACGGGCCAGTTTAGTGGTGATATTCTCCCGTAAATCGCGCAGTGTGTAATAGGTCGCTGTGTGGGAAATTGTTGTGGAAAGATTTGAGAATATGACTTTTCCCAAATAACCGCAAAGCGCAATAACACAAGCTGCTGTATAGTGCGAAAAATTCTGATCTCCGGACAACATCAGCGTAACAATATGAGCCACACAAAAATAAGGCACCATTTGGCAGGCTACGCCTAATACCGCAAGAGCAATGCTGCCGATGAATTTCCCGTGATAGGGTTTGCCCCATCCCCATAAGACACCTATGGGTGACTCTTTCTTTTCTTCTTTCATTTTACAGATACCCCCTTTATGAAATAGTTTCTGATTTTTTCAAGACCCGCCTCATCCATTTGGAATTGGTCAATGATGGAACCGTTCTCAAAATGGACAATATCCGTACAACAGTCTAATATTAACTCAAGATCATGAGTAATGACATACACGGTAATACCCGTGTCCCTGACTTGTCGCAGGACATTTGCAACCTCCTTCATGTGCTTATAATCAAGGCCGCTGGTCGGTTCATCAAAAAATAAGATAGAGCGTTTAGAAGCGATTGCCGAGGCAATCGCTATCCGCTGTTTTTGGCCGCCGGAAAGGGACATGGGGTGTCTGTCCTTGAAGCCTATCAAATCTAACTTGGCAAGGATTTCTTCTGCTTGTTCTTGATTTTCCTCCTCCATACTGATTAAAACTTCATCCAATACCGTTTCCGTAAAAAGCTGATGATTGACTTCCTGCATTACCATATAACAAGTATTTAACCTATCTTTAGGTCGATAAGTTCTGCCGTTCCAGATAACTTCACCACAACGCTTTTCCAAACCGCAGAAACATCGGGAGAAAGTGGATTTCCCGGCTCCATTATTCCCGATAATACCTACGATACGATTTGCAGGGATTTCACATTCACGAATGTGAAGTGTTTCTGGTTCATTTTTGTATGCAAAGCAAAAGTTATGAAGTTCCATTTGTTCTCTGGCCGGCGGCAATGCTTTAGGCGGCAGCAAATCTTCAAGAATAAAGGTGCGTAGCCCTAAATTGACTCTCTGCTGCTCCGTCAGGCGCTCAAACTCTGCTGCGGAGTAATCCTTTTCCACTTTCCCGGCGGTAATATAAATAAAACGATCTGCAAGGCCGCGCAGATAGTAGAGTCGGTGTTCCGATACGATAACCGTTTTCCCTTGCGACTTCCAAAAGGCAAGCGTGGCTCTCAAATCAAGAATAGAAGAAGCGTCAAGATTGGATGATGGTTCATCCATGACAAGTACATCCGGTTCCATAATTGATACACCGGCACAGGCGATTTTCTGTTTTTCTCCGCCGGAAAGATGGAAAATATTGCGCCCCATCAGTTTCTCTAAACGAAAATCCCGGACGGTTTTTTCTAATCGTTCCCGAATACTTTGCTCCGGCTGGCCGAGATTTTCACATCCGAATGTAATTTCACTGGTCGTATCTACATTAAAAAATTGAGAGCGTGGATTTTGAAATACGCTGCCAACCGTTTTCGCAGTATCATAAAGGGGCTGCTCCGAAACTTTTGCCCCGTTCACCCACACTTCTCCGTTCATTTTTCCTTCATAGTAGTGCGGAATTAGGCCGTTAATTAGTCGGGTAATTGTCGTTTTCCCGCAGCCACTTTCGCCACAAAGCACGATAAATTGGCCATCTTCTATGTTCAGGTTTATATCCTGAACCCCACCGGCACTCTCATTTTCTTCTCCATAAGAGAAGGTCACATGGTCGATCCGTATCACAGGCTCACCTCCTCAAAAAGCAATTTGCTGCTGCAATAAAAATAAAACAAAACAGATGATACAGAACAAGATTGCAACCACATCTTGAAAATGAAAACCGATCTGACATACATTTGTGCGTCTAACGGGGGCACCCAGCCCCCGGGTCAACGCAGCAGCAGATAGTTCATCGCCAATCTTCACAACGGATACCATCAATGGAACAAGCCTGTATTCTACCATCAGAAAAGGATTTTTTCCGCCAAAACGGATGTTCCGCATTTTCATTGCGTCCCGGATTGCCTGATATTCTTCGCTGATTGTAGGGAAAAAGCGGAAAATCACAGACATAGGAATGACGATTTTTTCTGTAATGTGCATACGCTCCATTGCGCCGATAAATTCACTGACCGAAGTCGATGAAATCAAATAGGCTCCCGTCATGATGCCAGGTGCAAACCGTGTCATGATAGATGTAATCGCAAGCACAATAAAAGAAAGCAGGCCGCTCAATGTTGTAAGGGCTATCCGTTCTAACACAAAACAAGCCACATATAATAGCAAATACTTTCCTGCCGTTTTGAAACGACGCTCCGATAAAATCAACATAAAAGGCACAAGGCTTAAACAGGGCTTGACAATATTCATAATTCCTTCGTTGCTGGTGCTGAACATCAGTGTCGTAATCGTCAACAATAGGACGAGCTTTGTGCGAGGGTCAAGCAATATCCCTTTTCTATTTTCGGTTGTTGCAGAGAATGATACCCCGTTCATTACACAATTCCCGCTTTAGCAAAATGCTTTTTCAGAAGCGCCTTACCCAACAGACCGCCCAAAATTGCAAAGACAAAAATTCCGGCGATTACCAGAACAATGCTCCACATGGGCATGACAGCCATTACCCGATCAGCGTATTCCTCACCGAAGCTGGCCGCAAAACTGGCCCAGGAGTCCTCTACCATGAAATACATGGGAATGTATGTACCAACCATCCAAAGACTGAATACCGCATAACCAATCAGGCTCTTTTTGGCACTTTTATAACCACCAGATTTCAAAATCAAATCCCCCAGTAAGCCAAAGATTACGCCCATGGGTACGCCCCAGAACCCCATTCCGGTCAACCCCATCAGCAAACCACTTAAAATCCCCATTATCGTAACCATGCCGAATTTCTTCACTCTTGTCAGGAACAGCATGAAAGGAATACCTGTAATCAAAGACCACAGGGCACCGAGGATCGGTAGAAAGATGGGTACAAACCCAATAGGGATGGCGACACAGCAGCCAATCACGAAGTAGAGAACGGTGAACAGACCCAGGTTAATCAGGTCCTTTGCTTGTAACTTGTTGCTCATAACGAATACCTCCATTCATTTACTGGTTAGATAATGCTAACACAGAACAGAATATCAGATGTTCTTACGTTTCTCTACGACCTATCAGCTTTTTGGCTCCAAACAGCAACGAGTTTTTCCATTGACCAGATCATCCAGCTTGACTATAATATAAAAGTAGCCTTTGACAACCGATCCTCATTCATACTAAAGGAGTTCCATATGAAAATTGATGATATTCTGAAAAAGTGTATTGAAATCCCCGGTATATCAATAAAAAGCATTGAAACCAGTACAGAACTTCTTTTCAAGAGTACATCCGGAAAAGGGTCCATGACTTTCTACTCTCTTTTTCCGGGTTTTAACCTGGCATATATTTTTGTTAATTCTCCCATATGGCCTGCACCGGATTTCCATGAAAATGGCTCCAATGCAACAGGACCTCTTTTATTCAATTATTGTGTTACAGGACGCTGTGAAATTGTCCTTAATAACGGAAACTATGTTTATCTTAAAGACAATGATCTGTCTTTCACGGAACATTTTGCTCAGAATCAATATCAGTATCCCCGACACATTTATGAAGGGCTGGAATTTTTTATTGATCTTACAACGATCGCAAATGAAAACACATGGTTGCTGCGGGAATTTGGCATTGACTTTCATCAGATTGTAAAGCATTACTGTCCGGAAGAAAGCACCTACATATCCCCGGCCCCTGCAGAAGCAGAAACTATTTTAAAAAAACTTTGGGAGCTTTTTGATTTACCAGACTCTGTTGCTGTCACCCAGATGAAGATCTATTCTCTGGCGCTGTTTTCATATTTACAAAATCTTGATAACCTTCCTCCTTCACAGGCATGTACATTTTTTACAGAAACACAGGTAGATATTGCGAAGCAGGTGGAAAAAATCATCACTTCCGACCTGCGCCAGCACCATCCAGCATGGGAATTAGCCGCCCGCTTTTCTGTCAGTGAAACCAGCCTGAAAAATTATTTTCGTGGCGTTTATGGCCAAAACATTTCTGTATATCTGCGTGAAATACGGCTAAAAAAAGCTGCTGAATTATTTGCTTCAACCAAATTGTCTGTATCTGAAGTAGCAGAACAGGTGGGCTATATGAACCAAAGTAAGTTTGCTGCTGTATTCAAAAAGCAATATGGACAAACGCCGTTGGAATACCGCCGTTCCATACATTTAAAGCAAGGTTAAACTTATTTGTTACCCTGTTCCCATATCCTGCAGGAAAAACTTGAGCAGCCGATTTCGGCCATCGTTGTTCTCTATGGAATAACTTTCCTGAATTTGCCCGTTTTCTAAGTGAAGGACATAATTACAGCACCGTAAAATAAATTCCGGGTCATGGGTCACTACAAGCGCAGTTCTTTCAGTATCTGCCACTTGATTAACAACACTGGCAACCTGCCTCATGTGAAAAAGGTCAAGGCCGCTTGTTGGCTCATCAAATAAAATCAGGGGGCGCTCCGAAGCAATCGCAGAGGCAACTGCCACACGCTGCTTCTGGCCGCCTGATAGCCCCATCGGGTGGCAGTCCTCATAAGGCAGCAAGTCCATCTCCTTTAAGATTTCTCTTGCTCTTTGCTTATCTTCAGTTCCCATACTGAGCAGAATTTCATCCAGAACACTTTCGGTAAAAAGCTGATGGTTTACATCCTGCATAACCATATAGCAGAGTTTCAGTCGTTCTTTTCTGGAATAAATCTTGCTCCGATCCTGCACTGTCCCCTTGAAGTGCTTTTCCAATCCGCAGAGGCACCGGGCAAAGGTGGATTTTCCCGCACCGTTATGTCCGATAATAGCCGTGGCGCTGCCGGATGGGAAAGTAGTTTCCGTTATATGCAAAGTTTCCTGCTCATGCTTATAGGCAAAGGACACATTCTTTATCGTCCAAACCGCCTCATTTATTCGCTGCGGCGGCCCTTCAACTTCTGAAAGCCCTGCAAGTTCAAGAGGCCGAAGCCCCATTTCCTCTCGCTGTTTTGCTGACAGGCGGCAAAACTCCTCCGCTGTATAATCTCCTTCAATTTCTCCGTCTTTCAAATACAGAACGCGGTCAAAGAGGCCAGACAGATAGTACAGCCGGTGTTCAGAGATAATGATGGTCTTTCCTTGCGATTTCAAAGCAAAGAGAAGCTGCCGAAAATCAGCGATAGCGTATGTGTCAAGGTTGGATGATGGTTCATCCAGCACATAAACATCCGGGGAGGTAGCTGCTGCCGATCCGCAGGCGATTTTTTGTTTTTCACCCCCGGACAAAGAAAAAATACTTCTATCAAGCAGCGGCTCCAGCTTTAGCTGTGCAGCTACACGCTTTACCCGTTCGCGCACAATATCTTCAGCCATGCCGTGGTTCTCCGGGCCGAAAGCCAGTTCGCTGGTCGTGTCCACATTAAAAAACTGAGAACGCGGATTTTGAAATACAGAACCGACTTTTAGAGAAATATCAAACAGTGACAGGTCGCGGGTATCCTTTCCATCCAGATAGACGGAGCCGGTATAAGTCCCCTCATGGTAATGAGGAATAAGGCCGTTGAACAGACGGGTCATCGTTGTTTTTCCACAGCCGGAAGTTCCGCAAAGCAGGACAAAAGAACCGTCCTCAATGGTGCAGAAAATATGTTTCAAAGCGCCGACCGCCTGCTTTTCACTGTCAGGCAAACCGCTCGCTGGATAGGAAAATGACACATCCCTACATTCAATCACTTCATCACCCCCTTGTAGCCAGCACATAAATTTGTGCTGCGAAGGCACCGAGACAGATCAGCAGAAAAAGAATGTCTTGCACATGAAAGCCCAGCTTACAGATATTTGTCCGCTTCACAGGGCCGCCCAAGCCCCGTGTGAGAGCTGCCTGAGAGAGTTCCTCACCAATTTTGACGGAGCAGATCATCATGGGGACAATCCGATACTCTAAAATCGCGCCGGCTTTTCCGCCGCCAAAGCGGACGCCACGCATCCGCATGGCGTCCCCGATGGCGCTCCATTCTTCTGCAACCGTAGGGAAGAAACGAAACATCACGGACATGGGAATAGTGATTTGCTGCGGCAGATGGAGCCGTTCCATTGCCGCGACAAATTCACTGACCGTTGTTGTTGTCACAACGAAATATCCCATAACCACACCGGGTGTAAATCTCAGCAGGATACCAACGATGGCTACTGCAATATAGTTTGCCACACCGGTCAGGCAGGACAGGCCAAACATTTCCAGGCACAAGCTGCCCCCAAAAATCAGGATATAGAGAACAGCGCCTTTCCATTTCCTGGCCGCTAACAAAAGCAGCAGAGGGATGGCCGCCAGCACGATGATGTAATACTGCATAATACCTTCATACGAACCGCCTAAAATAAAAACGGATATGGTAATCAGTACCGCCAGTTTTGTCCGGGGGTCTAATAAAATTCCACTGTTATTTTTTTGACTTGCAAGAAGTTCGCGGCTCATTACACAATTCCCGCCCGCTCAAAGTGCTTTTTGAAAATCTTTTGTCCAATCAGGCCACCCACAAGACCGCTGACAAAAGCAGCTACCAGAAGTACCGGCAAAATCCAGTCAGGCATATAGGCCATGAGCGTGTCGGCATATTCCTGACCATAACCGGGAAGCAGGCTCTGGTAGTAAGCGTCCCGGGTCACAACGATGGGAATAAAGGCACCGATTACCCACATGGAAAAAACGCCGTGGATCAGCACTTCACGCTTAGCGTTTTTGTAGTCACAGGCTTTCATCATAAAATCGGAAATCAGGCCGACGATCAGCCCGGTGGGAATGCACCAATAACCCATGCCGGTCAGCAGCATGATGATACCGAGCAGCACCCCGCAGATGGTAAGCATACCGAATTTCTTGATTTTGGAGAAGAACAACATCATCGGAATACCGCCTACAAGCGGCACGATCACGCTGATAAGCGGAATGAAAATCGGGATAAAGCCGATAGACGCCGCCGCGAAAATGACGATAAAATAAATCGCCGTGAAAATACCGATGTTGATGAGATCCTTTCCTTGCAATTTGTTCATTGCGAAACCTCCTAACATGATTGCTTTCTTTTTTTTGATTAGACTTCGCTAACCAGTTCTAATGGTAGCACACATCAGATAATGCTTCTATGCACATATCGGTATTTTAGGCCCGTATAGCAAGGAGTTTTGACCTTTGGCCGGAATACCCATTGACCGGAAATTTTGTCGCCGATATAATAATATCAACGATTTTACATGATGAAAGGGGCAATGCAGTTGCGTGATATGATATACAGCATTTTGGAAAACAGCAATTCCGTTTCAGGTGTGACTTTGAAAAACAGCCCAAATAGCAGCGAACTACTATTAGATCAGACAAATGGTAAAGGACGCATGACATTCCATACGCTCTTTCCGGGCCTGACATTAGCTTTTATTTTTGTAAATGCTCCTGTGTGGCCGGAGTCAGAAGCCAACTCAGAGTTAAGGCCATTATTGATTAACTATTGTATTTCCGGCAGAAGTGAACTGCTTCTCGATGATGGTTCATACATTTACCTGAAGGAAAACGACTTTTGTATCAGTGGGCAGACAGCGCAGAAAGAGTACATCTTTCCCACACGGCAATATCAGGGCATAAAAATATACTTTGACCTTTCGCTCCTATTACAGTCCTGCGGCGAATTGATGAAATCTTTTTCGATTGATCTCATGCGCCTGGAAGAAAACTATTGCGCAAACCATAAAACATATATCAACGAAGCGGACAGCGAACTGGAAAATATATTTCAAAAACTCTGGCAGCTTTCGGAAAGACCGTCTGCCTTCCATTTGCAAATCTATACGCTTGAACTTATCCACCGGCTTCTCAACATGGAAATCCGGCCTCCGAAAACCTGCGGCTTCTACACGGAAACCCAAGTGGAGCTTGCAAAAAGGACAGCAAAAATTCTGTCAGATGACCTTCGCCAGCACATCCCTGTAAGGCAGATTGCAGAACGCTTTTCGGTCAGTGAAACCAGCCTGAAAAATTATTTTAGAGGCGTATATGGTCAAAATATATCTACTTGGCTGCGAGAAATCCGCATGAATGAAGCCGCCAGACTTCTCTCTGCCACAAAGCGTCCGATTGCCGAAATATCAGAGCAGGTTGGCTACTCCAATCAAGGGAAATTTGCAGCCGTATTCAAAAAACAGTTTGGACTATCGCCACTGGAATACAGGCGTTCAAAGAATTTGGAAAACGGATAAGACTAAGGCCGGGATTTGCCGCTTGTCAGCAAAATCCCGGCCTTACTTATGCTTAAAATTTCATGCGTAAATCAATTCTTGAAAAATAACGCCCTCTATCTGCGCTTTCAGCTATCCATTAGTTCTAACCTCTTGCTTTCATATTGCTTTTTCATGCGGGATAAGATATACTGAATACATATCAGTTAGTTATTGCTAACCAGTTGATTTGCTTACAAGTGAAAGGGGATGTATATGAATTGGACGCGCACCATCTTGGACGGGCTCGCAATGGCGGCCTATTTTAACCTGTTCGCCGCGGCGGTGGCGCTGTATAAGCCCCGGCTGATGTTTCCCTGCTATCCGCCCGCCATCATCAAGGCGGCGGAAGAACCACCGACAAAGGCCGAAAACCGTTTTTACTGGCTTTGGATCTGCTTTGGGGAGTGGCTGCCCCTCCTCCTTTATGGTGCGGTCAGCACTGTGGAGGGCGGCACAACAGGATTCTGGCGTCTGGCCCTGACGGGGTATATCCAGTGGATGATCGTTAATGTCTGTGACCTGATTTTTCTGGACCTCTGGCTGATACAGAAAAAAGCAAAACGCCGTTTTGTCATCCCTGGAACCGAAGGGCAACCAGGCTATGAGTTTAAAGCCTGGATGAAGGGATACGCTCTGCCGGAGCATTTGCTTCAGTGGCCGCTCTTGCTGTGCCCACTCATGGCGGCAGCCCAGGCGGGATTGTGTCTGTTGTTACAAAAAATATGATAATTAAGGAGATGGTTCAAATGAAGCAAAATCAAGTCCAGCAAAAAGAGATCCGCCTTGGGACGCATGGAGAGGATTACGGGAGCTGGATGTCAAACCCTGTTTTCTATGTGGTAGGCGCCCTTTTGGCGCTGTCTGTGGTACTGGCGGTGCTGTCATTTACGGTGTTCCATATCACGGCGCTGGGTGTGGTGTTCGTGATTGCCGCAGTGATCCTGCTGGCGCTGCTCCTGTGGTGCGCTTGGATACGGCGTCAATATGCCTTTGGGGGTGGCGGTATGATGGAGCGGACCCACCTGGTCATCCTCTCCCATCTGGATTTTGACGGGCAGGGGCAGCTGCTGGAAGTGGGCTGCGGCTCCGGGCCATTATCCATCCGGGCGGCTCTCACCTGGCCGTCGGCCCAGGTGGTGGGCATTGACTATTGGGGCGTAGACTTCGGCTACAACCAGGCTATGTGCGAGAAAAACGCCGCAAGCGAAGGTGTAGCCGCCCGGTGCCGGTTCCAGCATGGGGACGCAAACAGGCTGGACTTCCCGGATGAGAGTTTCGACGCGGTGGTGAGCAACTATGTCTATCATAATATCATGGGTTCAGACAAGCGGACACTGCTGCTGGAAACCCTGCGGGTGCTGAAAAAGGGCGGCGTGTTCGCCCTCAACGATGAGATGAAGCCCCGCATGTACGGGGACATGGAGACCTTCGCCCAGGAGCTACGGGACATGGGGTATGAGGACGTACACATCATCGACACGGCCCAGGAGGCCTTCGGCTCCCGCCGGCGGGCGGCCATGATGATGCTGGGCGACTCCCGGATGCTGGTGGGGAGGAAATAAGGCCGGTGTATAGGCTTTCTATGACACAAACAAAACGCACCCCTTTTTGTGTACTGTTGGCTGGCCTGTATGCAGATGCTGTACTTCGGTTAGTAGTAATGAACTTAGCATAGGAGGGTGCCAATGAAATACCACATTGAGAAGAACACGATACAAGAGACGCTGGTGATCCCCTTGTACGCTCGGGCGCTGTGTACCCGGCGTTTTCCCCATCTGTTTTCCGATCCGCTGTCAGTGGAACTGTTGGAGCAGCTGGACTACGATTTCTCCGCCTTGGAACGGACGTCCGGCAGTCTGATGCAGACCTTCGGAGCTATGGAGGCGGCTATGCGCCAGAGTGATCTGGCCTGGGAGGTGCGAGACTACCTGGCTGATCATCCCCAGGCGGCTGTGGTGAACCTGGGCTGCGGACTGGATCAGACAGGCCGCTCCTGTGACAACGGGCAATGTCGCCTCTATAACATCGACCTGCCCGACGTAATGGCGGTGCGGGAAGCGTTGCTCCCTGCCGGGGAACGGGAGAAAAACCTGACCGCCGACCTAAATGACCTCTCCTGGTTCGATGCCATTGACACTCCCCTTGAAGATGGAGCTGTGTTCTTTGCCGCCGGGGTGTTCTATTACTTCCGAACAGAACAGGTGCAAGCCCTCTGCGCGGCTATGGCGGAGCGATTTCCAGGTGGACGGCTGGTATTTGACGCCGCCGGACCGACGGCAGTAAAACTGATGCTGAAAACCTGGGTCAAACAGGCGGGCATCCGGGATGTGGGGGCGTACTTCTCCGTCCGGGATGCGGAAAAAGAATTGCCTGCCTGGTCGGATCGCATCTCTGTATCCAGCCGGGGCTATATGCTGGGCTACCAGGATTTGCGGGGGCCGGGGGTTCGCTCCATCCACCGCCTTCTGGCCAGGGCTGCAGATGGGCCGCTGAAGCTGCAGATTGTGCGAATGGCGTTCCAAAAGTCCCACGGTGGTCACCGACCTGACCGGCGGGCACTTGGCATTGATGGTGCGGTTGGAACAGTATGCCGACCTGGTGACTGAATTTATTCAGGGACGCACATAATCAAGAAAGAATCAACAAGCATTTGTGGATACAGATTCGGAAGATAAATAAACCGATGGAGGAAGTACTGTTTCCTCCACCGGCTTATTTTTTGCCGTTAAGTGACAGTCATATTACTTGTTGGCATCCAACAGGTACGCCAGCTTCTTCAAACCACGCCGGATACTTGCCCACACGCGGCGGCGGTCAACACCCTCGACCTTGGCGATCTCTGCCACCGTCATATTCAAGTAAAAGCGGGCATAAATCCGCCTGGCCTGGATGGCAGGCAGCTGCATCAGCGCAGCATATAATTCTTCCCGCAGCTGTTTCTGCTCCAGGAATTCCTCCGGGGTAAGCGGCCGTGCAAGCGCATCATTTTCAATGCCATCCTCCCGGTCCAGAGAATAATGAGCCTTGTGCCGGAACTTCCGGCGCTCATAGGAAGCGTCAGTCTGCCGACTGTTCCGAATCACAGCCAGGATTTCCTCGGCCACCTCTACAAAGACATCAGTTTTATATACATCGGGATACAGGTCCCGAAGATTGATCTTCTGCATTATGTACCTCCGTTTCGATTCACTGGTTGATGAGTGAACAGAAACGGAGGCGGTGGGCGACACCTTTCGGGATAATTCCCGAAAAAACGACAAGCAAAAGCGCCAGCATCCGGTGTGCGGCGGCTGGCGCTTTTGAAAGAGATTTGATAGTGCTTCTGAACAAGCCACGATAGTTCCTGTTCAAAAGCAGATGGAGACCGATAAACGGTCAGAATTTTTTTAGCAGGTTGATTCCTGTCAGATTATGTCGAAGCTCTCTGTGCTTCATGGCGGCTCCCTCCTAAAGCCGCCGTGTCAGCGTATAGGCGTCACTCCTTTGTCGAGGGCATAAGGAACGGCGGCCTTGATGTTACTCAAAACCGCCGCAGTACCCTGAAAATCCATTATGGGCGCACGAAGCTACCTGCCCTGCAACGGTTTTTTTCTTTCCCCGTCTGGCGGGGCAGGATAGCTTGTCTTATTCGGTTTATTCTTGCTCTTGTGCGGCTGCCTCTTTCAGCCGTGAAAAGCTCTCATCGCTGATAATGTGTTCAATCCGGCAGGCGTCGGCCTCCGCAATCCTGGGGTCAACGCCTGCGGCAATAAGCTGCTCGGTAAAAAAGCAATGGCGCTCGTAAATCTTTTCGGCAACCTCACGGCCTACATCGGTCAGATGGAGAAAGTGATCTTCGTCCATTGTGAGAAAGCCGCCGTCCCGCAAGGTAGCCACTGCATGGCACACGCTTGGCTTTGACACCTCCATGTGCCGGGCCACATCTACGGAGCGTACCATACCGAGTTTCTTTTGGAGAACAAGGATGGTTTCCAGATAATCTTCCCCGGACGCATGAAGTTTCATCAGTACCTCCTTATTGCAAGCTAAACACTTAACTTCCAATTTGCAGAAGCCGTCTGCAAATCGACCAGCCTGTGATATAGCCCGTTTTCCTTCATAAGTTCCTCATGGGTTCCATTTTCGACTACAATGCCATCCGACAGCACGACGATGTTATCAGCAGCTTCAACTGTTCTCATTCTATGGGCGATAATAAGAACCGTCTTTCCCTTGACCAGCTTTGAAATTGCATTTTGGATTTCTGTTTCATTGTCTACGTCAAGAGAGGCAGTAGCTTCATCCAGGAGAATAACCGGAGCATCTTTCAAAAGAGCGCGGGCGATAGAAAGGCGCTGGCACTCACCGCCAGATAATGTTGAACCGTTTTCTCCGATCACCGTCTGATAGCCGTCCGGCAATTTTGAAATAAATTCATCACACTGAGCCGCTTTCGCTGCGGCAATCACTTCTTCGTCCGTAGCGTCTTTCTTGCCAACACGAATATTCTCCATGATGGTGTTGTTAAAAAGTACGACATCTTGAAAAACGATAGAGAAGTTTTTCATCAGCATGGTTGAATTGAGTGGGGCAATATCGGTTCCGCCTAAAAGTATTCTTCCTCCATCCAGCGGATAGAATTTTGCCGCCAGCTTTGCAACGGTACTCTTGCCGCCACCGGATGGGCCGACCAATGCTGTGACTTGTCCCTGCTTTGCGGTAAATGAAACATCTCGCAGCACTGGTTTGTCTTTTTCATAAGAAAACCGGACATGGTCGAAAGTAATATCGTATCCATTTGTGCGGATCTCTTTCTCGCCGGTTTCTTCCGGGTAATCTTCAATTTCCTTCAAGCGGTTCACTTGAAGCTGTACGGAAAACAGCTCTGCCATATTTGCCATCGCCCCGGAAAGCGGATCATACAGACGAGAGGCAGCAATCAAAAACAGGATATAGGTAAACAGGGATGTATCTCCATTTACCACAAAACTGTTCCCCACAACAATCACCGTTGCCAAACCGAGCCGCAGGAACATCTGTCCAGTTGTCAGCAGGCTCGCTGTCGTCATTTCAGAAGAAATCTGTGCCTTTTCCGCAGCATCCATCTTTGCATCCAGTTTGCGGAGATAATCTTCCTCCTGGTTGCAGGCTTTTATATCCTGTACAGTTTCCAAACATTCCTGAATACCTTCGGCCAGTTCTAATCTGGCGTTCATGTGTTTTTTGCTAAGTTTTTCCTGGCATTTCCGCGACAGAATTACGATTGCAAAGGAAATCGGAGCCACCCAGAGAAGGGCCAGACCCAGTTGCCAGTTAAAGATCAACAATCCAATACAAACAATACCTGTTGAAATAACAGCTCCAAAGAATTGCGGAACTGTATGAGAAAATGCGTGTTCAAAATTTGCACAGTCTCCCATAATGGTGCTTGTCAAATCAGCAAGATCTCGCTGATGGAAAAAGGTCAACGGAAGAGTACGCAATTTTTCCGCAAGACCAATGCGCCGCCTTGCGCTTTCGTCATAGGTTCCGAGATATGTTGCAGTGTATTGGCAATAGTGGAATATAAAAACAACGGCTAAAATCACTATTCCAATCACCGTATAAACGATGGCGCTGATTTCTGGTGCTTTCGTTCCCAAAACAGGCGCAAGAAGTTGGTTGAGGACGATGGCCAGAAGAACAACTGGAAACATAAGACTGATATTTGCCAGTACGGAATAAATAATTCCTTTCAGCAGGTCTTTTGCACCCTGATCGCTTAACGCATACTTGTTCTTCAATGCTTTAATCATGCTGTTCGCCCTCCTTTCCGACCTTCCATGCAATCGATGTCTGGTAATCCTTCCACATGGAGGAATAAATTCCATTTAAGTTTAATAGTTCTTCGTGTGTTCCCCTTTCTGCAATCTGTCCATCCTTAAAGACCAGAATGAGGTCTGCATCCTGTATCGTAGAAAGCCGGTGGGCTATCATCAGAACAGTTTTATTTTGGGTCAACCGCTCAAAGGCAAGCTGTATCTGATGTTCGTTCTCGGCGTCTGCAAATGCTGTAGCTTCGTCAAGCACGATAATAGGAGCATCTTTTAAGATTGCCCTTGCCAACGCAATCCTCTGGTTTTCGCCGCCTGAAAGATAAGTACCTCCTGTTCCAACGAGCGTATCAAGTCCATCCGGGAGCCGGTCAATAACATCTTTGCACTGTGCTTCATTGGCCGCTTTCATCACTTCTTCCCTGGTGGCGTCTGGACGGGCCGCCTTAATATTATTAAGTAAGGTATCTTTGAATAGGCGGGTATTCTGAAACACAAAAGCAACTCTTTTCATCAGTTCTCGTTTTTCAATATCGCGTACATCCACACCGCCAATCGTAACGGAACCTGACTGAACATCATAAAATCGGGGAATGAGGCTTGCCGCCGTACTTTTACCACTGCCGGAAGCTCCAACAAGCGCAACCGTCTTTCCTGCTGGAACCTCAAAGCTGATATGGTCTAAGGCTTTTTCTTTGGCACCTGGATAGGAGATAGACACATCCGAAAACATAATCGAAGCGTCTGCCGGAAGCATGGGATGCTCCGTCTCCTTTAATGGCTTTTCCTGCAAAATTTCGTCCACTCGGCTGACGGCGCTTTTTGCGGCCATAAGCTGCTCACTGGCAAACATGATACGGTTCATCATAGTTGCACAGACCGGGGTAAACAGACTATAAAACAGGAAATCCAGTACAACATTTTCATAAGTTGCCTGTCCGCTGACCCCGGATAAAATAAACATAACCACCGGAATGAGCAAAACAAATGTGCCGTTCAGCGTTACTGTAAACCCGGTAAGAGGAATACGACATTTCAAAGCATACCCGGAAGCAAATTTCTCATATTCTTCTATTGCTGCATGGAAATTTTTGAAGGAGTAAATTGTCTGCTGAAACACCTTTACAACAGGGATACCGCGAATGTATTCCACGGCCTCTTTGTTCATTGTTTCTAATGCGGTCATGTACTTACCCATAAACTGTGCATTATCTCCACCCATCATCTGTTTCAAAAAGATGACGCTGATCCCCATAGGTATCAGACAGCAAATTACCAGCCGCCAGTCAAAGAGAAAAATCAGAATAATAACCGCAACCGGCATGACGGCTGCACCGGTCAAATCCGGGAGCTGATGGGCCAGGAACCCTTCTGTAAGCCCTGCATTATCATCAATGATTTTCCGCAGCCGTCCACTGGCATTTTGGCTGAAATAGCCGAGCGGCAATGTCACAATATGGTGAATTGCTGTTTTCCGCATATTGGTCGCTGTACGAAACGCCGCCAGGTGGGTACAGTTCAAAGCGATGAAATAAATTAAAATACTTGCTGCTGCAAACACGACTGCCATCCACGCATAACGAGTGCTTTCCGTTGCAAGAGCTATATCCCCCGCAGCGAATGCCTGGATCAAATCACGGATAACAAGCCATATACAAACAAAAGGCAGCATAGACAAAATGGTACTAATCCCGGAGAGGACGCAGCCCAAAATGGTCAGAACATGATAATTCCCTGCATAGCTGAACATTCTGGACAGCTCTCCATTTTTTTGCTTATCCATAAGCAAGGCTCCTTTCGCAATAATAGGTGGGTTAGCATTTTCTAACTCACCTATTATCATAAAATCATTCAGTTGTTTTTGCCACTCCATACAGGGCGCACCTATCCAATCAGACACATAACTCACTGACACATGAGGCAAGAATATAACCGGGGTAGGCTTTCTTGCAGGGAAAATGTTTCTACATGACCTTCATCAATGAAGTGAAGGACTCGATTACAAGTCATAGCAGCAAATTCATAATCATGGGTAATGATTAAAATAGTCTTTCCTTTTTGAGCCAGCGCCTTCAAATGCTCGGATATTCGCGCCATATTTTTGTAATCAAGACCGCTGGTGGGTTCATCTAAAATCAAAATAGGTGTATCTATCCAATCAGATACAGCAAGAGTGAGCCGTTGCTTCTGCCCGCCGGAAAGGGTAGCCGGGTGTCTTTCTTTCCACTCAAACAGACCATACATTTTCAGCAGATCATCCCTCTGCTCCTGCGTGCTACCTTTTCCGTTCAAGAGTAATTCTTCCTCTACACTGTCCCCAAATAACTGGCAATCTGTATTCTGCATAACAAAATAGGCAAAGTTTTTTCGTCTGCCTTTCGGAACATCTTTCCCGTTATATAAAATCTGTCCTGCTTTTTCTTTTTGCATTCCGCAAAGAATGTTTGACAAAGTGGTTTTTCCTATTCCATTATGTCCTATAATCGCAATCAGATCACCGGCACACGCATGAAAAGATATGTCATGGAAAACCGGATGTTTACGGTAGGAAAAAGCCAGTCCCTTTACCTCCAACGTCACATCCTTTTCTTTCCTGGAAGGAATGTCTACTTCAATGTGGCGTAAATCCGCAGCCCGTATTCCGATATCCTGTCTCTTTGCCTCTGGCATGGAAAGCAGTTCTTCAGGTGTCCACTCTGCTTTTATGCTCCCGTTTTCCATGTAGAGGAAGCGATCTGCAAGGCCAGTAAGATAATAAAGCCTGTGTTCAGCGACAATGATTGTGTGACCTTCTTCTTTCAGTTTACGCATCAGATTTTTCAGCGCCTCAACGGAATACATATCCAGATTGGCTGATGGTTCGTCAAACACGTAAATTTCCGGATCAACAGCGTTGACGGAGGCCACCGCTATTTTCTGCTTTTCACCGCTGGACATGGGATAAATCTCTTTCCCACGCAGCATATCTCCATTAATGCGTTTGATGGCATTTGAAACTCGCCCATCCAATTCCTCGTAAGGAACGCCATAATTCTCACATCCGAACGCAATTTCATCCTCTGTAATGCTGGCAAAAAACTGACTCCTGGGATCTTGAAAAATCGAGCCCACTTTTTTCCCAATTTCATACAAAGGATATTCAGATATGCTGCGCCCCAGCAAAGTAACACTCCCTTTCAGCGTCCCTTCGTAAAATTGTTCAGCTAATCCGTTTATCAGCCGTGTTAGTGTTGTCTTTCCACAGCCACTTCCGCCAGTCAGTACAAGGAACTCGCCTTCTTTTACATCAAGGTCAATATGATGGATACTTTCTGTTTCCGCTCCCGGATATTCAAAAGATACATCTTCAAACTGGATAACGGATCGTCTTGTCTTGAAATTTTCCATTACGCTACCGTCCTTTCCAGCACAAAATAGAGCGCTGTTACGCAAACAGCAATCACGCACATAATCCAATCCTGTTTTTGAAATTCTATCTTTCTGCGGCAGGTATGTTTCCCCGGATTGGATATTCCTCTGCTTTCGGCAGAAGCAGCAAGTTCTTCTGCTATTCTGGACGAGCGGAAAATAACAGGTGTAACAATATACTCCATCGCGTCCAGAGGGTGTTTCCATGACAGTAGTTTCCGCAGCCGAAGGGCGGCAAAAACATCGGAAAACTCGCTACGGACGGTGGGAAAGAAGCGCAGCATAAAAGTCACGGGTAAAGCAATTCCATCGGGAGCATGGATTTTCTTGAAAACGGCCACTACTTCTCCTGGTGGCATACCAATCACAGGCTGCGCCGCCATAACCATCATTAAAATACGAAGCACCATGAACAAGAACATTTCCGGCATAAGAATCGTAATGCCTTGTCCTCCTGAAATCAGCCGCAGTACAATAAAAACACCGCAGACGATCAAATATTTTATAGTCTGCCTGCCAAAGCCCTGAATAATCAGATACACACTTAAAACTCCCAAAAGCGTGTATATCAAAATGTCGCTTGTGAGCACCGCCACAAGCGACATAGTGAGAACTATGACAAGCAATTTGGTTCGGAAATCAAATTTCATGTTCATAGCTTATTTAATCGCGCCACTCTTTCTGAAGTGCTTCACAATCAGTTTATTGCTAATCATACAGCCGAGAACGGCCAGAATAGCGGTGACAGCCAGGCTCAAAATAACATACTTCGGATCAGTGTAATACTGGGTCTGAACCTGAACCTGTTGCTCGCTGACACCAGTGGCGAGGAACGCATCTCTGAAAAACCAGATTTCTGACATACCATGTGCAGCACGAACCAACGCTGTGATTACCCACGAAATAGACACACGCTTAATGTCATGGTAAGCATTTTTTCCGCACATGGAAAGTTCTGCAATGATACCGCCGCCCAAAAACCACGGAATCATAAACGGCCCCATCATCAGTCCAGCAATAATCGCCCA
Source organism: Eubacteriaceae bacterium CHKCI004 (assembly GCA_900016875.1). GTDB lineage: Bacteria > Bacillota > Clostridia > Lachnospirales > Lachnospiraceae > Anaerobutyricum > Anaerobutyricum stercoris. The sequence goes on along the minus strand of FCNR01000028.1, from coordinate 8,956 downwards.
CATGATATTGTAGACAAGGGCAGGGCCATGCTTGCCGACTTTCATGCACATGTAAACATAAAACGGAGCAAGGATAAGTGCTGCGCCAGCGGCATTGAAAATCATGGAGTAGAACAGAGAAGCGCCGGTCAGGGTTGAGTAAACCATAAATACAACGAACATGACCGCGCAGAAGATACCGATGATAGCCGCATCTTTGACAGTATATTTGTTACCTGTCGATTTTTCATTTCCCATTTGGAAATCCTCCTTTGTCTTTTAGAAAGTTAGCACTATCTAACCAGCTATTCAAAAAATAGGCCAGCTTCAAGCGTTCTTTCTGCTTTTATCTGACAAAGGATAGTTTAATATAGCTCAGACTTCTTCGCCACTCCATATAGACCGCTTCTATCCAAACGGACACTCTTTCTGAACTCTGTTGGAGAGCAGCCATACGTTCCCTTGAAGGCAGAAGTGAATTTGTTCGGATTTTCATATCCAATTTTGCTTGCAATCTCCGTCACTGATAACTCTGTCTCCAGCAGCAGCTTTTGAGCGACTTGAAGCCGGTAGGTACGGAGATAGGAATAAACAGAGGTTCCATAGACACCCCGGAAGCATTTTTTCAGCGATGTTGTAGAAATCTTAAACTTTTGAGAGAGCTGCTCGATCGTGTGGTGTGTCGTTAAATCCTCCGTTATATATGATGCTACTGCCTTAATCAAGGCAACTTGATTTTGGTTGAAATAATCCGTCTGCAAAACTTCTTCTGCCGTATTGAGGTCACTTAAAAACAGGAGCAGTTCCAGCATTTTAATTTTCATGTATCCCGGTTTTCTTTTTTCACGGACATGATAGAGTTCCGAAAAAATATGTTCAATAGACGGGTTAGCCCGCATGATGCAGCAGCGGTTGCCTTCGCATATATATTTTTGTATGTAGTGCAGATCAATATTTAGTAGCTCCATAATTCGCCGCACCTCCGGCAACAGCTCATCCAAATTAATGATAATGGAAATGCCGTGATAGTGGTTCAGCGGAAAACACGAGTTTGACTTTTTCTTCATCATAGAACTGATAGACAGGTCACCTTCCGCCATATAGCAGCAGCTATTTTCGCCAAAACTACACTCAAAGCGCCCGATTAAACAATGGTTGATCTCTATCATGTTTTTTGCGGTAACCTGGTTTTGGTTGCAATATCCTATGTGCATATCGTTGTAGTAAAGCTCAATACCAGGAAAAATCTGATAAACAGTAATTCGTCCATACCCTGTTTCATTCGACAGCCTGAATATTTTACAGTCCTGACGTAATTCATCTTTGGCTTCTTCCGGGGAGCCATATAGTTTCGTCCCTTCAAATTCATCTGGCAATTCCGGCTGTGATAATAGCTCAATCACGCCAGAGAGTGCTTGTTTTTCAAAGGTAAGCACTACCCACGCCTCCTTTTGGTTTGTTGTATCTAACTGTTTTCAGTATAGGCGCGATAAAGAGCGCTGTCAAATGTTTTCCTGCAAAAAGAAATAGATGAGAAATCCTCTGTTTCCGGGTAGGATTAGGTATAAATCAATTCCTGAAAGATAAATCTGGCAAGCAATGCCCCAGGATAGCCACGGCTCCCTGGCGCTGCTTGTTGAGGGATACCCCCAAGCCCCTTTGAACGCAGAATTTCATTCTGCGGCTGCGCGTTCCACGAACGCTTTTGACCATGACCAGCTCATCGCTGGCCGTGGCCTTTTTCCTTTTCGGCATCCTGTTCCGCCTCCATATTTAGAATACGATCCACATTCGCCTTAGCCGTCAAAAGATCCCGCATTTCTTCGCGGGAGCGTCGGTATTCTCCGTAGGCTTTTTTCTTTTCATCCAACAGATGGGCGTACTCCGCTTGCAGGCTTTTGACGGTGGGCAGCTTCTTAACGCCCAGATCATCAAAGGCGTTTTTGGCGGCCTGATGAAGCAGAATGTCCGCCTCATGTTCTTCACGAAATTTCTTTGAGTAACCTGCTTTCCGATAGGCCACATAGGTCTCACGGGTCTTGGCATAGTTTACGATGTGGGTACGCAGTACGGCAATCTCCGCCATGCGCTTTTCCGCTGCCTTGATTTGGGCAGACAGCTCGTTGTGGCGTGCTGTTGCTGCCTCCGCTTTTTCCTCCAGCACAGCATAGTCCAGAAGGTTATGCTCGGTCAGAAAATTCATGGTCTGCGCCATCTGTTTCAGGTTGAACACCTTGGCCCAGCGGGCATATCCGGCACCTTTCCCGGCCTGGAGTTTTGCCTGAATGTCTACCAACAGATTGACCTTCGGTGGGGCGGTTTGCACAGCGGATTTCTTCCGAGGCGTATGCTCTTTCTGACCGGAGAGGACCGCCAGCAGATCGTCCAAAGTGTAGCCTTCACCCAGGCTGTCCAGCCGGGCCACTTTGTCCCAGCCGGGCAGCTTTAGCCGGTAAGATTTTCCACGCTTTGATACCTCGCATCCATCATCACGAAGCAGCAGAAACAGCACATCCAGGTCGGCGGGTTTCTGCGCCAGCGCCTGGTCGATAGCCATACGCAGCTGCTCCCGATGGGAGGGCTTCGCCTGATCGCCCAGCCACTTGTTGTAGCTTTTCCCGTGAGGTTTTGGATTCTCAATGATAGACAATCCATTCTCGATGCAGATGGTATCGCTCAGCCGCCGGACGGCCTTTGTGCTGCCCCAAAAGTTGCGGAACTTCCGGTCACAGTCCAAAGTGACAGCACTCCATATTATATGATTGTGGACGTGGGCTTTGTCGATGTGAGTGCAGACCACAAAGGCGTGTTTGCCCTTGGTGAACCGCTTGGCAAATTCAACGCCCAGCCGGTTGGCTTCTTCCGGGGTGATCTCGCCCGGCACAAAGGACTGCCGCACATGATAGGCAATCACATCATCCTTCCCCCGGATCCGGCCAGTGGCGGCGATGTACTGGCGCTTTGCCAAAAGGAACTCGGCGTCAGCGGTCCGGCTATCGCAGGCAAAACCGGTAATGAGCTTGCCGCCGTCTGTCTTTTGTGGATTTGCCACATAGTCGATGATGTCGCTGATGGCACGGCTCTCCGTGCGGCCTTTGCCGACGTGCAGCGGCATGATGCGGGTCGTAGCCATAATTATGAACCTCCCTTCAAAAAAAGACAGCCGTTTTTGGCTGTCCGTAAATTTGTGTTTGATTTTTATGTAGCCTTACTGGCCGGTACTTCCTGATAGAGCCAGAAGCAGAACTCTATCTTGCATAGACCAGCGGATGATATATCCACACAGGCATCGTTTGCCGCTAAAAACAGATTAGAAAACACCTTATGGATTGCTCGGTTCCCTAACGAGGGAAGGACAAAGCACCCTGATTCCAGAATGATTTTCCCCAGGGAATTTTCCTTTTCCTCCACGATAATATTGCAGCTGATAGATTCAGCCATCCACAGAGCTTGCTCCGTGATTTTATGAAAGAGTTGTATCTGTTTCTCATCGGGGAGCCGTTTCCATTTGCTGGCGTATTCTTCTCCCTTCCGATAGATTTCCTGCAATTCTTTCCTGGTTTTTAACCTCTCGATTTCCCGTTCCGCTTCTGTACGGCTTTCTTCCTCCTGACGAACTTCCTTTTCAATCTCGTCCCACTGTGCTTTCGCCAGATCGTAAAACCTTTTTTCAATCCTCATAGACATTTTCCTCCTGCTGCAGGCTATAAAAGCTGTCCAGCACTCGGTATGACAAGCGAGAGGATAAGGAGCAGCTTTCCTGCGTACAATGATACTATACGTTATTGTGGATATATCCACAATACTGATTTCAGGCCAGCCACCCTATAATTTACATAGAAAATCTGGGAAAAAGGTGGTGGACTGTTTGATTGATTTCAGCCCGCTTTGGGAAACGATGAGGGAGCGGAATATCACGCAATATTATCTTCTGCAAAACGGGATCGACAATAAAACGCTTGATTCGTTGAAGAAGAACAAAAACATTACATTGCTCACAATGGAGAAGTTGTGTGACATCATCGGATGCACACCGAACGATATTGTCCGTTTCAAAAAATAAGGCTGTCGAGAAAATTGAAGTCCTCGGCAGCCGTTGTTGTCTCCAGAGAAAAATAAGGACAGCCACAGCAGCTGTCCTTACTAATCTGGCTTTTCCGTATTTTGCCGTTCCTTCAGGCGTTCCACCTGTTTTGTGTCCACAAAGTGCGTGGCGTACCGTCTCTCAATCTCCGGGTCTCCGCTTTTACTGAACCGAAGTGGGATCACCGGTTTATGCCCCTGTCCGTTTTTCTTTTTCATGTCCCATCGTTTGTAATAACAGAAAGATGGCTTCAATCCAGTCTTTTGGGCGTAAACCCGCATCTGGTGCATGATAAAAGAGAGCTTGCGCAAATTCACCGTACAGACCCGTTCCAGGTAGTCCACACGCCCGAAGCGCCAGTCCTTATATTTCTGCTTTGGCAGGACGCCGATCTCCATCATTACATCCACTGGAGCCACATAGCCACGGCGTTGGCACTGGTGGTATATGGCGGAGTGTATCTTGCCGATCAGTTCCTTATCATTCATTCTTATCTTTTCCCCCGCTTTCCTTACCATCATATCACGGACTTTCTGAAAAATCAGCCATAAATCAAATCTTGAATGGCAAACTTCAAATCCTGTACCTTTCCCAACAGCCAGATGGCTGCCAGGGGCAGTCCGTAGGGGCTGACCAGAAACGCCAGTACAAGCAGGATAAGTCCGTTCTGCGGCGAGTAGGTAATCAGCACCGCCACACCCAGAAGGCCCAGCACCATGCTGACAAGCCCCAGAACCAGGCCGGAGACATAGACCAGACCGGTGCAGAGCCAGACAAACAGGGTCAGCACCAAAATCACTGGCGCGACAGCTATCTTCAACAACAGCTTCAGTAAAAATAAAACTCCCTTCATTTCGGTTCCCCCTTTCGGTATTGGGCCAGATAGCTCTGGCGCAGCTGCTCCAGTGCGGCCTCATCGCCTCGGTTCGGATCGCGGCGGCCGCCGGTGAGTTGAATTTCCTCAAATCCAAGACAATCTTCCAGCAGCAGATCAAACAGTTCCTCCGGCGTCCGGCAAAGGACGCCATCTACGCAGTAAGTAGAATAGTAATTCTTCCACCCTGTGATTTTCGGGTTCAGATTCTTTATTAAATCTTCCTCTTTTGCTACCAGCAGACTTCGGCTGTTTACATTCCTTTTGATTTCTGCTTTCATTTTCTTCATGGCTTTTCTGCTTGGATACTGATATGTTTCCTTATACAGTTGTCCTTTGCTTGTTTCCGTTGTCATTCTTCTGTGATGCATTCCGAGAAAATCAAATCCCTCTTTTCCATCCCACATGCTGACAATCTTCGTCTTCTTTGGATGCAGCTTTAAGTCCAGTTTTGCCATGATGTAACGCAATAAGTTCAGTGCATGGTTTGCACTTTTCTTATTTTTGCAAATGATTACTGTATCGTCTGCGTACCTCACAAGAATACCGTGGGTGAGTCCATACTTTTCCCACAATCTGTCCAGTGTGTTCAGGTAGATATTTGCCAGTAACGGAGATATAACTGATCCCTGACTTGTGCCCAGTTCAGAGATTGTCAGTATATTCCCGTATAATACTCCTGATTTCAGCCATTGCCTTATCAGCTTTTGTATTCTCCGGTCTGATATTCTCTGTTCTACTAACACCATCAGCTTGTCCTGGTTTACATTGTCAAAGAATTTCTCAATATCTGCATCTACTACATAGTAGCCTTTGTTGTTACATGCTTTTCTGACTTTTTCAAGCGCCTGCTTAGCACTTCTTTTGGGTCTGAAGCCATAGGAGCAGTCTCTAAAATCTGCTTCAAAAACTGGCTCTATAGCTATCTTTGCAGCCATCTGCACGATTCTGTCTTTGACCGTTGGTATTCCAAGGGGTCTTTTACTTCCGTCTGGCTTTGGTATCATCACCCGCTTTACTGGGGACGGTTTGTATCTGCCGTCCGCCAGTTCTGCTTTTATATCTGTCAGATATTTCTCAATTCCTATCGCTTCAATATCCTCAATTCCGATACCATCCACTCCACTGGAACCCTTATTAGCTTTTACCCGTTTCCATGCCTCGAAAAGTACATCATCCCGGTATACTTTATCGTATAGTGCATGAAATCTTCGGCTAGCACATTTCTTGGCTGTTAGATATAGTTTGTTTTGAAGTTGTCGAACTTTTTCCTTGGAGTTATTAGTCTGCATGACATTCTCTCACTCTTACCCTCTCTACAAACATGAATGAAGTAAGGAACCTTCCCATAGACTGCGTTTTCTTGCACAGCCATTATCGGTACTATGTTCCTCTCCGACTCCCTCCCATCAGAAATACGATTTCGCCAAGCTTATACGCTTTCTCTTTACCCTTCGGTGATGGGTAGGGTCTCTCCAGTTCCGAACCACACTTTTCATACATACCGCTTCCTCTATACCGAGAGATTCTTCCGTGCTGCTTTCCAGTTTCTTCACACGTTCCATGGTTTTCGCCCATATTCGCAGGACTCAACTTCTCTTTGCTCTCTTTCGAGACCTTTTTAACGATACGGCAGAATTCACTTTATGTTACGGTCTGCATGATTGCTCGCTCCTCTTATCGAGGCTACTTTATCCACTCGCTTAGTACCCTGCATTACTGCAACGCACCGAGTTTAGCTACACAGCTCACTGGCGATTACTGTGACCGGACTTGCACCGGCTAGTGTGGTCCAGCTTTGCTGGACACACCGCAATAGAAAAGCGGCTGCTTACCAGCCGCCGTACATATCGTGGTTGACCTGCGCCGTGTAGTGGTTGCTGATGGTAGTGGGAGCATTGAACAGCACCGTCAGCAGGTACTGCTTCATGTTGCGGACCTCCGTGGTGTTCTTGCGCATACACTCCATGACAAACTCAATGTGTCCGCTGTCCAGCTTCAAAAAGCGGGAGCGTACCACCTCATGGGGGAAGTCCGCACCGGCGATCCGGGTGGTTTTCCGTTTGGCGCAGACCGTCTCAACGATCAGCTCCACGATCTCGTCCAGGTCCTCCCGGTAGGTGGCGAACTGGCTGCGCAGGTAGTCGTACTCGATGTTCTCCAGAATCAATTCCCGATAATTCTGCATTTCCTCCATCGACATCGCATCCCGTCCTTTCCGTTCCGGCGGGTTTCCCGCCGCAGTTTCCCGCCGCAGTTTCCCGCCGCAGTTTCCCGCCGCAGTTTCCCGGAAGGGAATGGAATCGGTACTTGATCCCTGAGTATTTGATTTTTGAGTATTTGATTTCTCTATATTTAATTCTGCGGGCTTTTCCGTATCCGGTTTATCCAGATACGGGTTTTCCGTACCTGGTGAATCCGTATCTGGTGCAGCCGTATCCGGTGAAGGAATATCCGGCGCTTTGGGCTGTGGCTGTTCATAGATCACATACTCAGTGTCGCTGATGCGCCCCTGGGCGTCCCTCAGCTGATGGCGAACGATGTAGCCCTCCCGTTCCAGTTCCCGCAGCGCCCCGCCAATAGCGTCCACGCCCTCCTTGCAGATTTTCGCCAGGCCACGGGTGGTATAGTTCCAGTCATCCGGCAGGGACAGCATCATGGATAAAAGCCCCTTGGATTTCAACGACAGCGCCTTATTGCGCAGGTGATGATTGCTCATTACGGTATAATCTCTGGTCCGTTCAATGCGAAATACGGCCATTAGCTTCACTCCTTCCTGTTCTCAGGGCATGAAAAAAGCCGCAATCCAAAACGAATTGCGGCGGTCAGTTGCTGCGGGTCCGCTTTCTACGGCCATAAGGCGGCTTGGGCAACGGCGGTGCGTCAAACAGGCTTTTCTCCTTGAAAAACGGAAGGTTATCAACAATCTGGTCAATTTCAATAGGCTCCATATCGTGCTGGGACTGGCAGCACTCCCGGATGGCATCCTGGATGCTTTTTATTGTACACATATTCATTCCTTTCTTTCCTGGGTGCTTGTTTACGAGTGACGGCGGTGTTTTTTCGGTTTGAAGCCGAGGATATGCCCCTCGATAATGTGGGCGTACCGCTTAATCTTGATTTCCCGGCGCTGCTGGCTCAAAAGAGCGGCCTGATAGCCATCCTCAGTCAAAAACAGGCGCATCTCATCGCCGGGGCTGCCATAGGCGGCGCGGGGAGAACGGACGGAGAACTCAATCATCCAGCGGGTCTCATCCCGAAAACGCTCTACGGCGAGAATGTTATGTCCTTTCAGCTCCCTGGCTGAAATATCCCTCATAGGCAACTCCTTTCTCAGCGGTCGTGCTGCTGCTGGCGTCGGCGCTGCCACTGTTCCAGCAGTTTGATGATGGTCTCCTGCATCCGCTGAGGCGTGTAGCTTTTAGGAAAATATTTGCGAAGGGTGTCGCCAGTCAGCGTAACCTTGTCCAGATCGCCCTTCTTTTCCTCTGACATGATGGCGAGCATCACATCCTCCGAGAGTTTCCCTTCCTGGCTGAATTTCTTCATCCGCTGGGCCTGGGAGAGAGAAGGGGTGGCCTGCTCATAGTCCATCGTATCTAATAGCATCTGCTGTTCCTCCGGTTTGAGGAACGATAATTCATAGGCTGGATTGAAAGCGATTTTTTTCTCATCCACCATGTCCAGTAGTTCGGGAATCAGCTCGGTCAGGCGGATAAATCTTTTGATTTGAGATTTACTGTCAGGGCTGTTCTCTGCGATTTTCTCTGCTGCGGTCAACTTCGGCCCAACTTGGGCCGAAGTTAAATCTGTTCTGGCTCCCTGATGTTTAATGGCCTCCAGCTTCATCTTATAAGCAAAAGCCCTCTCACTGGGGAGAAGGCTTTCTCTCTGAAGATTGTAGGCTAAGACTACAGCGCCTTTTCATGTCTCCATGATAGGTTTCCATAGCCTCGCCCCGAAACCGTACGTACACCTCTCGATGTATACGGCTTCCCATTTATCATAGTCTTTCAGTT
>FCNR01000086.1 GCA_900016875.1 Eubacteriaceae bacterium CHKCI004 | reverse complement strand
GACGGACCGTGGATTTCTGGAAGACCTGCTCCCGTGGTCACCGAACCTGCCGGCGAACTGCCGGAAATCCGGAAAAGAGAAGTGAGCGAAAGATTGGAGCAAATCTGTCCTTATCATACAGGTTTGCCCCAGATTTGTACAGGTACGAGATATCTACCGTTTACGGTACAGCCGCTGTATTGTAGGCTGGGAAGTGGATGATACGATGGATACGAGAATGGTGATCACCGCACTGGAAAAAGCATTCAAAGTCGCAAAACCAAGGATCTTGAATTCTGATCAGGGGTGTCAGTTTACCAGCCAGAGATATATCGATTTCGTCAAAGAGAACGGAATCCGTCAGAGCATGGATGGGAAAAGCCGTTGGGCGGATAATATTATGATCGAGCGATGGTTCAGCAGTTTTAAATATGAAGAAGCTTATCTGACACAATATAATAATATCAAAGAAGCAAGGGAGGCAATCGGACGTTATATCCACAGTTACAACTTCGAGCGATGTCATTCAGCTCTTGATTATAAAACACCGGCGGAATGCTATTATCCGGCAATGCTGCTGCCTTATGCTGCCTAGAACATTAGGACAAGCTTCCTCTGATCCAGTTCCTCACCAACTCAACTATATCACTATATCAGTTCATTATAAAAATCGTAGATTTTTGTCTTGACAACTGAACCATTATACCGGGAGAAAAGACAGAGCCGTTATTTATTTTTGCAGAGTGAATCCAATGTTTGAATGAGGATTCACTAACTCCGAGATTATCTGTCACAAGCTTTGCTGTCAATTTAGTATGGCTTTTTTTATAACGTACAGCATCTTCGTTAAACTGTTGGGAATATTTTGAACCCTTTGACATAACCATACTCCTTTTCTGCTTATTATTTTATTTTAGTATAGCATGGAATAAAAGATTTAGATGATCACGTTTATTTTGTACTAGTTTTACTCTAGCAATATGAGGAATTCAATTTTTTCAACCTTTGGATGAATATTCCGGATAAGTACGGAAGAACCCGAGCCTCAAGAATATTCATTTGGACTATATTATATCACAATAAGGCCTTTATATTTAATATGATAAATAGAAATCTTTAGCTATATGATTTTCTCAATATACTGTATTAATTCATGCGCAATTTTTAATACCTGAGGTGTTGCGGATACCACAGTAACGAAGTTTGCTAAATTACTATTTAATGAACATAATTTATTTTTTAAATCAAGTCTCCCTGTTCTAAAACTATTTAGAACATCCTTACTTTCGATAATTAAATCCTGATTATTACACATATATATGAATTTTTGTAAATTTTCAATAAATAATTCTTCATCTTCGCGTTTTTCTTGTTTTATGTCTATTTCCCCGTAATTTCCCATAATCACTGGGCCTTTAAATTCTCCTCCATTTATATTATAATCGGACATTTCCCTCTCATTCTCCTTAAATTCTAATATTATTTTCCCCTTGACTTTTTTGTAAATTAGTGTCTTATATAAATTAATATAGTGTTTAATATATTCTATAGATACAGCATTGCTCCATTCATCAAAAATAATAGAAAAAAAACTACCATTGCCTTGACGGCATTTTTCGTTGATTTTATTTTTTTGAACATTTTTAATCATATATTCCAGTAATTTCAATTTAATCTTCTCATAATTTTCACAATAATACCAGTCAATAATTAGAGCATCAAACCAAGAATCATAAGGAATAGAATTTAATCCAATCAATATTCCCTCTTTAGCTCGAATATTATTTCTAAATTGTTCATTTACATTTTTTAAAATATCAGTAATAAAATCTAAGTTATTATTGATATATTCACCTGGTATAATTCCCGCATAATACCATTTTAAAGAGTCATTTATTCTTATGTAACGCTTAGCTTCTTCTTTGCTTAACTTTAATTTTCCCCCTGGTCGGTGTACTAAGCCCCAATATGCATATACTTGAATTTGAGGATTGTCCGAATACGTAAGCATATCTAACTCTTCTTGATTGATGGCTGATATTAACTCTTTTTTTTTGGCTAGCTCAGAATATGCTGACAATTTTGCCATCCAGTACATACCATTTTTGTCATTTTCTCGAAATATCGTATCACCTATATTTTTTATGTTGTAATCCATATGAAAGTGAGCAAATATGGAGGCACTATAAAAAATATTTTTTGGAAGTAAGAGTATTTGTTGTTGCTCGGAACGTGCATAGTGCTTCATTTCATTTATTACAGTTTGGAATTGTTCAAAGCTATAATATCGAGAAGCAATAGTACTAATAATCCAATTCTGCGTTTCTGTATCATTAGTTAAAAAAAAGTTTTTTTTACATATTTTTTCTATTTGAGGAGTAGAATAAAAACATGTACATTTATAAATCCATTTATATATTGAATTATATTTAGGATTAGTTAAAAGGTATTCTAATTTTTTGCAAAACTTTTTCTTATCTGAATTAAGAATATGTCTCCCTTTTGCAAAAGCGTCAGAAAATTTTTGGACTCCTTCTTTAACGATAGATATCTCTTTAGACTGGAGCATTAAAAAATATAATTGAAATTCCTCTTTGTTAATAATATACTTTTCCATTTTAATTTAATAGGTACTCTTTGTTAAATAAGATGTTTTTTTATATAATCAAATTCTTCTCTAGTAGGTTTTTCTTCTAAAATACTTTGAGTTATATGTAATTTTAAAATAAGTGGTTTGTTTATGTTAGGAAATAACAATTCTCCTTGTTTAAGTAAAGTAATAAGCCATTCTGTCATTTTTAATATATAAAAGTGATCAAAAATTTGTTTATCATTTACTATTTTTATTTGAGGTATGCAAATATAAAAATCTATTTTTTCATTATTTATATCAATTTTTTTTATATATTGATGGTATCTAAAGAAAATTTTATCTTGTACATTATATTGTTTTAACATATTGGGATGGGTATCTTCATTTCGTCTTTTATCACAATCTAATGTATCTGCAAGACATAAAAGATAGCTAAGATACAACAATCTAATTTTGTGATTATATAAATTAATTTCATTATGGTAACAAGGGAATTCCCAAAAGTTAATTCCATGACTAATTATAATTTTCATAATATAATATCCTAAATCTTGTTCTCCAAAAAAAATTTGAGGCAATGTTGAATAGTTTTTTAAATTTGAAAAAATCCAATAAGCCGAAATCCAAGGATGCATTTTTCTATAAAATTTTTGTTCGTTACTAAGATCATTTTCTATATGTTTCCAAATACAAAAATTTTTGATATCACTTTTTTTATTCAAGTAAAAACCTATATCATGTAAATAGACTGCGGATAAAAGTATAAATTGTTCATATTCATTCAAAGGCATAAAATATGAAAAATAATTATTATATAATTTATCTAAATATTCTATTACTCTATTTATATGGGTTACACCATGATTACCAGTTGCACACTCTATCTGTTTACTAGTAATTTCATTTACCTTATATTTAGTTTTTATTAAGCATTCGTACAATATTGGATTTTTTTTAATTTGACTGTATATTTTTTTCATACCAGTTTGTCCTCTCATTACTAAAAAGTTCTTCATACGATAAATGCCATTTTTTTATGTATTCTTCATTACATGATGTTGGGGTCGAAACTATATAATTAGTTGTGCCCTGTACCTATAGTACCTTGAAAAATTCATATTTTGTAGTATTATGCTGGGATTTCTGGCATATATGCCGGGTATTTCCCTCCTTGTTTTATGCAAGTACCGGATTTTGAGCATAGTTTCCCAGA
>FCNR01000013.1 GCA_900016875.1 Eubacteriaceae bacterium CHKCI004 | reverse complement strand
ACGTACGCTTGCAGCTTTGCATAAGCTTGCTTTTGCGTACGGTAATAATGGACAGTATAAGGATTCCCTTGAAATAGATGATAAAGTATATGAGCTGAGCAGTAAGGTACTGGGAGAGGAGCATCCGAATACGCTGATATCGCTTCAAAATCTGGAAAATGAATACGGTGAGTTGTGCGATCATCAAAGAGCGCTTGCGTTAGAAAAGAAGATGTATGAGTTACACAGCAAAAAGCTGGGAGAAGAGCATCCCGATACACTGACATTGCTTGGGAATCTGGCGTATGCATACGGCGCACTGGGCAATCATCAAAAAGCATTTGAACTAAAAAAGAAAGTATATGAGCTGCGAAGCAAGGTACTGGGAGAGGAGCATCCGGATACGTTGAGATCGCTCCACAATCTGGCAGTTGAATACAGTGAGCTGGGAGAGCATGAAAAAGCGCTCGAAATGACAAGGAAGGCATATGAGCTGCGAAGTAAGGTACTGGGAGAGGAGCATCCGGATGCGCTGACATCGCTGAACAATCTGGCAGTTGAATACGGTGAGCTGGGAGAGCATGAAAAAGCGCTCGAGTTGACAAGGAAGGCATATGAGCTGAGCTGCAAGGTGCTGGGGGAGGAACATCCGGAAACGCTGACATCGCTGAACAGTCTGGTAGTTGAATACGGCGCGCTGAGAGAGCATGAAAAAGCGCTCGAGCTGACAAGGAAGGCATATGAGCTGAGCTGTAAGATACTGGGAGGGGAGGATTTGAGTATGCATGGATCGCTCCACAGTCTGGCAATTGAATACATTAAGCTGGGCAATCGTCAAAAAGCGCTTGAGCTGACAAGAAAGTTATATGAGCGGCGAAGCGAGGTAGAGGGAGAGATGGATTACTTTACGCTGTTATTGCTGAACGGTCTGGCAGTTCAATACGGTGAACTGGGAGAGCATCAAAAAGCGCTTGAGTTAAAAAAGAAGTTATATGAGCGGCAAAGCAAGGTACTGGGAAAGGAGCATCCGGGTATGCTGAGATCGCTGAACAATCTGGCAGTTGAATACAGTGAGCTGGGAGAGCATGAAAAAGCGCTCGAGTTGTCAAGGAAGGCATATGAGCTGCGCAGAAATAGAAAATGAGTTAAGCAATTTGTAGTTTATAGACGTTAATATTCAAACTGATGTTGAAAAGTCCGGATTGGACAGTATAGACAGATGCATATATTCTGTGCAGGCATCTCTGTTGCGAGCTAATAAGTGAAAGAAATCTGCTGCAAGTATTTATTTGCAATGAATTTATTATTTAAAAATAGGAGCAATTATGATAAAATTTAAGAGGCTAGAAAAAGGAGATTTATCCGATAATAATTTAAAAACAGTGTGCAAATTGATTTTTCAGACGGATCCGTATATATACCCGGCATTATTTGGTACAGAAAGGGATGCGATTAAGATTCTAGAAAAAATAATACCTACAGATACTGATGAAATGTTTTCGATAAATAATATTTATGTTGCAATAGAAGAGGAGAAAATTATTGCACTCATTTTATGGAAAAAGGGAAGCATGAATTGGAATAAAAGATTATTCCAAGAAAACATAAAAGAAATAGGGATTAAGCTGCCAGATACTTTTGAATTAGTTTGTGAAAAATATTTTGATTCATATTGTGACCAATCCTTAGAAGAGATAGTATCCCTGATAAATGTATGCGTACTAAAAGAATATAGGAAAAAAGGGATTGCAAAAAAAATGCTGGAAGTTTTTTTGGATGAAAATGCTGAAGATAAATATGAATTATTCTGTTTAGAAGACAACAAGAGTGCATTAAGTTTGTATGGAAGTTGTGGATTTAAAATTATAAGTAGGCAAAAAGCATTTACTGTTAATAATGATAATATTTATTCAGTTAGAATGATGCGGTGAAATATGAATAGTTAAAGGAGAACTTTATGTTAGGAGATTATCCAAATAATTATATGATATCATCAGGTATAGGAAAAGATCAAAAGTATGAGTTGGTTGCATTTGACAATGCATTAGGCAATGCAAAACTTGCTAACTATAATTTGTTGCGAGTTAGTAGTATTTTGCCAAGTAATTGTGTTAAACAAGATACAGTAAAGGTAAAAGAAGGTTCACCATTATTAGTAGCCTATGGAACATATACATCAAATAGGCCAAATGTAACTATTGCATCTGCTGTAAGTATTGGAATACCAAAAGATAAAAACTTTGTTGGAGTTATTATGGAATATTCTGGCGAATGTTGTGCAGAAGAAGCAGAACGAATGGTATGTGAAATGGCACGAAGGGCTATGATTAATCATAAAATTGAGGTTGAAGAGATTATTTCATCATCAATGGAAGGATTTGTGGAAGGAGGAGAATTTGTATCAGTGATTTCTGCTGTTGCAATGTGGTAAAAATGGAAGAAAATATTAAAAACTTTAAGTGTTTAGGGAAAGATTGTCCGAATCATTGTTGTGGACCGTTTGATGGAATTTCAGATAAATTAAAAGAATTAAGCGGTGTTAATTTTTCTGAAATTATTTTATTACCAGAAGATGTGGAACGTATCAAAAAGACGGGAAAAGGGAACTATATTGTTTCTGGAGAAAATGGAATTTACAAAATAAAAACACATGAGGATGGAACGTGCTTTGCTTTAAAAGATGGGAAATGTACTATTTATGAACAGCGGCCGGCAATTTGTAAAGCATATCCGTTATATATAGATATGTTTGCTGGTTTGTGTTATGTCAATGAATGTTCGGCATTTAATTCTCTTTTAAAAAGTGAGGAATATAAAAATGCATTGAAAAGCCTTTTAGACATATACAAATACTGGATAAAAATCTATGAAAAAGAAATAGTTTAGCATAAGAATATACATAGTTAAAAATATACAAAAGTATTTTTAGTAAAAAGGTGAGGGATATTTGGTGGGTAAATTGGCTACAAAATATGAGGTTTTTATTTCTTATAGAAATACTAATAATGGAATGCAAACAGAGGATTCCATGATAGCAAGAGAATTGTATGAAGTTCTGTCAGCAAATGGAATTAAAACATTTTTTTCTGGTCAATCGTTAGCCGTGTTAGGAGCAGATAGATATAAAGAAATGATTGACCGAGCCTTAGATGATTGTATTATTTTGATTGTCGTGGGAACAAGTTTGGAAAATATACAATCAAATTGGGTGAAATATGAATGGGATAGTTTTTTTAATGATATTTTAATTGAAAAAAAGAGGGGAAGAATATTTTCATATATTGATAAAATGAATCCTCATGATTTACCGAGAACATTAAGAAATTTGCAGTGTTTTGAAAAAAAATTTTCTTCATTAGATAGTATAGTTAAATATGTGAAAAATGCATTGGAGAATGTAGAAAGTCTGGAAGCAATTGTTCATTCAAATAGAATTCAATTAAATAAAAAAGAGCAAATGGAGAGTGTTCCAGAGATAAAGTCTTTTGTGGAGATGCTTGATTTGGGTTTTACACCCTTAAAAATAGCAAGGGCATTGGTTGATAATGACAATGCATTGTACAATTTGGGAGATGGACATAATAATGAAGGGACTCCCGAGTTATGGGCCTCTTTTTTAGAAGCCTACCCTGATACATTCGAATATCTTATATGTGATAACAAAATAATTGGAAATTATTCGTTGGTTGCCTTATCAGAAGAACAAATAGAGCAATTGTTAAAAGGCGAATTGTATGAAGCAGATTTTGCGTTGGAAAAAAATGAACCTTTTGTATTTCCAGGTAATTATGTTTTGTATTTATTAAATTTTAGTGTAAATATGGGGTGGAATACAGTGGATAATTATAATAAACTATGGCAATCTTTGTTAAATAAAATAGAAAAATATGCTCATCAGGGGATATTTTTTGAAAGAATATATGTAAATACTTTTAGAGCTGATCATAGGGCATTATACAGAAGGTTGGGTTTTAAGTATGTTGTGGATAATAAGAAAAAGGGTCAAGTTTTTGAATTAAAAAATTTTCCATCAGATTTGAAGTGGCCAAATAAAGAGTTATTAATGAAAATCTATTTAGAAAGAGTCTGTGACAAAAAGGCTGAAAAGGATAAACATAAATAATCATAAGGTCTTCTATGATAAAATATAAAATTATAGAAGACCTTTTATTATAGCAAACAGAAAGAAAAAAGTATACAAACCGAAACTAATGACCCACGACAAACTGAAACTAATGACCCACGACGAGACCGTTTCAAGTTTTGTGTAAACTAAAAAAACTGATATAAGATATGCAATTAGTTTCTTCGGGCAGAGCCGATTTTTCAGGGCGCTGCCCTTGCTTGTATTATAATGCGATTTCCGGACATGTCAAGCAGAGCTGGTTTAGCCAGCCCTGCCAGGCCAGAAACACTTTATAATCCGGACAATCGTTCCTCAAAAAATATCTCCAGCTGTGAATGGATCTGCCCCCAATCCTGTCGGTGGCCTGTCCATTTTTTTGTGATATCCATCATGGCCAAATACAGCATTTTTAAGAGACTATCATCAGAAGGAAACACGGTCTTGGATTTTGTAACCTTCCGGAGCTGGCGGTTAAATCCCTCAATGGCATTGGTAGTATAGATCAGACGGCGGACTGCCTCCGGATACTTGAAATAAGTCGAAAGATTTGCCCAGTTATCCTTCCATGATTTTGCAATCTTAGGATATTTCCCGCTCCATTTTTCATCAAAGCTATCCAGTTCTGCCAGTGCGATCTCCTCCGTTGGGGCTGCATATACACGTTTCAGATCAGCCATCAGTGGCTTGATGTCCTTGTAGGAAACGAACTTTGTTGTATTCCGGATCTGGTGGATGATACACTGCTGGATCTCGGTATCCGGGAAAACAGCCTCAATTGCCTGAGGAAAGCCTGTCAGGCCGTCTACGCATGCGATCAGGATATCTTCCACGCCGCGGTTCTTCAGACCGTTTAGGATCGAAAGCCAGAACTTCGCGCTTTCGTTTTGCCCGACATACATACCGAGTACATCTTTGTGGCCTTCCATGTCGATCCCTATGGCGATATAAACCACACGTTTTACAATCCTGCCTTCATTGCGCACATGGTAATGGATAGCATCCATGAAAACTACAGCATAAATTTCTTCCAATGGTCTTTCCTGCCATTCTTTCACAATGGGAAGGATCTTATCAGTGATCCGGCTAATGGTGCTGTCAGAGATCTCAATGTCGTACAATTCACGCATATGGCTTTCGATATCGTTCGTAGTCATTCCTTTGGCATACATGGAGAGGATCTTCTCTTCCATGTCCTGAGTGACGGTATTCTGATATTTCTTGACGATCTGCGGTTCAAACTCCCCCTTCCTGTCCCTGGGAATGTCAATCTCCATGTCCCCATAGCTGGTATGCATGGTCTTCTGAGAGTGCCCGTTTCTGGAATTATCGGTTTCTTTATTACGGTAATCATACCTGGAATAGCCTAATTCTTCATCCATCTCCTGGTCCAAAGCACCTTCCAGGATGATGGACATCATATCCCGCATAATGGAGTTGACATCGGTTCCATCCTTGACCTTTACATTGTTCTCTTTCAGATAGTTGCTCATCATTTCCCGAAGAGCTGCTTTTTGTGGGGTATCCTTTTTTCTTGCCATAAAACAAACCTCCAAACTGGTAAGTCTATCTTACATCAGTTTGAAGGTTTACACAAACTTTGGGATACTCCCCCCACGACAAACGCATGAATGTGTTCCCCAACTAAACCTATCGATTTTTAAAATTTTTACAAGTTCATAAGTTCATCCAGATATTTTTCCGGATTTGTTCCTATCGCATACCGTTTCTTTTTCATGCTCATTGGACAGCGTCCCACTTCTGAT
>FCNR01000074.1 GCA_900016875.1 Eubacteriaceae bacterium CHKCI004 | reverse complement strand
CTACACGAAGCTGGAATCGCTAGTAATCGCGAATCAGAATGTCGCGGTGAATACGTTCCCGGGTCTTGTACACACCGCCCGTCACACCATGGGAGTCGGAAATGCCCGAAGCCAGTGACCCAACCGTCAGGAGGGAGCTGTCGAAGGTGGAGCCGGTAACTGGGGTGAAGTCGTAACAAGGTAGCCGTATCGGAAGGTGCGGCTGGATCACCTCCTTTCTAAGGAAGAACAAGTAGAGAGTTGTTTTGTTATTTGGTTATCAAGTGAGCAGTGCGGTCAGGCACATGGAAGGCATGCCTCATGCTTGCATGAAAGGCAGGTCGGACATGGGACTGAGCATAGGGCGAACGCCCTCCATCGAGATGAAGCGAAGCGGAATCGAGACAGCACTGCGAATGAACTGGATAACTGAAACCTTCCGGGTGGCGATGCGCCCAGGGGACACACCCGTACCCATCCCGAACACGATGGTTAAGACCTGGACGGCCGATGGTACTATGCTGGAGACGGCATGGGAGAGCAGGTGGCTGCCCGGTTTCCTTTCAAAAGAAGAGGAACCGCAGGTGTGAGACGGAAGGAAAGGATGTACATTGAAAACTGCACACAGAGAGTTATATTCTTAGATAAGAAATAACGACATCAGATTCCTATTTATATTATAAAATAGAAAAAAGCGGACTGCC
>FCNR01000014.1 GCA_900016875.1 Eubacteriaceae bacterium CHKCI004 | reverse complement strand
TGAAACTGCACAATACACAAAAAGAAGTCACTTTAGAGATACCAATCCTGTCCATTGTAAACTATACCGCCGACGAGCTGTTTCAGAAGAACCTTCTGATTCTTCTTCCTTTTCATCTTTTTTATTACGAGAAGCAATTTCCGAAGATGGAACAGGACACAGCTCAGCGGGGGCACCTGAAAGAAATCTATGGCAACATACGATTACGCCTAGAAGAGATGGCCAGACAAGGCACGATTACAGAATACACCTGCCGGACCATTTTCGACCTGAGCCGGCGGATCGCCGAAAGCCTGTGCCAGAAATATGACAACATCAGAAAGGAGATCGTTAGTATCATGGGTGGAGAAATACTGGAATATGAAGCAAAAACAATATTGAACGAGGGTAAAAAACAGGGATGGATCCTCGGACGCGAGTCCGGGCTGGCCGAGGGGCATAAATCCGGACTAGCTGAAGGCTTATCCGAGGGACATAAATCCGGGTTGGCCGAGGGTTTATCCACTGGACGCATGACGACGTATCTGGAACTTGTCAAAGAGGGCATATTAAATATCAAAGACGCGGCCAGGCGTATTCCTATGGATGAGGCGGAATTCTTAAAATTATTAGATAGTAAGGAACCTTTTTAAATTCATTAGGTAACCAGAACCTCCTGAGGGAATATCCTTTCTGCTTACTGCTTGGAGAGACGCAGCCCACAACGAGGAGGAATCAGAATGGCTGCGCAACACACCACATACGATGATGTCTTTCGGACTATACTCAATGACTGCCGGA
>FCNR01000008.1 GCA_900016875.1 Eubacteriaceae bacterium CHKCI004 | reverse complement strand
CAACAAGGTTCATGGCAGCGATGTCCAGCTCCCTGTCCTCCTGCGGGATATGATATTCCATATCAGGCGTGTAAAAGATCGCACAGTTCTGGGCAGCAAAAATATCGGCGCATATTTTTTCAAACGAGCGTTCAAAATCCGCCGGATGGCAGGTAAAAAACACTCTGGACTTTCCGTTAGGGCTTCCCCCGCCCGGCGTTTTGCATTTCAAATATTCATTGCCCATAAAATCAGCTCCTTTGTTTTTTGCGTTTATTGTACACCACTATTTTTCCTTCGCCCTAGAAAAAGAGGAATTGGTCATTGGTCGGATAAATAAAATAACATATGTTATGCTGAGCTATTATAAGCCGCAGGAAATAGAATTGTTTAAACGGTATGAGAATAAACTATCACAGGAACTTGCTTAGAAAAAATCTACACGAAATAATCTCAATCCAATGATAGAAGCTCGCAAAATGTGGCTGGTTCAATCCGCTTTATACACAATTCTACGGATACAGCAAAATTGCTTAAGAAGTGTCCCTTCTCCAAAAGGCTTGCCTAATCTCCAGATATGGTTACCAAAAAAAAATTCTTTGGAACACCCCTTTTCTCCGGTCATTAGTCACGACAAACGCATGAATGAATAAATTGTTGAATATTCTGCGGTGGCAGAGCCACCAAATCTCCTGGAATAGAGCCATGGAATCCGTTATTGAGAGCCAGTCGTCCGATGGTGGGAGCCATGACCTGTGTCGTGGCTCCCAGTAGGATGATCTAG
>FCNR01000015.1 GCA_900016875.1 Eubacteriaceae bacterium CHKCI004 | reverse complement strand
CAGTCCTTGATCTGTGCGGCCCATTCCTGGAGACGGTACTGCGTCGCTACAACAGATGTTTCTGATCTCATAGTGTAGACTCACCTCATTTCTATAACAGTACTAAAAGTTGAGTACTGAACTATTAGCACGGATTGATAAGAATCGAGTCTATTGTCTCACATATGACTATGATTTTCGAGGTACGGAGTATTTACCGTTTACGCTGTACCAATCTATGACAGCTGTCAGATACAGATATCCACGACGGATTGGGATATAGGTAATATCAATCGACCAGGCCTGATTGGGTTTATCAATAACAGCATTTCGGAGCAGATAAGGACATACTTTCGCCTGCTGCATCCGTTTGGACAGATTCATTTTGGGATAAATGGGATGGATGCCCATTTCATTCATGTAACGGCGTGCCTTCCGGCGGCCGATATGATAGCCCCTAAGTTTTAATTGCGCTGCCATCTGTCTGGAACCCCAGGTTGGATGATCGGTATGGAGATGATCGATGATGGCTTTGCAGGCCAATTCCTCTGCCGATATTCCTTTTCCTTGATAATAAATGCTGGTACGGTTGATCCCAAGAAGCCTGGCTCCGACAGAAACAGGGAGCTCTTTAGTCTTCAAAAGGTTTTGGACTAAATTTACTCTCGTAGTCAGATCCGCAAATTTCTTCAGATTTTTTTTTGAGCCAGTCTACCTGCATGGTCAACTGGCCAACCTTTTTTGCATAGGCTGCTTTCTCTTTTCGTTCTTCGGCAAGTTTTTCCCTGAGATTTTCCTCACGCTTGTCATCGAAAACAACGGAAGCATTGTTAAGGAATTCTTTCTTCCAATTACGCAGCATATTTGGTTGGATATTGTTTTCTGTAGCAATGGTATTGAGATCTTTTTCTCCTCGTATTATATAGTAGTAGTGTTTATAGACCCTCTCCCAAGGTCTGTATGCTATACTGTTTGGAGATACTGTGGATTGGTTTTTTTCTCCTACCACTTGATGGTTATTAAAAGGCTCCAACCACAGTCTCTTTGTATCGTTGTTAATCAGTTAGATACCGCATGACGGTTGATTTAGAACGAGGTTACAAGCGCAGAGAGCCCTGTGGTCCTAAACAGTATCTAAATCTATTATTAAGGAGTGTTTTTATGATCTTCGTTGGAATTGATGTCGCTAAAGATAAACATGACTGCTTTATCACGAACTCAGATGGTGAAGTCCTCTTTCAGGTTTTTACTATTCAGAATAACCGGGAGGGCTTTGATGCCCTTTTTTCCAGGATTCAATCCGTTTCCCCCGATACGTCCAATATAAAAGTAGGACTGGAAGCCACCGGACACTACTCTTACAACCTGCTCGGTTATCTCATTGACAAAGGTCTCCCCACCTTCGTCATCAATCCGCTCCACACAAATCTTTACAGAAAAAGTCTCAGCCTTAGAAAGACGAAAACGGATAAGGTTGATGCCCGAACCATTGCTATGATGCTTATGTCTGATGTGAACTTGAAGTCCTACTCAGATACATCTTACCACAACGAGGAGTTAAAGTCACTCACCCGTTACCGTTTTGATAAGGTTCAGGAACGTGCTCAACTTAAGCAGTCTGTCTCCAGACTTGTCACCATCCTCTTCCCGGAATTGGAAAAACTTGTTCCAACACTCCATATCGCTTCTGTTTACATCCTGCTTTCTGAACTTCCTTCTGCTGGAAAGATTGCCTCCTGCCATCTGACACACCTGACAAAGATGTTGGAAAACGCCTCGAAAGGTCGTTACAGTAGGGAGAAAGCAATTGAAATACGGGATGCTGCAAGAACTTCCATTGGTTCCAACATGCCCGCCAAATCTCTGGAATTAAAGCACACACTCCGGCTGATCGGCGAACTGGACTCTGAAATTTCAGAGATCGAATCCGAGATCAAACAGATCATGGATCAGATCTCCTCCCCAATCCTGACCATTCCCGGAATGGGATACCGCATGGGCGCCATGATCCTGGCTGAAATCGGAGATTTCTCCCGCTTTGATTCACCGGATAAGATCCTCGCATACGCCGGGGTGTCTCCATCCACCTATCAATCCGGGAAGTTAGAATCCTCTTATTCCCATATGGAAAAGCGGGGCTCACGGTATCTGCG
The DNA here is from genome assembly GCA_900016875.1 of Eubacteriaceae bacterium CHKCI004. Classification (GTDB taxonomy): domain Bacteria; phylum Bacillota; class Clostridia; order Lachnospirales; family Lachnospiraceae; genus Anaerobutyricum; species Anaerobutyricum stercoris. The sequence continues at coordinate 3,420 of FCNR01000015.1, read as the reverse complement.
CTTTGCCCTGATCAATGCCGCCAAGTATGTCTGCCACTGGGATGAAACATTCGGTACATATCTTCAGAAAAAGATTTCTGAAGGAAAACACTACAACGTTGCCATCACTCACGCTGCGAAGAAACTTGTGCGGTTAATTTACGCAATGGAAAAATCCGGAAAGTCTTACATAAAAACGGAATAATTTTCTGTGCCCTATAACACTCCCTTTGAGCACCGATATACGATGCTCTGTTTGTCATGCGATTTTCAAGGTAGAAATATATCTGAAATGCGTTTTCATAATTCATTCATAAAGTTTTCATTTCAGACTTGACTTTTAATAGTTAGTCTTTTAACAGCTCAATGACAAGGTCTGATTTAAATTTTGCACTGAAACTTCTTCTTTGTCTGGACATAGTAATAAATCCTCTCTTTCTTATTGATTTAAGTATATCAGATTCATTAAAAATTGTCCGAAAAAGTGTCTTAATTTATGAGGCCATTATACTGAACGTCAATCACCAATATTTAAACATTTCGCTTTTCAATTCCAATACTAATATGGTGACCGTCTCCCAGATGTCTGAGAAATATGATTATTCTATAAAAGATGCTCTTTTGTAGCTTCTTCTGATAAGAATACCCGATTTTTCCATAATTGGATGCACCCATTACTGTCGAACCGAACCACATAAAAATCTGAGTTCTTACAAACTATGGTTACTTCTCGAATAATTCAATTGCTTTTAATGATGAAGGCCTTTGATCCTATTTCGCATTCCATAAATCATCATGCCTCCCAACCAAGATTAAACGTAAGGAAAAGTGTCTGTTTAATCTTTTATGATTTTGTATCAACGATTCCTACTGTAGCGATGATTATATCATCGCGAACATGTGTTCTGCTTGTCAAAGAATTTAATTTATATGTTTTCATATAATTACACTGAATTTTTTTGCCTAAAAGTTTATATTTTTGTTGATATTATAAACGAAATGATTTATTATAGAATCAGTAAAAACAGCTACTAACGAAGGAGGAAGACATTGAGAATAGATGAACAATTAAAAATCCTTGGAATAAAAACAGATATGACTCTAGCTGATATTGCAAGAAATCTTGGAAAATCCCCTCAGGCATTTTCACAAAAAATGCATCGTGGAAATTTCACATTGGATGACCTTGATGATATTGCAATGGCTACCAAATGTAAACTTGAATGTTCTTTTTTATTACCCAATGGAGAACGTATTGTGCTGAAAGGAGAATAAAATAGTATGCTAAAATATATTAAAGGAGACATTTTTAATAGCCCAGCCCAAGTACTTGTAAATACTGTAAATACTGTAGGTGTAATGGGAAAAGGAATTGCCTTATCATTTAAAAAGAAATATCCTGAAATGTTCACAACTTATCGTAAAGCTTGTGATAAACACCAATTAATCATTGGTAAGCTAATGCTTTGGTACGGACCAGATCATTGGATTCTCAATTTTCCAACAAAAGAACATTGGAGAAATCCATCAAAAATGGAATATATAGAAAAGGGACTTATGGCTTTTCAAAGAAAATATGCCGATTATAATATTACTTCCATTGCATTTCCAAAATTAGGATGCGGAAATGGTGAATTGGACTGGAAACAAGTCAAACCGTTAATGGAAAAATATCTTAAAGAATTACCTATTGACGTATATATTTATTTAAGTCCTGGAATAGATCCTGTTCCTGAACACAAGGTTCCTAAAGCAATGAATGCTTGGTTAAAGGAACATGCGAAAGATATGTCATTTACAGGGGTAAAAGACGAAATTGTTATTAATAGCTCTATAATACCTATTAATTTTTTATATAAAAATATCTCTTGGGACGCTCATTGGGATAACAAGACGGATTCCCTTATTTTTAATGATTCTTCTGGGAAAGAAATTATAGTAGAGGAAAAAACTTTACAAACATTATGGGATAACATTCAAAACACCGAGATTTTTAATGTCACTAATGACGAAGCTACCAACTTAGTATATTTTTTATTAGCTTCTATGGGATATTTGACTTCTGTAAAAATCCAAGATCAGGAGACTGACGAATTCCACGATGGATATCAATTAGATGCCGGCAGTGGACGCTATTTTTCTATAAAGGGGTAATTTTATGACATACGGAGATATAATACACCAAAATTGTTTTCATCATTCAACGGTAAACTGGTGGCCTTTATACGCCTACCATTTCACAGATATACAAAATGCTGTTAACATCCTGAAAGAAGAATGTTTATACAGCAGGTATGACGCAAAACGTTTAAATATAATGCGCAATGATAATGCCAGTCATCAAGTTATTGATATGACCTATTCTGGAGCTACAGCTGATGTAAGATTTTATTTCAGACCACTAACACCCACTCAGTACCATAATGAAGGCTTTAAGCATCCTGATTTACGCTATTGCGGTGATATAAATGCAAATGTTCCGGTTCCAGTATTTTTTGCTTTTGATTTAGAATCTCTTTTATCAATGGACAATGTGAGTTTTTCAGAAAAGTCTCAAGCCGGAGGGGGATGCCAGCTTTGTAATACCCTTGAAGAATTTTCTCAATTTAATTTTGATCAAATCTATAATAGTAGTTGGATGCAAAATATTGATAAAGAAAAAAAATATCGCCAGGCAGAACTTGTTACAAAAGGGCCATTTTCTATTAACTCATGTTTATGTGCTATACTTTGCCGTAATGAAGTAGAAAAAATAACTCTTTTAAATCTACTAAGAACTGAAAGCCCTAAATCATACAGTAAATACAAAGATAAAATAAAAGTGTGTAAAAAAAATATGTTTGAATGTAACGGTTTATATATTACAGACTGTAGATATTTTGATGGCAAAGCAAGTATTATCTTTTCAAATACTTATGAAAAAAGGCGTTATATTAGTCGCTATAAAACAACAAAATTGAGGCCACTTGAAGCTACAATCGATTTCGATTGGGTTTCAGCAAAAACATTAATTAATCGGCAATCAACAAAATTTCAGATTAATTATGAAACACAATCCGGTATCCAATTTTTCGGATTAAACAAGCCCAGAAATGCAAAAACACTTTATACCAAAATAATAATAGAAGGACACCTAATGTGTTTTATGGGACAACAACTTGTCGAGGCAGCACTTCTCTAAAATTTTATAGAGGTTTATTTATAACCAAAAATCAACAACCGACTCACGTCATCTTCCGATGCCATTTAATTGTCGAAGCCTAAAATATAATTAAATAATATGATGTTGGGGTCGAAACTATATAATTAGTTGTGCCCTGTACCTATAGTACCTTGAAAAATTCATATTTTGTAGTATTATGCTGGGATTTCTGGCATATATGCCGGGTATTTCCCTCCTTGTTTTATGCAAGTACCGGATTTTGAGCATAGTTTCCCAGA
>FCNR01000059.1 GCA_900016875.1 Eubacteriaceae bacterium CHKCI004 | reverse complement strand
TATATAGATTACCTTCTTTTCTAGGATAGCTCTATTATACAGCAAGAGAAGCATTTCGGCTTGTATTTACTACAAAATATATGAACTTTTCAAGGTGCTATAGACAGGCTTTTGACCCCAATATCATTACATACGTCTATTATATCTTCAAGTGCTTTTTCAAGTTGTTTCTCAGTAAAATTTTTTAAATGGTATGGATATGGTGGAGAAATTCTTTCATAATTACTCCAACTTTTTGAGCTAATATACAAATTATATTCCCTACTTTTTTTCCAAAAATTAGTTCCTGGATATGGTATAAAAATTTTAGGAGAAATAATATGAACTATTTCTCTTGAAATTAGATTTCTAATCATTTTAATATTTTGATTTACGCTATTAATTGATGTTCCAGGAAGACCTATTAACCAATAGGCATATACACAGATATTAGGAGCATATTTTCTGATTGTTTTAGCAGCTTTAATATTATCCGATATTGTAACTCCTTTTTGAGCAATTTTACCAATGATATCTGAGCAGTCCTCAAATCCTAATCCGATTTTAACTATATTCATATTTTGTAAAAGACGAACCCGTTGTTCATCAATTAAACTGGCTAAAGTATCACATTCAAATATAAACTTTGATTTATATGGATTGAGTAAATGTTTAATTTTTTTTAGTCTTTCTATATCTAATGTAAATACATTATCTATAATATGAATTAATCTTAAATCATTGATTCTTTCATATAGATAACGAAATGTATCTTCAATTTTATTTAGCGAAATGTATCTTGGTTTTCCCCAATAGTTATGATTAACACAAAAATTACATTTCCCAATGCATCCTCTCATTGTAGCAATGTAAATATTATAATTTTCTAAATCACTTTCAATTAAAGAAAAATCGGGACTAGGAATATCTTCTTCTTTCAAAAAATGTATTCTTTTATTAATGTGATATTCTCCGTTTGACTGAATATATGCAAAACCTTCAATTTTTTCCATTTCAATTCCTGATAGAATCTTTGCTAGTGTTTCTTCTCCTTCACCTATAATAATGCCATCCAGAGCTTGATTATTTTCAAGTAATTCTTGAGCGCAATAAGATGCATGATATCCACCTAATAATATTTTAATATTAGGATTTAATATTTTTATTTTTCTGGCTAGATTAAGTATTGTGTCTATCGTGATTGTAACTGTCGAAAATCCTATATATTTAGATTTCGAAATCATATCTATAAATTTACTTTTATCTTTTGGATAATTAATATATCCTACTTTAAAATTTCTTTCTTTCAAATATGTACTTAGGCATAAAATTCCAGAAGTATAATAATACTTCTTCTCTTCAAACTCATATCCTGTTTGTCTTTTAAATATTTCATTTTGAAAAAAGTACATATTATTTAATTTTTTTGATAATTTATCTTCTATATTAAATTTTTTTACAGGAATATCTATAAAAGTAATATCATATAATGTTTTTGACATTCTAAAAAATCCTTTCTAAATTTCTTTCAATTATATGCTGCTAAGTGTTACTCTTTTTTATTAACTTGATAATTTTTATTATAATTATTAAAAAAACAAAAGTATAAAAATAATTATAAATCACAAAAATAATAACATATATTTATAATTTGTACAATGATAATTTCGTAGAAAAAATTATAAATATATAATTTATATTTATTTTTTTTAAAATCCACGTTAAAAATAATAGAAGTGAAACAAATTAAAATGAATTGCTTATAAATTCAGATATTTTTTGAATAAATATTAACGAATCTAACACACTAAAATCAAAATGAAAAAAATTTTGTTCCATTAAAAAAGATACTTGGCTTTTTCAATATTATTAGTTTATTTGTGTGTTAGACAGGAGGGGAAAGATACGATAGATAGAATAAGGCGTTTGAAAGAACTGAGTGGGAGATGTAAAGGAAATGAGGAGATTACATCAGCATATATTCAAGGGCTGGCAATTTTGTCATTTGATCAGGAAGGAAAGGATAGGGAGAATAGCATTAGGTATTTGGAAAGTAAGCGCCTAATCTGAGAGCGCATTCCTAACTTCGCAAGTCTGTACCATAATTATAAGCAAGAACTTTGCTAGGAAGCAAGTATTTTACTATATTTATGGAGGTTATCTTATGCGAGCAAAAACTATTCCAAAGGAAAAGCAATATCAGCTGGTTTTAGAATGCCGCCAAAGTGGGCTTTCCGACTACAGCTGGTGCTTGGAATACGATATCAAGCTTGGTACTTTTTATAACTGGGTGAAATGTCTCCGGTAGACGTAATTTGGAAAGTTTTTTTGACAATTCACAAGCTGCGCTTTCTGACGCATGGACAACAACACCAAGAAGCAGTGAATTTGTGGAGACATCCAATGCATTTGCAATCGCAACGAAGGAATCCAGATTTGGTATTTTTAATCCACGTTCAATGACACTTATATGAGTAGGACTGAGATCGACTAAAGCCGCCAGTTTTTCTTGTGTCAATCCTTTTACTTCGCGAGCAGCTTTTATTCTCTGTCCAACAGCGTGTGCATTCATAGCCTCAACTCATTCTATAGAACTAGTTTGTGTTCTTTTAGTATATCGGTTGTAAAACAATGAATACAGAATCTAAAGAATGAAATATGTGTCTATAGAATTAAAAAGAATATTTTTTTATTATGGTATAAAGGTACTATTGTGTGATTAATAAGAAGTTGAGCATACAGTCACAGTTTCAATAGGACTAGGAGATATTCAAAAATGAAATTTGTCAATTACTTATTGATAATTATCATAAATAATTATTGAAAATAAAAATATATATTATATAATAATATGATATTGGGGTCAAAAGCCTGTCTATAGCACCTTGAAAAGTTCATATATTTTGTAGTAAATACAAGCCGAAATGCTTCTCTTGCTGTATAATAGAGCTATCCTAGAAAAGAAGGTAATCTTTAT
>FCNR01000035.1 GCA_900016875.1 Eubacteriaceae bacterium CHKCI004 | reverse complement strand
AAAGCAGTTCTATTGAAAACGAAATCATTGTAATACGTCAGTTCCTAGAGTTTCTCAAATATACGGGAGAAAGTGTTGCCATACCGTCCATACCAAAAGTTCATGATGACTATATTCCATATTTATTTAGCGATACGGAATTGAATGGTATTTTCGAATCTGCTGATAACATCGTTCAAAAGGATGCAAAGTCTGATCCTTATCTGGTGATAGAGTTTCCGGTGATTCTCAGGCTCTTATATAGTTG
>FCNR01000017.1 GCA_900016875.1 Eubacteriaceae bacterium CHKCI004 | reverse complement strand
TAGATCAGTGCGCTTTTTCAGCAGCGCAAGCGCTGTAATTGTAGCCAAAGCAAACAGATTCTGCTGAAAATGCGCACAAAAAGTCCGTCAGCAGTTACGGTCGTTAGACCGTTACTGCGACGGAACCGTTTTTTATTGCGCGGGGTATTTTCAGCGAAGAAACAGAAGAGCAGATTATTGACAGCACCATGACCAAGGACAAACGCCTGAAAAATCTGGTGCGCCGGTATTTTACTCCCGACGACTACTTTCTGCTCCGCAGCAGAATGATCGGCAGCGGCGCCATCGGCGGGAAAGCCTGCGGTATGGTACTTGCCCGGAAGATCTGCGAAACAGAGATTCCTGAATTTACGAAACATAGCGAGCCCCATGATTCTTTTTATATTGGTTCTGATGTGTTCTATACCTATATTGTTTCCAATGACTGCTGGCGGCTTCGTATCCGCCAACGAACGAAAGAAGGCTATTTCAGCGCCGCCGGAGAACTGCGGGAACATCTGCTCACCGGGCAGTTTCCCTCCAACATCCGGGAACAGTTTCTGAATATGCTGGAATATTACGGTCAAAGTCCGATCATCGTCCGCTCTTCCAGTTTTCTGGAGGATGGATTTGGCAACGCCTTCGCCGGAAAATATGAATCTGTTTTCTGCGTCAACCAGGGAAATCCCCAGGAACGGCTGGAAAAGTTTGAACAAGCAGTGCGGCAGGTTTACGCCAGCACCATGGATTACTCCGCCCTGGAATATCGCTACCAGCGGGGGCTGGCCGACAGGGACGAGCAGATGGCAATCCTGGTACAGAGAGTTTCCGGTTCCGGCTTCGGCGATTATTTCATGCCCGGCGCCGCCGGCGTCGGCTACAGTCACAGCACCTACAAATGGATGCCGGATATGGATTCCTCTGCCGGCATGCTCCGAATTGTCATGGGACTCGGTACCAAAGCCGTGGACAGAACCTCCGAGGACTATCCACGCCTGTCCAATCTGGACCGCCCGACCGCGACCATTTACAACAGCTCCACAGAGCAGAGGCATAAGTATTCTCAGCGCAATATCGATGTGCTGGACTGCACACAAAATACAGCCCGGGAGCTACCGTTAAGCCAGCTTCTGCCGGTACTGCCCTTCTGGTATAAAAAACTTCTCCTGGAACACGACCGGGACGCGGAAATGCTCCTGCAGCAGCGAGGCATTTACCGTGACGTGTGGTTTGTCAGCTGTCAGGGTTTGCTTGCAAACTCTGCTTTTACCGGACTCATGCAGCGTATCCTGCACACTCTTGAAAATGTATACAATAATTCGGTGGACATTGAATACACCGTAAACATGGATGAAACCGGAGACTTTGTGGTCAATCTCCTCCAGTGCCGCCCTCTTTATAGCAGCCAAAAGGAACAGCAGGTCAATCTTTCAAAAATAAAATGGAAAAATATTTTCTTTGATATCACAGACTCTTCCATGGGTGCGTCCGTCCGTCGGCCGGTAGATGTGGTGATTCAGGTGGATCCGGTTCTCTATTACAGTCACCCGTATAATAAAAAATATGATGTGGTATCCGCCATTCACAAGATTAACCTCCATTACCGGAAACATGACGGAAATATCCTGCTGCTGTCGCCGGGGCGTATCGGCACCTCCTCGCCGGAACTGGGCGTACCGGTGGCTTTCGGAGACATTTCCAACTTTTCCATCATCTGCGAAGTGGCAGACAACCGGACTGGCTATATGCCGGAGTTGAGTTATGGCAGCCACATGTTCCAGGATCTTGTGATAGTACAGACGATGCCGTCGAGATGGAACGGACATTTTGCCATACTCTCAGAGATGCAGTCAGACAGAGATTGGCGGTATGCTATCCCAATTTACCCCAACCTCTCCTCATACTCTTTCTCTTTAAATCCCACCAAAACATAATCTTCTGCTACGATCAGCGGGCGTTTCACCAGCATGCCATTGGTGGCAAGGAGTGCATACTGCTCTTCTTCACTCATGTTTGGCAGCCGATCTTTGATGTTGTTTTGCCGGTAAATCTGTCCGCTGGTATTGAAGAAACGTTTCAGCGGAAGGCCACTGCGCTCATGCCAGAGTTTCAGTTCTTCGGCTGTCGGGTTGTCTTCCACGATATGGCGATCAACAAAGTCCACGCCATGGCCTTCCAGCCATTTTTTTGCTTTTTTACAGGTACTGCATTTTGGATATTCAATAAATAAAACGCTCATAGTTTTTCCTTTCTCTTGATATTTTCCTACTATCGCCCTTGATGCACGTTTTCTATCTGCCAGTCAATAGGCTCCAGCTGGTGAAATTTAAGAAATTCATTTGCCTGACTGAAGTGACGGCAGCCGAAGAAGCCGCGGTAGGCGGAAAGCGGACTCGGATGCGGCGCTTCCAGTATCAGATGTTTTGGATTATTCAGCATGGCTTTCTTATTCTGTGCCGGACGTCCCCACAACATAAAAACGATTGGGCGGTCCTGTTCGTTTAAAACGCGAATGGCCGCGTCCGTAAATTCTTCCCAGCCGATACCTCTGTGGGAATTGGCCTGATGGGCGCGGACAGTGAGAACCGTATTGAGCATCAGCACTCCCTGTCTGGCCCATTTGACCAGATAACCGTTATCCGGGATATAGCAGCCCAGGTCATCGTGAAGTTCCTGATAAATGTTTACCAGAGACGGCGGAATCTCCACGTCCGGTTTCACGGAAAAGCAAAGTCCGTGGGCCTGTCCGTTGTTATGATACGGGTCCTGCCCTAAAATAACAACTTTTACCTCCTTTAAAGGCGTCAGATGAAATGCATTAAAAATATCATCGGCCGGTGGAAATATCTCTCTTTCACGATACTCCTGGTTGATTTTATTGTACAGCTCCCTGTAATATGGTTTCCGGTACTCTTCTTTGAGAGCTTCCGCCCAGTCATTGCTGATTGCTGCCATCGCTTATTCCTCTCTTTCGTATTAATCCCAACAAAAAACTGCTATAATATATGCAATATTATAGCAGTCTTTTAATGTATTGACCAGTATTCCTTTATATGATCGAAAAGTCCTTCCGTATAAAGCCAAAATCTTCAGGGCTCTTTCTCATATTCTCAAGGTGTGTTTTTCACTTTCACCTGGCCCAAATCCAAGTTTATCGTATTCTGCCTTGGCAACTTCCCACGGAAGTATGTCAACCGGCTGTTTGAGATATTCTAATATATCTGCAATACCTTCTCCAGTGTACGCACTTGTAAAAAATATCTTTTTGCATCCGGCTAGCCGCAGCCACTCGGCAGCCTGTTCGGGATCGGCTGCCCAATGGTCAATCTTGGTAACAACACCAACCACCTCGCGGTTGCTGACAGAAACAACATTTGGCGGATATAATGAAAACGGTTCTATGGCGCTCATCAACAGACCGATAATGTCTGCCTCACAGCCATAGATCGCCAGTGCGGCAGACAGTTCCTTTGTCTCCGCATATTCACCCGGTGTATCAATGATCACATCAAAATGATTGACATACTGGGTCTTATGGTATGTGATTTTCTCACCTTTCATCGCCTGCATGATCGTAGTCTTTCCAGATTCACTGCGACCCACAAACATAATTTTACGCATTAAGCCTCACCTTACTTCTTCGTAACCGGGCAGGTAGCATATCCCAAATCGTTCTGGAAATAATGAATCACGGCCTGTACGGCAGATTCTACAGCAGAAATACGTCCTGTCAAAATCAAAGTGCCGCTGAAACGGTCAACGAATCCCAGATATACGTCGCCGCTCTTAATCGCAATATCTGCTCCGATTACGGCAGACTCACTCGGAGTTACCGTGATAATTCCGATGGCTGAGCGCTCAAAATCGATATCCGGATTCAAACCAAGCTTCCGGTAAACAATTGGTTTCGGACTTGTTACAACGTGAGCGAGTGTAATCTGTCTTCCAGGTACAGTTTCCTGAATAATTCGAAGTCTTCCTTCCGCGTCTTTTGGCAATAAATCTTTAATATCCATCTTTTCCGCTCCTTCACTCTATACTTGTAATGTCAAATTCGCACACCTGCCTCACTAAGACAGGGTAGCGCACTACTCTCAAAATTATAATAAGATTATAACACAATCTATTTCTTTATTCTATAAAAAAATTGGACATTTCCTGCCTTTCCTTGGTTCTTTCTTGATATATTTTACAAAAAAGAGTACACTATTAACAAGAAAAAACAGCAACCTGCAATATTAGAACAGGAGACAGACATCATGAAACTTTCCTCTATTTTTAAATCTGATTCCCGCATATCCTTTGAGGTTTTTCCTCCGAAGAAATGGGAAGGATTCCCGAATCTTTATGAAACGCTGAACGCACTGAAAGAGCTGAATCCATCTTTCATAAGCTGTACATATGGCGCCGGAGGCAGCAACAGCAAAAAAACAGCAGAGATTGTATCCTACATTCAAAACAAGCTGGGAATCGAGGGCATCGCTCATCTTACATGCGCGGCACTGACCGAAGACAGCTTTTTATCCACCATACGTACATTTCAGCAGATGGGTATCCACAATGTACTGGCTCTCCGTGGGGATAAACCGGCAGATATGACAGAAGATTCTTTTCGTTCACGGACTTACAAGCACCCATCCGATCTGATACCGGCTTTGAAAGACGCCGGATTTACCGTGGCGGCAGCTTGTTATCCGGAGAAACATTTCGAAGCGGCGACCATGGAAGAAGATTTACATTACCTGAAATATAAAGTGGAACAGGGAGCAGATTTTCTCATCAGTCAGCTTTTCTTTGACAATGATATTTTTTATCGTTTTCTGGACATGTGCAGAAAAATGGAAATCTATGTTCCTGTTGAAGCAGGCATCATGCCTATTACCAGTGCAAAAATGATCGGCACCACCATCAATCTCTCCGGCGCCAGCATACCAAAAGCCATGGCTGACCTGCTGGCACGATTCCAGGATTCTCCGGAAGATATGAGAAAGGCCGGTATTGATTATGCTGCCCGGCAGATTCAGGATCTGCAGGCTCACGGAGTGGACAGCGTCCACATTTACACTATGAATCATGCCGACACAGCGCGGGATATCTGCAGAATCCTGTAACCTTCCGCCCCTGCTTCTCGGCGCCATACGTCACATATTTCCTGTGAAATAACAAACAGCAGGCATCTGCAAAACAATTCATTTTGCGATGCCTGCTGTTTTTCTCTCAGCTGACAAATACCCGGGATCTGTTTATTTTTCCTCTGTCACTTCCTCTTTCCGAATCTCCTTGGTGCGGATCTCCTCACAGATGGCTGTAATAAATTCAGACAGCGGCTTCTGTCCTTCATCGCCGGCAAAACGGCTTCTCACGGAGACAGAGCCTTCTTCCTGCTCCTTCGCTCCCACCACCAGCATGTATGGCAGTTTGGCAAGACGAGCTTCACGAATCTTATAACCGATCTTCTCGGAACGGTTGTCCACGGTACTTAAGATACCATTTCTCTTTAATACGCGGTTGACTTCTTCTGCGTAGTCGGCGTATTTCTCAGAAATCGGCAGCACGCGCACCTGCTCCGGACAAAGCCATGTCGGGAACTTACCGGCATATTTCTCGATGAGCCATGCCAGTGTTCTTTCATAGCAGCCCATGGAAGTTCTGTGAATAACATACGGGCGCTGTTTGTCGCCGTTCTGGTCAATGTAGTACATATCGAAGTTCTCGGCGATAGCGCAGTCTAACTGAATGGTAATCATAGTGTCTTCCTTGCCGTATACGTTCTTGGCCTGAATGTCGATCTTCGGACCGTAGAAAGCAGCTTCACCTTCTGCCTCTACAAAAGGCACGCCGGATTCCACCAGAATATGGCGAATCTGATCCTGTGCGCTCTCCCAGTATTCATCGTCTCCGAGATATTTCTCTTTGTTGTTCGAATCCCATTTGGACAGGCGATAGGTTACGTCGTCCTGCACTCCGAGAACAGTCAGACAATACTGTGCCAGTTTCAGACAGTTCTTCAGCTCTTCATTGGCCTGATCCGGACGTACGATCAGATGCCCTTCGGAGATGGTGAACTGACGTACACGGGTCAGACCGTGCATCTCACCGGAGTCCTCGTTACGGAACAGAGTGGATGTCTCACTCATGCGGTATGGCAGATCACGGTAAGATTTCTGTGTGTTTTTGTAGCAGTAATACTGGAACGGGCATGTCATCGGACGCAGTGCCAGTACCTCTTTATCCTTCTCCTCGTCTCCAAGGACAAACATACCTTCTTTATAATGATCCCAGTGTCCGGAAATCTTATAGAGATCACTCTTTGCCATCAGGGGAGTCTTAGTACGGACATAGCCCCACTCATTATCCTCCAGATCCTCGATCCATCTCTGAAGAGTCTGGATAATCTTCGCGCCCTTCGGCAGAAGCAGCGGCAGTCCCTGTCCCACCACATCCACTGTGGTGAACAACTCCATCTCCCGTCCGAGGCGGTTGTGGTCACGGAGCTTGATCTCCTCCAGATATTTCAGACGTTCTTCCAGATCCGCCTTCTTTGTGTAGGCAGTACCGTAAATACGGGTGAGCATTTTATTTTTCTCATCGCCTCTCCAGTAAGCACCTGAGGAAGATGTAAGCTTAAATGCCTTGATATTTTTCAGGTTCATCAGATGCGGGCCTGCACAGAGGTCGGTGAAATCTCCCTGGCGGTAGAAGCTGATGACAGCGTCTTCCGGCAGATCTTCGATGAGCTCCACTTTATAAGGTTCATCCTTTTCTTTCATAAATGCGATGGCTTCCTCTCTCGGCAGCTCAAAACGCTCGATGGAAGGATTTTCCTTGATAACCTTCTTCATTTCTTTTTCGATAGCATCCATATCTTCCCGGGAGAGCGGAGCCATATCAAAATCATAGTAGAAACCTTCCTCGATGGCCGGGCCGATCGCAAGCTTTGCTTCCGGATAGAGACGCTTCACCGCCTGCGCCAGCACATGGGAAGCGGTGTGGCGGAACGCCAGCTTTCCTTTATCGTCCTGGAAAGTTAAAATATTCAGATCACAGTCTTCGTCAATGACTGTGCGCAGATCAACGGTCTCGCCGTTTACTTCTCCTGCACAGGCGTTTCTCGCCAGACCTTCACTGATATCTTTTGCAATGTCCAGAACGGACATCGGCTGTCCATACTCTTTCTCAGAACCGTCTTTTAATCGAATAATCATTGCTTTCTCCTTCTATTATATAAATACATTTGAAACAATTTTTTGCTAAAGCCTATTTTATCAAATAAACGTCCTGCGTTCAACCGGATTTTTCACCAAAACTTCCCTTGTACATGCGCATTCCGCCGGGAGGGCTTTTTATTTCATAAAAATTTTAACGGAATTTTCCAAGAAAAAATGCTGTCCTCCGCCGGACAGCATTTTTCCACTTATATTATTTTCTGCGATTCTTTGGCTGTTCTTATTCCACAGTAACACTCTTGGCAAGATTTCTTGGTTTATCCACATCAAGACCTCTGGCAACACTCACATAATAACCCATGAGCTGCAGCGGCACGATGGCCACGCTGGTAGTAAAATGCGGGTCGGTCTTTGGTATGTAAACCACAAAATCCACCATATCTTCCAAATAGTAATTTCCGTTCTCCGTTACCCCCATCAGATAGGCGCCGCGGCTTTTTACTTCCTGCATGTTGCTGAGCGTTTTTTCGCACAGGTTACTCTGTGTGAGCAGCCCGACTACCAGTGTTCCGTCCTCGATCAGGCTGATGGTACCGTGCTTGAGTTCACCCGCAGCATAGGCTTCGGAGTGTACATAACTGATCTCTTTCATTTTCAGACTGCCTTCCTGGCAGATGGCGTAGTCTAGTCCGCGCCCAATAAAGAAAATATCCTTTGCTGACGCAAACTTGTTGGCAAACCACTGAATTCTCTCTTTATCAGATAATGCATTTGCTATCTTTTCCGGAAGCTGCACCAGTTCATTCATCATACTGTCAAAGGTGATGCTGTCCATTTCATCTCTCACTTTTGCCATATACATGGACAGCAGATACATACAGATCAACTGAGTGCTGTACGCCTTGGTAGTGGCCACAGCAATTTCCGGTCCCGCAAGAGTGTACATAACATAATCTGCTTCCCTCGCTATGCTGGAACCTACCACATTGACAATACTTAATGTCTTAATTCCTCTCTCTCTGGTCAGGCGAAGAGCTGCCAGACTGTCAGCCGTCTCACCTGACTGAGAAATAATGACAACCAGAGTGTCCTCCGTCAGCTTCGGATTACGATACCGGAACTCCGACGCCAGATCTACCTCCACCAGAACATCAGTCAGATCCTCCAGAATATATTTTGCCGCCATGCCCACATGGTAGGCCGATCCGCAGGCCACGATAAAGATTCTGCGAAATTCTCTGAACTGCTCATCGGTGATTCCCAGCGCACTCAAATCAATATCCCCGTCTTTGACATAAGCGCCTATGGTATCTTTCACCGCTTTCGGCTGTTCATGAATCTCCTTCATCATGAAATGCTCAAATCCGCCTTTTTCCGCTGCTTCCGCATCCCATTTGATGGTGACCATTTCTTTCTGAATCTCATCTCTGTCAATGGTGTAGAACCGGATGCCCTCTCCGCTGAGTTCCGCCATCTCCATGTTATCCAGATAATAAACGTTTCTTGTATAAGAAAGAATTGCCGGCACGTCGGAAGCAATAAATGCACCTTCTTCATTTTGCCCGATGATCAACGGACTGTCCTTTCTCGCTGCGTAGATCACGCCCGGACGGTCCATAAACATGATTCCCAGTGCATAGGAGCCCCGAACTCTTAAAAGCGCGCTTGACATGCTCTTAAGAGGATCATGCTCTGTCTCCGTGTAATAATAATCGATCAGTTTTGTTACGACTTCCGTATCCGTTTCAGAGTAAAAAGTATAGCCCTTCTGAAGTAAATGTTCTTTTAATTCCTGATAATTCTCTATAATACCGTTGTGAACAACGACGACCATCCTGTCATCACTGCAGTGCGGATGCGCATTTGCCTTGGACGGCACGCCATGAGTTGCCCAACGGGTGTGGCCGATGCCGCACCCCCCTGGCATGCCCTTTCCCCCGTCGGTTTTCTCCACCAGGTTCTTCAGTCTGCCCTTCGTCTTCACAATTTCAATTCCGTTTGTCTGTTCGTTAAAGGTTGCCATGCCAGCCGAATCATATCCCCTGTATTCAAGCTTCGACAAACCGTTCAGTATAATCGGCGCTGCTGCTTCTTTTCCTGTATATCCAACAATTCCACACATAGCAATGTCTCCTTTTCTTAAATAATGTCACATAATATTGTGTTCCGGCACTGTCCGGACACAGATCCATATCTTCCCGCCCGGACTTTACATTTGTTGAGTGTAGCATGATGGATTAAAAAAGGCAAGAATGAAACCAGCGTCGATTTTCTGTCATTTTCGATTTTCTTTTATTTTAAAGAAAATCTATGCGTTTAATTTATTATATTCATCTACGATAGCATCCAGAAGTTTCTCATCCGTAAGTCCTGTCACTTCTGCCGCTGCTTCCCGCACGCCTTTAGCTGCGATCTTCTCCTGCAGTTCCACACTCTGTTTGTCATCCGGATTGTTGTAATGCAGCGATGCGCCCACTCCAACCAGCAGATGATCCACAGGCAGCCCATATCCGTAAGCTGTGGTCAGCGGGCTGATCAGACGGTCTGTCGGGCTTAATTTACGCAGAGGCTCACGTCCCACGCGGGTAACATCATCCTGCAGGTATGGATTTTTGAAACGTCCGATGATCTTCTTGATATAAGCCGCATGTTTCTCAGGATCAAATCCATGTTTTTTGATGAGACCGTCTCCGCTCTCTTTCATAGCTGCGGAAACGATACCATAAATCTTCTCGTCAGCGATAGCCGCGTCGATAGTCGGGAATCCCCACAGGGTTCCGAGGTAAGCAGTGATGCAGTGTCCGGTATTTAAAGTAAACAGTTTACGTTCGATGTATGCCATCAGGTTGTCCACAAGAGTCATCCCTTTAATCTCCGGAATCTCACCCTTGAAGCCGGAACGCTCCACATCCCATTCATAGTACTCTTCTACCACAACGTCGATGAAGTTCTCGCTCTTTACCGGAGGAACGATTCTGTCAACGGCACAGTCCGGGAATCCGACATATTCGTCAGCAAATGCTTTTCCGGC
Source organism: Eubacteriaceae bacterium CHKCI004 (assembly GCA_900016875.1). Lineage (GTDB taxonomy): Bacteria > Bacillota > Clostridia > Lachnospirales > Lachnospiraceae > Anaerobutyricum > Anaerobutyricum stercoris. Next base: position 163,516 of record FCNR01000017.1, on the reverse strand, counting down.
GTCGCTTAAGTTCTCATATACCGCTTTCTTAAGCTGGGATGTTCCACGAATGGCATTTTCGCATGCAATAATATTCATTGGCTCTTTTACGCCCTCTGCCATACGTTTTTCAATAGCCTGCGCGATTGTCGGCGCAATACGCGGAAGGATTACAAGACCTACGGCTGTCGTTACAAGATCAGCGCCCGCAATCTCATCAACCGCCTCCGGTTTAGTGGAATTTACGCCGCTGATATTTTCAATTTTCTGATCTTCGCACTCCACATCCATCACATGAACTGTGTAAGTTTTGTCCTCATTGATTTTGTCAATAATAGCGTCAACTACATCAGCAAATACTACGTGATAACCAGACTGGCTGAGCAGCGCTCCGATAAATCCACGTCCGATGTTACCTGCTCCAAACTGAACTGCTTTTTTCATGATATATCTCCTCTTTTCCTGCAAAAATCAATTTCTCTCCGTCAGAAAGACGGGAGATGTTTCCTGGCTGCCAGACAATCATTCTGTCTGTATAATCTGAAAAGAAGGAGATGTACAAAAAAGAACCTCCGGCTTCTCCGGTCATTCTTCACTGCAACATCCCCTCCTTCTCCATTACTATGAGTACAAGCCGGCCGGTTTTTCCGTCCGGCAGTGCTTACGTCGTCCCGCCGGATATCCTCCGGCGGAACATTTTTCAAAAGAATACACTACAAAATATTTTAATTATCGGTTTAACCAAAAGTTTTCATGATCGTATCAACGTCTGCTTCTTTTTTGAGTTTTTCCAGCAATTCCTCATCTTCCAGACTTTCTACGATTCTTCCAAGTATCTCCAGATGCTCATCACCGACGCCGGCGATACCGATTACCAGGTAAGCTTTCTCATCGCCGAAATCAACGCCATCCGGATACTGCATAACTACGATACCAGATTTCTTTACAGTTCCCTTCGCAGTGGATGTGCCATGCGGGATGGCAACGCCCATGCCCATATATGTAGATACAAGCTTTTCTCTCTCAAGCATTGCGTCAATATAGTTTTCATTTACAAATCCCAGTTTGTTCAAAAGCTCGCCGGCTGCACGGATAGCTTCTTCTTTGCTCACGCTCGGAAGTCCTGTGCGGATTCCTTCTTTCATGAGTACCGCTTTACCGGAAGACTTCTTTGGTTCTTCTGCTGTCACCGCAGTTTCTGCCGCTGCAGCAGCTCCCCCGTTCGCTCTTTCTTCCAGCTCTGCATACAGAGCGTCAAGGTTTGGATCCTGCAGGAAGTTACCCAGGGTAACAAGTCTTGCCTGCGGCGCGCTCTGTGCGGCTCTGTCCTGTAAAATGTACTGGCATACCACCACGTCCGCGTCTCCAGGAACATTATCTACGGATGTATTGGTTACGGTAATTCCAAGATTCAGCGGTTTGATCCGGTTTCTGAATTTGGTCGCGCCCATGGCGGAAGATCCCATACCTGCATCGCAGGCGAAAATGATCTTCTGGATGGCATCCGTTGCAACCTCCGCGCCGGTACGTGCAGGGGCTGCGCCTTTGGACTCCGCCTTCATGCTGTCTTTCTGTGCCTGTGCGTCTTCAAGACTCCTGGCTCCTGCCATTCTGATGATCGGTGAAGATACCAGGAAGGATACTGCCGCAGCAATGGCAACACCAATTACAGAAATCAGGATGGAATCTCTCGGCGACATGGCAAGGAACGCGATGATGGAACCTGGCGCTGCCGGTCCTACCAGACCTGCGTCCATAATACTGAAGAAGAAGATGGCACAGATGTTACCAAGGATAGGTCCGATGATAACAAATGGGTTCATCAATATGTACGGGAAATAAATCTCGTGAATACCACCCAGGAACTGGATAATGATCGCGCCCGGAGCGGAATCCTTTGTCGCACGGTCTTTGGAGAATACCCAGTACGCCAGAAGAAGTCCGAAACCAGGACCAGGATTTGTCTCCAGCATGTACATGATGGATTTTCCTGCTTCTGCCGCCTGTGTAATACCAATTGGTGTGAAGATTCCCTGATTGATGGCGTTGTTCAGGAACAATACCTTCGCCGGCTCGATGAAGATCGCTGCCAGCGGAAGGAGTCCGTTGTTAATAAGAATCTCAACGCCGCCCCGCAGGATAACGAGAATCGCACTCATCAGAGGTCCGATGGCGTAAAATCCGATGATCGCGAGAACCATACCGAAGATACCTACGGAGAAGTTGTTGATGAGCATCTCAAAACCAGCAGGCATTCTTCCGTCCATTGCCTGGTCAAACTTCTTGATGACGAAACCTGCCAGAGGACCCATTACCATGGAACCCATAAGCATAGGATAATCAGGAGCTCCGACGATCACGCCGACAGTAGCGATGGCGCCCATAACGGCTCCTCTGTCTCCTCCTACCAGTCTTCCGCCCTGCACACCAATGAGGATTGGAAGCAGATAATTAAGCATTGGTCCGTTCAGGGAAGCCAGCTTTTCATTTGGAAGCCATCCTGCTTCGATGAACAAAGCAGTGATAAAGCCCCATGCGATAAATGCGCCGATGTTTGGCATTACCATCGCGGAAAGGAACTTTCCAAAACGTTGTACTGCATTTTTCATGTTACATTTCTCCTCTCTTAAAACTTATATACTTTGAGCTTCCCGGATCATCCGTCCGTCCCCGCCTCTTTCAGAACCTTCCTCCTCATAAGCGTTCTTCTTTGTCCGGTCCCGGTCTGCTCTCTGTTTTTGATAATTCTATTCTATAAGACTTTCTTTCAATTTACAAATCAATGATATTACAACTTTGTCACCAATCATTTATGCCAAAACCTTTCATTATTAACAAATTAACTAATATCAGTCTTCACTTTTTGTGCAATATCACCAGTGCATTTTATTTTTTGCTGTTTGTCAATCTAAAAAAAGTCCTGTATAATATATGCATATATATTCGTGATACCCACTTGCATTTTACATACGCATCACCGAATCGTCACATACTCTGTACATTTCCTGTAAAAATACAAATAAAGGAGAATACTATGCAGCTTACTCAACGTGCAGAAAATATCATAAAAATTCTCGCCCGTTTTCCACAGGACAATCCTGTCACCATCGGCATTATTTCAGAAGAACTGGGCATCAGCAACCGTTCCATACAGCGCGAGCTGCCCACGGTGGAAAAATGGCTGGGAGCGCAGGGATACCGTTTTGTGCGCAAACGAAGTGTGGGACTGATTCTGGATGAACCGGAAGAACGAAGGGCAGAACTGATCGCTCTTCTGAATGAAAATAATAATCAGCATCAGTCCGGAGAAAATCGAAAAGAACGTCAGACGCTGTTATGCAGAGATCTGCTTTTCTCAGATGAACCGCTGAAATCTTTTTATTTCACAGATAAGTTCGGCATCTCCGAGGGTACTCTCGCATCCACTCTCAATCAGCTGATTCCATGGTTTGAAAAATATCACCTCCGGCTGGTCAGAAGACAGGGGCTCGGAATCTTCATTGAAGGCTCCGAAATTGCCAGACGACAGGCCATCACTTCCTGGCTGTGTCAGCAGATCAATGAAAATCAGGCTCTCGGTCAGCTGCGTAAAAATGATCTCTCCATGAATGACACCCTGTTTGGGAGTGAACTTCCGACAGAGATCGTACTTCAGGTAAATCATATTCTGACAGAGTGCGAGGAGCAGTTAAATCTTCACCTTTCCGATAATGGATATCTGCACCTTCTGGTCTATATCTCTCTGTCTATCCACCGGATGCAGCAAAATCATTTTATCGCAGAAGGGGCGCAGTCCTTTTCTGAACTTTCCATCCAGCCGGAATATGCGGTTTCCGAATATATCATGAGGCAAATCCGACAGCTTTTTCATCTGTCCATTTCCGTGGACGAAACGCTTTATCTGGCTGCTTATCTGTCCGGACAGCGCATCTGGCCTTCCGGGCAGCAGGATCTGACAGAAATCCGGAATCTGGACGTACACCAGATTACTCTCATGATTATCAAAAAGGTCAGTGAGATACTGCACATAAATTTCATGAACGACGAACGGCTTGTGAGGGAGCTGAGCGCCCACATTCAGCCGACAATAGCCCGGCTGCGGGCAGGAATCCCTATTGAGAATCCTCTGCTGGGAGATTTTCAGGAGAATTATCCGGACATCTATCACGCCTGCGAGGAAGGAATGTCTCTGCTTTGTCCGATGCTCGGCATCCGCGCTGTCCCTGGCAGCGAAACGGGTTTCATCACCATTTATTTTGTGATGGCGAAAGAACGAATTGAAAAGCTCGGTCAGCAGATTTCAGTCATCCTGGTCTGTCCCACCGGTATCGGCAGCTCACGGCTTCTGGCTTCCAGCCTGAAAAAAGAATATCCGGATCTGGCGGTGAGGGGTATTACCTCCGCCTTTGAGATTGACTGTGACAAACTGCGGGCTGAGGGGATCGATCTGATCATCTCTACTGTAAAACTTCATATTTCCTATCGATATCTGCATGTAAACCCGATATTGACCAGACAGGATAAAATGCTGCTGGACTCCAAAATAAAGGTGTTACAGCAGCAAAAAGCGCAGCAGGAGATGCCTGACGCCTTTATTCCGGAATCTCCAATCCATAAGGAAGATGTGGAATACATTTCCGCTTTGGGCACGGAGATTTATCAGCTTCTTGACAACATACGTATCGGGCAGGCCCCGGTCCTTCAAAACCGTGATGAAGTCATCTCCTACGCATCCGCTCTTTTCGCAGACACACCGGAGATGGAAAAACACCTGTACCAGGTACTCAAAGCCAGAGACGATCTGGCCAACACTTACATCAAACCATTTCACGCGCTTTTACTGCACGGACGCAGCCCGCAGATCACACGTTCCTGTTTTGGCTATATCCGTCTGGAACCGCCTATTTACGAAAATACCCGGATGATTCTCGGTGCCATCGTCTCCCTGATTCCTTCCGGCGACAGCAGCCAGACAGCCGCCCCGGTAGCCAGCGAGATCATCGGCGCACTTCTGGAGGAACCGGATTTGTTAAAATCCCTGCAGCGCATGGACGATGACACTTTCGGAAAACTTCTGGAAGTTGTTCTGCTCCGTTTTTACCGGAACACGGTGCAGAGCCGCCTGCAGTAAGTTTTCAGAAATTTTATACATACTAAAAGAACCGGGGGCAGCCGCAATCATGCGGCTGTCTCCGGTTTGGGAATACAACTCTATAAAATTACACTTAATAACGATTTTATTCTTCGGTTTCACCGTTTTATCATTCGTTTTATTCTCCCAGTCCGCTCTCCACAGCCTGAACCAGCGCCGAAAGCGCCTTTTCTTCATCCGCCCCGATACACTGCACCGTAATTTCCATACCGCACACAATAGAAGCATCCATCAGCGCCAGAACATTTTTGGCATCCACTTTCCGCGTACCCGCCATGACATAAATCTCCGACTCAAACTGTTTTGCCTCCCGGACAAGAACTGCCGCCGGCCTGGCATGCAAGCCTGTAGGATTAATAACTGTTACCTTCTGTGATACCATTTTATCCTCCCCCTATACGAACCGGTCACCCGGCACTTTGATTCTGCAGATAGAAAAACGACGTCTGCTGCTCTTCTTTTCCAAATAAATTATTGTATTCCAGCAGATTATACTGATGGATCAAATCATAATACGGAGAACTCTCATCCTCAATCTCGTAGAACTTTCCGTCGTCTCCCCAATATCCAATGGCGTTAATACATGGAATCTTCTCCCGAAGATCTGTCAAAAATTCCATATATCCTGTCTTCTCAATTCCTGCCACATCGGCAAGATAAGTACTCAGATAATTATTGCTGGTGCGTTCAATGGTCTGTTCCTCTATATCATAGTTGGCCCAGATCAGGAAAGGCACCTTATACAGCTGTTCCAGATCTTCTCCTTCCAGATCTTCCACACTCTGTCCCAGCAGCGCATCGTAAAAATCATCTTCCAGATCCGGCTGATGGTCTCCGAAAAATACAATGACTGTCGGTTCGTCTACTTCTTTAAAATAATTGATCAGGCGTTTTAACGCTTTGTCTGACATTTTAACCATATTCAGATATTGTTCCGCTTTGGAATATCCTGCCAGATTGCCTTCCAGGCGGACGGAATCACCGGTCTCCAGAAGACTTCCATCATAGCTTCCGTGATTCTGCATAGTTACATTAAACAGATAAAACGGCGAATCTGTATTCTGTGATTCTTCATAGAGACTAATGATCTTATCATAGTCTTCCTGATCTGTGATGTGATAATTAACCGTATCTGTGAACACGGAAAAATCATCCGATGTATAGAAACGGTCAAATCCCATCAGCGGATATATCTTATACCGGCTGTATCCGGTCTGATAGTACGGATGCAAAGCGTACAGAGGACCATATCCCTGGTCTCCGAGCGTATGGGTGAGACCCGCCGTCTTGCTTCTCAGGAATAACTGATACGGTACGGAGTTGTCCGGCAGAAAAGCCATACTGTTGCCTGTGAGGAACTCAAACTCCGAGTTGGCTGTATTTCCTCCAAATACGGAAGAATAGGTGTAGCCTTTGATGGTATTTTCTTTTAGTTTGCGGAAAAACGGCATGTAATCTTTGGTGGTTTCCATGTCTCCCACCGCCTTTAAGTCCGAAAAAGACTCATTCATGATCACGATAATATTCGGTTTCTGCGACGGATTATTTTTCTTCTTTCCATCCGCATCGCCGGATGCGCCGTCCGCTTTCTTCTCTTCGGCCTCAGCCTCCGTGGAATCTTCGGTTGCTGCCTCAGCCGTGCTGCCTGACACATCGGCGCCCTCGCTGTTCGCGGTATCTCCACCCGCTGCGTCTGTGCTGTTCTTATCCTTTATCTCCGCCGCGTTTACCTCGGCGCTGTCCAGCCGTTTTATGGTGTCCAGTTTATTTACTGTGCTGTCGGAAGATACATCAGCTGTACCGCCGGAGCTTTCCTCAGCTGTCACATAATCATCGGTGATCTCCTGCACTGCATCCACCGAATATCCCTCCGGTTCTGTCACATGCAGATACCCGAAGGTACGGATAGTCGTCAGCAGAGTCCCATAATAGCGGTATTTATACTGCGGACGGTACACGCGGAAATCCACGCCGATATTTTCCAGATAATCGCTGAACACATATACCTGACAAAATCCCATAAACAGGAAGACGTATGCCGCGGCAAATGCGGTTCTCGCCTTCCAGCGGAACAGCTTAAACTTCTTCAGCTTAAACAACAGCGCGACGAGCACCAGCGCCAGCATGAAAAACTCTGCCGTATCCACATCAATCTCAACCTGATATGTATTTGCCACGGAAAGCGCCGTGAGGAATGAATAGATATCTGAAGCAATAAAGGACATGCTCCGGAATACCGTTAGCTCATAGTTGAGGATTCCAAAAAATGCCGTTGCAACAATCATGGCGACGGAAGCTCCCCGGACGCTGTTGAAAATCAGCAGCAGAAACAGATAGATCACATAATAGATAACCAGATCCAGCACCAGATAAAGAGCCGGTATCTGGCTCAGCGGTCCCCAGAACTGCATATGGTTGTAATATTCCAGCCATAAAAACGCAGCCAACGGCGTCAGCGCCGCCACGGCCCAGCTGATACGTTTATTCAGCTTATCGCTCAAATGTACTTCTTTAACTGTAAGGAATACGAGAATAATCCATAATCCCCCGCAGATCGTAATGGAATCTGCGTAAAATCTTTTGAAAAAGTTAGAGGCTGTTCCATCATAGTACAGGTGCGGCTGCATAAGAAAGGCTGCCACGAGCAGTACTTCCAGAAAAACCAGAAACTTCTTTCCGGACTTTCCCTTGAAAAACTTCCGTATTCCCAATGTTTTTCTTTTTCCTTTGCTCATAAACCTCCACTCCATCTTGATTTACCTTATTTTTACAAATCTTTTTTAATATAACACATTTCTTTACAAAGTCAATAAACATATTCTGACGAAATTCTTGCGGGCAAACCGCAGTTTTACGGGCTTTTTATTGAAACTCCCGCAGTTTTTCGTACATTTTCAGTGAAACAGGCACAGGTATTCCGTGTCGCTCCGCCTCCCGCACAATGTAACCGCCGAACACATCCACCTCAGACCGGCGCCCGGCACGGATGTCCCTCTGCAGAGAACTGGTGGCGTCATCGGCCAGTTCATAATAGAAACGATGAATAATTGCGTCAATGTGTTCCTGCCGGATGGCAACGCCTTTCGCAAGCCCCACCTGGTACGCCTCGTTCACAAGCGCTTCGTATTCTTTCGCCTTCTTCTCATCCCGGCGCAGCTGCCCGATGGTATTATCATAGAACGCCGTCTCCACGTTGTACGCACAGTTTAAAATGTATTTGCGCCAGATCTCCACCTCAATGTCCGCGGCGACTTCGCAGTCTATATCTGCAGCCGTCAGGAGAGCGGCGGTCTCCGCTGCTTTTTCCTGCGGCGCGGCTTTCTTCTGGTATACGGCAGCCTCGTTCTCTTGCGGCACGGCGGCATCTTTTATGCCGATGCACAGCCGGGCGAAGTCCCCCTGCTGGGTGATGGAGTAGTCTTCATTGGCGAAGGCCACAATATAAATGAGGGAATCCACCACCGTTCCTCTTCCAAGATAGCTGCGCACCCGCTCGCCGGGATTGACGCCGTTCATCACCGGAATGATCACCGTCTCATCGGTGACCGCCGACGTCAGTTCCCGGCACACTTCTTCCAGCGAGTAGTTTTTCACACAGATAAAAATGAAATCCTGCTCCTTTAAGTCTTTGGTCTCCACCACCTGCTCCGGCACGGCCGTAAGCTCTCCTTTATAATCACTGTGGAGAATCAACCCGTTCCTCTGCAGGGATTCCTTCCGTCCGTCCCTTGCCGCCAGCGTAAGATGCGGGCAGACCTGCCCGAGCATCCCGGCCAGATAACCGCCCACACCGCCGACTCCCACGACGGCAACTCTTTTATCCGTTAATGTATTAGCATATAATTGTGTTTTTTTCATTTCCTTCTTCCTCTTTTTTCACAAATGTCTCTCCGAAAGCTTACCGGTATTCATCGGAAAACCTGCGGCAAAAAAGTACGCTGCCATCTGGGCTCTTCCCGAAAAGCGCTCTTCTCTGAGCAGCTCTGCCACTTCTTCACGGCTGTACAGACCCGGATGTATCCACTCGTCAGCTTCTGTATGCTCGGAGACGCCGCCGGGCAGCTCCCCGTCCACCTCGGCAAAGACCACCCAGGCGGAGGAATCGCTCAAATCCGGGGATGCATAGGATGGCGGCAGCACCTGATACACTTTTGACAGAGACAAGCCCGTTTCCTCAAAGAGCTCTCGTGCAGCACATTCCTCCACATTTTCTCCCTGGTCGATGTGCCCTGCCGGCATGTTGTAAACAAAATGATTGACGCCCATGCGGAATTCCCGGCAAAGAAGCAGTCTGCCGTCCTTCCAGCCCACAATGACCACGCCGGAGGCACGCTCTCCCAGCTCTTCCGGGCTGTCGTAGTCAAAGTTGCTGACCGTCTCATAAATCTTCTCGCCGCCCTCGGCGTTGGTATAATTTAACGTATAATTTTTTAAAAACCGGGTGTCCCGGGTCTTTTCCATGGAATTTAAAACTGGAATCTTTTTCATATTTCCCTCTTTCCTGACGCACTTGCTGCGTCAATAATGGCAGATTTGGAAGTTCACTTCCAAACTTTTTCTCTTCACATTTAATGCAAGAAACGGAAGGCGCGGTGTCCTTCCGTTGTGTTTTCTGTATATACATGTGCAATATGCCGCCTCGCGCAGCTGCGCCACAGCATTTGCCGGGCAGTCAGTGCGTCCGTCCGCGCTAATCCAGAATCTCCCGGAGAATCTGGTTCACCATAGCCGGATCCGCCTTGCCTTTCATGGCGCGCATGGTCTGACCCACGAAGAAGCCCATGGCTTTTTTCTTGCCGGCCTTGTAGTCCTCCACGGACTTTGGATTGTTCTCCACAATCTCCTCAATGACTTTTCGCAGTGCGCCTTCGTCGCTGACGGTTTTCAGACCATTTTCTTCCACATAGGCTTCCGGTTCCACATCGTCCTTGAAGATGGCCTCGAAGACCTTCCTTGCCACCTTGCGGTTGATGGCTCCGGATTCAATCATGGCGATCATTTTTACCAGATGTTCCGGGCTGAAATGAAGGTCGGCGGCCTCCATCTCCTGTTCTTTTAAGAGACGCATGGTGTCTCCCATGAGCCAGTTGGAAACCTCTTTCGGCGCAGCGCCCAGCGCGATGCAGCGTTCAAATAGATCTGTCAGCGTTTTGTCTGAAGTGATGATGTCAATGTCGTACTCCGGCAGGCCGTACTCTTCTTTATAGCGGGCCTGTTTCTCATCACGGAACTCCGGCTGTCTCCTGCGGATCTCTTCCAGCCATTCATCGGAAATGATGATCGGCGGCAGATCCGGTTCCGGGAAATATCGGTAATCCTGAGCATCCTCCTTGGAACGCATCGGATAGGAGTATTCTTTCTCATCATCCCAGCGGCGGGTCTCCTGCACTACGGCTTTGCCCTCTTCCAGCAGGTCGATCTGCCGTTCTGTCTCGCCTTCGATGGCTCTTGCGATGGCGCTGAAGGAGTTTAAGTTCTTCATCTCCGTCCTGGTACCGAACTCTTCCGCACCCATCTCGCGAACCGACAGATTCACATCGGCGCGCATAGAACCCTCCTGCAGCTTGCAGTCGGAAGCCCCCAGATACTGGATGAGCATCCTCAGCTTCTCCAGATAGGCGATGACCTCATCCGCCGAGCGCATGTCCGGCTCCGATACGATCTCAATGAGCGGCACGCCGCTTCGGTTAAAATCCACCAGAGAGTTGCCCGTGACCGGGTCGTGGATGAGCTTGCCGGCGTCCTCCTCCATGTGGATCTCGTGGATGCCGATGGACTTTTTGCGGCCGTCCACCTCAATATCCACATGACCGTTTCGGCATATCGGGTAGTATAACTGAGAAATTTGATAATTCTGTGGATTATCCGGATAAAAATAATTTTTCCGGTCAAATTTACAATTCTGCGTGATGGTGCAGTTGGTCGCCAGCCCCACGGCGGCGGCATATTCCACCACCTGTTTATTTAATACCGGAAGAGAACCCGGCATTCCGGTACAGACCGGACAGGTGTGGGTATTCGGCGCGCCGCCAAACTCCGTGCTGCACCCGCAGAAAATCTTCGTCTTGGTGGCAAGCTCCACATGCACTTCCAGACCGATGACAGTCTCGTATTGTCTGCTCATCTGTTTTCCCCTCCTTCTTTCGCCGCTGCCGGCGCGTTCATGGCAAATCCCCGGTTCTGCTCGTACGTGTATGCCGCCCGGATGATATTTTTCTCTTTAAAGCAGTCGCCGATAAGCTGCAGGCCGACAGGCAGGCCATTCATGTCTGTTCCGCACGGAACCGTGATACCCGGCAGCCCGGCAAGGTTCACGGAAATAGTATAAATGTCTCCCAGGTACATCTTTATCGGATCACTCAGGCTGTCGCCCAGCTTCGGAGCTGTGGTCGGCGCCGCCGGCCCGAGGATCACATCGTACTTTGCAAATGCTTTGTCAAATTCCTGTTTGATCAGGGTTTTTGTACGAAGAGCTTTCAGATAGTAGGCGTCGTAATAGCCGGAGCTTAACACGAAGGAGCCCAGCATGATCCGGCGCTTCACCTCTTCGCCGAATCCCTCGGAGCGGGTCTTTTTGTACATATTATGAAGTCCCTCGTATTCCGGCGTGCGGTATCCGTACTTGACGCCGTCAAACCGCGCCAGATTGGAACTGGCCTCGGCGCAGGCGATGACATAATAGGCCGGAATGGCATATTTTACAAGGCCGAGGTCAAACTCTTCCACCACAGCTCCCTGCGCTTCCAGCACCTTCGCCGCTTTCAGAACGGCTTCCCGCACATCTTCATCAATCCCCTCTCCAAAGTAATCCTTCGGGATACCAATCTTCATGCCTTTCACATCATTGATCAAAGCGGAGATAAAATCGCCGCCCTCCCTCTTCACGGAAGTGCTGTCTTTCCTGTCGTGGGAAGTGATGGCGTCGAGGATCACCGCGCAGTCCCGCACATCCTTTGCCATAGGCCCGATCTGATCCAGAGAGGAACCGTAGGCGATCAGTCCGTACCGGGATACGGTTCCATAGGTCGGTTTCATGCCTACGATACCGCAGTAGGACGCCGGCTGCCGGATGGAACCTCCGGTGTCAGAACCCAGCGCAAAAATACATTCCTCCGCTGCCACCGCCGCTGCGGAACCGCCGGAAGAACCGCCCGGCACATGGGCTTCGTTCCATGGATTTTTCGTTGCGCCGAAATATGAGGTCTCCGTAGTGCTTCCCATGGCAAATTCATCCATATTGGTCTTTCCGATGATGACCACGCCGGCTTTCTCCAGATTCTCCACTGCCTCCGCCGTGTAAGGCGGCACAAAATCTTCAAGAATCCTTGAGCTGCAGGTGGTGCGCACACCCCGGGTGCACATATTGTCCTTGATGGCCGCCGGCACGCCCGCCAGCGGCCCGTTAAGCTTTCCTTCTTCAATGAGCTTCTGTACTTCCTGCGCTCTCTTTAATACTGCTTCTCTATCAAGAACTGTCACATAGCAGTGATAGGCAGACTCTTTTTCCCTGATGGCGTCCATGGCCGCCATAGCCGCATCCATGACGGTGATCTCGCCCGCCCTGATTTTCTCACTGAGCGTCACAGCCGTATCTTTCATCAAATCCATTGCCGTCCTCCTGTTCTAATCAAATGTTTTCGGAACCACAAAAGCTCCCTCTTTTGCTTCCGGTGCATTGGCAAGAATTTCTTCTCTCTCGTCTCCGTTTGTCACCACGTCCTCCCGGAACACATTATGAACCGGAAAAACATGACTCATCGGCTCCACGCCGCTGGTGTCCAGTTCATTCAATGTATCAATATAGTCAAGCATTTTTGCCATATCTTCCTTCGCCCTCTCCTTCTCCTCAGAAGAAAGTTCCAGCTTTGCCAGTATTCCGACATATTCCATCGTCTCGTCTGAAATCACATTTGCCATGCTTCTCACTCCTTTTTTGTAATAATTTCGTTTCCATAAACTAAAAAAAGCGGGGCAGGGGCGCACATTGCTTGCGCAAACGTAAAAAACGCTTCTGCGCAGGCTGTAAAAGGCACACCCTCGTACCCCGGTAATCTCATCATTTGCAGGTCTGATCCGTCTGCGGATCTTCCTCCCAGAGAAAAACAATATTTCCCGCAAAAAACATATCACATTTAGTTTTGTTTATCAAGCGCAAAACATACATTTCTCCTGTACATTTCATCATTCAGGATGGAATGATATAAAACTTCCATGGCTTCCTGTGCTTTCTCTCTCATCCGTTCCCGTCCAAAGCTGAGAATCCGATACGGCACGCCGAACACCCTCGCCTTCAGTTCTGTATACCGGGCACCATTCCTCAAATAAAACTGAATCCGGCGTTTCTGCAGGTCAAGTTCTCTTTCATCCTCTGCCAAAGGTTCCTCCACTTCCAGCAGCACGCTTTCTCTATCCGTCAGATGCCCTTTTAATATATCAAGAATCCGGCTTCCGGTTCCTTTTCCTCTTCCCTGTTCCATAACAGCAAAATAGTCCAGCAAAAAGAAATCTCCGGTTTTTATCAGACAGGTATACGCTTTCAGTTCCCCGTCCTCATAGTATCCATATGGAAAATATTTACCTTCTTTCACCGCTCTCTCCATAATATAAAATGGCTTGAGCTCATCCGGTGGAAAATGATTGCCCATATGTGCGTCGTAAAGTTTTCTGAAATCGCCAAGCTGCATCAATTTCTGTTCCATTATTATCTCTCCTATCCTCACATGATATCCTTTAATGACGGCCTCCGCCGCCTCCGTGTCCTCCGGTTCCTCCGATGGAGCCCCCTCCGCCGTTTCCTCCGGAATCGTGATCGGTTTCTATCTTCGTCCGCGTCACATGGGAGCGGAGAAAGATATCCTGATGCCGGTTAATCTTTACACCACCGTCCGGCACGTACGTGGATCGGCTCGTGGTGACCTTTCCTTTGTTGCCGATGAGGTTGCAGGCCGCAAAAACTGCCGCAACGATCAGTGCGATCAACAGCAGCCAGAAATTGCCGATACGGAAATGGAACAGATTCAGATTCTGCATTTCCGATGACACCGTATCGATCATAGTCCTGTATGCTCCGTACGGATCTTCGTTGATAGTTTCATTAGTCCGGTTTATGATGAACTGGATCGTTCCGTCGTCAAGCTTCTCCGATGCTTTTCCCGTGGTACAAAGCCAGCAGTAGCCGGTCGCCCAGTTGTCCACGTAGATGATGCCGTCGCCGTTTGGCTGATCCCAGCCGAATTTATTCTCCTCATAATAGGACTGAGCGTAGTCCCGAATCTCATAATAATCATTGATATCGGGTTCCCGGATAGTCAGGAGCACAATATCCATGCCTGTCATCTGTTCTTTTTCTGACAGCAGCTCAAACAGGCTCTCCTCCTGGGCGTCTGTCAATACATTTGCCTCGTCAAAAATGCGTTCCTGGGTCAGGCACTGGGTATTGGTCCGCGCCTGTTTCGAGGTCATCATCCCCTGGAACACGCCGTATTTGAGGAAAAGCCCCAGCCCGCCAAGAATCAGACCGGCTACAAGAACTCCCACTATAATATTCCGATATGTCTTGTTCATTTACAGTACCTCCAGAAGATAGCATAACATTTTCAGAAAGAAGAAAATCACGGCAAACAGAGCGGCGCTCATGCCGAACACACGCGCCAGGCTGACCGGCGGCACGCCAATGACTTTACCGGTCTGTCCATTTACATAGAAAGGATATTCTTTTCCGTTATAACGGTATATGTATTTCCAGACCGGAAGAAATGCAAAAAAGCTGTCCTCCACCCGGTTTTCTTTCCTGTCTGTGAAGGGCCGCACCATGGCGTAGCCTGCGTTTTCTTCTGCAAGGTATCCCTCCGAAAAACCGTCTGCCTTTTCTTCTGCTCTCGGCCGCAATGTCTCACTGTTCTGTTCATAGATATCTGCCTGAAAGCCGGAGAGATATTCCGGTGTAAAATCATCAAGTTCCCCATACTGGTAAGGTTCCAGCAGATCCATCATTCCGTCTTCCATAGCCACCGACGCATCCACCGGAATCTTGTCATAATCCACCTCAAAATCCCGTATCAGCCGGTATACCCTTGTCTCCGTCACCTCATAATCGCCTTCCCGCCAAGTTCTCACCCGGTCACCCTCGCCTTCAAAATAAATGTGACTGTGAAAATCATACATCCAAAAAGGAACGTAAATGCCTTCCATGGACTCCAGACTGGACGCCGCACAAAAGTTAGACGGCAGAAACATTTTTCCGGCAAAAGTTTCTCTCAGCTTTTCCGCCGCATGATGTCTGTCCAGACAAAAGGGAAGCAGCAGCCGCGGCCGGTATTCTCCCTCCATCCGGTCCTCCAGTATATGGAATGTCTGACAGTACGGGCAGCGGCAGGCGAGAGTATATTCTGTCGTCTCAATCTGTCCTCCGCAGTTGCTGCAGATGTGGATTTTTTTCTGAGGAATCTCCTGCTGACTTTCCTCGCTGCCGCAGCTTTCACAAATCATCTTTTTCTTTTCCGGATGATAGGTTACATTTCCTCCGCAATTTTTACAACGATAAAACATCATTTCCTCCCCGGATATCATATATCCTTTTCTCTGGCATAAAATGTAATACATTTTTGCGAATCCGCATTTCCAGAAAGGAGTACTCCTTTGAAAAAATATATTTCTCTTTTATGCCTGTTTCTTTTGTTCATTCTGTCTTCTTATCATACCATAAAAACACGCGCAGCGGAAATACCTTCGGAACTTTATGCAAAAGCCGCCATTTTAATGGACGGAACAAATCAGCGGGTGCTTTTTGGAAAAGAGGAGAAAACAGAGCTGCCCATGGCCAGCACCACCAAGATCATGACCTGCCTTTATACTCTGGAACACGGTAATCTTTCGGACGTGGTTACATTTTCCGAGCGGGCGGCCTCAGCTCCGAAAGTCCATCTGGGTGCAAAAGCGGGCAGCCAGTTTCTTCTGTCCGACCTGCTTTACGCCCTCATGCTGGAATCTTACAACGACGCCGCCATCGCCATCGCGGAACATCTTGGCGGTTCCGTGGAGGCTTTCTGCCAGGCCATGACGGAAGAAGCCCGCTCCTACGGCTGCTATCAGACCTCTTTTGAGACTCCCAATGGTCTGGACAGCGACAATCATTACACAACCTGCTACGATCTGGCCATTCTCACCTGCCACGCCTTAAACAATAAGGATTTCAGGAGTATCATTCAGGAATCCTCCTATACCATCAAAGAAATCACCGGCGGGCAGATCTACTCTCTCAGCAACAAAGACGCCTTCCTCACTTCCTATCCCGGCGCCATCGGCGTAAAAACCGGTTTCACCAACGGCGCCGGCTACTGCTTCGTGGGCGCCGTGGAAACCGACGACCGCCTGCTGATCTCCGTAGTTCTCGGCAGCGGCTGGCCGCCCAACCGCAGTTACAAATGGAAAGACACCCGCAAACTCATGGACTACGGCATAGAGAACTTTGAAAATGTGACCATCTCCCTGGGTGACGACATCCCCGGCCAGCTTCCCGTCGATCACGGGCAGGCACAGGTCTGCGACATCAGTCAGCCGGGCACGGTCACCCTTCTTCTGAATCCAGAAGAAGAAAAAGCGGTCTGCACCGCCGATCTTCTCCCCTCCCTGAACGCCCCCGTCCGCGAAGGAGATTCCGTGGGCACCGTGACGCTGTCCATCAACGGGGAAATATATCGGAAATATCCGGTGAAAGTAGCGGCAGATACCGAACGGATCAACTATCGCTGGTGCCTTGACAGGCTGTTGGAGAAATATTTCTATGGGTGAGGAGCGGATTAAAGGGAAGACTTCACAAAGCCGCACATAAAAACACCCCCGCAGGAAGAGCATATCAATCATCTCTCTCCTGCGGGGGATATATTTATTGTTTATGGCCAAAAAGACTTTAATTAAAAATTTTCAGTAAAATTATATTAAAACCACAGTCGTATTCAGCTCAACTCTATCTTCCGATCAGCGTATTATAGATCTCTTCGTAACGTTTCTTGGAAACACCCCAGGAGAGATCCTTCTTCATACCTCTCTTGACCATGTTATTCCAGATCTTTCTCTGCTCAAAGAAAATGTACTTGCTGTAATTGATGACATTGACCATATCGTCACCGTTATAGTTCGTGAAGGAGAAACCGTCTCCGGTATCCTCAAATTCATTGAGTGGTTCTACGGTATCCTTCAGTCCGCCGGTCTCTCTTACAATCGGAACCGTTCCATAACGGAAGGCGATAATCTGTGTCAGTCCGCACGGTTCAAACAGAGACGGCATCAGGAATGCATCTGCAGCAGCATATAATTTATGTGCCAGATCGTCAGAATAAAGAATGTTCGCAGATACCTTGTTCGGATAACGATATGCATAGTAACGGAACATATCTTCATATCTCTGCTCGCCGGTACCGATGACAACCAGCTGTGTATTGTCGTCCACAATACGTTCCATACCATACTGAATCAGATCAAGACCTTTCTGATCTGTCAGTCTGGAAATAAGGCCGATCAGATACTTATCCGGATTGACTTCCAGCCCCAGCTCTTTCTGAATAGCTTCCTTATTGGCTGCCTTGCCTTTCTTATAATTTCTCACATCATATTTCGAATAGATAGACTCATCTGTCTTCGGATTATATGCAGTGTAATCGATACCATTTACGATACCGAACAGGCTCTGATTTCTCGCGCTTAAAAGTCCATCCAGCCCTTCGCCGTAATATGGCGTCTGGATCTCCTGAGCATACGTATTGCTCACAGTAGTGATAAAGTCGGAATAAACGATGCCGCCCTTTAACATGTTGGCGTCTTTTTTATACTCCAGCTTATCCGGTGTGAATAGATAATCCGGCAGTCCGGAAAGGCCCTTGATGGTCTTGATATCCCAGATACCCTGGAACCGGAGATTGTGGATGGTCATGATCGTCTTGATGCCCCAGAAGAACGGGTTCGCCGCAAACTCCGTCTTCAGATATACCGGAATCAGACCGGTCTGCCAGTCGTGACAGTGAATAATGTCCGGTTTGAAATCCACGATCGGAAGAATGGATAATACTGCTTTACAGAAGAAAATATACTTCTCCACGTCTGTCCTGGTGTCCGCATACGGTTTCTCCGCGCCAAAATAGTCCAGATTGTCAATGAAATAATACGTAATTCCATTATACTCATATTTCATGATTCCCACATGGGTATGCGGAACCATCGGACCGGTGCCCATGTAAAAATGTGTGACATACTCAAAAGTATTGCGGAACTTATCCGGAATCCCCCGATAGTTCGGCATAACAACTCTGACATCCCATTCATTTTTGTCAAACTCTTTTGGCAATGCCCCCACAACGTCTGCAAGTCCACCCGTTTTCATAAACGGTACACATTCAGAAGCAGCAAATAAAATCTTCTTCATGGTAATCCTCCTCGAATAAAAAGTTTTCCCTTTGTTAAAGTATATTACAGGATACTGCGTACGGTCACGTTCATTCTGAAATGTACGCGGCAGTGCGTGCGTTCCTTCTTTTCATTGTACAACAATTTTGGAGTAATTACTATGATAAATTAAGAAAAAATGGGGATTTATAGAGATGAAAAGGGATGATACACAGACGATGGCGTAAGGCCACAGACAGGTTCTCCCGACTCGACCCTCACTCGGTCTGACCTATAGAATATATTTTCCCAGGAAATACAACAGCCCTCGTTCACAGCTCGCGGTCGAAAACTGTCTGTGTCCAAAACGTCATCTGTGTTGTGAAAAACCACTCTTTCCATCCCTATAAAAATCCTGTGCCACGTTGCAAAACAGCAGATATGATCAATCATGGGGGGATCAGGTTGCATATAAATGACCTGTTTTCGCATTGTCATTGAACAATCGCAATACAAGCAGGCAACCAGACTGAAGAGCACGCTACTCTGATACAGATGCCGTCGAGATGGAACGGGAGTTTTGTCACAATCTTAGTGATGCAATAAGACAGAGATTTGCGGCATCATATCTCAATAGAAAAACACAGCGGGAAAGGTCGGCGACGACTGTGAGCGCAGGCGTCATGGGGATAGTATCGTTTATGTTCCCATAATTAGCCTGCCGAGGTGGAGGAGAAGAGCTTCCCGCCTGCGTTTTTCTATAGTGTATACAGCGTTGCAAATCTCGTCTGCTCCTACATCCTCAGATTTTATCAAAACCGCAGTTCCACCTCGACAAATCCCTATTTATGCAGATATCTTTTCAAAAATCCCACAAACTTCCTCATCTCCTCGTCTGTGCCGATGGTGATACGCAGATAGTTGTCGATGCGCTCTTTCGGGAAGTAGCGTACGTAGATGTTCTCGGCGCGGGCGGCTTCGAAGATTTCTTTTGCCGGCACGGACTCGTGAGCTGCAAAGAGGAAGTTGGCTTTGGAGTCCGGAAATGTAAAGCCGAGCTTCCGCATCTCGTCTTTGAACCACTCTCTCGTGGCGATGATCTTTGCGGTGGTTTCCCGGAAGTAGTCGTCGTCTTCCACGGAGGCCGCTCCCAGTAAAATGGACGGCTGGTTCATGGTGTAGGAATTAAAAGAATATTTCACATTGTGGAGTGCGCTGATCAGCTCCGGCGATCCCATGGCGTAGCCGATACGCAGTCCGGCCAGAGACCGGGACTTGGAGAAGGTCTGCACCACCAGCAGGTTCTCGTATTCTTTCAGAAGTTCCTGGGCCGTCTGTCCGCCGAAATCAATGTATGCCTCGTCGACGATGACGATCACATCCTGGTTGTGATCGAGGATATCCCGGATGTCAGCAAGCGGCATCAGAATGCCTGTCGGTGCATTGGGATTCGGGAAGATCACGCCGCCGTTTTCTCCATAATAATCTTCTTTGCGTATCCGGAACTCCTCGTCCAGCGCCTTTGTCTCGTAAGGGATCCTGAACAGATCCGCCCACACATCATAAAAAGAGTAGGTGATATCCGGAAACAGGATCGGTTTCCCGCTGTTAAAAAATGTGAGGAAGGACAGCGCCAGCACATCGTCGGAGCCCACGCCCACAAAGACCTGGCTGCTGTCAAGACCCTTGTAATCGGCAATGGCATTGACCAGACGGGCCGCTGCCGGATCCGGATACAGCCGGAGATTATCAATCTGACGACACATTTCCTGCACCTTCGGAGAAGGCGGATACGGATTCTCATTGGTATTTAATTTAATCACATCCGTCTGTTTCGGCTGTTCACCCGGCACGTAAGGCAGAACCTGACGGATATTTTTTTTCCATTCTTTCATTACGCCTGCATCTCCTGTAACTTGCTCAGCTTCGCTGCCTGGTCGGCCGCGGTGAGGCTGTCGATAATCTCGTCCAGATCTCCGCTCAAAATGTTTTCCAGTTTATGCAGGGTAAGCTTAATACGATGGTCTGTGACACGTCCCTGCGGGAAGTTATAAGTACGGATCTTTTCCGCGCGGTCGCCGGTACCGATCTGGCTCTTGCGCAGCTCCGCCTCGGCGTCGTGGGCTTTGGCAGATTCCATCTCATAGAGTCTTGCCCGAAGTACCTTGATGGCTTTCTCTTTATTTTTCAGCTGAGATTTCTCGTCCTGACAGGACACAACGATACCTGTCGGGATGTGAGTCAGACGAACCGCAGAATCCGTGGTGTTGACGCACTGTCCGCCGTTACCGGACGCACGGAACACATCGAACCGGCAGTCATTCATATCAAGATGCACGTCCACCTCTTCGGCTTCCGGCATGATGGCCACGGTAATAGTGGACGTGTGAATCCGTCCGCCGGACTCGGTGGCAGGGATTCTCTGTACACGGTGCACGCCGCTCTCGTACTTGAGACGGGAGTAAGCGCCCTGACCGTTGATCATGAAGGAAACTTCCTTAAAACCTCCAATACCGTTTTCATTGACATCGATAAATTCGGTTTTCCACCGTTTGGACTCGGCGTAAGACTTATACATACGATAGATTTCCGCCGCGAAAAGTGCCGCTTCATCTCCGCCTGCGCCGGCACGGATCTCCACGATAACGTTCTTGTCATCGTTAGGGTCTTTCGGCAGAAGGAGAATCTTCAGCTCCTCCTCACATCTTGCCTCTGCCGCCTTGGCGTCAGACAGCTCTTCCTTTAACATCTCACGCATTTCCTCATCGTTCTCTGCCTCCAGCATCTCCACGCTGTCCTCGATGGTCTGCTTGGCGTCTTTATATTCATTGTATTTTTCCACGATAGGCGTCAGCTCGTTCTGTTCCTTCATCAGATTGCGGAATCGCGCCTGATCGTTGACCACATCCGGCTCACTGAGTTCTTCCATGACCTCTTCCAGACGCTTCACCAAATCTTCCAATCTATCAAACATGATGTACCTCCTATTATTTTATCTATGAATCTTTGTTTCCTGCTCTTTTAAGGCTAAGGCTCTTTCTTACCCGGCCATCGTCCCATGGCGATCCGGTCAAGGCCCGCCAGATCTTTCCGTATCTCTGTCTCCTCAAATCCCTGTTCCTTCATTATAGAAAGAAGGTCGCCTCCCTGCTCCTGACCGATTTCAAAAAGCAGGCAGCCGCCGGAATTCAGATAATACACGGCCTCCTCGGTGATCCTCCGGTAAAAATAAAGACCGTCTCCGGTTCCATCCAGCGCCAGTCTTGGCTCATAGTCCCGGACTTCCGGCATTAGCTCCTCGATCACCTGAGAAGGAATGTAGGGCGGATTGGATAAAATGTAATCAAAGGTCCCCTGTACATTTTCAAACAGGTCGCCCTGCACGAGCCGGACGGAAGCTCCCAGATTCCAGGCGTTCTTCTTTGCCACGTCAAGCGCTCCCTCCGACACATCCGCCAGAGTGACTTCCGCTTCCGGACACAGCAGCTTCACGCTGATGCCGATGCAGCCACTGCCGGTACACAGATCCAGCACCCGGCAGGTATGCTCTTCTTCCCTCTCCCGTATCTTCTCCACGGCAAGCTCCACCAGACACTCTGTATCCTGCCGCGGAATGAGCACCCGCTCATCTACGTCGAAAGAATAGCCCATGAATTCACAGCTTCCCATGAGGTACTGGAGCGGAACGCGCTGTTCTCTCTCTCTGAGCACCGCGTTCAGATCTTCCCACGCTTCGTCGGGAATCACCCTGTCCGGATCCATAAAATACTCCGCCCTGCCGATTCCAAGCTTCCATTCCAGCAGCGCCCAGGCTTCATATTCAAAATCTTCAATTCCAGACTTTTTCAGCCGTTTCTGTATTTTTTCCCTGACTTCTTTTATTGTCATGCCGCTCAGTCCTCCAGCTCTCCGTTCCGCATGGCCTTCACGTATTCTCTCCAGTCAAAAACACCTTCCACCGATGCAATGGCAACTTCCAGCATCTTATCGTCCGGCTCTTTGGTGGTAAAATACTGCAAAGACATACCCGGACGGCTTAAAATATCCATGATCTTAGAATCGCTTCTGCCGGCCAGCCGGATAAACTCATAGGAAATGCCCGCTATCAGCGGCACCAAAAGCACCCGCAGCAGCATTTTAAGCAGCGCCTGATCTACGCGGATAAATAAAAAAACAATTATGCTGACAATCATCACGATCAGCAGAAAACTGGTGCCACAGCGCTTATGGAACCGGGAATATTTCCGGATATTTTCCGGCGTCAGATCTTCACCGTGTTCCAGACAATTGATAGTCTTATGCTCCGCCCCATGGTACATGAATACCCGGCGGATGTCTTCCATCTTGGAAATAAGCCAGATGTACAAAAGGAAAATCCCCACCCGGATGACGCCCTCAATGAGGGTGCGCACCGTGTAGGATGCGATCACTCCTTCCAGCAGGCTGGAAAGATAGAACGGCAGCAGCATAAAGATGCCCACCGCCAGTATAACGGAAACCATGATGGTGAGTCCCATGATCACACTCTCCAGCTTATCTCCGAATATCCGTGTGAGCGCCTTCTCAAACCGTCCCGGTTCCCGTTCTTCTTCCTCTTCTTCATAAAAAGAAGAAGAAAACGCCAGAGTCTTCATACCGATGTAGAGCGACTCAACGAAGGTGACCACGCCCCGGATGATCGGCACCCGGCAGATGGCGTAGCGGTTTCCCAGACTCTCATACTCGCCCTTCATCACTTCTATCTCATTGTTTGGCTTTCGGACAGCCACAGCGTACTGCTCCATGTTCTTCATCATGACGCCCTCCATGACCGCCTGTCCGCCGATACTTGTTCTCTTCAAATGGATTCCTCCTTTCATCGTTGGAAAATCCCCGTGTAAAGAGAAAGCGACGACGCTTAAATCACGATATGTTACATCATGATACCAGCGCCGCCGCCTCTATAAAACCATATGGTTATTATTCCTGAGTCATGCCATACTTACGATTGAACTTGTCAATACGTCCACGAGCCTTAGCAGCCTTCTGCTGTCCTGTGTAAAATGAATGACATTTAGAACAAATCTCTACATGGATATCTTCCTTTGTAGAACCTGTAACAAACTCGTTGCCGCAGTTGCAGACAACCTTTGCCTGATAATATTTTGGATGGATTCCTTCACGCATCTTCTTCACCTCTTCTAAAACTATATCTTTCATCTATTATTGATGCAAGCATCAATTATCATCGTTACAAACAGCTTTCTCATTATAGCATAGCTCTTATGTAAGCGCAAGGATAAAATTTATAAAATATCAGCGCTAATTTTCAGAATACATTTGTTCCTATATGAAAAAGCCAATACATTTACCATCTTTTCTCGCCTTCTTTCAGCCGAATCATAAGATTCGCGATGAGCGCCTGGTCTTTTTTCTCCATGGCGGCGTAAATGCCCTCCGGAAATGAAGTTTCCTCGTTCTTCTCCTTTTCTTCATGAAGATGAAAAATCATATTCTCGCTGACTCCCAGCGCCTTGGCGATGTAGGGGATGGCGTCACAGGGCGGCTTCCTTGTTCCCCTCTCCCATTTGTAATAGGTATCCGCCGACAATTCATAGCCATAATCATTAATCTTATCCACAATCCTGGCAACACTGATCCTGCCCTTTTTCTTTCGTATTTCCCTGAGATTCTCTCCGATATTCTCACGAAACACTTGCCTTGCCTCCTTTTTTTCCGACAGCTTGTCCAAAAATCCCTTCCCCTTTGGACAGATTAAACCTACTCAAAAATTATAACATAATGTATCATTTTTAAATAGAAACTGTCGTGCACACTTTTCTGACAGGATAATAAAAAATCAGACATATTTAGAAAGGGGCCAAGACAAATGTACTCTGATTTACTATTACCGCATCTCAAACGTGAGATGATTGAAAATTACTTTGAAATATGCTGCTATTTCATCATGACAAAACGTTTCGAACAACAGGAAGACCTACTCCGGCTGAATTATTACAAATCCCTTCTTCTCACAGAGCCTTTTCCTCAGCTCTCCAATAAAAGCAAACTGGATCTGGAGATCATCTCCTGTACGAAGGATGTAAAAAATCAGCTTCTCCATACATATCCATCTGAATTCATTATCCGGATTATCGACTCGGGCATCCATGTATTTTTTGATAAAATGGAACGCTACGCCGCCATCGACGTCCGGCTCCGAAGTCTGCCGGAACTGTATACATATTTCACTGCCATGTCGCCGGTCATCATTGAAAAGCTGAAAAGAACCATCCGCCGGGAATTCCAGAGCAATGCAGACTGATTCAGCTCCGCTGAAAATAAATATCCCCCGCCCATTTCATATCGACCTTCATAAACTCGTCTGTGGAATGGGCTTTGATCTGCCTTTCGTACTTGCTGGCTGTAGTGCGGTACAGATCCAGGTCAAACGGCATTCTGCCAATTCCTTTTTTCTCAAAGAACACAAGGAAATACATATCATTTCCGTGATAATCAAAGAGGATATTCATGAGCGTGTCCTCTTTCATCTCCTCCTCCAGACGGCGCAGGTAAGCGATCTTCACAATCTCCACCACCCGGTCGTCCAAAAGATTCTCCGCGATCATGATTTTCTCCTTTAAATCATTGATATTGTCAACAACCCTGAGAGTCATCCCCCTTTTCTTTTTCCAGTTTTTCAGCTGCTCCAGATCCGTTTCCTCAGTAGACAGACAGACTGCCAGCTTCTTCTTGCTGTCAAGATACATACTCTCATAGGTCAGCGGCGCTACCAGATCGCAATTCTCGCAGTCAAAATTATAAATCCGGTTCTTTAAAATATCTTCCTTCATCCCCGGTTTCTCCGTCACGTTGATGACGGAATACTTCCTCATCTGGTGAGGATGCCCGCATTTCGGACATTTCAATTCTTCCACGCTGTATTTTGTCATGGTATCGGTGTTCATGGTACTCTGCCTCCCTTTTATGATATATATTATAAATTTACTATAAGATAAAGATACATTTACCCGCTAAATGTACCATTTGTCACATTTCACGTTCTTAATTGTCAACCATTTTAAATATTTTGGTTGACAATAATCCAATCTGCCTCTATGATAACAATATAATTTGGCAGCTTACCCTATCATACAACTATCCTGCCAAATTAGCAAATGCTTTCCCTGCAGGAAAATTCCAGATAGAAACAAAAAGTCGAATCAGAAAGGACAAAATTATGACATCATCAGAAAAAAAAACAAACCTATCTCAGAATAACAAATGTGCCGGCTCACCGCAGAGCCGCGTGAATACCAGCGAACGCGCACCGTACCGCGCTTTCACCACCGCGCAGATGACGCTCACCGCCATCATGGCCGCCGTTCTCTGCATCCTCGGGCCGCTGTCCATTCCCATCCCGGTCAGTCCGGTTCCCATCACTCTCACCAACCTTGCCATCTATTTTTCTGTATGTATCCTGGGATGGAAGCTTGGCACGGTGAGTTATCTCATTTATCTGGCCATCGGTCTGGTGGGTCTCCCGGTCTTTTCCTCTTTCGGTTCCGGCTTCGGAAAACTGCTGGGACCAACAGGCGGTTATCTCATCGGATTTATCTTCATGGCGGTTATCTGCGGCCTGTTTTTTGAGAAATGCAGCAGCAAGGCTCTTTTGTTTCTGGGGCTGGTGCTTGGCTCCCTCGTCAATTACGCCTTCGGCACGACATGGCTCGCAGCGCAGGCCAACCTTACTTTCTCCCAGGCGCTCTGGGCAGGAGTCATCCCATATCTGCCGGCGGATCTGATCAAAATACTTCTGGCGGTCTGGCTTGCGCCGGGACTGCGGCGAAAAGTTTTCCGTGGAACCGGGACACTTGTTGCCTGAAAACACTGCAATTCTGATAATGGTCGAAAAAATACCATAACTTCACGGACTTTTCCCCCTCTTTATTTATGCACATATGATATAATAAAGTTGTTATTGATTAGATAAACCTGTGATTTCGGGAAAGGCAGGGCACAAGGAAAAGATTATATCTGTTTCCTTTGTTCCGCCTGCGGCAAAGGCGCCGTATTTCGAAATATTTTTTCGATGCTTTCTGATATCACACCATGTACTTACAACAGAGATTTTGAACACTGCTTCATGATCTCTGTTTTCTGCATCTATTTTAAATAACAACGTTTTTACTAAGCTTAAGGAGGGAAACATGAGCAGACTTGAAGTGATTACCAAAACCAAAGCACAGTCTGTCGTAGACGATCTGTACAAGGATCTGGAGCGCCGGATCGTGGCTGCTCCGCCCGGACTGTGCCCGGTGGATATGACCGCATCTTTTCTGAAACTTTTCCATACACAGACCTGCGGCAAATGTGTACCGTGCCGTATCGGCCTCGGCCTTCTCGTTGAGATGCTGGAAGACGTACTGGACGGCAAGGCCACGCTGGAGACGCTGGATCTCATCGAGCGGACCGCCCGGGTCATTTACAACAGTTCCGACTGCGCCATCGGTTACGAGGCCGGCCTGATGGTATTAAAAGGACTGGAAGGATTCCGTGACGATTTTATCGAACACATAAAAGAAGGGCACTGCTCTTTCCATCTGGAACAGCCGGTGCCATGTGTGACCTTATGTCCTGCCGGCGTGGATATTCCGGGATACATCTCTCTCGTGGCAGAAGGCAGATACGCCGACGCCGTGCGGCTGATCCGGAAGGATAACCCTTTTGTCACCGCCTGCGCTCTGGTCTGCGAGCACCCGTGCGAGACCAAATGCCGGCGTAATATCGTGGACGACTCCATCAACATCCGCGGCCTGAAGCGCTATGCAGCAGACCACTGCGGCCTTGTTCCTCCTCCGGCCTGTTCCGAACCGACGGGCAAGCAGGTTGCCATTATCGGCGGCGGTCCGTCAGGACTGAGCGCCGCTTACTATCTGCAGCAGATGGGGCATCAGTGTACCGTTTTTGAGCAGCGCAGCCAGCTGGGCGGCATGCTCTACTACGGTATCCCGAATTACCGGCTGCCGAAGGACCGTCTCATGGAAGATATTTCCAATATCCTGGCAACCGGCGTGGAAGTACGGCTCAATACCTCCATCGGTGACGGCGATGGACAGCTTTCCTTTAAAATGCTCCGGGAAAATTATGACGCCGTCTATGTTTCCATCGGCGCTCATACGGATAAGAAGCTGGGGATTCCGGGGGAAGACGCCAAGGGCGTCGTCTCCGCCGTTCAGATGCTCCGGGACATCGGAGAGGGCAATAATCCGGACTTCACCGGCAAAAATGTCATCGTCGTGGGCGGAGGCAACGTTGCTATGGACGCCACACGTTCCGCCATCCGTCTCGGCGCCAAGAACGTCAGCGTTCTCTACCGCCGCCGGAAGGCCGACATGACCGCCCTGGAAGAAGAGATCGAGGCAGCGATTGCTGAAGGTGCAGAGATTCTTGAACTTCACGCTCCAAAAGAGATCGAAACAGACAAAGACGGTAATGTCATCGCTATGGTCGCCGACCCGAAGATCATCGGTCTCATCAGCGGCGGACGCCCGATGCCTGCCGATTCCGACCATGAACCGATACACATTCCGTGTGATATTATCATCATTGCCATCGGGCAGAATATTGTCTCCGAGTCATTCGCCCGCGCCGGACTTCCGGTCAGACGAGGCAGAATTCTCACTTCGGACGACAGCTCCATCCCTCATGTGGACGGCGTTTTCTCCGGAGGCGACTGCGTTTCCGGTCCGGCAACAGTCATCCGCGCCATCGCAGCCGGCAAAGTAGCTGCCGCCAATATAGACAATTATCTGGGTTATAATCATATTATAGAAAGCGAAGTGAAGGTTCCGGACCCGAGAATCGAGAACAAATCCCCTTGCGGCCGCGTCACCATGATGCAGAGAAATACCACCGAACGAAAACAGGATTTTGAGCTGGTGGAAAAGGGAATGTCAGAAAAAGAAGCCACACAGGAAGCACGCCGGTGTCTCCGCTGCGACCACTTTGGCTACGGAGTATTTAAAGGAGGTCGAGTAGAGGAATGGTAAATATCACGATCAACAATATACCTGTCACTGTGGAAGATGGAATCACCATCATGGAAGCCTGCAAAGAGGCGAAAATGCCGGTGCCGAGCCTCTGCTATTTAAAAGGCATCAACGAAATCGGCGCCTGCCGCGTCTGCGTAGTTGAGGTAAAGGGCATCGAGCGTCTTGTCACCTCCTGCAACAACGTGGTAAAAGAAGGCATGGAAATCCTCACCAATTCCCCGAAAGTACGGGAAGCGAGACGGATCAACATCAAAATGATTCTGTCCCAGCACAACTGCTTCTGCCCGACCTGTGTGCGCACAGGCAACTGTCAGCTGCAGAAGATCGCCAGCGAACTGGAATTCGGAACCGGATCCTACCCGCAGCATATTACTTATAACAGCTGGCCGTCAGATTTCCCGCTGATCCGGGACGAGAGCAAATGTATCAAATGTATGCGCTGTATCCAGATCTGCGATAAGGTGCAGTCACTGCGTGTCTGGGATCTTGCCAAAACCGGTTCCCGCACCACCGTGGACGTCTCCCTTCGCCGGAATATCAAAGAAGCCGACTGCTCTCTCTGCGGTCAGTGCATCACCCACTGTCCGGTGGGCGCTCTCACGGGCCGGGATGACAAACGTCCGGTATTCTCCCAGAACGGTTTCTTAAATGCCAAAGGCAAAACCACCGTTGTGCAGGTGGCTCCCGCAGTCCGTACTGCCTGGGCAGAAAGTTTCCGTCTCTCGCGAAAGTTTGCTTCTCCGAGACGTCTGGCCGGAGCCCTTCGTATGATGGGCTTTGACTATGTGTTCGACACCACATTTGCTGCCGATCTGACCATCATGGAGGAAGCCAGCGAGTTTCTGGAGCGTCTTCATCACAAAGAAGACTACCAGTGGCCGATGTTCACCTCCTGCTGCCCGGGCTGGGTACGTTTCCTAAAATCTCAGTATCCGGATATGACAGGATGCCTTTCCACGGCCAAATCTCCACAGCAAATGCACGGCGCCATCATCAAAAACTATTTTGCCGACAAAATCCACGAGGATCCGGAGAACATTTTCAGCGTGTCTATCATGCCTTGTATCGCAAAAAAAGCCGAGTGCGCTCTGCCGACTATGGACAGCACCGGCACAGGCCCGGACGTGGATGTAGTCTTAAATACAAGGGAATTTGTCAATTATCTTCGTTCCCTGAACATCGATATCTACAGCCTGCCGGAGGATGACTTTGACTCCCCTTGCGGTGAAGGCTCCGGAGCCGGAGTGATCTTCGGCGCCACCGGCGGCGTTATGGAAGCGGCGCTCCGCACCTGCTACAACATGGCCACCGGAGAAAATCCGGAACCGGACTCATTCTACGGCATCCGCGGCATGGACGGCTGGCGGGAAGCATCCATCGACATCGCCGGCACCACCGTCAAAGTCGCCGTAGTCAGCGGTCTCGGAAACGCCCGCCGGCTGATCGAGGCAGTACGCAAAGGCAAGGTCTTCTATCACTTTGTGGAAGTCATGGCCTGTCCGGGCGGCTGCGTAGGCGGCGGCGGACAGCCGATTCACGAAGGCCGCGAGATGGCTGCAATCCGCTCCAAGAATCTCTATTTTCTGGATTCCAAGAGCAATCTGCGTTTCTCCCACGAGAATCCGGAAATACAGAAAGTCTACGATGAGTATCTGGAGAAACCGCTCTCCCGCATGGCACACAAGCTGCTGCACACCGACCACGACGCCTGGGAAATGCCTCTGGCGCCGGAGCGGGTGAAATAAGACAAAATAATACGCCGGGGACGCTTTCACATCCCCGGCGTATACTTTGCAATTTAGATTTCCGTTGTCCAAAGAGAAGCCATTGCCGGGCCTGTTCCCACGCAAAGTGCAGCTCCTCCGATCTTATAGTCGTTTCTCTTCATCTCATAGTACATGGATACAATGATTCTCAGAGCGGTACATCCGATCGGATGTCCAAGAGCAATACCGGAACCGTTCACATTGGTTCTGTCCATATTGATCTTGATGCCGTAGTTCTTCTCAAGCTGACGTCCGCATCCGATAAACTGCGGTGCGAATGCTTCGTTGATCTCCCAGTAATCTACGTCTTCGTATTTCAGTCCGGCTAATTTGAGAGCTTTTGGAATCGCTTCCGCCGGGCCAACGCCCATGATCTCCGGTTTTACGCCTGCCGCGCAGATGTTGATCATCTTTAACAGAGGTGTTACGCCCAGTTCTTTTGCTTTATCCAGGCTCATAACAACAACAGCTGCAGCTGCGTCGTTGATTCCGGAAGCGTTGGCAGCTGTAACCACGCCATCTTTGATAAAAGCCGGACGAAGTTTGGAAAGAGTTTCCATATTGCAGTCTCTGATCGGATGTTCATCCTCTGTGGCGAGGATTGTTTTCTTTTTCATCTTTACTTCAACCGGAACGATCTCTTCTTTAAACTTACCTTCATCAATGGCCTTGCATGCCAGACGATGACTTCTTAAAGCCAGCTCGTCACACTCTTCTCTTGTGATACCGTAAAGCTTTGCTACATTTTCTGCAGTCACACCCATATGTCCGCCGGACAGCTCATCGATCAGAGCGTCATGAAGCATGGAATCCACTACTTCCGCGTTGCCCATCCGGTATCCGCCTCTTGCCTTCGGCAGCATATATGGCGCCTGTGTCATATTTTCCACACCGATTACAAGACCGATCTCGGATTTGCCCATGGCAATGTTGTCGCAGGCGATCTCCAGAGCCCGCATACCAGAAGCACAGTTCTGATTAACCACGCAGGCATTACTTTCTGCCGGGCATCCGAGACGATAGCTGATCTGTTTTGCCGGAAGACTTCCCTGCATTCCGGCATACACCTGTCCCACAACAACGTTATCAATCATTGCAGGCTCGATGCCAGCTCTGTTTATCGCTTCCTTTCCCGCTGTCATCGCCAGCTCCCTTGCGCTGACATCCTTAAACATTCCGAGAAACTTACCAATTGGCGTTCTGCACGCGCTAACTATTACTACGTCCTTCATTGATATTCCTCCTTATATTATTCTACTAAAAGAATATCGTTAAAAGGGAAGAATGTCAACGAAAAAGACGAAATTTGTTATAAATTTATCATAAATTCTTGTGGAATTTTATGTAAAGCGCCGTAAAAATAAGCCGTCACTAGTCCCAATAGTGACGGCTTGGTTACTTTGTAACTATAACATTACGGGGCAGGCCGTTCTGGCTTTCCCTTTTCATAGTTAATATATCACAGAAAAACTTTAATTACAAGAACTATTATTCAGCTTTTCCGATGGAACCGAAGATTTCCATTTTCTCTTTTACAGTAGCTTTGATTGCTTCTGCGCCAGGAGCTAATAATTTACGTGGGTCGAAACCTTTGCCTTCCAGGTCTTTGCCAGCTTCGATGTATTTACGTGTAGCTTCTGCGAATGCGATCTGGCACTCTGTGTTTACGTTGATCTTGGAAACGCCAAGGGAGATGGCTTTCTTGATCATGTCTTCCGGGATACCTGTGCCGCCGTGTAATACGAGAGGCATGTCTCCGGTTAATTTCTGAATATCATCCAGTACATCGAACTGTAATCCAGCCCAGTTTTCCGGATATTTGCCGTGGATGTTGCCGATGCCGGCTGCCAGCATGGAAACGCCCAGGTCTGCGATTACTTTACATTCCTGAGGATCTGCACATTCGCCCATTCCAACTACGCCGTCTTCTTCGCCGCCGATGGAACCAACTTCTGCCTCGATGGACATTCCTTTTTCTTCACAGATTGCTACTAATTCTTTTGTTTTCTCTACGTTCTCTTCGAATGGAAGATGAGAACCGTCAAACATGATGCTGGAGAAACCTGCTGCGATACAAGCCTTAGCTCCTTCGTAGGAACCGTGGTCAAGATGCAGAGCTACAGGAACTGTGATGTTCAGCTCTTCCAGCATACCGTTTACCATACCGACAACGGTTTTGTATCCGGCCATGTATTTGCCCGCGCCTTCGGATACACCCAGGATAACAGGAGATTTGCACTCTTCTGCTGTTAACAGGATTGATTTGGTCCACTCCAGATTATTGATGTTGAACTGGCCAACTGCATAGTGTCCTGCTTTCGCTTTCTGTAACATTTCTTTTGCTGATACTAAAGCCATAATAAATAACCTCCATTAAATATATTCTTCTGTTTTCACAGTTGTCGATGTATATACCATCGCCCTAAGTTATACGGATTTATTATACCCCGTACAAAATAAAAAAGGAAGTGTTTTCCTGATAAATTTTGCATTTTTTATGAATATTTTCTTACTTTTCTGCCTATTTAAATTCCAGTCCGTATTTCTCAATAAGTTCCTGACGAACTTCCATATATACTTTGTTCTGTTTCTCCGCTGTGATCTGCTGGGTGATCTGAGGAGCCACCTCTTCAAAAGCAGCTACTCCTTCTCCTGTCAGTGCGTCCACGCGGATCAGATGATAGCCGAAGTTTGTCTTCACCGGACCCAGAAGCTTGCCGACTTCTGCGGTGAACACCGCCTCGTCAAATTCTTTCACCATCTGTCCTCTGCCGAAGGTACCGAGATCTCCGCCTTTGGCTGCGGAAGGACAGGTGGAATATTCTTTGGCAGCTTCCTCAAATGTCTTTTCACCGTTCTGAATCTCCGCGAGAATCTTATTGGCATCCTCTTCTGTGGCGGTCAGGATATGTTTAGCTGACGCCTGAGCTCCTTTCTTAAAAGCATCCTTGTGTTCCTCGTAGTAAGCCCGGCACTCCTCCTCTGTGGCACGGATATCTTTTACCGTCTGTGTGAGGGCGTACTGACTTAACAGCTCTCTTCTGACGCCGTCCAGCATGGTGAGAAATTCCTCGCTCTTATCGTATTCTTTCTCCTGCCCCAGTTTCTCAAACAGGAAATAGTTGGCATACTGGGTGAGCGCCTGTTTCCTTCCCTCCGGCGTCTTGATGTATGCCTGCTGCTCCTGTGGAATCCGTGCTTCAAACTGCGCGAATTCTTCCTCGGTGATCTCTCTTCCTGCCACAACGGCAATGACTTTATTTTCCATGTCTGTTTCCTTTCTTTCTTTTTTATGAAATGTACACCTCTTCAAGGCAACATTCCTGTCATGTGTCAGTGTTGTACAAATTTTCTGATACATTCTTGTTAATCATACACTATTTTTTTATTTTTATAAAGGGAATCCTTTCAATTTTCCACAAAATAAGGTATACTATGCACATAACCTGGATAATGTCCGGAAGCAGGTGCATTTGACGGCAAGGGAAATGCATCGGATGAACTGCGGGCGTTATCTGTCAATTTAATTTATGGGAGGTATACAAAGAAATGGGCTATATGGATGTTTATAACGAATGGTTATCCAATCCTTATTTTGACGAGGAGACAAAGGCAGAGCTCCGCGCCATCAAAGATGATGAGAACGAGATCAAAGAGCGTTTCTACACCAATCTGGCTTTCGGAACTGCCGGTCTTCGGGGGGTACTTGGCGCAGGTATCAATCGTATGAATATTTACGTTGTACGCCGTGCCACTCAGGGTCTGGCCAACTACATTTTAAAACAGGGCAAAAAAGACAATCGCGTAGCTATCGCATACGACTCCAGACGTATGTCACCGGAATTTGCCGATGAGTCCGCAAGAGTTCTTGCAGCCAACGGCATCACCGCATATAAATTCGAGTCTTTAAGACCGACACCGGAGCTTTCCTTCGCTGTCCGCGAGCTGGGCTGCATCGCCGGTATCAATATCACCGCCAGCCACAACCCTCCGGAATACAACGGATACAAGGTATACTGGGAAGACGGCGCTCAGTTTACTCCTCCTCATGACGCAGGCGTTACCGCTGAGGTTCTCGCCATCGAGGATTTATCCACAGTGAAGACCATGACCGCTTCCGACGCCATGGCTGCCGGCCTTTACAAAGTAATCGGCGCAGACATCGACGACAAGTACATCGCCGCTCTTAAAAAACAGATCAAGAATCAGGACGCCATCGACAAGATGCAGAAAGATATCACCATCATCTACACACCGCTGCACGGCACAGGAAATGTACCGGCAAGACGGGTGCTTCATGAGCTCGGCTTTGAAAATGTATATGTTGTTCCGGAACAGGAGCTGCCGGACGGCAACTTCCCGACCGTAGGATACCCGAATCCGGAATCCAGCGAAGCATTTGAGCTTGGTATGAAGATGGCAAAAGAAAAAGACGCTGACCTGGTTCTCGCCACAGACCCGGACGCTGACCGTCTCGGCTGCTACGTAAAAGACAACAACGGAGAATATCATGTACTGACCGGTAACATGAGCGGATGTCTCCTTCTTGAGTACACATTAAGCCAGATTGCTGCCAAAGAAGGCATCCCGGCTGACGGCGAGGTTATCTCCTCCATCGTTACCACCAACATGGTTGCCGCCATCGCAAAGGCTTACGGCGCTAAGTTCGTGGAAGTTCTCACCGGTTTCAAATGGATCGGAAGAGAGATTCTCCGTATGGAAACAGAAGGAAAAGGAACCTACCTCTTCGGTCTGGAAGAGAGCTACGGCTGCCTGATCGGAACTCACGCAAGAGATAAAGACGCCATCGTTGCCACCATGGCTCTCTGCGAGGCTGCCTGCTACTACAAGACCCAGGGCAAGACCATGTGGGACGCTATGATCGACATGTACGAGAAATACGGCTACTACTTAGACAGCGTGAAGTCTGTTACACTGGCCGGTATCGAAGGACAGGCACAGATTCAGAAGATTCTGGAAACACTTCGTGCAGAAGCTCCTACAAGCATCGGTTCCTATCAGGTACTCTCCGCAAGAGATTACAAGACCGGTGTTGTAAAGAATCTTGCCACCGGCGAAGAAACCGAAACCGGACTTCCGGCTTCCGACGTTCTGTACTATGACTTAAACGACGACGCATGGGTTTGCGTTCGTCCGTCCGGAACAGAGCCTAAGATCAAGTTCTACTACGGCGTAAAAGGCACAAGCCTTGAAAATGCACAGGAATTATCAGCCGCCATGGGCGACAATATCCAGAAGATGCTGGATGAGATGCTGTAATAAACACAACGAAGGGACTGCATGATTGCGGTCCCTTTTTTTATTTTTAACGCACGATACCGTGCGACTTTTTTTCATCTGCTTCATTTTCTAAGAAACAGACGGGTTTTTTATTATTTTTCCAGCAGTATCCTCCGCCGTGCCCGGCTCAGGAAAGGCATAGCCAGAAGTACCGCTTTACAGACATTATCAGCGATCATGCAGTACCAGACGGCGCGAAGGTCCATCCCCCAGACTCTCACCACAAGAAATGTGAAGAAAATCCGCACGCCCCACATGCCGATGCTTTCCACCACGAAGGCATATCGAGTGCGGCCGAGGCCGTAAAATACTCCTTCTAGCACGACCATCAGGCCAAAAAACGGCTCGGACAGTGCCACTAGGCGGAGCATCTGCGCGCCCAGGTTTACCACCGCCTGGCTGGGCGAGAAGATTCCCATCAGCGGCCGCGCGCCGAGATAGAGCAATATGCCGCTCATGCACATCATGGCGACAGTCAAAGCAATGCTCACCTTCGCCACGGTTTTTAACTTCTGTACATTTCCTTCGCCGCGGGCGTTGCTTATGAGGGTGGAGGCGGCGGAACGCAGTCCGTAACCCGGCACATAAAAGATAGTCTCCGCCGTCACCGCAATGGAATGGGCGGCAAAAACAGTGGTTCCCATGCCGGAAATCAGACTGGCGAACACCACATAGCCGAAACAGGAAACCATGCTGGTGCCAAGCACCGGCGTCCCTATGGCGGCGCATTGCCGCAGCAATCCGGCATCCGGCGCGAAATGTTTCCACTCCCAGCGCAGCAGCTCATTTTTCCGGCACGACAGAAACATAAAAACGCCGGCAAGCACGTAAGATATGGCCGAGGCGACGGCTGCTCCCTCCACGCCATATCCCAGCACATAAATAAACAGATAATTGAACAGGATATTTGCACCGTTGGCCGCTACATTAATGAGCATGGACGTCTTTGTATTCTGCACAGCCCGAAGCGCCGCTCCCATGATTGCGCTTGTGGAGCGGAATACCATGGGCAGGCTGATAATAAAAAAGTAGCGGGAAGCCGTGTTCTGAATAGATGCCTCCGCTCCCATCCACACAGGAATCCGACTGCTTAGCAGAACTGATACCCCTCCTAATACCAGTCCGAAAACTAAAGACAGCAAAAAAGCCTGCTGCGCAAGCTTTTTTACCTGTTCTTTCTGTCCGGCGCCTTCCGATCTTGATATAAGTACCAGCATGGCCGTGCCGATGGCTCCGGGAATACTGTTTACCAGCCAGGTCACATTGGTTGTGATACTGACCGAAGCGGTAGCCTGCTCCCCCAGTTGTCCCACCATGGCGGTGTCGACATACTGGAGCAGCGTCGCAAGAACTTCTTCTATTACAGTGGGAATGGACAGCCACAGCAGAGTACGCAGCAGCGGCAGGGAATCCCCGGAGAGTCTGTCTTTCTTTCCTTTCTTATGCACAATCGCACACACGTTTCTCCTCTTTCCTCTCCACATTTTCGTTCTTCTTTACATTTTCCAGGACAACCTCACCCTTCGCTTCCGGGTCATCCATGATCATCTCGCCAACCTCCGGAACGACAATGCGGCCGGAATGCGGATTCTTAATACTGATGACTGGTGTTGTGATGGTTGCCTCCACATCGGACTTTTCAAAGCATAAATCTGTGTCAATCATTTCACAATTGACCATTTTCAAATTCTTACAATAACAGAACGGCTGGGTTCCGATAATTTTACAGTCAATAAGCGTCAGCCCATCAGAATACCATGCGAAATATTCTCCTTTGATAGTGCTGTTCCTCACAGTGATATTCTGACCGTGCCAGAAGGCGTCCTTCGTATCAAAGACACAGTTTTCAAATACCGCATCCTTAATATACTGGAACGAATATTTCCCTTTAAACTGCACATCTTCAAAACGAATATTCTCCGAACGCATCATAAAATATTCACTCTCAGCGTGGCAGCGGCGCATCTCAATATTTTTCACTGACCATCCAAACTCCGGAGAAACGATATCGCATTCCTCTATCTTTACATTGCTGCATTCCCGAAGCGCCTTGATTCCATGCATCTTTGTGCCGGTAATCTTCACATTGTCCGAATACCAGAGCGCCGCCCGGCAAAGCTCCGTCATCTCCGAATCCTCAATTCTGAGTTCGCTGTCATGCCAGAACGGGTACCGCAGATTACAAAAGGTGTTCTGCACGGTAATGTCGCTGCTTTCCTTCAGCGCACTCTCCCCGTCCGCCGGACCGTCAAACGCGCAGTGATTCAGTATAATTCCATGACTTCCATAGAGCGCCCGCTCCTCATCAAATGTTTTATTCTCTATTCTCTGCATTTTTCTTCCTCCTACTAATATATCTACTTTGCTGTTCAAATCCGAATCCTGTTCTGCCGCACCTGATAAATCAGATAGTCCAGACAGTCAATTCTTTTTTCTTCTACGTGAACTTTATCCAACAGCTCTTTCCGGTGCTTTTCCAGCAGTGAAAGCTGTTCTTCCTTTTTACTTTCCTGCGCATAACCCATAAATTTTATAATCATCTCCGGGCTGCACCCGGCGTCCTTCAGATTCCGGACGACCATCTTCTCCGAGTAACCAATCATTGCTTCACCTCTCTCTGCCGGCATTTCCTTTGTTCTGTTTTTACTATAGCACCGAAAATTTAAAATAGCCAATACTTGGTTTATATGCAGAGTCATAGGTTTTAGTTATGCTAAAAATATTCTTGGGCAAAACCCTTGGACAAAAATGGGGCATAAAAAATGCCCTCTCCCGGACGGCAAGTTTTATTATTTTACCTGCCTGCCCGAAAGAGAGCATCCTGATCATTTCAGTGCCGCTGCCCCGCGTATATCATTGTTATCCACTTGTCACTACACGTAATTACTTCCTTTCATCCATGAGTCTTCGAAACTGTTCTTCCGACATGGATAATCTGGCAGCCGCATCCGAAATCGTAAGAATTCCCTCGCAGACCAGCTGCACTAAAGTGTCCATTTTGCCTTCCATTCGTCCTTCATCGCGCTCCTCGCTGAGCAGCTTCTCCATCACTCCCATCATAGTTCTCACTCCCTCCTGGTCCTCTTTCAGATATCTTTTCTGTTCCGCATTTCAGTACAGCGTTTTCATTTGAGATATGAAAATCTGGTCAGATAATTACCTTTATTATAAATTGTCGTTTATACATAAATCAAGCATAAAATATTTTATTTCGACTTTTTGTAAACAAGAATCCTGAAGGAGTGGCATCCTCATCCGCTATCTTTTCAACAGAATGTTGTCTCAGTCATCCAGCTTCTGGTTCCCGGTGCCCCACACATGTTTTTCTTTGGCGGCTTCCGGCGTGTTCTGCGCCATGACGCCCACCAGCTTGTGTGGCACGTACATTTCCTCCAGATAAGCGATCTCGCTGTCGCTGAGCGTCAGGTCTACGGCTTTGGCCGCGCCTTCGATGTGATGAAGCTTTGTAGCGCCCACTACCGGAGCAGTCACTTTGGTGAGAAGCCATGCCAGGGAAATTTCTGTCATGGTCACACCGTGTTTGTCCGCCAGCTCTGCCACCCGGTCAATGATGATGGCGTCCTGCTCTGCGGTGGCGTCGTATTTGAAGCGGGCGTAGCTGTCTTCTTCCAGTCGCTTGGAGGTCTCGCCCGGGTGTTTGGACAGGCGTCCGCCCGCCAGGGAGCTGTAAGGCGTCATGGCGATGTTGTCCTCGGCGCAGAGTTTTGCCATCTCTCGTTCTTCTTCCCGGAATATCAGATTATAATGTCCCTGTACAGAAACGAATTTGGCAAAGCCTTCTTTTTCTGCCAGAGCATTGGCTTTGGCCAGCTGCCATGCAAAGCAGTTGGATATTCCAATGTAACGTGCTTTCCCTGCCTTTACCATTCGGTTCAGTCCGTCCATGATGTCGTAAAGGGGCGTCTGATAGTCCCACATATGATAAATGTACAGATCCACATAATCCATTCCCAGGTTGGACAGGCTCTTATTCAGCAGCCGTTCAATGTGCTGCTGTCCGGTAATTCCCGCGTCGATCTCTTCCTGGGTCCGCGGCACGAACTTTGTGGCTACGACCACATCATCCCGTCTTGCGGCGTCCCGGAGTGTTCTCCCCAGATACTGTTCGCTGGTGCCGCTCTGATAGCCGATGGCCGTATCAAAGAAATTCACTCCTAATTCCAATCCACGTCGAATGATTTCGCGGGAATGTTCCTCATCAAGAGTCCAGCTGTGCTGTCCGTTTTTTGCGTCGCCAAATCCCATACATCCCATGCAGATGCGGGAAACCATAAGTTCTGAATTGCCAAGTTTTGCATACTTCATCCTTGTTATCTCCTCTCATCAATATCCGCCAGAGAATGCTCCCTGCTTCCAAGACCAGTTTGTTATGCGTGTGCCAGTATCAGAGGGCCTCTTCGCTATCGTAAAATCCTTCCTTAT
Organism: Eubacteriaceae bacterium CHKCI004; assembly: GCA_900016875.1. Lineage (GTDB taxonomy): Bacteria > Bacillota > Clostridia > Lachnospirales > Lachnospiraceae > Anaerobutyricum > Anaerobutyricum stercoris. Next base: position 123,464 of record FCNR01000017.1, on the reverse strand, counting down.
GCCCGTGCAGTTCTATTTTCTGCACATTGTTTTCCTGCCGCTCAATTACTTCTGCTGTCCCATAAAATCCATAAATTTTGTTTTCGCAGTACACGGTAAGAGAAACACTGCCATCGCCAGAAGGCTCATTTTGTTCGTTTTCTTCCATACTCACGGCTTTTTCCTGATTCATTTCATCAGAAGTCTGTACATCGACACTGCCGTTTATTTCCAACAGATATTCACTCCCGCCGGCTTCCGGAGCATCCACTTTCAGATTGCCCATGATCGTGTAGATTTCTCCCCCGTATGTATATACTGTTACCTCTGTTTTTCTTTCCTCCACCAGAAATCCTTCAGACTTCTCTCTTTCCGGTACGACAGACGCAAAAACTTCATGCCACATTCTGTTATGAAATTCTGCCAGCAGAAAAGACAGTAAAAAGACAACAATAATTCCATTATGCAGCCGCATTTTTCCTTCTTTTGACACATTCATCATTTTCTGTTCATTCCTCCCTGCAATCATATCCATCGTTTTTCGTACATTTTTTATTTATTCAGGTTCTTTCCCAGCTCATACGCCATCCTCATATAGGCGGAGCGTTTTGTCATGGACGGAGTACCGCATCCTCTTCCCCATATTCTTCCCATATCTGTGAGATTCAGATACCGCAGCAGCGTCTCATAGTGCGCTTCCAGAGCGTCAAATGTCCAATTGTCACTGTTCCACGCGGCAGAAAGAATGGCGGCTTTCATCCCTTTGCGCTGAAGGCTGCTGTTAAAAGCGCAGAACCGGTCAATAAGAGTTTTTAGCTGCGCCGACATACCGTAATAATATAACGGCGTCACAAATACCATCATATCCGCTGCAAGAATTTCTTTCCGGAACTTTTCCACATCATCCTTCTGCACACACGGCCCTTCATATCCGCAATGTATGCATCCTGTGCAGGAATGAATATTGTCATGAGCCGCATCTATCACCTGTACACTGTGCCCTGCCTCCTGTGCTCCCCGCATAAATTCTCCTGCCAGCATATTGGATGAACCGTTTTTATTGGGACTTCCTTCCAGTACAACAATTTTCATAAAATCATTCCTCCCGAATCACTTTATCAAAGATTTATCCTTGTATTTTGTTTAATCTTAAAAAACATTAGTTCCATTTACACCAGTCGCTTATCGTCGTTTTCTTTTCCCTTCTTCTTATGAGGGATTTGATTTTTCTCCAGCCAGCGGGCCAGCAGATCAGGAAATGTTCTTCCATCGTCCAGTGTACTATCCAGTACATAAAGCGTCTCACGCACCTCTGATTTAGGACAAAGCCGGGAAATATCTTTTTGAATATCTCCCTGCGTACCGCCGCAATGGGAAACAAATGGCAGTATGATTTTCCCATCCAGCTTGCTGTAATACAGCCAGGAATAAAGTGGAGGCGCGATAGTTCCGCACCAGTTGGGAGAACCAGCAAAAATAATATCATAGTTCGCAGAGACAACATTCACAGGCAGCAGGCGGGGACGGTATTTTGTCTTCACCTCTTCTTTCACCTGCCTGAGCAGTTCCGAAAATTCCATGGGATATGGCTGCCACGGAAAAATCGTATAGCTGTCTCCTCCGACTGCCATCCGGATTTCTTTCGCGATCCGGTGAGTGTTTCCTGAATAGGAATAGGATACGATCAAAATCTTTTTTGCATTTCCATTTTCACATACATTTGTCATTCTTCTCGTCCTTTCACCACCACATTTTAATAGCCCAGCTCGCCAAGCCAGCTCTGGATTTCATCCTGAGAGGAGGAAGCGTCTTCCTCATAACAGTCGAATACGTTGTCAGATATTTCTGCATTTGGTATCGCCTCCTCAATGATGTCCACGCTGTCGGCCACTCCTCCTGTGCCGTGGGAGCAGAAAAGATAAACCTGCTTACCGGACAGATCATTTTCTTCCAGGAAGGAAAGAAGCGCCATCGGCACACCGTACCACCAGTTCGGATACCCCAGAAATACGGTGTCATACTGGTCCAGGTTCTCCACATTTTCCACAAGCTCCGGCCGGGCATCCTCGCCTCTCTCATCATTGGCACGACTCAGACATTCATCCCAGTCGCTGGAATACGGCTCCGCCACGCGGATGGAGAACAGGTCTCCTTCCGTCTGTTCCTGCACCCAGCCTGCCAGTTCCTGTACATTTCCCGGGGCTATGACACTCGGGGAAGTCACGGCGTCCACGTCCTCTTCCAGAATGGCGTTGTCCGCCCAGGAAAAATAGGCGACCAAAATATTGGAATCGCCATTGGCAGCGGTTCCGGACGCTTCGGAATTTTCTTCCTGCCCGTCAACCTGCGAGTTATCAGAAGCTGCGGCTCCGGTATCCTGCGCAGCTGTCGTTTCCGATTCCAGCGCGTTGTCCTGCTGCGCCTGCGTGCTTTCTACCGTCTGGCTCTGGGTATTTTCCGGCTGCGAGTTTCCGTCGCCCTGTGTTCCGGCATTGCCGCAGCCGGCGGCTGTCATCAGAAGTATGCCCGTTATCAGCAAGGCTGTTATCCTTTTCGGAGACATTAATCTTTCTGTGGATACTATTCTTTTTGAAGAAATGATTTTCTTTACATTTTCTGCTTTTTTCGTCAAGGGATTCCTCCTTATCTACTTTTTATTCCTTAACTTCATCTTTCTTTTTGATGGCGCCAGCGGTAATTGATTACGATTACCTTATGAATTCATTATAAAAAGGAGGTTCCATAATGTCTAATGCCTGTTCTTTATCCTTTTCCATGCATGGAAAGAATACATTGTCAGAACACAGTGTTCCACAGTGTTCTGCCCAGCAGAACTCTCTGACTGTAGACAAAGTGAGGCTGTTGGAAAATAGATAATTCCAAACAGCCTCTTTCGTCTCTCTTCTCAATTCTTTATTGATTTTACAATCCATTCTCCTGATTTGCGGCTGCCAATACGCTCAATAACCCCCTTTTCTCTCAGTTCTTTTAAAACTCTTCTGATCTGTCTGTCAGAGCGATTTAGTTTTGCGGACAGCTGCGCCTGCGTTATGTGAGAATTTTCTTTTATTGCTGATAATACTTTTTCCTCTAAAGAATTATTTATTAGGACATTTAATGGGTCATTTATCAGGACATTTTGATCTTTTAAAGTGTCCTGATATCCTAAAGGCGTAAATTTCACCATAATATCTTCTAAATGAAGCGTATATTCCGGCATTGGAACACCATGTTTTTTACAGGCTTCACATATTTTTTCTATCCCGCGTCCCCATGTTTCCACATATCCTGCCCGAAAAAATCCATTGGCAATATTGGGATTATAGGGCTGTGACCGATGACGCTCCATCAATGTTTCCACAGTCCATCCAACCGGAAAAACACAATCATTACTGATATACACCGCATCCTCATGTATCCGAATCTGTATTGGAACTAGCGCCGCATAATTGGAATGGATAATCGCATTATATACCGCCTCTCTGACAGCTGCTTTAGGAAGTGGATACGTCTCGATTCTTGTAACATTGTCATACGATATCATTGCTTTCATATATTTCAGATATATCAGCTCTATAACCCTGTCTGCCTGAATAAATAAAGAACCATGAATCTCATCCTGATAACGCAGATCAGACCCTTCGCCAAAATATCCTATTTTGATATACGCCCCCGTAACCCACTTTTCCGGATTTCGATGGAATAAGAGAATTGCTGCTCGTTTCAGCCTACCATGTTCAAGAAGACCGAGATTATCTAAAAGCTGCTCATTACTCATATTCAAATCTTCTTCTGTCATACGACCACTTCGCAGGGCTTCACGCCGAAAAATATCGAAACTCTCTTTGTCCAGATCGTCAACCGTAACGCCATCCACCGGAACTGCATCCCATTTATATCCGGTTTTAGACAATAAAAACTCTGTCAAAGCAGCTCCTCTGAGAAGCTGCTTTGTACTGCCGCTGCGATAATGGTACTCACCCTTATAATTCACAGGATAACTGCTCGGATTCACACATATCTCAATGTAATCTTTACCATCTTGGGTCAGCAGATTGACATCCACGATAATGCCAAGAATATCCCTCACTTTATTGGGGATGTCTTCTAACAGCTTTTTACTATCCTGTACACCGATGATATTTCCATTATCATCGGTTCCGATATATATCTTGCCGCCCTGAGCATTTGCAAAACCACAAATCCATTTTAAATACTCATCACGCCAGGATTCTTTCCATTCTGTATTTTGGTTTTCTGACATACATTTCCTCCCCAATTTAATTTTGAACTCTTATTCTTCGCCCATTACTGTTTCCATGTAGACGTTGCATCATTACCCTTGCTCACTTTTTACTCCCTATTTTTCTTTCAATGCAATATTTTTTTGAATGGCATATATCAAATAATAATCCGCTTTCTTTTATCCCTGAACATATTGTAAATATATTATAACGCTTATCCTTATATTATTCCATTACTACTTACAATTAATATCAAGAAAAAAGCATGACTCCTATGAATCATGCTTTTTTATACTTTAATATTACTTTATAATCCAAGTCCTTCAATCCACATCTGGACATCCTATTCAAAATCACTTAACTGGAATCTTTCGCATCTCAGACTTTCATGTTCCTGAGACACACGGCTGATATCATCTGTCTATTCCATATCTGCATCTGTATAAGATTCTGGCGGCTCCAGTTCAACTAAACCTCTTCCTATATCTTCCACAATATAATCTATGACTGCTTCTGTATTTCTTGTTGCCAAATAATATACCACCAGAGTTTCCCCCGGATTATCATAATCCGGAGGAAAATTCCTCTAATTGACGCCGGCTTATCGGCGTCTTTAACATATTGATTTCCTGAATAAACAGTGAAGTGGCGGGTGTGAACAGATGGTTTTTCTTCCAGAGAAGCACGCTCCGGGTGGTGTGTTCCGGTGAAATGGGAATAAATTTGAGATTCGGGCTGCTGTGAATGGCAAGCGCGCCGTCCAGGCAGAAGGCGCAGCCCATTCCCTCCTCCACCATGAGCACAGCGTTGGAAAGGAGGGTGTAGCCCAGAGGAATCTTTAATTCCCGTTCTTCTTTTCCCAGCCAGTTTATAATGTCCGCCCGCACATTTTCCCGAAGAGGAAGAATCAGTGGGTACTTCGCCATCTCCTGCGGCGTCACCGATTCCCGTTGGGAAAGAGGGTGGTCTTTGCGCATGAGAACACCCCAGGTTTCTTTCTGGGAGAGACGGACAAAGTCATATTTTGTCGTGTCCACCGGTTCCAACAGAAGCCCCACGTCTACCAGTCCTTTGTCCATGCGCTCTTTGATGTTGTCCGCCATCTCATTATAGAGATGAAACTGAATCAAAGGATATTTGTCAGAGAATTTCTTCATAATCCTGGCGAGCAGACGGCTGCCCACGGCCTCCGTTGCTCCTATGGATACAATGCCGCTCACAGTGTTTTCTCTTTCCACAAAGGTCTTTTCCGCCCGGTCGGCAAGCTCCACGATTTCTTCTGCCCTCTGCCGAAAAAGCATTCCGTCATCCGTCAAAGTAACACCTTTTTTGCCTCTGACGATCAGCACCGTTCCCAGTTCTCTCTCCAACTCCATGAGCTGACGGCTTAATGTCGGCTGGGTCACATGCAGAATATGGGCGGCTCTCGTGATGTTTCCTTCATCGGCTGTGGTAAGAAAATAACGCAGTGTGCGAAGTTCCATAAACGTTCCTCCTGTTTCCCCTATATATCAGTTATCGATTATTCTGCCTGTTCTATCAGAACACTGCCGGACAGCTCGGAGATATTTTCGCTGCCGGAAGTCACTGTTCCCAGTTCATACAGCCCTGACGCCGTGCTAAAATCATCATAAAACATGACCACGTCGCCCCACGGCTCATAATACGCCAGCACGCCTGCTCCTCCGGCTGCTTCCGGCGCATCCCCGGTATCCAGTTCCTCCGGCGGATAAAAAATCTTCTCATTGGTGCTGTAATCCTCCACCTCTATGGTGCGCGGCAGCTGACTGTATAAGTCCGCAGCAGCCTGACTGTCGTTGAGGGCGTACTCGATGACGGTTCCGTCTTCTGTGGTAAGGCGGAGGGAGATTGTATTCCGGGCGCTGTCCGATGAGGTTCCGGTACTCTCTTCGGCGGTTTCCGGCGCGGCTGCTGTCGTTCCCGCCGGGGCGCTGTCCTGGCCGCCCTGGCCGGTCTGCTTGTTCTGCCCTGTCTGACCGCAGGCAGTCAGCCCTAGGGCAAGTACCAGGGCACATAAAACGATGGCTGTCCGCTTCCTTCTGCCCGCTTTCCGGCGGATATCTGATCGCTCCGCCCCGACCTTTTCCCGGCAGGCGTCTCTTTCCATCAGTTTGTCTCCTTTTCGGCAGGTGTGAGCACTGCGGTAACATCTCCTCTGCCGAGAATCATCTTCAGTTCTTTCTGAGTCACGCCTTCAATCCTGCCCAGGCGGGTAAAGTTCCAGGAATTTGACTCGTAGTAGATGACCAGGGAGTCTCCCAGATACAGAATCAAGTCGCATGGTTTCGCCTTGATGTGCTGGTCGTTGGTCGGCAGCAGCTTTCCAATGGAGCCTACCTTTTCCATGCCGGCGTAATCGTTCATGTGAATGGTCAGCGGACCTGCCTCCAGCATGGCAAAAAGCGCTTCTGCGGAAGAGTTCTCCACCAGCGTCGCTGTCAGTACATTTTCTCCAATCTGGATATTTATCTTATTTTTTCCTTCCATTATATATGTCCTCCTTCCACCAGTCACCGATGTGATCTTTGCCGGCAAATGTGCCCCGTTTCCGTCCATGGAATCGGGAACGGTTGTCTGTTTCTTCTCTCAATTACACTATATTCCTTCGGAGGACCAATAGCAAATATTTGTTCTTTATGTAAATGTATAGTTTTTGCCTATGCAAAATCTGCGATTTCAATAACCAACGGCCATGTCCAATCCCATGACCACTGATTACTATCAACGACCACAATCAATTGCCACAATCAAAGAATCACAACAAAGAAAGCAAACCAGATAAAGAAAGACAGAGAAACATATTCCCGTACATTTCTCTGTCTTTTACTCTTCATCCTCACACCAGCTCATAGGTATGAATCATTTTCCCGTTTCTCTCTTTTTTAACACGGCAGACTTTATTCTCTGCCATCAGATATTCGATGTGTGCCAGCGTCTCGCCCACCGCAAACCATTTCTGTCGGTTCGGGGCGTCTTTCCATGCTCTGCCGCGCATGGACCAGGTTAGACCGCCAGCCACTTCATATCCGGTCGCTCCCGGCTGTTTTTCCAACACTTTAAGAATCTGATTAAGGCGGACCGCATGGTGAGCGAGGATCTCCGCCACTCTGTCTTCCAGCGTTTTGTTTGAGAGATTACGATGCGCAGGGAGAGGCAGGTCAACATCAAAATCCAGCAGCCGCTCCAGATTATTCATGTATTGCCGCAGGGAATCGTCAATCCCCGACCATTTGGTAATGTTTGGCGTGATGTCAAACAGAAGGTGGTCTGCCAGGAACATGATCTTTTTGTCAGCAATATAGAAGATCATCTGTCCCGGCGTATGTCCCGGCATGAAAATCGCAGTAAGCGTCGTGCCTCCCACAGTGACGGTATCGCCTTCCTGTAGGGTCGTCACCGGAAATGTGGCGTCCGGCAGATAAATACTGGCAGGATTTGTCTTGATGGCATCCTGAAGCTCATCCTCCGGAAATCCTTCCAGACGATACTGCTGGTCAATTCGCCCCATAAGATCTCCCTCTTTCATGCGGCGGTAATACTCATACTCCACCTTTCCCATATAGATAGTGGTATCCGGATAATTAAAATATCCCGCCAGTCCGATATGATCCGAATGAAGATGCGTAACGAGCAGCTTCGTGTGCTCCGGCGACACGCCGATCTCGCTGAGGCCGCCTTTCAGCGCCTGCCAGCATTCCTCCGTGCGGAAGCCGGTATCAATGACGGCGCTTTCCCCGCCGTCCTTTATAACGTAACAATTGAGATTCTTTAACGGGTTCCCCGTCAGGGGGACATCGATCTTGTAAATGTCCGGGCTGCGATGTATTAATTCAACCATAATTTTTCTTTAACCTGCCTTTCTGTTTTCGCGCAAAAAACTCCTGATATACTCTTTTTTAACCATAGGATAACAAATTCTCTCCCTGCGGGTCAAGAATGAAATCCCTTGCCTTTTTCTTCACCCCCATGTAAAATCATTTCATACCCATTCCCACCCCGAAAGGAGGCATTCCCTTGGAACTTCGTATATTACAATATTTTCTGGCTGTGGCCAGGGAGCAGAGCATCTCCAGCGCGGCGCAGTCGCTGCACCTCTCTCAGCCCACTCTCTCCACACAGCTGAAACATCTTGAACAGGAGCTTGGCAAACAGCTGCTGATCCGCGGCACCAAAGGCTCCCGCAAGGTGCTTCTGACCGAGGAAGGAATGCTGCTTCGCAAGCGGGCGGAGGAGATTCTTGGGCTGGTTCACATGACGGAAAATGAGATTGCTCTTTCCGATGAGGTGGTGGCGGGCGATGTGTACATCGGTTCCGGCGAGACCGACATCGTGCGGCTGCTGGCCCGGGCGGCGCAGTCGCTCCGGGAGAAATACCCGGACATCCATTATCATATTTCCAGCGGAAACGCGACCTTTGTCATGGAGCAGCTTGATAAGGGACTCATTGACTTTGGGATTCTTTATGATTCTGTGGACGGGAATAAATACGATTCCATGCGGATTCCGATTCCGGATGTGTGGGGTGTGCTGATGCGGAAAGATTCCCCTCTGGCCGAAAAGGAATCTGTCACTCCGGAAGATCTGTGGGACAAGCCTCTGATTCTCTCGGAGCAGGAAAATCAGAGCAGCGAGCTGTCTCTCTGGATGAAGCAGGACATTTCCCGGCTGCACGTGGCAGCCACCTACAACCTGATCTTCAACGCCTCCCTTCTGGTGGACGAGGGCATGGGCTACGCCATCTGCCTGGACAAGCTCATCAACACCAGCGGCGACAGCAATCTCTGCTTCCGTCCCCTCTCCCCGCGCCTGGAAGCCACCGCCTTTCTGGTCTGGAAGAAGTACCCGGTCTTTTCCCGGGCCGCCGATAAGTTTATACAGACACTGCAGGAGATGTTTCAGCAGGAAAAGTTTGAATAATCTCCGTTGCCCGTCAGGCGTCCGCCCGTGCAAACACGGCGACCGTCCAACGGGCGTATCGCACAATACAATACCCGCTGTCAGCACACAGCCGACAACGGGCATTTTTATTTATTCTTATTCCTTCATCTTCATCCGTTTGATTACTTTCAGTCTCGTAAATTCCTCCCTGTCTTTTTCTTCCAGGGCATTGGTGATGGTATATACCAGAGACGTGTACATGGGGATGGTGATATTTTGCAGCGCGTTGGCGCGCTTCTGTGTCTTTTTGATGTTGCTGGCCAGGCGGTAAGCGGCATTCTCCACCATGGACAGCTTTACGGTCAGGTCTTTCACCCGGCTGAAGGCCTCCCTGGCGATGTCGATGGACTCGTGGGTCGTACTGAAAGCGTAGGTCGGCTTTCCGGCGTCAGGCGTGTACTTCACATGAGGAATCTCCGTTCCCATGATGCTTCTCACCTGAATGGTGATGGAGTTTTCGATGGGCACTGTGTAGGCAAGCTGCTCCACGGTGCTGATTCCGTTTTCGATGTTGGCCCGCTGGAGGCACTGATACGCATAGGTAAATGTACTGTCAATCTCCTCCTGGATGCTCCGGGCCTCGTCGATCAGATCCATCAGCTCCCGGATGAGAATGTTCCTCTTCCGGTCCATCAGATCATATCCCTGCTTGGCAAGGGCCAGCGAATTCTTCGCCAGCATCAGATTTCCTTTGGTGGGAAATGTACGTGGATCCATAAAACCCCTCCTTTACTCCTCCGGCGCCGGCTTATAATACTTATCAAGCAGCCTGGTGTCCACCCGATCCAGCTCCTCCCGCGGCAGCTTGCCGAGGAGCTCCCAGCCGAGATTCAGGGTCTCTTCCATGGTTCGGTTTTCTTCCGGCCCCTGGCCGATATATCTTTCCTCAAATTCCTTTCCGAATTCCAGATATTTCTTATCAATCGGCGACAACTCATCCTCACCGATGACGGAGGCCAGATTTCTGGCGTCGCCCACCTTTGCGTAGGCGGAGAAAAGCTGATTGGAAAGGTCCTGATGGTCTTCTCTCGTGTAGCCTTCTCCGATACCGTCCTTCATAAGACGGGACAGCGACGGCAGGATATTGATAGGAGGGTAAATGGACTGGCCGTTCAGCGGACGATCCAGAACGATCTGTCCCTCGGTGATATATCCGGTCAGGTCGGGGATCGGATGGGTGATGTCATCGTTGGGCATGGTGAGAATCGGCAGCTGCGTCACAGAGCCTTCCACTCCCCGCACGATACCTGCACGCTCATAGATGGCCGCCAGCTCGCTGTAAAGATAACCCGGAAAACCTTTCCGGCTCGGGATTTCTCCCTTGGAGGAGGATACCTCACGCATGGCCTCGGCAAAGGAAGTCATATCCGTCAGAATAACAAGGATATGCATGTGCTGCTCAAAGGCCAGATATTCCGCCACGGTCAGCGCCACCTTCGGAGTGATGAGACGCTCCACCACCGGATCGTTGGCCAGATTCAGGAACATGGCCACGTGGTCGGCCACGCCGCTCTCCTCAAAGGTATGCCGGAAAAAGTCCGCCACGTCATGCTTGACGCCCATGGCGGCAAAAACGATAGCAAACTCCTCATCAGAGTCCTCGCCCAAAGACGCCTGTTTTACAATCTGGGCGGCCAGCTGATCATGTGGCAGACCGTTGCCGGAGAAAATCGGCAGCTTCTGTCCGCGGATCAGCGTTGTCAATCCGTCGATGGCGGAGATTCCGGTGTGAATATAGTTTCTCGGGTACTCACGGCAGACCGGATTTAACGGCAGGCCGTTGACATCCCGTTTGAGTGTGGATACGATAGGACCCAGATCATCAATGGGCTGACCAATCCCGTTGAAAGTCCGTCCCAGCATATCCGGTGACAGAGCAATTTCCATGGGATGTCCGGTCAGCTTCGTGTGGGTATTCATAAGCGACATACTCTCCGTGCCCTCAAACACCTGGATGACCGCCTTATCTTCATACAGTTCCACGATACGTCCTATTTTTCTCTCGGAGCCGTCTATGACGAACTCCACGATCTCATCAAAGAAGGCGTCCTGTACGCCTTCCAGAACAACCAGAGGGCCATTAACGCTGCTCAGGCCTAAATATTCAATTGACATATTTCCGGTCCCTCCTTATGCGTTTTTCTCCAGCACCCTCTGATAAAATGCATCGATATCCCGGCGGTACTGCGCAAACATTTCCAGTTGGTCGTTCGGCACATCATATTTGATGGCAATGATCTTATCAAATATTTTCTCTTCCTTAAGCACAGACATCGGGTGTCCCATGGACACAAGGGTGCGGGCAAGTTTATAAAGATACAATATGATATCCATCATCAGGAACTGCTTTTCCATGGATACGCAGGTATCCTCCTGATGAAAGGCATTCTGCTGTAAAAATCCCAGCCGGATGACACGGGCGATCTCAAGCACCAGCTTCTGGTCATCCGGAAGCACGTCGCTTCCGATGAGCTTGACGATCTCGAGAAGACTGCTCTCCTGATTGAGCAGCGCCATGAGGCGGTTGCGGTATTCCACAAACTGCGGGGAAACATTGTCTCTGTACCACGGGCTTAAATCGCCCAGATACTCGCTGTAACTGGTAAGCCAGTGAATAGCCGGAAAATGTCTCGCGTAGGCAAGGCTCTTATCCAGTCCCCAGAAACATCGGACAAAGCGCTTTGTATTCTGAGTGACCGGCTCGGAAAAGTCTCCGCCCTGCGGGGAAACCGCGCCGATGATGGTGACGGAACCGTTAGTTCCGTTGAGGTTATGCATCATGCCGGCTCTCTCATAAAAGGCTGACAGACGAGAAGCCAGATACGCCGGAAAACCTTCCTCTGCCGGCATCTCTTCCAGACGGCCGGACAACTCACGGAGCGCTTCCGCCCAGCGGGAAGTGGAATCTGCCATGATGGCCACATCATAACCCATATCCCGGTAATATTCAGCCAAAGTCAGTCCGGTGTATATGCTGGCCTCCCTGGCTGCCACCGGCATATTGGAAGTATTAGCAATGAGTGTCGTCCGGTCCATGAGCGGCTGTCCGCTTCTGGGATCCATCAGTTCACTGAACTCCTCCAGAACCTGCGTCATCTCATTGCCTCGCTCTCCGCATCCGATATAGATTATGATATCCGCATCCGCCCATTTGGCGATCTGGTGCTGCGTCATGGTCTTACCCGTTCCGAAACCTCCCGGAATAGCCGCCGTTCCGCCCTTCGCGATGGGAAACATCGTATCGATGATACGCTGTCCTGTGACCAGAGGCACAGAAACCGGGAACCGGTGATGGCAGGGTCTCGCTGTCCGGATCGGCCAGTGCTGCGTCATGGTCAGCTTCCTTTCTGTCCCGTCAGAGAGCTTCAGCACCACAAGGGACTCATCAATGGTGTAAGTCCCGTCCGGCACTGTCTCCACGACCGTTCCTTCCACATCGGGAGGAACCATACATTTATGAATGATAGCCCGGGTTTCCGGAACCTCTGCAATAATATCCCCGCCATGGAGATATTGTCCTTTTTCAACCGTAATATGCGCTTTCCATTTTTTCTGGCGATCCAGAGAGTCTACACTGACTCCGCGGGTAATAAATGCTCCTGCCGACTCTGCGATCCGCTCCAGCGGCCGTTCGATACCATCAAAAATGTTGTTGAGAATCCCGGGGGCAAGGGTAACGGAAACGGCGCTGCCGCTTGCCACCACTTCTTCTCCCGGACGCAGGCCCGTAGTCTCTTCATACACCTGCACGGTGGTTCTGTCTTTATCAAGAGCAATGACCTCGCCCACCAGCTTCTGTCTGCCGACATAGACCATCTCCGCCATACGAAATCCTGTATTACCTTTCAGATAGACGACAGGGCCGTTAATTCCATAAATCTTTCCGGTTTTAAGCAACGCCGTCACCTCCTAAAAACAAAAACTTCTCATACTCATCCCGAAGCTGTGTCCGGAAAGAATGGTCGATGAGAATGTTGCGGCTTGAAATCACCGCGCGCACCCCGCCGATGAAGTCCTCCTCACTGACTGTCAGCGAAACGCCGGTCAATTCTTCCAGCTCTTCCCGTTTCGCCTCATCGGACCCGTTGATATATATGGTAACCAGTTCGTCGCCGGCGTACTTCTCGGCCTGCCTGATGCATTTCACAAGAAATTCATCATATGCCTCCGTCTTCATATATTCTGCAACCAGTTGTTTTGCCTCATCAAAAATCTTATCCTTCAGCTCCTGCTGCACCTTGCCGCGCCGGCGTCTCTGTTCCAGCTGAAACTTTGCCCTGGCCTGATTCAACGCCAGCTTCGCCTTAGTTTTCTCCTCCATGATCCGGAGCTTGGACTGATGCATCGATTCCTTCTTATGATCTGCCAGCTCCTTTTCCAGTCTCTCCCGGTGAGAGTCAATGATGGCATTGCCCTCCGCCCGCGCCTGCTCCATGGACGAGCTCTGCAGGTGTGCGATTTTTTCTTCTAAAGTCAAGAGGAATCCCTCCTTTATGTCATTAAATATACAGTGATTGTTACCGGTCACTGCATGAACAGTAACCAGTGATTACCTGTCTGCTCCCATCACAGTTTAAGTCCGATGGCCTCCGTAATATAGGATGTGATAAAATCTTTCTGCCTGCCGGTTCCATGCCGGTCGGGTATTTCCACCAGAAGCGGCATCTTTCGCTCCAGCCGGAAAGTATCAATGATATCCGGAAATTCTCTTCCGAACTTCTCCGTCAAAAGCACGATACCGACGCTCTTGTCTTTGAGGACCTTCTCCAGTTCTTCCCTGAGCTCCTCTCTCTCGTGAACCACCACACCGTCAACTCCTGCCAGGCGCATCCCCGTATAGGTATCCACATTATCGCTGATGAGATACATTTTCATGGATATCGCCTCCTTCGCATTCCCACTCCTGTATACGGTAACACCACGGATTGCTCCGCGCACTGCGCTCCCGCAATCCTTCCCACATTCGCATTCCCACACTATCGTGCTCCATGCTCATGTGGTGGCGGCTCCCAAAGCCATGCTTCTTCACGCTAGCGTGAAAGCCCGACTTTCTGGAGCCTGGTGTTACAGGTTTCCAAGAATCATGAAGGAGATGATCAGTCCATACAGGCAGACACCCTCTGCCAGACCTACAAAGATCAGCGACTTACCAAGAATACTGGAATCTTCACTTAACGCTCCCAGTGCGGCGCTGGCCGCGCTGGCCACGGCGATACCGCCGCCGATACAGGACAGACCGGTTACAAGGGCTGCCGCCAGATATCCAAGTCCTGTGGCGATGCCGGATGCCGACGCCGCGGCTGTCTCGGCTGCTTCCACATTCTGACCGCTGAACATCACCACGATGGCAACGAGCAATGTGCCGAAGAAAAATACGGTGTTGACGCCCAGTGTCTTTTTATAACGTTTTTTACATTTCTCTCCCAGATAAAAATAACAAAACGGAAGAACAATACTTAAAATTAATGCTGCCATTAAAAGAATCTTGGTTATTACTGTCATGATAGGACCTCCTACTTTTTATTGGTTTTCTTTTTCGTATATGGAGTAAAGGCATGTCCGCTGCCTTTATAAAAACGGCTGAACATTTCATAATATTCCAGTCGAAGCACCTGTATACCGACGATGAGCCCCTCAAATCCGCATACAAAAAGGTTGCCGAGTATCACGCCGATCCAGTTCGGATTTCCACTCTCCGCTCCGGCCAGCTGCAGCACCACTTCCATGATGGCCGCGTGGCTGACTGCAAAGGCTCCGATACGGATAAAGGAAATCGTATTGGAAAAGTAGCTGAGCAATGTCTCAAACATTTCAAAAAAACCTTCCACCAGAAACATCGCCTTGCTCTCCTCCATCTTTCCGCTCTGCTTCCGTATAAGCCTGGTCAGCGGCTCCTTAAACAAAATCAGAAGAAGAGGCACGCCAAACATCACCGCCATAACGATACCCGCAGGAAGCGGATTGCCGGTCAGGAACAAAACAATAGTAACGACAACCGCCGCATAGAACACAAGTCCCGCCGCGCCATTGGCATCAAACCATGCACTGCCGATGTCTCTGTCCCGAAGCGCGTTGATGATGTGAAGCACCATGGCAACAATAATCAGGAACATTCCAAAAGCCACCGCAACTACAAAGACCGTATTTAGCTTTCCCAGAAACGGCAGAGTCGTCATATTGTCAATAGGCCGTATCCAAAGGGGTTCCAGTACATTTTCAAACCCAAACACACTTCCGAACACAAAACCAAAAATCGTTGAAAAGAAACCGGCTGTGGAAATGATTCCTGCCAGCGGAGCTTTCTTAAAGTGATAAATAAGCGCTCCTCCGATGAGAAGAAGCAATCCCTGTCCCACGTCTCCGAACATGATACCGAAGATCAGGGAGTATGTGATTCCCACAAACAGAGTCGGATCAAGCTCATTATGTGCCGGCAGCCCGTACATTTGCACAAACATCTCAAATGGTTTGAAAAGCTTCGGATTCTCCAGCTTTGTCGGAGGCTCTCCAAAATACGCATCATGGTCATCTTCCACAACTACAAAGACCTTATCGTCATCCTGAATCTCTTTTACAAACTTATCCACATCGTCTTCTGCCATCCAGCCGCAGAGAATATAATAATCTTCTTTATTATCTTCCATTCGTGCGGCCAGCTTACGGACATCAAAGTTATTGGAGAGTTCTTCCAGACGATTTTTGGCTGCGACAAGCTGCGGCGCCCTGTCGGCAAGCATTTTCCCTGCCTCCTTATCCAAATCGCTGAGCTCCCCGGCGATCTTCGCGTCTTCCCGGTCCAGAGAACGATATGCCTGCTCTGGCGTTCCCTCAAACTCATCCTTGAGTTCGATTCTCTCAAAATGGAGAGACCGGAATACAGCGTCCACTTTCTGCGTTTCCGCCGGCGCAACAAAATACGCTCCGTATACGTAGCTTTCGTCCCGCTGCCCTTCCACAAAAATCGCTCCCAGATCATCCATCAGATATTTCTGCATTTTCTGATAAAATTCAACGGCAATGCGCCCGAAGCGGTAGGTAATATATTTGTAGTGCAGCACCTTATGAAGATTGCAGTCCAGCGGACGGAACGGAGCGATAACGCGCTGTTTTGCGTGAATCTCCTCGCTGCGCTTCTTTAATTTTTCTTTTTTCTCCTGCAGAGACTGATAATCCTCTCCGGCCTGCCGCACCACTGCGAACATATCGTCAAGTCCGAGAGAAGTATCCGGCTCCACCTCATCCGCATCCGGCAGATAACCCACAAACTCCGATGCCTTATTTAAAACATCACGATAAGGATTAATCTCTACAAAAGGCCTCAGATTATCCACGGTCCTGAGTTCTGACAGCGCAGATTCAAGCTGTATCTCATATCTGGACAGATACAGATCCGTCACCCGGTCTATATCGTTCCGGGGTCCGGATATATTGACAAATTTCATTTTTACAATCATTGTGTTCTACCTCCAATGTATGCCAGCGTCTCGCCCGGAGTCAGACTGTACCGTACACATTCCATGGCAGTAGTCAGTTTCTTGATTTCCTCTTCTTTCAGAAAAAGATAGGTATTTACCGCCGCTATAGAATAAGGATTCCGCCGCCGGTCCACAGTGTACAGATAATGCAGACAATCCGCATACATCTGCTCTATGGTCATGTTCTGATGAAAGTCGTAATGACGGGCGTAAGTTGTCCTGTCCACCGCAGCCTGCAGCTCATCAAGTCCCGGCGCTTCCACCATATTTTTGATACTGTCCACAGACAGTTTGTAATGAATCGGAATCAGCAGCAGATAAATATCCGCAGGCTTCATATTATAATACTTTTTTGCCCGGTATATCCACTGCATATTAAGCAGATCGATCTTAGACCCGCAGTCTCTGGTAAACAGCTCCCGGTCCGCCTTCTTCAGTATCTTTCTCTGTTCCTTCCATATAGATGTAAAGTAATAGAGATTCAGTGTCAGGTCGTAATCATAGAGAGTAACATTCTGAGAATCCCTGAGTTTCTTCAGAGGTTCATAATATTCCGTGTCCCTAAGATTCTCCACCAGCTCATCCGTTGTCCGGGATGTAATCAGCCTTTCGATGGATATTTGTGAATAGCGGTCAAAAAATGGCTGTTTATACGCCAGATCGAATGGCTGCTTATAATGATTAATGACAATCCGCAGACAGTAATTTATCAGATCTATCTCATAGGATTTCATGATCAGACGCATAAAACGCCGCTGCTTCTGCCCACAAAACCGGTACAGTTTCGTATAATCATGATACAACGACTGTATCAGCACCTTTTCAATATTTCCACGGTGAATCTGCTCTTCCTCCAGGGTATCCAGCACATCCACATATGCTGTATTTTTCTTCAGATACTCCACAATTTCCGGCACACTTCCAAGTCCCGCAATAATCTCAAACTGCTGACTGCTCAGCAGCTTCCCTTCCATTGCCCGCGCCTTGGTCACGATCCCGCTGTAAGCTAGTAAATTTCCCATAAGCTACACCTCGGTAATCCGTTTCAAAATATTTTTGGCATATTCTGTATGACGTTCGGCGTAGTCCTCCTTCAGCGCCTGAATCTCTTTTCCGCCTGCGCCGTTTTGTCCGTCAAGAATCTCTGAGGTATCCTTATCCAATTTACTCTGGATTGTCTGAATCCGTGCCCGAGTCTTCTCTTCCAGTTCCTCGTCAAAGCGCCTGCGTTTTTCGTCATATTCTTTGTCCAGAACCGCCTTCTGCTCCTCGGCGTGTTCCACAATGGAAGAAGCAGTCTCCTCAATCTCTGTCAATCTATTGATAATTGAGTCCATATCAACCCTCCTGTTTATGACAATATTTTGTTTTTTCATACCCCATTCTATTCACATATAATTTAGAAGTATTTTGTGAATATAAGGTAAAAATAAACAAATTCAGACAAGAAAATATTCCAACTTTCGTTAGTATAGCACAGTCTTTTTGAAATCACAACAGAGGAAATTCTTTCATCACTAAAGATTCGGCTAAGAAAATTTATGGCTGTTCCACCGGAATTTCCTGTAAAAAAACAGGAGGCGTAAAACCTCCTGTTTCTGTTTAATAATTAATATGCTTTTCCGAAGTATACTTCACATTTTGCCGGCTTGCCGCAGTGTACGCACACATCACCGTGTTTCTCCTGCTCAAACGGCATACAGCGGGTAGTAGCGCCGGTCTCTTCTTTGATGGCTTCCTCGCAGGCTCTGTCGCCGCACCACATAGCGCGGATAAAGCCCTGTTTTGTATTTAAGAAATCCTGGAACTCATCCCAGTTATGAGCCACATGGGTGTTAGCGTCCAGATGCGCTTTGGCTCTGTCATACATATCTTTCTGCATTTCTTCCAGAACCTCACCCAGCCTTACCGGCAGCTCATCGATGGATACCACGATCTTCTCGCGGGTATCTCGGCGGACGATCACCGCCTGATTCTTCTCGATATCCTTCGGTCCGATCTCGATACGGGTCGGGATACCCTGAATCTCCTGTTCGCTGAACTTCCATCCCGGAGACTTGTCGGAATCATCTACTTTGACGGAGTAGTCGCCTTTCAGCATGTCGCGGATCTCAAATGCTTTGTCAAGCACGCCTTCTTTCTTCTGCTGAATCGGAATGATCATGGTCTGCACCGGTGCAATTCTCGGCGGCAGTACCAGACCGCTGTCATCACCGTGTACCATGATGATGGCGCCGATGATACGGGTGGACATACCCCATGACGTCTCATAAACCGGAGACAGCTTATTCTCTTTATTGGCATACTGAATACCGAAGGCTTCCGCGAAACCGGAACCGAAGTTGTGGCTGGTACCAGACTGAAGAGCCTTTCCGTCGTGCATCAGCGCCTCGATGGTATAGGTAGCCTCTGCGCCGGCAAACTTTTCTTTGTCAGTCTTCTTTCCTTTTACCAGAGGGATTGCCAGAATCTCTTCGCAGAAATCTGCATATACATTGAGCATCTGCTCGGTTCTCTCTTCTGCCTCTTTCGGCGTTGCATGGAAAGTATGTCCTTCCTGCCATAAGAACTCCGCGGAACGAAGGAACGGACGGGTGGTCTTTTCCCAGCGAAGTACGGAACACCACTGATTATATACTACCGGCAGGTCTCTGTGGGAATGGACGATATCTTTCACATGATCGCAGAACAGAGTCTCGGATGTCGGACGGATACAGAGTCTCTCCGCCAGCTTTTCCTCGCCGCCCTGTGTTACCCATGCTACCTCCGGCGCAAATCCTTCCACATGGTCTTTCTCTTTCTGAAGAAGATTCTCCGGAATCAGCATCGGCAGATATACATTTTCCACGCCGGTCTCTTTAAATCTTCTGTCCAGTTCTTTCTGAATATTCTCCCAGATGGCGTAGCCTCTAGGACGGATGATCATACATCCTTTCACATTGGAGTAGGACACCAGCTCCGCCTTAGTCACCACATCGGTATACCACTGGGCGAAATCTTCATCCATTGGGGTAATTGCTTCCACAAGCTTCTTTTCTTTGGCCATAATTTTTTCCTTTCCTGCACTCTCTTTTATTGGTCTCTGCGAAACTGCCGCCGCAGGGCGCACCGCAGAAACCATGGTTAAAACATCTGTCAGATTATCGCATAAATATACCGGTTTATTTTAGAATACACATGGATTTTTGTCAACACAAACTCTGCACGCGCAAAAAAGGAGGCATCAATATGCCTCCACATCCATTTTTTCAAACGCCTCCCCCTGCGGTTCGGTTTTAAATACAAGCTCTTCGCCGGTCACAGGATGACGGAACGCCAGCCTGGTGGAATACAGTCCCAGCTGCATATATTTTTTCTTTGTATTCTGAAATTTCGGATTGTATTTAGTATCACCGTATAGACCAAGGCCACGGGAAGAGAACTGTACCCGGATTTGATGATGCCGTCCTGTATACAGAATGATCAGCACCCAGGACAGTATGCCGTCGCGAGTCTCGATCTGATCGATCAGCTCGTAATCCAGCACCGCATGTTTTCCGCCTTTTGTTCCTTCCGGGACTACCCTGGTGGTGTTGGTCTTTCCGTCCCGAAGCAGGGTATCCTCAAAAGTTCCGAACTCCTCCGGCAGATCGCCGCAGACCACAGCCTGATAGCATTTTTCAAATTCATGATCCTGAATCTGTCTGCTCAGCTCAGCCGCAGCTTCTCTGGTCTTTGCAAAAACCATCAGACCTCCCACCGGACGGTCCAGCCGATGTACGGCTGTAAGATACGGTTCTTCATTTCCCTCCTGCTTTTCAAAAAGATAATGCTTCAAATAGGTTTCCACATCTACATTTCCACTGGTATCCGGCTGTACCGGCATCCCCGCCGGCTTTTCGCATACCAGAACGCTGTCATCCTCGAATACAATCGGAATCTTTTTCTTCCCCAGCATCTTGTCACCTGCTTCCTGTCTTTTCGGCGGAAGCTTCCTTTCTTCTTTGATACATTTTAAAAGTTCTGTACTTTTAGTGTCCCGGACATTTGAAAACGGTATCCGGCTCCCCACACCGTCTCTATCAAACTGGCCGCACCCGCATATTTTTCAAGCTTTTGGCGAATCTTTTTGATATGTACGGTCACTGTCGCCACATCCCCGATGGAATGCATGCCCCATACTTCCCGGAAAAGTTCCTCTTTGGAGAAAACTCTGTTAGGATGGGACGCCAGAAAGACGAGCAGATCAAATTCCTTTGTGGTAAATGTAATCTCCTCGCCGCACACCGTAACCCGTCTCGCTGTTCTGTCAATTCGTACCTGGTCCAGAACGATACAATCATTTTTCTGGCTTCTCTTTTTTACCAGCCGATTATATTGATTCAGGTTTGCCTTCACCCTGGCAATCAGCTCATTGGGAGCAAAAGGTTTGGTCACGTAATCGTCGGCCCCTACTCCCAGCCCCCGCACTTTATCAACCTCGCTGCTTTTTGACGAAACAATAATAATCGGTATATCGCGTCGGCTTCTAAGCTCCCTGCACAGTTCAAATCCATTCAGATCATCCAGATTTAATTCTGTGATAACCAGGTTAATATCATCCTGCAAGGCTCTTTGAAACCCGGATACACCGCTTTTTTCAATTGTCACTTTATAGGAATTTATCTCCAGATAATCGCGCTCCAGCTCTGTTGCGGAAGTATCATTATCGATAACTAAAATATGTTCCATAATATTTCTCCATGCACCTTGCTTTCATTTTTTCATGCAATTCCCGGCAACACAGTATATTATAACATATCATTCTGCTTTTTTCTTCTAATTTTAATAATTTGTTTATGCATTTTCCGCATTAATTGTACTTTTTTTCTATATTTTCCGAAATCACTATATTTTTTTGTGAAATTAAATCAGTATATTTATAAAACAATAAAATTCTGCGCTACACCCTGTCTTTCCGGTACTCCAGAATGCAGGTCAGCAGCTCATGAGCCGCCTCGTCTTTTGACATTAACGGAAGCTGTTTCTCTTCCTTTTCCATAATAATCGTTATAAGATTGGTATCCGTGGCAAATCCGGCCCCGGCATCTTTCAGATTATTGGCTGCGATCATATCAAGATTTTTCTTTTTCAGTTTTTTCCGGGAATTTTCCAGCATATTCTGGGTTTCCATAGAAAAACCGCAGATGACCTGATCATCCCGGCGGTGCTCAGCCACATATCCAAGAATGTCCTGTGTTCTCTCCAACGGAATGTTCATTTCACCGTCAGACTTCTTTACCTTTTCCTCACTGACCTGAGACGGACGGTAATCAGCCACAGCCGCAGATTTCACCAAAATATCCTGACTCCCCAGATGATCTCTGACCGCCTCAAACATATCCTGCGCGGTGGTCACCGGAACCGTATGGACAAACGGAACGGCCGGAAGGGCAACCGGCCCCGACACCAGCGTCACCTCCGCTCCCCGGAGCATGGCATCTCTGGCGATGGCGTATCCCATCTTGCCGGAAGAATGATTGGTGATATAGCGCACCGGATCAATGGCCTCCTGGGTCGGTCCCGCAGTCACAAGAACATGCAGCCCTTTCATATCCTTCTCGCAGGCAAGCTCTCGTAAAATGTACTGATACAGCGTCTCCGGCTCCGGCATCTTTCCGGCTCCCGTATCTCCGCAGGCAAGATAACCCACAGCCGGATCCACAATCTCATATCCATATCTTCTCAGGGTCTCCAGATTATCCTGAAGAATCGGATTCTCAAACATATGCGTATTCATGGCCGGAGAAAAAATCACCTTTCCGGGACAGGCCATGATCGTCGTGGTCAGCATATCGTCGGCAATGCCGTGAGCCACCTTTCCGATCACGTTGGCGGAGGCAGGCGCGATCATCATTAGATCGGCTTTCTGCGCCAGCGAAACATGTTCCACCTGAAATTCAAAATTCCGGTCAAAGGTATCTACCAGACATTTATGATTCGTCAGTGTTTCAAATGTGATCGGATTGATAAAGTTTGTTGCGTTCTTCGTCATAATAACATGAACATCACAATGTGCCTTCACAAGCATACTTGCCAGATTGGCAATTTTATAGGCGGCGATGCTCCCTGTCACTCCTAATACAACTGTTTTTCCTTTTAACATAGTCTCCACATTCCTTTTCTTCAGGGTCTTATATTCCCATGCGGATATCCCTACTCCATATCGCTGAGACGGCCATGTTTCTCATAGCTGGTAATGCGATGCACCGAGTTCTTATCATCAACAAAAACAACTGTTGGCCTGTGCTCTTTGGCCTCTTCCGGCGTCATATCCGCATAAGCCATAAGAATAATCTTATCGTGAACGCTGACGCATCTTGCTGCCGCTCCGTTTAAGCACATGACCCCGCTGCCCCGTTCTCCGGCAATGGTGTAAGTCTCGAAACGATTTCCATTATTAATATCCACAATCTGTACTTTTTCATATTCTAAAATTCCGGCGGCATCCAGTAAATCTTCATCCACCGTGATACTGCCCACGTAATCAAGTTCCGCCTGTGTTACCGTGGCGCGATGGATCTTTGCTTTTAACATATTGATCTGCATGAATATTCCTTTCCGCCATGCACCTCGATTCGCTCCGCTCATCTCGGTTAGGGCATTCGCCTGCGTTTCCTTGGTGCTCCGGCTCCCGCCATGCACCTCGATTCGCTCCGCTCATCTCGGTTAGGGCATTCGCCTGCGTTTCCTTGGTGCCCCGGCTCCCGCCATGCACCTCGATTCGCTCCGCTCATCTCGGTTAGGGCATTCGCCCTATAGCTCCAGCCATATGTCTTGCCCATTCGTGCCAGCACGAGGGCTCGACATATACCCGTAGCTGCATGGCTCATTATACAATAAAGTTATCTATCAGTCTAGTTTTTCCGATGTAGACGGCGATGGCCGCGAGGGTCGGGGACTGTACGGTGTCCACCGGCTGCATGGAGAGGCCGTCCACGATTTCCACGTAGTCGATGCGGGCGAGGGGCTCGGACTGTATTTTCTCCACCATGGCTGCCTTGATTTTTGCAGCGTCAGTCTCGCCTTCCTGCACCATTTTTTGTCCGAGGAAGATGGACTGGCTGAGTATCAGCGCTGCTTTTCTTTCTTCTTCGTTCAGGTATGTATTTCTGGAGCTCTTGGCCAGCCCGTCTTCTTCCCGGACGATCGGACATCCTACGATCTCAATGTCCATATTGAGGTCGCGGACCATACGGCGTATGATCGCAAGCTGCTGGGCGTCCTTTTGTCCAAAGTAGGCTCTGTCCGGTGTGACAATATGAAACAGCTTGCTCACCACGGTACAGACTCCCCGGAAATGTATCGGACGGCTTTTGCCGCAGAGAGTTTTGGATAAAACATCCATATCCACCCAGGTACAAAAATCCGGTGCGTACATTTCTTCCGGTTCCGGATGGAAGATCAAATCCACACCCAGGGTCTCACAAAGCTTGCTGTCTTTCTCCATATCTCTCGGATAGGCTTCCAGATCTTCTGTTGGCGCAAATTGCGTCGGATTCACAAATATGCTTGTCACCACCCGGTCGTTATCTTCCACTGCCTTTTTTATCAGGCTGGCGTGACCCTCGTGAAGATATCCCATGGTCGGCACCAGGCCAACGGAGAGTCCCTCTTTTCTCCAGGCTTTTACCTGTTCCCTCACTTCTTTCACTGTATAAGCGATCTGCATAACTTCCTCCTAGTATAATTTTTCAATCACTTCATCATCAATCTTATAGGTGTGCTCTTCCGCCGGGAAAGAGCCATCCTTGACCGCGGCGTCGTAGTCCTTAAACGCCTGGCTCATGATCTCGCCCACATTGGCAAACTTGCGCACAAACTTCGGACAGAAATCAGAAAACATGGCGAGCATGTCGGCATAGACCAGAACCTGTCCGTCACAGCCGTTGCCGGCGCCGATGCCGATGGTCGGGATGGAGACTGCCTCGGAAACCAGCTTGGCAAGCTTGGCCGGCACACACTCCAGCACTACCGCGAATGCTCCCGCGGCTTCCACCGCTTTGGCGTCGTCAATGAGCTTCTGCGCGGCTTCCACCGTCTTTCCCTGTACTTTGAAGCCGCCGAATGCATTGATGGACTGCGGCGTCAGACCCAGATGCGCGCACACCGGAATGGACGCGTCCACAATGGCCTTGATCTGCGGGCAGACCACCGCGCCACCCTCCAGTTTGACAGCGCCGCAATGGGTTTCTTTCATAATGCGTCCCGCATTGACCACTGCGTCGTAGACCGAAGTCTGATAGGACATGAACGGCATGTCCACAACGACCAAAGCATTTTTCGCCCCTTTTGCCACCGCCCTGCCGTGATGAATCATATCTTCCACCGTCACAGCGATGGTATCCTCATAGCCAAGCATTACATTTCCCAGAGAATCTCCCACCAGAATAGAGTTCACACCGGCCTCGTCCACCAGCTTCGCTGTGGAATAATCATAGGCCGTCAGCATGGAAATTTTTTCGCCTTTTTCTTTCATCTGCTGAAATGTTGTCACTGTGTTTTTCATGAATTGATACCTCCCAAATTCTTTTCCGCATGTCTCCGGCTCTTGCCGCAGCATTTTTCCTTCCAGTCTGCCGCCGTCACATTTCCCGCAGCAGCGCCTCAAGCTCTCCATAATTCCTGTCGGGATTTTTCCTGCCAGCCACGGAGAGCAGTTTTCGCGACAGAAGCGCATACAGCTTCCTGTCTTCCTCGTCCAGGCAGTCCAGATGTTTCTGCACGGTCCGCACATCGCCTCGTTCCACCGGCCCGGTGAGACTGGCAGCGCAGCCACCGGCGAGAACCTTGTTTACATTTCCCGAGATCAGAGGCCTGAGAGCTGCAAGAGCACTCTCCTCATCAAAACCGCAGCCAGAAAGCAGATCCAGACTTTCCTGGATCAGGGCGATCACCTGATTGCTGCAGATGGCCGCGGCACAATGGTATTTGACCTTATCCTCCGCCTCGATGAGACGGACCGGATTCCCGAAAGACTGAAAAAGGTCTCTCACCTCTTCGAGATGCCGCTTATCTCCTTCAATTGTGAAATATGCGTCTGAAAGCTCTTTGTACGAATGAAACCGGTCGCTGACCGCAAAGAGCGGATGGATAGAATATCCGAAGGCTCCTCTGTCCGCTATGCCCGGAAAGGCATCCTCCGCAGACAGAGCACCGCTGCAATGACAAATATATTTACCTTCAATGGGAAGTTCCCTGATCTGATTCCACACCGTGGTGATCAGACCGTCCGGGACTGTCAAAAACAGAGCGTCACTTTTTCTGACCAAATCTTCAAGTTTCTCTTCAAAATCTGTTCCGGCAAAGTCCGCCGCTGTTCTGGCCGCATTTTTATCGGCATCAAAAAAGCCTGATAAACTCAGGCCACGTAACACAAAATATTTGGCGAGGGAACATCCAACCTTCCCCGCGCCTATAATTCCTGTATGCATTCTTATCACCTTACTTTCGTAAAGTGACGCTCCGAGTCTCATTCCCATGGATATAAGCTCAATATTTATCCGTGCTGCACGCGGTATGGTTTCTTCCGAATACCATCCATGACGCTGCCTTTACACTATACCATCCCCGGAGCGTTTCGTAAATAAAAAGATTGGGATTTTTTGAAAATATTTACAGCAGATACTTCTCGATAGCTTCCGCGCATCCGTCGTGATCACAGTCCGCCACCACCACATCGGCCAGCGCCTTGATGTGATCCGCCGCATTGCCCATGGCAATGGCAAGGCCGGCTGTCTGCAGTACCTCTTTGTCGTTGTCCGCATCGCCCACCACGATGGTCTCTTCCGGAGAAATGTCCAGATGACGGCAGAGCGCTAAAAGGCCGGCTGCCTTGTTAACTCCTTCAGCCGTAATCTCAAGGGAGGTCTCCTCCGCGTGAACCATGACCACCGGAAGTCCTGCCGCCTTTATTTTCTCTTCGGTGACAGTCCGCTCCTCCGGCGTATGGTGATAGATATTGCATTTCTCCATAGGCACCGGATTATCGCTGTAAAACCTGAAGATATCCTCATAGTGATCCGCCTTCGTCTCAAACATCGTCTTATAAATCCCCATGTGATACTCTTCCATCTTCTCCACCTTGTCTTTCTGCACGATGGACCGTTCAGACAGGAAATGTACCATCACATCCTCCTGACTGGCTATCTCCATCAGCTTCTCCATATCGCTGACAGAAATCGTCTGGCGGGCTATCACCTTTTTCTCCTGACAGTCATACACAACGGCTCCGCTGGTACAATCCAGATAACGCACTTCCGGAACCTGTTCCAGATATTCATGCAGTTCCGCCAGCCCTCTCCCGGTGGAAAGCGCCACGATCTTGCCCTCTTCCGCCGCACGGCGGATCATTTTTTTCGTGCCGTCTGTTATCTGCTTTTTGGAATTCAGAAGAGTTCCATCCATATCCAAAGCTATCAATTTGTATTTTCCCATATTCTTAACTCCTGTGAATCTTTTTGCTGACTGGAATTCCCTCAGAATTCCCTCCAACAAAAAAGTACTTCCTGCCGCGAGATCTCTCCAACAGCAGGAAGTTCATTTTCATTGATCAAATTATAATATGTGCCCTCCGGCATCTGCCTTACGCCAGATATGCTTTCAGCATGTCCACCTTGTCCAGCTTCTCCCACGGAAGATCAAGATCATTACGTCCAAAATGTCCGTAAGCGGCTGTCTGTTTGTAGATCGGACGTCTAAGATCAAGCATCTTGATAATGCCTGCCGGACGCAGATCAAAATGCTCGCGAATGATATCCACCAGTTTCTCCTCAGATAATTTTCCGGTTCCAAAGGTATCTACCATGATGGACGTCGGCTGAGCAACGCCGATGGCGTAAGATAACTGAATCTCACATTTGTCAGCCAGACCGGCTGCCACGATGTTCTTTGCCACGTATCTTGCCGCGTACGCCGCGGAACGGTCTACCTTGGTACAGTCCTTTCCGGAGAAAGCACCGCCGCCGTGACGGGCGTATCCGCCATAAGTATCTACGATAATCTTACGTCCTGTCAGTCCGCTGTCACCGTGCGGTCCACCGATAACGAAACGTCCTGTCGGATTAATGAAGTATTTGGTATCCTCGTCCACCATGTCCTGCGGAATGATGGCGTCGAACACATATTTCTTAATGTCCTCATGAATCTGCTCCTGCGTCACATCCGGGTCATGCTGTGTGGAAAGAACCACAGCGTCCAGGCGGGCAGGCTTGCCATTCTCGTCGTACTCAACGGTAACCTGCGTCTTACCGTCCGGACGAAGATACGGCAGAGTACCGTCTTTTCTTACCTTGGTAAGCTGAAGCGCCAGTTTATGGGCAAGAGCGATCGGGTAAGGCATATATTCTTCTGTCTCATTGGTAGCGTAACCGAACATCATACCCTGGTCGCCGGCTCCGATAGCTTCCAGCTCCTCATCGGACATCTTATTCTCCTTCGCCTCCAGCGCTTTGTCAACGCCCATGGCAATATCCGGAGACTGCTCATCAAGGGCAACGATCACGCCGCAGGTATCTGCGTCAAAACCGTATTTACCTCTGGTATATCCAATCTCTTTTACCGTATCACGAACAATCTTCTGAATGTCCACGTACGCATTGGTGGTCACCTCTCCCATGACAAGCACCAGACCTGTCGTCATAGCTGTCTCACAGGCCACACGGCTCATCGGGTCTTTCTCCATCAACGCATCTAAAATCGCATCTGAAACCTGGTCGCACATCTTATCCGGATGTCCTTCTGTCACGGATTCAGAAGTAAACAACACTCTTTCCATTTTCCTTCACTCCTTAGCTGACCGTTCCGGTCTTAAAAATAAACTTATTGGCGTCCTTCTCGGAATCCACTTTTTCAATCATGCCTCCGAGCGCGCGCAATTTCTCATCAAAGCGTTCGTAACCTCTCTGGATATAGCCAATCTGCGTCACCGTCGTATATCCCTCTGCTGCCAGTCCGGCAATCACGAGAGCCGCTCCTGCACGAAGGTCCGGCGTCTCCACAGTAGCTCCTGTGTACTTCTCCACACCGGAAATAATAGCCGTATTACCGTCAACCACTTTAATGTTGGCGCCCATGCGGCGCATCTCCTCCACGTAGCGGAACCGGTTTTCAAAAATACTTTCCGTAATGATGCTGGTTCCCTTGGACAGTCCCAGAGTCACCGCAATCTGCGGCTGCATATCTGTCGGGAATCCCGGATACGGCAGCGTCTTGATCTGGGTGTGTTTCAGCCTGCGGGTTGCCACAACCCGCACAGCGTCATCAGATTCCTCCACCTCTGCACCGATCTCGCTGAGCTTGGCAGAAATCGCTTCCAGATGTTTCGGAATGACATTCTTGATAAGAACGTCTCCTCTTGTCGCCGCTGCTGCCATCATAAAGGTTCCCGCCTCAATCTGGTCCGGGATGATCGAATACTCCGTATCGTGGAACTTCTCCACACCTTTGATACGGATCACATCGGTTCCCGCACCTTTGATGCTGGCGCCCATGCTGTTCAGGAAATTGGCAACATCCACAATATGCGGCTCCTTGGCCGCGTTCTCAATGATGGTGTTGCCATGAGCCAGCGATGCCGCCATCATGATATTGATGGTCGCACCGACAGATACCACATCAAGATAGATGTGGCTGCCCCGCAGCTCCTCCGCGTCAACCATAATGATGCCGTGCTCAATCTTTACCTCGGCGCCCAGCGCACGGAATCCCTTAATATGCTGGTCGATCGGCCGGCTTCCGATCTCACATCCGCCCGGCAGAACGACCTTCGCCTTCTTATACTTGCCCAGAAGGGCACCTATTAAGTAGTAGGACGCCCGAATCTTTCTTATATATTCATTATCCACCAGCAGTTCCCCGCTGGAATCGATATATTTACCGCTGATCAAAACTTCATTGTCACCTTTGCGGACCACTGTGGCCCCGATCTGCTCCATGGCCTGAAGCAGAACATTCGTATCCCTGACATTCGGCATATTGTCGATGAGACACTGCCCGTCTGTCATGATGGCTGCCGCCAAAATTCCCAGTGCTGCGTTCTTGGCACCTCCGATCACCACTTCACCAACTAACGGAGTACCACCCTTAATAATATACTGTTCCATTCTTGCACCTCTATATCTATATCAAACCAAAACTAATTATCAAACTCAAAAAACGCCGGGTAAACCGGCACTGCTCTGCTGCACTCCGGATATGACAATCTGCCCAAACTATGCAGTCAATCCATCAATTCAAAACTCGTCATACGGTCTCTGAGACCGTGGTCATATCCTTCGGCTCTCCTCAGAATAATAAAGCGCTGCTTTATCCTGATCTCTGTACGAATACAGATACAATCAATAACTCATTATATCAAGAATGTTTCTTTTTGTAAATTCATAATTTAGATTTTGTAAAAACAATACATTTATCTTTTTTTCTTTTTTCTCTTTCTGACAGAATATCCAAAAGTACCGATAAAATTGCCAATATCACAATAAATACCATGTGAATAGACCAGCGGATTCGCCCTCTCCAAATGAAACGTACCTTTTTCATCCATATAGCGATCGTCAACGGCCACATGTACCACGTCAGCCAGAAACATATGATGTGATCCCAGCTCCAATACATCTCTGACTCTGCATTCTATGTTCACGGGGCTGTCCTCTATGACCGGCACATTTACTTTGGCAGCGTCTCTCCGGGTCAATCCTGTGACTTCAAACTTATCCACATCCTTTCCGGAACGGACACCGCAGTAATCCACCGCTCTTGCCATATCCGCAGTGGTCAGGTTCACCACAAACTCCCCGCTGTCCTTCAGCGCGTGATAAGAATATCTCTCCGGACGCACAGAAATATAGAGCATGGGCGGATTGGTACACACCGTGCCCACCCAAGCGATGGTGAGCATGTTATCCCTTCCTTCGGCATCCCTCACTGTTACCAGTACCGCCGGAAGCGGGTACAACATATTTCCCGGTTTAAAATCAATCTTTCCCATGCTCTCTTCCTTCTTTCCTTAATTATATGGCTTTTCTGATCGCTGCGCGGATCTCTTCCAGCTGCGCTTCTTCAGATTCATGCGGCGTCCACGCAAGCTGCACTCCGTCATCCTTATAACGAGGAATCAGATGCAGGTGGAAATGAAATACAGTCTGTCCCGCAATCTCCCCGTTATTCTGAACAATATTCAGTCCCTCACATCCCAGCGCGTCTCTCATGGCGCGGGCGATGCAGGTTGCCAGTGAAAACAGTTTTCCGGCTGTTTCCGCATCCAGATCATAAATGTTATCGAAGTGCTCCTTTGGAATAATCAAACAGTGGCCTTTTGTTGCCGGATTCACATCGAGAATCACTCTGAAATGACTATCCTCATAAACTGTTGCCGACGATATTTTCCCTCTGGCTATTTTGCAAAATAAACAATCATCTTTCATCGTTTCTCACACCTTTCCTTTTTGTCTCACTAAACACTGTGAAATGCAGGACCAAAGCCAAAAATCAACGCGGATTCCGGCGGCAGGGAAACCGTCATGGAATATGGCCTGAAATCGCACGGCTGCCGTGTGACAACCGGCTGCTGACTTACAAAACGTCCTTTGCCCCCGAACTCTGCGGCATCACTGCTGATCAGCAGACTATATCTGCCAAAGGACGGAACGCCAATACGATACGACGGCAGAGTCTCCTTATTAAAATTACAGATGAACAGAAAATGTTCCTCGCTGGAAGAACTCTTTCTGATAAAACTGATCACAGAGGAAACTGCATCCATACCATTGACCCACTCAAAAATCTGCTCCTCCGCGCCGCAGCTATGCAAAGCCGGATATGTACGGTACATTTCCAACAGGCGGTACAGGTACTCTTTTATCTTTACGTCCCTGACAGCGTCCGAGAGAATTTTCTTTCCCGGTATACCCGTCAAAAATGCATAAGACAATTTCGCCTCTGATAACATATCATAATAAACCTCCTCCGACTTGTCAATCGAAGTTTGATGCAGATCGTCCTTATTTTTATGATCCAGCAAAAGCAGCGAGCGTTCCAGTCCCGGTTTCTGCAGCGGCAGCGTCAGCTTAAAATGCGCCCGTTTCCTCCCTGTCTGATCCCTGGACAAATAATGATCCAGACTCCATTTTATATGGTAATTCCAGTAAAAGTCAAAAACTTCATCTTTCATGTCCGTGACATCAGAACCCGGCTTACGAAGATTCTGCTCATCAGAAATAATGATCACTCCCGGAGCTTCCTCCCGGATCATTATCATGGCCTGCCTGAGAATTGCCCTGCGGCTCTCATCATCCAGTCCGAACTCTCCATCTTCCCCGTCCTCTCTCACTTCTATATCATTGAATATGTTGTCCCACGGACGGCAATCGCCGGCAAGGCCGTCAAAAGCAAAACCGTCAATATGGTATTCCTTTGTCCAGAAAAGCAGATTGGACAGCACAAAATCTGCCACCTGCGGCTTCTCAAAAGGAATTGATTCCAGCGAAACCTCCATCAGCACTCCAATTCCTTTTTTATGCGCCCGCTGCACCATTTTCCGGAATTCGTCCGGTTCTCCGCCATACGCCGGGGGCACAAAAAAATCTCCGCCGTCTGAATATGGATTATATTGCTGCACTGCGTTTTTTCTTTTCCTGCTCATCAGTACATGCGTAAAAACATCCTCATATACTTCTTCCATCTCTGCCGGATCTCTGTCAGAAATATTATAAATAACCATCGGGCTGTTCCTGACATCTGCCTGACCTCTTTTTTCCATCCAGAGATCATCTTCCCACCGAAAACCATATATATCTAATATTTTCGATGTCTTTTCCGACTGACGCGCCGTCCCATAAGGATCCGCCACGCGCATTATCTCTTCCTGCATCGTTTTCACTTCGTACTGATATCCGGTTCCTTCTGTGACCTCAGGAAGAAAAATCTCATAAATATCTGAGTGGCCCATGCGGTTCATATAGCAAAGTCTTCCATCCCAGTGATTAAAATCTCCCACCAGACTGACACGCTGCGCGCGCGGCGCCCAGACCGCGAAATAAATTCCTCTCACGCCGTCAATCTCCATAGGATGGCATCCCATTTTCCGATAAGCGTTTCTCCACCTGCCGCGAAGAAATTCCTGTTCCTCTTCCTCCGTGATCTGACAGGAAAAACTATACGGATCATAGTGGGTAATCTTTTTCCCTCCGCGCAGATATATCTCAAGCTGATAAGAAAATATTTCCCTGTGGGGTAAAAATAATGCAAAAACCGGCTGCCTTTCAACCATATCCATCTCATAGATCTTTCCGCCGCCAGCCAGCAGCCTCATGCGTACCGCATCGGGATGATACGCAGCGATCACTTGCCCTCCGGCAATCAAATGTCTTCCAAGCAGATGCCTGGGCATGGAATATTTCCCGAAAACCAGTTTCATGACCTTGTCTTGTTTTAATACCTGCCCAATCTCATATCTCATTTTTTCACCCCCCGGATCTGTTTCCATGCAAAACAAAGAAAAGCCATGGACAGACTACCTCTCCGGCAGACATCCTGGCTTTTCTCTGTTCGTATTTTATGATCTCAGATACAGCGTCTTCAATCTCACAATATTATCCACATGCAGTTCGACTGCCTTCTGCAGATAGTTATCCACACTGATATAATCCTTTTCAATAGCATCAAAAAATGCTTCTATATAACAGTTCTTCACTCCGAAGATCTTCCGGGCAAGTTCCTGATACTCCCGATTGCCCGGAACCTTTTCCGGGAACAGCTTCTCCAGAATATAATCTACCGTATCCTCCGAGGATTCCTCCACGGACGCATAATAATCAACGATCTGTTCTTTTGGAACACCCAGCGCATATAACAACAGCGCACAGCAAATACCGCTTCTGTCCTTACCTGCCCCGCAATGCCAGAGCACCGCGCCGCCTCTACGGTTCACCAGCAGTGAGAAAAACTGCTTGATCTGTTTCTGAATCACCTGGTTATTCACAAACTTATGATAAATCCTTGCCATGTAAGCATCGGGATCAAACTTCTCCTTCTGAATCATCTCCCGAACCGCTTCCACAGCCGCATTCTCCGTCTCTCCCATCTTCTCCCAGCGATGGTTCAAAATAAACAACGCCTTAAGATGCTTCTCCAGAATCTCCTTCTCTCCAGGAGTAAATACACCGGCCCCCTGAATGTCTTCCTTAAAAATAGGATTCCATATGTTCGCAATCCCTTTTATCTCGGGATCCGGAAACTTTATCCTCTCCATCTGCGTACGCAGATCCACAATCAGCTTCACTCCGTACTGATCCCGCAGAACCTCGATATCCTGCTGCGTCGCCCCGCAAAGCTGTCCGCATTTGATCAGACATCTGTTCCGGATACGCTTTCCATCCGCCGTCTCAATGTCTCCCAGATCTCTGGCATTCTTCACTCCCTGTAAAGGTATCTTTCCCATAATGACCCCCGTTTCTTCTGTCATACAATCTCTGGTAATCCTTCAAACATGTTGTCATGCCAAACCGAAATAACTACAAAATCTATATTGATATTATAGTAATATATTCCTCTAAAGTCAATGAAAAAAGGGTGGAGACATACTCTCAAAAAACGCACCCCAGACTTGCCATTTTCCTCCGTTTGTTATACTATATCAGCATAGGACTTTATTAACACATTGTTTACCGTGATTTTACTTATACACCTCATAAGTCTGCTCCGGTATTCAAATTCATAAGCATAAGACTCCCTTCCGAAAGGAGGATATCCATTGCATAAAAGAAAAAAGAACATCCTGATCGCAGCAGCCGCAGCGACGTCCATCGGTTTACTCTGCCTGCTGTCAAAAACACATACTAAACATCCTTCACCGTCATCACAGAACAACGATGAGATTCACTCTCATTTATACGGTACATATCAGAAAAATGCTTTTGATGACGCAGAATACCTTGCCGTAATACCTTCATCTCCTGATGAAGACTCCTCCGGCAAATTTCAATGGTACACCATTGAAGATATTATCCTTAACGAAGGAACCTATCATATTCACGAAAATAAATATGTTATTTTTTATACAAACGGCAGAAAAATCGCTGTTATCGAAAACAAGGACGGACATTATTTTCTGTCCGACGGCTCTGCTCCGCCGCAGGAGCTCCTGAAAATATCTCCTGAGGCCATAGTCTGTCACCCGGTGAACTGAACATATTTTTCTGCTGCCGCGGAGCATATCGTCAGAACAATCAACAAGGTGACTGATATAGAACGCGTAGGCTCAGATAGAAAAGGATACTGGAAGATATTACTGTAGAACTCTAAGTTTTGACTTGAATTTACCACTCCGTATTGTGCCAAAGTTTTTGTGCCAAATTCCGGAGTGGTTTTTCTGTATCCTCACAATATTCTTTTAAAACTTCTCCCCCACCCGAAGTCCCAGCTCAAACACAAAATGTTCCGCATCCAGCCGGTATTTCTCCAGCAGTTCCGGACCACAGCTGTTGGAACCGATGCCGCTCTGGGCGTAGTCCAGGCAGAGGACGGTATACGGAGATTTCTCCAGCTCATAATTGTGAGCTTTCGCTGTCAGTTCCTCCTGGGTGTATTCCGATATCTGGAAGGAAAATGTATCTTTTCGCTCGGCGGATTTTCCAGCGATGGCCGGAGCCACAGCCGCAAAGGAGAGACTGTCATTCTCCACGATCACATAGTCGCAGTCATCGTGGGCGCCGTTTTCCTGCGGACGGATATAGTCTTCGTGGAGCGCCTGAACGCTGGTCCCGAAGCGACCGTGCCATCCGGATTGCCGCTTGTCGGCGTAGCTTTCGTTTGGCCCGATACCGCAGTAGGTAACTGCCGTCATAGATTTTGGCAGGAAGAGCCGCAGGCCGAATCGCGGCAGGAACGGGAAGCCCGGTGTGCGTGTCACGTCCAGTCGAACATCAATGCCTCCATCCGGCATGATTGTCCATGTAGCCTGTATATTAAGAATCCGCTGTAAATAGACAGCCGACAGGGAAAGCCGGCTCTCCAGCACGACAGTTCCCGCCGGGAGTTCTTCGTTCATCTGTCCTGCACCATTTAGTTTCTGTCCCGCGCTATTTAGCTCCTGTCCTGCACCATCTGCCTTTTGGCCCACACAGTATATCTTTGTCTCGTAGGCCCGGCTGACAGTCCGGTCGTATCCCGCCCTGATCCACTGCTTTTTGATGTTGCGGTCGTTGTCCGTCGGCGCCCGCCAGATGTTATATTCCATCGGCTTTTCCAGAAGATTCTGGTTGTGGTATATCATTTCTGAAAATGTACCGGTTCGCTTGTCGTAAACATAGCGCCAGTCCGCCCCCCGAAGAATCACATCTTTGTCGTTTTCTTTGACAGCCACCGGGACAGCCGGATGGATTTGCCGCAATTTTTTCAGAGGGGCTTCCAATGTTCCTGCCGTGATTCCTTCCCGCAGCGCCCGGGCGGTCTGATTCACATTGTCCGCGGTTTCCAGGCAAATCTCATCAAACCCAAGACAGTAATCTGTCGGAAGGATCTCCTGTCGGGAGGCCGCCTCTTCTGTCAGATGGTAAGACAGGAGCAGCGTCGCCTTGCCCCGTTCCGGAACTCGCACAGGCAGATACAGGCTGCCGTCGCTGTGAGGAGGAATATCCAGGCAGGAGGCAAGCGTCCGATTGGAAATACAATCCGGATTTTTCTGTCCGGCTCCAACTGTCCCATCTCCCGCGCCGTCTTTCACTGACCCTGCACCGTTAACAATTCCTTCTTCCACTTCCACTCCGTCGCAGAGCAGTTTCCAGGAAAGGTACAGGTAATCTTTGAGATTCGTAAAATCCATATAATTATGAAGGCACAGCTGACCGCTGCTCTGGTCGTAGGAAACAACCCGCGCCGGACGGTATACATTTTTGTATTCCAGAAGTCCGGTGTGCACCCGGCGGTCCGGATAGACCAGCCCGTCCATGCAGAAGTTTCCGTCGTGCGGGAACTCGCCGCTGTCGCCGCCGTAAGCGTAGACTTTCCGGCCGTCCGGCGTGGTTCCCCGGTCGATGGCATGGTCGCACCACTCCCAGACAAAGCCGCCGCAGACGCCGTCGTACTGCTCCATGAACTGGAAATAATCTTCCAGATCGCCCGGGCCGTTGCCCATGGCGTGACAGTATTCGCATAAAATGTACGGCTTGCGGCCGTCTTCTTCCAGATACTCTTTCATCTCGGCAAGAGACGGGTACATGCGGCTGTACAGATCCAGATTGTCATAATCATATTTTCGGATGCCGGAAACATACCGTGCGCTCTCATAATGCGTCAGCCGTGTATCGTCAAACTGCTTCGTCCAGGCCAGAGCTGCCTCAAAGGTACAGCCATAGGCACATTCGTTGCCCATGGACCAGATGACCACCGAAGGGCGGTTTTTATCCCTCTCCACACAGAGCTGCGCCCGGTCCACCGTTGCCCCGATAAAATCCGGGTTATCGGCGATCACTTCGTTCCAGTGCAAACTCTGGGTATCCCAGTCTTCCGCCTCCATATAGCGTGCGCTGGTGCCATGGCTTTCGTTGTCAGCTTCGTCGATGATATAAAATCCCAGCCGGTCATACAGTTCATAAAAATGCGGTGCATTTGGATAATGGCTGGTACGGATAGCATTTATATTATGTTCCTTCATGAGCCTCAGATCTTTCATGATCTGTTCCTCGCTGATGACAAATCCCGTCACCGGATCACTGTCATGGCGATTGACGCCGCGGAACTTCACCTTCTGTCCGTTGATATACAATACATTTCCTTCTATGTGAATCTCCCGGAAACCGATGTGATCGGTGATCACTTCCCGGGCACTTTCCCACGCAGTCTCATACACCATAGTGTACAGGTATGGCTGCTCGGCGTTCCAGAGGTGCGGATTCTCCACCTCCATATGAAGATGACCATCCTCTGTCTGCTGCTCCGCCACCAGATTACCGGCAGCATCCAGCAGCCGGCAGCTGACCGGAATTATCTTATCGAAAAATTTGAATGTGATATCAATCTGACCTGCATAATGCTTTTGGCCAGCCGCTGTCTCAGTTGACCCATTACCTTCACCGGCCGATGCCGTCCGCCCGGTTTCTCCCGGCGCCGCTTTCACAAAGTAATCAAAGATTCCCTGCTGCGGCCGCAGCAGCAGATACACATCCCGGAAGATTCCGCTCATGCGGAATTTGTCCTGAGACTCCAGATAGCTGCCGTCGCACCATTTCATCACCAGAACTGCCAGCACATTTTCTCCGTCGCGAAGCTGCTCCGTCACCCGGAACTCGCTGGTACTATGGGACACCTGACTGTAGCCGATGAACTCTCCGTTCATCCACACGTAAAAACAGGAATCCACCCCTTCAAAGTTCAGAAAAGCTTCCGGAGCGTCCGCCTGCCGATGATATTCAAACCGGTAAATGTACGCGCCGCAGGGATTATCGTGGGGCACGTACGGCGGGTCCATCGGAAACGGATAGCGGATATTGCTGTACTGATGCCGGTCACATCCATAGTTCTGCCATACGCCGGGCACCGGAACCATTTCAAAGTCCTCCGCCTGGAAACCTTCCTCATAAAATTTTTCTTTCAGATCATAAATGCTCTCGTAATACCTGAACTTCCAGTTTCCGTTCAGCAACAGGAACCGGTCGGAGTTTTGCCTCTTTTCCCCGACCGTATCCACGGAAACCGAAGCCGGGATATAATAAGCCCGGTTCGGCATGGTATTCAGATGAAGCGTCTTCAAATCTTCGTAATATTTTGGAACAAGCATTTGTCTTCTCCTTCCCCAGTAATATTTTATAAATATATATGAAACACCGTGATTTCCGGCGTCACGCCGAAGCGGGCGGAAATGTGCGTCGTTCCGATGCCGGTGTTGACATACAACTTTGAACTGCCGTCCTCGCTCAGCTCATACATGCCGCCGCTGTACTCGGACGCCAGATTAGTGGCGGATACCGCCATTTTATTGACAAAAGGCAGAAACGGCACATTGATCTGGCCGCCGTGACTGTGTCCGCCCAGGGAGGCCTCATATCCATCATCCGCATAATCCTTTACCGTGTCCGGCTCATGCATCAGCAGAACCTCAAAGTCAGACTCGTATATCTTCGTGTCTTCCGGCATGGACGGCTCACCGAAAATAGAATCGTCCAGACCGGTGAACAACACCTTTCTGCCGTTGTCGGCGGTCACATACCAGTTCTCATTCCTTAGCAGAGTAAATCCCGCCTGTTCCATGATGTTTTCATACTGTCTGGCCGCTCCGCCGCCGTAATCGCGGTTGCCCCAGACGGCAAGCTTGGCTCTGCCTGCTTTTATGTCCGACAATCGCCGGATAACAGCCGCATCGTCATGATACACTGCATAATTATCATACAGATCCCCGGTAAATATCACCACATCCGGGGTCTGTGCATTGATTTTATCCACAACTTTTTTCAGATTTTTCTCCGTGAAATCCTCCTTGATGTGCAGATCAGAAAACTGTACGACCTTTAATTCCGAAGTTTCTTCCTTATCCTCACCAAAGGCATACTCCTTCACCGCCAGCCGAAACGGCTCTATTCTGAATGCATAAAAAGTGCACCCGGCCGCCGCCAGAATGAGAATGATTACAAATATAAAAAAACCTTTTATAAATTTCATCAAAACTGCGTCTCCTTACTCTGTATTTCTGTCTGCAAATGTATCACGCCTGCGGCTCTACAAATGTATTGCGCCTCTGCGTCTCTTCCTCTCCTGCAAACGTATCTCCTACAGCTCGCCCGCCATCATTTTGTCAAGGGCTGCCGCCACCCCGTCCTCTTCATTGGAAAGAGTGATGTAATCGGCGACTGCCTTTAACTCATCCACGGCGTTTTCCATGGCGACGCCAAGACCTGCCGTCCGGATCATCGGGATATCCATCTCCTGGTCGCCGAAGGCGGCTGCCTCTGCCGGAGGAATTCCCAGAGACTTGCAGACTGTTTCCAGGACAGTTCCTTTGTCAATGCCTCTCGGGAAGATCTCCAGAAAAAACGGCGCGGATTTTGCCATGGAGATATCTTCCCATGCACCCTGCCGGAGTTTTGTCTCCATCTCTTCCTGAATCTCCGTGATGACAGCCGGCTCCGCAGATATGAGAAGCTTGCTGGGGCCGGTATTTTCCTGTTTCCAGCATGCCGCCAATTTCTCTATGTCCACTGTCTGCGGGCGGCAGCCGATGACTTTAATCTCCCTCTCCGCCCGGACATCCATCCCCGTGACATACCAGTCATAATTCCAGTAAATCCACAGATGAAGCCGCCGGGGCTTCATGCACTGTTCATAGATTTCTTCCATGGTTCCGGCGCTGAAATGCTTCTCGCTGATACATTTGCCGCCGTCCAGGATGAATGCGCCACCGTTGCATATCTTAATGCATGGCACGCCCAGTTCCTGCTCGATTGGCTCCACTCCGGCAGGCATTCGGGCAGAATTCAGCACAATACGTGCTCCGCTGTCCACCGCCCGTCCAATGGATTCGCGTACTTTCGGATGGAGTACTTTTCTGTTATCCAGAAGAGTTCCGTCAATGTCCAGACAAATAACTTTATATTTCATGATGATAGTTTCCTTTATCCTGCTTATTGTTTTTCCCGTCTTCGATTTGTACTATGTTTCATTCTTTTTGTCAAGAGCCGGAATACGGAGGTACTTACCTTTCAGGGCCGCCCTGATCTACTGTCCCTTTTCTTCCCCCAGAAACCGGTTAATCTCCCGGTTCCACACAATCAGCTCCATACTGATATTACCGTCGCCTCCGATAATTTCGCTGACCGCCTGACTGACCCGTTCCTCAGCTTCCGGATATCCCGGAAATCGCAGGGAAACGAGAGACTTTTCCACCACCTGACTTAAGATAGATAAGTTCAGGCTTTCCTCACTGCCGGAATCCTCAATAAGGCTCTGCAGAGTCTGCTCCGATTCGGTCACGGAACGCAGCACGGACACACCTTCCGAATAGTCAAAAATCTCCGCCTGAATGGCCGGATCGCTGGTCATGGTCTTAATAAAATCCCAGGCGTTCTCTTCGTTTGCTGTCTTCCTGTTCATGCCGATGAGCAGGCTGTCCAGAGTGGAAATGTTGTCTCCCTGGCTGCCGGCAGGCATGGGAATACAGCCCCACTGAAAACCAGAATATTTTTTCACGCTCAAAGGATACGGCTGGTATGCACGGAATTCAGAAAAAGACATAGGCTGAAAAGCCACATTTCCCAGATCAAAGTCTCTCTCCGAGACGTTATACCCGTCTGACAGCACATCGAGTTTCTCTATGAAATTGATGGACTCCTCCACGCCGGAAGCAGTCAGCCGGCACTCGGTTCCTTTCTGGTCAAAAAGCTGCACTCCATTTGATTCAAATGCTTCTTTCCAGGTATATCCGATCTCTCCAAACTGATCCGTAAGTCCATCGCCATCGGTATCCTTTGTCACCGCCTGACAGATATTATAGAAATCCTCCCAGCTCCAGTCGTTGTCCGGCATGGCAATTCCTTCGTTATCAAGAATCGTCCGGTTGACAAACATCAGCTTCGGCGCACATTCAAAAGGAAGGGCATACTGCTTTCCATCATAGGTACCACAGGCCAGAGCGGAGGAATAAAACGCATCTTTGCGGAAGTCCTCATCCGCTTCCATGAGCGGCGTCAGATCTTTAAGCGCCCCGGCGTCCACAAAACTGCTGAAATCATCTCCCAGAACGAAAAAAACGTCCGGCGCTTTTTCCGCCATAAGCTCTTCCGCCAGCCATTCCGAATAATCCTCTTTCAGGATTCCGCTGGTGTACTCCACGGTCACCCCGGGATGTTCTTCCTCAAAAACTTTGATGGCGTCGTCCACGATACGGTAGGCGTAGCCGTTCTGCACATTCCAGTAGCTGTCCGAGAAGACGCCGATAGTCAGCGTATCTCTGCTCCCGACGCCCAGGAAACGGTCAAAACCGCCCCACAAAACCCACACGACCAAACAGAGCAGGACACAGAAAATCCCCGGAATCAGATTTCTTCTGCCGTTTACATTTTTATTTCGTCCGTTATCCTTCATACGTTTCCCTTTCTCCCGGTTCGTCTATCTTTCTTCCCGGTTGACCGCCCCCGTCTGTACCGCCCAGATGGCAAGCTGGGTGCGGTCCCGCAGATCAAGCTTGCTCAAAATGGCGCTCAGACTGTTTCGCACACTTCCGTCGGAAAGACCCAGCTTCCCGGCGATTTCCTTATTGGACATCCCTCTGCCCACCAGGGCGATGATGTTCCACTCCGTGGGTTTGAGATCCGCCGTCTGCCGCTCATCCACCTGAATGGCCAGATTGGTCTGAGCCATTCTGGAGAAAAGCTTCAGCACCTTGGAAGCGATATCTTCGTTGATCATGGCTGTGCCATGATACACCTTCCGGATGGCTTCCGCCAGCTCCTGGGTGGAGATCCCCTTAAGGAGATAACCGCTGGCGCCGTATTTGAGCGCATTGAATACGTATTCATCATCATCAAAGGTTGTCAGTATGATAATCCGGATATCCGGGTAATTTTCCTTGATGATCTGGGTGCAGACCACTCCGTCCATCTCCGGCATTC
Source organism: Eubacteriaceae bacterium CHKCI004 (assembly GCA_900016875.1). Classification (GTDB taxonomy): domain Bacteria; phylum Bacillota; class Clostridia; order Lachnospirales; family Lachnospiraceae; genus Anaerobutyricum; species Anaerobutyricum stercoris. The sequence continues at coordinate 81,194 of FCNR01000017.1, read as the reverse complement.
GGATATCCATGAGAATCACATCCGGCTTCTCTCTGCGCACCGCCCGGATCACTTCCGTTCCATTTTCCACGGCGGCAATAACCTCGATATCAGCCTCCATTCCCAGAATAATCTGGAGACTCTTCCTCATAAGCTCCTGGTCGTCTGCGATCAATACTTTAATCATTTCTTTCTCCTTCCTCCTCGCTCTCGCCCCACCGGATCGGAATGCGGGCTTCTATAGTAAATCCCCGATCTCCGCTGTAATGAAGAGATCCCTGAAGAAGATTCAGCCGTTCCTCCATGTGATGAAGGCCAAATCCTTTCTTCACATCCGCGCAGCCGACGCCGTTGTCCGCAATGCGGACGATGAGCGTGCCGTATCTGCGACTGATATCAATGCTTATGGCTGTAGCGTGGCCATGACGGACGGCGTTTGTGATGCTCTCCTGCACGATCCTGTAAATAATCTCTTCCTCGTCGTTGTTAAATCCATTGAGCGATGTGTGACACTGATAATCAATATCGATGTTCGACACATTTCGCATATCCTCCACGATATTGTAAATGGCCTTTTCCAGATCGTATTTCTCCAGAGCGTCCGGCCGAAGCGCCTTCACAGAACGACGCACATCGGTGATGCCCTGTCTCGCCACCTCGGCGATCACTTTGAGCTGCTCCTTTGCCATGTCCGGCGCCACATCCATCAAAGCAATACTTGCCTCAGTACCTGTGATAATACCGGTAAGAGCGTGCCCGAGCGTATCGTGAATCTCTCTGGCCAGACGGTTCCTCTCCCTGGTCGCCACCATCTGTTCTTTTTCCTCCGCATATTTTTCCAGCTGCAGATTGGCTTTCTGCAGCTCGCTGTTAGCTTCATTCAACTGCCGGTTCAGACTGAGGATCCTTTCCTTCTCATCAAGCTGCGCCCATAGGAGGAAAATCATGTATACGAGGAAAACAAATGTATTGAGAGATGTGAGCGCATTCTGCAGCCCCGCCATAAGCGCGCGGGCGTCACTCTGGAAATAATCCAGATACACAGACAGCGGAATCACGTCAAAGTACACAGACATAAACTCATAATTGATGAACAGATAAATGAAGCTTATGACCACAGCCACGGGAAATTTGAGCTTAGATTTCGGAAAGTATTTCATGGTGTCCGCCAGTATCAAAAGAATCACACCCATGTAACCGAAGCCAAGCACATAGCTCACCAGGAATCCCAGGATAATCTCCACCGAGATTTTTATAATCAGCCCTGCGGCGCTGTCACTCTGCATACTCATGACCAGCAGACAGGCGACATATAGTCCCGCCGCCATCACGATGATCTTCCAGCCCGCCCAGGTGAATCCGCGGGCCGTCATCATAAAATCCATGGAGGTTCCTGCCTGTATATGCCCGTGAATGCTTGCAGCCATGACGCCCGCCAGAAATAAAACTGCCAGCAAATTTAAATTTTTCATGATAATAAGAACATAGTCGGACATTTGCCGTTGTGTCATTGTACTCTCCTCCTTATCAGGGATGGCCGGCGGCAACGCTTTTTCACCTCTGCCGGCGCGGCGGCCGTCACTGCCAGCGATCCATTCCAAATTCCTCCACGTTGTCCGGCGTGATAAGCTGTACCGGCGTCAGCGTCATCTTCTCGACGCTTTCTCCACTCAGCAGCCGGTAGATGGCGTCTGCCGCCCGGCTTCCGATCTCAGACGGGAACTGGGCTGCCGTGGCGCTCATCATCCCCTCGTGAATCATTGCTTTGGCGTCCGGGGAACCGTCCACGCCGTACACGTCCACCTGGTCAAGCATGTCATTTTCTTCCAGGGCCGCCACCACGCCCACGGCCGCCAGATCATTAAGACAGAATACCGTATCAAAGTCTGTCCCCTCCGCGATGGCTTCCTGCATACCGGGCATGGCGATCTCTGTCTGTCCTTCACACTCAATGGTTTTTACCACTTCGATGCCCTCCTGACCAGACACCACGTCCAGAAAGCCCTGTACCCGGTCTCTGCCGGACTGGGCCACCTGATGGGTCATGATAACAACACGGGCCGTCTCATGCTGCTGCAGGAAATACTCTCCCACAGCGGCTCCCGCTCCGTAATTATCTGATGTTATGGTACAGTCGGCTACCTCCTGGTCCGATACTCCCGTATCCAGCACCACGATGGAAACGCCTTTCTCTCTGGCCTTTTTCAGCACATCTCCGATTTTCTCCGAGTCCACCGGAGTGACCACCAGAACATCAATCCCCATATCGAGCATCTCTTCGATCTGCGTGATCTGCCGCTCCACGTCCAGAGCCGGGTCCCGCATGACCATACGATCTCCCTCGGCTTCAATTCTCGCGTTGATCTCCTCACTGATGATCTTATAAAACTCGTTATTCATAGTCATGTAGCTCAATCCAATAAAATGTGCACGTTCCTTCTGGCTGACTGAATAATCTTTCCCTGACGTATACAGGTAAAAAGCAGTTCCTGCCGCCGTGAGATTGACGGCGATCAGCAGCATCCAGAACAACCTCCGGTATCTCCTGTTCATCCTCAGCATCTTTCTCCCCTTATCTTTTCCATCATTTGCAACATCCGATTTTTTTCATTATAAAATCCAACGCACGGGCGGTCAATTCCCTAATGGCTGAACCGCCGCTTTTTTAACGAAAAAAGGGCCGCACAATCCTGATACGAACTGTGCTGCCCCTTTCGGTCCGGATTCTGTCTGATTCACAGCCCGGGCGTATTAAAGTTTTATCGGTTAATTATGGAGAAGATATGGTTAGCAGGTTTCCTGTTTAATACGGCTTTTATTTCGCCGCCGGTTTTCTTAAAAGTCCCAGCATGACCGCGCCGACCACGGAGCCGACCAGCAGCGCCACGATATACATCAACGCGTTTCCTACTACCGGGAATACAAAGATTCCGCCGTGCGGCGCCATGAGCGTACATCCAAATGCCATGGACAGCGCGCCGGCTGCCGCAGAGCCGATGACGCAAGAAGGAATCACATGAAGCGGGTCGCCGGCTGCGTAAGGGATGGCTGCCTCAGAGATGAAGCAGAGACCCATGATAGCGTTGACCGGAGCTGCCTTGCGGTCGTTGTCCGTGAATTTATTTTTAAATGCCCAGGAGGCAATGGCAATGGCAATCGGAGGAACCATGCCGCCGACCATAACGGCCGCCATGATCATGTATCCGCTGTCTGTCTGTGCCGCCAGCGCCGCATTACCAAATACGTAAGCTGCTTTGTTGAACGGGCCGCCCATGTCGATGGACATCATACCTGCAACAACCAGACCCAGCACAATGGAGTTCGCTCCGCCCAGAGATCCCAGCCCATTGTACAGAAGCTGATTGAGCCAGGAGAAGAACGGATTAACCGCAAACATGATCACCGAGATTCCAAACAATCCCAGCACCGGATAAATGAGCATCGGACGGATACCGTCCATGGATGCCGGAAGCTTTTCTGTGGCTTTCTTGAGAAGAAGCACCAGGTATCCTGCCACGAAACCGGCAAACAGTGCGCCGAGGAATCCGCCGGATATCACTTCCACACTGGAATCAAAGGCCGAAGCAAATGTGATTCCCTGATTGGCGATGTAGCCGCCCACGAAACCGGCAAGCAGTCCCGGCCGGTCCGCGATACTCATGGCGATGTATCCGGCGAGAATCGGCAGCATAAATCCAAAGGCCGCGTCGCCTGCTGTCTTAAAGAACGCCGCGAGCATCGTATTCTTACCAAAGTTCGACGGATTGATGCTGTAGTCATCCAGCAGGAAGGCGATGGCGATGAGGATACCGCCGCCGATAACGAACGGGAGCATATGGGACACGCCGTTCATCAGATGTTTGTAGATCTGATGGCCGAGACCTTCGCCATCTCCCTCTGCAGTTTCCGCTCCTGCGCCGCCCTGATGATGGTAAACCGGAGCTTCTCCGTTTACTACCTTTTCAATCAGTTCCTGCGACTTGTGGATACCGTCGGAAACCTTTACCTTGATGACAGGCTTTCCGTCAAAACGTGCCATCTCCACATTTTTATCCGCCGCAATGATGATACCGTCGCAGGCGGCAATCTCTTCTTTTGTCAGTACATTTTTTGCTCCGGAAGAACCGTTGGTCTCCGCCTTCACCGGAATTCCCAGTTCTTTTCCCTTCTCTTCGAGGGCTTCCGCAGCCATGTACGTGTGGGCGATACCGGTCGGGCAGGCAGTTACTGCCAGAACCCGGTAACCGGAAGCCGGCTGTGCTGCTTCCGGCGCTTTTTCTGAACCTTCGGCCTCCTCCGGATATTTCTCTGCCTCTTTCTCATCAATGGCTTCCAAAAAGGCATCCACATTTTCTGCCGTGAGAAGTCTTTCTCTGAACGCCGCGTCCATCAGAATGGTGGACAATCTGGAAAGAGCTTCCAGATGGACATCGGAGCCCTCCGCCGGAGCCGCGATCATGAAAAACAGGTTGGACGGCTGTCCGTCGAGAGCCTCACAGTCCACGCCCTGCGGCACAGTGATGGCCGCGATACCCGGCTGTTTTACCGCACTGTTTTTGGAGTGCGGAATACAAATTCCGTCTGCAATGGCGGTCGGTCCCTCGGATTCTCTTTTCAAAATCCCCTTTTTAAACTCTGCCTCGTCAGCGACATTTCCCACCTTGCCGTGGAGGGAAATGAGCAGATCAAGCATCTGTTCTTTTGTGGAGACATCTGCGTTTAATACAACCGCTTCTTTTTTCAGTAAGTCAACGATCCTCATAACTATTCTCCTTCATTATCATGATTTTGTGTTTGCTATTATACTTCTGTGTGCGCGCCGGTATTTCTAAAGCTGCGCCAGCATTTTCTCAAACATCTCCCGGGACGCTAATCCTTCGGAAAATGCTGTGGCGCTGCCTGCTGCCGTTCCTGTTTTCAGCGCTTCCTCGTAGTTTCCGTTTTTCAGATATCCGGCAAGAAATCCCGCTACCATGGAATCTCCCGCTCCGACAGAATTCACCACTTTTCCCTTTGGCGTTCCCATCCGGATACTTCCGCCGTCCTCGGTGATAAGGATGGCTCCGTCGCCGGCCATGGATATCAGCACGTTCCGCGCTCCCATTTTCTGAAGCTCTCTGGCATAATGTTCGATATCTTCTCTGGTCTCACAGACGGTATGAAACATTTCTCCCAGTTCATGATTATTCGGCTTGATCAAAAACGGATGATACTTCAGTACGTTCAGCAGCAGATCCTTGGTGGCATCCACTGCGATTCGGATTCCTTTTCCGGAAAGCGCCGCCAGAATCCTCTCATAAATGTCTTCCGGCAGTGTATTTGGAATACTGCCCGCCAGAACCAGCACATCCTCTTCTCTCAAAGCATTCAGTTTCTCAAAAAGAGCATCTATGGCTTCCTGCGTTATGACTGGCCCCTGACCGTTAATCTCTGTCTCGTCTCCGTGTTTGACCTTTACATTGATTCTTGAATTTCCTTCCGGCAGATGAATAAAATCCGTGTGCATCCCCTGAGCATTCAGACCGTCCTCAATGGCCTTGCCCGTAAATCCGGCTACAAATCCAAGGGCCGTTGTCTCCATGCCAAGAGTATTTAAAATGGTGGAAACGTTGATTCCCTTTCCTCCGTAATAAATGGACTCTCTTGTGGTTCTGTTGATGTCTCCCAGTTTCAGTCCGTCCAGAAACACAACATAGTCAAGCGCCGGATTAAATGTAACTGTGTAAATCATACCTGCAGCCCTCCTTTTTACTTTGCCCAGAACCTTTTTGTTTCACTCACAAAAATGTCCGTTCCTTTCGAAAAATATCATAGCAAATCACCCATAATAATGCACATCACAAACGTCACGACTTCCAGCCGAAAAATGTCATATCTTTCTTATGACAAATGTCATATCTCATGTCTCCACCATTTTATTTTACCCGGCTCCTCTCGTTTTATCATCTCTTTTTTTATCTGGTAAAATTACAAAAAAAGACGCTTCTTGACATCAGCGCCTTTTTTCTCTATACTTTCCATACCCCATACCGGCTTTTTCCGCCGGTTCACAGCAACACCCATAAGGAGGTTTTATTTATGAAATGTCCATATTGCGGTACGTCTTACAATGCGGAGGATACTATTTGTCCGTCCTGCGGGCAGCCTCTGAGCAACGCTCATTACACGCCGGTCAATGACAACGAACCATCCGGCAGCAAACACGCCGGCAGACAAGGGAGCGCCAAAAAAAGGAAACGCAGATTCCTGATTATTCTTCTGATTCTCCTGCTTCTTACCGGCGGCTGCATCGGCGGTTACTTTCTCTATATACATGCGATAACAAGACGATGCGAAGACGCGGTACATCAGATCTTTTCCCTGGCAAAAAGCATGGATTTTTCTTCTGTGGATCCGTCCTATCTGCCGGAAGCACTGCAGGAGAATCCGAACATCCGGGATTATGTCAGGAACTATGTCAACGATTCTCTGGAAGAATACGAAGTTGACGGGATACTGGAGCGCGCCGGCATTACCATTGATACCGACGAACTCTGTAACGAGGTACTTCAGTCCGCCGCTTACGAGATTACCGATGTGCAGACCAGCTACAATCGCTGCACTGTCTTTGTACACACAGAAAATACCGATTTTTCCACACTTCCGGAGGCCATTTCCCAGGAGATTGAAGATAATATCTCAAGTTCTTCTTTCTGGGATAGTCTGCAGGATATATTCTCCTCGATTTTTTCCGGTCACGGACATGACGGCACCGATGAAGAGGAATCGAACAGCGATATTCTCGCTTCTCTCTATGACGATTTTCGGGAGTCCGCTCCGACAACGGAAACCAACGGAACCATCGTTTTCGGAATTGCCGACGGGCAATGGACCCTTCTTTCTCTGGATGAGGATCTCTTCTACAGCTATTACGGGCTGTCCGCGCTGGCGGAGTAAGACAGCGCCGGCGAAAGGCATCGGCTGCTCAGGACGTCGGCTGCCCGATGAAAGCTTCGCCGAAAGACGCCTGAAACAAAAAGACGGCAGAGTCACAAAACAAAATGACTCTGCCGTCTTTTTCATTATATACTTTTTTGCAATGGAGATATCTCCAAACACACAGCACATTTATTGAGCTTTTATCTCATTATTAAGATATCTCTCTATATGTTCAATCGCCTGCTGCTCGTCATCACCGGCCGCTGACACAGTGATTTCCTCGCCGGCTGCCAAGCCCAGCGTCATCATTCCCATAATGCTTTTGGCATTGACCTTTTTGTTCTCCACCTCCACATATACCCGGCTGTCATACTGACTTGCCGTCTGTATAAATAAAGCAATGGTACTAGGGTCCAGACCTGTTGGAATTTTTATTTCCATCCTTTTCGTAATCATTATTTACCTCCTACTTTATAAAATATGCTGTCTGCGTGGCTTCAGCATATGCAGCGAAATGTCTCTCCCCATGCTGTCTCTCTTAAAACTGCCGCTGAAAGCCGTTTATGTCAGTACCTCTGTCATGGAATGACACTAAATATGGCCACTCTCTTTTAGCTGCTGCGCCATCTGGCTCAGCTTTCTCAATCTATGATTCACACCGGATTTGCCCACAGGCGGATGAAGCATCTCCCCCAGCTCTTTTAATGCCGCATCCGGCTCCTCCAGCCTGGCGTAAGCAACATCCCGCAGGTTCTCCGGTAATTTATCCAGTCCGACAGTCTTCCTGATATATTCGATTTCCTCTATCTGCCTGCGCGCGGCGGAAACCGTTTTGTTGATATTAGCCGCCTCGCAGTTGACTCTCCGATTTACAGAATTGCGCACATCTTTTACGATACGTATATTTTCAAACTTCATCATAGCGACATGCGCTTCCATGATATTCAGAGCATCTGAAATCATCGAGCCCTCTTTTAAATATACTACATAATATTTCTTTCGGAGCACGATCTTGGCGTCCAAGCCAAAAAACTGCATAAAATCTCTGAGCTGTTCCGCTTCCCGCCCGTCCACACAGGTAATCTCGAAATGATAATTTCTCTCCGGATCAGTCACAGAGCCTGCCGCAAGAAATGCTCCCCGCAGGAACGCTCTCCGGCAGCATGTTCTTTGCAGAACCGGATTATCCGTCAGATACTCGTCTTCATCCACCTGCCCCCGGTTATTCATGAGTCCGGCAGTCTTCAGCACCTGAAGAACATTTGCCGCACCTTCTGCCGAGATCGTAAAAAAATGACTTTTCTTTCCGCTCTCATGCTGCGACACAACCACTCTGGGCTGAAAACAAAATGCCTTCTTCAGAAGCAGGTAAAAACGCTTCGCCACGGCAATATTCTCCGTCTCGAGGATGATATGGTATCCGCTGCTCTCCGAGCAGCTCACTTTGGCGCTGAAACAGATAATCGCTGCCAGCTCCGCCACAACACAATGCAGTTCGTGTCCCGACAGATGAACCAGTTCCTCCTTCACATCTGAAGAAAATGACATTGCCCCAACTTCCTCTCTGTCAGTATTTCTGCCGTATCATCCGCTCGTTATATCACGATGTTCCATGCGGATGCTGTACGGCAGCTTCCGAAGCCGCTCATAAATAGCGTTGGTCATGGTGACGGAACGGTGCTTACCTCCGGTACATCCGATACCCACAACCAGATGATACTTTCCCTCATCCAGATAAAGCGGAATGAGGAACTTGAGCATATCTTCCAGCTTATCAAGAAAAATATGGGCTTCCTTGCATCCGAGAACATATGCCTGAACCTCTCTGTCGTTGCCTGTCAGCGCTCTCAGATCAGGATCATAGTAAGGGTTCGGAAGGAAACGGACATCAAATACCAGATCCGTATCTGCGGGAATCCCGTATTTGAAGCCAAAGGACAAAAGGGTCACAATAAAGTTTCCATAATTCTCTTCCCTGACATAGATCTTCTCCAGCTCCTGTTTCAGCTCCCGGGTAAGCAGAGAAGAAGTATCAATGATATAATCTGCCTGCTCTTTTATGAAAGATATGAGAGCTCTCTCTTTTTGAAGGCCGCTTTCAACACGTCCCTCTCCTGCCAGCGGATGCGTTCTTCTCGTCTCCTTGTACCGCATGACAAGGGTGGCATCGTCGGCGTCCAGGAAGAGGATCTCATAACGGATTCCAAGTTCCCTGAGAACTTCCAGCTGCTCAGACAAGTCTTTCAGCCCGTCACCGCTACGGATATCCACTGTAACGGCAACCTGGTTGACCGCAACCTTCCGGTCAAAAGCGATCTGCCCGAAATTAGGGAGAAGCGCCACCGGAAGATTATCCACACAGAAGAACCCCATATCTTCCAGCATGTGAAGAGCTGTACTTTTTCCTGCACCGGACATTCCGGAAACAATTACAAATCTCACTTTTTCACCTCTGTATCTGTAAATCCAAGCATACGGACCTCAGGCTCCATCTCTACACCAAACTGCTGTTTTACTTTTTTGCGTACCTGTCTGATAAGAAAGAGGACCTCCTCCGCCGTGGCGTTGCCCCGGTTGATGACGAAACCGCTGTGCTTCTCAGAAACCTGAGCCCCGCCAACGGTATATCCCTTCAAACCGGCGTCCTGGATCAGCTTGCCGGCGAAGTATCCTTCCGGACGCTTAAATGTGCTTCCTGCGCTCGGGTAATCCAAAGGCTGTTTGGCCTTTCGTGCCCCTGCCAATTCATTCATTTTGTCTCTGATCTGCGTTTTATCCCCCCTTGAAAGACGGATATGCGCTGCCAACACAACGTAATCCTTCTCAAAAATAACACTGTGCCTGTAGGATAAATCCAATTCCTCCACCGGGAGCACCAAACGTTCTCCTTCCCGGGTCAAAACTTCCGCATCCACGAGAATATCCTTCATCTCCCCGCCGTATGCGCCGGCATTCATACATACCGCGCCGCCAAGAGTTCCCGGTATCCCTGCGGCAAATTCCATTCCGGTCAGTCCATGCTCCAGCGCTGACCTGGCAACACTGCTGAGCAGCGCTCCTGCCTGGGCGTAAATCACATCGCCCTCTGCGGAAATATCGCGAAGACCTCCCGTATGAAGAATCATCCCACGGAAGCCCTCGTCTGATACGAGTAAATTACTTCCATTGCCCACAATAAAAAACGGAACCTTCTCTTCCCGGGCAAGGCAGAGTACATCCCAGAGTTCCTCGACTGTGGCCGGCTGTACAAAAATATCCGCCGGGCCCCCAATCCGAAAACTGGTATGTCTACTCATTGGTTCCTGTTCCAAAAGGGTTCCTGCTGTGAGCTTTTCTTTAATTTTGTGACAGAATTCCTGTTGTATCATAGTATCTCCTATTTATAAATACATTTGGCAGTCTTCCCTGATGGAAGCCGATTCGGTTGAGGAAAATGATATTTTCCATACCATATGTAGTTATATACTATATCATACTCTAATTCCATGGGAAGTACAATGTTGAAAAAACACAAAATAAAAGCAGACTTTATGCCTGCCTTTATATAAATCGCCAAATTACTTTTCGGTTCCGATGATTAATTTTGCACAGCCGTAAATTCCTGCATCATTTCCGAGGGTTGCCAGACCAAATTTTGTATCTTTCTGACTTCCGAAAACATAGCCGTCAAAATATTTTTTTACAGTCTCTGTGATGATGCTTCCCGCTTTGGACACACCCCCGCCGATGACAAAAATATCCGGGTCCGTCACGCAGGATACGAAGGACAATCCTCTCGCCAGTCTCCGGCAGAAATCTTCCGTCAGCTTTACAGCGAAAGCGTCGCCGAACTTTGCAGCATCCAGCACATCTTTTGCCGTGAGGGAATCCGCCTTGCGCAGCACACTGTCTTCCTCCGATGCTTCCAGCGCTTTTTTCGCCATACGGACAATACCCGTGGCGGAGGCATACTGTTCCAGACATCCCCTCTTCCCACAGTTGCAGTACTCTGTCTCATGGGTATTGATGCACATATGTCCAATCTCTCCGCCGTAGCCGTGAGCGCCGGAAATCATTTTTCCGCCAACGATGATTCCTCCGCCTACTCCGGTTCCCAGCGTCACCATGGCTACATTTTCATAGCCCTTTCCGCCGCCCTGCCACATTTCTCCGAGGGCCGCCACATTGGCGTCATTACCTACCGCTACCGACATGCCGAGGGCCGCTTCCATCTCGTCTCTGACCTGCTTTTTACCCCATCCCAGATTGACGCAGACGTCCACAGAGCCGTCATCTCTCACCGGGCCGGGCACACCGATGCCGATGCCTGCAAATTCCTCCTTGCCGAGTTTTTTCTGTTCCATCATTCCCCGGCAGGAATCTGCCACATCCTGCAGAATATCAAACTCCTCGCCGGTCCTTGTGGTGATCTCCCATTTTTCCAGAAGTTCTCCTTCTGTGGTAAACAGACCTAATTTTACTGTGGTTCCTCCAATGTCTGCACCAAATGCATATTTTTTCATATTAACTCTCCTCCCTTATTCCTGTGCGCTGTCATCATCCTGCGCTTTCTTCAGGCTGCCGGTAACGCGGTTGTAAAGCTCCTGCGCAGCGTTGTAACCCATCTTCTTGGCACGGAAATTGATGGCTGCAGATTCCACGATAACCGCCAGGTTCCGTCCCGGACGAATCGGGATAGAATAACACACAACCTTATTGCCCAGGAACTCGATGTAATCTTCTTCTAGCCCAAGACGGTCATAATTGCCCTCCCGGTTCCAGTCTTCCAGGCGGATGACCATATCGATGGATGAATTGAGCATCACGCTCTCCACTCCGAACAGGCTCTTGACATCCACAATGCCGATTCCCCGCAGCTCAATAAAATGTCTGGTGATATCCGGGGAGGTTCCGATAAGCGTATCATTGCTGACCTTGCGGATCTCCACCACATCGTCCGACACCAGACGATGGCCTCTGCGGATAAGCTCCAGAGCCGCCTCGCTCTTTCCGATACCACTTTCGCCCATGATCAGCACACCTTCGCCGTAGACATCCACCAGCACGCCGTGAATGGAAATACGCGGCGCCAGCTGCTCGCTGAGCCACCGAACGGCGCTGGCAATAAAATCCGAAGTGGTCATGGAAGTGATCAGAATCGGCACGCCGGCTCTCTCTGCCACATCCAGCATAGTATCGCTCGGCTCCAGCCCCCGGCAAAATACGATACACGGAATCTTGCTCTCAAAAATCTTCTCGTAAATCGGTTTCATATGTTTTTCGTCAAACTGTTCCAGATAGGCGTATTCCACCTTTCCGATCACCTGGATACGTTCTGAATCAAAATGCTCAAAAAAACCTGCCAGCTGCAGTGCGATCCGGTTGACGCCAGACTGATTAACGTTGATGCTGTCCGTGTCAATGTCCGGCAGAAGATTCTTCAATTCCATTTTTTCAATAATCTGTGTCAGTGTTACTTTGTACATGCCATACTCCTTTATAGATTATTCTTCTTTATTTATCCTTTCCCCGCGATTATAATTCCGTCAGTCCTGCTTTTTCATACGAGCGTGAAAGCATGACTTTATGAACCTTTGGTATCATTCTATCACAGGCTGTTCTTCTTTTACAACGTCACTTTCATGAAAAAACGAAAAGATTTCATCCGCGACCCTGGCGGTGATCCCCTCGGCCTTCATAAGTTCATCCGGGGACGCCTGACGGATTTTATCAATATCTTTAAAATAACGCATGAGCGCTTTCCTTCTCGCCGGGCCGACGCCCTTGATATCGTCAAGAACCGAATGTACCTGTCCCTTGCTCCGCAGACTCTTATGATATTCTATGGCAAAGCGATGAGCTTCATCCTGCAGGCGGGTAATCATCCGGAACGCCTCGGAATTCTTTGGAAACTGGATGATCTCATTATTGTAATACAGCCCTCTTGTCCGATGATAATCGTCCTTCACCATACCGCAGACCGGAATGGAAAGTCCCAGATCATCAAGCACCTTGAGCGCCACATTGACCTGCCCCTTTCCGCCGTCCATCATGAGAATATCCGGAAAACGGGTGAAGCTTCCCAGCGACGGGTCAAGCCCCTTCTCCGAGCGCTCGGCCGTCTCGCGGATACCGTGGGAGAACCGGCGCGTGAGAGCCTCCTCCATACAGCGGTAGTCGTCCGGCCCCGCCACCGTGCGGATCTTAAACTTACGATAATCGCTCCGGCGCGCCTTGCCCTTCTCAAAAACAACCATGGACGCCACATTCTCATAACCATTGGTATTGGAGATATCGAAGGCCTCCATCCGGTTTAGGCCCCGGATGCCCAGAAGCTGTTCCAGCTCATGGACAGCGCCGATGGTCCGGTGTTCCTCTCTCTTCAATTTTTCGCTGTCCTTGATGAGAACATTCTGCGCATTTTTGTAGGCAAGCTCCATCATCTTATGTTTCGTTCCCCTCTTCGGCGTGAGGAAGGAAACCTTGCCGCCCCTCTTATCTGACAGCCATTTTTCGAGAATCTCCGTGTCCGGCACCTCTTCCTGCAGAAGAATCTCCCTCGGGATAAACGGCGTTCCCATGTAAAACTGCTTCACGAAATCCATGAGAATCTCGCTTTTCTCGCTGTCCCCGATGCCGCCCATGTGGAAATGGTCTCTCCCCAGCAGCTTGCCGTTGCGGATAAAAAAGATGGCAACTACCGCCTCGTCGCCCGCCTTCGCCAGCGCGATGATATCCCGGTCGTCTCCGCCGGTGTCGTTGATCTTCTGTTTCTCCCCGATGCGCTTCACGCTGTTCATCAGGTCCCGGTACTCCGCCGCATCCTCAAACTCCATGGCCGCCGACGCCGCCAGCATCTTTTCCTCCAGATCTTTCATAATCTTTTTATCGTCGCCGTTCAAGAAACGCAGCGCCTGCTCCACATTTTCCCGGTACTGTTCCTTGGAAATGTATCCCTGGCAGGGCGCGTCGCACTGCCTGATCTGATGATAAAGACATGGCCGCTCTTTGCCGATATCTCTTGGCAGAACCCGGCTGCAATTCCGTATCTTATAGACCTTGTGCATCAGTTCTATGGTCTCCTTCACAGCCCCCGCGCTGGTATACGGACCGAAATACTTCGATTTATCCCTCTTTACATTTCTGCAGAATAAAATCCTTGGATAATCTTCCTGCACCGTCACCCGGATGTATGGATAGCTCTTGTCATCCTTGAGCATGGTGTTGTAGTGAGGTCTGTGCTCTTTGATGAGGTTGCACTCGAGAACCAGCGCTTCCAGCTCCGAGTCCGTGATAATATATTCAAAATATGCGATATGTGAAACCATGTGTTCAATCTTCACACTCCGCTTATAGCTGCTCTGAAAATACTGCCGCACCCGGTTTTTGAGAATCCGCGCCTTGCCCACATAAATAATCTCGTCCTGGGCGTTGTGCATCAGATACACGCCCGGCTTGGCAGGGAGCTTTTTCAGCTCTTCCTGTATATCAAACATGGCAGCCTCCTTTCCCGTCTTTGTTTCTGTATCATAACACAAAAATTCCCGGAAATCCACGAAGGGATTCCCGGGAGCATGATTCCTTATCAATCAGTTTTTAATTTATTTTTCTTCCGGAGAAGACTGTGTGGTCTCCTGAGCGGCAGTTTCAACTGCCGGAACCTCTGCTTCCTGCGCAGGGGCTGCCGCCGCCGAAGTCTCAACTTCAGGGGCCGCAGCTGAGACTTCCACAGCACCATTCGCGGCGTCTGACGTTTGGCTTTCCGCTCCTGCCGGAACTGCTTCCTGTGCAGGGGCTTCGATTGCCGGTGCTTCCTCAGCCTTTTTAGCTTCTTCCGGTTCTTCTTTCTTATATTTGTTGAAGATATTCATGAACTCCTTGCCGGTGATCGTCTCCTTTTCCAGAAGGAAGGCTGCGATCTCGTCCATGGCATCCCGGTATTCGCGGATGATGGACACGGCTCTGTCGTAGGCGTTCTTGAGAATACCCTGTACTTCTTTATCGATGAGCGCTCCGGTGGCGTCGGAACAGTTCATCACCGGACGTCCGTCCAGATAACGGCTCTGAACAGATTCCAGGCCCATGAGCCCGAAGGTATCGGACATACCGTACTGGGTTACCATGGCGCGGGCAATCTGTGTAGCCCGCTCGATATCGTTGGATGCGCCGGTGGTCACGGAATTAAACACTACTTCCTCCGCCGCACGGCCGCCGAACAGTCCCACCAGCTCGCTGAGCATCTGCTCTTTACTCATGAGGTAACGCTCCTCCTCCGGCATCTGCATGGTGTAGCCGAGGGCGCCCATGGTTCTAGGTACGATGGTGATCTTCTGCACCGGCTCAGAATGTTTCTGCACGGCGATGGTCACCGCATGACCCACCTCATGGTAAGCCACGATCCGTTTCTCCTCGTCACCGAGAATCCGGTCTTTCTTCTCCTTACCGGCGATGACAACCTCAACGGCCTCCATGAGATCCTGCTGGGTCACCACGGAACGTCCCGCCTTGACCGCACCGAGAGCCGCCTCATTGACCATGTTGGCAAGATCGGAACCCACGGCTCCGGAGGTCGCCAGGGCGATCTCCTCAAAGTCAACGGAATCATCCATGAGTACGTTCTTCGCATGTACTTTCAGAGTCTCGATTCGTCCTTTCAGATCCGGGCGCTCCACGATAACTCTCCGGTCAAAACGTCCCGGACGAAGCAGCGCCTTGTCAAGGACTTCCGGACGGTTGGTCGCCGCCAGGATGACCAGACCTTTGGAAGAATCGAAACCGTCCATCTCTGCCAGAAGGGCGTTCAGCGTCTGTTCCCGCTCGTCGTTTCCTCCGCCGTAGGCGGTATCACGGCTCTTACCGATGGCGTCCACCTCGTCGATAAAGATAATACAAGGCGCCATGGACTGGGCCTGCTTGAACAGGTCACGCACACGGGACGCGCCGACGCCAACAAACATTTCAACGAAGTCAGAACCGCTCAGAGAGAAGAACGGTACATTTGCCTCGCCGGCCACCGCCTTGGCAAGCAGCGTCTTACCGGTTCCCGGAGGTCCCACAAGGAGAGCTCCCTTCGGCAGCTTCGCGCCAATTTTTGTATATTTACCCGGATTATGAAGGAAGTCCACCATCTCCGTGAGTGTCTCCTTCGCTTCATCCTGTCCCGCCACATCCGCAAATGTAACGCCGGTTTTTTTCTCCACATACACTTTGGCGTTGCTCTTACCAACGCCTCCCATCATGCCGCCGCCTTTGCCAATGCCTCTCATCACAAAGAACATCATGGCATAGATCAGAGCGAACGGAAGAATCCATCCCACCAGCACCTGGGTCAATAACGATGAACTGGAATCATCTTCTTTCTCAAACTGTACATCCTCTGCCGCCAGCAGGCGATTTGTCAACTCCGCATCCGGGAAAATCACCGTGTAATATACGGTCTTCACCAGTGGATTCTCCTGCTCTCTCGGCTCGATGAGTACCCGGCTGTCCGTCAGCGTAACGCTCTTGACTTCATTGTTATCCAGCATGTCAATAAATTCATCATAGGTGATTTTTTCCTGTTCTCCGTTGCGGTATCGGTTCATCACAGTAGAAAAAAGCACCGTAAGCCCCAGACAGATGACCAGCATAATCAATGCCGACTTGATATTTTTCTTCTTGTTGGGGTCATTATTCTGATTATTATTATTCATTTATTCCTCTTCATTCCTCCATGATGCGGCTGCTTACAGCTTCTCAAGGAGCTCCACCGCATCCTTCATATAATCTCTTTCTGTAAATTCTATCTTTCCTGCGTCACAGGCGGCCGCCAGCTCCGGATCCATCGGAATCTTAGCAAGCACAGGCACCTGATACTGAGACGCGATCTCGTCAATATGGCTCTCGCCGAAGACATAGATCTTTTTGCCGCAGTCCGGACATTCCACATAGCTCATGTTTTCTACCAGACCAAGAATCGGGATATTCATCATTCTTGCCATGTTAGCCGCCTTCTCCACGATCATACCTACCAGTTCCTGCGGAGACGCCACGATGATGATACCGTCCAGCGGCAGAGACTGGAAGATGGTCAGCGGCACGTCGCCGGTTCCCGGAGGCATATCCACGAACATATAATCAATATTCTGCCACAGGGTCTCTCCCCAGAACTGCTTGATCACTCCGCCAAGGACCGGTCCTCTCCAGATAACCGGGTCTGTCTCGTTGGCAAGAAGCAGATTTACGGAAACCATGTCGATACCCATGGCTGTGGAGCCCGGCACGATCAGTCCGTCAATATTTCCCACCAGATTCTGATGAACGCCGAACGCCTTCGGAATGGAAGGGCCCGTGATATCGCCATCAAGAATGGCCGTCTTATACCCTTCCCGCATGGTCGCGCATGCCAGCAGGGATGTCACCATAGACTTACCCACGCCGCCTTTGCCGGATACGACGCCAATTACCTTTTTTACAGAGCTTCCTTCGCTCAATTTTACACGGAAATCCTCCGGGCTGCTCTGTCTTTCTGAACAATTCTCTCCACAGGAACTGCAATCATGTGTACATTCACTCATTTTTCTTACCTCTCTTTCTATGCGGGCGGACACGCCGTCCACTCCTTCGACACAGCTTTTCTCCTGATCTTTCAGGCAAGCTGCTCCATGATTTTCTTCATATTTTCTGTGATATTTCCTTCAAAAACGGCCGATCCGCAGACCACGATATCAACGCCGCATTCTGCCAGTCTCTTTACGTTGGACGCATTCACTCCTCCGTCCACCTCAATTTTCACGGGCAGTCCCTTCTCATCGATCATCGCACGCAGCGCGCGGATCTTCTCATCGCAATAGGAAATGTATTTCTGTCCTCCGAATCCCGGATTCACCGTCATGAGAAGAACCATATCCAGTTCTTCCAGCACATATTCAAGCACGCCCAGCGGGGTGGACGGATTCAGAGATACCGCCGCTTTTTTACCGCAGGCCTTAATCTGCTGAATGACCCGGTCAAGATGTTTGCATGCCTCGGCATGGACGGTGATGATATCCGCTCCCAGACGGGCGTATTCTTCCACATATCTTCCCGGATCCTCGACCATCATATGCACGTCAAAAACCGCGTCGGTGAGCGGCCGCAGCGCTTTGATCACCGGCGTTCCGAAAGAAATCTGAGGGACAAACATTCCGTCCATCACGTCAATGTGTATATATTTTGCCCCCGCCTGAACGGCAGTAATCACATCTCTTCCCAGATTAGTAAAATCTGCGGACAAAATGGACGGCGCCAGAATTATTTCTTTTGTTTTCATATTGATACCCCTTTTTACAAATGTGCCTTCCTCATATTCATCAGCTCCAAAGCCATGTTTCCATGCAGGCATGAAACATGACTTTCTGGACCCTGTATCATCATAACATAAATCATCGATACTGCAAGTCGAAAATGGGAAAAACACGGAAAGTTCACGAATGAACTATTACTGTTTTCCTGAAAAATCCTTTCTGCGTCTGCCGTACTTGGCCGGGATATGTTATAATGATACCAATTACTTATATTAATTCACAATATCACTGAGAAAGGAAGAATCATTTATGCAATTTTTTGCCCCAACCCATGTTTATCTGGAAAAAAACTGCGTTGACAATCATAAACAGGAACTGCTCTCCTACGGAAAGCGGGCTTTTATCATCACCGGAAAACATTCCTCTGCGGTCAACGGTTCTCTGGCGGATGTCCTTGCTGTTCTTGACGAGACGTCTGTTCCGTATCTCATCTATAATGACATTGAAGAAAATCCTTCCGTGGAGACCGTGGCGAAAGCCGCTGCCGAGGGAAAAGAATTCCAGGCGGACTTTGTCATCGGCATCGGCGGGGGATCGCCGCTGGACGCCGCCAAGGCCATTGCCCTGCTCATCGCCAATCCGCAGGAAGACGCCTGCTGCCTTTATGAGCCGAAAGACTTAAAGGCTCTTCCGGTCATCGCCATTCCGACCACCTGCGGCACCGGCTCTGAGGTCACGCCGAATGCGGTGCTGACCCGCCATGCGTTTAAGACAAAAAAGAGCATCAGCTACAACATTTATCCGGAACTGGCTCTGGTTGACGGCAAATACCTGGCCTCCGCCAATGGACGTCTGCTCATTCACACTGCTGTGGATGCTCTGGCTCACTGTGTGGAGAGCCGCCTGCACGCGAAAGCAAACGTATATAATCACATGTTTTCCGAGTACGGCCTCAGTCTCTGGGGCCAGCTCGTCCCGGTTCTGGAGCAGATCGCCGCCGGGCCGGACGCTGTTCCTTCTTCGCTGTCCGACGAAGACCTGGAGGCCTTCATGCTGGCGTCCACGGTGGCAGGCATGGCCATCGCCCAGACAACCACGTCCCTGCCGCACGCCATCAGTTACGAGATCACCTACAACCACGGCGTCCCTCACGGAAAAGCCTGCGGCATCTTTCTTGCCGCCTATATGGATGAATACGCCCGCAACAATCCGGAAGATGTAAACCGGGTGCTTTCTCTGCTGGGTTTTGATTCCACGGAAAGCTTTGGAGAATATCTCCGCCGGCTTCTTGGGTCTGTGGCCATCACAGAAGAGGAAAGCAATCTCTATGCGGACAATATCATGGCAAATGCATCGAAATTGTCCACCTATCCGTTCCCGATTGACCGGGAGGCCATCCTGCGAATCCTTACCTGTTCCCTGGATGTGACAGCATAACCACCCGGACGCAGAACGCTGACCCCGGCGCGGCGTCCGCACACAGAGATACCAAAGAGGCTGTCTCGCCATATCGCTCTCCGGAACCCCGGCCGCGATGATGCAGACAGCCTCTTTTCAAGTACTATTTATATAACGAACGCCTCCATTTTGGAAACAGATACCTATCTTCCCAGCACCTGTGCAATCTGGAATTCGTATTCATCCACGTCTTTCTGCATACCTAATGCATCCTCGATATCGTAATCAATATACTGACCATTTCTGTATCCAACTACACGGTTTGTTGCTCCGGCACATAATAAATCCACAGCCAGCGCGCCCATGTAAGAAGCGTATACACGGTCTTTTGCTGTCGGGCTTCCGCCTCTCTGCATATATCCGAGGATTGTTGCTCTTGTCTCAACACCGGTACCCTGCTCGATACGTTTTGCCATTCCGTAAGAATGTCCGATACCCTCTGCGTTGATGATCAAGTGATGTTTCTTTCCGAGAGCCTTCTTCTCCAGAATGCTGTCGATCAGCTTTGCCTCCAGCTTCGGACGGTTACCGTCAAAACGCTCCGGAATGATGATATCTTCCGCACCTGCAGCGATTCCACACCACAGAGCGATATATCCTGCATTTCTTCCCATAACCTCAACGATGGAACATCTCTCATGGGAAGTGGATGTGTCACGAATCTTGTCGATGGCTTCCATAGCCACGTTTACTGCTGTATCAAATCCAATCGTATATTCAGTACAAGGAATATCCAGGTCGATGGTTCCCGGAAGAGCTACTGTGTTGATTCCCTGTGCGGCCAGCTTCTGTGCTCCGCGGAAGGAACCGTCTCCGCCGATAACTACCAGACCGTCAATGCCTTCTTCACGGCAGATATCCGCTGCTTTCTTCTGATATTCTTCCTGTTTAAACTCCTCACATCTTGCGGTAAAGAGTACGGTACCACCCCTGGAGATGATATCCCCTGTAAAAGTTCTGTCCATGTCAAAAATCTCACGGTTGAGCAGACCGCTGTATCCACGTTTAATGCCCTTTACTTTCACGCCTCTGTCCCATGCGGTTCTCGCAACAGCTCTGATTGCCGCATTCATACCGGATGCGTCTCCTCCACTTGTTAAAATACCGATTGTGTCCACTGCACTTGTCTTACTCATAGACTACCTCCATAATTTCGTGTATTCCCTAAATTAAATTCTATAGAAAAACCGGACGGCTGGAAAATTCATCCGGCTTTTCACTTGTCATATTATCGCTTTTTCTGGAATTTTTCAATACTCTTCTCAACAAGCTTTATATTTTTTTCACCAAACAGATTCTGAAGCTCTTCAAGAACCGGCGCTTCACCGGAAATGTTTTCATAGGACGGCAGGCGTTTTACCGCCTTTTCCTCCCGGGAATAAATGATGATCTCCCGGTCTCCCGGCGCCCGCCGTATGATATTATACAGCATGTCCCGTTTTTCCTGAAAACATCCGATATTCTCCACCTGAATCCAGATTTCCGTTGGAACAGCATCCATGGAGATGACCGTTTCCGCCACCAGCTTTCCGTTTTCCTCGGAAACAGAGGCTCTTCCCCGCACGTACACGCCAGTGTCCATGACCAGCAGATCTCTGTATTTTTGATAATCTCTCGGAAAAAGAATCACTTCCACCGTTCCATATAAGTCTTCCAGAGTTACAAACGCCATATTCTGATTAGTTTTGGTAAGTTTTACCGTTACATTTGAAATCAAACCGCCCACAATATAATTGCGCCCGTCTTTGACCACCGCCAGGCCGCTTTCCTCATCCGGCTCAAAATCCGTGGATTTCGCAGTGATCTGCTTCTCCATGGACGCCATATAATCCTGCAGCGGATGGCCGCTCACGTAAATCCCCAGCACTTCTTTCTCAAAGGCAAGCTTCTGGGCCATCTCAAACTCACCCACATCCGGATATTGAATTTCATATTCCTTTTTTTCTTCTTCGGAAAAGAAATCAAACAGCGACATCTGACCGGTAACATTTTCTTTCTTTTCTCTGGTGACCTCGTCGAGAACGTAAGCGTACACCATCATAAGCTGCCGTCTGGTGGCCCCCAGACTGTCCAGCGCGCCCGACTTGATCAGGTTTTCAATGGTACGTTTATTGATTTCCTTCGAAGTCAGCCGTTCCATGAAATCCTTGAGATTCTTGTATCTGCCATGAGCTTCCCGCTCCTCGATCATTACGTCGATAACATTTTTACCGAGACTCTTGATGGCGCTCAGTCCATAGCGGATAGCGTCGCCGGAAACGGAGAATCCGCTCTCTCCCTCATTGATATCCGGCTGCAGAATCCGGATGCCCATGCTCCGGCAGGTGTTGATATATTCCGTGATCTTCTTAGGATTGGTAATCACTGAAGTCAGCAGAGCCGCCATAAATTCCATCGGATAGTGGCAGCGGAGCCATGCGGTCTGGTAAGCGACCACCGCATAGGCGGCGGCGTGGGACTTATTAAATGCATATTTGGCAAAGTCAATCATCTCGTCAAAGACATGGTTTGCCACATCCTCCGGGATGCCCCGCCTGATACAGCCTTCCACGCCTTCTTCCTCATTGCCGTAGACGAAGTTTGCCCGCTCCTTCGCCATGACATCGGCCTTTTTCTTGGACATGGCACGGCGCACCAGGTCGCTTCGCCCCAGGGTATAACCGGCCAGCTTCATAACAATCTGCATGACCTGTTCCTGATAGACGATACATCCGTAGGTCGGCTCCAGAATCTCTTCCAGTTCCGGACAGCTGTAGCGGATGCTGTCTCTGTTATTCTTTCCTTTGATATATTTCGGAATAAAATCCATCGGGCCCGGACGGTACAGAGAGATTCCGGCGATAATATCCTCCAGATTGCCCGGCTTTAACTCCCGCATGAAGGACTTCATACCGGCGCTCTCCAGCTGGAACACGCCGTCGGTCTTCGCCTGACCGATCATCTCATAGACTTCCGGATCATCATAGTCGATGGCGTTGATATCCAGCGGCTGTCCAGTCTTTTTCTCCACCATGCGGACGGCGTCCTGAATGACCGTCAGCGTCCTCAGCCCCAGGAAATCCATCTTTAAAAGTCCCAGCTCCTCGATAGTCGTCATGGTAAACTGGGTGGTGATGACATTATCCGCGCCCCGGGAGAGCGGAACGAACTCATCAAGGGGTTCCGAGCCGATCACCACGCCTGCCGCATGGATGGACGTATGCCGCGGCAGTCCTTCCAGCCGCATGGACATATCGATAAGATTCTTTGTGACCTCGTCCGCTTCATAGGCCTGACGCAGCTCCGGATTATGATTCAGCGCCTTTTCAATGGTGATGCCCAGCTCCATTGGAATCATTTTCGCCACCTTATCCACCTGAGCATACGGGATATTCATTACCCGTCCCACATCCCGCACCGCCATGCGGGCGGCCATGGTACCGAAAGTGATGATCTGAACTACTTTATCCTTGCCGTACTTCTCATACACATAGTCGATGACCTCCTGCCGTCTCTCATAGCAGAAGTCAATATCAATATCCGGCATAGATACACGCTCCGGATTCAGGAAACGTTCAAAAATCAGCTGATATCGGATCGGATCAATGTCCGTGATCTCCAGACAGTAAGAAACGATACTTCCCGCTGCCGAACCCCGGCCCGGTCCCACGGCAATACCCTGGCTTTTGGCAAAGCGGATAAAATCCCATACAATAAGGAAGTAATCCACATAGCCCATGTTCCGGATGGTATCAAGCTCGTAGGCAAGTCTCTCCTTCAGATCCTCCGGCGGCGGGTCTCCGTAACGCTTCACGAGCCCTTCCTCGCACAGTTCTTTCAGATAAGAAAATGCATCGTATCCTTCCGGCACATCAAACTTCGGCACCTTCTGCTCACCGAAAACGATCTCCACGTTGCAGCGTTCCGCGATCTTGTGAGTGTTCTCCAGCGCTTCCCTGGCATAAGGAAAGACCTTTTGCATTTCTTCTTCTGATTTCAGGAAGAACTGCCCTCCCTCGTAGCGCATCCGGTCCTCATCGGTGACCAGCTTGCCGGTCTGGATGCAGAGAAGAAGATCGTGCGGCACCGCATCCTCTTCCTTAATATAATGCACATCGTTAGTCACCACCAGCGGAATGTCCAGCTCCTTGGACATTCGCATGATCACTGAGTTCACCTGTGTCTGCTGACGCAGCCCGTGATCCTGCAGCTCCAGAAAGAAATTGCCCGGACCGAACAGCTCATTCATTCTTCTCGCCGCAGCCCTGGCGCCCTCGTAATCCTCTTTTAATATCTTGTTTGGAATCTCTCCCGCCAGGCAGGCGCTCAGCGCTATGATTCCCTCATGATACCGTTCCAGTATCTCATAATCCACCCGCGGCTTATAATAATAACCTTCCGTAAATCCCCGGGTCACGATCTTCATAAGATTCTTGTAGCCCTGATTATTCTCCGCCAGCAGGACAAGATGGTAATATCTGTCCTCCCCGCGGCTCTGCTCCCTGTCAAACCGGGAACCCGGAGCCACATAAATCTCACAGCCGAGAATCGGCTTCACTCCCACTTCTTTTGCTTTTTTATAAAAATCTATTACACCGTACATGACCCCGTGATCCGTGATGGCCAGACTGTCCATGCCCAGCTCCCTGGCCCGGGGCAGCAGCTCGCTGATCTTGCTGGATCCGTCCAGCAGACTGTACTCCGTATGCACGTGCAGATGCGTAAACGCCAAATGGCTTCACCTCCTGTGTTATGTGTATCTTCCTGTGGTTTCTTTTGTACATTTGCAAAATGCCGGCCGCTCGCCGCGGCAAATCCCGCTATTGAAAAAGAATCCGCCCTGAACTTCACAATTCAGAACGGATATCTCCTCAGGCTCATTCCAAAAATCCGGCGCAAAATAATCACCAGACAGAAACTTCTCCCGCACGGTAAAGACTATTCTGACAATGACGGCTGAAGAATACCATAGCTGTCTGTCGCAATCAGATTATAAAAGGCGCTGGTATTCTCTTCCGGCGCCGGATTGAACTTCTGATAAAAAGAAAAGCCAACACCGCCGATTATGCAGACCAGACACAAGTACCCAATCCATTTGAGCACTCTGCTTTTTCTTTTTTCTTTTGCAAGAATCTTTTTGCGGTTCTTCTTATATTCTTTCTGCTTATCAACCTTTGCCTGACTCATCTGCCTCATCTCGCTTTCTGCTTATTATCTCTGATTATTATACCGAATTATCCGTCTATGAGCAAGAATTATGTGGATTGTTCACAAATTCCTCTGGTCAGGCGTCTCCAGGATAACGCCCCAGCAGATCCACAAAACGTTTCGCTGTCAGATGCGGTCTCGTGATGGCGCTTCCTACCACCACCGCGTGGGCGCCCAGATAGATGCATTTCATGGCGTCCTCCGGCGTGTTCAGATGGCCTTCCATCATCATATGGACGTCCTCTCCGAGATCCCGGCACATCCGGGCGAACTCCCGGTAATCCGGACACGGACGGTCCGCCGTATACTCCGTATAACCGCACAGAGTCGGCGCCACGATGTCTGCCCCCAGCTCTGCGGCCCGCTTCGCCTCCTCATAATTGGACACGTCTGCAAATGTAATGGCCTCCGGTATGGCTTCCTTCACCTTCGGCAGCAGCTCCCATGCTTTGGTTCCCTCCAGCGTCATCCTGTCGGTACAGTCCATAGCAATGATCTCCGCCCCCGCTTCCCAGACTGCTTTCGCCGCCTCCAGAGTCGGCGTGATATAGACATCGGTATTTTCTCTCCATATTTTATACAGGCCGATGACCGGCAGATGCACCGCCTCCTTGATCTGACGTATCTGCTCCGGCGTGTTGGCGCGGATGCCCACAGCTCCCGCCCAGCTGGCCGCCTCCGCCATCTTAACTACCATATTATCCGTATATATCGGGTCTTCCGGCTGCACCTGGCAGGATACTACCAGACCGCCCCGCAAAGACTCCAGAATCTCTTTTTTTCTCGTGTCTGTTGTTTTCATAAGGTTCTCCTTCCGTAGATAAAAAATAAAATAAATATCTCTTTTCCTTTTTGATTCGATATGCTATACTTCTGTTAGAAAGAAAGAGGTGTTTCAAATGACAGAACGACAGTCCAAACTCATAAAACTGGTAAATATTTATCATAAGATCGAAGTCAGCCGCCTGGCTGAGCTGCTTGACGTATCTCAGGTCACCATCCGCAAGGACCTCGACCATCTGGAAGAGGAAGGACTGCTGGCCCGCGAACATGGTTACGCCCTCATTAAAAATGCCAATGATATCAACACCCGCCTGACCATCAACTACGATACGAAACTGAAGATTGCCACCAAAGCGGCAGAAATGGTTTCAAACGGAGAGACTGTCATGCTGGAATCCGGTTCCACCTGCGCGCTGCTGGCAGAGCAGCTGGCGAAGCTGAAAAAGGATATTACCATTGTTACCAATTCCGCTTTTATCGCCATCAGGATTCGGGAACTGCCAATCCGCAAAGTTATCCTCCTGGGCGGTGAATATCAGAAAGAATATCAGGGAATGGTAGGACCGCTCGTGCGCAAATGCGCCAAAGAGTTTTTTGTTGATAAGTTTTTCGTCGGTACGGACGGATTCATTCCAAACGCCGGCTTTACCTGCGACGACCTTATGCGGGTGGAAACCATGAAATATATGGCAAATTCCGCCAACCGGACCATCATTCTTGCCGATTCCAGCAAGTTTTCCCAGAAGGGCGTTGTCATTCAGTCCACCTTTTCCGATATAGACACCCTCTGCACCGACTCCGGCATCTCCCCGGAGATCACCGATATCCTGACACGGAATAACATTCATGTTGAGATAGCAGAATAATGTTCTGTCATTTTATCTGAATTATGAATTACTGCATCTGCGGCGGTTCCACGGAAGACGGAATCTGCCGCAGTATTTTCATTACGCCGTCCTCATCGTTAGACGCCGTGACATGTTTTGCGATTCCCTTCAGTTTCGGGTGAGCATTCTCCATGGCATA
This sequence comes from Eubacteriaceae bacterium CHKCI004, assembly GCA_900016875.1. Taxonomy (GTDB): domain Bacteria; phylum Bacillota; class Clostridia; order Lachnospirales; family Lachnospiraceae; genus Anaerobutyricum; species Anaerobutyricum stercoris. The sequence continues at coordinate 54,600 of FCNR01000017.1, read as the reverse complement.
ACTCTCTCCACAGCTTAAAAGCAGATCATAATCATTGAGGTAATCGCCAAAGGCCATGGACTCTTCTCTGCTCACACCAAGGCTCTGCTGAATCGCTTCCATGGCGGAACCTTTGCTGACAGACTTGTTAGCCACATCAATCCAGCTGTCGCCGGAAAGCACCGGCGCAATGGTCTCCGGAATACCCGACAGGCTGTCATACACTTCTTCGGCCCTGTACTCTTCTATAAAAATCGCAATCTTCGCGATGATATCTTTTCCGATGCAGTTCTCCAGATTCTCCACAAACTCCAGACTATGATAATACATATGTCCGTTGGACTCCACCAGCTCAGACGCGTGCTTCATATAAGCAGCCCGTGCGCCGCAGAGAATCAGATGCAGCCCCGGCATCGCACCAAAGTACTCAATACACCAGCGTATGTCCTCATCGGACATGGCGTTGCTGTAGATCATCTCTCCCTGCTTAAACACAAAGCTCCCGTTATCAGCCACATACATCAGGCACTCGCTCAGAGACGGAAACATATCGCTGAGCGTCGCATACTGTCTGCCGCTGGCCAGCACAGTCTGAATCTCCGGGTGTGCCAGCACCCAGCTCTCAAAATCCTCCGGCGCATTCTTCTCGCTGTCCAGAAGAGTTCCGTCCATATCCACTGCCACCAGCTTTACATTTTTATTTATCATTTCTGTTCTCCTCTTTTATCTTTTCTGTTATGCTTTTCATCTTTTTTACAAAAATCCCTCCATGCACCGCATCGAAACCGGGATCCGGAAAATATTTTCCATACAAAGAAGAAGCGGGCAAAAACCCGCTTCCCATTATATAAATATTTGTGGCTGATGGCAACAAAATATTAATCTTCCCTTCAGAAAACTTTCTTTTGCTTTCCCGGCGCACTCAGGAGATTTTCTCCATACCGCCCATCATATTCAGCACTTCCATGAAGATGAACAACAGCATCCATACCGCCGTAAAAGCGTACACATAGTATTTCCGCTGTGTATTATTTCTTTTGAAATATGACACTATCTCTTTTTTGTGACGGAACGCCACTACGCATCCCGCTGCGGCTAAACCGCCTACTACAATAATATATACCAGATTCTGACCGCCTACAGGCAATCTCTCGATCAGTTTGGTCAATACATCTCCAAACAGCAGATTGTTCAGCACATGAAGAAGGATGGAGAAATAGATGGAATATTCCATCGCTGCATAACCGAACACCAGTCCCACCATAAATGCAAAGATACTCTGCAGCAGATTTCCATGCATCAGCCCGAATACTGCCGCTGATACAAGAATGGCAAATGTTTTTCCATATTTCTGGAGACTTTTCATGAGAAAGCCTCTATAGATGATTTCTTCAATGACCGGACCGAAAATACCGGCATATAAGAACATGGAAAGCGTTTTGCTGGTTCCTGTGGCAGCTTCAATGGAACTCATAAAGCTGTATCCCAGCTGATTGGCCGCCGCCTCGGCTCCCGCTGCTATCGCGGAAAACAAAATCTGGGCCAGCATCATAAGGCAGATGCATCCGGCAAACATTCCTGCCGATGGTCTTTTTCCCAGCGCCAGCATCGGCTCAAGCAGGCTGTCTTTCCGATAATACACCAGAAGGAATGCTGTTCCTATGAGTACCGCCACAATACTGGAGCTGCCAGTGCTGATCAGTTTACCCAACAGCGCGTCAATAGCAGCATTTTGCTCCGGACCTCCCGGATGCTCCAGCATTACGCCCACTGTTTTTATAACCATATCCGCTACCACAACTAACAAAATAATGATGTTATAAAATAAAATGCCGCGCATCACATGGTTGATATGTTTTTTTACGCTTCTTTTTTCTGATATATTATTTATATTTGTACTATTGATATCTTTCATATACTACCTCCAACTTTTATTTCTGTCTGCAGTATATGACAGTTTCCCTGATTACAGGTAAAAAATGTTGTGAACGCAGCCTATTTTGTTGTAAACAACACCGCTTCCAGACAGTAAACGCCTTCTTTGATTTCTCTTCTAATATGCCCCATGTATTTTTCCGCCGTTCTTTCCATATTCATAACTCCAAAACCATGCCAGCCGCCATCAGCTTTTCCGGTAGTCCCCGTCGGCTGTATAACCACTTTGCTTTCCACCGGATTTTCAAACTGAAACAGCCACATATTCCCCTGCCCGCTCATCTTTATCTGAATCCATTTTTCCGGCAGCTGCGCTCCTTCCAGATATTCCAGAGCATTATCCAGAGCGTTGGAAAAAATCGTGCAGATATCAAGCATATCGATACCGCAGTCCTGCGGCAGTCTTCCTTCCACCTCTACTACTGTTCCCTGCTCCTTTGCTCTTCTGTTTTTCTCATTTACAATCGCATCGGCAATATCATTGCCGCACTGAATTCCCACTTCGCTGCGCACCACCTCTTCGCCCAGCTGCGCCAGGTAAGCACGAATTTCAGCATTTTTTTCTTCTTCAGCCAGCACAGAGAGTACCGCATAATGGTTTTTCATATCATGGCGAATCCGTCTCACTTCCTGCTGCGCCTGCCGGTACGCCTTAAAATGCTCAAGCTCCGTCTTCAGATATCTTTCTCTGAGCTCAGACTCTCTCTGATAGTATTCTTTCCTGCTGCCCTGCATAACGAAAGCGATCATCACCACCGCCAAAAGGGCGATGCTGATGCTTCCTGTCATCAAAAACAAAATGCGCCATCCGCTGTCAATCTCATATCCCTGTACATTTTCCATAATACCGATCATAATCACCGCCATGACAAAGATAAAAATTCCTCCCAGATTCAGCAGCCAGCGTTCGCCGCGGCTCAGACTGCGGTATCCCTGCTCACCTTTTATCCGTCTGCGGAATCTCCCGCCTTTTCTCCAGAATACCAGTAAAACCAGACAGAACACCGCGTCCATGGCATATGTAAATCCCTCACTGCTTCTTGCTCCGGTAAACACGACATAGAACGCTGTGCTGGCTGCCACCATCATAAACAGATATCCGGATATAGGCAGAAACAGAAACATTCCCCGAATCCGCTTTTTCTTCCGTATCAACAATACATACAGACAGAAAAACACTACGGGGCACAGGAAATCCGCCCACTCCGGCCTGTCCGGAATCAGCTTCAGCCCGAGAATTACCGCCAGATAGCTTCCGGAAAACAGATATAAGCTCCGCTTCCCGGAAAACCCCGGTTCCATATAAATGTAATGATAAAACAAAATCATGCAGAGCAGCATGATGCTCTCGCTGAGTATGTCATAAATATCCATCGCAACCATGTCATTTCTCCCGCAGATACCGTGTCATTTTTTCCCGAAACAACTCCCTGCGGCGGCCGCTGACCGGCAGCTGTCCGCCGTCCTCCATTATCAGTTTTTTCCCGTCAAAAGAGCGGATATGTGACAGATTCACAATATAACTCCGGTGAATCTGAAAAAACAAATTTTCCGGCAAAGAAGTATACAGTTCTTTCAGTTTGCCCCGCATGAGAAATGTCTGTTCTGTCGTCACGATATTCAGATATACATTTTCACTCTTCACATAAAAAATATCCCGACAATCCACATAGATTTCCCGTTCTCCGGTCACAACCCTCAGTTTATGCTGTTCCTGTTTCCCTGCAGTCCGCTCCACCGCCCGGAGAGCCTCCACAAGTTTCTCCTGCCGGAGAGGCTTCGCCAGGAAACGAAATGCCTGTACCTCATACCCTTCCATAGCCAGTTCTGTATGACTGGTCAGCAGGAGAACCGGAATTCCGGGATACTTTTTCCGCAGCTGACGGGCCGTTTCCAGTCCGTCCATCCCCTGCATCTCAATGTCCAAAAATACACAGAAAATACCTTCCGGCTCTCTGTCCGCCATTTTCAGCAGCTCCTCGCCGGAGGAGACAGAAAGAATCAGTACGTCAAGGCTGCTGTAATAATCTTTCAGGCGCTGCTTCAAGTCATCACGAATGTGCATTTCATCATCACAGATAATGATTTTCATTTCCTCTCCTCCTGTTTTTCTCCTCTGCCGCTGCTATGCGGCCCTGGCAAATGTATCTTCCGTCCCCGGCGGATGTCCGCTTACTATTTCGCCGGTTGGGACGCCGGATGAGAAAGCCCTTCTGCTTCCAACGCTGCGCAAAACTCATCCAGACTCATCATACCCAGATCTTGTTTGTCGTTTTCGGCGTCACGTTTTCTGACGGAAACCATTCCCTGCTCTTCTTCCTTACCGCCGACGATGAGCATGTAAGGAACCTTCGCCAGCCTTGCTTCCCGGATCTTGTATCCCAGCTTCTCATTGCGCCCGTCCAGTTCCACACGGATATTTTTCGCCTTCAGGGCTCTCTGCACCTCTCTGGCGTAATCCGCATGTTTATCGGATACCGGAAGAATCTTAACCTGCACCGGAGACAGCCACAGCGGGAATTTACCGGCGTAATGTTCGATAAGGATTCCGATGAACCTCTCGATGGAACCGAAGACCACCCGGTGAATCATGATCGGGCGGTACTTCTGTCCGTCTGCCCCGATGTATTCCGCCTCAAACCGCTGCGGCAGCTGAAAGTCAAGCTGAATGGTTCCGCACTGCCATGTCCGTCCGATGGAATCTTTCAGATGGAAATCCAGCTTTGGTCCATAGAAGGCGCCGTCCCCCTCGTTGACCACATAGTCCATGCCCATATTTTCAATGGCCCGGCGCAGGGCGTCCGTTGCCATCTCCCAGTCCTCGTCGCTTCCCATACTGTCTTCCGGTCTTGTAGACAATTCTACATGATATTCAAAACCAAATCCAGTATAAACTTCGTCAATAAGCCGTACCACATTCTGGATTTCAGACAGCATCTGATCCGGCGTCATGAAAATATGCGCGTCATCCTGAGTAAAGCATCTAGCCCTCATAAGTCCGTGGAGCTGTCCGGATTTCTCATGGCGATGCACTGTGCCCAGCTCGCCCAGACGCAGCGGCAGTTCCCGGTAAGAGTGCGGCTCCATCTTGTAGACAAGCATGCCTCCCGGGCAGTTCATCGGCTTCACCGCAAAGTCCACATCATCGATCTGCGTGGTATACATATTTTCCCGGTAGTGATCCCAGTGACCAGAAGTCTCCCAGAGACTCCTCTCCAGAATCATAGGCGTGGAGATTTCCTGATAGCCCTCCCGCTCGTGGATATTTCTCCAGTAATCAATGAGCAGATTTTTGAGGATCATTCCCTTTGGAAGGAAGAACGGGAATCCCGGCCCCTTATCGGAAAAGAAGAACAATCCCTGCTCTTTTCCCAGCTTCCGGTGATCTCTGCGCTTCGCTTCCTCCAGCATAAACAGGTACTCATCCAGCATGGACGCCTTCGGGAAAGAAATCCCGTAAATACGGGTCAGCATCTTATTATGCTCATCACCCCGCCAGTATGCGCCCGCCAGAGACAACAGCCGGAACGCCTTTACATTTCCTGTATTTGTAATGTGCGGGCCGCTGCAGAACTCCTCGTACTCTCCCTGCTGATAAAATGTGATGGTCTCCCCGTCCGGCAGCTCCCGGATCATTTCCTCCTTGTAATCCTCCTGCTGCCGCGCCATGTAGGCAAGGGCCTCCTCCTTGCTCACCTCCCGCACGGAAAGCGAAAGATTCTCCTTCACAATGCGGCGCATCTCCTCTTCCACCGCCTTCAAATGCTCCTCCGCAAACGGGAAAGAAAACTCAAAATCATAATAAAATCCATTTTCAATGGCCGGCCCAATGGCGCACTTCGTATCCGGATACAGCCGTTTTACCGCCTGCGCCATGATGTGGGAGCTGGTGTGCCAGAACGCCTTCTTCACTTCTTCCTGCTCAAATTTGCCATCCATTACTTTTCCATCTCTCAGTAATACTTTCATTTTCTGCATCTCCTTTTAATATTTATTTTTTTCGATACAACAGAATTAATTTTCAATTTTGCCGAAATCCTCTGCGGAACGTCTTTCCGCCCGGAGGGCTTTTATATTATAGGAATTCCAGCGGAATTTCCCATAATATAAAAAAGCACCCTCGCAAGACATATGTTCATATATCTTCCAAGGGTGCGTATCGCACGGTTCCACCTTCACTTTTCACTTCAGATTCCATCAAATCCTAACCTTTAACGCAGGTGTACGTCGGCGCTTACCAATGGCAATTCATCTTCGGCGCCGCGGCTGGGGAATGGTTTTCGTAAACGTTTCACATAAACGGCTTCCACCAAACGCCGTTCTCTCTGGATGCTTCCCGCAAACTACTCTTTTCCGTCATCGCTTTTTCTGTTGTTCTTTTGCCGTGATAATAGCACCGGAGGAGGGGATTTGTCAATATGGAAATTGGATTTGCGAAGTTCCGGATATGCCACGCAGGCTGTTGTTATGTCCAAATGATGAAAAACAGATACTTTTACACCATACAGATAACGCTTTTCGCTACCTACCGCCTCATGGACAAAAAGGCGTCGTAAATATTCACCATCCCGTAGCCCCACTCCCGATTCGGGTAATCGTAGGCGCCGGGACGGTCCGCCCCCTGAATGAGATAAAACCGCATATTCTGCCCATTTAATGACAAATCGTTGCCCTGCACGATGGCCCACTCCTGCATGAGAGCGCCGATGCCTGCCCCAAAGGCGGCGGCAACGCTGCTGCCGCTGCGGCTGATCTCCCGGCGGCCGTCGCCGGAAGCGGCCGCCGGAGACGGTATATGCACATCCACTCCCGGAGCTGCCAGGTCGGGTTTCACCCGGCCGTCGCGGGTGTATCCCTGGCTGGCGCGGACATACAGGCTCTGCGACGCGGCGTCATAAGGCACATAGGTGATGCCGTAAATGGCGTCCCCCGGCGAGGTCAGTGTGTCCGTGGCCTCCGGACTCACGAAAAATGTATCTTCTTTCAGGAAGTTGGTGATGGGCATCCACAGGTTAAAGGTGCGGTTTCCCTGCCCTTCGGCATAAACCCGCAGCCGCCAGAGACCGGCGGCGGGACTCCGGAAGTTCATGCGGATCACCTGTTCGCCTCCCACGGTCTCTCCCACAAAGGAGCGGATCTGGAGTACGGTGTTTTCCGGAAAGAAACGGATGCTCCGGAATTCATTTAATTTGAGTTGAATCCGCTCCACAGTTTCTCCGCCCGGAGAGATCAGACCCACGGAAAACGTCACCGGCGCATCGCCCCACAGCTCCATGATAAACCCGTTCTCTCCTTCCGCCACGTTAAACTCCACCGTCTCATATTCCTCCCCTGCCGGTACATTTCCCCGAAAATGATGCCCGCTGATACCTTCGTTTCCAGAGGCGATGTGGAAAGAAACGCCCGGCAGCAGAGAGTTCTGAGAGATATACCGTTCCAGACTGCCGTTCCCGCTGTGGCCGCCCAGATTAGTACCAATACCGATACAGATAGATACCGGCCGCTGCAGCGCCGTCGAGATACCCAGCACATACCGGATGGCGAGTATCACATCATCTTCCTGACACGCCCACACATCGTCCCGCACAGAATAAAAATCCAGAAGATATTTTTTCGGCCGTTTCAGTTTCACAACCACCAGCTCACTGTCCGGAGCCGCCCCGGAGAAATCCGCCTCCTCATCTTCCCGGCCGGCCGCTATGGCCGCCAGAAATGTACCATGTCCGTTTTCGTCCCGCGGAAGCTCTCTTGGATTGTCGGTCAGCGCCCCATCGATTGCCTCCCGGCTCCATTCTCTTCCAAAAGAGTAGCCTTCCGGCCGCTGTCCTTCCTGATCTCCCTGATCCCAGTAAGCGGCAACTTTCGTGCTGCCGTCTTCATAGCGAAAAATCCTGCTGGTCAGATCAATTCCCGTATCGATAATACCCACAAGCGTCCCGATTCCCCGCAGCCCAAGCTGAGGCGAACGCCGGACACGAATGACACCTGTCTCCTCCAGTTCCCTGGAAGTCATCAGTCCATACAGCCGAGGCACCTTATTATAATTGATATCCGGCCGCTCTCCGGTAAAAGCTCCCGGCTGATATATGTATACGATTGCCTGATTATTGCCTGCCGGCTCCAGACAGAGAGACGGATAATTTTCCAGAAAGGTTGCACCGTCCAGAAGATAGTCAATCAGATAATTCTGATAGCTTTCATCTATAGCCACATCATTAAAGCAATGCGTTTTGCCCGTCTGCTGATATTGCATATTTCCCATATATTCGTCCTCAACTCTCGTCAATTTTCCTATTTATATTATGCCCTGCAAAAAAAATTATGTTATTTTTTCCATCTTGATTTTTTTCTTCGAAGTGATAACATAAAATCGTTCCTTAAAGAACAACCGATGTGAGCAGTGCCAACTGCATTGCCATGACATTTAAAAACATTCCGTTAGAAGACACATAGAACAGATTTTGAGGATTGCAGCACACGGAGGGAAGAAACAATGACTACAGCTACCGTCAACATTGATTCTTTGGACAAAATTCAGGCTTTCGTTAAAATCATCAATGAGTACAACGGCCGTTTCGACTTGGTATCTGGCTGTTCCAGAGTAAATGCCAAATCTGTTATGGGCATTTTCAGTCTGGATATATCACGTCCTTTGCACCTGAATATTTATAATGACGAAAACGCCGATTATGTCACAAATGCTATATCCGCATTTATCATCTGAAATTCATACAATAACAAGATCGCAGGCCCCGACAGCATCTCATTCTTCTATTAATCACCCGCTGCCCCACCGCCGGATCTTCATATAAATCCAAAACAGGACAGGAAAATTATTCCCTGCCCCGTTTTTTATATTATAGGAAATTTCGCTGGAATTCCTATAATATAAAAGCCCTCCGGGCGGGATGCGCACTCGCGATCAAACGCCGACATCTGTCGGGCAAATGGCTGCCGTTTACCGCCGGCCACGAATACATTTCTTAGCGGTCAAGTTTCTCCGGTTCCGGATATTCCTCTCCAAATGTATCTACTGTGACAGTCTTCATCACCTGTTTATGATATGGGGAATCCCCGAAAGTCTTCTCACAGGCGATTCTGTCCACCACATCCATACCTTCGATGATCTTTCCGAAAGCAGCATACTCGCCGTCCAGATGCGGCGCCGGCTTATGCATGATGAAAAACTGAGAACCAGCGGAGTCCGGCATCATGGCTCTCGCCATGGAAAGAACGCCTTCCTCATGTTTCAGCTGATTATCGAAGCCATTGCTTCTGAATTCTCCTTTGATACTGTAGCCCGGATTGCCCGTACCATTTCCCAGAGGACATCCGCCCTGAATCATAAAGCCTTTGATGATCCGGTGGAATGTGAGCCCATCATAAAATCCCTTCTTTACCAGAGAGATAAAGTTATTAACAGTATTCGGAGCAATCTCCGGATACAGCTCCGCTTTCATCACGTCGCCGTTTTCCATTGTTATTGTTACGATTGGATTTGCCATAACTACTCTTCCTTTCTGTGCATTTTTTGCATAATATTTTACGTTTTAGCCGCATACAGCGGCGTCGGAATATATCATAGCACATTTGTTATCGTCCGCCAAGGCGGGGATTGGCGGATGCGGGGCTTTCCGCTTGCATTTTCCGCGGTTCTTTCTTATAATAAATGACCGTAAGATTTTATTTTTGTATACAAAGGAGTTTAAAATGGATAGAAAATTATTGTTTTTTGATATTGACGGCACGCTGCTTGCGGGCGGGATTCCCGGCTATATTCCTGAGAGTGCCATCAAAGGTCTTATGCAGGCGCAGGCCAACGGACATTATCTGTTTATCAACAGCGGCCGTACCTTTTCTTTCATGCCGGAGGCCATTAAAGAGTTTCCTTTTGACGGGTACATATGCGGCTGCGGAACGGAGGTGATCTTTAAAGGAGAGAGCCTTTTTCACAATAAACTGCCGGACAGCGTTCGCTTTGGTCTGAAAGATATCCTTCGTGCAACAAATGTACAGGGCGCATTTGAAGGACATTCTTCCTGCTTTTTTGACGAGAGCATCGAACTGATTCCTCCTCTGGCAGATATACGCGGCGTTTACGCTTCTTCCAACGGCCCGGATGCTGTCCGCAGCTTTGATGATCCGGATATGGATTTTGATAAGTTCGTCGTATTCACCGATGAAAACAGCGATTTTGATCGTTTCTTAAAAGCCGTGGAGAACGATTTCACCTGCGTCCAGCGGGAACCTGCGGGCAAATATCATTTCAATGAGATGATTCCGAAAAACTGTTCCAAAGCAACAGGAATTGATTTCATGGTAAAACATCTGGGTGCTTCTCTGGACGACTGCTATGTGTTCGGCGACAGCTCCAACGATCTGTCCATGCTGCGCCATGTCAAAAACAGCGTCGCCATGGGGAATTCTTTCCCGGAGGTGCTGGGACAGACTTCCTATGTGACGACGAGGGTAGACCGCGACGGCATCTATCTGGCGCTAAAGCATTTTCATTTAATCTGACGCTGTGCAGAACTGCCCGTAAATATATTCTGCTCAAAGAAGTATAATGGCAAAAAAAGGAGGAGTCCGCTTTTTCTCAGCGGATCTCCTCCTTTAATAATATCAGTTTTTCCGACGGAAAATAGATTGCTTCCGGAATCTTTTCCTGCATCTCCTCCCATTCTTTCTTGGAGAGTTTCCACCAAATTGGCTGTAAGTCCGGTTTTGCCGACAGATTCTCCGAAGAAACATTTCTCAAGATAAGATATATCTCAAATGGCGCCTCTGTGATGCGCTCGAGAGTACACCGCATCACATTACCTTTTCTCTCGTTTTCCAGCCAAAAATCATTGTCACGCTCCACCTCGCCAATCTCACGCATCACCGCAAAATCATGGGCGCGCAGCCCCACGTATGTGACGCCCTCCGTAATGACATCTGCCACATGCAGGCGGACTCCCCAGTCTGCAGCGTACAACTCGTGATCGCTGAGAATCTCTGCCCGGGACAGGTTTTTGCAGCCGGTGAGTCTGGCTGCTCCCACGGTGACCGGATTGCGGAAAAGTTCCTTTGTGCTGCCGGCTATTTCTATACCTCCCGGGCACATGATCGCCATCCTCGGGCACATCTGATAGATTTCGTCCCGGCTGTGGGACACCATCAGCACATCTTTCTGATAGGTGCTGCCAAGCATGCCTTTCATCTCCTGCAGAAGCTGCTCCCGAAGATAGCTGTCCAGGGCGGAAAATGGCTCATCCAGAAGCAGGATATCCGGATCGGAAGCGATGATTCTCGCCAGGGCGACCCGCTGCTGCTGACCGCCGGACAATCGTCCTGGCAGTGCGTCTGCCAGCTCCGGTATATGGAACTGTTCCAGCAGGCCGGTAATGTACTCGTTCTTCTCCTGCCTGGAGGAGAATTTTTTTCCGGTGCCGGACAGCCCCGCCTCCACATTCTGCCGCACCGTCATGTGCGGAAACAGCGCGTACTGTTGAAAGAGATAGCCCACCTTTCTCTTCTGCGGCGATACATTTATTTTTCGCCCGGAGTCAAACAGCACACGGCCGTTGAGTGTGATCCGGCCGGAATCCGGCGTCTCGATTCCCGCGATACATTTGAGGGTCATGCTCTTTCCGCAGCCCGACGCGCCAAGAAGTCCCATACAGCCGCTTTCCAGGTCAAAATCCACCTTCAATTCAAAATCTTTCAATTGTTTTCTGATGTGTACTGTTATCGCCATCTCTTTTACCTGCTTTCCTATTTATTCTCGGTGAATCCGGCGGCACGTTTTCCCCGGCGTCCGCGCCTGCCCGCTCTGTCGCTTCCCGGCGTCTTCATGGAAAAATAATTCATCATGATCACAACCAGAAATGAGATGCCGACCAGAACCGCCACATATCCCGAAGCTTCCCGCGTATCTCCGGACGCCACAGCCGCGTAGACCGCCAGCGGAAGAGTTCTCGTCTTGCCGCTGATGTTTCCGGCGATCATCGCCGTGGCGCCAAATTCGCCGAGACCTCTGGCGAAGGCCAGCACCGCGCCGGACACCACGCCGGGTCTTGCCACAGGAAACTGTATTTTCCAGAAAATGTTCCACTCGGACATTCCTAGGGTTCTTCCCACCGAAAGCAGATCGGGATTCACCTGTTCGAAGGCTCCTCTCGCCGCCCGGTACATGAGAGGAAATGAAATGAGTACCGCCGCCAGCACTGTGGCTTCCCAGGAAAAGGCAATCTTCACCGAGAAATAATCCACCAGAAACTTTCCGACCGGTCTCCGGATTCCAAAAATGTACAGTAAAAAAAATCCGGCCACCGTCGGCGGCAGAACAAGTGGAAGGGTGAACAGCCCATCCAGAATCATTTTCAGTTTTTTATTTTTGATGCAGAATACCAGCTCCGCCATGGCAGCTCCCAGAAAAAATGTAATGATGATGCTGGCGGTCGCTGTCTTTAACGAGATAAGTACCGGTGACCAGTCCATAATGATTCCTTTCCATCCCGGTCTTGTGACACAGAGAACGTCCGGGGACGCGCCATGCGCCGCCCGGACTGCTGTTTCAAAAGACCTGTAATTTAAAACTGTTTATTTATTAGCGGTAAATCCTGCTTCCACAAATACATTCATGGCTTCTTCGCTCTGCAGGAAGTCCTCCAGGGTCTGAGCCGCTTCTTTTCTGGTGGTGGAAGTGGTGATACCCACCGGATAGATGACCGGTGTTTCCATCATGGAATCGTCTGCCGTTGCCAGAACGGTCACCTTCTTGTCATCGCCGTTGCTGTTTTCTGTGAGCGCGTCCGTAGAATATACGATGCCTGCGTCGGCGCTTCCCTCTGCCACCCAGGCGAGTACCTCGGTCACGCTGTTTCCGAAGCTTGCCTTCTCTGCCACCTGGTCATAGATGCCAAGACCTGTAAGAATCTCCTGGGCGTATTTTCCTGCCGGAACGCTTTCCGGATCGCCGATGGCAACCACATCTGCGTTGGCCAGATCCTCAAAACCGGTAACGTTGGACTCCACGCCTTCCGGCACGATCAGAACAACATCGTTTTTCAGCAGATTCACAACGGAGGCCTGATCAACAAGGCCTTCCTCCACCAGGGTATCCATATTGGAGGTTGCCGCTGACATAAACAGATCCGCCTCCAGTCCCGATTCAATCTGCTGCTGCAGGTCGCCGGAGCTTGCGTAGGTTCCTTCCACCTGAATGCCCGGATTGGCCTCCTCAAACATCGGAATCAGCTGATCCTCAAATACCGCTTCCAGACTGGCTGCAGCCGCGATCAGAAGTGTCGTCTCCTCTCCCGCTGCCGCCTGCGCCGCAGTGGCCCCCTCCCGGGCCGCTTCTGTCCCGGACGTCTCGTTGGCATCCTGTCCGCTGCCGCTGTCAGAACCGGCCGGGCCGCAGCCTGCCATGCCCATAATCAGCGCCGCTCCCAGCGCAAAAGTCATACATTTCTTTACCAAACCGTGTTTTTTCATGTTTTTCTCCTTCTTTTTTGCTTGTTTTATTATGTTTTGTATTGTTTTATTTCTTTTTTATTATACTCATACCACCATAAAAATTCAACAAAAAAAGGACAAACATAATTATAAAAACTAACGCGGTATCTTCCTGACATGTAAAAAATATCTAATCCGAATAAATAACTTCTCCCATACCTGTCACATCATACCCTCCTAAAGCGAAAACCTCTTCCTGGTATTCTGAAGACTGCAGGATATGGAGCAGCGCCTGATACGGCGGCTTCCAAAAGTCCTCCTTACGAAAGACCATATCATAGGATTCCTCCTGCTGAAAGATAAAATCAATACCAGATACCTGAAGGCTGTGCTTCTCTGTTCCCAGCGCCACGTCGGCTTCACCTCTTGAGACAGCGGCGGCAGCTTCCAGATGGGAATTGACGATATTATGATACCCCCGCACCTCTGCCGGAGAAATGTGATGCTGCCGCAGTTTTTCATCCATCAGCACCCTTGCCCCGCTTCCTGCCTCGCGGCTCACAATCCGGACATCTTCTCTTTTCAGATCATCGAAGGTCTGAATATTCTTCGGATTCCCCTTCTTCACATAAAAGCCTTCCTTCCGCTTGAGCATATGGACGACCACCAGATCTGTCCCCGGCAGCATACTGCTCACATAAGGCAGATTATAGCTATCCGTCGCCCCATGCCAAAGATGCGCCGTCGCCACATCCACCTGTCCCTGATACATGGCATAGAGCGCATTATAGCTCCCCTTATAAGATCGCACTGCCGGACATCCTTCCGGATGGCGGCTCAGCCGGTCCGCCAGAATATCAAGCACCACATCCTGCCCGCAGATGATCAGAGGCCCGTTATCGTTTCTCCTTCCTTCTGCCAATCCGCTCCGCAGCCAGCCCGCTCCTGCCGATGAACTTCCCTCTTCTCCGGCTGCCTCCTTCGGCATCCGGCCTCCGTACCGGATATATTCATCCAGATCCTCCTGCCGGATACGAAGCTGTTTACCCAGCTTGGACGCCTTCAGATCCCCACGTTTTATCATATCGTAAACGGTATTTTTCTTTACCTTCAGAACTTCTGCCGCTTCCACCACAGTCAATAATCTCTCACGCATGGTCTTCCCCTTTCCGCTGCCTGTATATTTTCATGATCAGCAGTCGTCATGTGCTGTTTCTTCACATTCAAAACAGGGAGCAGACATTCGCTGCTCCCTGTTTATCATATCATATTTAGCACTCATTATGAAGAAGCTTATGCTCTTTTCCTTTCAGCAGTCCATCGTAAAGAGTCTGAATAATAGGGTTCTCGTTAGAACGCTTGATCTGCGCCACGCTGTCAATCTTATAGATACCCTCAAATCTGGCTGCCTTGGTGCGCGGGCCGATTGGAACCGGCTGACCGCCGCCAGCCATACATCCTCGTTTGCAGGCCATGACTTCCACAAAGTCATAGTATACCTCTCCGGACTGGATCTTCTTCATCACTTCGTCGGCATTGCGCAGGCCGTTGACCACCGCCAGTTTCAGCTCACGCCCGTGAAAATCTACCACAGCTTCTTTAATTCCTTCGGTACCGCGGATTCCGGTAAAGCTGATATTCTCCAGATCCTCCGCTGCGCTGCTGTCAACGAGCCGGCGGAGCACCGCCTCTGTCACGCCGCCGGTAACGCCAAAGATAGCTCCGGCTCCGGAGGACAGGCCAAACGGCATATCGAGAGCTTCGGACGGCATTTGAGACAGATCAATGCCGGCCTCCTTGATCATACGTGTGATCTCCGTGGTAGTCAGCACCAGATCCACGTTCTGCTCGCCGTCGGTATAATGCTCCGGACGAAGAATCTCCGCTTTCTTTGCCGTACAAGGCATGATGGAAACCACCATAGTCTTTCTTGTATCTTCTTTATTCATACGGGCTTCTTCCTTGATGATAGCCCCGAACATCTCCTGCGGAGAACGGCAGGTGGAAATGTGTTTCCGCAGATCAGGGTATTTATTCTCACAGAACTTCACCCATGCCGGACAGCAGGAAGTAAAAAGCGGAAGATTTTCTCCGGACTCCAGCCGCTCCACAAATTCCTTGGCCTCTTCCATGACTGTCAGGTCTGCGCCAAAATTGGTATCATAAATCTCGTCAAATCCCATGCGCCGCAGAGCTGCCACCAGCTGTCCCAGTGCATTTTCTCCCTTAGGGATACCGAATTTATCGCCCACAGCTACTCTTACGGCCGGCGCGATCTGCGCCACCACCCGGGTATTCTTATCTGACAGAGCCATCCATACCGGATGGATATTCTGCTTGATGGTGATGGCACCGGTCGGACATACCACCCGGCACTGGCCACAGCCCACACAGTCTGTTTCCGCCATGGTTCTGTTAAACGCCGGCATCACCTGCATGTTTGAACCCCGGTAGGCAAAGTCCAGAATGCCCAGTCCCTGAATCTCATCACAGGTACGTACGCAGTCGCCGCAGAGAATACATTTATTCGGATCACGGACAATACAGTCCGAACTCTCATCCAGCGGCAGCGTCGGTTTATTGTTCTCAAATCTTATATAACTTACGCCCAGCTGTTTGGCCAGGTTCTGCAGGATACAGACGCCGTTCTTCTTACAAGTGGTACAATCCCGGCAATGTGAAGACAAAAGCAGCTCAAGTATCATTTTTCTGTGATGCTGCAGCCGCGGCGTATTTGTATAGATCACCATTCCGTCCCTTGGCACCTCGGAACAGGAGGCAAAGATCTTGCCCCGGTCATCCTCCACCACGCACATGCGACAGGCGCCGTAGGTGGACAATTCCGAATGATAACAGAAGGTAGGAAGATCAATACCGGATTTACGGATGACAGAAAGTACATTTTTCTCGTCATCAAAAGCAACTTTTCGATTGTTGATGGTCATATATTTCATAGTCTCTCAGCCTCCTACGCTTCAATGTGGATGGCTCCAAATGCACAGGCACTCTCGCAGGCGCCGCACTTGATACATCTGGAATTATCGATCACATATGGTTCCTTAATCTTTCCGCTGATAGCGCCCACCGGACAGTTTCTCGCACACTTGGAACAGCCCTTGCACCGGGTTGGACTAATGACGAACCGCCGCAGCGCCGTACAGTTTTTCGCCGCACATTTCTTATCCACCACATGCTGCACATACTCATCCCGGAACAATTTCAGCGTACTCATCACCGGCAGCGCCGCGCTCTTTCCAAGACCGCACAGAGCGGTGTCTGTAATAGTCGTCGCCAGTTCTTCCAGCAGATCCAGATCTTCCAGCGTTCCATTTCCTGCCACGATCCGCTCTAGAATCTCCAGCATCCGCTTCGTACCCTCCCGGCACGGCACACATTTACCGCAGCTCTCATTCTGGGTAAAATTCATGAAGAATCTCGCCACCTCTACCATACAGGTGTTGCTGTCCATGACAACGAGGCCGCCGGAACCGATCATAGCGCCCATCTTTTTCAGAGAATCAAAGTCCAGACTCACATCAAGATGCGGGGTGATGAGACAGCCGCCGGACGGCCCGCCGATCTGCACCGCCTTAAATTCCGCATCTCCCTTGATGCCGCCGCCGATATCAAAGATAACTTCCTTCAGTGTCGTTCCCATCGGCACTTCAATGAGACCGGTGTTCTTCACACTTCCGGTCAGGGCAAACGCCTTGGTTCCCGGACTCTTCTCCGGCCCGATGGTCTTGTACCAGGCCGCTCCATTGGTAATGATCATCGGCACATTGGCAAAGGTCTCCACGTTATTGAGTACCGTCGGTTTCGCGAAAAGCCCCTGCTCCACAGTCCGCGGCGGCTTCACTCTAGGCATGCCCCGCTTTCCTTCAATAGATGCGGTCAGCGCGCTTCCCTCGCCGCAGACAAAGGCTCCCGCGCCCCGGTTAATATGTAAATGAAATGAAAAGTCTGTTCCTAAAATATTGTCCCCCAGAAGCCCCTTTTCTTCTGCCTGCTGGATAGCCAGCTTCAGACGGCTGATGGCCAGCGGATACTCTGCGCGCACATAAATATATCCTTCCTGAGCGCCGACAGCGTACGCCGCGATCATCATACCCTCGATCATCTTGTGCGGATCGCCCTCCATGATACTTCTGTCCATGAAGGCTCCCGGGTCTCCCTCGTCGCCGTTACAGACAACGTAACGAATCTTCTCTTTCTGTCCGGCCACCTGCTTCCATTTGTAACCGGTCTGGAAGCCTCCGCCTCCGCGGCCCCTCAGATTGGAATCCATAATTTCCTGCACGACTTCCTCCGGCGTCATATCAAACAACGCCTTGGCAAACGCCTGGTAGCCGCCGCAGGCAATGTATTCCTCGACATGTTCCGCATCAATATGCCCGCAGTTTTTCAGTACCAGACGGGTCTGTTTCTTATAGAAAGGAATCTCCTCCTGTTTCTGATATTCAATGCCGTCCTGTTTGTAGAGGAGATGACGTATCACATCTCCTTTTTTGATGGTTCTCTCAAAAATAGCCTCACAGTCATCCACGGACACCTTCGTATATAAGATACCCATCGGCTCAATACGCATCAGCGGGCCCATCTCACAAAATCCGTGACATCCGCTCTTCTTCACCGCCACCGGGCCATTTCCATGGGCAATCTCCGGACCAAATTCCACAGACACATCCGGATATCCTTTGACCAGCTCGCACATTTTCTCATAAATCTGCCCGGAACCGCCGGCCAGACATCCCGTTCCGGCACAGATCAATATTCTGCATTTGCTGACCCCAATCACCTGCTTCGCGTATTCTTCCAGCTGATTAAGCGCTTCTCTGTTCTCAATCCTCATTTTTTAATCTCCTTTATACCTGACCTAACCTTCTGAACGCAGTTCCTGAATCAGCTCCGCCGCCGCATCCGGCGTCATGGCCGGATACACCTTGTCATTTACCGTCAGCACCGGCGCAAGCCCGCAGGCGCCCAGGCACGAAACCGTCTCAATCGTGAACATCATGTCGTCTGTCGTCACTTTCTCCTTGGAAAGCCCCAGTTCCGTATACAGTCTTTCCAGAATTGTCAGAGACTTCCGCACATGGCAGGCCGTACCGTCACAGACTTTGATGACATATTTTCCCTTCGGTTCAAAGGAAAAATTCTCATAAAAAGTTGCGACACTGTACGCTTTTGCATCAGTAATTCCGATTTTCCCTGCCACATAAGAAAGCAGTTCCGGCGGAAGATAACGGTACTCACTCTGAATATCCTGTATAATAGGAATCAGTGAGGATTCTCTCGCCCCGTGGGACGCGATTATCTCATCCGTTTTGTCATAGTAACTTTGCTCCAGCATAAAACCCTCCTTTTGCTGTCCGACGACAGCTTGCTCTTTCAAGGTTAATATAGTTCTCTCAGCACCTCTTTGCTGTAGATTTCATATATACATACATAATACACATCTATTATAGTGTAGAATTATACAAATTACAACAGGATTTTGTTATCATATTAACAAACTGCAGTATTTCTGCCTTTTTATATAAATCTCAGTATATTTTTTTGTGTTTTTTTAACAACAAATCTTTTATTATTATCATCTTAATACCATTCGTCTCTCCGAAAAGAAAATATATTAATATCTTATAGACATTTTTTAAGGTATATGTTATAGTACTCTTACCCACACAAAATGAAAGCGAGGTGATATAATGTCCGAACGGGAACTCTTGCAAATGATTTTATCCGAAGTACAAAACGCAAATACTGGCCTTAATGATGTCAAGTCCGAAATCGCCGACCTTAAAACCGATGTTAGTGCTCTGAAAACTGACGTAAGTGCTCTGAAAACCGACGTAAGCGCTCTGAAAACTGATGTTGACGATCTGAAACTCCGGACAGCATTAATTGAAACTACTCTGGAAAATGAAACAAACAGAAACATAAAAATAATTGCTGAAGGTCATACCGATTTATCACGCAAATTAGATCATGTACTGCAAATGGAAAGTGAAAAAGAAATGTTTCTGATCCGGTTCAATGTCCTGGAATCAGAAGTACAGAAAATGAAACAGCATTTTGACTCAATCGCATAATTTACTACCGACACCTAAAGTTACCATTTTGATAAATTATATTTCATAAACAAAAACGATAACCATAGAATCAGAATATATTCAGGGGAAAAATCTACTATCCGATTTTTCCCCTTTTGCGCAATACGCACCAATCGGAAGGGAAACAATTTTCCCTTCTGAAGGAGCATCCCAAAATCTTTACTCAATTATTCTAAAAATCAAATCCTTCAATCGTCGCGAAATAATCCTCCGGTGTCTCCGCACGGCGGATCATTCTGGTGCTTCCATCCTCCTGCAGGAGAATCTCCGCACTTTTTAATTTGCCGTTATAATTATATCCCATGGCAAAACCGTGAGCGCCGGTATCGTGGATGACCAGTAGATCTCCCATATCAATCTTCGGCAGCTTACGGTCAATGGCAAATTTGTCATTATTCTCACAAAGAGAACCTACCACATCATAGGTATGATCACACGGCTCATTTTCCTTGCCCATAACCGTGATATGGTGATATGCGCCATACATGGCCGGACGCATCAGATTGCAGGCGCAGGCATCCACACCGATGTATTCCTTATAAGTATGTTTCTCATGAATGGCCTTTACCACCAGATGACCGTGCGGCCCAAGCATATAGCGGCCAAGTTCTGTGAATATCTTCACATCTCCCATTCCCGCCGGCACAAGAATCTCCTCATAAGCGGCGCGAACACCCTCGCCAATGGCGAAAATATCGTTTGGCTCCTTATCCGGTGTATAAGGGATACCGATTCCGCCAGAAAGATTAATAAACCCGATGTGCACATCAAGATTCTCTTTCAGCTCTACAGCCAGATTAAAGAGAATCGCCGCCAGCGTCGGATAGTATTCATTGGATACTGTATTGCTGGCCAGGAAGGAATGAATACCGAACTCTTTCACACCCTCTCTCTTGAGTCGTTTAAACGCCTCAAAAATCTGCGGCTTAGTCATGCCGTATTTGGCGTCGCCCGGATTATCCATAATATCCGTCCCCAGAGAAAAGATTCCGCCCGGGTTAAAACGGCAGCAGATTCTCCCCGGAATACCGCAGGCTTCTTTCAGAAAATCAATATGAGTGATATCATCAAGGTTAATGATGGCACCCAGCTTCTTTGCCAGCACAAATTCCTCCGCCGGAGTCTCATTGGAAGAAAACATAATGGATTCTCCGTCCGCAAAACCGCAGCGGTCGCTCATCATAAGCTCTGTCAGAGAAGAGCAGTCCACGCCGCAGCCTTCCTCCTTGAGTATCTTTAAAATCGCCGGGGTCGGCGTTGCTTTCACCGCGAAATACTCCCGGAATCCTTCATTCCAGGAAAACGCCTTGTATAGATTCCGTGCCGTCTCCCGGATTCCTTTCTCATCATAAAGATGAAACGGCGTCGGATATTCTTTTACAATCTCCTCCAACTGCTCTTTTGTCACAAAAGGTTTTTTCTCCATCTTATCCTTATCCTTTCTGTCAATATTGCTTTATTTACCGTTCGAAATGAACATTTTACTGTTGTTTTATAACATTTAACTGAATCTCATTGGCCAGGGCGTCCTTCAGCAGCTGCACCAGATTGGGATTCGCGGAATACAGACACGCCGTGCGCGCCTCCTCCCCCAGCTCTCCGGTCAGGGCATAGCTGGAATCTGTGATCAGCCGGACAGAACTTCCTCTTTGCGCCGTGCAGTACATAATCGCGCCCGCAAGCTCACAGGACTCCTCCGTCAGCAGAACGACCTTCCTCCCTGCCTGAACCAGCTCATTAAGCTCACTTTCAAAAAGCGCCAGGGTAGCCGCCGAACCAAACAGATAGACCCTCTCCTTCGTCTGGCGCAGCATATTTCTGATCTTATCTTCCACATTCCTCCTGCCCCGGATGGTGACATAATGCTCCTCCTGGTGCATCTCTTTCGGAATCTTCTCCTCCAGCGTCTTCGCCGCCTCTTTCAGAAAATGTATCTTATTATCACAGAACTCCTGCACCGGCACTGCCTCATAGCGCACGGATTGCTCCTCCAGAACATAAGCGGCGCCCTTGTCCACCAGCCCCGCCAGCGCCCCGTAGGCATTAGAACGGGAGATACCGGCTCTTTTTGCCGCCTCGTAGCCGCTCAGACATCCCTCTGTCAGCAAAAGCAGATAGACCTTCGCCTCCTGCCTGGTCAATCCGAACTGCTGCAGCAATACAATATTATCGGAAACTCTTCCATCTTCCAGCATATTTCCCGCCTCTTTTCCATACGTAGTACCAGTCGGTACTACTATATAATGCCGCGTTTTTTTTGTCAACTATTTCACCACAAAATAACCCCCTTTTTTCAAAAGGAATTCCATTGACACTTTGCAGGAAAATGTTAAGATAAAAATAAAAAATGACAGACTCTATGAAGAAACAGGTGACAGCAATGGGGAGAAAATGTATCGGACTGATTGAGGCAAGAGGTCTTGCCGCCGCCATCCAGGCCGCGGACACCGCCGCAAAATCCGCCAACGTTAAATTATTAGGATATGAATACTCCGGGCACAGCGGTATGATCGTAGTCAAGATCGAAGGCACTGCCAGTGCGGTGGAGTCTGCCATGAAGGCCGCCGCCCTGTCTGTCGAAAAGATTCATGGCTCCTTTGCCATTGTAAATATGCTCGTTCAGAAATCAGCTCTGGACGAATCCGTATACAATAAGCTGATTCACAACGCTCAGACCGTAGGCGACCCGCTGCAGATTGCTTCCGGCAAACGCCCGCAGGGAACCAGCCGCCAGGCCAAATGGGTTGGTCACTGGGAACAGAAAGGCGCCTATATACGCGAATAGTCAGAAATGTAAGAAAAGTAATAACATAAATATAAATAAGCCGCCCGCCGGGCGGTTTTTGTTACCTCCGACGGACGGCTTCTCTGCAAAGAAAAGCTGTTAGGAATATCAAAATGTCACTGTTACGTTATAGTTTTCATCGCCGCTATGCCGCGGCATTTTTTATTGAATGGCAATGTATTTATTTTCTTCTACTTTTTTCGCCTCTTTTTTCGGAACTGCCAGCTTCAGAACACCATTCTCAAACTTAGCCTGAATATCTGCTTCTGTCACATTGTCGCCAACATAGAAACTCCTGCTCATGGTTCCTGCATAACGCTCTCTTCTGATATAAGCACCTTCTTCGTTCTTCGTGTCATTATTTACATTTTTCACTGCCTGTACGGTCAGATAACCATCTTTCAGCTGTGCCTTTACATCTTCCTTCTGATAACCCGGAAGTTCAATGTCAAGTTCATATCCTTTATCTGTCTCCTTGACATCTGTCTTCATTACACTGCGGGAACTATTTCCATAAAAATCTCTGTCAAAAGACGGGAATGAAAAATCCATCCAGTCATCAAATAAATTTTCTCCAAAAATACTAGGCATCAACATAAATCATCGCTCCTTTTCCATTTAAAAAGTGGATACTCAGAATCCTCTTTTATATAGTGTATATCTATCTCTTATTTATTGTGTATCTATCTATATTAATTATTTATACATTATTCTGTGTATCTATGTGAACGCTTTAAAAGCTGTTATTTTTATCATATGCTGTCACGCTGTGCTTTCTTCCAGGCAGCTGCCATCATCACGCTGCGCTTCCTCTTCCGAAGCTGCTGCTTCCCGGTTTTTTACATGCCTGCTCAAATTCTCTGAGCTTACGCTGCGCCTCCCGGCTCAAATTGGTCGGCACCTGAATCTGTACGGTGACATACTGGTCGCCGCGCTCTGATGTTCTCCCCATCTTCACGACGCCCTTGCCGCGAAGCCTGATCTTCGTTCCTGACTGAGTTCCCGGACGAATCCTGCACACAACTCTTCCGTCAATGGTCTGAACGGAAACCTCGCCGCCAAAGACCGCTGTGGTAAAGGGTACATTTGCTGTGGTATAAACATCGGCTCCTTCCCGGTGAAATCCCGGCTTATCCTGTACATTTACTTTCAGGATCAAATCACCCGGTTCACCGCCGCCAGCACCCGGCTGTCCCTTGCCGCGAAGCCGGATACTCTTGCCAGACTCAATACCGGCAGGAATATTTACCTCGTAGGACTGTACACGCCCGTCGCTGCCCTGCAGGCGAATCACCTTTTTGCCGCCAAAAGCCGCCTCATCAAATGTGACGTCCACGTCGGCATTCAAATCGGCTCCTTTTCCGGAATATCCACCACCAAAATGACTGCCGAATCCGGAACTTCCTCCGAAGTCTGTGAAACCGGAACTTCCATAGCCAGACCCACGCGAGCCCGTACCGTGAAAACCTGCTCCGCCGAAGCCGCCGTTCTTAAAGGCCCCGCCGAACAAATCGCTGAAAAAATCATCCATGTTCATATTGCCATCGCCGGTGTGAAAATGAAACTCCTGGTATCCGTTCCCATTGTTCCGGCTGTAGCTGTATCCATTGCCGCCGGCACCAAAACCTCCGGGACCGCCCTCCGAGAAAGCCGCATGCCCGAACTGGTCGTACATTTTCCGTTTTTCCTCATCACTGAGGATATCGTAAGCCTCAGAGACTTCTTTAAACCTTTCCTCCGCATGCCTGTCATTGGGATTCGTATCCGGGTGATATTTCTTTGCCAACTTACGATACGCCTTCTTAATCTCGGCGGCGCTGGCATTCTTTGCAACGCCAAGCACTTCATAATAATCTCTTTTTGCTGCCATTTCATCACCTTCCTTTATCAATCAACAGAACACGCGGCCGCACAACGGCGTCTATCCGGCCCCTCTATTCTGCGTCTTCCTCCGCAGTCTCCTCAGCATCGGCTTCCTTCTTCACAGCCGTCACTGTCACGACCTGCGCCTCCGGATCAGATAGAACGTCTACCGCTTCGTTTTTAAAGATATCCAGATCTTTGACTCTCAAAACATCTCCGACCTTCATATCGCCGACATCAAGAATGATTTTCTCCACCAGATTCTCTGGCAATGCCCGGTACTCAATCTCTTCCAGCTGTTCCTGAACGACTCCGCCGTCCACCTTGTCTCTGTTCTCCAGAACAATCTCAGCGACGGACTGTACCTTCTGGTTCTTCACCAGAGCCTGAAATTCAATCTCCTCCACAACATTATCGAGGGCATTATAATGAATCTCTTTAATCAGTACATTGTGCGTCTCTCCGTCAACCTCCAGAAGAATCTGACTTCCTTTGCTGTTATCCTTCAAAATGTGATTCACATCTTTTTTATCCATCTTCACGGGAATAGAACCTTCAATATCCTTTCCACATACATTTCCCGTCACAAAGCCTTCTCTTCTCAACCGCCGGGCCTTCACACTCATATCTCTTTTTTCCGCTTTTAAAACATCCATCTCTGATACCTCCACTATCTGCGTCAAAGCTTGAATTCCGGGCGGCTCCATAAGCCGCCCGCACCGTATTTCATAATTTAATTAATGAAATTATCCTTCAATATTGATGTATTTATTTTCTTCTACCACAGGTTTTGCTTCTTTTTTCGGAACAAACAGGTTCAAAATACCATGTTTAAACTCTGCCTTGATATCTTCCTGCGTTACATCTTCCCCTACGTAGAAGCTTCTCTGGCAGGCGCCGGCATAACGTTCTCTCCGAATATAACGTCCGGTCTCTTTCTCCTGCTCATCCTGATCGAGTCCTTTGGCTGCCTCAATGGTCAGATAACCATTCTCCAGGGAAACCTTAATCTCATCTTTCTTAAATCCCGGCAGGTCAACTTCAAGCTGATAGCCGTCCTTCATCTCTTTAATATCTGTCTTCATTAAATGATTAGCCTTCCGGCCATACAGCTTCTTCTGTGCTCTCTTCATATCTCTGTCATCATAGAACGGAAAATCATTAAAAAAGTCATCAAATAAATTTTCTCCAAAAATACTAGGCATCAACATAAATCATCGCTCCTTTTCCATTTGAAAAGTGGACACTCAGAATCCGCTTTTATACATTTATGAACCATCCGCTTCACAGCCGCCCGCGTCATCATCACCATGCCGATTCCGGCTATTCCGCTTCAAGGTTCAACCATTACGTTTCCTGGAACTCCGGTTAGGAATTATCATGTACAGCTTCCTGTCTTTTTAACCCTCTTCCTTTGTTCTAGATGTAATATAACACTCATTATTAGCCATGTCAAGCGTTGAGTGCTAATTTTTTTAATATTTTTTTGCAAACCCAGTAAAATCAATGGTTTGCAAGCATTTTCCAATCTTGAAATTGTCATTTTTCTTAGGTTTGACACCAATTTGACACCAATTTTTTCTTTTCTGGTGTCAGAAGTTCACTGCCATACTATCCAGCTTTGCTATCTCGTTTTCAATCCTTGCCCTATCGCCCAAGTGGTTATACACTTCCATAGTCACATCAAAATGAGCGTGTCCCATAATGTACTGCAATACCTTAATGTCCATACGGCACTCTGCCATTCTCGTGCAGGCTGTGTGTCGCATAACATGAGCAGAAACCTTTGGAAGCAGTTCTGCTTTCCTATGTTCTTTCTTTGCCTTTTGGACTTCCGCTTTGTTATATGCGTCCACAATGTTATACAATACACTGTTTACACCATAAGGCATAAGCGGTCTGCCGGATTTAGCAGTGAAAACAAAACCAGAATATCCGTCCACCTCAAAAGACTTATCTTTCGCCAGCATGAAGTTGATTTTCCTCTGTTCTTCAAATGCTTTCTGTACTTCCTGCGTCATAGGTATCACACGAATACCGGAGTCCGTCTTTGGAGTAGAAATATGGAAGCGACAGCCGTCTCCATAATTCTTGTAAATAAGCTGGTGGTCTACATTCAAGCGTCTTGCTCTCGTGTCCACGTCTTTCCATGTAAGACCGATCAGCTCTCCACACCTTAACCCTGTACCTATCATAATCGTAAGCATAGGATAATAAGTATTGTAGACATTACTCTGCTTCACAAAATCAATGAGCTTTTCCTGTTGTAAGATTGTCAACGCCACACGTTCCTCTGCTGGTCTGCCATAATCACTGATAGAACCTTTTGCCGGATTTTTGCGGATAATATCATCATCAACCGCCATTTCCAACGCAGGAAAAATCATGTTGTTAATATACTTGATAGTAGAATGAGCATATCCAGCTTTGGACAATTTTGAATAGTAGGCTTTAATGTGAGAGGGTAACATCTGGACAACTTTAATGTTGCCGATTTCATCTTTCACCCGATTATTCCATACACGAATGTAATTCACTCGTGTAGGCTCTTTCAGTTCACGGGTCGCCATGTATCGCTCGAACAAGGTGTTTAACGTCATTTTCTTGATTGCACTGTCTGTCAGAATATTATCGTCCATATCCTTTGCAATCTTTTTTTCTTTCTCTCTAAGCTCTGGTAAATCTTGTGCGTAGATTGTACGACGTTTTCCTGTCCTTATATCCGTGAAGCGATAGCTGTATCTGCCGTCATTACGCCAGCTTTCGCCCTCTCTTAATTTTCTCCCTTTCGGGTCTTTTCTGCTAACTGCCATGAGAACCATTCCTTTCTTGTAGCCCTCTTTTCATGTTCTCACAGCGTGGTTTGCCTATAAATAATTATACCATATTTCCGCAAGAACATAAATAGAAAACCGTCCTATTCTGCAAGGTAAAGCAGATATTTTTTGACCCTTTCCACGGAGTAAAGAACCCTGCGACCTATGACAATTTTTGCTTCTGCCTGCTCACCGATTTTCCTTGCCGTAGCATGACCGCATGAGAGCATAGCAGAAAGCCCCTCTATATCAACAGTAATCGGCTGGCTGGTTTTTCGCTCTTTTGTCTTGTTCATATATCAGCAAAATAAGCATATCAGTATCACTTATTTTGCAACACCCCCTTTCCTGTATTTTGGGAAGCAGACAGACGGCTCTGGAAAAGCTCCGCTGGTATCTCAACCAATCTCATTCCTATGAGCAAAACCACCTCTGGGACGTATCATTATCCTGTGAATACAGGTCGTGGCAAAGCGACTTTTCCAACGGTCGCTCTCGGATCACTGCATGGGTCGCTCGCTCTCTTTTGGAAAGGTCGTGGCGTACAGTCCCCGTGGCTCGCTGTATCACAAACGTATCTGTCTGCTTTATTCACTTGTCAAAGAACAACAACGGCTGTTTATACGCCTGTCAAAGCCCATATAAATACAAAGCTATATAGACTTTGAAAGATGTATAAATCCCAGAGAGGACGCAGGAAAGGGGGTAATGCGTCACTCTGTAATGGGACGTAGATTTACGCTACTTTGAAATTAAGCACCTGCTCAATCAGCTTTGCTTCCAGACGGCTACGCATATCCTCGTCAACGGTGGTATGAGGATTGCCGTATTCGTCAATGCTTGTTCGCATGGACAAGCGGGCAATATAAGGCTCGTAATGGGACAATACAACATTCATAGCCAGAATATCGCCCTGTGAAGCTGAAACGATAACAGGGTAAGGCAGTAAGCCATTGCCTTTATGTACCGCTTTATTCTTCTTCATGCTGTTTTTCCTCCATTCTTTTTCTGACTTTTTCAAATCCTCTTTGACGCTTATAGTTCACTGTACGGCGTACAATTTTCAGCAGGTCGGCAATCTCGCCGTCGTTGAAGCCTAAACCGTAGAGCAACAAGATAAAGCGTTCTTCCTCAGAAAGTTCCTGTAATGCTTCACTCAACAACTCATTCTTGATTTTCACGTCGTAGCCCATGACTTTGTAAAGGTCATAGTCCGTGGAATAATCGTCATAAGTAGCGAGTTCCGCAAGCTGTTCTGGCGTGAGTTCTGAAAAGGAAACCTGTACGTCATTCAAATGCTGGTAATGCTTTTGAATGTTGATAGCTTCATTCTTCAAAATCTTCTTACAGTAACAGTCAAAGACTTTCTGGACATCTTCTGGAGAAGTGGGTCTGTTCACATTTTCACCTCCTTTCGTTCGTCAAAAGGTGGTGATTGTAACCGCTCCTTCCCCCTTTCCGTCATTAATACAAATGAGAGGGTACGAGCTGGCAAAGTTTGAAAAAGAAATCTAGAAAAAGCAAAAAAGCCCAAGAAGTTGTAATAACCTCGTTGAGCTTTAATGAATATAATCGACAGATAGTGAGGAAATTCTACATGGAAATAGCTGTAAACTCCCTTAACATGGATTGAATTTTTTTTGATGATTTTCTTTTATGCGCTCCTGTCATTCGAAATCCTCCCGTGAAGAAATCGCCTTGCCAAAATAAGGCAAATTTCAACAGAATAAGCATAAAAGATAAATCCCTCCTAATTCCGTCCAAATCCCTGTTTTTCAGCAGGAACTAAAAAAGGCTATCACACCCAGCATAAATGCCGTGATTGCGATAACCTTGTGTATCAGATAATCTCTGTATTTTCTTTAATAAGCTGGCGAATATCGTCCTGCTTTGCTGGCGGTACTTGACTGATGAAGTCCTCTATCCATTTATCAATCTGTTCATAAACATTTTCATCTTCATAGTATTCTGGATAGCCTTTCAGAATATCGAACTCCCTGTCTGTACGTTCTGCTTCCTTACACGCCATTTCTAAATGCTCACTAATCAATTCCTGCGTGTAGGAAGAATAACCAAGAACGGTTGTGATGTATGTGATACGCTCAAAATCTGCTTGTGTCATGGCTTCCTTTCCTGTCAGTAAGTTGTAGTCATGCTGTCCGCATAGAGACAGAAACACTTCCTTTTGCTTCTCCGCTTGAACCATAATAGCCACTCCTAAATCCTTAAAATTTTAGCTGTCTGCTGGCAGTACAGATAAATTCCTCTGGTGTAGGTGTACTGTTGCCAAACATACGCCTAAACTCTGCCTGCTGGTCTGGGTCGTCACTATTCATTACCGCTATGATTTTATCCTGTATCTGTTCACGGACTTCTGAAACAGAAAGCCCATGTAGACGAGCCATTTCTTTTATCATTTTCCTGCTGTCCCTTTTACTGAATTTCATCATATCTCTAATGCACCTCTTTTCTAAGATGTATATTCTATCAAAATCAAATAAAACTATAACTGTTGGAATAGATACCTTTATTAGTCCATTATAAAGCATTTTTGCAAAGGTTACAATGTATAAGAATAGATTTTTTGAAAGGAGTGTGTCAGTTATATGGAGCTTGACTATAAAGCTATCGGCAAAAGAATTAAGATTGCCAGAATTAAAAAGAACCTTACTCAAGAAACCGTTGCTGACAAAATAGGCGTTACTCCACAGCACGTAAGCAATATAGAAACAGGTAATACATCAGTCAGTTTAACAACTTTGGTCGCTATTGCCAATACATTGACGGTGTCAGTTGACGAATTACTATGTGATACAGTTTTAACTTCAAAGCCTATCTTTGAGAAAGAAGCGAAGGAGATACTGGAAGATTGTAACGAATATGAAATCCGTGTGCTGGTAGATGTTTTGAAAGCAACCAAAACTTCCATGCGAACCGTAAAAATGTTTGAAGCAAAATTAAATGAGGACAAATAAAACCGTAGCGTGCAGATCACAATAGATTGTGAAATACAGCTACGGTTTTATTTTTCGCTGAATTTATATCCCACACCCCAGACAGTGATGATGTATCGTGGATTGTCTGGGTGTGGTTCGATTTTTAGTCTTAGCTTTCTGATGAATGAGGAAAGATTGCTTGCGTCTGGTGCATTGTCATATCCCCATACTTTTTCGTAAATTTGTTCTTTTGTGAATACCTGTCCTTTGTGGCTGGAAAGGAAATATAATAGGTCAAATTCTTTAGCTGTCAGATAGACAGATTTTCCATTCTCATTTACAAAAGTCCTAGTGTATAAATTCAAATAGAATTGTGTCTTGCTAGGTTTTATTAACTCAGGAGAATTATTAAGTTTAGACGTTAGCCACTCAACGGTTTGTTGAAATATTTTTTCTTCATTTTCAGAAAACTCAATCACTAATATTTTCCCATATCATCACCAACTTTCAACAAATAATTAATAATCATTTTAATCCAGTCTATTTTTATCCCTCTATTTTCATAGAACCAATATCACATACTACACTTGCAATACAAGCAATAATATGACTGATTAAAATAGCTAACCAAATTCCAGTTAAACCACTTCCTAAACTTGCGAAAATATATGCTAATGGAATACGGATAACAATATAGTAAAAAATCATAAGTATCATACTTCTTGTTGGTTTTCCAAGTCCATTTAATGTACCTAGACAACAGCTTGTAATTGTGTAAAGAACATAGCCTATGCTGACTATCGTAAAATACTGATTAACAATAACTGCTACATTATCACTTGCCACAAAAAGCCCTGCTAATTGTTTTGAGAAAACAATAATAATCAGTGATAGTATAATTAAAGTGATACTTCCATATTTCAAAGATAATTTTAAATAATCTTTAGCTCTATCAATTCGTTTTCCGCCTATACATTGTCCAACTATTGAAGTCAATACCATATTTAATGCCATAGCTGGATAGAATAGTATGGTTTCTAATTTTCCTGTTACACCATAACCGGCAATAGCTGAAATACCATAACCGCTTACTAATGCGGTCAGAAAAGTCGTGCTAATAGCGGGAATACTCTGCTGAATAACCGACGGCACAGCATTTTTAATAAGTGGCATAATTTCCGATTTATCAAAATCAGATAGAGTAAACTTAAATAATTTCTTTTTTGAAATATAGATACACATAAAAATCAAGCAGATAATTTGTGAGGTCAATGTTGCAATAGCCGCACCATGAAATCCAATTATTTTAATAAGTATAGGGTCTAAAATTGCATTAAGTAGGGTAGATACAAGCATTGCAACAGCTTGAAACATTGTATTTCCGAAACTTCTTAAAACCGCTGTGAAATATAAATATAAATAGACAGCTACATAACCTAAGATATAAATAGACAAGTAGCTTCGTGCCATATCAAATATTTCATCTGGCGTATTCAAAGCAGTTAAAATAGGGTTTAAAAATACTTCTAATAAAATTGTAATCAGTATTGAAAATATTACAGACACAAAAAATGAAGTAGATAATACACGATTTTTCTTTGTGTCTTTTTTTGCTCCGATTGCTTGCGATAAAAGAATAGAAACACCATTTGTTGCCCCCATACCGATTGAGGTTAAAATCAAGATTATAGGTGTAGAATTTGTAAGTGCCGCATAGGCTTGTTCTCCTAATAAGTTCCCAATCCAAAGACTATCCACTAAATTGTATGCCATATTTAAAAACATAGCGACAATCATTGGAAGCGTCATGGATAATAAACATTTTTTTGTATCTCCATTAATAAAGTCTATCTTACTATTCATAATAAGTCCTCCGTTATTGAATGAACATCATTCATATTTAGCGTTTAAATATTCCCTGCTTTAAGCAGGGAATATATCAAAAATTAAATAATTTATTAAAAAAGGCTTTTATTCTGTCACTTTTTTCATTTAAAGCAATTTCATTATTCATCAATATTCCTAACTGACCAAAAACACAAAAACTCGCACACGTTTCTGGATCAGAAACATTTATCTCATGATTTTGATTAGCTCGAATAATTATTTCTTTAACAATAGGAGTTAGCTTTTTACAAACACATAAAACAAGTAAATCATGAAAATTTTTATTTTGATTATCATGAAACATTTGATAGTAAGTATCACTTTCGTGTTCTGAAAAAAGCGTCATTTTATTAAGGATTTCCTTTAAAGTGTCTTGTTTTATGTCGATATCTTTTGTCATTTTAGAAATTAACATATTTGCATACTCATCTAAAGCTGTTTGGAATAGAACATCTTTAGACGGGAAATATCTATAACAAAGTCCTTGAGCAACGCCTATTTCTCTTGCAATATCAGAAATTGATGTTTTTTCAAAACCGTTTTGTGCGAATAACTTCATTGCTGTTTCCAAAATTTCTTGTTTTCTTTCTTCTGGTTCTTTTGAAATACGCATTATTACACACCTCCTTTTTCATCGTAATGTCTTGGACGTTACATGTCAATGACTAATATTCAGTCATTTTCGTGCTATTGTTAAACTAGAAGTATTGCTAATATGTTCCCACAATACTGTACAAAAATCTTTTGATAATAGATTTTCCATTTCCTTTTTTGAGTATATTTTCACATCACCACTTTTACTACGCTTCATGTAAAAATTCATAATTTGTCTGGCTCCTGCTGGTTGCCAACAGTCGCCAATAATGAAAAGTCCACCTTTTTTTAATACCCGTGATACTTCTTTTACTACTTTATCCGGTGAGGGGTAATGATGAAATGAGTCATTACATATCACCGTATCAAATAAGCTATCTTCAAAAGGTAGATTTTCAGCATCTCCAATGTATAATTTCGCATTATCGCCAATCTTTTTTTTTGCTTCTTCAATCATATTGGGAGATAAGTCTATTCCAGATAACTGTTTTGTAATATTCAAGTTAAATATACTTTCTAACAAAGCTCCTGTTCCACACCCTAAATCAAGAAGTGAACCAACATGTTCTTCCTGCTTCAGTTTTTTTAAAATTGGAGCATATAAATTTCTTGCATGTTCACCTACCATATCAGTATCATAAGATATAGCCTGCTTGTCGAAAGTTTTTTTTGAATTTTCTTTATTTTGGTTCATAATATCGCTCCTTTCGTAGGTTATTATACAACACGAGTGAACGATTGTCAATGAATAATGTTCATTCAACGAGATAGAACCGCTAATACTAATGACAAACCTATTTATCTATCGTTCTATTATTTTCCTATCTGCCCGTTAATGAAAATATCTATATTATATTTCAAAAACCGTAGCGTGCAGATCACAATAGATTGTGAAATACAGCTACGGTTTTATTTTTCGCTGAATTTATATCCCACACCCCAGACAGTAATAATATATCGTGGATTGTCTGGGTGTGGTTCGATTTTTAGTCTCAACTTTCTAATAAATGAGGAAAGGTTACTTGCGTCCGGCGCATTGTCATATCCCCATACATTTTCGTAAATCTGTTCTTTGGTAAATACCTGTCCTTTATGGCTGGAAAGGAAATATAGTAGGTCAAACTCCTTTGCAGTTAAATATATATGTTTATCGTTTTTATCTATAACAGTGCGTTTATATGGATTTATAAAAAGTCCTTCTATTTTTATTTCCATATTTAATGAATTAGTATTCAATTTTGAAGATAACCATTGCATAGTTTGATAAAATAAAGCCTCTTCTTTTTCAGAAAATTCTACAATTAATATTTTCCCACGTTATCACCAACTTTCGCATTATGTATGTACTCATATCATTCTCTGTTTTCTAGCAACATCCTTTTTACATGAACACTATAATTATTTTTATCTCGAAAGATTTCTACTATCTTATCTGAACAAAGGAATAAACAACGATTACAAAGTGTATCCAATAATTCCATATCATGAGTTACCAAAAATACAGTTGCCCCTTTTTTTGTAAGAGAAATAATTTGTTCTCTTACAGAACACATTGATACATAATCCAAGCCACTTGTTGGTTCGTCAAAAATATATATATCTTTTTTTAGCAATAAGCTTACTGCAATAGCCAAACGCTGTTTTTGACCACCCGATAGTGCCATAGGGTGTTTTTGGCGATAGGAAAACAAATCCATAATTTTTAATATATCCTCAATTTGTTTTACAGTAGCGGTATCATTATTCATTATACACTCGTCCTCAACACTTTCACCAAACAACTGATGATTAACGTCCTGCATAATTAAATAGCTCATCTGCAATCTAATTGGTATTCTCGCCAAATTTTCAGAATAAGTAATATTACCCTTTGTCAAAGAATGTAATCCGCAAATTGTACGGCACAAAGACGATTTACCAATGCCATTACTGCCCGTTATACCAATAATATCTCCTTTGTGTGCCTTTAAAGAAATATTCGTTAAAATAGATTTTTTCCCGTAAGAAATACTGATATTATTTAAACAAACGCTAATTTCTTTTTTTGTATACCTATTGCCCGACACTTCCTCTATTTCATCATGAAGACGTCGTAAACCCAATGACTTTCTTTTGCTATCGCTTAAATTGTAAAATTCCTTATTGGTATATATTTCTTTTAAAAAGCCGTTTTCCATAAAGACAACTTTATCTACAACTTCTTTCAGATAAGATAAACGGTGTTCTGCAATTAAAATTGTTTTTCCTTCTTGCTTCATATAGAGTAAGATTTCTTTTAAGGTATCTATTGCCAGCAAATCTAAATTTGCTGTCGGTTCGTCTAATACGAATATTTCTGGATTAGCCATATATACAGAAGCAATAGCAATCAGTTGTTTCTCGCCACCTGACAATTCAAATATGTTACGTTTTCTCAAATGATGAATGGCAAGCTTATTAGTTACTTCTTCTAAACGTTCTTTAATTTTGTCCACAGGTAATCCTTGATTTTCTAAAGCAAAAGTAAGCTCACTATCAGTATCTAAATTAAAAAACTGTGACTTAGGATTTTGAAACACTGAGCCTACTATCTGTGACAATTTATACATAGGAATATTCTCTATGTTTTGGTTGTTCAACGTAACCAGCCCTTGTTTTTCCCCATTGGAAAGATAAGGGATAATACCATTCACCAATTTTGTTACAGTTGTTTTACCACACCCACTTTTACCACATAAAAGAACACATTCTCCTTTTTGTATTGTTAAACTAAAATTATTTAGGTTTGTGGTGTCGCTCCCTTTGTATTGATAAGATACATTATCTAATTCGATCAAAACATCATACCTCCTAAAAAGTTTCATTTATAATAAAAATCAGTACAATCACTAATATAGATACAATGATTACATCAAATTTGCCAAAAGAGCATGGGTGTAAAAACGTCTTTTTGCAAGGATTTTCTATTCCTCTTGTAACAGCACTTGTTGACAATTCATCTGAAATTTGAGAAGCAGATACAAGAAGAGGGACATAATAACATTCTATATGCTGTAAAATATCTGAAAAAAATTTATCCTTTCTTATTTTAAATTTACGGATTTTCATTGCATCTTTAATATATCCGAACTCTTCCTTAACCGTTGGAATGTAACGTAAAGTAACTGTCAAGGGAATAATTATTTGACGAGGTATTTTTAACTTACTTAAGCCGGAGGTCAGTTCTGATACTGTTGTTGTATTAATCAATAAAATTCCCGATAGGAAACATGGAAACAGTCTACGGAAAGACACCACAAAAAATGAAGTCATCATTAAGAGCGTCCCTGTCAGTTTAGGTAATAAGAAAATTTGAAGTAGAATAAATATAACATATAGTGTAATGAGCCTTAAACTAACGAGACTTTTCTTCGACAAAAATTGTATAGTACCGAGTAAAATAATTAAAATCGTTTCCAGCCAAAAAGAATAAAATGCAAATACAACAATACTCGAATATAAAATAAGCAATAGCTTTGTCCTTACATCTAAAGTTAGGTGTCCCATTACAGGACACCTGCTTTCACCAAATGTTTTTTTAGTATCTTCTTCGCCAATAAACAGCCTAAAAGGGCAAATACCGCTGAAACAACAATCATAATAATCAAAAATGGTACTGTTGCATAACTTGCCAGTCCGTCAACAAATTCCTGCGAAAGTCCACGATTTACAGACTCAGCAAGATAACTTTCTGTTGTAACAAATAATTGAGCATATCCACCGATGAAGAAAACAGATACAATTATGTACGCAAGTGTAGTCATTTTAAAATTGGTGTAACCTGTTTTGGTAATAATTATTTGTGCGATAATTGCACCAACAATAGCAAATGGAAGGGTCATTCCCATTCCCAATACCATATATAGAAGACCAACTATAATACCCCAAATAATAATTGCACCAACTTTATGTATTTTTGTTGCTAACATGATAAAAAATACCGCACCCAACAATGACGCCACCGCAGGATAAAACATAAAAGTAAAAGGTGTTACGTTCGCAACACTGGCAACAAAAAGTGCTACTATATATAACGCCGTATAAATACCTGTTGTAATCAAATCTTTTCCGTTTAACTTTGCATTGTTCATCTTTCTTCCTCCTTTATATCTGCCATTCTGAAGCATTTTTTCTGGCGTTCCAGAATTTTGTGTAAATTGCGTCAGTACCTAATAATTCTTCATGAGTACCTAAACCGTGGATTTTGCCTTTATCCATAACAACAATCTGGTCTGCGTTCATAATAGTTTTCATTTTATGAGCAATCATAATAACCGTCTTTCCTTTGACAAGTTCATTAATAGCTTGTTGTAACAACCATTCATTCTCAGGGTCAACACTACTTGTTGCTTCGTCCAATAAAATGATAGGTGCGTCTTTTAAAATAGCACGAGCAATAGAAATTCTTTGCTTTTCTCCACCCGATAATGTTCCACCATTCTCACCAACAATTGTTTCATATTTATTAGGAAGCTGTTCTATAAACTCATGACAGCAAGCTTTTTTTGCACACGCCACAACTTCTTCATGTGTAGCATTTGGATTTCCAAACTTAATATTATTTTCAATAGTATCATTAAATAAGAATACGTTTTGAAAAACGATACTAAAATAGGAGTATAATTCCTCTATATCAATATCTTTAACATTTACGCCACCGATTTTTACACTTCCAGATGTGCAATCCCAAAATCTAGCAATTAATCGTGTTAAGGTCGTTTTCCCACAGCCAGAAGCTCCAACAATAGCAGTTAACGAATTAGCAGGAATAGTCAATGATAAATCACGAATAACATCTAACTGATCGTCTTCATATTTAAAGGAGACGTTTTCCAATTCAATCCTATAATCACAACTAGACTTGTTACCGCCTTTCATAATGGGAACTTCTTGCATATTCTCAATTCTATTTAATGATATTTCCATCATTCGTATCATTCCTGTCATAGACCCCAAGTTTTCTAATGGTTTGTAAATAATAAAGACTGCCACAAACATAATCACAGCATTCTCAATCGACATAGAATTCTGGAGAACAAATATCCCTGTCAATATCATAATCAACCCACATACACAGCGTTCCACTAAAAGAAACATCATACTTTTACCTATAAACGATTTTTCCATATTGTAGGAACTATCTCTTAAACGCTGAAATACGTTCATCATTTCTTTTGATGTATTCTTGCTTTCCGGATATAATTTATAAACGGAAAGTCCACGTAAATACTCAATAACTTTATTATTTGCTTGATTTTGAAATTCTTTAGAAATAGTAGCAGTTTTTAAACTTGCACTTTGCATAAAAGAAATAATCACGAGTGATAATATTGAACCTATTAAAAATACAATTCCTATTTTCCAATTAAAAATAGAAACCCCTATCATTAACACAAAAACATTAATACAGCCATTGATTGTTTTTTCTAAAATGTTGGCTGAATTTTGTTCTATATAATGTAAATCATCAGTTAAAGTCGTCACAGTATTTCCAATACTATGAGAGGTGAAATATCCCATAGGTGCTAATTTTAAATGGTCGCCAATAGAAAGACGTGCTGTTGCTACTGCGTCATAACTAGCTACACTTTGAAATGTATATACAAAATATTTCATTATCCAGCGTCCAACAACACCTATTAAAAATATTCCCGTAATGATTAGAACGTCTGTTAATGTTAATAAAGTAACTTCCCAATTTAATATACCTAATCTATGAAACAAGTAAAAAACAGCTAAAAATGGAAAAGACTCAAATAAGCCGTCTATAAAACCGAAAATAATACTTTGCTTAATACGAATACTTTTTTCACCGCATAGACGAAAGAACCCTTTCATTAAATTTCTCATCTAGTTCACCTCCCCACGATTATATTTCCATAACTTCTGATAGACGGAACAATGTTCTATTAATTCATTATGACTTCCACTTGCAATGATTTTCCCATTATCAACTACATAGATACAATCACAATTCATAACAGTATTTAATCTGTGTGCAATCATAATCAGAGTTTTTCCCTCAGTAAGAGCTTCAATAGACTTTTGAATTTTATCTTCGTTTTCTGGGTCAATAAAAGCCGAAGCCTCGTCTAAAATAACTAATGGAGCGTCTTTTAAAATTGTTCTAGCGATTGCAATTCTTTGTCTTTGTCCACCCGATAGTTTTGCTCCAGCGTCTCCAACTTTTGTATCGTAGCCTGCCGGAAACATTTCTATAAATTCTTCACAAGTAGCTTTTTTAGAAGCCAACATTACATCAGTATCAGAAGATGTTGGATTTCCTACACGGATATTTTCCATAATAGAAATATCAAAAAGAAAATTATCCTGTGTAACAAAACTGATTTTATCCATTAACTGTCGTAATGGGTAATTACGTATATCTACACCGTTAATTTGAATACTTCCAGAACTCACGTCATAGAAGCGTACCAATAATTTTGCAAGTGTAGATTTTCCAGAACCAGAGCTACCAACAAATGCTACACGCTGTCCTTTTTTTATGGTAAAACTTACATCATGAATAACTTCTTTATCATTCGTATATCCAAAATGAATATTTTTTGCTTCGATTGTGTCGATATCATGTAGTAAATCCGTTCCCTCAGGAAGATTGTCCATAGCAAGGATTTCATCTACTTTTCCCATAGTCGTCGTGATTGCCATAATGTGGTCTGCAAACTCCATAATTTTAATAATTGGTTCTGCTATACCAAAGGATAAAAACATACAGAAAATAAACATTTCAAGAGAGATAACTCCGTTTGCCATTAACAGAACGCCTATTGGCATAACCAATAACAAACTATTTGGTGTAATAACATAAAACCCTGCTAAATAAGGGTGACAATGAGCAAACCAATCTTTCATAGAAGTACAAAATGATAAAACCGCTGTTCTAAACTTTTCCATAGAAGACGCTGTTTGTCCGAAAGCTTTTATAACCTCCATTCCACCAACATATTCCACCATAGAGCTAGACATCATTTCACTGTCTTTTGTGTATTTTTGAAACATTTTCATTACATCTTTTCCAGACATCATCAGTCCATATATTAGAAAGCCTAAAACCAATGTTCCAATTGAAGCAAGAGCGAGTTGCCACCCACAAATAAACATTGTTACTATCATCACAACAAAACCTAAAATATGTGATGTTAATTCTGGTATCATATGGGCTAAAGGATATTCAAGGTGTTCAACCTCATCCATTAGAATTTGCTTATACTCACCAGCCGTCTTTTTTTCAGCATTTCCTAAAGAAACACGAAGCAATTTATTAGTGAGCTTCGTTCTAATTTCAGCCAAAATACTATATGCCATTTCATGAGAGCAACCCGAAGAGAACGTATAGCAAATAGATTTTATAATATATCCTGCCATTGCAAGCCCTCCCCAGAATACAATTTCTTCCATAGCTAATCTTTGTTGAATTATCATTATGACAAGATTAGCGGAAGAAAAATAAGGAATTAAGCCACCAAATACAGAAATGATTGCTAACAAAATAGAGAAAATAACTTTTTTCTTATCCGTCGCATAAGCAAAGACTTCTACAATTGGATTACAACTTTTTTGTTCCATATAATCCTCCTTCCTTTCAAGTAGAATAAATGACCGTAGTTGTATTAATGGTCATTTATAAGGTTAGCACTGTCTAATCGCCATGTCAAGAGCTATCTATAATGGTTGACAGATTTTTTTCAGATTGTTACAATCACAATATGACTATATGAACTATTTTGTTCATATTTTAAGGAGATGTATTTATGCCTGCTATTTTTTCAGACGAACAAAAAATGAAACTACAAGAAAAATTATTATCTCAAGGGTTTGAATTGATAAAAAAATATGGCTATCGACGTATGACGATAGATGAATTGACAAAAAGTTGTGGAATAGCCAAGGGAACATTCTATAATTTTTTCAAGAACAAAGAGGAATTTACTTATCAAATCATGTTATACGAAAGGAATATTGAACGGCAAAAACTCATTGAGCGCTTAACTCCAGACAATCAGCTTACAAAAAAAGCTTTCAAAGAATGGCTATACGATATGATACATAATGATGTAAATATTTTATCTTATATGTCACAGGAAGAAATTACTTTACTTATGTCGTCATGGCCGGAAGAATATCTTCTAAATGTCTCTAATGACGAACAAACTTCTCTCTGGATATTAGGTATGATACCAGATAAACAACCAGATTGTGATTGGAAAATATTTGTAAATTATATGAAAGGTATTGCTATTATAAATACTTACAAAAATATTCTTAATCCTGACGTTGCTGACCAGTCTATTGACCGTTTCATGGACGACCTAATACGTTATATCTGGGGGACAGTGTAAAGGGGCTAGTTATTAAGCCCCTTTTATTTTTGTCACATACAATCTATGATTTTCCAGTTGCTATCCTTATGAAGTGTCAGCTCATACTGTGATACCTGTGTCGCTTTTGTC
Organism: Eubacteriaceae bacterium CHKCI004; assembly: GCA_900016875.1. GTDB lineage: Bacteria > Bacillota > Clostridia > Lachnospirales > Lachnospiraceae > Anaerobutyricum > Anaerobutyricum stercoris. The sequence continues at coordinate 13,761 of FCNR01000017.1, read as the reverse complement.
TGATTGTCAATGAATTTTACAGCTACTTTGACTTTTACGTTGTCGCCGTCAGCCGTGAATACAGGATTGACAAGCTCGGAATAGAGATAGTCCCCGTTTATCGGTTCAAGGGCGTTTCCCTCTACATAGTAGGCAAGCTCTTTGTCTGTTGCGGTAGGGTACAGCTTGAAGAATGTTTCCAGAAACGCCGTAGCGTCATTGACCGTATCAGCGTCCACGCTGTTGTCCGCTTCCTGTGCCTTTGGTTCGTAGCTGGATTTTTCCATAGCAGGGGCAAGGGTCGGGTTCTGGATAATCACCATATCCCCGTCAGCGTCCACATGAACGGTCACAGTATAGGTTTCTGATACATTTCTTGTCTGGTCGCCCTCTTTTATCTGCTGATCTACTTCGTAGGCAACAGTAAAAGCGTTCTCCCCAGACTGTTCCACGTCCCAGATAAGTACGTCCGTGACCGTGGAGCTGGTCGGTATATCCGTCCTCACCGTATCAACATTCAAATCCTGCAATTCCTGTGTCAGATAGGCACTGATAGCCTGTGTCCTTGCTTCGATTGCTTCCTTGCTGTTGCTCCATGTGTAGTAGGATTTACAGAAATTCTTCACGAAATTTTCTATCCCGTTGGTATCGTTAAGTCGTAGCTGTATGGTTTCTACCTCATGAGTGGTATGCTGGTCGATAGCCGTAAAATTCTTATACACACCAAAGCTCACGCTTGCGATAAGCACCACCCAGAGGGCAATGACGGACTTCTTATGCGTCCCTACTTTCATAGTGCGGATTTTCTTTTCCTTTATCGGTTTTTCTTTCTTCTTGAACATGATATTTCCATTCCTTTCTTTCTATTGCTTAATTCTGCCAGCCCCGATAAGGTGCTGTTGCCAGTAGCTATTGTTCAAATCAGCGTAGCCTATCGGGTCGCCAGCGTGGTACATCTGATTGTTTCCTACATAGATACCGACGTGCGTTACATAGCTTCCTGCATCATAGGTACTGTGGAAGAAAACCAAATCCCCAGCCTGTGCCTGTGAAAGCGGGATATGCTGGGTAGCGTCATACTGTGCCTGTGCCGTTCTCGGTAAGGAAATGCCAGCCTTGCCATAACACCATTGAACCAGCCCCGAACAGTCAAAAGAAGTGTTAGGATTGCTCCCGCCGTACACATAGTCCCAGCCTTGATATTTCAGAGCTTCATTCATTATCTTTTGTGCCAGCTCACCCGATACTTGACTGACCGTAAGATACTGGCTGACAAGCTCCACATAGAACATATTCCCGTACCCGTAACGCCAGCCACCATTGCGGGCGACAGCGATAGGGTTCGTATAGGTGACTTTCTTCCCGCCAGACTTGTCACGGGCGAAATTCTCTGCCAGCGTGAAGCTGTGCTTTTTCCCGTTCTTAGCCACATAGCCGATATAGCCACCGCCATAGTTATAGGACTGTACCACCACGTTTATATCCTCTATGCCTTGACTTTCTGCTGAAGAAAGCAGTGACGCAAAATACTTGCACCCCTGCTTGATTGAGCTTTCCGTATCAAGGGAGTTAGGCGGTAAGCCCATGCTCTCGGAACTCTGCATAACGTCCTCGGCTGTCCCGCCACTTTCCACCTGTATGATTGCCAGCAGATAGGGGACGTACTCAGAAATGCCGTACTCTTTAGCGTATTTCTCCACCATAGGCTGATGTTTCAACACCTCTGCGGACAGGTTCATGCCTGTTACCCATGAGGAAGAACCACCGCCCCCGTCGTCGTCCTCGGCACTGATAAGCACGCCAAAGAAAAGCACTATCGCAAGAAGAAAGGGAAACAGACTGCCGATAAGGGTGATATGTCTTAATTTCATTTCTTACGTCCTTTCTTTTCCGTGGTGTTTATGGTCGCTTTCTTAATGTTTCTCTCTTTTCTGGTGGTCTGCTGGTTCAGCTCCACACCATTGAGCCTTGTTCCATGTTTCTGCAATACAGGTTCAGCAGATTTTGAAGCAAGCGGACGCTCCTTGACAGGCTGTGCTTTTGTCGGCTCGGTATGTACCTTATCAGTGCTTGTCCTATCAGATGTGACAGGACGCTTGATTTCCTGCACTTTTCCTGTGTCGGTCTTAGAAGCAGGAGAAGCGGTCACAGGTCTGTCATGGGGACGGGTAGCTCCTGTTGTCGCTGATCCGTCCCTCGTTCCGCCAGCCTGTTTTGCTTCCTGTGCCTTTTGAAGCTCCATACGCTTATCAGCGATATTCTGCCTGTGCTGTTGGAGTTTGTCGGCACGCTCGCTCTGTCTGGTTTCCTGCCCCTGCACAATGCCACGCTTGAAGTCGGACACATTTTCCTTTGCCTTTTCCTTAGCGGAGTGCAGGGCATAGGCGGTCTGGGTCGGCATATCCTTGATATTCTCCTTGACAGCCGTTGCCTTGTCCTTGACCTTGTTTTTCGTATCAAGCACCGCACCCACGGCTGAACCCGCTCGGCTTCCGAAAGAAGTATTGTCACGCTTGCGGGTCGTGCTGGCATGGGATTGTTTGTTTCCAGCAGAAGAAAGAACCGCTCCCGCCATAGCTCCCGTTCCAGCACCGACCATACTTCCTTTTCCAACCGCCCTTGCGATACGGTGTTCCATACGTCTAGCCCTGTGTCGCATGAACAGATACGGGCGACGGAATATCCTGCGTCCCATGCTCTGGCTGTCCCCAGCATTAAGAGAGAACATACTCATAAGGTCGCCCAGCTTCATGTAGATACCCGCAAAGCACACTATCTGTAAGAACGCAATCATAAAGAACGGGTAATCGGTGGAGATGTTGTAGAACATACTGGAAATAGAAAAAGCCACCGTAACAATAAGGGTAATGCCCGCCCTTGTCATAATTGTATTGAACACTCGCACGATTGCCTGTTTCGCCATGTTCTCATAGCTGGGTATCATGGAGAGTAAAAAGCTGATAGGCAGGAACATAGCGAAGATGATAAACAATATCTGGGAGAATATCATCATGCCTGTGAGCAGGAAAACGAATATCGTTATCCCCAGATTGAAGATGAGCAGGAAAAACACCATACCCAGACGGTTAATGACCTGCGGTATCGTCAGATTGTCATTGTCGTTATCCTCGATTTCCGTTTTCACCACGTCCTCACGGGTCGCTCCGTCGTCGGCAGAGGGACTAGCAGATACCAGAGCTTCCACACGGTCAGCTCCGATTTCCTCTATATCGCTGTTGCCAAATTGTAAGAGTAGCCACGGCTGTTGTACCTGTATGGAGAACAGGCTGTCCCTTATCAAGTCCACGCTGTCTTTTCCCGCACTGTCGCTGTCGGGAAGCATGATTTTTGTCCCCAAATCCAGCGAAGCTGTGGAAATGTCCGAAGAAAAGTCATTGATTTTCTTGATATAGTCGGGAGCGTAGGCAATAAAGGAAGCGGACACGAGAAACACCACAACGAAATTGATAACGGCATGAAGTGCCTTGCTGGTTTCTCGCTTTATCAGTCCCGTGTAGGCAACATAGATACCCACGATAAGGATAATGAGAAGCAGGAAGCCCACATAAAAGCCAGTGCTTCCAAAGCCATTTTCCGTCACACCCGCTAGGGTCTGTATGCTCTTGCCGATACTGTCTGCCATGTCGTTGATGAAGTCTAGCTTATATGCCTGCTGGACAACGTACCCTGTGGCGTTGGAAAGATACAGGCTGATAGTCCAGATAAAGTTGGTGATACAGTATAAGCCGTACTGCACGCTCTTTCCGATACCGTCCAGCCAGTTCCACGGAAGCCAGCCCCAGCTATTGTCCACATAGAAATCAAGCTGGTAATTCTCCAAAGGGTACTGCGAATACAGGTTGTCCGCATTGACGGTATCATCAACCAGCCCAGAAGCGTGTGCCACCGTCCCTAAAAGGGAGAGCAGGGCAATGGTCGTCAGTACCACAATCACAGCTATCTTGAAAAAACGAAAGAGCTTCTTTTTTGTCAGAAGCCCCTTTATCTTATCTTTCATCACTCCACCTCGCTTTTCACGGGCGGTCTGGTATCAAAGGCGTGCAATAATTCTTCAAAGACTGGGTGTATCTGCACCACACCCACACGCCCGTACAAATCTTGAAGCAGGCATTGTCCGTTCTCCAAGTCACGAAGTCGTTTCTGGTTGTTCTCGTCGTCCTTGTCGATACCGAAAAATTCAAGGGTCTGCTTTATCTCGTTGATGTCGGTACTTCTAAAGGCAAACTTCAAGCCGATATTGTTCTTTAGGCTCTCTTTGGACACGTCTCCAGAGGATTGCGTGACGAAGTACACGCCCGCCTGCATAGCACGTCCCGCACGCACCAGCTTATTAGAAAGGGTTTCTCCCTGTGCTACATTGAGGAACGCCCACGCTTCATCAAGGTCAACGATTTTAAAAATGCTTCTGTCACTGTGGATAAAGTCAAGGGCAAACGTACTAATGACAATCAGCATAGCCACGGACAGCAGTTCAATGGTCGTGTATTCCTCAAAGGTCGTGTCCTTGTCTGGGAGTACCAAATCTGCCACCTGTATGATATTGAGCTGATTGTCCAAGCTGATAGCGTTCTTAACTGTTCCGTCCGAGAACAGCAGATGTGCAAAGTCATAATCTGTAAAGCTGTCGATATGGTCGGCAATATTGCGGGCAATCGCCGTGTTCTCTCTGCGTAGCTCGTCTATCACATGGAGCAGTCCTCGCTGATCGCTCTGGGTCACGGCTCGCACCGCTTTTCTAAGGACAGGGAATTTCTCACCGTCCCTAGAGGAAATCCCCGTAAGGAACGTAAGAATGTCTATCGCCAGACTTTCAGCGTCTTTTACATTCTTCATAATCACGAATGGGTCAAGAAGCCCTGCATTTTCTTTATCGCTGGTAAGGTTTACGATATTGATTTCATGGGCTATCTCTGGAAGTGTTTCTTTCCAGTTGCCACGCTCGCTCTTAGGGTCGAGAATGACCGCCTGTCCCCCAAAGAGGACGGAATAATAGACAATCAGATTGTTGCAGAACGATTTTCCACCGCCCAGCGAACCGACAAAAGCGGAAGCCAGAGCGTTTGTGACCGTACCTTTCACGCCTTGACTGGCAAGAGAGGGTTGCAGATATACATTTCTTCCTGTGTCCACGGAATAGCCGATATAGATACCCGTATTCTCGCCAAGCTGTTGTGTTGCCCCGAAGCCAAGCCCCGCCAGAAAGTCGGATTTCACATACTGCATATAGTCATTGATATAACGCTTGCTGGCGGGGAGAAATTCAGAGTGAAGCCCCAGCATATCCCCAGCAGGTCGCACCAGCTTGACGTTCAAATCGTCGTAAAAATCTTTGACCTCATCACAGCGTCGTTTCAGCTCGTCAAGGTCGGGAGCTGACACACGGATAACGTAAGAAAGTTTATACATACTTTCCTTGCTCTGGTCTAAATCGGTTTCCAGCTCGTCCACGCTGTCCAGTGCGTCCACCACATTTGAGCTGGTTTCGCTTCCAGACTGATAGGCGTGATTGTCCAAGTCTTTCAGCTCTTTTTTCTTGTTGCGGACAGTCGATAAGGCTTTTCTGTTTCCCACGATTTCCACATTCATAGAGGTGTCCACGGGAAAGGTGAACTGCTGTTGCTGGAAATAAAATATCTCACTGGACGGGAAATCCAGCTCGCCCACAATGGCGTTGACGGTAAAGTAGGACACGAAGCTCTCGCTGTCCTCATGTTCCAGACGCAAGTATCGCTGGCTTTCCTCTATCAGACAGCGGGTCGGACGGATAAGGTCGTACTGCTTGATAAGCGTTGCCTTTTTCAGCTTCTTCTTTGGAAGCGAATACTCGTAATCCTCATACGCCACGCCGTCCCTGCCATAGATATGCTCGATAAGATAGCCGAAGTCGTTCTTGTCCAAGCGTCGGAACTTGAAACGGCGGGAGATTTTATTTTCCAGCAGTTTTTCCATTTTCATGTAGCGGTTGATTTCATCATCTGGCATGGAGATAAAGTCGTTCATCAGCGTATGGTTGACCTCGTTCAAGAACTCTTTGAATGTCATGAACGCCGATTTCTTCACACTCTCCAGACTGACCTTTTCCTCGGTCACAATGAGCTTGAAGCCGATAAAAAAGCGGTAGTCCACTTGATTGTCGCCAATCATGGAAACAAGGGCTTCCGTCTGTTCATCAATCTTCTGTATCGCCACATCACGAAGTCGCCCCGTCACCAATCTTTTTGACTGCTCCTGTATGCTTCTTATGGAGCTTTCCGTCGCTATCTGCAAGGCGTGTATCTTTCCCTCACGGCTCTGTGCGATAAGCTGACGGAAGCTGTCATGAACGATAAATTTCTGTTCTGCCGACAGAAAAGAATAATTGTACGGTATCAGCTCATAGTAGGCGAATACCTCATTGTCCTTGTTCCAGACAAGGTTGTTGTCGATATACTTAATCGGGAACATACATCACACTCCTAACCGCCGTGACAGGTTCGCTGAAAACTTCCTTTTCCAGCTTCACGGCTTTTCCTGCATAGGTGGTCTTAGGTCGCAGGGCAAATGTAATCTGCGATTTCAAGAAGCTGTAAGGCTTCTTGCCGTCAAAGGTCTTTTGGCTCATGAACCATGTGAGGGCAACGGGAATACCGAAATATTTCAGAAATGCCCCCTCGATAAGCGATAACGGCGGTAAGTCCCCTAAGAGAATGACGGCAAACTCCGTAATGACAAACCACGTTATCTGGGTAAAGGTAACGGGAAACGGGAGAGTAAAATCGTTGATTGCGTATAAGACTTTCTCCACGTTCCAGATACCCGTGTAGCTCTTAATCTTCTTCAATTCGTTTCAGCTCCTTTCTTTCAATGATTGAGGGACAGCCCGTCTCTGGCCGTCCCCGTAAAATATAAAAAGCTGTCAGTAGCGACCTAATCTGTCGCTGATCTGCCAGCTCTAATATGGTATCTCGCATATCCCTCGGCTAGTTTCAATGAATGTCCCCTCTATGGATAAGTCTCTGCCGTATGCTTCATAGTCGATATAGTTTTGCAACGGTAGCGGTATCTGTCCTAATACCTGTAACTCGTCAATGAAGTAATAGGCAACGTCGGTCATGTCCGCACAGTTGGGATAATAATAAATGTCGTCCTTGTGTTCATAGACTTCTTCCAGACTTCCATAGTAGGAAACAAACTCGTCAAGAGCGTCCGTGATATAATCGGGAAGCTCACAAATCATCTCGTACATCTCATTGAGTTCTTGAATAGAGATATACTCCCCGATTTCAATAGGGAAGTTGTCGGTATCATGGACAGCGTATTCCTCATAATAGCTGTTCAGCCCGATACGCTCCGCAACATCTTCCTCGTCGATAGGGAAAGAGAACCAGTCCCCGACAAGTTCACCCTCGTTGTATTTGCCAAGATTAGCGATATACACCCTCATGTCGTCAACCATAGGCACACACCTCTTTTCTATGGAAGCTCATAGATACCGTGGTCGGTTTCCACAAAGCGTCCGTTATCGTCAAGGTACTGCCCGTAGGCTTCATAATCGAAATAGCGGGTGACGCTCTCACTTAGGGAAGTAAAGTCTGGGTCATTGTTCAAAATGTGGCGGGCAACGTCCGTCATGTTCTTACACCACGAATAATGAATGATGTCATTTCTGTATCTGTGCAGTTCGTCAAGGTCAGTAAAATAGCACATCAGCTCCGCATAATCCTCTTTCAAGTCAGAGGGTAGATTTTCGTAAGTAGCGTACAGGTCATTGAGCTTTTCCACGGTGGTATCTTCTTGCACTTCATCAGCAAAGGGAAGCTCCTTTCCCGTGATAGAATAATAGTCCGTATCCACATCAATCCCCAGCAGTTCTTCCACCTGTTCTGTGTCGATAGGCAGGGTGAACCAAAAGGCTCGTATCTCGCCGTCTGTTGGTTCTCTGGCTTCAATCTGTACACGCATTTCTTCCATGTTTCATCACGTCCTTTCTTTGCAACGCTTCCTGTATGACGGCGTAAGGCACACCGAATACATAGCGTGAAAAATCTTCTAACTGTTTTTTAGGGTAGTCGGACAGGCAAAGGCGTTTCATCTCAAACCAGACCGCACGCTTGTAGTAGGGCAGGTCGGAGAGATACGGACAGCCGATTTTTGCCTGCATATCCGTAAAAATGTCTTTTTGTACCATTCCGTCACCCCCCCCTTTCATTCCCCCTATGCCCGAACTCCCATAGGGGGACAGGTAAGTTTGCGTGACCGCAAACTGCTGATTGTTACGCTCCAATGATACGGTTGAACAGCTCTAACAGCACGTCCTTGACACCGCCTGCATTGAATACCAGCCCGACGGCGATTAAGGCAATTACAAGGAAGCCGATTAACTTAGAAAACTCTCTCTTAAATCCTAAGTAGATACCGATTACCACGATTGCCATTAACACAAGGCTCTGTGCATTGCTTAAAAACCAGTTGTACAAATTTTGTCCGAAATTCATTCTTTATCAATCCTTTCTTTTTTGATTTCTTCCATTTCTTCATCAGCCATTTTGCTGACCTGTGCGATACACATAAGGACGACACCGATACCCATTCCCAGCGATACCAGTACCAAGTCCTTGACAAGTTCTGCCATAATCTCAATTCTCCTTTACTCTGTGATAAGCTCCTTTGTATCCGCTGTCTGCTGTCTGATTATCTGCAAGTGCTTTTCCGTCAGCTTTGCGTTGTCCTCAATCTCTTTCAGATAGCTTGTGCTGTTGCCAGCGTCTATCTTTTTCAGCATTTTCAGCGTAGGAGCGACCTGTCGGCTTATCCAGCCCAGCGTCCTTTCCAATGTGTAAGGCTCTGGGTCTGTCGTCAGCTTGACAGGCGGGCGGTCTTTCCCGATAAACCACGCCCAACGGTCATTGAGCTTCCAGTCTGTCTTTCGCTTCTCTGGCTCTCTGTCCACGAAGCGGATATAGTGATTGATGATAGAAAATGCCGTCTGTTCTGCGTCATAATGGGTCAGCAGTTCACGGACGGCATAATAGGCTCTTTCATCTTTCAATCGTATCTCGAAGCGGTTCTTTATGGGTGCTTCCTCAATCGGTATTCCCAGCTTTGCGTACTGTTCGTAGTTCTTCTCATAACAGCAGAAGTAGACTTCCGATTTCAGAGAGCCGATATACAGCGTGTGTCCCATGCCCGCCTTGTCCTGCTCATTGTGCTTCACCAGCTCCCCCGAAGCATAGGACTTGAAAGAGCGGAACAGGGAGACACATTCCTCACGGTTACATTTGGCGGTCAGATCTGGAATATCCAGTATGCCCGCCCTGTCGTTAATCGCAAGGTCAAGACGTTTCATCACACCGCCCTCAATGAGTGCGTCCATGAGGAAGTCATACCAGCTACGCCCCTGTGCCAGCAGATAGCTTTCAAACTGGCGACAGCCTTTTCCTTTCAGTTCCAGAAGCGTGCCTTTTTCCTCATCTTGTGAAGTATAGACGAACACATCACCCAGATAGTAATGCTCTGTGTATTTGTAGTGTCCGTAGTCCTCATGGAGCATATAGTCAACATTGAGCTTCAATATATCTCTGATAACGTGCTGTATATCCAGCGTGGGGAAACGGATACGCACATAGTCGAACAGCAGGAACATGGGAGCGTCGGGATTGAATTTCTCGACCGCTTCCATGAGCTTGTCCTGCATATCGTCCGTGAGTGTTACCTTTCCCGCTTCGATACGGTTTAGGTGTTCACGGCTGATACCAGCCATGATTGCAAGCCTTGTCTGGGACACGCCGTAAGACTGGCGTTTCTCTTTCAAGGCGGTTATAAAGGTGCTTTCATTCAGCCTGCATACCCCCAATCGTGTATTTTTAGAAATCTGTGATATTTTCCGCCGATTGTCACAGTCAGCCATGAGTGAGAGAAAACCCTTATACCAAGCGGGATTTCCAGACTTTTTGACCGTAGTTTCCAGCGGAATTGTGCCCCTCTGTTAGATACCGAGGGGCTTCTTTCGTGGAGCAGGGCAAGCCCTGCTCCACAGGACGGCTTGCACGGTCTGGGTCGCTTCGCTGACCGTTCCAGCCGTCAGTGGTTCAGCCTATCCTTGTCATGCCCGTATAAACTACGATACAGTCAGTATCTCTTGAAAGGCATTTTCTGGCTATATCCTTGTCAATCTCATATTCACGGCATACCTGTCTGAAATGCTCCCTGTCCATGACAAGAAACGTATAGCGGAAAAGACAGCCCAGCAGGTTCGCCATGTGTACGGGAAGCTCCACGGAAAACAGCAACGGCATTTCCAGATAATCTTCTGCCAAATCTTCCAATAAATCCGACATTCTCTCATGGAAAAGTGTTTCTGGATAGTCGTCGTCCTGTTTATATTCACTGTCTGCCGTAAAAGCCAAATCGGACAGGAATTTTCCATATCCTAATCCGATACAGGTAAGTACACTGCCGGTACATTCTGGTTCATAATGGATTTCCAAATATCCCATAATCATTCAATCTCCTTTTGTTTCTCTGGTACGGCTTGCCTTGCCAGTGCAAGAGAGCCGATAGTCTGTAAAAAATCATGCCCCTTTGGTACAAGGGGAGTGTAAAACTCCGATATGACGCTCGTACCCACATCACAATAGCCACGTCCCTTGATACGCTTCTGGAAGAACTGTTTCTTTACGTCGCTTCCAAAAAGCATACCGTAGCCAAGCTCGCTGATACGTCCCAATCCCACACGGAAGTTGAAGTTATCTCTGATACCGTCGCTGAAATACTTAGCGTCGGGTCGCTGGCAGGCGACAATGAGGAAATAGCCCGCCTGTCTGCCAAGCATGACGATTTTCTTTAGCTGGCTTAAAAGGCTCATGCTTTCCTTTGTCCCCAGCATTTCCAAGAACGCCACATACTCGTCAAAGATAAGGAAGCAGGGCGGTAAGCCCAGATAGGCATAGTTTTCGCCTGTCTTGTAGTCTGGGTGGTGCTTCATTTCCTCGCTTCGCTGTACCATGCCCTCACAGAACGCATTGACACATTCAATCATATCTTCTTTGGTGTGGTACACGTTATCCATGACCGTACCCAAGTCCGCAAGGTCAGCGTTCTTAGGGTCTAAGATGTAAAGCTGTGCGTTGGTCTGCAAGAGGGCTTCAATGATTGTCAGCAGGAAATAGGTCTTTCCACCGCCAGTCCCGCCACAGATAAGGGCGTGAGGGAGTGCGTCGTATTCCCATGTAAGGTTCTTCATCAGACGCAAGCCCCCGTTTTCAGCCTTTACCTCGTCAATCGTGATACGGTTCGCTATCATGTCATAGAGCAGGGTGTACTCGATATAGCCGTCATGGAGCGTCTTGTCGGTCAGCTCACAGTAGAGTCCGCTTTCCAGCTTATCTTCTAGTCTAAGGAGCTGGTCTTGATACTTCCCTAAAGAGATTTCACAGCGGATATGAAGCAAGCCCGTTTCCATTTGATAATAGATTTTAGGAAACCAGACGATTTTTTCCCTTGATCTGCTCTGCAGGTCAGTGAAAACCCCGCTGTCCTGTACGGTCTGGGCTTCATACCACTTGTTGTCCAGTATCATGCGGGAGAGCTTTTGGCGGTGCAATAGCTTCTTGAAGCTGTCATGGAAGAAGCGGTAATAAAGAAAAGCGACCAATGCACAAACACCAGTCGCTATCCCTATGGTTATGAAGTTGTATGTAGAAAGCGTCACGCCACTATCAAGCAGGCTGAAATGCTCCCAATCGGTACGCATGAGCTGTCCCATGTTCAGTAGCAGGAGAACCGCCACGAACAGGAGCAGGAGCGTACCCGCACAGAAGCGGTACACAAGGTTCTTATCGCTGGCTCTGATACGCTTTCCCTTGTATTTGTAAAATGCCATTGATACTCCTTTCATCAGTAACAGCCGATATAGGTAAATGTCCTGCTGGCTGGATTTTTCCAGTCCAACGTCTCAATCGAAAAATGGAATGTGTACCAGCACTTGTCCTTGCTGATATAATCGGGCATGGATATAATCAAACTGCCGTCCATTTGACAGCCACTATCCTCGATTGCCTGAGTCAGCATAGTTTGAGCCAGCCAGCGGTATTCTGGAAGCGAGACTTCTCGGAACTCCTTTTCATAATCTTCATAGCCTGCTACGTTCTCCATAGGCTACTTCTGATTTTTCTGCTGTCCCTGCGGAGCATGGTTCTGTGGATTGCCTGCGGGCTGACCGCCTTTATTTTTCAGCACAATGTCATCTGCCTTGATGTACCACTCCACGTCTGCCCCTCGGTAGTTGGCGTTTGCCACCGTATCGGCAATAGGATTGATAAGCTCCACCTCGGCATTGTACGGATAGTCCTTGACAGGGATTTCCGCTGGGATAGATACCTGTATCGTGCGTTCCTGCTGACTGCATTTCAAATCATAGGTTCTACGCTTGATTTCTTCGCTGGTCGTCCCGTCCTCATTCTCTACTCGCACCTCATGTCTTAATGCGGAGAACTTCAATACTCCGAAAGTCTTTTCCTTATCTAATACAATTCCATTCGCTAATCTCATAATCAGATACCCCCTTTACTTATTTTCCTCGGCTGGAAGCATATCATCAGCCGTTAAGATATAGTTTGTGTAGCCACGACCTCGCACGTTCTTTCCCTCGGCGGTAATCTTAGGATTGACGAGCTTCACTTTCTGCTCATACTTGAAACGCTTCTCCCCAGCCTTTGCGGGAAGCACCACGATAATGTCGTCGGCTCTCTGAATGTCGGAATACAGGTTATAGCTTCTCGTCACGGGGACAAAGCGACCATTGACACGCTGTTGCTCCACGTCATTTTCTCCTGCAAACTCTAAATTTCCAAATGTCTGTGCCATGTCAGGCACGATATATTTTAATTTCATGTGTTCATACCTCATTTCTTTCTGTAATTGATATGTGGGGAGCTACACTCCCCACGCCCCTAGTGGACTGTTCTTTTCCGTCAATCCGCAAGCAGATTAACAGAAAAGGAACAGTTTAAATTTTCATTTCCTGTCACATCTGAACATACGGCGGGGAGCGTGATTTCTTCATCATCATAAATAGACCGCCCGATTATGAACGTCTACGCTTGAAGAAGTATGTTCCTGCCACGCCTGCACCAGAGAGGATAAGAAGTCCTAAGAATAAGGCAATGTTAGTGTTATCGCCTGTCTTTGGAGCGTCGCTTGTTTTTGTCGGTGTATCTGGTGTGGTCGGCTGTTCTGGTGTAGGTTCTTCTGGTGTTTCTGGTACTTCTGTGATTGTCACCGTCTGCCCGTCGTCCTCAATGTCCTTATGCTCTGTAACCTTAGTCGGTTCATCTGGATTGCTTAAATCGTATAATTCCTCAAAGGTCACAAGCTCTTTCCCGCCCAGCTCGGAAGCGTCGAATGTAAAGGCAATCTGTACTTCCATGCTTTCACTGTCGGCAGTAAAGGTATAGTCATTTTCAACACGTTCACCACCTATGATAAGTTCTGCGTTTTCGTCCTTAATCATCTGCCAGCCTTTTATCTGATACTTAGTGCCGATTTCCAAGCCGTCAAGAGTAACGGTATCAATGATTGTCACGTCTTTTCCAGCTTCAATCTCTTTCTTTCCGTCCTCGCTGGTCGCTGTGGTATGGATAGAGATGATACGCTCCGTGATAAGCACCGTCTGTCCCTCGTCGTCAATGTCCTTGTGTTCTGCCACCTTTACAGGCTCGTCCTCATTGGAAAGGTCGTAAAGTTCCTCAAAGGTTACAAGGTTCTGACCGCCAAGAGAAGAAG
>FCNR01000051.1 GCA_900016875.1 Eubacteriaceae bacterium CHKCI004 | reverse complement strand
TATAATGGTATCATAAATTAAGACACTTTTTCGGACAATTTTTAATGAATCTGATATACTAAAATCAATACGAAAGAGAGGGTTCATTATCATGTCCAGACAAAGAAGAAACTTCAGTGCCAAATTTAAATCAGACCTCGTTATCGAACTTCTGAAGGGCGAAAAAGATCTTAATACACTTGCAACAGAGAATAACATCCAACCAAATTTGCTCCGCAACTGGAAGAAGGAATTCCTTGATAAAGCATCTGTGGTATTCGATGACAAGCGAGAGGAAAACCTGAAAGAAAAGCTTGCCGAAGAGCGCAAGGAAAAGGCGGAGTATGCCAAAAAGGTTGGTCAGTTAACTATGCAGGTTGACTGGCTCAAAAAAAAATCTGAAGAAATATGCGGACCTGACTACGAGAGTAAATTTAGTCCAAAACCTTTTGACGACTAAAGAGCTCCCCGCTTCTGTTGGTGCCAGGCTTCTCGGTATTAATCGTACCAGCATTTATTATAAAGGCACGCCTGTTTCTGAAGAAGAATTGTCCTGCAAGGAGATCATTGACCATCTGCATACAGACAATCCAACCTGGGGTGCCAGACAAATGTCAGCACAACTGAAAGCCCGTGGATATCAGGTCGGCCGACGCAAAGCAAGGCGTTATATGAATGAGATGGATATTTATCCCATCTATCCGAAAATGAATCTTTCTAAGCGGATGCAGCAGGCCAAGGTATGCCCCTATCTCCTGCGTAATGCGGTGATAGACAGGCCAAACCAAGCATGGTCCATTGATATTACCTACGTCCCCATCCGGCGCGGATTCTTGTATCTGACGGCCGTGATTGACTGGTACAGCCGCTGTATTGTCGGCTGGGAAGTCGATGATACGCTTGATACAAGGATGGTTATCAACGCCCTGAAAAAGGCCTTTAAAGTAGCGAAACCGCAGATCCTGAATTCTGATCAGGGCTGTCAATTCACAAGTCAGCAGTACATTGACTTTGTAAAGGAAAATGGGATCCGTCAGAGCATGGATGGGAAAAGCAGGTGGGCAGATAACATCATGATTGAGCGATGGTTCCGCAGCTTCAAGTATGAAGAAGCTTATCTGACGCAATACAATAACATTCGGGAGGCAAGGAGTGCCATCGGGAAGTATATCCACACCTACAACTTTGAGCGCCGTCATTCTGCACTCGAATACCAGACACCGGCTGAATGCTACTATCCGGCAATGATGTTGCCCTATGTAGCTTAGCATATATGGGAATGGGAGTATTCCACCATCCTGCTCCCTGTAACTTATCCACCATATCAGTTCATTATAAAAATCTTAGATTTTTGTCTTGACAACTGAGCCACTATA
>FCNR01000065.1 GCA_900016875.1 Eubacteriaceae bacterium CHKCI004 | reverse complement strand
AAATTTGGCACTGAAGTTTCTTCTTTGTCTGGACATGATAATGAACCCTCTCTTTCGTATTGATTTTAGTATATCAGATTCATTAAAAATTGTCCGAAAAAGTGTCTTAATTTATGATACCATTATATTCAGGCAGGAAAGAAAAAACAGAGATTCTGATTTTTACCATTATGTTCTGGAACAATATTCAAAAGAGATACGGCATATTTTAAGAAATAATAATGATATCAAAATATTTCCAGTGGATGTGGGAGATTCTTTTTGTAAACTTTGTGAAGAAGAATTACAAAATGAAAAAGATAAAGATGAGGTATTGTATGTAAGAAATAAATTTTTGTCAGAGATTCGAGATTTTATTGTTCAAAATAAGTACGGGGGGCGGTTGAAATTAGCTTTAAAAGACTTAAAAATCCTTATTGACACATGTAAAAAAGAAAATATTGGTGAAATTGAAAATGAAATTTTGTCAAGAAAAAAGGAAAAGGATTCCAAAAAAAATACAATAGAATCTTTGGAGAAAAAAGATATATTTTTGGCCTCCTACGAAGAAGAGTTAAATCAGGAAAGGGAATTTTTAAATAACAAAAAGAGAGATATTTTAGCATATTGTAATCAGGTGATTATAGATTTAGATGATGTTGTTTTAAATTATATTAAGGATAATTCATTATACAAATATGATAATGAAGATGTTTTTTTGAAAGATAAAAAGAAGGAGGTGTTTGCTTATATAAATAGAGGTGTATATGATTTTTTATACAATCTTTTAAAGAATATAAATTATGACTTGGAACAATTAAAAATTCCGATGGATATTTATAAAGAGATGAGTATATATGAGGATTTTCTTAATGAGCAAAGTTATAATCTGTATCCTCAAAAGAAAAGTTTTTTTTCAAAAAGTAAAAAGGTTTATTTTTCTGAAATAAAAAAAATCTGTGAAAATATACAAGATTTTATAAACTCCAGGATAAAGGAATGTATTTTTAGTGAAAGAGAAGAAATAGATAAGATGATAGAGAGGAAAGAATATGATATTAGAAAGATAAAAAATTTTGCTAAGAAGCAAGAACAAAAGAAGACTAAATTATCCAATGAAATAAATGAAATTGATAAAGAAATATGTAATTTAAAAAAAGAAAAGAAAGGAATCGAGAAAGCGATCAAACAGGATGAGGAAACATTAAATATGTATTTAAAATTTGCTCAGGAATCTTATCTGAAGCAAAGAAATCAAATAGTAAATGAGATGAATACATGTTGCTGTTCCGATAAGAAACTATTATTAATGATGTTTTTAGGTGTACTAGATAAAGATTACAATACTGTAATGGAGGATATAGGATGATAGAAATTAATCAACAGGCTAAAAATGAAGTAAAGGATTTATTAAATGAATATATTGTTTCACCTGTGGAAATTTTGACTAAAGAAAATATAGAGGGAATAAACAGTCAAATAACGGAGTCGAACGAACGTATAGAAGAGAAGTTAGAAAAAATATGCCAGTCAGTCAATAGAACGTCTCAAGTTTTGAACAAAAAAACTGGAGAAATAAATGATTCATTAAAAGAGCAGAATGAGGATTTGTTTCCAGACTTAGATGAAAAGATTTCTGATATTGGAGAGACTATTGATCAGATTATATCAATGATAAATAGTCAGAACGATCCAATAGAACAAGAATTAAACAGGATACAGGGCAATTTAAAGGCAGGAAAAGAATCGATTGAGGAACAGATGTCGGGTGTCTCCGGTGAAATTGAAAGGAATGCTACGGAATTAAGTGAAAATATTAAATTGTCTATGGATAAAATAGAAGATAATTCTGAAAATTTATCATTAAAAATAAATCAATTAAAAGAAGATATGGAAAAATATTTTGAATCAAGTCAGGTATCTTTGGAAAATTATAGGACAACTTCTTTATCTAATATAAATGAAACAAAAGAAGAGTTTACGGAAGCCCTATCTAAAAAATATAAAATAATGATTGGCCTTTTTTCTGCATTTGAAATTGTTAATATTATTTTATTTTTCGTAATGGGAATGTTTTGATGTTTTTTATTGATCTCTGCGATACCGTTTCAATGAAATATTATGGTGAAGCGAAATAATTATAAAGTATCTTTAAAAAATTTTACCAATATTGGTGTGAGGAATGTTAATGTTTCCTATTATTTTAATATGTAAAGAAATAAAATGGACAATACAAGTAAATAGTGCGGAGGTAAATACATATGAAATTATTTGATAAAAAGGAAATCATAGATGTACCAACTGGAAATCAGAAAAAGGAGCTGAATGATAATAAAACAGGTTTACTAAAAAAAGTCAATATGCTGTTTACCGATGTTGAAAAAGAAGGGAAAAAAGAAGGGTATACAAAAGCGGCTGCCGAATATGAACAAGCATTTTGTGCTATTGAAAGTGAATATAAAGAAACAATGGAACTGGTTGAATACAAAAAAAATATATATAGCATACAGGTGGATGTATTGATTGATAGATTGGAAGAATTAAAATGTCAGAAGGCAAATCTGATGAAACAAGTAATGAAAAAAACAAAAGATGTATCCATAAAATATAATATTCCTCTTTCTCAAGGGCTAGGAGCGTCTGGACTGATGAGCAGCGCTGTTGTCATGAATCATATACCTATCACAACGATTGAAGTGCTAAATTTAGTTTATAAGCATAAAGAACGCAAATTTTTAGAAGCTAAACGGAAGGGGTATCTTGAAGCAAAAGAACTCTATGAAACAAAGATTGAGAAATTGAAACAAGATTTGATAGAATTAAAAAACAAAGGAAATGATGATACTCAAAAACTCTATAAAATGATTAATGAGATTTTAGATGAAATAGCCAAAGAGCAAATGATGATTGCAGAATTGCAGATTTTGTTATAGGTGATGGATATGAATAGTGAAATTTTTAGAAATCGAAAAAAGCAAATGATAGAAGATTTAGATGATACAGTAAATAAACTGAAAAATAAGCATAAAGAAGCGGTTATGGCACGGAGTACTGTTGAGAATACCGGTCAAATTCTTGACAATTTGGATAAACGCTTTTGTAAAGAAACAGGACTTACTGAATCAGATGTTGTTTTTTTATTTTTGGCAACCGGATTGCAGATTGCAAGACAATATTTGCTTTCAAATGATAGATGTCGTTTAGATGCAAAACAAGGAGATAAAGCTGTTGAATCGGTGCTTTCGCTGGCCCCACCGAATTGGAAAGATATTCTTACGCAAAGCGTCCCTTATGATGCTATAAAAACTGGTTCTCATGCTTTTGCTACAGGGTTGGGTGGCTCAACACATCGATATCGAACATTGGGGCATGATCCAATTTTTGGTTGGGTATTTGGTACAGCTAATATAATGACAAACTCTTTGACAAAAACAAATTTTGAAACATATCAAGTAAAGAATATGCAAATAGTCCGTCATTATCCTCTAGGTGTTGCAGGAATGCTCAATCGAGCGGTTTCCTATTCAGTAAATGATCCCAAATTATTGGCGGTTTCAGTTGCAAGGCAGGCGATTCATTTTGGAAGTGATTATTTTACAAAGCAAGGGCTTCCGGTTCCCATTATTGCCACAATAGATAATGAGCTTGCTGGGAAAATGGTTTCTGAATGGAACATCGATATGTGGGCAATAACAAGAGGAATGACAGTAGCAGCATTTATCAATCAGTTAATTGCTATCATTCATGGTCTGTTTTATACTGGCACAACCAGAATGGAGCGTAAATTGTATGAGACAAGAACCAGAAAAATTCTTAGTTATTCAAATTTGATTGCAACATCCAGTAATACGGCGGTCGTTGCTATTACACATAATATGCAAAAACTTGATGTAGGTGGTATGGCGGTTACTATTTATAGATTAATAACTGATGCTAAATTTATCCGGCAGGTTAAAGAGGAATTTATCTTTGGAAGTTATCATGATATGCTTATAAATTAAAATTTGTGGGAGTATATTACTTGCCGATATGATAAAATATAAGTAATATGATTAAGTGAAAATATATTATTAAGATTGAAAATGTTTTAGAAATATATTATAATATATCTGTCTTCCCAAGACAATACCCGGGAAACCGGAAAAAGGAGCAAAGAATGGATAACACAAAAGAATTCGTCAGCTTTTGCAGAAAACTTTTACGAGTCATTGAAAAAATTGAAAAACATCTGGAAAACGGCGAAAATGATAAAGCCCTTGCTTTGGTCAAGGAGTTAAAGGAAGATACACAGAAAGATATTGAAGCATAAGTAACCATAGAAAATGGAGCGGTCTTGCACCGCTCCCAAATTTTTATCCCATTTTCCGCACAATCCGCTGCATGAGCCGGTTCATTTGTTCGTATTTTAATAAAAATGAGTCGGCGCTGGCCTGGATCATCTCTTCGGCGGACACCTCGGAGAAATCCACCTCGTATCCGGTTCGTTCTGCAAGAATCTCGATGAAGAGCCGCTGGGTCCTGCCGTTGCCTTCCCGGAAAGGATGTAACGCATTGATCTCTGAGAGATAATAGGCAAGACGAAGAGGCATCTCTTCGTCTGTACATTTTGTGAGATACTGTTCTTTTTTCAGCTGGCCGAAAATGTATTCTGCCTGCTGGGAAATGAACAGATGACTGCAGAACATGGTTCCTTTGTTGATGTTCACGTTGCGGACTTCGCCTGCCCAGTCGTAGATATCTCCGAAAATGTATTTGTGGAGGCGCCGCAGATACCGGAAATCCATGACGCCCGCCGGCGGATTTTTGCGCAGCGCGAGGATGCGCAGGGCGGTGATGTTGCGCTCCGCTTCCTCCAGCAAATCTCCGTCCGTGATGTTCAGTTTATTTTTCAGGACAAAAGAATCAGGATAGCAATAGATGCTGTCCTGTTCGAATTCATAATAATAATCTTTCATTTTGGATTAATGTTCCGTATACCGCGCGATCATCTCCTGAATGGTCAGGGTGATGGATTGTTCTCCGGCAGCGCATCGCAGCAGAACGTCGTATTCAGACTCGCTGAGAGCCATGTTTTCCATGGCCATGGTGGCTGCGATCTGCCGTGTTAATTTGACTGCATCTTTCTCCAATGGAATCACCTCCGATTAAATATGGATGACACATCATCTCAGTTAATAGTATTATACCATTTTGGGAGATGAAATAAAACCAAAATATTCAGGTAAATTATTGTTTTTTTACATACCATTTTAGGATCACTGCCAGCACTGCTGAGACGATTCTCGCGCAGGTGGCGCTCCACCAGATCATGATCTGACCGCCAAAGAGCGGGGGCAGAATCAGCATGAACACCAGCATGGCGACCGGTTCGATGTAGGTAAGCATGTAGGCGAAGGTACTTTTTTCTGTGGCGTAGAAGCTGGCTGTGGTCACCCGGTTGACGGCGATAAACGGGATGGCAATGAGGAAGATGAGCAGTGTCTCGGCCACTTCCTGTGTGACTGCGGCGGAGGCGCCGAAGATGACGCCGATGTTGCCGCGGAATACATATAATAATACGATACTGAGGAAGGACAGCAGCAGGGCAAAGCCGTAAGCAAATGCATTGGCCTGCCGCAGATCCTTTTCTTTTTTTGCACCGTAAAACTGACTCATCAGCGGCTGAATGCCGTCGCCGACGCCCTGCAGTACCAGATATACTATGGTCAGGATATAGGAAACGCAGGCGTATACTGCGATAGCCGGTTCCCCGCCGTAGGAAGCCGAAAACCGATTGATGAGGATCAGGGAAAAATTCGGCGTCAGAGCAAGACCGAAAGGGGCAAGCCCGATGCGCACAATGGACTTTGTGACCCGTTTCATGGCTTCCCGGGATATGGCAAAATGCATCTGCTTTTTATATAGAAGATATCCTACGCCGCCGGCCATGGCGACGCCTTCCCCAATGATGGTAGCCCAGGCGGCGCCTGATACGCCCAGATGAAAAACCCATACAAACAGATAGTCAAGTATGATATTGGTCAGGAATCCGGAACACATGGTGATCATGGCAAAAATGGCGCCTCCGTTGTTCCGGATCAGAGGAATCAGGCCGGTTCCGAATATCTGCAGGACGGAGCCCAGCGCCATGATGTAAATGTAATCCTGTCCCAGAGTGAGCAGGTCGCCCTGAGCGCCCAGCAGCTTCAGGAGAGGAGTAGCCAAAAGAAGTACCAGCGCTGTCATGACGATGCTGGCAGCCAGAAGGAGCCACAGTGTTCCCGCCACAAATTCTCCGGCTTCTTTTGGTTTTCCTTCCGCCTGAAAGATGGAAAAATAGACGGCGCCTCCCATGCCGATGCCTGTACCCACGGCTAGAATCAGGGCAATAATGGGGTATGCCACATTGATGGTTGATATGCCGATATCTCCCACGCTGTTTCCCACAAAAAATCCATCGACAATGGCATATACACCGGAAAGAGCGAATGCCAGAATGGAAGGGATAACGAAACTGAAAAATAATTTATAATTAGAAGACCGGGATCTTTTCCCGGCAGATGTACATATGTCAGTCATATTTATGTCTCCTCCGTTCCAGTTCTTGTATAACACTGTATTATCATAGTATATTTTCGAACCAATCGCAAGACAAAGAAAAGGTTCCGTCGCAGTAACGGTCTAACGACCGTAACTGCTGACGGACTTTTTGTGCGCATTTTCAGCAGAATCTGTTTGCTTTGGCTACAATTACAGCGCTTGCGCTGCTGAAAAAGCGCACTGATC
>FCNR01000082.1 GCA_900016875.1 Eubacteriaceae bacterium CHKCI004 | reverse complement strand
AAATAGAAAAAACGCGGACTGCCGCCTACGCTAGGGCAGGCAGGAAGCAGCCGTATCCTTGCGAGGGATACGGGCGAGGAAAAGGTCAAGCGAAGAAGGGCGCAGGGCGGATGCCTTGGCACTGAGAGCCGATGAAAGACGTGATAAGCTGCGATAAGCTTCGGGGAGGAGCACATATCCATCGATCCGGAGATCTCTGAATGGGGAAACCCGGCTGAGCAACCCTCAGTCATCCGTACGTGAATCCATAGCGTGCGGAGGGGAACCCGGGGAACTGAAACATCTAAGTACCCGGAGGAAGAGAAAGAAACATCGATTCCGTCAGTAGCGGCGAGCGAAAGCGGAAGAGCCCAAACCGTGATGCGTGCATCGCGGGGTTCGGACTGCGGAAGGGATCTGCAGAGGACAGGAGAACGGCATTGGAACAGCCGGCCAGAGAGGGTGAGAGCCCCGTATCCGAAGTCTGAAGCAGCCCGGCAGGATCCAGAGTACCACGGGACACGGGAAACCCTGTGGGAAGGAGCGGAGACCACTCCGTAAGGCTAAATACTACTCAGTGACCGATAGCGTATAGTACTGTGAAGGAAAGGTGAAAAGGACCCCGGGAGGGGAGTGAAAGAGAACCTGAAACCCTGCGTCTACAAGCTGTGGGAGCACATCGCTGGTGCGACCGCGTACTTTTTGTAGAACGGTCCGGCGAGCTGCGGATGCTGGCAAGGTTAAGCACTTCAGGTGCGGAGCCGTAGGGAAACCAAGTCTTAACAGGGCGTTAAGTCAGCATGTGCAGGCCCGAAACCGGGTGACCTATCCATGTCCAGGTTGAAGCCGCCGTAAAAGGCGATGGAGGACCGAACCCACATCCGTTGAAAAGGGTGGGGATGAGGTGTGGATAGCGGAGAAATTCCAATCGAACCCGGAGATAGCTGGTTCTCCTCGAAATAGCTTTAGGGCTAGCCTCGCACAAGTCTGCCGGAGGTAGAGCACTGAATTCCTGCGGGGGCGTCAAAGCCTACCAAGGGATATCAAACTCCGAATGCCGGACAGATGGTGTGCGGGAGTCAGACTGTACGAGATAAGTTGGACAGTCGAAAGGGAAAGAGCCCAGACCGCCGGCTAAGGTCCCAAAGTGGGTGTTAAGTGGGAAAGGATGTGGGATCTCTAAGACAACCAGGATGTTGGCTCAGAAGCAGCCATCCATTGAAAGAGTGCGTAACAGCTCACTGGTCGAGAGGTCCTGCGCCGAAAATGTCCGGGGCTGAAACACCACACCGAAGCCGCGGAATCTGCAAGGATTGGTAGAGGAGCATCCTTAAGGGGGCGAAGCGTTACCGGAAGGGGGCGTGGACCTTTAAGGAGAGAGAATGCCGGAATGAGTAGCGAGATGAAGGTGGGAATCCTTCAGGCCGAATATCCAAGGTTTCCAGGGTAAAGCTGATCTGCCCTGGGTAAGTCGGGGCCTAAGGAGAGGCAGAAATGCGTATCCGATGGACAGCAGGTTCAGATTCCTGCACCCCTTATGGACAGAACTGCGGGGACACGGGAAGGGAAGCGGAGCCGGGAATGGAAAGCCCGGTGCAAGCGAAGTAGTTTTGGGATTGGCAAATCCGTCCCATAAAAGACGAAGGCGTGATGCGGAGCGAAATGAAGTAGCGAAGCCGCGGCCCCTTGCTGTCGAGAAAAGCCGCTATGGTTCCATAAGGGCCCGTACCGTAAACCGACACAGGTGGATGAGGAGAGGATCCTAAGGCCGGCGGGAGAAGTGTTGTTAAGGAACTCGGCAAAATGACTCCGTAACTTCGGGAGAAGGAGTGCTGTGCGAACAGCCGCAGAGAAACGGCCCAAGCAACTGTTTAGCAAAAACACAGGTCTATGCGAAACCGCAAGGTGAGGTATATGGGCTGACGCCTGCCCGGTGCTGGAAGGTTAAGGGGAGGGCTTAGCGCAAGCGAAGGCCTGAACTTAAGCCCCAGTAAACGGCGGCCGTAACTATAACGGTCCTAAGGTAGCGAAATTCCTTGTCGGGTAAGTTCCGACCCGCACGAAAGGCGTAATGATTTGGGCACTGTCTCAACAACACACCCGGTGAAATTGAAATACCAGTGAAGATGCTGGTTACCCGCGCCAGGACGGAAAGACCCCATGGAGCTTTACTCCAGCCTGATACTGGGATTCGGTATTGCATGTACAGGATAGGTGGGAGGCTGAGAAGTGGTGACGCCAGTCGCCATGGAGCCGCTGTTGGGATACCACCCTTGCAGTACTGGGTTTCTAACCATGAGCCGTGACCCGGCCATGGGACAATGTCAGGCGGGGAGTTTGACTGGGGCGGTCGCCTCCGAAAGGGTATCGGAGGCGCTCGAAGGTCTCCTCAGGATGGTTGGAAACCATCCAGAGAGTGCAAAGGCAGAAGGAGGCTTGACTGCGACACCGACGGGTGGAGCAGGTACGAAAGTAGGACTTAGTGATCCGGTGGCATAACGTGGGATTGCCATCGCTCAACGGATAAAAGCTACCCTGGGGATAACAGGCTTATCACTCCCAAGAGTTCACATCGACGGAGTGGTTTGGCACCTCGATGTCGGCTCATCGCATCCTGGAGCTGGAGCAGGTTCCAAGGGTTGGGCTGTTCGCCCATTAAAGCGGTACGCGAGCTGGGTTCAGAACGTCGTGAGACAGTTCGGTCCCTATCCGGCGCGGGCGCAGGAGATCTGAGAGGAGCTGTCCTTAGTACGAGAGGACCGGGATGGACCGTCCGCTGGTGGACCAGTTGTCATGCCAATGGCACGGCTGGGTAGCCAAGACGGGGAGGGATAAACGCTGAAGGCATCTAAGCGTGAAGCCCCCCTCAAGATGAGATCTCCTAGCAGAAATGTGAGAGACCCCTTAGAGACGATGAGGTAGATAGGGCAGGGGTGGAAGTGCAGCGATGCATGGAGCTGACTGCTACTAATCGGTCGAAAGCTTGACCTAAA
>FCNR01000052.1 GCA_900016875.1 Eubacteriaceae bacterium CHKCI004 | reverse complement strand
ACGTACGCTTGCAGCTTTGCATAAGCTTGCTTTTGCGTACGGTAATAATGGACAGTATAAGGATTCCCTTGAAATAGATGATAAAGTATATGAGCTGAGCAGTAAGGTACTGGGAGAGGAGCATCCGGATGCGCTGGCATCGCTGAACAATCTGGCAGTTGAATACGGTGAGCTGGGAGAGCATGAAAAAGCGCTCGAGCTGACAAGGAAGGCATATGAGCTGAGCTGTAAGATACTGGGAGGGGAGGATCTGAGTATGCATGGATCGCTCCACAGTCTGGCAATTGAATACATTAAGCTGGGCGATCGTCAAAAAGCGCTTGAGTTAAAAAAGAAGTTATATGAGCGGCAAAGCAAGGTACTGGGAGAGGAGCATCCGGGTATGCTGAGATCGCTGAACAATCTGGCAGTTCAATACGGTGAATTGGGCGATCATCAAAAAGCGCTTGAGTTAAAAAAGAAGTTATATGAGCGGCAAAGCAAGGTACTGGGAGAGGAACATCCGGATACGCTGATATCGCTGAAGAATCTGGCAGGTGCATACGACGCACTTGGTGAGCATCAAAAAGCAGTCGAATTGGCAGGGAAGGCGTGTGAGAGGCAAAGAAAGGAGCAGGGAAAAAGGAACACGATGGTTTATTGAAAAGATTATGTAAATGGATGAAGAGTTTGTGGAAATAGAAAATGAGCTGAGCAAATTATTTATTGTAAACTTTTTTCGGAAGAAAATTTCTTTGGCATCTGTATAAAACAGGTGCTTTTTCTATATAATGGTTTTCTGCTAAGAAAAATGTATAAAAACAGATTACTATCCAGATTTTGGTTGCCTTGTGAAAACAGAAAAGATTGCACGGAATGAAAAAAATCATTTTAGTTATGTATGATATATATTCAATACAGGCTGTTATTTTACCAGAAAAAAATTTGAATGTAATTTGAAAAAAGAATATTGAAATTAACTGGATTTTTTAGGCAAATAGAGGAAAGATTATCTGTCCGGCAGTTGAGAAATATGATATTATAATAATAACGCAAAAAAATGCAATATTCGACAGAAAATGAGATACTATGAGGAGGGGATGTTATGAAGAGAATACAGCTATTTTCGATTTGTACGGTAGTATGTCTGTTTTTTTCTCTGTTGGTTTTATCCGGCGTGACGAGAATATCAGAGGTCCGTGCTGCGGATAGTGAAGTTTCTGCTGCAAAAAAGATTATCTCTGTGGTATACGATGATTCCGGCAGTATGTATGACGATAATTCCAGCTGGTCGGCGGCGAATTATGCGATGCAGGCGTTTGCAGCGCTTCTGAATGAAAAGGATGAGATGTATATTACCTATATGTCTGATGTGGGATATGAGACGGAAGGTGCTGTTGATATAGACCTGTCTAATGTGGATAGTGCAGTAAAGTGGATTCGGGAAGGAGAAAAAGTTGGACATTCCGGCGGTACTCCCATGCGTTCTGTGCAGGTTGCTATGGACAAACTGAAATCTATACAGGAGGATGATCCGAATACGCAGTTCTGGCTGGTCATACTGACGGATGGAGCAATGTCTCCGGATATTGACGGTTATTCAGATTTGCAGGAATTGCTGAATGATTATGCAGGTACGGCCATGAGCAATGGCAGCCAGGTATACATTAATTATATGGGGATTGGTTCTGCTGCGGTAAATATCCAGGGAGATTCAGCGGAGGGGCTGGATTCTGTTCAGGCAGGGACAGATATCGTGTCTGCCCTGTCTGATATAGCGAACCGGGTTTCGGGACGGATGGAGTTTACTTCAAATCATATATCTCAGACGGATGGCAGGACGTTACAAGTACATTCTGATATTCCGTTATATACAATTTCTGTCTTTTCTCAGAGCTCAAATGCACAGGTGACGGGAATCTCTTCTGAAACAGATATGACGGTGGAGCGGAATATACCCTTGAAATATCCGGAAGTGGATTCGTCTACTTCTGATACTTCCCTTTTTGGAAATGCGGCATTGATCACAAACGGAGATAAGGTAATTCCGTCGGGGGATTATACAATTACGTTTTCGGAAGACATATCCCTTGAAAATGTGGTCGTTATGTATCAACCTGCGATTGAAATGAGAGCAGAGATTAAGAAGGATGGCATTGCTGTGGATGATCCTCATACGCTTCAAGATGGTGAAGTGATTGATATCGAAATCATTCCTACAGATCCGGAAAGCGGAGATCCAATTTCGGACAGCAGTCTTCCAGAGGGGATTACATGGAAAGTCAGCTACAGTGTGGACGGGCAGGAAACAGATACCGCTGAAGGAAAGATATTGACCGGAGCAGAGGTGGGAGAAGGAGAAAATCAGATTAGATGTACCATGCAGATACCCGAATATGTACCTCAGGTGCAGACGATTTCTTTTACTCTGGTGACTGCGCCGGAATACGGTATTGAAGTAATTCAGCCGGATGATTCAGTCTATAACAGAGGCAATCTGGGGATTGATGGAAGCAAAGGAGGATCCGTGATATTCTGGATTACCGGTGACGGGGAGCGGATCTCAAAAGAAGAGACTCAGGGCCTGTCTCTGGAACCTGGCAACGTTAGTCTTGACAGTAGCGGGGTGCGGGGAATTCTGAATAAGATTGGCTTTATGAATGCTACGCCTGATATTAAGCAGAACGACGACGGGTCATATACGTTGTATCCGAAATCGTCGCTCCTCCCGGCATTTTTCTTGAAAAATGGGAATTATACGATTGCAGTTGATCTGGAAGGTGAGCCGGCAGAAGGACAGGATGTCAGTGCTCAGGGAAGTTATACGCTGCAGGGGAATCCTTCTGACTGGCTTGGTCTGGTGCCGCTGATTATATTGCTTTTGATTGTTATATACTTGATTTATATTTTCTGTTTTAAGGCCAAGTTTGAGGGACAGACACTCTATATTGATGTCTTTGCACCGGCAGGCAGTATGGGCGAAGGAAAGAAGCTGTCCTCTCAGTGCACACAGGCGATATTAAAAAAATACAGCGGAGATTTGTTCCTTCCAAAAAGTGCCTGCACCAGAGTGATCGATGGGATTCGGGTAATTGCAGATGGCAGCGGAGGAGCATATATTAAAAAGAATACGGTTCTGGCGTATGATGCTTATGGTAACTCGGGCGCAAATCCGGAAGAATTTTATGAAGATATCGCGTCCGGTCTGAAGCCGGTAAAAGGAAAAGAGGGAGATGTGCCCCAGATTATTTCGCTCGGGTCGCAGGCCTTTTATCTTAAGCAGAAGAAGCGTCTGTACCGGATTACAATGAAATAAATAAAAAAGCTCAAAAGAGGTATTATCAAAATAAGAATGAGAGACAAAGGAGGAAATGAATATGCCGATGAACAAAGTTCCGACACTTTTGGTAGGATTAGGAGGAATTGGATGTTCCATTGCTGATATGGCGTCAAGCCTGCTGAGCGCGGAGGACCGGGCGTATGTAGGGGTTATTGGAATGGATACGAATGTGGAGGATCTGAAAAAGCTGAAAATCAAGCATATCTGTACCAGTGATGAGAGACTTGTAAAAGAATATTTAAAAGAACATCCGGAGTACTGCAAATGGTTTCCGGTGAATAAATTTACTGTGAACAGGGGGATGCTGACCGGAGCTGGACAGATTCGTGCCATTTCGCGTCTTGCCGGTCTTGCGGCACAGGAGTCCGGGCGATTTATTCCCCTGG
Source organism: Eubacteriaceae bacterium CHKCI004 (assembly GCA_900016875.1). Classification (GTDB taxonomy): domain Bacteria; phylum Bacillota; class Clostridia; order Lachnospirales; family Lachnospiraceae; genus Anaerobutyricum; species Anaerobutyricum stercoris. The sequence continues at coordinate 14,959 of FCNR01000052.1, read as the reverse complement.
AAGAAGAAATCAAGAGAATAACGAAGCATACAGGAGATACAGACAGTACCAGATTTAATGTATTCCTTGTAGGGTCGATTACAGGAGGAACAGGAGCCGGACTGTTTCTTCAGATTCCTTTTTATATTCGCAGGCTCTTAAAAACCGAAAATGCTATTAAGAATATTCGTATCCGTGGTATGTTTGTCAGTGCAGATATTACAAAAAATGTGCAGCCATCAAAGATTAACAGAGATGCAGTTATGGTCAATGCTTATGCATGTATGAAAGAGCTGAATGCATTTAATCTGACGCAGATCACAAAAGATAAAGATAATCTCCTCGAGATGGAGTATTATGAAAAAAGTGACCGCAGGGAAGAAAGAAGAAATATCAGAAGAGAAATGGTAAAATCCCGTATTCAGGATGAGTTCGGTTTTGATTTCTTTGAGGATTTGGATCTGGATGAAATAGAGTCAGATGTCGATGGAATGGCCTCTGACGGTGCAAATATTCCTTATGATGCATTTTATTTGATTGAAGGTACTGATAATCAGGGTGGGGTTGGCAATGCTTCACTGGAATCCATTAAAGCGCAGATTGCAAAGATGATTTATACACTTTTATTTACACCTGTAAAAGCAGAGGAAGAAAGCAAGGGAGATAACGGGATACTGGACATTATGGAAAAAGGTGGCATGAACCTGTACTCCAGTTCAGGTATGTGCGTGCTGAAGTACCCGTTTGAGCAGGCAAGGGAGTATGTGACATTGAGATGGGTCAAAGATCTGGTACAGCAGGAATGGCTTCTTCTTGATAAACTGTACGAGGCAGAGCGCAGGGAAGCGCAGGATCGGCTGAAATCAGATCCGACAGTTAAGATCCCGCGGATGGAAGAGGCTTATGTCCGCCTTTTTGATAAAGAATCCCGCGGTGGAGAGGGATGTCGTCTTGCCAATCTCAGAAGTCACGCCTACATAGAAGGGAAGGACGCCGCTTCTGAAGCCGTCTGCAAATCAGCGATGCTTTTAAAGCGAATTGATGGAGAGGTGGAAAGAATTCTTACCCAGGATGCAGTTGACTTGGCGAAAAAAGAATGTAAAATCAATATGAAGCTGACAGCGAGTCTGGATTTGGCGGATAAAGAGATTGCCCGGGTTTATGACGAGTTGGAAAATCTTGAAAAGATCATAAATAATATTATAGAGGAAAGCAGATATCAGATTGCAAATGAAGTATTCCCCGTCAGTCTTGAGTCTCTGGACATGAAGCGAGACAGTTCATTGTGTATATACCGGACATTTTCGAATATTCATCCTGTAGCTGCCCGGTTCCTCTGCTATCATTTGATCCTGGAGCTGGACAAAAGGATCCGCAATCTTGAAAGGGCTCAGGCGGGAGTTGATCTGAGAGAATATGAGAATATTGATTTTTATGGAGATGCGGCAGATGGCACTCAGGATGCGGCAGAGGCAGTATCTTTGATCAGAAATAACAAAATGCCGGTTATTAAGTCCGGAAAGAAACCGCTTCGTATTCTGGTCAGCAAATTTCAGCAGATGGCGTCTGCGCAGGTGCAGACACTGGATGAATTCGGCAGGAACTCATTAAAGCTTTCCACTTACCGTCTGCTGAGAGAACGGTTTGGGAAGATGGCTGAATACTATGCTGAGTTTTTCAGCGATATTCAGTCACAGATTCACATTAATAATACAAGGCTTGGAATTCTGGAGAAAAGCTTTGTAGAGGATCCTTTTGGACAGATTTGCGTATATGCATCTGCAGATGCTTTTAACCGCATGTACCAGGAATTTAAGGTCAAGGCAGAATTTGAACTTCCGGAGAGTGCCGAACAGGCAATCTTTCGAGGTGTATTTGATGAGGTGTGTATTTCTCTTTCGGATAAAGAAATTGAAAAAACAGAAATGGAAAAAATACAGAATGCAGAACATATGAAAAAACGTTTGCATGATTTGTTTGATTCAGGAGTCGTAGATTCTCTGAGGACAATCGTGTCAACAAAAGGTTCAGGAGTTGTGAATCTGTCTATTAAAGAGGCAATTGAAAAAGAACTTCAGTTGAAGGAAGGTCTGCGGCCAATGGCAGACGAAGAATATGAAAACCGACGAATTGCCTACGAACGTGAATTGATTGAGAAAGCGATGCGCATAGCTGTTCCGATGTTCGCAGTTCGTCCCAAAAAAGATTTTACAGAGACAATTTATATGGCGTTAAATCCTGTGGCGGCGGAACTGAAAGAGGGAAAACCTGATAAAGGGGCAACACAGGATAAGCTTATACCTGAACGGAACGAGGCTACAGACAATCAGCCGGTCACGATTCTCATGGAGCCGGAATTTTCAAAGTATGAGATTACTTGCGTGAAAGCAAAACATAATTATATGTTGGAGGAACTTGTTAAATATAGAAATGATTCTGAGTTTGCAAGAGCATATGAAGAGCGGATTAATAATCTGGGCAGAGAGCCTGTGGCAGAGGGAGCAGACGCTTATAAGACGGTTGTAAATCCCCATATTGACAGATATTGGCATGAAGAAGCGTTTGTGCCGGAGATTGGCGCGAAAGAAAGAGAGAAGGAGAGAAAAGATATCCTGAAAGCATTTGTCTATGCAATGGGAATGGATACCTTTGTAAGAGAACCGGAAGAAGAATTGGATAACAGGATCCTCTGGTATTTTACCTCCGGTTCAAAAATGATACCGGTTCGAAGCAAAGGACGTCTGATTGGAAACGGATACGAAGCTCTTTTCTCGGCATTGCGTTTTAACCGGAAGATAAAACGATACATATTAAATCGCTCCAGTGTAATGATGAGAGATATCAAGGGATATCTGGATGGTGACGAGATGCTGGATATGATACAGGACACATGGTTCATCGAAGATCTGGTTCAGTCAGCCCGCAGTATCGAGGACGATGAAGATGAAAATATTCTTGACATCTTTCTCAAGATGTATCCGAATATGGATAAGGAGGAATGGGCAAAACTGTTTGAAGGGCTTCAACTTGTGCTGTTCGAGTTTCTGGAGTTTATGTTTGATAATAATAAGCGGAGAATCAATGAAGCATATCAGCTTATACTAAAGCGTGTTTATGGTTACAGTAAAGCAGGTATAAAGGAAAGAACAAAAAGGCAGCTTCTGCAGCAGGGGGAAAGCATCACCCAGAAATACGAGCTTACCAAAGCGGAGGGCAAAGTGAGAAATCATATTCTTGAGTTGTTGAAGCAGAAATATATTTAGGAGAAAAAGATTTTGAACGGTGCGGCGCGCATCCGGCGGGCTGCACCGTTTTGAATCTATTAAGATTTTATTTGAAGGAGTGAAATGGGAGGAGGCATCCGATGGGAAGTTTTAATTTTTATATTAACGTTGATCAGTGTCTGAATATGTCAAATTTTGACATGTTCTTCTATAAGCTTCAGAGCGAGCAGAAATTTCATCTGTCGAATGTGCAGTTTTTCGATGACGAGGGAAAACACTCTCTTAAATCAGCTTTTTATGAAATACGGAGCTATATGGATAAGATGCCTTTCCTGGTTCAGGATTATCGATTGATTTTTGGGATGAGAGAGACATTATGCAGAGAGATATCGTGGAAAAAGACGATCCTCTATCGGCTTCTGAAAATTTATTATGGGTTGAGAGACGCTAATATTTATATTAAATCCAGGGACGCGGCAGATAAAAATGTAAGTGTCATTATGCTTTATGATACAGACTTCACGGTTGATTCAGATAATCCGAATGAACTGAAATATAATCTGGTCAGAGATCTGGCGCTTCTTATGAACTATATTGGGGTTGAGATTCAGAATGAACTTACGGAGGAAGAAATCATTGATGGCTTTCGGATATTTCTTGACAGCAAAGAACAGGAGTTTTACGAAGACACCGTGACACGCCGCTTCGCGGAAGAATATATTAAATGGGTGGACAGGCGTGGAATTTCAAAAAGAGGGGCAGTGGGAACGGATATGGAGGAGCTGCTGGCAGTAGTCGAGGAGGAAGAGAGTAGAGCTGACAGTAAAAGGGGGACGAAGCGGAATGTACATAACATATTGTATACATTGATCATGTTTACCTCTGAGTGTGCCGGACATTACTGTGTATTTACGAAAGAAATCAGTAAATACAGTTTGGATCAGAATCTTCTTGCGCTTCTCAGCATCGTGGATTACATTACATCTGATCTTCATCTGGAGAAAGAGGATGGAAATTTGCGCACAAATAAAACTTTGCAGGAAGAAAGTAGGAGAAACTGGGAGCGTGCCAATAATGATACTGGCATTCAACAGCGCTATGGTATGATGATTGCAGAATATAAGGCGAGACTTCAGACTGCATTAAGTGAGAATATACGCAGGGGAGGAAAATTTGAAGGAGACATGCCAGCTCCGTCCTATTTTTCGCCGGAGAGGCTGCATGGATCCAGAGAATTGAAACTAAAAGATAAGGATATATATCAAAAAGAATTTAATGAGATACTGCAACAGTTTCTTAAAGACAGTACCAACAGGAAAATAGCTGAATTAAGCTGGCAGAAAACATACAAGAACCTGAAGGATAAACTTGAATCTATGGATGAAGAACTGCAGCTGTATGCCCGGGATATTAGTGTAAAATATAAAAGTCAGTTAGAGGATAGGAAAACAAAAAAAGTGTATAGAGATGATACGGGGGAGAATTATTCGCTGGGAGATGTGGACAAAAAAATTGAATTTTGTAAACGGCAGCAGATTAAGCTGCTCGATAAACTGAAAAAACCGCAGATGAATCCATCTTTGACTTTTCAGGATCAGCTGAATTTTGAGCATACACTGGAACAGTGTAATCTTGAGGTAACTTTTTTTGTGAAATGTCATAAAATGGTGAAACTTTTGAACTTTTTTCTTCTGATACTGATTGGAGGAGGGATATTCTGTCTCCACTATATCATTATGCAGGGATATCTCTTCTCGGATGTGGAGAAGCTGTCGGCATTTCTTTTATACATTGGAGCAGTATTTATATTATTTTTGACCGCCTGGAAGGCTCCGTATTATTACTTTAAGAAAAAAAATGAAAGAGTTTTGAAAGAACTGAAAGATAAAATGGAGGAGTTTATTAAGGGATATTTTAAGAAAAAGGAAAATTTTCAGGATTATATCAATACGATTAATGAGTTGGATGCGGTAACTTCGCATATTGACAGATTGCAGGCGATAAAAGAAAGTTTGTCTGTGACATCCAGAAGACGTCTGTGGCATAAGGTTCAGATACAGGAACATCTGCGAAAAAGTGGTTATTTTGACAGCCTGATGTATTCTCTGAATTATTCCGGAGATTATCGGAACAGGCATAAATCAGTTTCACTGGACGAAAAGAAGGATGTAATTCACAACAGACTGTACTGGCCGCAGGGAGAACAGGAGGGAGAATATGCTTAAATTAATAATTTATATTATCTTTCTTCTGGTTATATGCGGACTTGCATGGCTCTGCCACAGAATGGTACGGGCCAGCAGATATGATCTTGGAGAGCGCTATCTCCATTGCAGATATCTTGCCGCGTATTTTATCCTTCTGGCAGTGCTGTATAATCGTTATACATTTTCCTATATTTTATTGCTGCTGGATCAGGTGATTAATTTGGAGCCACTTCAGGGGTTCTGGAATGTAGTCCTTCCAATGAGAAGATTCGAACTGGTATATCTTGTCTTAAGTTTTATTCTCAGCAATCTTTTGTTCATCATTATAGCAGGAAATCTATTTCTGGTTGTCAAATTTATCTTTCACAGAAGCCGTCAGTATATTGACGTGAAAGAAATGGATTGGCCAGGGCGCCTTTGTCACCTGTCATGGGCAGCGACTTCCTGTTTTTACAGAGAAGATGAAAATGATGGCGTATTCCGGGTGACAGAGAAGGGGTTTACCATGAGCCTCTGGGCAAAAAGGATGAAGTATGTTTTCTTTTTGCTTGGAGTGGGAGAAATCATTTTTCTGACAGTGGGGATTTTTTCATCGTCAGAGTTTTATATAGAGCATGCGGTCATCCTCGTTCAGGGCTGGTATCTTCTGCCGGCGGCAGGTTTTCTTTTGTTTGAACAGATTCAGTATTTTCTGGAAGATGCAGTGGATTACGAAGCAGGATCTTTTGGAATGGAGAATATTTCGGAGCATTTGGAAGGTGATATGGAAGTGCTGGTTCAGCTGTACAAAAATGAGCTGAGATCATCGGGAGCGCTTCTTGCTGATTATGCGTCAAAGGATATCCGGGTATTGAGGGACGGTTTGATGCACAACAGTTTGGATCAGGATCAGATCGAGGTATGCAGGCAGCCACAGGTTCTGAGCATTCTGAACAACCAGCTCAAAGAGGCAGGAATAAATCAGAATACAGCATATCAGAATGCTCTCGCAGCAATGCTCAATGGAAGATCAATCAATATAAGAGACTGTGCAGAGGGAGAATTCCTTGTCTATCTGGCCGCATATATGAACTTTTTTGTATCGCAGGAAAAAACATTTCTTATATTGTGCAGCAACAGACGCTCAGCAGAAAAGTTTCGTGAAGCGCTTATGGAAAAGCTGAATAAGATTAATAAAATATATAGTATATGGAAAATTGCAGATATTAACAATGCTGACAGCAATGAAGAAATGAATATTCTTGTTTGTTCCTATCATGATTTGGTGACCCATAGTCTGGTAGAAAAACGGCAGGATTTTTTTCGGGTACTTCAGGGAGTGGTCCTGACAGATGGTGTCGGATTCTGCGCTCAGGGCAATGTACAGAAAGAAATGATTTTTGCAGAGCTTGGAAAAGTACGCCAGAGACTTCAGTATGTCCTCCTTTCACAAATAGACAGTGATTCATTAAGAACAGCATTTGAGTATTATACAGGAAGAGAATTGATTCCGTATAAGAACGATCGGCTGCCGGGAAGCATGTATGTCATGATTTGGGCAGAAGACAGCAGTTACAAAATACAGAGAAAGTTGGGAATCGGCAGTGCAGAATCCCCATATCTTGGAGTGTCCCTTCCTCTTTCTCTGATAGCTGTAAAATATGATATGCCAAGAGTTCTGGTTTTTGCAGCGGATGGAAAAGGATACTATACTTATCATGATGCTATGAAGATGAGCCGCCAGGAAGTAATGATGTATTTGAGGACTGATGTAGATTTGGACAATGTCATTCGCTACAACCAGTTTATGGGCGAAAATTGTTCAGATCTGGAAGTAATGGTCCTTTATGACAAGGAGTATAATTTTTATAATCTCATTTGGGAATGGATGAAATATGGCGGAAAGGATCAAACACTTGTTCATGTTGTATCACCGCCTTATATGCTGAGGGAATATTTTGCAGCCAGTTTAGAGCAAAATATTATGCGCAACAATGAGTTTGATGCTTTGATTGGTTATCGATCAGGTATGCAGCATACACGTTTCCTGGAATTGCTTTTACAGTTGTGTAATGCCGGAGTAGATGAAGAAGAGCTGATGCGGAAGAACCAGGAGTATGGCTGGGGGTATGCAAATGTCAGGGAACTTCTGTCTGCATGCCTGATTAACGTATTACACATACAAGAGTTCTACAATATTTACGAGTGTTTCCGTTTTGAGGAATACTGTTCATTTCAGGAATCTGAAGATTGTTTTATTCGTCGTACTCTTGTGCGTTTGACAGATGAGAATATAAGAAAAAGAATACAGGGGCAGCTTGTGTTTGCCAAGCAGATTACACGGAGTAGTGAGGAAAGAAGGCTTCCAATCTTAAAAGGAAATCTGTACAATTATTATCTTCGTGATCAGGTTATTCCGCTTCGAGGACATCTGCACCGCATACTTAGCGTGAATGACGGAATTGTCTTTACGGAACAGACGATGACTGCAGATAAAGAGGAATATTTCCAGTCAGGAGAATTTATCTTGGAAAAACTGTGCAAGACCGATGAGTGTGTGGACTTTGATGTGTTAGATTTTAACATTTATACAGGAGATGTCAGTCGTATAATTTATGGATACTGGAGTTCCACATATGAAGCTGCGCTTCAGAAAACCGGAGTAATGAGGTTCAACAGTATTTGCGACAGTTGCGAAAATCCTCTTGTTGTCAGAAACAGAAACGTGCAGATTATGGAAGTACGTATGAAGAAGTCCTGTTTTACAGACGGCGGAAAACAGGCAGTCCTGCTAGCAGGCTTTATGTTTCGTGAATTGTTCCGGACGCTGTTCCCTGAAAATTATATGAATCTGTATGCGGTAACGGAATACGAACCGAAAGAGCGGTACTGGGAGGGCCTGATTGGAGACAGCTTAGAAGTTTCTCTGGAAGAAAAAGTTCACAGCCTTGTGCCGTTTGTGCGCAAGGACGAAAAACACGAAGAGGATGGGTTTGTCAGTCTGTATATTATTGAGTTCAGCAGTCTGGAGATGGGGATGATTTCAAGCCTGTATACTGAAAGAATGCGTCTGTTTCAGATGACAGCGTCTTATCTGAATTGGTATCTCAGGGAAGATTCAGATGCATCCTGGCTGAAACTGGGAGGAGTGGAGACACCGGAATGTTTTGCACCGAAGGAGTTACTGGATTTCTGCCGCAGAGTGCTTCCATCCTATGAAGAGACAACGGATGAGGCAGAAAAAGAGAATCAGTCCGAAATGGATGTGAATCCGGAACATGTATGCTCATTCTGCGGAAAACCAGCATTGTTTATTTATAAGATGAGCGATGGAAGAAGTATGTGCCGCAGCTGTAAACAGCAGCAGGTGAGTATGAGGGAAGAAATCATGGTTCTCTATCTGAATACCATAGATTTTATGACGAAAGGATACCATATCAGTTTTAAAAAGAATATTCATCTCAGATTGAAATCGGCGGAAACGATTCGTAAACGTTGTCAGATGTCTGGCGGTGGACGCGTTCTTGGATTTTATAATGACAAAAGCCGTGAACTCTGGATCGAAAGTCGTGGACCGAGAAATGCAGTGCAGGATACCATGATACATGAATTGACCCATGCATGGCAGTTTGCGGAACTGGATTTGAAAAAACTCCAGAGAAAAAAAGCAGAGGAATATCTTCTTTATCTGGAAGGTCATGCGTGCTATATGGAGGTGGATATCATGCGGAAACTCGGGGAAGAGGAGTATGCGGAATTCCTTGACTGGCAGTTTGAACAGCGCGACGATGAATACGGACGGGGATATCGTATGATTAAAAAGATTATTGCAGAAAAGGCGTCAGAAGGAAGCCATAATACTCCATTTGCGGTTATGATGGATATTGTAAATAATCTGTGACCGGAGGAGGTGCATTGAGGGACATGAGAAAGAGAATGATAAGAAATATTACGGCGGCGGTGCTGGTTCTGATGCTGGTGCTTTCCTCATCTGCCTGCAGCAGCTCCCTGGATATGAAATCTATTTTGAGTGACGGCGCGGCTGATTTTGGAGAGGGAAAGCAAGAACAGGACTTTGCTCTGCTCTCAAGCGATGAGATTATGAACCGGTTGATTGATGAATTCTCGGGTTCTCATAGTGAGCCGGAGGGAGAACAGATTCCGGATGATGATGCAGATGAAATTTTGGACAGCGCAGATCCGGATTCTGTGATCGGCGGAAATGGCGGAACCGATGACGGTACGGATGAAAACAACACAGATGAATCTGATGTACAGGAAACGCTTGTGATTGCTTCGCGTCAGGAACTAAAGCAAGCTATGCACCAGATGTTCGATGAGACAAAGGAAGTATTAAATTTCCGATGTGAGGGAAATTATCTTCCAGATCTTGATGAACTTACAGAAATTTATCTTGAGCTGGAGCGGGAAGACCCGTTTGATGTATTTTGTCTGGGCAGGTACGGGATTGGCGGAAGTCCGGATAATATGACTGTTTTTTATGAATATAATCTGGAAACGGATGTGCTGAAACAGATGAAAGAAGAGACCCGGACGCTCCTTGAACAGGCAGAAAATGAGATCAACATAGAAGGAATGTCAGATTACGAGATTGTATGCGAGGTAAATGATTATCTCTGTGATACAATTGTATATCCGGAGGCAGAACCTTATGCAGAGGAGACGCATACAGCATATAGTGCATTTAAAAATGGAAGCGCCGTATGTGACGGATATGCCAGAGCGGCGAAGCTGCTTCTGAATGATTATGGGATTGAATGTGATTTTGTAGTAGGAGAATGCATTCCTGACGGCGGTCATGCATGGAATCTTGTAAACTTGGATGGAGAATGGTATCACATGGATGTGACATGGAATGATGGCGGAGCGGAATGGGATGAGAACGCGCGCAGCGCATATCTTCTTGTGACCGATGATTTTATGAGACAGAGCAGGGTATGGGACGAATCAGCGTATCCCGCTTCCGCAGATGAAGCCTACAGGTAAGAATCTGCAATAATACTCGACGGCACGAAATCAGGAACAGTTTTTATTCCGATGTCGACTCACAGCATTGTAGCATTTTTTGAGACGGTGAAGAAAAGTCTGCAAATAAGATTTTTCGATGATAAAGCTGGGTGAAAGGCTCAAAAATGAGCTTTTCACCCTTATTTTTATGATTTTATTGGGAAAAATAATTTTTTCCCGATAAATATAATACTAGATAACAATAAAATTTTAAATCAACGAAAGAAACAGGAGGTAATTTTCATGTCTTCAGGAAAAAATGCTTATTCAGAGATGCCCGTAGTACAGCCCGTTTTTCATTACGAAAGTGTCCAGTTTATCCATCAGCCCATTGTCGTTGCAGTTGATGTGAGCGGTTCCATGGGTATTACAGAAGAAGGACAGACAAAAACAAATCTGAAACTGGCTGAAGCTATGGTGAACTAGATTGGTCAGGACCCAGACCTCAGAGATGAGTATAAGAGTATGGCTGATCTCTGTATTATGACATTTGCTGATTATGTCACGACTATACAGGATTGGGTTCCGTTATCATAAGATATCTGACTTACACCTTGGGATAATGTCCAAATAAAAATATGAATATGGAGCAGTGGCATCATTGGCGCCATGGACTCAGGATGTAATCGATACCTGTAGAAATGAAATAAAGTAAAGTACTTGCATCCGGATGCTATTTTTATCTAATGTACTGAGATTAGGCGTTTACATTTAAATATTGAGCATAAATCTTTTGATACCGTTATAAAAAAATGATATTATTATGCAACAAAGAAAGCAAATCAGTTATGGAAATAAAAGGAAAAGAAATAAAATGTGTATTTTGTGAAAATAAATGGTATGTGAATAGTGATGAACTGGATGATATAAAAAGTTGTCCTTTTTGTTCAGAGTCTTTACGAAGACCTGGAGCAAGGGTAGAAAAGATAGATGCTTTAGAGAAAGCATTATACATGGTGCTTCTTGATAAAGGTTTTGATGTTTTAAATAATTTTACAGTAATAATCAAACTATATTTAATGAAAAAGAAGATAATATAATTGCTTGCAGTAGAAAGTTAAATAATATATTTTCAAAAAAACGAAGAATATCAATATGAGACTGATAAACTTTGTGACATTTTTCTGAGAGCAATCAAGTATTATAAAAATGGTGTTTTAATGGTAGAAGAAAAACCAATTACTTTTATAGATAATAGTATAAAACCGGAAGATTTAGAGATTAAAATTCCATCTTTTTTAAAAAGTCGGAGATATTTATAAAATCAGGTCTTAGGATTTGTGTTGTGCTCTGAACGACTGGTGTATACAATATTAATGCTGATGTAATATTCGATGAATCTATCTATGGAGAATTGAGGTGACAAATCATGGTTGCAACGGAACGTACCAAATTAAAAGAAGCAGCTAAACTTGGCGATTATATGAGTATCGCCATCAATAAAGAAGGGGAGCCGGTCCATGGAGGTTTTGTTCCCTGGAATAACACTGCCAGTGCCTTCAATATGAGGACGCCAAAGGTAACATTGGCAGCAGATGATCTTCAGGTTCCTGAAATTATGCAGGACCTGAAAAAGTGTAGATTAGCGGGAGTGTATATTTTTACTTCTTTGGAAAATTATGATTTTGTGTCGGAATTTAAGCGTCTTCAGGATTTGTTTATCCGTAAAGGAGAAAACATTCGGAGTCTGTCTTTTATCCGGGACATGCCGGAATTGTTTATGTTCTATCTTGAAAATGCTGAGCTGGCAAATTTGGATTCGCTGATTATGAATTTTAATCATGGGGAGAGACTTCCGGGCAAATGTATGGGATTTTATCATTGCAAAGTCGAGGATACATCGGCGTTGAAGGAAGTAGATTTTGTTACCTCAGAGCTTTTAATATGGCCGGTGGAGGGAGACAGCAGGGAGAGATGGAAAATGAATAAAAGCCCGGGTACTTTTCGGTTCTATATGAAACGGGGTTAGTAAATGTATTATGTGATAAGTGATATTCACGGAGATTATGAGTCATTTGATAAGATGCTTCTTCAGATTAATTTCTCATCTGATGATTACCTGTATATTTTAGGAGATATCGTGGATAGGGGACAGGATAACCTCCGTTTATTACAGTATGTGTGGTCTTCTGAGAATGCCATTTTGTTAAAAGGAAATCATGAATACTTTCTGGAAAGATATCTGAAAGGTTTGATAAGTTCCGGATTATGGGATGCCTGTGGTGGAAACTGGACGCGAAAGGAAGTTGATATGCTTTCCAATGAGGGAAAAAAGAAACTCCTGAAATATGTGGAAACTTTGCCAATATATGAAAATGTGACAATAAACGGGGAAGACTTTTTTCTTACTCATTCAGGATATCATGCAGACTACAGTATTATTAATGCAGATACGAGACGGGTGGATATTCAGGAATCTGTTAATCTTTCTCTGAAAAAAGATTACAGAGGATATTTATTTTCTAATGATATCCACCACATTCCTGCAAGTCTTCAGTTTGATAAGAAAATTATAGTGGGACATTATCCAACGATTTTTATACCGAGACATGAGAAAGCGGAAATTTATTTTGGCAGAAATTATATAGATATTGATACAGGTAATGAGAGAAGAGAAGAAGGCGGACGGCTTTCTTGCCTGCGATTAGATGACGGTAAAGAATTTTATATATGACAAAGATGTATCAATGGTAAAATAAATCCATGAGAGAATCATGAAGATGGGGATAAATATGGAACAGCAAAAAATTTATTTAACTTCCAGAGGGTTGAATACAAAACTTGGTCGTAAGATTATTGGAAAAGCTTTATCCGATTGCGACAAGTCAGGAAAGATGCTCATGATTACCATAGGCGAATACGGTATTAATGATATATTGAAAGATGCGGCTATGGAATTGGGATTTCTGCAGGAAAATATTGTAATCTATGATGGAGACGAGTATAAAAAAATTGACACGGATTTTGATTATATTTATGTCGGTGAAGGAAATACATTTCAAATATTGGATATGATGAAAAGTCATGGACTGATTGAGAAGATTCATGTAGCTGTTGACGCCGGAGCTTCTTATATTGGAAGTTCTGCAGGAGCTATGATTGCCGGGGCAGATATTTTACTTGCACAGGATTTTGACAGGAATTTTGTGAGAATGACAGATTTTCAGGCATTGGGATTATTCCGGGGAACGATTATTCCGCATTATACAAAAGAAGATTTGAGTTGTTATCTGAGCAGAACTTCGGAAGAATTGACAGGACGCTATGAGGAGATTTATAGTGTGGGGAATGGCGATGAAGAAAATGAAACAGGAATCGTGATATTAGATATGAAGTAAGTACTGTATAAAATTTTCATAAATGTAAAATTTTATTCTTATTTTACGAAGGAGGACAACAATGTATCCGGTTCTGCAAGAAGGAGCATCGATAGGAAAATTTACATATGAAGACAGCACGAAAGAACATTTTTATGCCGAAAATGTAAAGGGAGAAATGTTTGAAATAGATGAGGTGATATATAATGTTTTGATGGAAGCAGATGGAACTCACCCATTATATCTGGATGAAGATACTATAGAATGGTTAAAAAGTCGGAATCTGATCCGCACCAGTCGTTTTGTGTATGAAGGAAATTTTCAGAGCCGTCTGTCTATTTTTTTCGTTGGAGAAAGAGCAAAGGTTCTAAGATATCCTTGCCGGATTATTAATGCAATGCTTCCGGTAATTTCGCTCCTTATTTTTATTTCAAGTCTTATGGCGAGGAAATGGATTGGATGGGAGATTGGCGATGATGCAAATATTCTGTTTTATGGAGTTATGTTTGTAGGTTGTGTTGTTTTTCATGAAATGGGACATATGATAGCTGCAATCGCATATGATTATACGATATCTGAGGTTGGATTGCTTTTCTGGGGGCCGTTTCCGATAGGGGCTTATGTTTCTGAGGAAGAAAATGGGAATGATGAAGTACGATGGCAGCAAACCCAGTTTGCTCTGGCAGGAGTAGAAGTTAATCTTTTGATGTCAGGTATTTGTTTTTTTCTCTCCATGTTATATTATCCATTGTCTTTTACGTCGATGTTGATTGCCTATATTAATATTGTAATGGTTGCCATTAATATACTTCCATCTCCGGGCTTAGATGGAGAAATAGCCTTAAGCACGATTTTTGGAGTGGAAAGTATTGCAGAGAATGCCAGAATAGGCTTGACAAATGAAAAATGGAGAAAGAAGTTATTGCATTCTGGTTTGCCAGGTCTTGCAGGTATGTTAGTTTTTAGCTTGTTTTTTTTAGCCAACTATGTTGAGAAAGGGATAATGATTGGAAGTACTGTATTATCATTGGTGCTGATTATTTTTTATTAATAAAGAACATTCTAATGTAGATTAAATTCAAAATATTATAATAATAAGATATTGGGGTCAAAAGCCTGTCTATAGCACCTTGAAAAGTTCATATATTTTGTAGTAAATACAAGCCGAAATGCTTCTCTTGCTGTATAATAGAGCTATCCTAGAAAAGAAGGTAATCTTTATGTC
>FCNR01000054.1 GCA_900016875.1 Eubacteriaceae bacterium CHKCI004 | reverse complement strand
TGTCTCAGTTCCAATGTGGCCGTTCATCCTCTCAGACCGGCTACTGATCGTCGCCTTGGTGGGCCGTTACCCCGCCAACCAGCTAATCAGACGCGGGCCCATCCTGTACCACCGGAGTTTTTCACACGGAAGGATGCCCCTTCGTGCGCTTATGCGGTATTAGCAGCCATTTCTGGCTGTTATCCCCCTGTACAGGGCAGGTTACCCACGCGTTACTCACCCGTCCGCCACTCAGTCACCAAATGTTCATCCGAAGAATCTCAAAAGGTGCTTCGTTCGACTTGCATGTGTTAGGCACGCCGCCAGCGTTCATCCTGAGCCAGGATCAAACTCTCAAATAAAATATAAGATGTCTCCCCAGTCTCAAGAACCACTGGTCCTTAAACTGTTCTTTACTGTTGTTTAGGTTCGAACTTCGTTCTCTTCCATGGACCCCTCTTGCTGACATCACTCGCTTCAGGATCCGAATACTCAATTGAATTGAACGTTCGAGGTTGTTTTGTTATTCAGTTATCAACTTGCTTTGCCGAACTTTGTCGACCTCATTTGCTTTTGAATCGCAAAAGCTTTTATATTTTATCACAGCTTCTTTTGTTTGTCAAGAACTTTTTTCTTTTTGTTCAATCAAGACTTTTAAGTAAAAAGATTCGTTGTTTCAACCGAAACCGTTAAAGCTTTGCGTCAGCAACTTTTATATTATATCATATTCTCAACAAATGTCAAGAAAAATTTGCAACCACCAAATTGGCAATTGCAAATGAGCGGAGAAGAAGGGATTTGAACCCTTGCGCCGCTATTAACGACCTACTCACTTTCCAGGCGAGCCCCTTCGGCCTCTTGGGTACTTCTCCGAATCAAAAACAGCTTATGATACATTCTCACGTAAAAAGCACGGAGAAGGTGGGATTCGAACCCACGGTACCTTTCAGTATCACTGGTTTTCAAGACCAGCTCCTTAAACCACTCGGACACCTCTCCACAAGCTATTGTTTTCTGTCACAGCTAACCGCGACTTGATTATATTACCATCAGTTTTTCCAAATGTCAACACTTTTTTTCACTTTTTTTACATCTTTTTAATTTCCTTCTCAGAAGCCGTTTTTACCCCATTTTCATAAGAATTCCTTTCTTTGTTACAGTATCTTCTTTTGCCTTTTGGGGAAAAATATATGTACAGTCACCTGCTTTTCTTCCCCACTTTTTACGTACTTTATTGTTCCGTTATATTGCTTTACGATATCACATATAATACCGATACCGTATCCATGATTCTTTTTATCTCTTTTTGTCGTTTGAAAATTAATCTGTTCCGGATTATCACAAAAATTACTGACTTTCAAAATCCATCCTTCTGTATTTTCCATTATTAACAGATAGATTTCTTTTTTATTCTTTCCTTTTATCCGTTCACTTGCTTCAATGGCGTTATCAAGCAGATTCTGCAGAAGACCGCTGATATCCATTTCTTTCATCGGAACAAATTCTTCAAAATGTATGTCGACAAACATTGTAATTCCCTTTTCTGCGCATTGCTTCTTTTTCAGGGTACAAATGGTATCGATAAATATGTTTTCACAGTACATATTCTTCTGGGGAAGACCGTTAAAATTCTGAGGAAAAGCAGATACAGAGGAAATCTCCGCATCATTATATTTAGCGAGCAGTCCCTCCAGCAGATGAATATGCTTTTTCATGTCATGACGATATTTTTTTGTAATCTCAATTTCTTCCTGCATTTCCTCATACAGTTTTTCCATGGCGCTCAATTTTTCCTGCAGACGCCTGTTTTTCTCTTCCAGTTCCAGCGCTTTAATGATCCACCTTCTAACCATCTCAAGCATAATAAGCACCAGAATAATTTCCACTAAAAACTTCATGCCAGCCTCTCGTTTTTTAACATGCATCCATCCCTACAACAATCTGCAGGATATCACATTTCCTCATAACATAGATTAATCCGTTATATTTTTTCAACCACGGATTAAAATCTCTTTTCCGTATTTTGAGTATGGGAACTGCCGCTCCTTCAGCCGGAATTAATCTGGCTGATAAAATCAGCTGATTCTTCACAAATGCACCCTGTACCTTGACTGTTCCGCCTTCATGATCCTCTCCTTCATTTCCTTTCGCTGAAATGCTTTCCTGTCCCATTAAAATATAATCAAGCATACGGGAAAGAACCGCTGCTGTGTCTTCCGGAGATATTTCTCCATCTGTTCAGCAGTATTCGGCACTGCGCTTCCGTTCTTAGTGCATATTCTCTCATCATTCGCCCAAAAATTCCTTTCCGCGCTACCCCCTCCCTAAAAAATTCCATCCAGCCTCCATATCCTGCATGTGTTTGGCGGCATGGCGATAATACCTTTCCATCTGTCTTTTATTGCGAAGCAACATTTTATGTTTCCTTTTTAAAATATAATAATAAGCCACACATTCCAGCAGAACAGCCAGCAAAGCAATAAAAATCATTATCGGATCAGAAAACAATTTTCTGTCGATATGTACAATAATTCCGCATACCGCATCAACCGCAACTGCTTCCAGCAGCATCCTGAAATAATTTGTTCCTGTCAGGCTGGCAAACAAAAACACGATTACCAACGCAAGAACAAGGTTGCAGGTTGGCATAAGCAGTCGAAACCACAATGTTTCTCTATAAAAGCTGTCCATGATTATTAAAACTCCGACATTATATATCAAAAAATGCAAGAGACAAATCAATGCCATTCCCTTTCTCTTTTCTTTTTTTCCAATTATGGCATCCAGCAGAAGGAACATCATTATTTTTGAAACAATTCCTATACTGATCATACTCTGATAATTCAGCAATATTTTCATAATCTTTTCTCCAGTGATATTATAGTCTATACATTATTATGACATATTTTTTTATTTTTTTCACCCAAAATATCATTCCCGTTTATCCTGCTCTTCCCCATTATTCAATCCTACCACCAGCTGCATCTGTTGTCCTTCCCATTGTACATGTATGATACCATTGTATTTTCTCATCCATGGATTGAAGGATCGTTTTTTCACCCGTATCTTGCGCAGGGTCCGCACCGTCTCACCCGACGATTGTTTCCCGTCCACGTCCCATGCCTCCGGTTTGGTCACTGTCACTGTCATGGAAAACAGCAGCTGGTTTTTGACAGAGGCTCCATGAAGGCTGATGCAGACTCCGGAGGATTGTTGGGAGGCCTGTCCCGGCCGGGTGTTCCTTGACTGCAGCAGGGGTTCCGCTGCTCTTTGTCCGTAATCGAGCATACGGGACAGGATGGCTGCCGCGTCCCCGGCGGCTACTTTTCCTCTTTTGTATTCATGGAACAGGATGTCCGTCCCGATTCCTTTCTGGCGGCAGCTTATGACGAAGTCCCGCAGGACGCTGTCTATGGCAAAGTCATTGCAGAAAAAGACCTCGCCCAGAGCCTCATACTGGCTTTTCAGCCGGCTCAGATAGGTCTGCAGTTCTTTAGGATTCAGTACTTCGGGACTCAGTTCCATGGAATCCTGTTGCTCCTGATGTGCGGCGGCAAGGAGTTTTGTCCCCTGTCCTAGAAGGATCCGGGTCTCGTCAATCTCACGGATGTGTTTGGAAACCTGACGGTAATAGTCTTCCATCTGGGCTTTATTGCGAAGGAGCATATGATATTTTCTCTGCAAGATAAGTGTATAGATTATGTATTCCACCAGAACGAAGGCGATAGCAAAAATGATATTACAGATACCTATAAAAAACATGGTGGATGATATCATATTAGTGTCCTGAAGTACATAAAGAACGCGGGATAATGCGCCCTGAAGAGTAGTGTACAGTATAAATCCTCCCACCAGCCAGGGATGATATAATTTTATTGTTCGATATTTTTTCATCAGTTTCGAAAACACAAGACAGAAAATCACCAAAATACACATTCCGAATATAAAGATCAGTTCCGGCCTTTTTGTAAAAGTATACATAGAATATCCCGTCATGCCGCACAAGGCATCCGCAAGCATAAATGCCAGCAGCATCTTGACAAAGTTTTCTTTCCAGTTGATGGTCTGAATAATGACAACGGCATAAGCCAGTACGTTGCCCATAAGCGGAAGGAAAATCAGAAACCAGGTTTCATACCCGTATTTTTCTTTCAAAAAAATATCCATGACAATATTTACCAGCACAAAATGCATTGCATTCGTGAGGGCAAATACCCATGGACGTTCTCTTTTTCCATATATGAGATTAATAACCACAAACATCATAAGCTGTGATGTAACTCCTGAACTCAGCAAACTTCTGTTTTCCCATAACAATTCCATATCTTCTCTCTCCCGTTTTCGTCATTTTCCGGCAAAAGCCTTCTGAATTATTATATCGTCTTCCCACACTTGTTGCAATTGAATCCGATTTTTTAGAAAAAAATCCGCACAAGGCAGTTCCAATCTCCCGGCCCTGCCCTGCGCGGACTAACATAATCAATATTTATTCAATGGTACGTCATCTTCAAACGGTTTAATGTCTCTGATCTCCACATAATATCCGTACTGTGGGTTGACCTCAATATAAACGCGGTCTCCGATATGATGTCCCATGAGAGCTTTCCCCAGAGGGGATTCGATACTGACACGATTTTTCATCGAGTCAACGAGAACTGTTGTGACAAAAGAAAATACATCTTCTTCGTCATCTTCCTCAAAATAGAGGGTGACAGTCTTATTGACGCCTACCTGATCAGCGGCAGCATGATCATCCACGACCTCCGAGGTCCGGATCATACGTTCCAGATATCTGATACGGCTTTCATTGCGGTTTTTTTCTTTTTTGGCAGCATGGTATTCGAAGTTTTCGCTTAAGTCTCCGTGCGCTCTGGCTTCCTTTACATGTTCCAGCAGTTCCTTGCGAACAACAACTTTGCGATGCTCAATCTCCTCTTTCATTTTGTCGATATCATGCTGAGTCAGTTTATGACGCATGTTTTCACCTGCTTTCATTTGCCTTCATCAAATCAATATGCTTTGAGTTCTTTCCAGAGCCGGCTGTAGAAGCTGTCCATTTCCTCTCCCAGATATCGGTACACTTCACATTTGCTCATGGTTTCATCATCCGGAAAGACAGTCGGATCCTGCTGGGATTCTTCATCCAGCTCTTCATAGACCGCCTTGTTCGGCGTCCCATACCAGATGTAATCGAAATTCATCATAGCCACATCCGGCCGGTTCATGAAATCGATGAATTTCTCCGCAGCCTCTTTATGTCTGGCCGTTTTAGGTATCATCCAGCAGTCAAACCAGATATTAGTGCCTTCTTTAGGAACGACATAAGTAAGATCTTCATTTTCTTCTATAGCCACTACGGCGTCACCGGAATAGATCACGCTCAAAGCAGCGTCTCCGGATATCATGGCATCTTTTGTTTCGTCTACCAGATAGGCGGCCAGCAAAGGCTTCTGTTCCATCAGCAGACTCTGTGCTTCCAGAAGAGCCTGACGGTCTGTCGTATTAATAGAATGACCCTTCCATTTCAACGGAACAATAAATGCATCGCGGACGCTGTTTTCCATAATGATCTGATTCTTATATTTTTCGTTCCACAGTACAGACCAGCTGTCCACTTCTTCATCAACCATTTTTTCATTGTAGAGGATGCCGACAGTTCCGAAAAAGTACGGGATGGCGTACTGATTCTCCGGGTCAAATGCCTTGCAGAAATCCATATATTTCTGGTCCATATTATCCATGTACTCCATCTGTGAAGTGTCGATAACCTGTGCTTCTCCGTCACGGATCATCCGCTCGATCATGTAGTCAGAGGTACAGATCAGATCATAATTGATACCGCCCGACTGATATTTTGTATACATATCCTCCGGAGTAATGTACTCTTCGTATTTGACCTCAATGCCAGTCTCCTCCTCAAACATCTGGATGGTTTCTCTCTCGATATAATCACCATAATTGAAGATGACCAGCGTATTATCGTCCTCTCCCGCAGCAGAACCGGAACAGCCCGCTGCCGCTGCAACAGTCCCGATTACTGCCAGCGCAAGTGCGCAGTATTTTTTCAGAGATTTCTTTCTCTTCAAATTATCCAGAATTTTTGTTTCTTTTTTCAATACTGTACCTCCTTCTTTTCCTTCGTCGCCGACAGGCGGTTGATAATGGCAAGAAGGATCAAAATCGTAAACAGCAGGATGGTGGACAACGCATACATTTCCGGATTTATGCCTCGCCGCAGCTGCTGATAAATCATGGTCGAAATGGTGTTGATTCCGGCGCCTTTCGTAAAGTAGGTAACCACGAAATCATCCATTGATATGGTGAACGCAAAGAAAAATCCGGCCAGGATGCCAGGCATAATCTCCGGCAGAATCACCTTTACAAAGGCATATACATGGGACGCGCCCAAATCAAGCGCCGCCTCATACAGATTTTTGTCCACCTGCTGCAGTTTCGGCATGACATTTAATATGACATAAGGCAGCCCGATAGTCACATGGGCGATGAGCATAGAGGTAAATCCCAGAGTCATAAAATGTACAAATAACAGCATGATGGCAATACCGGTCACCATCTCTGAATTGAGCAGCGGAATATTCGCCACAGACTGCATAACGCCTTTCATTTTCTTTCCCATGGCAGACATGGCAATGCAGGCCAGCGTTCCGATCACCGTTGCGATGAGCGCTGCCGAAGTAGTGAGAATCAGCGAAGTCCGCACGGCCAGAAGCACTTCCTCATTCTGGAAAAGATCCGTATACCAATGCAGCGTAAAGCCGCCCCATACTGTCCGGATCTTCGAGTCATTAAAAGAACAGACAATGAGGATCAGCAGCGGCGAATACAGTAAGAATCCAATCAGGCCGACGTACAGTCTTCCTGCATATTTTTTTGCTTTTACCATAACATCGTATCTCCTTCCTCTGCATTGCTCCTGTTCATGACTGCCATGCTGATGAGAATAAATATCATCAGAACAAGAGACAGACCAGAACCAAGATTCCAGTTATTGGACAAGTTAAATTCCTGCTCAATAACATTACCAAGCAGCAGAATTTTGGAACCGCCGAGAATATCGGCAACAACGAATTCTGACATACTTGGGATAAAAACCATGGTCACTCCGCTGATAACCCCCGGCAGAGAAAGCGGGATGATGATTTTTTTGAAAGTGACAAACACGGTAGCTCCCAGGTCATGGGCAGCCTCTATGACATCCTTGTCGATTTTGCTCATAACATTGTAGATGGGCAGAATCATAAACGGCAGATAGTCGTACACCATCCCAATGAGAATGGCCCCCTTCGTATACATGATATGCTGCTGCGGCAGGCCAAAAAATCCGAGCAGCGCGTTGACAATTCCTGTGTTGGATAAAAGCATCTGCATGGCAAGAACCCGAAGCAGAAAGTTAATCCACATCGGAAGGATAAAAAGCATGATGATCGTGTTTGATATTTTCCCTTCATGCTGACTTAAAACATACGCCAGCGGATAAGCGATCACCAGGCAGATAACCGTACTTCCCAGTGCCAGCAGCAAAGAATTGCCAAAAGCCTTATAATGTACGGAATCAGCGATAGCAAGAACATTCTCCAGAGTAAATGTACCGCTACCATCGGTAAGACCGTAATAAACGATCATTAACAGCGGTAAAATGATAAATCCCAGTGCCCAGACAATATACGGGCTTGCCAATATCTTTCTATTCATTGAGGTTCACCGCTTTCTCGTCGTCAGATTCCGGTTTGTTCATAATCTGAATATTAAATGGGATGACTGAGACGCTCACTTTTGTACCTACCGGATGACATACCGTACTGTGCACCAGCCATTCATAACCTCCTGCCTGCACGTCCATCTCATAATGAACGCCTTTAAAGATCAGAGAAGTGACAACGCCATCAAGAGTGCCTTTGCCCTCTTCTCCCAAGATCACATCCTCCGGACGGATGACCACATCAACCGGCCGATTCGTGCCAAAGCCCACATCCACACATTCAAATTTATGTCCGAGGATCTCCACCAGCTTGTCTTCCAGCATGACGCCGTCGATGATATTGCTGTCACCAATGAAGTCCGCCACAAAAGCATTTTCCGGCTCATTGTAAATGTCTTCCGGCGTCCCCATCTGCTGGATATATCCCTGGTTCATGACAACCACTTTATCAGACATGGTGAGAGCTTCTTCCTGATCGTGAGTGATGTAAATAAATGTGATGCCCAGCTCTTCTTTCAGGCGCATCAGCTCATACTGCATGTCCTGGCGCAGCTTTAAGTCAAGGGCCCCCAGCGGCTCATCTAAAAGAAGTACTTTCGGCTCATTGACAATGGCTCTGGCTATAGCGATTCTCTGCTGCTGCCCGCCGCTTAATGAAGAAGGCTTGCGTTTTTCATAGCCGTCCAGATTCACCAGCTTCAGGGCATACTTAATCTTATCGCGGATATAACTTTCAGATTTCTTTTTGATTTTCAGACCAAAGGCAATGTTCTCCTCAATGGTCATATGCTGAAACAATGCATATTTCTGAAAAACCGTATTAAGGTTTCTCTTATTGGCGGGTACATCAGTGATGTCTTTCCCGTCAAAGATCACCCTGCCCTGATCCGGCTTTTCAAATCCTCCGATAATCCGCAGAGTCGTCGTCTTTCCGCATCCGGAAGGTCCCAGAAGAGTGATAAATTCATTTTCTTTTACTTCCAGACATAAGTCATCCAAAACCATTGTATTCCCAAAAGATTTGGAAATGTGTTTTAATTCCACTAAGTTATTTTTCATTAATTTTTCCTGTATTATAAACCTTTCTCTCTGAAATAATTATGACTGCTTCAGACAGTTGCAGATGTTCTGTCTGTCACACAGCCGCCTGACCTGCATTCCGGTCTGTCTAAAAACTTGGAGGGGATGTCACCCACAGCACATCCGCACCCTTTTCAGAAGAAATGTAATGGGTACGGTCAGCCGTATAATAAAAAGAATCGCCTTTTTTGGCCGAATGCATTTCTTTTCCCAGATGAATCACGATCTTTCCACGAAGCACATACCCAAACTCCTCTCCTTCATGAGGATTATCCGGATAAGTCGACCCCTTCGCTTCCAGATGCAGGTGAATAGGCTCCATCGTATTTTTCTGAGCATTGGGAATAATCCACTGAATCCGGTTTCCATATTCCTGATCCTCTTTTACAAAGTAATCTTCCTCCGTAAACACAATCTGTTCCGTTTCCTTCTCATTACGAAAAAACTCTCCGATCGAAGTTCCCAGACATTGCAGAATATCTTCCAAAGTTGCGATGGACGGCGAAGTCATATCCCGTTCCAGCTGTGAAATAAAACCTTTCGTCAGCTCGGCCCGATCCGCCAGTTCCTCCTGTGTCAGCCCCTGTGTTTTTCTCAAATCTCTGATTCTATGTCCAATCTCCATACTTTCCGGCAAACAGCATTCCCTTTCCCTCAAATGTGAAAAATATTGCTGTCTTCCTGCCCGCTCTGACAGAAAACGCCCGGCGGCACCTCCTTTTTCTTTCACAATAAAAATTTCAATAAGGTTCGTAATTACTAAACAGAAAGTTTAGTATAAATAAACAAGCTGTATTATGGCAGAGAGTGGAAGATTTGTCAAGAAAAAATTCCCGTTTTGCATCAATGTTTTCAGTGTAAAAAAAATCCTGCCGGACACAGGATAGTTTTCCCATGTCCGGCAGAATATTTGTCTGCGTTTATTCACTTTCAGGCGTCCTCTTTGACCCAGGCGATCTTATCGGCAAGAATCTCCGCAATTTTGGTCACAACAGGCTTCATGAGAACCAGAGCCTCTTCTCTGGTCTTGCCGGAAGCAGTCACGCGGATGAGAACGCCGTCTTCTTTGGCGTACGTAGCAACAGTTGGATTTTCGTTATCAAGGATATCGCCCAGCTGATCCGCGATCGGGGCCTCACCGATCACACTTAACGGCAGCTCGTCCGGTCCTTTGATCTTGATATTGATGGACACAAAAACATGATCCGAAAGGCGCTTGATATACAGACGGCTGCACTCCGCAAACAACGCTTTCATCTCCTTTGGCGGTCCGGGAAGCATGATAACCGCCTTATTGCCCTGCGCCATGATAATTCCGGGAGCCAGCCCCTCCGGATTAGTGATGACCAGCGCTCCTTCCGGTACCATGGCCTGTTTTTTCTGACTCTCGGTCATCTGGCTGATGCCGTAAGATTCCAGTCTTTTTTTCACATGCTGATAAGTTTTTTCATCAAATATCAGCTGTTTGCCGAAGTAGGATGCCGCCACTTCTTTGGTCAGGTCATCTTTTGTCGGTCCAAGTCCGCCGGTTGTGATGATCAGATCTGAACGCTCCAGCGCAGTCTTTAACACATTGCTGAGACGCTCCTCATTGTCTCCCACCACAGACTGATAATATAAATCAATTCCCAGCCGCGCCATCTCTTTTGCGATGTACTGCGCGTTAGTATTGACGATATTTCCCAATAACAACTCTGTTCCCACACTGATAATTTCCGCTACCATAACTTTCGCCTTTCTTTTTTCTTCACCTGTTTTGCGGCTTTTTCCGCTGTTTTGAACCAGGAATTTTCTTGTTTTCTATTATAACAGAGCGTTTTTTATCCCGCAAGCCGTAACAAAAATTCCTGCTCTCTTCTTCACATTTTCCAAAAGATGGACAATGATTTCTTGTTTCACTCTGAATAATTTAGAGCGTTTGCGTTCATCCTTTTAAAAGAACACAGGAAGAGTTTTCTGTACGCACATGATCAGGAGGATACAAATGTTTCTGAATAAAGTAGAAATATGCGGTGTGAACACCTCGGAGCTTCCTCTTCTTTCTGAAGAGGAGAAAAACAGTCTGTTCGAAAGAATTGAACAGGGAGATACTGATGCCAGAGATCAGTATATCAAAGGCAATCTCCGTCTGGTTTTAAGCGTGATCCAGCGTTTCTCCGGTAACCATGAAAACGCAGATGATTTATTTCAGGTGGGATGTATCGGCCTGATGAAAGCCATTGACAATTTTGACCGGACGCTGGACGTAAAATTTTCTACTTACGCCGTTCCAATGATTCTTGGCGAAGTTCGTCGCTATCTCCGGGATAATAACAGTATCAGGGTCAGCCGCTCCCTCCGGGATACCGCATATAAGGCGATATATGCCAAGGAACAGCTTCTAAAAACTATGGACCGGGATCCGACAATCGAGGAGATCTCAAAGGAAATCGAACTGCCGGAGGAGGATATCATCTACGCTCTGGACGCCATCGCCACTCCCGTTTCTCTTTTTGAGCCGGTATATCAGGACGGCAATGACGCTCTTTTTCTCATGGATCAGGTCTGTGACAAGAAAAGCAAAGAAGAAACCTGGGTCGAACATCTCGCCCTTCAGGACGCCATGAATCAACTTACCAACCGGGAATATAATATTATACGCAAACGATTTTATGAGGGTAAAACTCAGACGGAAGTCGCCGATGAGATCAGTATTTCCCAAGCACAGGTGAGTCGTCTGGAAAAAAACGCGCTGAAGTCCATACGCAGTTACCTCAATGAATAAAGAATCTGCCGTACAGCATTTCCGGCAGCTGTGCGACAGATTTCTGACAGACGGTCATTCCATTTTGATCATTTCTTTTTTTAATCGATGTATGATCTTTTTTTCAAGGCGGGAAATATATGATTGAGAGATTCCAAGCATATCCGCCACTTCTTTCTGGGTTTTTTCTTCTTCGTTTCCACCAAGACCAAAACGCAGAGAAATAATAAGCTTCTCTCTGTCTGAAAGGGTCTCCATGGCTTTTTTCAGCAGTTTTCTGTCAATTTCATCCTCGATATCCCTGGAAATAACATCTTCATCCGTTCCGAGGATATCTGATAAGAGCAGCTCATTTCCGTCCCAATCTACATTTAGCGGCTCGTCGATAGACACTTCCATCCTTGTCTTGCTGGTTCTTCTCAAATACATGAGAATTTCGTTTTCTATGCACCGGGACGCATAGGTGGCAAGCTTGATCTTTCTCTCCAGATTGAACGTCTGTATGGCTTTGATAAGGCCGATCGTCCCAATGGATATCAGATCTTCCACACCTATTCCCGTATTCTCAAATTTCTTTGCTATGTATACCACCAGTCTCAAATTTCTTTCTATGAGGATTGCTTTGGCTTCCTCACTTCTTCTGGTATCCAGCTGGCTCAGCACATAAGCTTCCTCCTCCGGCTCCAGCGGCGGCGGCAGTACGTCGGTGCCCCCTATGTAATGGACCTCGCCCCTTGGATGAAACAACTGCTTCATGTTATTGACCATGGTGAATTTCACCCGTTCCATTCCTGATACATTTAATACAACTGGCATCTGCAATATCCCCTCCTAAAATCAATACAGACACTGACATGAGCCGATATCGGTATACAGACGTTTCCGTTCCGGTATAACCAGGTCAGCTTTCTATGTCTGTTTCGCAAAAATATCTGCCGGCAGCAAGACAGCAAATCTTTGATCGTGAAAAATTTGCCTGTCGGTAATTCCCATCAATCCCTTTGTATCTGCGAGCACCTCCCCGTCTTTTTTCACAATGATATGGTCTGCAGCGATTCCCGGCATCCAGCCTTCCTCTTTTCCCACGGAAGAGTATGTAATCCTGTAAATTCCTGACCACAGATTTTCTGTCATGATTTTCCAGGGAAAATCCTTTTGTGCCATGAGAAAAGACAGCATCTCTCTTTCTTTCTCATCAAAAAGTTCCGCCGCATTCTCAAAGGACAGAACGCATATTCCCTTCCCTGTCCACTGACTTACCAGCAGGTTGCCGGAATCGTACAGTCCCCGCAGACATACGGCGCGGTCTTTTCTTCGGATTTCCACCTCATAGATACATTCTTTTATCTTTACCGCTTCTTTTTTTATCCTTTTTCCCACACCTTTTAAAAAACAGAAGGCTGCTGCACAACCGGCGGGAACCCACCATTGCGCCGGAACTCCTTCCAGCTCCTTTGCAAATGTATTCCGCAAAACATAGCAGAATCCTCCCATGAGAAAGGCGTACATGAGGACTGCGGCCGCCGCCCTGCCAAAAACAGCCGGACTGCGGACAGAAAAGGTCCACATAAGTACCAAGCTCACAAAAAACAAAGCTTCCACAGCTCTGATATTCCCGGAAACTGTTCCCTTCTGGCAAAGCCAGAATAAGTAAGTGGCTGCAGCCATAAATGCCCCTGCCGCGAGTCTTTTTCTTTTGACTTCGGGGAAAAATTCATTTTTCACAAGTACCAAAATCAGGTAGTCAATTATCCAGTTCAGCAAAAACAGAATGTCCAGTTCAATCATGTTCCATAAAATCTCAGCATGTTTTAGAAACCGATGGTGTTTTGTCTGTAGATTTATTGTACTATAAAAGAGGACAAAAAAAGGTCGAAACCGATAGGAAAAAACCTAAATGTTTCGACCTTTTTATACATGAACAGCGAAGACTTAAACCGTCTCCATACCGCTGCTGCAATTCGTTTTCAATTACCGGCGTTTCTGGAGGAACTCCGGAATCTTAATCTCCATATCACCTGCATCGTAAGAACGGGAGGCATTATTGTTCGGCTGCTCCGCTCTTTTTGACGGGGCGGTCTTAATAGCCTGACCGCTGTATGTAGGTCCGTTTTCCGGCTTTTTTGCGCCGGCTGAACGACTGCTTCCTTTTGAGGATCCTGTGCCGGACACGTCGCGGAGTCCGGTAGCAATAATCGTGATGCTCACCTCATCTTCAGGAATATCGTCGCTCTCTACATTACCAAAAATGATATTTGCCTCATCTCCGGCCACTTCTGTCAGATAAGAGACAGCTTCATATACTTCCTGGATACCCACATCGCCGGAGAAGTTGATAATGATATCTGTCGCGCCGCTTACTGTAGTTTCAAGGAGCGGGCTCTCCATGGCCTTCTTGATAGCTTCCACAGCTTTGTCTTCACCGCTTCCCATTCCGATACCGATATGAGCGATACCCTTATCTCTCATAACCGTCTGAATATCTGCAAAATCCAGATTGATGAGACCCGGTTTAAAGATCAGATCCGTTATACCCTGTACACCCTGCTGAAGTACTTCATCCGCCTTGCAGAAAGCATCCTTGATAGATGTTCTCTTATCGCAAATCTGCAGAAGTTTATCGTTCGGAATAATAATCAGTGTATCCACATTTTCTTTCAGACGCTCGATCCCAAGAAGCGCATTGTTCATACGAGGTTTACCCTCAAAAATAAACGGCTTCGTCACAACGCCTACCGTCAGTATTCCCAGATCTTTGGCGATTTCTGCCACAATCGGAGCTGCACCTGTACCGGTTCCGCCGCCCATACCGCAGGTCACGAATACCATATCGGCATCCTTGACAAGCTCTGTGATCTCATCACGGTTCTCTTCCACAGCAGCTGCTCCGATCTCCGGCTTCGCTCCGGCGCCCAGTCCCTTTGTCAGCCTCTCGCCAATCTGGACGCGAGTGGCGGCTTTACATAAATCGAGCGCCTGCTTATCCGTATTGATACCGATTAATTCCACTCCTTCAATTGATTCGTCAACCATACGGTTCACGGCATTGTTTCCTGCTCCGCCGACTCCGATCACAAGGATTTTAGCGTGAGCTAATTCTTCGTTTGACATAATTTCCAGCAAGGTCTACTCCTCCTTATTCTATATATAAATGAATATAATCCACCTGATTCTAGTTTATGGTTATATAATACGTTTTTTCATAGAAATAATCAACAAAAATTTTTATTTTTATTTATTTCAAATTTTACGTTTTTTCACGAAAAGTGATAATATTTTTCTCACCTGTATACAAATGCATATCTATAATTCCCTTTTTATGTTCTCTGGATACCGCCTCCAGCACATCCGCAATTTTTGACATTTTTTCATCCAGAAATGCGGATGTTCCCAGAAAGACCTCAAAATTACCGGACAAAAGTGTAATGTCATCTTCACTTTCAAAGTGAATCTCGGAAATGTTCAGCCCATAAGTGCTTATTTTTTCCGTGATGGAAAGAATAGTATCAAAACAATCTCCGTCCACCGGAATCTTTTCCCCGAGCACCATTTTGTTGAATTTCACTCCCGTCACTACCGGAACGCCGTCAAAGCGGTATCCCCGGCTTTCCTGGGCGATTCCCTCCGAATCGAAATATACATTTTCATTCATATATTCGAACACGCCGGAGCGAAGCTTCTCCTTCACATGAATCTCCAGCGTATGGGTATCGCTGAAGCTCATGGTGATATCCTCAATAAAGGGAAGATATTTCTGACCGAAAATACGGTTCTGCGCAATCATAACAAGGGTGTTTCCCACATAATCTTTCTTTTGCACTTCCCGGATAATCTCTCCGTCGGTGTAAGTCTGATTGCCGTTTACCTCAATCTTTTTTATGGAAAAACCGACAACCACGCATATAATTCCCAGCACCAGAATGCACAGGAGACACAGCCAGAAAATCATTTTATGTAATTTGCTGTTTTTTGTATTTTTTATAAGTCTTAATTGTCCGTTCTTCATCTTACCCCCGTCCGGCAAAAGTGGACATGCGGCATCCGCTTCCCTTTGTTTTCAACTGTTACTCTTTTATTCTCATGTACCTGGAGACCGACAGCACAAGTCCCATCTCTATCAAAAGAAAGCACAGGGAAGTGCCTCCGTAGCTGATAAACGGCAGTGGAATACCTGTGTTCGGTATGGTGTTAGTCACAACGCCAATGTTGATAAAAACCTGAATCCCCAGATGGGCGATAGTCCCGACAACGATCATAGAACCGTATAAGTCGGCGGCATTGAGCGCCACTACCATGAATCTCCACAAAAGTACAAAATAAATAATCAGGATACTAATGGCTCCAAATAGTCCCAGTTCTTCACAGATAATCGAAAAAATCATGTCATTGTGCGTCTCCGGCAAAAATCCCATCTTCTGCATACTCTGCCCCAGTCCTTTGCCGAACAGCCCTCCGGAACCAATGGCATAAAGCCCCTGCATAGTCTGCAGTCCGGTCTCATACTGTTCGGGATTGAGCCAGATCTTAATCCTTTCCACCCGGTATCCCTGGGTAAGCAGAAGCACAGCTATTCCGGCTATTCCAACGCCTCCAATGGCAAAAAATGGTTTCCATTTATCGCTGGCAACAAATATCATGATGACTGTGATGGCCATCAGGATGATACAGGTACTCAGGTTCTCGATACCGACCACAACGATGATCGGCACCGCCAGCGCAAAACACTTCACGATTCCTTTCCATGTCCGGAGCTTTTTTGCATTCCGGCTGATATATATGGCAAAAATCAAAATCAATGAAACTTTTGCCGCCTCTGACGGCTGAAAACTGAGCGGACCGATGTTAAGCCACCGTCTGGAACCATGGGATACCGCTGCAAAAATCAGAGTGAAGATAAGCAGCAATATTGTTCCCCAGTAATAAACCGGCAGCATCCATTTCTTGCTCTTCCAGAAATGATAGTCGATGCGGGCCACAAAAAACATGGCGGCAATACCGAGTACAGCAAAAAACGCCTGCCGCTTGAGCCAGTATGCGGCGTCATCCATATACAGACTGCCCCGGTAAGAGCTTGTGCTGTATACCATCACCAGACCAAATCCCACCAGAAATATAACAAGAAATACGATAGAATAATCCATGGCGTGGGGCCGCCGTACTGACGCAGAACTTCTGACGCCGCCGCGTCCGGCAGCCGCCGGATTTCTTCTGACCTCGCCGCGGCTGCGGACTCCTGCGGTCTGCGGCCGGCTGCGGCCAGCTCCCCGTAGAGGAGTGCGTCTTCCTGTTTTTGCCTTTCCAGCCATCATCCTCACCCCTTGAATCTGCGGACAATCTCTTTAAACACCTGTCCTCTGACTTCATAGTTTTTAAACATTCCCCAGCTTGCACAGGCAGGAGACAATAACACCGCATCTCCCGGCACCGCCTTCTCTCTGGCAATCTCCATGGCTTCCTCAAAACTGTCAGCATATATTACATTTTTAAATCCATGTGCTTCTGCCGCGGCGCCAATGGCTTTCGCAGTGGCTCCCATGAGAATCAGGTATTTGACCTTGCCGTCAAAGGATTCTATCCACTCATCGTATTCCGCTTTTTTATCATAACCGCCTCCAAGAAGAACCGTTGGTTTTACCATAGCCTGAATACCTTTTATGGCAGCATCCGGATTGGTTCCTTTGGAATCATTATAGTAATCGACGCCATCCACCGTATCTACATATTCAATACGGTGTTCCACGGCCTGAAACGCCATAACAGCTTCGCGGATTTTTTCCACCGGAACACCCATATAATAACAGATGCCGATGGCTGCCAGAATATTCTCATGATTGTGGCTCCCGAGGAGCTGAATCTCATCGATGGAACAGACCGGAATCTCTTTTTGCTCCGCGCGGATCAGGAAAGTATCTCCTGCAAGGACGATTCCCTCTTCCAGATTCTCTTTACGGCTGAAAAATACCGGCGTGGCAGGCGTCCGCTCTGCCATGGCTCTGGTGGCCGCGTCATCATAGTTCAGAAGGATATGATCGTCTTTCGTCTGCTTTTTTGATATGGAAAGCTTTGTCTCTCCATAAACTTCCATCGTTCCGTGGCGATCAAGATGATCCGGCGTAAGATTCAGCACCGCGCTGACCGCCGGATGAAAATCCACGGTGGTCTCCAGCTGAAAACTGCTGATCTCCGCCGCGATCACAGAATCCTCCCGGGTGTCAAGCGCCACAGATGTAAAGGGGATTCCGATATTGCCCACAACAAAGACAGAATCATACCATGCCCTCAAAATACTCCCCACTAAAGCGGTCGTGGTCGTCTTACCATTGGTTCCTGTGATAGCCGCAATTTTGCCTTTTGCAAAATGCGCCGCCAGCTCTATCTCTCCCCAGACTGTCTTTCCCCTGTCATAGAAGGAGCGGGCGATCGGGCTGTTGACAGAGATTCCCGGGCTCAAAATAAGCAGATCATACTGTTCTGCCAGACTCTCTCTGTATTCTCCAAGCTCAAACGCAAGCTCCATGCCTTCCGGCATCTGTGCCTGTATCATTTCTGTGTTTAACTGTTCATTTCCATCATATACCGCCGCATGATAACCGGCGCGGCCCAGAAGCTTCGCTGCTCCCACGCCGCTGACGCCGGCCCCGGCAATCAGTATCTTTTTTCCTTCTAACATAGCAACTCCTTATTTCATACCTGGACAGACAGTCTGTCGGGCTGAGTATCCCTGCTTTTCCATCCGCGTTTAATAAGCTAACATCCCAATGAGGCAGAGGACCGCCGTCACAATGGAGAAAATGGACACCACTTTGGTCTCTGGCCATCCGGACAATTCAAAATGATGGTGTATCGGCGCCATTTTAAAAATCCTCTTCTTCGTTCTTTTATAGTATGCAACCTGGATGATCACCGACAGCACCTCCACAAAGTAGATGAACGCGACAATCGGGAGAAAGAATGGTATCTGCAGCATATAGGCCGTTGATACCACAAATCCTCCCAGTGCCAGCGAACCGGTGTCTCCCATGAAAACCTTCGCCGGATGGGTATTAAAACACAGGAATCCAAGCAGCGCTCCAATAACCGCACAAGCCACCGGATGCACGTCAGTACGTGCCGCCACCGCAATGACAGTAAAAAATACAGCTATCAGAGTGGTCACGCTGGACGCCAGACCATCAAGGCCATCCGTAAAATTGGCGCCATTGACGGTTCCAAGCACCACAAAAAACAGAATTGGTACGTACAGGATTCCCAGATCAATCATTGTTCCTCCGGTAAAAGGAATAATGACTTCCGTTCCCAATCCGGAATAATTTACCATATAAAATGCAAATACCGCCGTAATAAAGATCTGTCCGAGCATTTTCTGCGCCGGGGTCAGACCCAGATTCCTTTTCATGACCACCTTGATGTAGTCATCCAGAAAACCGATGAGTCCAAAGCCGAGGGTAACAAAAAGCACCGGAACAATCTTTGGATAATCAGAAATATAAAAAACAGAACCAACAAGAATTCCGATCAGAAAAAGAATTCCTCCCATCGTAGGTGTTCCCGACTTCTTCAGATGGGATTCCGGTCCCTCCTCCCGGATGAACTGACCAAACTTTAATCTATGTAAAAACTTAATCAGTCCCGGTCCCAATATTAAGGTGACAAAAAATGCTGCCAAGGCTGGTATTGCAATTGATTGATTCATATTTTAACCTCCATTTTATCTCTGTACGCCTGCACATTGTTCTCACGGATCATGGCAGCGGCGCACGTAGTGATTTTAAGACATTCTATCACAGTATAATCCTCTTTTCAGATATTATCAAGATACGGCAATATATTTTGAAAGATTTCTGCCATCACGGGCGCCGCGATGGTTCCGCCATAATATACGCCCACCGGTTCATCAATTAAAATCAGCCCCATAATCTCCGGGTGGTCAGCCGGCGCAAATCCAAGGAAAGAGGAAATGTATTTCCCGGTTCCGCGGGGAAGTTTCTCGCTGGTGGCCGTCTTTCCGCCCACCTGATATCCTTTCACCCGGGCGTTCTTTCCGGTTCCTTCAGATACAACGGCCTCCAGCAGGGACCGCATAGTCTCTGATGTCGTTTCTGATACATTACCGGGTTCTGTCTCATAGGTAAGTTCTGTAATCTCTCCGGTCACAGAATCCTCTGTGCGGACTGCAAAATGCGGAGTAACCAGTGTCCCGCCGTTTACAACGGCGCTGACCGCCCGAAGCAGCTGCAGGGGCGTAATCTGTATGGACTGGCCGAACGACATGGTCGCCAGCTCCACCGCTCCGATATTTTCAAGCTTATGCATGATAGACCCCGCCTCACCGGGCAGATCCACCCCCGTCTTCTCGTAAAGCCCCAGCTTTCTGTAATACTTCAGCATGGCTTCCGCTCCCACTCTCGCCCCAATCTCCATGAAAACCGGATTGCAGGAGTTCATGACTCCTTCTCTGAAAGTCTCCGTCCCGTGTCCCTGGGTCTTGTGACATCGTATCTTCCTGTCCTCGACAATTTTAAAACCAGGACAGTTAAAGGTATCTTCAAGAGAAACCTTTCCCTCTTCCAGGGCCGCGGTGGCCGTTACAATCTTGAATGTGGAGCCAGGCTCGTAGGAATCGCTGATCAGGGGATTTCTCCACATACTATTTAATTTATCATTCTCACTGCCCTCGCCGCCCGCATAAACATCGAGCAGCTCATAAGGCTCATTCAAATCGTATTCCGGCACATTTACCATAGCGTATATTTCCCCGTTCTGAGGATTCATCAGGATGACCGAAACGCTTTTTGCCTGTTTTTCTTTCAGAACCTTTTCCGCCGCCTGCTGTGCAAAGGACTGCATAGTGTAGTCCAGGGACAGATACAGACTGTCGCCCTGCACCGGCTCGATGCGTTCTTCCGCCGCTGACTCAATCTCAATACCCTGAAAATCTGTCAGCGTCAGGATGGTTCCGTCGGTTCCTTTCAGCACGCTGTCGTATTTTGATTCAAGACCGAGTATTCCCTGGTTATCTGAGCCGGTAAATCCCAGCACTTTGGACGCCAGACTGCCGTAAGGATAATAACGTTTATAATCTTCATCTACCTTGACGCCGCTTAAGGACGCCTCGCGGATCTCATCCGCCGTCTCTTTCGGCACATTACTTTTAATCTTTTCTCTGGAAGAAATCTTTTCCACTTTTTTGCGGATTTCCGCCTCATCCATGGAAAGCTTCTCTGACAGAAGCTTGATTACTTTCTCCGGCTCCGTCACCTGACTATGGATGACCGATATGGTACAGACCGGCTGATTATCCGCCAAAACTACGCCATTTCTGTCATAAATGATACCCCGGGCTGCCTTGATGGAGCGCTCTCTCTGCTCCACTCCAAGAGCTTTCTCGCTGAGTTCCTCTGAAGAAAGCACCATTAGGTAAAAGAGTCTCCCGGCCAGCACCAGAAACAAGACTGTCAGGCATCCAAAAAGAAAAAGGTATTTTCGTTTCTGAAACAGATAAATTTCAATCATGCCATCACATTTACAACTGTTCTTTTATATTCAGTTTACGCAGTATTGGTGCATATATTCTCGAAATCTTATTCTGCGTCTTCTTCCGTATCCTCAGCAGATGACGCGCCCGTATCTGTCTCCTCCCCGCTGCCGGAAGTATCCGCGCCGGAAGATTCCGATGTGTCACTCTCCGTTTCTTCCTCCGACTCGGTCTCTTCCTCGGCTTCAGTTTCTTCCTCGGCTTCTCTCTGAGCCTCTTCTTCCGCCTGCTGCTCGGCCAGCTCCTGTTTTTCTTCTTCCGTCAGCTCCTCTGTCGGCTCAATACCGAGAATCTTAACGATCTCTTCCATGCATTCCCGCTCCAGATTCACAGCCAGAGCCGCATTAGCCTGATTATCCACATTCGGCTCGTCAATAGTCACATAAATAAGGAGCTCCGGATCTTCTGCCGGCACAAAGCCTACGAAGGATATATAATAATCTTCTTTATTTCTGGGGATCTTTTCGGCGGTACCCGTCTTGCCTCCAATGGAATATCCCGGAATCTGTGCTTTTGTCCCTGTTCCGGATTCCACGGTTGTTTTCAAATATTCCCGCATGGTTTCGGAAGTCTCCTCTGATACAGTATTTCTCAGCACTTCCGCTTCCTTCTCCTCCACAACGTCTCCCTGATCATTCTGAATCTCTTTTACGACCCTCGGCTGATAATAATATCCGCCGTTGATCAGGGAAGAAAAACCTGCCGCCATCTGTATCATGGAGCAGTTAAAATTCTGACCGAAAGAATTGGTGGCAAGAGTCACGGTATCTCTGTTCCCTTCCGACGGTATAAGGGAAGCAGTCTGCGCTTCACCAGGAAGATCAATTCCGGTGTTTCTCCCGAATCCAAACAGATTCTGGTACTG
This sequence comes from Eubacteriaceae bacterium CHKCI004, assembly GCA_900016875.1. Taxonomy (GTDB): domain Bacteria; phylum Bacillota; class Clostridia; order Lachnospirales; family Lachnospiraceae; genus Anaerobutyricum; species Anaerobutyricum stercoris. The sequence continues at coordinate 151,817 of FCNR01000054.1, read as the reverse complement.
ATAAAAAATGTCGTTTCCCTCATTAAAACCAATGTTCATCATTGCAACGTTGCACGACTGCGCCACAGCGTCCTCCAGGCTGATATTGCCATGGACGTGAGAACAGCCGATATTCCAGCTTCCCACATTAAGAGAACCGGTACAATAGTAAGATTCATTGCCTGTCAGCACGCCTGTTTCCAGTCCCGCTGCCACTGTAAAAGGTTTATAAGTGGAACCCGGCTCATTGGCGTCGCTGATGATCGGATTACGCCAGAGCTGATAGAAGCCGTCATAGATGGTCATCTGCTCTTCTTCCTCTTCAGCATCCGTTTCCGTGGAAGCTTCCTCATCGTTCTCCTCCGTGTCTTCTTCAGATGTGCCGCCTGCCGTCACTTCTTCGGAGGTATCCTCACTGCTCTCTTCAGCTTCCTTCTCTTTTGTATACGCCTTCATCTCATCAATCTCCTCCTGGGAGAAAAGCTGCAGAAGGTTCTTTTCATTCATCGGATCGTTCAGGTCATATGGATTGGAGGACGCCATGCCAAGCACCTCTCCGTTTCTGGGGTCCATGACCAGAATACTGGTCATCTTGCTTCCCACATCTTTATCAAATTCTTCCAGTTTATCTTCGATCACCTGCTGAATCTGCATATCAATGGTACTTACAACAGAATTGCCATTCTCCGCTTCCTTCACCGTCTGTTCCTGTGTAAGTTCCTGATTAAAGTAATAGTAAGAACGTCCGTTGGTTCCGTTTAGAGTGTCATTATAATACTGCTCGATGCCCCAGTTGCCGCTGTTTCCCGAAGATGTGAAACCCAAAATCCGGCAGGCAAGATCTTTATATGGATAGACTCTTTTATAGTTCTCCTCAAACATGACGCCTTCCACTTTTCTTGCCTCCTGGATTTCCGCCTTCTCATCGGCCGGCGTATTTTCATCCCAGGATTCATCTGCTTTTGCCAGAAATTCACGAAAAGCCGACACTTCATCGTAACTTAAATTTTTCTTATATACGACATAATAGGAATCTTTGTTATTCTCGATCGTCTCGCGCAGATCGCTCTCATCAAATCCAAAATATTCATTTAAAACACGAATGGTCGTCTCCAGGACTTCATTGGCGTCTTCTTCATTTTCTTTGACATTTTCTCCCACTTCGATGATATTCTTTGGCTCCAGCACAAGAGTGTAAATTTTCTCATTGGTAGCCAGAATGTTACCGTTCCTGTCAAAAATCCGACCTCTCTCATATGCAATAGTGGAACTCGTATGGTTCTGCTGGCCCAGTACAATAGTCTCAAATTCATCTCCGTTCCGGATCGTCCAGTAAGCAAGACGCACGGCCAATACTAAAAAGAGGCAAACAATTACAAAAAATACAACACTCAGTTTGCCCCTCATTGCCGTGGTCAGACGTCTTACAGATTTTATCTTCTTCGTCACATTACCACCCACTTTTTAATTCGCTGTGTCAACACTCTCATATTGTCTGAAATAGTCTTCTGTACTGCTGTTATAATAAATGATCTGATCAGCTCCCGGATATACCATATGTAATTCCTCTTCCGCAAAAGTACGTATTTCATCGAGATTAATATTCTTATCGATCTCAGTCTGCAGAGCATTCTGCTCACTGAGAAGGTTCTCCTTTTCTGATTTCAGATCGGCAATCTGCGCCGAGAGATTATTCAGTCGAACGGTTCCCTGCACATACATAAGCGCCGCGGCCACACAGATGATTATCGCTACCGCTGTTATGATGGTATATTTCCAGTCAAAAACTAACAGCCTTTCTTTATTGCGCCGGATGGCGGCCTCCTTCTCCGGGTTTACGACCTTTTCCTGCACCGCCGCCTTTGCAGCCTTTTCTCTGCGCACCTTTCTTTTCTTTTCCGGCTGCGCCCCGTAAGTTCCGTCTCCATAATGTTCTTCGCTGTCAAGCTTGGTCACATTGCTTCCATAAATATATTTATAACGCTCTGATGTACTATGCAACGCCATATCAAATTCCTCCAACACACTCTAGTCTCATTCCTTTGAAACTATTCTTTCAAATACACGTAATTTCGCACTTTTGGCCCGGCTGTTCTCTTTCAGTTCTTCTTCTCCAGGTACGATCGGCTTCCGGGTGATCACCCGGCCTTTAGGTTTCCTTCCGCATGTGCATACAGGAAATCCCGGAGGACAGATGCATGGATTCTCGCAGGTACGGAAAATGTTCTTCACAATTCTGTCTTCCAGAGAATGGAACGTGATCACGCAGAGACGTCCGCCGTCATCGAGAAGACCTACCATCTCCTCCAGATGCCCCTTAAGCACATCCAGCTCATGATTAAGCTCGATGCGGATCGCCTGAAAAGTCTTCTTGGCGGGGTGGCCTCCCACAGCACGCACCTTTTTCGGGATAGCCGCCTTGATGATCTCCGTCAGCTGACCGGTAGTCTCCACCGACTCCTCTTTTCTCGCCAGTACAATATGCTTTGCAATATTTTTTGCAAACTTATCTTCACCGTAATCTCTTATAATATGATAAAGCTCCGTCTCACTGTACGTATTCACGATATCTCTCGCCGTCCGCTCCTGTCTGACATCCATCCGCATGTCAAGCGGAACGTCTTCTCTGTAAGTAAATCCCCGTTCTCCATTGTCCAGCTGGTAGGAGGATACGCCCAAATCAAGCAAAATTCCATCCACCTTCTCAATCCCCAGATCATGAAGAACTTTTTTCATATCAGCATAGTTACTGCGTACAATAGTCACTCTGTCCGCATACGGCGCCAGACGTTTCCCCGCCGCCTCAATGGCGTCCCCATCCTGATCAATACCGATGAGACGTCCTCCTGCATCCAGCCTTTTTGCAATCTCCAGGGAATGTCCTCCTCCGCCCAGAGTGCCGTCCACATAAATCCCGTCCGGCTTGATACATAATGATTCAATTGTCTCCGCCAGCATAATGGACTTATGCACAAAATCCATGGCATCCTCCTTATCTGCCGCAAGGCTCCACTGTTTTTAAAAATCCAAATCTCCCGCGATGTCCTCGATAGACTCGTCCTCTTCGTTCTGATAAGCGTCATATTTTTCTGTACTCCACAGCTCAATGCGGTCCGATACGCCAAGAACCGTGACTTCCTTATCGATCTCTGCAAAACTTCGGAGCACCGGGGGAATGAGAAATCTTCCCTGTTTATCTGTCTCGCATTCTATAGAGCTTCCGATAAAGTAACGTTTCAGCTTTCTTGCCTGTCTGGAAGAAGTTGGAAGCGCATTGAGCTTTCCTGCAAAGTTCTCCCAGGATTCAGGCGGAAAAATAAAAAGGCATCCGTCCATCCCTTTCGTAAGTACAAACTGTGTTCCGAGTTCTTCCCGAATCTTTGCCGGTAAAATCAGGCGGCCTTTGGCGTCAAGCCCATGTTGAAATTCTCCCTGAAACACAATACTCACCTTCTTTACGGGAAACAGACGTCTCCTCCATTCCTCTCTCCTGTTTGTCTTATAGGGACATCTCCCCCAGAAAACGTCACTTTCTACCACTTTGCTCCACTTGACATTTATTTTATCTCATACAGGAATGTAATGCAACATTATTTTGGGGATATTTTCTAATGTTTTCTTTCCTTTTTTTTACAGGGAGAACATACGAACGCCTTTTAACTGATATTTTTTTAAGAAAAAATGCAATTTTTTCTAATTATTGCGAAGGTACGCGGATTTTCGGGGCATTTTTTGTTGGGAAAATGGGGCCGCTCCGCGCTGTCCGGATTTTCCCAACAAAAAAAAGAAGCCCGAAGGCTTCTTCTCGCTGGCGGCGTCTACCGCATAAAATCTTTATATATCGGAAGGACAATCTCCGGTTTATCGTACATAACGATCTCACCGTCGTGCATCCACATAAGCTGATCGCACAAGTCTTCCAGCATGTTCATATTATGAGATACAATGACTACCGTCCGGTCCCTGTTGGAAATGAGTTCTTTCATCTTCCGGTAGCTCTTCTTACGGAACTTCTGGTCACCAACGCTCAATACCTCATCGATGAGCATAATCTCTGTCTCCAGGATCGCTGTGATGGAAAAGGCAAGCTTGGAATGCATACCGCTTGAATACGTACGTACCGGCATATCGATGAAATTACCGATACCGGCAAAATCTATGATCTCCGGCATCTTCTCCATAATCTCTTCTTTGGAAAATCCAAGAAGCATTCCGGAAAGAATGATATTCTCCCGGCCGGACAACTCGTTTTTAAAACCAACGCCGATGGACAAAAGGGAAATCGAATGGCCTTGCAGGTCAATCTCCCCGCTGTCGGCGGAAAAAATGCCGGCAATGGCACGAAGCATGGTAGACTTGCCGCTGCCGTTCTTTCCGGTAATCCCCAGGATCTGTCCCTCTGGCACTTCAAAGGAAACGTTTCGGACTGCCTGAAATACTTCCTGCTTTACCTTTCTCAGGCTGAACATACTCTGCTTGATGGAACTTGCCTTCAAACTTCTATAATTAATACATACATTCCTGACGCTGATCGCGCTCTTACGTTCTTCCATTACTTCCATTAAATCACCTTTACATAACTGTTTTCATTCTTGTAAATCTTACGAATTCCCAATATCGCAATAACAACGCTGATGACAAACCAAATGCCAATCCATTTCATATCCGGCGCCTCGCCATAGAGGATACATTTCCGCAGGCTGCTCAAAAGCAGAGCCATCGGATTGGCATGCATCAGCAGTCCCACAAACCGTTCAGGCACCCGGGTCTCAATGTTATAGAAGATACCCGTCATATAGAAAATCATACGCAGGACAATGGTAACCACATTGGTCAAATCCTGCACAAACACGCCGTAGTGAAGCAGGTGAGTCATCAAAGCAAAGGTCAGCACAAACAGCGTAATCATAATCGGTATTACATAAAGAATATTGAGCGTCAGCGGAATCCGGAAAAAAATCACCATGGCTACAATAATACCAAAGGAAATCAGCATCTTATATCCGTTAAAAAACATGCGGGATATGAGCAGGATAAACTTCGGAATATAAACCTTTGTAACAATGGACTTATTGTTCCGCATCAGCTTCACGCTCTGCGTCAGACAGCGGTTGAAAAAATCCCATGCTGTCAGGCCGATAAATACAAAAGCTGAGAAAAACGGCTCTCTTGTGTTAAAAATATAACCAAAGATAAATGTATAAATTAACATAAAACAGAAAGGTTCCAGCACCCACCATATCCAGTTCAGATAGGAATTGGCAACCTCTGATTTCAACTCCGATTTGGCGGAGTAAAGGGCATATCTGTAATGCTCCTTCAAATCTTTCCAAAATCGCTTCATAACTTCCTCCAGACCTTTTCCCCTTTTTTCATCTTTTGTCCGCAAAAACTTCTGGCATTATAGCACACAAAAACACAAGAAGCAAGCACCGGGTACAAAATCAGCGCCTTTTATACGCCTTTCTGCTGTTTCAGCCGTTTCCTTTTTATAAACATTGCGATGAGACTGCCCATAAATATACATACGCACACAACCTGCGTTGCGGCAATTCCCGTATTGCCGATCTGAAGCTGGTCTACCCGCAGTCCTTCAATGAAAAACCGTCCGATACCATAGCCCATCAGATAAATGCACAACAGCTCACCGTCAAATTTCTTATGTTTTCTGTAAAGGAAAATCACCAGCAGTACAAGACAATTCCACAGCCCTTCATAAAGGAAAGTCGGGTGCACCTGAATATAAGCCACACTCTGTCCGCTCACGTCCAGATTCACGAGATGATCCATCAATCCCGCCTGTTCAATCTCCCCCAGTCTCCCGGTCTGCTCAAAATATCCGAGAGGTATCTGCATAGCCAGCAAGCCGTCGGTATACCCGCCAAACGCTTCCCTGTTGAAGAAATTACCCCAGCGTCCCATAATCTGTCCTATAAGCAGCGCCATAGTCATGGTATCGAGCATCAGCAGCGCCTTCTGTTTTCTCACTTTCGCAAAAATAAGCAGTACGATAATGGCTGCCGCCACACCGCCGACGATGCCGAGTCCGCCGTGCCTGGTATTGATAATATCCGCCAGATGATCTTTATAATAGTCCCAGGAAAAAATCACGTAATAAGCTCTCGCACCAATAATTGCCGGAATCATCATGCAGATCAGATAATCCAGATACAGCTCCGGATTCTGCCCGGTCCGCTTCGCCTCTCTCTGAGCCACCAGCAAACCCACCAGAAAACCGGAAGCGATGATGATGCCATAAAACATAATAGGAAAATCTCCGATGGAAATGTACCGTCCCACATGGGAAAATACAATACCCAGATTCGGAAATCTGATATCCATATATTCCATAATAACCTCCTGTAAATCTATATTGCAATACAGAGACGATCAATAACTATCTCCATGCTTTGACATTGGGGATATTATAGCCTGCCCCGACAAAATTTTCAATCATATTTCTTTTTTTCGCCCTCTTGCCAGCTTCTTTCTTTCTATGGTAGAATGGACAGTTGTAATGCGAACTGCACAATAATCATATAAAATACACAATAAATGGAGGAATTACTATGAAATTAGGAATTGTCGGACTTCCAAACGTGGGAAAGAGTACATTATTCAACTCTCTTACCAAAGCCGGCGCCGAATCAGCCAACTACCCTTTCTGTACCATTGACCCGAATGTGGGCATCGTTCCGGTTCCGGACGCCCGTCTGCAGGTGCTTTCAGATATGTATGATTCTGCCAAAATCGTTCCCGCAGTGATCGAGTTTGTGGACATTGCCGGTCTGGTCAAAGGAGCCTCCAAAGGGGAGGGGCTTGGCAATCAGTTCCTTGCCAACATCCGCGAAGTGGACGCTATCGTTCATGTGGTGCGATGCTTTGAAGACAGCAATGTCATCCATGTGGACGGCAGTGTCAATCCGCTTCGGGACATTGAGACCATCAATTTTGAATTAATCTTTGCCGACATCGAGGTTCTGGAGCGCCGGATTGCAAAATCTGCCCGCGCTGCCCACAACGATAAAAAAATTGCCGCTGAGGTTGAGCTGTTAAAGAAAATGAAAGCGCATCTTGAGGACGGCCATCTGGCAAAAACCTTCGTCACAGAGGATGAAGACGAACAAAAGCTAATCGCTGAGTGCAATCTGCTGACGGATAAACCTGTTATCTTCGCCGCCAATGTATCAGAAGATGACCTGGGTGATGACGGCGCTTCCAATGAATACGTACAGGAAGTAAAGAAGTACGCCGCCGACTGCGACTCTGAAGTATTTGTGGTCTGCGCACAGATCGAACAGGAGATTGCAGAGCTTGATGACGATGAAAAAGCTATGTTTCTCGAAGATCTGGGTCTTTCCGAATCCGGTCTCGAAAAGCTCATCAAGGCAAGCTACCGTATCCTGGGCCTGATCTCTTATCTGACTGCAGGACCAATCGAATCCAAAGCATGGACCATCACCGCCGGCACCAAGGCACCTCAGGCTGCCGGAAAGATTCATTCCGACTTCGAGCGCGGCTTCATCAAAGCCGACGTCATCAGTTACGATGACCTGGTTGCCTGCGGAAGCATGTCCGCCGCCAGAGACAAGGGACTTGTCCGCTCAGAAGGCAAAGAATATGTGATGCAGGACGGAGACGTGGTGCTGTTTAAATTTAATGTATAAAATTGGGAGTTGTCGAGATGATAAGAAATGATACACAGACGATGACATAAGACCACAGACAGGTTCGCCCGACTCGGCCCTCACTCGGTCTGAACGATAGGATATATCTATTCAGGAAATATGACAGTCCTCGTTCACAGCTCGCGGTCGAAAGCTGTCTGTGTCCAAAATGTCATCTGTGTTGTGTAAACTTTCCTGCTTCTTATCACCTCGACATAATCATGTGTATAAATGCCGGAGGTTCACAGAAAACACAACCGGAATCAGCCACAATGGTACAGATGCCGTCGAGATGGAACGGGAGTTTTGTCACAATCTTAGTGATGCAATAAGACAGAGATTTGCGGCATCATATCTCAATAGAAAAACACAGCGGGAAAGGTCGGCGACGACTGTGAGCGCAGGCGTCATGGGGATAGTATCGTTTATGTTCCCATAATCAGCCTGCCGAGGTGGAGGAGAAGAGTTTTCCGCCTGCGTTTTTCTATAGTGTATACGGCGTCGCAAATCTCGTTTGCTCCTGCATCCTCAGATTCTATCAAAACCCGCAGTTCCACCTCGACAAATCCCCATTTTAATCCGCCGACCGGATCACCAGCAGTTTCCCGGTCTTCATGCGGAGGATTCCGGTTTCGTCTGCCAGTTCATTGCTGATGCCAAGGCTCTGGGACGGACGAAGGGTCGCGTCGTTCAGTGGATAAGAAAAACCGATCAGATCGATGCCCGTTACATCTCCACCCCAGGCAACCAGAGAGAAGAATTTCCTTTCCGGTATTTTCCTGTACATTTTCTCATTTTTTCCACAAAGCATCTCGATTTCGTTGTTTTTATCCACAATTTTTCCGGAGATACCCAATGTTGTCAACTTTTCAAGCATTCCGATATTGGCCAGAGCGTGGTCATACCGGGTTCCTGTGGCGCCCAGCAGAGTGACCTTCTCCGGTGACAAATCTATGGCGTATTCCACCGCCAGCTCCGTGTCCGTAAAATCTTTTCTTGCCGGAAATTCCCGCACAGGAACCCCTTGTTCTCTATAATATGCCAGCAGCCCCTCATCCCGCAGACTGTCAAAGTCTCCCAGAATGTCAGTGGGCGTCAGATGAAGCCGACGGCATGAGGCAAGACCGGAGTCCGCCGCTATAATGCGGTCAAATTTTTTGTCCCTCAGATAAGCGGCGGCAAAATCTGTGTCGATCCTGCCGCCGGTGAGAATTAATATGCAGTTGTTTTCTTTCATTTTTTCACCATTTCTTTGCATTTGCCAGTTCCTCATACAAATAACAATAATCATCATAACGCATCCGGCTGATAGCCCCTTCCTCGAGGGCCTGCTTTACGGCGCAGCCCGGCTCGTGGATGTGGGAACAGCCGTTAAAACGACATTGATTCTCATAATCGGCAAACTCCGGAAAATAAAAACGGAGCTCTTCCTTGTCGATATCCTCCAGATAGAGGGAACTGAAGCCCGGCGTATCCATGAGAAAAGTTTCCTCTCCCAGATAAATGAGCTCAGAATGACGGGTTGTGTGTCTTCCCCTCTTGATCTTCTCGCTGACAGCGCCGGTCTCCATCTGGGTCTTTGGACTGATCGTATTCAATGTGGAAGATTTACCGACGCCGGACGGACCTGCCATCACCGTGGTCTTTCCCCGCAGCAGTTCTCTGATCTCCGGGATTCCCTCGCCCTCTCTGGCAGAGGAAAAGAGAACGCGGCAGCCGCTGTTTTCATAATCCTGCCGCAGTTGTTCCTTCTCCTCCTCCGACGCCAGATCCATTTTATTAAAGCAGATGATCACGGGAATCTGCTGTTTCTCCATCATGATGAGAAAACGATTCAAAAGCTGGAAATTTGGTTCCGGCTCATGAACGGCAAAAATGACGAGAGCCTGATCTACATTGGCGACCATAGGCCGGATAAGCTGGTTCTTCCGCTTGTGGATCACTGTGAGATTTCCTGTTTTCTCTTCCTCGGAAATCACATCAATATCTACGATATCTCCCACATTCGGTTTCATTTTCTTATTCCGGAAGATTCCTTTTGCCCTGCATTCATAAAGTCCGGCGCCTTCCACTTCCACATAATAAAAACCGCCGATTCCCTTCATGATTCTCCCCGTCATATTTTCCGTCCTTTCCTTTCTCTAATCGGCCACCCGTTCCCAGGTTACCGGATAACTGTTGTATTCCTGTCCGTTCACATAAAAGATTACCGTAGCGTCACGGCCGCTGTCGCTCTCAAAGCTCACATCCACCGGGAAGGAATCGGAATCGGCGTCCTCTTCCGAATAGATGGTCTGGGTTGAATTACCCTGTTCCAGCACCAGCTCAATATCTCCGGTCTCTCCCTCCTCAAAAGGTGAGTCATACACCTGAACAATTCCCGCGTAATGATAGCTCTCCTGTTCGCCAAGGCTGACCGTGATGGAAACCTCCGTTCCTTTATCTACCATGGTACCCGATTCGATGCTCTGTTCAAAGACGTCACCGACGCCGACAGAACCGCTGTAATCACTGGATACCGTGCCAAGGACAAGTCCCAGACGATTCAGTTCACGCTCCGCAGCTGCCTGGCTGACGCCGTATAAGTCCGGCACCTCCACCTGGGAAACGCCGCGGCTGACTGTGATCGTCACAGTGAATCCCTCATCCACCATACTGCCTCCTTTTGGCGTCTGGCGGATCACATAGCCTTCCTCCACGGTATCACTGTTGGCATAGACAACTTCCGCTTTCAGCCCCAGAGATTCCAGCTCGCTGATTGCCTCTTCTTCCTCGTAATTGACCAGAGGCGGCACTTCCACCTGAGTGTTCTCTTCTTCATCGGTTCCAAGCGTCAGGGTGATGGTGGAGCCTTCCAGAACGTCCCGGCCTTCATCGGTTCCCTGCGCCACAACAATGAGTGAATCGCTCTCTTCATCCACACCGTCCTCGTATTCGAATTTTGCGGTCAGATTTAATTCCTCCGCCTGGCTTTCCGCCCGGGTCCGCGTCATTCCGATAAAGCTTGGCAATGTGACGTATTTTTTTGCTTCCGTGGTTCCTTCTGTGGTAGTCTCATCGGCGGTATCTTCGGTATCTTCCATCGCCTCCGTGGTGCTTTCCGCCGTACTGCCGCCGGAAAAACGCAGAAGGTTCGTGGACGTTCCTATAAAATAAAAGACAAGACATGCCAGAAAAACGCCAAATACTATCGTGATGACCATGATCATTTTTTCCAGCTTCGGATGTACCGAAGCGTCATCTTCATAATCTTCGTCATCCTTCTCTGTGGATTGTCCGGTCACTTCTCCCGGATTTCCATCGCTTTCCGGCGCATGGTCTCCCATCAGTGTTTTCTTGATCTGTGCAATCTCTTCTTCTGAGCGTGCCTTCGTCGGACTGTCATCCACCTGCGGGCTCATATATACGTAATTGCCGTCCGGTGAGGTAAACACCTGCTGCAGATCCGCAATGAGCTCCGCCGCAGTCTGGTACCTTGCTTCCGGCTTCTTTTTCGTACATTTTAAAATGATATTTTCCAGGCTGACCGGTATATCCGGAAAATAGTTTCTCGGAGGAACAATCTCCCCCTCCAGATGCATCAGCGCAATGGCCACTGTATTCTCTCCATCAAAAGGAACCTTTCCTGTAGCCATCTCATACATGGTGATACCAAGAGAGTAAATATCGCTTCTTGCGTCGGAATAACCGCCTCTCGCCTGTTCCGGCGACAGATACCGCACAGAACCCATAGTGCTGGAGGCAATGGTATCGCCAGTGGCCGCTTTGGCAATGCCGAAGTCTGTCACTTTAATCTTGCCGCTGTCGGAAACGATGATATTCTGCGGCTTGATATCCCTGTGTACAATATTATGTTCGTGGGCAGCCTGAATGCCGCTGGCAATCTGTATGGCAAAATCCACGGTTTCCCGGACAGAAAGTCTCCCATACCGGCGGATATAACGCTTCAGCGTCATTCCTTCGGCCAGCTCCATGACAATGTAGTGAATCCCCTGATCATTGCCCTCGTCCAGGATGCTCACTACATTGGGATGATGCAGATCCGCCGTGGAGCGGGCTTCAGAGTTGAATCTCCGAACCAGAGTCTCATCCTCGCTGTATTCTTTCCGGAGTACTTTGACAGCGACATAGCGGTTTGTTTTGCGGCATCTTGCCTTATACACATCAGCCATCCCACCGGAGCCGATATGTTCAAGGATCTCATATCTTCCTCCTAAAATCATTCCTGTCTGAACCAAAAACGTCACCTCCCGTTTCCACACTGGGCGATAACGACCGCTATGTTGTCAAGTCCGCCGTAAAACAATGCTTCATCGACACATTCCCGGGCCAGCTCGTTCATCTCTCCCTGCTCTGCCATGATCTCTTCCAGCTTATCATCGTCCACCATGTTGGAAAGTCCGTCCGAACACAGCAGAATTTTCTGGCCGTCCGCAATATCCAGCATGAAGAAATCCGGCGAAACCGTATCCGATACGCCTACTGCTTTGGTGATGATATTTTTCTGTGGATGATTCCTGCTCTCCGCCCGGTCAAGCTCTCCCGCGCGCACCAGTTCCTCCACCAGAGAATGATCCATAGTCACCTGCCGGAGCGTACCGTCATAATAGTACAGACGGCTGTCCCCCACATTCATGACGTAAACAACATGATCCACCACTGTGGCCGCCACAAATGTGGTTCCCATTCCGGCGTACTCTTCTTCCCGCCGGGACATCTCAAAGACTTCGGCGTTGACCTGCTGCAATATTTTCTCCATGGACAGAAACGGAAGCTCCTTCTCCGCCTTTTTTGCCAATTCCACAAATCTTGTCACGGAATAAGACGACGCCTTATCTCCGGCCTTATGTCCTCCCATTCCATCCGCAACGATATAAAGATTTGGAAAACAGCCCACCGGCTCATCGGAAAAGAAAAGATAATCCTGATTTACTTTTCTTTTCTTTCCTATATCCGTGATTCCAAAGGACTTCATCCATTCCCACTCCTTTCTTTATATCCTTTTCTGAGTTGTCCGCAGGCAGCAGAGATATCTCTTCCCATCTCTCTGCGGACTGTCACCTGAATATGATGTTTTTCTAATATATGCTGAAACGCCTGAATATGATTCTGCTCCGACTGTCTGTACTCTCTCTCCTTGACAGGGTTCACCGGAATCAGATTAATATGGCAGTTTAAGCCTTTCACAAGAGCCGAAAGCATCTCGGCGTGTTCCTTCTGGTCATTGACGTCTTTGACCAGACTGTATTCGAATGTAATCCGCCGGCCGGTCTTTTCCACATAATAATCGGCAGCTTCCATGAGCTCCTTCATGGCGTACCGGTTTGCCACCGGCATCAGCTCCCGGCGCATGACGTCATTTGGCGCGTGAAGAGAAATGGCCAGAGTCACCTGTGGATATCTGTCGGCAAATTCATATATTTTCGGTACCAGACCGCAGGTGGACACCGTAATATTTCTGCGGCTGATATGCAGTCCCTGCTCATCTGTGAGCATCTCGATCATCCGGCACAATGCCTCAAAATTATCAAAAGGCTCCCCGGTTCCCATTACTACAATATGGGAAACCCGCTCTCCCGTCGCCCTCTGTATGGCGTAAATCTGGTCAAGCATCTCCGACGGATACAGATTTCTGGAAAGCCCCAGCAGCGTGGACGCGCAGAATCGGCAGCCCATCCGGCAGCCGGCCTGTGAAGAAATACACACAGAATTGCCGTGCTTATATTTCATCAGAACGCTTTCTATAATATTGCCGTCATAAAGCTCAAAAAGAAACTTGGAAGTTCCGTCAATTTTGGATACGTACCGTTCCACCTCCGTCACGCCGTACAGCGGATGCTCCCGGAGAATCTTCTCCCTGCACGCTGCTGGAACGTTCTTCATCTCGTCCCCGGAACGGATCAGTTTCTGGTGAAGCCAGCCGTAAATCTGTTTTGCCCGGAACTTCTTCTCCCCCGCCGCTTCCACGGCGGCAGTGAGTTCCTCCATATTCATTGAGCGGATATCTGTCCAACTCTCCATTCTCTTCCTCCAATTTATTTCCTCGTGAACTTTGCCACAAAAAATCCATCGCAGCCGTCGATGCCCGGCAGCAGCTGCAGGTATCCTTCTTTTCCAGTCCGTCCCCGGAGATCTTTTGGCAGACATTCCTCAACGGACACCGGCTGAAGGGGCGTATTTTCCTCAATCCACCGCACATTTTCCACGTTTTCCTGTTGGTTCAGCGTGCAGGTGGAAAATATGAGAGTTCCGCCCGGTTTCACATACCTCCATGCTGTGGCGAGAATCTTTCTCTGCAGTTTCACAAGCTCATCAAGCTGATCTGCAGTCAGATGATATTTGATATCATTTTTACGTCCCATGATTCCCAGCCCGCTGCAAGGAAGATCCGCCAGCACCACATCCATGGTCTTCTCCAGAGATGCATCGTACTCTGTGGCGTCCCACTGCTCGATTATAATCTGGGAATATTTCAATCTGTCATTATTTTCCTGTAGTATTTCTGTCTTATATTCTGTCAGATCTCTTGCGATTACCTGTCCTTTGACTCCTGCGCGCGCAGCCGCGTGAAATGTCTTTCCTCCCGGCGCCGCACAGAGATCAAGCACTCTGTCTCCTTCTTTGATTCCGGAAACTTCCACCGGAAACATGGAGCTCTCATCCTGTACCACGAAAAGACCCTCTCGGAATGCCGGGATTTTATTCAGATAATTATACCCGGAAATCTGCAGAGCATACGGAAGATAACGACCATTATGCACGATCACTCCGCTTTCTGCCAGCGATTTTTTAAGCGCATCCGGCGTAATTCTGTCCTGACAGGCACGGATGGTGGTCGGCTTTGCCGTGAGAAAAGAGGACAGCATAGCTTCTGTCTTTTCTTCTCCATACTGATCTGCCAGCAAATGTACCAGCCACTGCGGCATGGAGTAACGGATCGACAAATATTCAGGCAGCTGGCTGTCTCTGTCCGGCAGCTGCAAATGCTCTTTTTCCCGAATCAGCGTTCGCAGCACTCCGTTGACAAAACCGGACAGACTGCGAAAGCCCCTTTTTTTCGCAAGATTCACCGCCTCGCTGCAGGCGGCGGCGTCTCTCACATTCATAAACAGAATCTGATACGCCGACAGACGCAGCAGATTCCGGATCAGCGGTTTGCATTTCTTCATTTTGGTTTTGGAGAAAGCGTCCAGAACATAATCAAGGTAAATTCTCTGTTCTGTTACTCCTTCGCAGAGCATAGTAAAAAACGCCCGCTCATTCTTCGGCGCAAACTGAAGCCGCATGAGCGCTTCGCCCATGACCAGATGAGACAGTCTTCCTGTCTTTTCCATATTCATGAGGACGTTCAGCGCTTCCTCCCGCATGTTAATTCTGTCCGCCATAAACCATTCCCTTTTTCACCGGATACCCCAGAAGGAATGCCTGCACCGGCATCCGCTTCTTACCCTGGAGCTGTACCTCGTTGACCTTCAGCTGTCCGTCGCCGGTCTGTACATAGAAACAATCCTTTTTCACATCGGTGACAGTACCCGGTACGGCCGTCTGCCCATTTGCCGGGTCAGCTTCCACATCGGCATCCCAGATCTTTAATGTCTTGCCATTCATATGAGTATAGGCGCTCGGCCAGGAGTTCAGCCCGCGTATGAGCCTCTCAATAGCCGCCGCGCTTTTTGTCCAGTCAATCTCTCCCAGCTCTTTGGTGAGCATACCTGCATAGCTGCTCTCGGCATCGTTCTGCGGAATCCGCACCGCCGTGCCGGCTTCCAGCTTCGCCAGGGTCTCAAGAATAAGCTTTCCGCCTGCGGCAGACAGTTTGTCATGGAGTGTCTCGCCCGTCTCCTTCGGCTCGACCGGAATGACAATCTTGTCAATCATATCTCCTGTATCCAATCCCTTTGCCATATACATGGTTGTAATACCTGTTTCTTTCTCTCCGTTGATGACCGCCCACTGTATCGGGGCGGCTCCCCGGTATTTCGGAAGCAGAGAGGCATGCACATTGATACAGCCATACTTCGGAATATTCAGGATGCTTTCCGGCAGAATCTGTCCGAACGCCACCACGACGATCACGTCAGGCTCCAGTTCTTTAAGCGTCTCCACAAACGCTTCCTCACGCACTTTTACAGGCTGATACACAGAAATATTGTGTTTCAGCGCTGTTTCCTTCACCGGAGGGCAGGCCATAGCCTTTCCACGTCCTTTTCGCTTGTCCGGCTGTGTCACCACGCCGATCACGTCATGATGAGCGATCAACGCTTCCAGAGTCGGGACGGAAAACTCCGGCGTTCCCATAAATATTACTCTCATTCTTCTTCCCACTCTTCCTCTTCTTCCAAATCTCTGTAAGGTTCGCTGGCCCGCTCGCCGTAAAGAATACCGTCCAGATGGTCCATCTCATGAAGGATGGCTCTCGCCCGGAGCCCTTCTCCTTCATAAATCACCGGATTCATATCCATGTCAAGAGAAGATACCTTCACGTAATTCGGTCTTGTGACCTCCGCCACCTTGCCCGGCACGCTCAGGCATCCCTCGTCATCAGTCTGCTCTCCGGAGGTCTCAAGAATCTCCGGATTGATCAGCACGATCGGCTCCTCATCTCTTACATCCACCACGCAGACACGGCGCAGGATTCCCACCTGCGGAGCCGCCAGACCAACGCCGTTGGCCTCATACATGGTGTCGAACATGTCCTCGATCAATGTCTCGATGGACGGAGTCATATTTTTCACCGGTTTACATTTTTTCTTTAAAATCTCATCGCCAATATAGCGAATTTTGCGAATAGCCATTTTGTTCTCCTTCATCTATATTTTATCATCTATATGTATTATCAAGCTTCATCATACCATACCCGGACACTTCCGTAAAGGCTCAGTAAATTCCCACGGGATCAAAGTCAAACTGGATCTGCACGCCTGCAAAAAGCGGGTGCTTCTCCAGTACCGGCTCCAGGCGGCTTTTGAGCTCCTCCAGCCGGTCCGCGTCCCTGTGCTTGATGTAAATCACCTGACGGTACAGGTCCCGCAGCTTCGCGATGGCCGCGTGGCCGGGATTCAGGAGCTGTACCGGGTCCGCCTCACTTTCCTGGCTTTTTTCGATCATTTTCTGAATCCGCACCGCCGCCAGGTGAGCGGAAGACTCATCGCCGCACTGCACCAGAATCACCAGCAGATGCGCGCAGGGCGGGTAGGCCATCAGGTTCCGGTAGGCGATCTCCTGTCCGTAAAACTCCTCGTAGGAGTGATGGACGGAAGCGGTGATGGCGTAGTGATCCGGCGAGTAGGTCTGGATGACGACCTCCCCCGGCTTGTCGCCCCGTCCGGCCCGGCCTGCCGCCTGGCACAGCAGCTGAAAGGTCCGCTCCCCGCTCCGGAAATCCTGTCCGAACAGGGACAGATCCGCCGCCAGAATTCCCACCAGCGTCACGTTGGCGTAGTCGTGCCCTTTGACGATCATCTGGGTTCCCAGCAGCACGTCGGCGTCTCCCCGGGCAAAGGTCTGCAAAATCTCCTGATGGGCGTTTTTGCGCCGGGTGGTATCCATGTCCATTCGCAGCACCCGGATCCCCGGAAACTCCTGATAAAGAGCCGCTTCCACCTTCTCCGTTCCAAGACCGAAGGCCGCCACATGAGGCTGCCCGCACACGGGGCACTGCCTGGAAAATGCGGTCTCATACCCGCAGTAATGACAGCTCAGCCGTCCGCTTCTGTGATAGGTCATGGATACGTCGCAGTGAGGACATTTCATCACCGTGCCGCAGCTTCGGCAGGACACAAAGCCCGCAAAGCCCCGGCGGTTTAAAAACAGCATCATCTGTTCTCCCCTTGCCAACCGCTCCCGCATCTTCTCTTTCAGGGATTCACTGAATACCGATCGGTTGCCCTGCCGGAACTCTTCTCTTAAGTCCACCGTCTCCACGGCGGGCAGCGCCGCATTTCCGGCCCGGTTTTTAAGCGTCAGCAAAACGTACTCTCCCTGCTGCGCCCGGTAAAAGCTCTCCACCGAAGGGGTGGCCGATCCCAGCACCACACTGGCGCCAGCCAGCTGCGCCCGGTAAACGGCGGTCTCTCTGGCATGATACTTGGGCGTGCTGTCGCTCTTGTATGCGCCGTCATGCTCCTCGTCTATGATGATCAGTCCCAGCCGCTTCGCAGGGGCAAAAAGAGCGGAGCGGGCGCCGATGATCACATCCGCCTCCCCCGCTGCGATTCTCTCGCAGGCGTCGGACCGCTCCCCCGCCGACATGCGGGAATGAAGCACCGCGATCCGTCCGCCAAAACGCTCATAGAACCGCCGCACCGTCTGATAAGTCAGGGAAATCTCCGGTATGAGAACGATAGCCTGCTTTCCCTGCGCAAGCACCGTCCCGATCATATGGAGGTATACTTCCGTCTTGCCGCTTCCGGTGACTCCGAACAGCAGATAGGTGGGATAAACGCCCTCCTGAAAATCCCGGCGGAATCTTTCCGCCGCCGCCTGCTGCTCCTCATTTAACTGCACAAAGGTCTCTTTTTTCTCAAACTGCGGAAACGGGTCCCGGTACATCACCTTCGTCTCCATGCGGATGACGCCGTCTTCGGCAAGCTTCCTCAGTTCCTTTAACGGAAAACGGCATTCTTTTACCGCCTCATCTTTGGACATTTGTCCCGTCACAAGGAGTCTGCCCAGAAAACGCGCCCGCGCCGTGCGGTGTTTTCTCTCCCACTCTGCCAGCAGCGTCTCCGCCTCTTCTTTTGTGATTGCCAGATAAATGTTTGTTTCCTGACGGTGCCGGACGCGGCTCTTGACCGGCATCACGGTCTTTAACGCCTGAATCATGGAAGACCCATACCGCCTCTTTAAGAATGCGGCCACCTGGATCAGCTGGGACTCCACCGTGAGGCTTCCCTCCGCCACCCGGGTGATCTCCTTAATCTTATTTACGTCATAGTCCGGCTCTTTCTTAAGGGCGATGACATAGCCCTCTTTCTCCCGGTTTCCCGCGCCAAACGGCACACAGACCCGGACTCCCGGCGTCACCGCGTCGCGCAGGGAAAGAGGCACCCTGTATTGAAATACTTTATCGAGTGCCTCATGAGAAATATCTATGATAATATCCGCAAAGATTTCTTCTCCCATTTCATTTCCTTTAATATTTTCCATCAAGAACATCCTGAACGATCTCTTCTTCGCTCATGTGATACTTCTGGCCCTTGATCTCCTGATACGTCTCGTGACCCTTTCCGGCGAGAATCACAATATCTCCCGGCTGCGCATGGTGCATCACATAAGAGATGGCCTCCCGGCGGTCAATGATGGAAATGTACTCTCCGTCGGTCTTTTTGATGCCGGTGAGGATGTCGTCTATGATTGCCTGCGGCTCCTCGAACCTCGGATTATCTGAGGTGATGATCGTCAGATCCGCCAGCCGTCCGGATACCTCGCCCATCTCAAAGCGGCGCAGCTTCGAGCGGTTGCCGCCGCAGCCAAAGAGGCTGATGAGCCTTGCCGGATGATACTCCCGAAGAGTCTTTAAGATACTTTCCAGAGCCACTGCATTATGCGCGTAATCCACAATGAGCGTGTAGTCATAGCCGGTCGGGATGATCTGCACCCGTCCCTTCACGGTAAATGTTCTTAAAACTTCATTGATCATGGAAAGATCCGCGCCCATTTCCAGAGCCACGCAAATGGCGCCCAGGGCATTGTGTACGTTGAAGGTTCCCGGCACGCCGCAGGAAACTCTTCCATTTAAAAGGCCGCTCACATCAAAGTCAACGCCGAGGAAATCGGTGTCTCTGGTGAGGGTGATATTCTGCGCACGCAGATTGGCGCCCTCCGCCAGACCAAAGGTCTGTACCGGACACACCGCCTTGGCGGTAATCTCCTCAAAATGTTCATCATCCAGATTGGCAAATCCCTTTTTGCACTGGGTAAAGAGCATCGCCTTGCAGGAAAGGTATTCCGCAAAATCTTTGTGCTCATTTGGCCCGATATGATCCGGAGACAGATTGGTAAATAACCCGTAGTCAAACTCGATACCGGCTGTACGGTCCAGCTTAAATCCCTGGGAGGAGGCCTCCATGACCACCGCGTCGCAGCCGGCGTCCACCATCTCCCGGAAATACCGGTGGATATCGTAGGATTCCGGCGTCGTATTATTGACAGCGATATGTTTATCACCGATGACCACCTCGATGGTTCCGATGACGCCGGTCTTGTGTCCGGCCTTCTCCAGAAGCGCCTGAATCATATAGGTGGTGGTGGTCTTTCCCTTGGTGCCTGTCACGGCGATGGTGGTCAGTTCCTTCGCCGGATGTCCGAACCATGCGGCGGATACAAGCGCCATGGCGTAGCGGGTGCTCTCCACCTGGATCACGGTCACAGTCTCCGGAACATCTACCGGGTCCTCCACCAGAAGCACGGCCGCTCCCTTCTTCGCCGCTTCTTCTGCAAATGTATGACCGTCAAAGGATGCGCCTTTGATACAGATAAACATGCAGCCTTCCGCCAGCTTTCTCGAATCGTTGACTACCGCGGAAACCTCCGCATTGACATCACCCTGCAGGCATTTATAGGAAAGTCCTTCTAATAACTGAATACATTTCATGGTGTTCATCCTTTCTGAGACGCCGGCAATGGCTTCCGGCGCTTTTATCCATTTTATCCATATTTTAACCTTTTGTGTCTGTACCGTCAATAAAAACAGCGCCGCCCCGAAGAGGATTCCCAGGGAGTCCACGCCCACGTCAAAAAGGCGGCAGCTCCTGCCCGGCACAAAATACTGATGAATCTCGTCGGTCACCGCATACAGAATACAAAAGGGAATCGTCTTAAAAAGCAGTGGGGCAAAACCCGCGCCAAATTTCCGATGCGGAGCTTCACTGCTGTCCGCGCTCTGACACGGCATGCCCTGGCGGCCGAAGGCCAGCCGCAGCATCAGCCCGTGGATGCAGGTCACAAAAGAAAAGACGGCGTATTCTGTAAAATGCGCCAGTTTGCGCACCGGCGCCTCCAGCCACTGGCTCCACTGCTCTATCTCTGCCCGGCTCAGATCCAGACCAAACAGTTTCTGCACCGCCCGGACAATCTGCCCGCAGATTCCTCCGCTTAATCCCGAAGACCGGGTGGCGTCCTGCGCGGAAAACGAAAATATGAGAATCATCATCAAAAGGACAAGAAATCCTGTAAGCAAAAGGCAGACACCCAGTCTCCGGTGTCTGCCCCATAAATTATTCTTCTGTCTCACTGCTGAAACCTGCCTCATCCGGCTCTCCCTCAAAGTCAATGGCATCGGCTTCCTCTGTGTCTGCCTGACGGGCAGCCTCTGTCTGTCCGGCAGCCTCCAGCGCATCAATGTCATCCAATACATTATCATCATCAAATGAATCGTCAAAATCCACTTCTTCGTCATCCTGAAGAATCTTGATCTTACCGTTGTAAAGCTCTTTCACCGCGATGGATAACGGTTTGTCTCCCTCCACGCCGTCAACCAGCGGCTTTGCTCCGCCGATGATCTCCCTCGCGCGCTTGGATGTGGCGATAACGATGGAGTAACGGCTGTTGATACCCGGTTCCTCCCCGCGGAATTCTTCACTGTTGATCTTCTCCATAAGTTCTGTATAAGATGGATGTAACATATAATAATCTCCTTTCTGCAATTATCCCTGATACTCTTTCAGTCCTTCTTTAAGGCTTGCGATAAAGTTCTTTCTGCGGCTCACGCGGCAGGCTTCGCTCTCTATGATGGAATGAATCTGCGCCATACATTCTTCCAGCTTACCTTCTTCGTTATTGACAATGTAGTCGTAAACCGGAATGCTTTCGGCCTCCTCGACAGCCCGGCGCATCCGCTTTTCAATGACTTCCGGCGCCTCGGTGCCGCGTCCCACCAGTCTGTTTTTCAGGATCTCGATGGAAGGCGCCGTGATAAACAGCAGAATCGCATCCGGATACTGCTCCTTGATCTTCATAGCTCCCTGCACTTCAATCTCCAGGATGACCACCTGACCTTCGTCCAGACTGTCCTCCACAAACTTTCTCGGCGTTCCGTAATAATGTCCCACATACTGGGCATACTCGATATATCCATTGTAATCCACAAGACTCAGGAATTCATTTTCTGTCTTGAAAAAATAATCTTTCCCGTCCTGCTCTCCCTCTCTCGGCTGCCTTGTGGTGGCCGAGATGGATAAACGATATCCGTATTTTTCCACCAGCGCGCGGGAAACAGTTCCCTTGCCCGCTCCGGAAAAGCCGGAAATCACAACCAGCGTTCCTCTGTTATCCATCATTTTCTTCCTCTTTCTCTTCGTTTTTAAAACCGCTCCTGCACCGGATGGCTATGGTCTCTGTGGTGAGCGCCGACAGCACCAGATGTCCGCTCTCCATGATAAGCGCCGTCCGTGTCCTCCTCCCGCAGGTGGCGTCCACCGCCAGACCCTCGTCCCGGGCGTTCTGGATCATCCGCTTGATGGGAGCCGCATCCGTGCTCACCATGGAAATAATCTTATCTCCGTTTACCATATTTCCAAATCCGATGTTAATCAACTGCGCCATATTTTCTCCGTTTATTCTATGTTCTGCACCTGTTCTCTGATCTTCTCAATCTCTGTCTTCAGATCGATGGCCATGTTGGAAACTGTGATGTCGTTGGCCTTTGACAAAATGGTGTTGGCCTCCCGGTTCATCTCCTGGGCGATAAAGTCGAGCTTTCTTCCCACATTGCCGCCGCGGAGCAGCTCTTCCTCCATATTCTGTATATGACTTCTCAGACGGACCGTCTCTTCATCCACACAGATCTTATCCGCATAAATGACCACTTCAGTGGCGATACGGCTCTCGTCCACATTAGTATCGGCCAGCAGCTCTCTGACCTTGTCTTCCAGCTTCTTACGATAGTCGCCCACCATCTGCGGATACCGTTCCTCGATTCCGCCGATGTTGCCGGTCATCCCGGCAAGCTTCTGAAGAATATCTTCTTTTAACTGCTCTCCTTCCCGCTGCCTGCTCTCCATAAACTGCTGCAGGGCCTGTTCCACAGCCAGAAGAAGCGTCTCCTCCACCTCCTCAGGATTCAGCTGCGCCTCCGAGAGCATCAGAACCTCCGGCATCCTTGCAATCCGGTACGCACTGGTGTCTTTCTCAACGCCC
The DNA here is from genome assembly GCA_900016875.1 of Eubacteriaceae bacterium CHKCI004. Classification (GTDB taxonomy): domain Bacteria; phylum Bacillota; class Clostridia; order Lachnospirales; family Lachnospiraceae; genus Anaerobutyricum; species Anaerobutyricum stercoris. The sequence goes on along the minus strand of FCNR01000054.1, from coordinate 129,033 downwards.
AGTGACTCAGAAAGCTCCGAAAGGGCACGGTAATACTCCATGCCAAGTTCTTTATTCAACTGCACACATGCCGCATGTTCCGACAAATCTTCATAGCCGATATAAACGTCCAGCTTTCCCCGGTTCACTGCCTTCTTTATGGTGCCGCGCACCGCGTTTTCCAGGCTGTTTAACTTCTTCGGCATCTTAATATTCAGGTCGCAGTATCTGTGGTTGACCGCTTTTATCTCCACAGTAATTTTGCATTGTTCGGTCACAATCTCACTGCGGCCAAATCCGGTCATGCTTTTTATCAATCTCTCCACCTCATCTCCAAATGTCTTACTGCAATTTCAAAGGTATTATATATGAAAAAAAACTGTTCGTCAATTCACGATTGGCGCTCTGTTAAATCCTTTTGCAAAGGTACCAGATAGTGGATGGCGGCTCCGCTCCCATGGGGTATAAAAAAGTCTTTCCGGAGTTCCTCATATTTAAAATGCTTCGGTCCGCCTGACTCCATCCGGTCCCAGTACTTTTTCAGTTCGGTAAAACGCAGGTAATAACATTCCTGCCGGTGAGAAAAATAGATAAGGAGAAAACTTACGCCCCCCTGTGTCTCATATCCCTCCATAAATTCCATCTGATGCCGGTGAACATTCTGCATGGGAAAGGTGTCCGTATGACATTCCTTGGCGTCAAAGCAGACCGGCACCCCCTGCACCACGCCGATATAATCCACCGTACTCTTTTTTTCAAAATACGCAAGGGTGATATGCCGGCTGTTTTTATCAAAGCGGACCGGCGTGATGGGCGTCGGCACCTTCTGGATAAGCGCCAGCTTTTTGTCTCTGTATTTCTGGTTGGTATAATTGATCATTTCCTCCAGAACCGATCCTCTCAGTCCTCTGGATGTCCATGTTGCCATTCTTATTCCTGCCTCTGATTTTTTATTTCTTGCTCTCGCTGATTCATTGGGTTTCATCCGGCTTTCTATCTCCATCGCTGATTCATCGGTTTTATCCTGCGTTCTATCGCCGCCGTTCGTTCAACGACAATCCGTAAAACTCCATGGCCTGCCGGAACGGCGCCGGCGGCGGATCGATCACATGGAGCATACGGGAAGCTGCATGAGCGTCGCTGCCCGTCATCTTCAGCTCATAACTGTGAAGCAGCTGATAGTTGATGCCGGTTTTCCGTTTCAGACGGTCATTTTCCGCACGGTTGCCGTACTTGTAATCACCGAGCACCGGATGTCCTTCCGACGCCAGATGGGCGCGGATCTGGTGGCTCTTTCCTGTGATGAGCCTGACCTTTAAAAACGTTGCTTCCGGCGAAGTGTCAAGAACCTGATACCAGGTCTCCACCGGCGAAGCTCCCTCGGCGGGACGCCGGGAAAGCGTAACGGTATTCTTCTTTTCATCTTTTATGAGCCAGCCTTTGATTTTCCGGTCTTCCCGCATGGTTCCCTGCACGATACACAGATAATATTTCTCAAGTTCCCTCTTCCTGAGCATCCGGCTTATGGTCTGAAGACCCGCCGTTGTGATGCCGCAGAGAACAATTCCGCTGGTATTCCGGTCCAGCCTGTTTGCCACAGATGGACGAAAAGCAGTCGTTCCTTCTTTAATAATGTCATTCTTCCGGCAGTAATCCAGAAGATAATCATTGAGGGAATCGTCCTCCGGCCTGGCTTTCTGCGTGAGCATCCCCGCCGGTTTATGAAAAATCAGGATATCTTCTGTGGCATACAGCAAATGAACCTGCCGCCGCAGGGATTCTTCTCTTTTTCCTGTGGACGGCTTCTTTTTCCCGACAGGCCGCTCATCTTTCGAAACAGACGATACATTTCTTCCGGTCCGACCGGTAAACTTCGCAAGAGTCTCTTCCGAAAAATAAATCTGGATGGAATCACCCTCCCTGATTTTCTCGTTTCCCTCCGCCTTGTTTCCATTCAGCTTAATATTCTTTTTACGGAGCATTTTATGGAGAAAACCGGAAGCTGCTTCCGGCATATATTTTTTCAGATAACGGTCAAATCGCTGCCCGGCCTCCGCTTTAGTCACAATAATTTCTTTCATTTCTGTCTTCCCATAAAATGAAGGAATACTTTATGCGGCAGAACTTTGGACGCCGTATGGAACAGTTTCATCGGTTTTCCATAAACCGAGATTTCTTTTCCTGCAATATTATCCCTCCACGCCTTTCTCACAACTTTTTTCGGGTCTGACATCACCATCTTCTTATAAGCCGGCAGATGTTTTTGTTCCGCCGCCCGTTTGAAAAATTCAGTTTTCACCGCGCCCGGGCAGACAACAGTGATACCAAGATTGCTTTCCCGGCATTCTGCCCGCAGACTCCGGACAAAACTCAGCACAAAAGCTTTGGTCGCCGAATATACCGCAAAACCCGGCTGTGGCAGAAATGCCGCCGAGGACGCCATATAGATCATCCGGCCGCCTTTTTCCATATACGGCAGAAACATGGTCGTAAGCTCCACCACACTGCGGCAGTTGACATCCACCATCTCCATCTGCTCCTCGGCAGGAATCTCATCAATTCTCCCCATGATTCCAAAACCGGCACAGTGAATCATGAGAGAGATTTCCGGCTGTGTCTCTTCCAGTTCTTTCCTGAGCCTCTCCATATCCTCCTCTTTCTGCAGATCAAGCGCCAGCACCCGGAATGTCTGCTCCGCATAATGTTTCTGCCATGCCTCCAGCCGTTCTTTTCTTCTGGCTATCACCCAGATTTCATCCAGATTCAGCTGTTCACTCATGGTCAGTTTTACAAATTCCTTCCCCATACCGGAAGAAGCCCCGGTTATTATCCCAATCTTCATGATCGCCCTCCCTGTCCGTGTTTCTTCTTTTTGTGCACGTTACGGATTGTTTTCTTCTTCTTTGCCGGTTTACCGGCAGCAGCTGCGTGACGGTCTTTCCCCTTAACCGTTTTGTTACCCGGGACAGACTGCCGCTCCCTGACTGAAAATGTTCTGCCGGTACCGGCAGTTTGTCTGCCGCCGTGTCCCTGCCGGGGCGGAATCAGACATTTTTCACCGTAGCCGATCAGGTCTTCCCGCCCTGCCGCCAGCAATGCTTCCTTTACAATAGCATAATTTTCGGGATTTTGGTACTGTATGAGCGCACGCTGCATCTTTTTCTCTCTGGCTGTTCTCGGAACATACACTGGCTTCATGGTGCGCGGGTCAAGTCCCGTATAATACATGCAGGTGGAAATGGTTCCCGGCGTCGGGTAATAGTCCTGCACCTGCTCCGGCATATAACCCAGATCCCTGACATACTCCGCCAGCTCCACCGCCTCTTTCAGACCGGAGCCCGGATGGGAAGACATCAGATACGGAACAAGATACTGCTTCTTTCCCAGTCTCCGGTTCATTTCGTGATAGCTTCGGACAAAACGCTCGTACACATCGTTGGACGGTTTGCCCATCATGGAAAGCACCGAATCGCTGATATGTTCCGGCGCCACCTTGAGCTGTCCGCTTACATGGTATTCGCACAGCTCCCGCAGAAAGTCTTTGTCGCCTTCTGCCAGCACATAATCAAAGCGGATACCGGAGCGGATAAATACCTTCTTCACTCCCGGCAGCCGGCGCAGCTTTTTTAATAAGGAAATGTAATCCCTGTGGCTGCTGTCCAGATTCGGGCATGGTTTTGGAAACAGGCACTGCCGGTGACTGCACACGCCTTTTTCTATCTGTTTTCTGCAGGCAGGGTGACGGAAATCCGCCGTCGGTCCGCCCACATCGTGAATATATCCTTTAAAGTCCGGGTCTTTAGTCATCTGCTCCGCTTCCTTGAGAATGGACGCATGGCTCCGCACCTGCACGCGTCTGCCCTGATGAAAAGTAAGCGCGCAGAAGCTGCAGCCGCCAAAGCAGCCCCGGTTGCTGACCAGGGAAAACTTCACTTCCTGAATGGCAGGAACGCCTCCCTCGGCGTCGCAGGAAGGATGCCATGTCCGCTGATACGGCAGATCATAGACGGCGTCCATCTCCTCTGTTGTAAGAGGCAGCGCCGGCGGATTCTGCACCACGTACTCTGTTTCTTTATAAGGCTCCACCAGCCGCTTTGCCGTTATGGCGTCAGTGTTCTGGTACTGCCGGTAGTAGCTTCTGGCATATTCTTCCTTTGACTGAAGTATGGACGGATAAGACGGAAGTAATTCATAATCTCCGGAAAGCTCCGACAGGCTGCGGCAGCGAAATACCGTGCCGCGCACATAAGTGATCTCGTTCACCGGGATTCCTGCCTGCAGCGCTTCGGCGATCTCCAGAACAGAATGCTCTCCCATGCCGTACATCAGAAGATCCGCACCGGCGTCCAGCAGCACCGAACGCTTTACCGTGTCGCTCCAGTAATCGTAGTGGGCCAGCCGCCGCAGGGACGCTTCAATACCGCCCAGCAGAATCGGCGTCTTCTTATAGGTCTTCCGTATAAGATTGCTGTAAACGGTCACCGCCCGGTCCGGTCTTCTGGAAAAACCGCCGCCCGGCGTGTAGGCATCCTGATGTCTCCTCTTCTTAGCAGAGGTATAATGATTGACCATGGAATCCATATTGCCCGCCGACACAAGAAACGCCAGTCTCGGCTCCCCGCAGACAGTGATGCTCTCGTCCTTTTTCCAGTCCGGCTGCGCGATGACCGCCACTTTATAACCTGCATGTTCCAGCAGTCTCGTGATGATTGCCATCCCGAAAGACGGGTGATCCACATAAGCGTCGCCGGAAATGTACACAAAATCCACCTGTTCCCAGCCACGCTCTCTCATCTCTTTTTTATTTGTAGGCAAAAAGTTGTTTCGTCTGTCCATGTTATTCTCCCTTTAGCACCGCGATCTCTTCTTCCGTCAGCGGACGGTATTCTCCCGGCGAGAGCCGGTCGTCCAGCCGCAGACTTCCCATGGAGATGCGTTTCAGATAAAGCACCTCTCTTCCCACAGCCTTCGCCATGCGTTTTATCTGGTGAAAACGGCCTTCCTGGATGGTGATGAAGACGCCGTAAGGATTCGCCGGGCAAGCCGTCTTTACCGATTCTGGCTGCACGGAACGAACCGTTCCTTCTGCCGATGGTGCATGCGCCGGCGCATCTGCTCTGCCCGCTGGCACCAGCTTTGCCGGGAGCGTCTGCTTTTCATCTCCGATATCAAGACCTTCTGCGAAGGCTTCCTGCTCTTTCTCACCCACCGGGCCGTCCAGGACCGCATAGTAGCATTTATCCACGTGCTTTTTCGGGGAGAGCAGTTCGTGAGCCAGCGCGCCGTCGTTGGTCAGGAGCAGCAGCCCTTCCGTGTCCTTGTCAAGTCTCCCCACGGGAAACAGTCCCCGCGCCGGTTCTTTTATGAGATCAAGCACGGTTTGCTCCTGTTTGTCTTCCGTGGCAGAAACAACGCCTTGAGGCTTGTGGAGCATGAGATAGGTGTATTTTTCATACTGGCAGAGCCTGCCGTCCACTGTCACTGCCGCTTTACAGGCATCGATCTTCGTCTCCGGTTTTTTTATGACCGCACCGTCCACACAGACTCTTCCTTTTTTCAGATATTGTTTTGCCTCGCTGCGGGTCAGCCCCGCCGTCTGTGCCAGATATTTGTCCAGCCGCATGCGTTCCATGGTTTTCTCCTTCATTCTATGATTTTTTCATTTTGCCAAAAAATCTGTCAGTCAGAATCGTTATTGTTTCCGCCACCCCGGCGCGATCTTATTTTTGATGCTGCCGCGGCTGCTCTTTCCCCATCCCAGAGACAGATGATCCACACATATGAGCGTCCACCCGTCCGCGCTTTCCGCCTCTACGGTCTCTCCCCGCAGATATTTTTCCACCCTGGGATCATCCTGGAGAAGCTTCACTGTATTCTCGTACTCTCCCGGATACAGAGCCATGGCGAGCGCCTGACTTGGTTCAAAACGTTTCTTTTTACAATCTCCAAGATACAGTCCCGAACGAACCACCCGGAATCCGTTCATATCCGGACAGCCTTCCGGAAGAAGAAACACCCTTTCGTCAATAAACCGCAGCCGTTCCTCCGGAACGGAAAGAGAACACCGGGACAAAAACTGCCGCAGCTCCTCCCGGTTTTCTGCACCGGACTGTGCCGCATCAGAAAGAGAAGCGCCGCCTTTTCCCCTCCGGGATTTCTTATTGTTTTTCTTCTTTGGGAAAGATATTTCCGGAGGCAAAGCTGCCTGAAAGGCCGCCGCGCCGCTCTTATTTTCTTCCGCTGCGCCCGCACGGCATCCTTCTTTTCTTAACAGAGCCGCAAACTGCCCTTCGCCGTCCACCCGGTGGTTCCAGAACCGCCGGCAATGAAGAAGACTTTCGTCTTTGGTTTCGCTCCATTCCGGATGTCCCTGATCCACGCCGGGATACAGAGGGAGCGGCTCCATCCGGAACATTCTCTGTTCATTTTGCCGGGCTGCGGTTCTTTTCCGGGAGTCTTCCTGCTGCCCCGTCTCTCCCCGGTCTCCTTCCTGTGCCAGCAGTGTCTCCACCACCTGTTCGTTCTCTTCCGGGGAGTAGGTGCAGGTAGAATAGAGGAGACAGCCGCCGGGACGGACCATCTGTGCCGCCTGTCGTACGATTTCTTTCTGGAGAGCGCTATATCTCTCCACCTCTTCCTGAGACCACTCTCTGGCCATGGATGGTTCTTTGCGAAACATTCCCTCGCCGGAGCAGGGTGCATCCACCAGTACACAATCAAAATATCCGGCAAACCTGCCGGCGAGCCGCTCCGGGCTCTCGCATGTTATCACAGCGTTGCGCACGCCGGCAAGCTCCATGTTTTTAAGAAGCGCCTTGCATCTGGAAATACTGATATCATTCGCCACAAGAATACCCTGTCCCTGCATTTTGGCTGCCAGTGCCGTAGTCTTGCCTCCGGGAGCAGCGCACAGATCGAGAACCTTGTCTCCCGGTTTTACCGGCAAAAAAGAAGCAGGAGCCATGGCACATGGTTCCTGTATATAATAGGCTCCCCCGAAATAGTATGGATGCGCAGAGAGACGTTCTTCTCCCTCATAATAATATCCATATCCGCACCACGGAACCGGCTTCGCAGCAAACCGGCGGAGAAGCTCCGCCGGTTGTATTTTTAACTGATTCGCTCTGAATGTCTGACCATACCCTTTTGCAAAGCTGCCTGAATAATTGTCGTAATCTTCTCCGAGAAGTCTTCGCATTTTCTGTTCAAACTCTTTCGGCAAATACATATTTTATCCTCCGTTATGTCAGGCTCTGCGTCTGGTATCCTTCGGATATAATATCAAGCTGACTGGCAAAGTGCTGCAGCTGCATCATATCGTCTGTCACATAAACCTTGTAAAACTCATCCTGAATCTTGGTGACTTCCCTCTTGTTAGCCACCTTATACAGATTCTGAATGTTATTGAGAATATCCTTCACCAGATTCTCCTTCTTCTGATGAGAATTCTGTGCGTCCATAATCTCATCCCGGACATCCGACATGGCCTGATCGATATCAATGATAGCCCGGGAAGCATCAATCAGCTTCTGTTGTACGTAATCCGGAATATGTTCTTTATATTTGTACTGCAGAGAATGCTCAATGGTCGCCCAGAAATTCATTGCCATCGTCCGTATCTGTATCTCCGCACTCAATGTCTTGGGTCCCTTGATGGTATTAACTGTGTAGTCCACAATGATGTGATAGCTGCGATACCCGCTGGCCTTCATGTGATTGATATAGTCCTTCTCACATTTCACCACCATATCTGTACGTTCCTTGATCATCTGTACGACCCTGTCAATGTCTTCCACAAACTGACAATTCAGCCGGATCCCGGCTATGTCTTCTATCTTCTCTTCAATATCATTCATGGATATTTCTTTCCGTTTCATCTTATCCAGAATGCTGACAATGCTCTTTAATCGTCCCTCTACCGATTCAATTGGAGAATACAATCCCCGGGTTCTGTGTTCTGTAATAACATGATTGAACTTCACCACCATCTCATCCACGGCAAGCTGGTAAGGGTCAAGCAATTCCCGCCATAGCTGTATCTCCATATCATCACCTCCCACTGAAATAGCTCTCTGTCATATCTCATATAAGTATAACATATAATAGAAAAAAAAGCACTTCTTTCGTAATTTTTTGTGAAATGTATCTAAAGCATCTTCGGCAGTCGTCTTCTTTATCTTTTCTCTGAAACTTTTTTGTTGTTTTTCCTATGTACAGTAAGTATATGTCTCTTCTTTACTGTATGTCATCCGGCAAAAAATATCGCCGTCTATGCTATCCGAGATACATTCCTTCATCCTCCGGCAGATCATCGCCGAGCGCCGCATCCACAGCCATGGCGTCGCACCGTTCATTTTCCGGATGTCCCGCATGTCCCTTTACCCAGTGGAAACTCACCTCATGGGGTTCCATGGCAGCCAGCAGCCTTTTCCACAGATCCACGTTCTTTACCGGATCCTTCCGGTTCCTCTTCCAGTCCTTTTTCTTCCAGCCGTCTATCCAGTGTTCATTGAAGGCCTTTACCAGGTACTGAGAGTCAGAATAAATATCCACCTGACAGGGTCTGATCAACGCCTCCAGTCCTACGATAGCCGCCAGGATCTCCATGCGGTTGTTGGTAGTCTGTCTGAATCCTCCGGACAGTTCTCTCCGGTGACAGATTCCTTTCGCATCTGTATAAAGAAGTACCGTCCCATAGCCGCCCGGTCCCGGATTGCCTCTGGCCGATCCGTCAGTATAAATAGTTACTCTCAAAATCTCTCTCCTTTTCTCTGAACGTTTTTTCACCATTATAGCATTTTCAGCGGAAAAAGCAAGAATAGAGTTTACCGTAGGATTTCCGCTGGGAAACGCAAAGAAAAATCCCCCGAAGGCACATTTTCTGCCTCCGAAGAATTTTCCCTCACTGCTCAGATAATAATACAGATCAGTCCGCCGCTGCTTTCGTTGACGATTTTTTCCATGGCTCCCTGCAGTTTCTCCTGACTGTCTTCATTGATCTTCGTCACCTTTCCTGAGATGCCGTCGTCCACCAGCTGCTCCAGCGTCTTGCCGAAAATGTTGACATTCCAGATTTCTTTCGGGTCCTCGCCGGCCTGCTCCCGGATATATGTAATGAGATCTTCTGCCTGTAGCTGTGTCCCCACAATCGGCGCGATTTCCGTGGTCAGGTTGGCGCGGATCAAATGAATGGACGGCGCCTCCGCGCGGATCTTCACCCCAAACTTGCTGCCGTGCTTCACGACCTCCGGCTCGGAAAGCGTGATCTCCGAGAGCACCGGTTTCATCACACCGTATCCTCTCTCCCTGGCGTCCGTAAGCGCCTGAGAAACCTCCTCGAATTCTTTCTTTTTCCCGGCAAGCTCTTTCATGAGCCGAATGAGATGATATTCATTTTTAATAGATATTCCTGTCAGATCCGAGAGAATTTCATAATAGTAGGAATCCCGTATCTGGATTCGTACCTCCACCTCCCCGGTATCCATGTGGATTTTCTCCACTTTTCCAGACTCCATATATTCGTTTTGCGGAATGGATTTCTGATAAATATCTTTCATCTTTTCCTTATCCGCCAGATACTCTTTCATCAGATCCAGAATGGATTTCTTCATCCAGTGGTCATCCCGCAGAGTCTCCACCCATTTCGGCAGATAAAAGCCAACCGAGGACAACGGAAATTCCAGCAGTACATTTTTCATGATCTCCAGAATATCCTCCTGACGAAGCTGGTCGCAATTGACCGGCATCACTGTGGTGCGGTATTCCTTCGTGAGGTTTTCCGCCAGATTCTGCGTCGCCTTGGAATACGGGCGGTCGCTGTTCAGAAGCACCAGAAACGGTTTTCCGATGACCTGCAGCTCCTCCACCGTCCGCTTCTCCGCTTCCACATAGGAATCCCGCGGAATCTCTCCGAAGGAACCGTCAGTGGTCACCAGGATCCCGATGGTGGAATGATCCCGGATCACTTTCCTGGTGCCATATTCCGCCGCCTTGGTAAACGGCACCTCATAGTCGAACCACGGCGTCTTCACCAGCCGCTCCTGGCCGTTTTCCAGATGGCCGCCGGCTCCCATGACCATAAATCCCACACAGTCAATGAGCCGCACCTTCACCTTCATGTCTTCCATGGGCAGCTCCACGGCCTCCTTCGGGATGAACTTCGGCTCCGTGGTCATGATGGTCTTGCCGGTGCCGCTCTGCGGCATCTCATCCATGGTCCTCTGCCGCTCATGCTCGTCGGCGATTTCCGGAAGAACCATCAATTCCATAAACCTCTTGATAAATGTGGATTTGCCGCTCCGCACCGGGCCCACCACGCCCAGATAGATCTCACCGCCGGTTCTTGCTGAAATGTCCTGATATATATTATTTTTTTCCATGAAAAATCCCTCCCCAATACTAATGCAGTATATGCGGAGGGAAAAAGAAATAGACCGGATTTTTTTTGATTTATCACATTGGCAATTCCATCTCATTATTCATTTTTATGAAGCCGTATTTTTCATACAGCGGCCGCCCCATGTCAGTCGCCTCCAATGAAATAGCCGTAATCCCCTTATCCTTAGTATCCTTAATCAGCATATCCAATGTTTTCATGGCAATCCCTCTTCTCCTGTACGCAGGATTTGTATACATATTCATTATATATGCCTTTCTTCCACTCGGATTATGATACGTCGGCATCACCTGAAAAAAGCTGACGCCTCCGGCTCCAATAAAACGGTTCCCGTCAAAAACTAAATATGCAATATGAGAACCATCCAGCAGCGCCCTCTGATAATAATGACAGGTCTCCTTTTCTACTTTGTTCATGTCAACATCATCAGACAGCTGATTAGCCGCCCTTAATACCTGAATCCTTGTTTCTGTCAATAAGGCAAGATCTTCGAGAGAAGCTCGTTTGTATGTTATGTTCATAATATTTTCTCCTTAAATTAGAACTTGTGAATCTCCGGATATGCCGCGCAGGGTGTTTCAGAGAAGACAGAAGATTCTGACAACAAAGGATGCCAAAACAGCTTGAATTTTGTATCTATGAAAACCATTTATACAGTTTGAGCAATGCATACAACAGAGATTTGCGACATTGCCTCCGGATAGAAAACGTATCGGGGAAGGTCTGCGACGACTGTGAGCGCAGGTGATCCACGTTATGTTTCCTGTGAACCTTGGGCATTCATATGTCTTTTTGTTGTGTCGGGGTGAAAAGAAACAAACAATTTTACACAACACAGATGACGTTCTGACCACAGATAGTCTTCGACCGCGAGCTGTGAACGAGGACTGTCGAGCTTTTTCTGGCAGACGTACCTGTCAGGCAGTCCGAGTGAGGGCCGAGTCGGGAGAACCTATCTGTGGTCTTACGTCATCGTCTGTGTATCATTCTTTCTCACCCCGACAACTCTTAGTTCAAAAAAAATGCCGTCACTAGCTGGCAGAGGGCTTCGTAGTCGGATAGCGCCATGGTCTCCCGGGCGGAATGCATAGCCCACATTGGGACGCCGATGTCGCAGCCCCGCATCGGGATGTGGGAGCCGACCATCGGTCCCAGTGTGCTGCCGCCGCGGATGTTATTCCGGTCGTTGATGATCTGGAGCGGAACGTCGTATTTCTCGGACAGTCCCAGCAGAATGGCCTGGACGGCCGCGTCGGTGGCGTATTTGAAGGTGCCGCTTGCCTTGATGGCGACGCCTTTGCCCACGTAGGCGCGGGTGGTGGTGTCGCAGCGGTCCGGATAGTTCGGGTGAGCGCCGTGAGCGCCGTCTACGGAGAGGTAAACGCTGCCTGCCATGGATGCGCGGTACATTTCTTTGTCGCAGCCGAGGGTGCGGAAGATTCCTTCCAGCACGCCGCCAAGGAGTTCGGAATCCGCGCCGGAGCGGGTAAAGCTTCCCACTTCTTCGTGGTTGAAGAGGCCGATCAGATTAATGCCGTTGCTGCGCTCTCCTTCCACCAGAGCTTCCAGCAGGGCGCTGACGGACGCCAGATTGTCAAGACGCGGGCTTGACACCAGTTCTTCCGTGATGCCGACCAGCTGCGGTTCGTCAAAGTTATAGAGGTTTAAGTCGTAGCTCAGAATCTCCGACTCGTCCACGTCAAGCTCTCCGGCCAGAAACTGTGCGAAGGCCCCCTCGGTCCAGGCGGCGCCGGACAGGCCGGTGACAGGCATGAGTTCTTTTTGCCGGTCGATCTTCCAGCCGCTGTTGGCATCCCTCTGCATATGGATGGCGATGCCCGGGATGATCGCCACCGGCCGCTCGCTGTCGTAGGTCACAAGCTCCGGTTTAAACACGTCCTCCCCTTTAAGAGCGACGGTTCCCGCCAGTCCCAGCGGCCTGTCAAACCAGGTATGGTCCATCATTCCGCCGTACACTTCCACGTTGAGCATGTCGCTTTCCATGCTGCGAAATTCCGGCCTTGCCTTTACTTTAAAGCACGGCTGGTCCACATGGGCAAAGGCCATGCGCACCGGCTGGATGTACGCCCTCTTGCGTCCCATGGTAAATGCAAAGAGCACATCCGGAAACGGCGTGATAAAATAGCGTCCCCCCAATTTCGGTGCGAAGAGGCGGTCATAATATAATTCTTCAAAGCCCTCGCCGGCCAGATACTCTCTCGCAAAAGCCACCGCCCTTTCCGGAGCCGTTCCCCTTTTTAAGCAGTCAAATAATGTATCCATTTTTTCTCCCTCCATATAAAAAGAAATCTGTTTCCAAAGTGTTTTCTCTGTGATAAAATGTTGCTTGACAAAAACTATCGTGCCGGCATATACATTTTCAGTCAGGCCATTGACCGGAAGGAAAATGTGCCGGCTTTCTATACTGATACAGGAGGAACTTTCATGCTTTCCGTTTCCATCACCGACGTAAAAAATTTTATGGCGCACCTGCTTTCCAGAGAGACCTTCGACCTGTTTTATCTGGTGGAAGCGTCTTTTAAAAAAGAAATATCCTATCATATCGACGGTCATCTGAACGAGGATTTCTTTGATTCCGACTCCGAACGTCCGGAACGGGAATATTGTCTCTGGAAAGAGGTGCGCCCTTTCGCTTTTTCTATTATCAAGGGAAAGCGTCTCCCTCTCGGATGTAAAGTTGTACTGGCACTGCCAAAAGCAACGGTTTCCTTTCTTATTAAAGAGAGCCGCTGTTCCTTCCGGGAAGAGGATATCGAAGGCATATACCTGAATATCCTCTATGAGCCGGAAAATCTTCTTATCACTACCGGTATCTCCTACCGTACATTTTCTCTGGATAAATCACTGGAGCAGGATGTGGACGATCATATGAAACGCTTTCTCCAGAAGAAAGGAATCTGCTGACGCGCCATCCTGCCTGATATATTCTCCCGCCCGACGTGGCGGGAGATTTTTTATCTTATATAGAACTTTGCCGCTAAAGCAATCGCACGCAACGCAGGAGTTCAGCAAAACGGAACCCTAGTTTCCATTGAGAATCTCCAGGACTTTCTGCAGCTGCGTGTCTTTCTGCACATCATCCTGCGCTGCCGCCCATTCTTCTTCACTCATCTCCACTGTGACATCCGGAGCGATGCCCACCTCGTGGATATCGTTGCCATTTGGCGTATAATATTGAGAAACAGTCATCTTCACGGCGGAGCCGTCCGGAAGCGGCATAATGTTCTGCACGATGCCTTTTCCGTAGGTGGTCTCGCCCACAACGGTGGCGATACCGTAATCTTTCAGGCACCCTGTCATAATCTCGGACGCGCTGGCGGAGTTCTCGTTGACCAGGAGAACCACCGGAATATTCAGCACATCCACAGAGTCGCTGTTGTACTCCGTCCGGTTCCCTTTCTTATCCTCCGTGTACACGATCAGCTTCTCGTCGGGAACAAACCGGGACACCATATCCAGACAAGTGGTGAGGAGCCCGCCTCCGTTATCCCGAAGGTCAATGATAAGGCCCGTCATTCCTTCCTCAGAAAGAGAGGTCAGAGCCTCGTTAAACTGTTCGGATGTATTCTCCACAAACTGAGAAACGGCAATGTAACCGATTTTATTTTCCTTCATCTCCCAGGTGACGGTTTCCATGACAATCTGTGATTTGTCCACGGTGAGCTCCATGGTCTCGCTGTCCCTCAGGATGGTAAGCACCACCGGCTCGTCATTCTTTTTGATGGCGGAAACGGTCTCCTGCAGACCAAGCTCCGCGGTATCCTGACCATCCACCTGCATGATGATATCATCAACCTGCACGCCGGCGTTATACGCCGGGCCGTTTTTGTTGACCTCTTCCACGACCACGTAGCCGGTATCCGTATCCTGGCGGACAGTCACGCCGATACCTCTGTATTCGCCGGAGTCTTCTTCCATGAGCTGCGCGTACTCCTCTGCGTTATAGTAAGCGGCATAAGGATCGTCAAGCCCGGCGATATATCCCTTGTAAATGTAATCCTCCAGCCGGTCGCTGTCGGTCTCATTCAGGAAGAAATGATCCACGTAGGCCTCCAGCATGGAAAGCTTCGAGATGACCCGGAAGTTATTGACGCCGCTTCCCGAGCTGAAGAACAGCAGACCGACCTGCCCGACCAGAAATCCAGCCACTGCCACGATGAGCAGCAGCGCAAGCTTCTTCAGGCGGGACGTCCATTTCCGAGGCTTCTCTTCCCTCGTCGCAGGAAGATCGTCGTCAAAAGTCTCTTCATCGTAGTCTTCCGCTCTGCCCGGATAGACATACCGGGGAGCTCTGACTTCTGAATCGTCATCTTCCCCGTCGGGATTACCATACGTTTCCGGATCGCTTTCTCCCGCATCCGGCCATCCGGCGTCTGTCGGGATGTCCTCTGTCTCCATCTCCTCCGCGGCATCGCGGCCCACTGTATTGTTATCAGGTTCCATTGTGTTATTGTTTTTTTCCATCATTAATACTCAACTCGCTCCATATATTTCATATATTTCACAACCATGAGGGCAATCTTAAATGTGATGGCGTCTTCAAAGACACGAAGGTCCAGATTGGTGCTCTTCTGCAGCTTATCCAGACGGTAAACAAGGGTGTTTCTGTGAATGTAAAGCTGTCTGGATGTCTCGGAAACGTTGAGGCTGTTCTCGAAGAACTTGTTGATCGTCATCAGTGTCTCATCGTCAAATTCATCCGGGGAACGTCCCTCGAAGATCTCCTTGATAAACATTTTGCACAGCGGCAGCGGCAGCTGGTAGATCAGACGGCCGATGCCCAGGCGGTTGTAGGCAACCACACTGTTCTCCGGATAGAAGATCTTGCCCACATCCATGGCCATCTTCGCTTCTTTGTAGGAACGGGAAACTTCTTTAATCTCGTTCACGATGGTGCCGTATGCCACATGCACTCTCGTCATGGCCTCTGTATTGAGCATATCCACGATAACCTCCGCGGTCTTGTGCAGCTCATTGTAGCCTTCGCCGGCCTTCACTTCCTTTACGAGAATGATGTTCTTCTCATCCACAGCTGTGATGAAATCTCTCGCTTTGGTGGAGAAGATGCTCCGCACGGTCTCAAAGACGTTGTTGTCTTTGTCGTTCTTCGTCTCGATGATGAAGACGCAGCGCCGTACATCAGTCTCGATGTGGAGCTTCTTCGCACGATTGTAAATGTCCACCAGAAGAAGATTATCCAGAAGGAGGTTCTTGATAAAGTTATCCTTGTCGAATCTCTCCTTGTATGCCACCAGCAGATTCTGGATCTGGAAAGCGGCCATCTTGCCGATCATATAGACGTCATCGGTCTCGCCCTTCACCAGTATAATATATTCCAGCTGGTTCTCGTCAAATACCTTGAAAAACTGATAGCCCTGCAGCATCTGGCTCTCCGCCAGAGACTCGGCGAACACGAGCACCGCCTCTTTATACTCTTCCACCGCATCCAGCGTGGATGCCAGAGGCTTGCCCTCGGTGTCCATCACACATAAATCAATTCTTGTAATCGCTTTAATCCCATCAATCGTATCCTGTAAAATCTGATTTGAAATCATAGTGTTCCTTCCTCTCCGAACTCTGTTCTAGTGCTTTTGTATAAAAAAGTAAGACTTATTTGTTATTCTAATACAAATTATCGAAAAAAAAAAGAGGAAAATACATAAAAATGTACAATCTCTCCCTCTTTTTTATACCAAAATGATGACAAATTATATATTCCCCAAATTTTAGATTATTTTTCTTCATTTTCCCGGGACTTCTCTGTTTCCGAAGGAACCCCTCCTCCGGTATCTTCCAGCACCTTCTGCTTGAAAATAGATCCAACTACCGTCTTACGAATGATAGACTCTCTTTTCAGACGGAACCAGATACCGTCAAGATGAAGCATTTGCAGGAAAGCCGGAGCATTTTCTGTTTCTTTCCGGATCAACGGCTGCACGGACTCAATACAGATACAGAGCCTTGTATTCATCATGGCGGCATATTCTTTCACAAACATCAGCTGCTGTTCCACGGGCAGGCAGAAAAATACGATATCGGGGATATTGGCATTAATCTCGTTGACAATCTTTCCCGGCGTGTCGCCGTCATAGACGATTCCACTCTGGAAAATGTCCGGGTAAGACGTGCCGACATAATCCTGCAGAGAATCCAGGTGCTCCTGCTTCTCCATAACTGCAAATATCTCTCTGCTCTCCCTGTTCAGCTTCGCAAAGAGTCTTTTTAGGTATTCGTCAGCAAATTCACCGATTCCCTTCTGATCCTCGTTGTCACTTCTCTGATGTCTCACAGCCATCTCCATATGGCTGTCGCCAGGCAGAACGAGCTGGCAGTCCTGAACAGTTTCTGCCGCCCACGACTGATTCTGACAGTACAGAGAGCTTTCCGCCGAGTGGAAGAAGACAACCTCCAGCCCCTTCCTCCTCATATAATCCATGGTCAGATTCACTGCTTTTTCCGGACGCATTACCGATACGTCCGTACCAAGCACATTTACTTTTCTAGAAGAATGTTCTTTCATCCCTATGGTCCTTTCCAGGCGTTCTCTTCTCTCTTTTCTTCACCAATCACGTACAGCGGCAGGATACTACGGTCTGCTACTCTGCAGAGTCCGTATCAAAGTTATAGGAACCACCGTAACTTCTCTCTTCTTCCGTGGTACTCTCCTCGTCGTCATAGCCGTAAGAGCTCTCCTCGTCTGAAGTCTCTTCTTCGTCAGAGCTGTAGGTATCCTCCTCACTGTCACTGATGCCGGAGGAGGTTCCGTCCTCACCGCCCACATCAGTACTGTCTGTACCAATATATATCTGAATGTCTCCGCCGGTATCTATCTCATCCACTTCAATCTCAGCATCCGGGAAGTAAGTGAGAAGATCCTCTCCCATTCCTTCCTCTGTAACGACAATTCTTGTGGTGGAAAGCGGTCCCTCATCCTGATAGGAATCTACCAGACTGATCGTGTAGCCTTCTTCCTCCAGATAAGCTTCCCACTCTCCGGCAAGACCTGCCACATAAGCAGAGTTATAAAGCTCAATGGAATAATCCTTTGAGTCCTGACCGGAAGAGCTGCTGCTCTGCGTATCGCTTTCGCTGCTCTCTTCGGAATCACTGTTCTGACTGCCGGAAGAAGATGCATTTTCCGCCTGCTGTGCCAGAGTGGATACCTGAAGCTGCACCATCTGAGAATCCACGGTGAACACTCCGTCCGCCTCGGAACCCTGCAAGATTCGTATGGTAATATTCTCCGGATCCAGAGCTTCGAAAACAGATTCCATGTCAGCAAGGTTTCTTCCGTCGCCGGACTCTGCCAGATTAGTATATTTTTTATAAATCGCACTATTGCTGTTCTCTGCAAACAGTGTGTTGAAAAATGACTGAAGATATACGTTGGTTCTCTCCAGGCGGGCCGACTCTTCCGACTCCGTTCCATCCAGATAAGTAAGCAGAGCCACCGCTTCTTCACTGTCAAGTTCCGTCTGCCCTCCCTCGATCACATTTAAGACACCGTTCTCATCACGATAGGAAAAATTATTATCCACCTGATATTCCACGGTATCTACCATATCGAGGAAGCTCTGGAAATTCTTCTGCGTCATCACATCGTATCCACTTAAAGTGAGACCAGTAACATTTTCCATAATATCAGAAATCATCTTATACTTGTCGTCTCCAAAGGCCCGGGCCACATCGCCGATGTTCACCGTATTCTTCGCTTCCGGCATTTCCTTCTGAATATCATCCAGCAGCTCCTGTCCTACCGTCACCTGCGCGTTGGTTGGAATCAGAAGAACATCCAGAACATTGGTCTTTGTATTCAGCATATTGAGGGCAATATATTCTTTGCCGCTGTCTGCACTGTCAACAAAAAAGAGCGTACTCTCCATATTGGTTTCATCAATCTCTGTTTCCTGTTCCTCGCTGCTGCTGCCGATATTGGTTATATCATTACCGCCGCCTGCCAGCTCTCTGAGATCATACAGGCTGCCGGTAAGATAGTAAGTCACACCCTCAAAAGAAGCAATGGCAATGACAACCATCAGTACCAGAACCACAAGCACCTTCAGCAGAAAGGAAAAGAATCTCACAATCAAGTTTGGCTTTTCCATCATAGCCCTCCTATTCGATTTTATCTGTTAAGTATAGCAAACTTCCATTTCCATTTCAAGTTTTGTCATAAAATTGAAATAGAAATGGAAAATTGTTATGGATTCTATTATAATCAATGTAATTTATCCCATCCGGAAAGGAGTTATTTTATGAAAACAGCAGTCATCACAGGTTCATCCAGAGGAATCGGTTTTGCCACGGCAAGACTGTTAGCCGACAGGGGCTGGAATCTCGTCATAAACGGAGGCCATGACCAGGAGGCACTCCGTCAGGCAGCAGAAGAGCTGTCGCAAATCACCAGAACCGACGCTTTCTACGGCGACGTCTCCCTTGAAGAGTATGCCTGCGGGATTATCAACCGAGCCATGGATACTTATGGTCAGATCGACCTGCTTATCAACAACGCCGGAATCTCCCATATCGGCCTTTTATCCGATATGAGCACCGCACAGTGGCGACAGGTCATGCAGACCAATCTGGACGCCGTATTTTTTACCTGCCGGGCGGCGATCCCCCATATGGTCCGCCGGCAAAAAGGAAGAATCCTGAACATTTCCTCCGTATGGGGAGAGGTCGGCGCTTCCTGCGAGGCGGCCTACTCCGCTTCCAAAGGCGCGGTCAATTCTCTCACCCGGGCGCTTGCCAAAGAACTTGGCCCCTCGCATATTTCTGTCAACGCCATAAGCCTCGGCGTCATTGACACTGCCATGAACCAATGCTTCAACGAGGAGGAGAGACAGGCGCTGGCAGAGGAAATCCCTTTCGGACGTTTTGCCTCCTCCGGGGAAGCAGCGGCCTTCTGCTGCCAGATCGCCGAATCTCCGGGATACCTGACCGGACAGATTCTGCGTTTTGACGGCGGCTGGATCTGAACATTGCCGGCGCACACCTGCTGCCGGTGCGGCAGTATTTCATCTTTGCCGACGGCATACTCCGCTGCCGGCGCCGGCTGAACCTACGCAGCCGTCTGCCTTTCCGGCAGCTCGCCGGGTATTATCTCCCGCCGTATGCTTCCGTCTCCTTCCGCAGCCACTCCCTCTCCTCTTTATCAAGATATGGAGAAATGGTCTCATATACCTTTGCATGGTAAGCATTCAGCCAGCGGATTTCCTGCTCAGAAAGTTTCTCCCATATAATCGCTTCCTGTTCGAAAGGTACCATGGTGAGCGGTTCAAATCCAAGGAAAATACCATAGCTGTTCTCTCTTTTTCTGGTGCAGACCAGCAGATTCTCCAGACGGACGCCAAATCTGCCTTCCAGATAAATACCCGGCTCATCGGAAGTGATCATGCCCTCTTCCATAACGCAGTCGCTGCCACGGACAGAAGCCGGACGACAGCGAAAACTGTTTGGCCCCTCATGGACGCTCAGCAGATAACCCACGCCGTGGCCGGTACCGTGGTTATAATCAAGTCCCTTTTCCCAGAGCGGCATTCTTGCCAGCACATCCAGGCTCATACCCGTCGCTCCCCGCAGGAATACAGCATCCGCCAGACGGATATGCCCTCTCAGCACCATGGTGTACATTTCTTTCTGCTCTTCGGTGATTGCGCCGAGAGCAATGGTTCTGGTAATATCCGTCGTTCCTTCCTTATAGTGACCTCCGGTATCCGCCAGCAGAAATCCCTCCGGCTTCAACGGGATATCGGACTGTTCATCGGCACAATAATGAACGATGGCGCCATGTTCGCCGTAAGCAAGTATCGGATAAAAACTCGGACCGATATAATCTTTTTGTTCCTTCCGCAGCTCTTCAAGGCGAAGCGCTGCGCTTCTTTCCGTGATGACCTCCCGTCCGGTCTGATGTTTCAACCAGTATATAAACTTTGTCACAGCCACGCCGTCCCTGATATGGGCAGTTCTCTCGTTTTCCACCTCCACCGGGTTCTTCACGGCTTTTAAAAGCAGGGTCGGATTCTCCCCGTCAAGGGACTGCGCCCCGTCCGGAATCCGGCTGACCAGCGCTTCATTGACATGATTCTCATCATAAAGAAGGCGTGCACCGGCGGGAAGCCGGCTCACGTCCCCGTAAATCTGTCCGTAATCTCTTACAGCAACCGCCGCGTCATTCAGATACGCCCGCACTTTATCTGTGAGCGCTTCCTCCTGTACATACCAGCGCACTTCATCCCGGCTCATCATCAGATAGGAGAGGACGACCGGCGTACACGCCACATCGTTTCCTCTCACATTTAACAGCCAGCAAATGTCTTCAAGGGATGCCAGAAGAAACCAGTCCGCGCCTCTTTGTTTCATGACCCGGCGGACTTCCGCAATCTTTTCTCTAATGCCCGCACCGGCGTAGCGCTCCCCGAGAATCCACGCGGGCTCCCGGGAAAGCTGCGGCCTCTCCGCCCAGACGTCTCCCGCCAGATCAAGATCACCACGGACGGTAATCTGTCTGCCGGCAAGAGCCGCCCTTATCTTCCGGGCATAGCTCGTCATCACGCACCGTCCGTCAAAGCCCAGAGTCTCCCCCGGCTGAAGCTCCCTCTCAAGAAACTCTTCCACCGAAGGCACTCCCGGCTGTCCGGAACGATACAATGTGATGCCGCTGCCCGCCAGCTGTGCTTCCGCCTGAAGAAAATATCTTCCGTCTGTCCAAAGTCCCGCCTGTTCCTTCATAACCAGCAGCGTCCCCGCGGATCCGGTAAAGCCGGAAATATATTCCCGGCATTTAAAATAGTCTCCCACATACTCCGAACCATGGAAATCATCGGTCATGATGAGATAGGCGCCGATCTTCTCTTCCAGCATCCGCCGGCGCAGTGCTTCAAGCTGCTGCCGCATTATGCCTGCTCCTGCTTCGTCTGATAACCGTCCGGATTCATGGACTGCCAATGATAAGAATCCCGGCACATTTCCTCAATACCGTACTTTGCTTCCCATCCAAGCTCTTCTTTTGCCTTGGTCGGGTCAGAATAGCAGGCAGCGATATCTCCCGCTCTTCGCGGTTTAATCTCGTACGGAATCTCTTTGCCGCATGCCTTACTGTATGCTTTCACCACATCAAGCACGCTGTAACCCTGTCCGGTTCCAAGATTGTAGATGCTGACGCCCTGCTTCATATGTCGAAGAGCCTGTACATGTCCTGCCGCCAGATCCACCACATGGATGTAATCACGGACACCCGTCCCATCCGGGGTATCATAATCATTACCGAACACACCAAGTTTCTCCAGTTTGCCGACAGCTACTCTTGCAATGTACGGAACCAGATTATTCGGAATTCCTTTCGGATCCTCGCCGATCAGTCCTGAACTATGCGCTCCGATCGGATTAAAGTACCGAAGAAGCGTCACATTCCATTCCGGATCGCTCACCTGAATATCTGTGAGGATCTGTTCGATCATTGACTTGGTCTGTCCGTACGGATTGGTGATAACGCCCTTTGGGCAGTCTTCTGTTATCGGCACAAAGGCCGGATCTCCGTAAACTGTTGCAGAAGAGCTGAACACGATCTTTTTGCAGTCGTATCTGCGCATCACATCACAGAGCAGAAGGGTACCGGTGATGTTGTTATGATAATATTCAATCGGTTTTTCCACGGACTCTCCCACTGCCTTGTATCCGGCAAAATGAATGACTGCCTCTGGTCTTTCGTTGTCAAAAATCTCCTCCAGCAGATCCTGATCCAGCAGATCTCCTTCATAAAAGGTCAGAGTTTTTCCCGTAATCTTCTCCACACGGTTCAATGCTTCCTCGCAGGAATTATACAAGTTATCCACAACGACAACTTCATAATCGTTGTTCAGCAATTCCACACAAGTGTGGCTTCCAATATATCCTGCTCCGCCAGTAACTAAAATCTTCATGATATTTCTCCTTTATTCTGATATCTTCATTAAAAACAGCCTTTTTCTGAGACTTCCTGCAGGCGCACTTACCGCGCGGCCTCCACGATCAGCTCCACGCATTTTTCGATGCCGAGACTTCCCCGGTTCAACGCCAGGTCATAATTCTGCGCCTTTCCCCATTCCTGACCGGTAAAATACTGATAATTCAGACCTCTGCGCACATCCATGTCATGCACTCTGTTTCGCTCTTTCAGCTGAACCTCCCCGTACATTTCCCGAATCCGCTCTTCTTTTGTCGCTTCATCCGCATAGAGGAAAACCCGCAGACAGTCTTCTCTGTCTCTCAGAATATAATCCGCACAGCTTCCGACAATGACGCAGGGCGTCTCCTCCGCAAACTTGCGGATGATCTTTGTGCGGGCATGCCACATCCGCTTGAGCGGCGAGGATTCCTCATCTTCCAGATCCACAAAAGAATAGGCAAAACGATGGTCCGAAGATGGAGCGAACTCTCCATAATGTTCCACGTACTTCTCCTTCAGTCCGGTTTCCTTGACGATATTTTTTATGATGTCTCTGTCATAAAATGCAATTCCCAGCTTCTCTGCCACCTGTCTTCCGATGGTTCTTCCGCCGCTGCCAAACTCTCTTCCGATTGTAATCACTCTCTTCTTCATCGCATCACCTCATTATAGAATTTCAGACATAATTTTCAGTCTCAGGATATCATCTCATTTTCCAAAAGTCAATGACAGTAAAGATACCTGTACAGCAGTTTTTTCCACAGAGATGCATCCGCATATAATTCTGTCCGTATCTTTCCACAAAGAACCTCTAATATTCTGCATTCATTGGGCAAAAGTGCCTTTTGTCCGAAAATGTTCCTCTGGATAATCTGAATAACACGGATATATTCTTCTTCCTTTATACTTGAAAATCGTGTGCAGACGCATTCCGTCAGTTCATAAGGGCGCCTGTAATTCTCAGGAACGCCGGCACAGCGGAACATACGGCACATCTGCCCATAGGAAAGCTCCGCCAGTTTATCCGGATTGTTTTTCCGCTTTCTGCTGCGAAGGAATACTCTCACGATTCTCTGCATCTCAAGAAGAACGATAATCCCCACGATGAGCAGAAGAACCAGCAGCGCGATCCCCAGCATATTCCACGGTATATACGGCAATATCTGTGTCCGTTTCTCCTCTCTGTTTCCTGACACAACCTCATCCACCTCTGTCCTGGCGCCGCTATTTCCTTTTTCCATCTCTTCCTGCCGGATATTTATCAGATAATCCGGCGCATATACCTCGCTGTAAAATCCCGGTGTCACCTCCACAGGACTCCAGCCCACGCCATCCACATAAACTTCCGCCCAGGCATGTCCGTTCTCCTGTGTGAGCTGGCAGCTGTCCGCTCCCTGTTCCATCAGCTGTTCCGCCAGCTTCCCGTTCAGATAATATCCTTCCGCGTACCGGGCGGGAATTCCAAGAGTCCGGTACGCAAGCACCGCCGCCGTGGCAAAATGAACCGCATTTCCCTCCTTATGCTCTCCGAGAAACCAGGTGACGAAATCCTTTCCTTCAGGGACCTCGGCTGTCTCCGGTGAATATTCGGCGAGGGCTGCCAGCATTACGCGGATTCTCGCAGTTGCCTCATAAAGATCCACCGCATCTTCCTGCTCCTCCTTCCATTTCTCCCCGGAAAAAAACAGCCGGTCAATCTCCTGTTTCACATCTTCATCCACGGTCAGATAATAATCGTACACAAAAGATCGATAAACTTCCTCTGCCTCAATATACGACTCCTTTGCTGTGCTGCCTCCCCGCTTCAGCCAGGAAGGCGCTTTGGGAAACTCCTGCGCCGGCTGTATCTGCAGATTTTGAAATTGATATTCTTTTTCTCCGAAAATCCCTCCGGATACCAGCTGCCAGTCCTGATTGATTTTATAATCCGCGCCTTCCACTGCTTCAACGGTCTCAGGCACATACACGTAACGTCTGTCCGCGCCCCGGTTGACGACCTCCACATTCTGAAATGTCTGTCCGGAAGCGCCGTCCTGTCCGCCGGCGTCCGCTTCCTGAGAAGACGCGCGGGCAAAAACCGGATTATATCCATGACTGCCAAGCCAGTCGAGCATACCTTCCTGTCTTCCTGTATATGCTTCCACGGACAGCTGCCGCCAGCTTTGTCCGTCATACTGCGCTCCAACAAATCCCCGCAAATACATTTCCTGAGGGGTGTCAAAAGATAACTCCAGCGTTCTCTTTTCCTCTTCCTCTGCCTCCGGCTTTTCTCCAAGAAGGGTTCCTGCCCTGCGCAGGTCTCCCTGGGGCAGTGAATCTGTTCCAAAACGTATATACTCAATTGCATCTTCTATCTGTGTCCGGATATTATCCACCGTTCTGGCCGGATGATATCCCGACAAAAGTGCGGAAGTTCCCCATCCAAAGACCAGAGTAAACGCACAGACACACAGGCTGATCCTGCGGCTGCGCCGGCTTCCTGTCCGGCTGCCGCTCCATATTCCCAGCCATCCTGCCATCAGAAGAATTACAGGACGGCAGGACACATTTCCCCGAAGCAGACATCCTGTCATCACTAGAAGAAATACTTCAGCGGTGAGAAAGCCCAGCCACTGTCTCCATATACTGTATCCGGAAAATATTCCAAGAAGAATACCGAGGATTATCAGCGCCGAAAAAATGTCTCCTTTACCGGGAGATGCAAGCCCGTAAAGCGGCAGATATGTATTAAAAATAGTATTCCATTTTTCCATGACCATATTTGCAAGCGCCAGCATTCCCCGTATCACTGCTTCCATCCGGAAAAACAGCAGGGCAAATGCCCCAAACAGCAAAAGAAGCGGCAGCACCACTTCCAGCATTTTTTGCTGCTGGGAAAAAATCACCAGCACGGCCGCCGCAGTGCTCACGGCAAAAAGCACCTGATTTCCCTGAAACGGAATCAGGTCTCCCAGAAGTTCTGAAACGCCGGCCATCAGCAGACTGCTGTACAAAACGGATACTGCCACATCATAAAATGTACGATCTTTCTTATTTTCTTTTCCCGCCTGCAGAAAGGTTATTTCTTTTTCCATATGACTGCTCCTGATCATTAAATATAAATATACCGTCCATTTCCCGGGTCTTTGTCCGAGAGCGCCAGCACCTCATAGCCGCTGCTGCTGTCAATATAATCTTCTTTTCCTTCCACCGGCAGAATCACTGAAAGATTAACCTGACTGCCCAGAGTTCTCAAGAGATCGTCATCAAGCTCCGCCGTAACAAATATCACTTTTGTATATTGAAAATGTCTCCCCATTTTCATGAAGCTCTGGAGAACGGATGCCGGCTCTCCGGAAGAGCGCATCCCCATCATGCTGTCCCTCACCTGCATACAATCATTTCTGGAGCAGACAGGCATCTCCAGCAATTTTCCATTGACCATACAGCCTACCTGATGCTCCATATCCAGTTTCAAAAGAGCCTCCATCACCGAAAGAGCCAGTACTGCCACCCGGGTGATCCTCTGATCCGTCACCCGTCCCTTTCCCGACAAAGAAAACAGCAGCGCCGTATCAAAGCTGGCAGGACGGCTGAATTCACGAACCAGAAGTTTTTCCAGTTTAGTGGACAGTTTCCAGTGAACAGAACGGATGCTGTCTCCCTCCTGATAACCTCGCAGATCAAAGATTTCCGTCGCGTCATTTCCCCGGATATCCTCGTCATAAATATCTCCGGTCTCTCTGGACTTCGGTCTCTGTTTCAGCATAAGATTCATCGGAATCACTGACGGATAAATCATCATAGTTTGTTCCTGACGACAGGATTTTTTCACACAAAACAGACGGAAAATATCATAACAGCATATTTCTTCCAGATGAATCGTAACTTCTCCGCAAAGCTCTGTCTGCACCGGAAGAGTAAATTTTTCCTCTCTTTTATGCCCCGGGAAAATGGACAGCCATTTTTTCTCCTGCCGGTCAAACATATGATTATATATCATGACCGGCACCACCAGTTGTCTGGCGATCCACCCCGCTTTTTTTGTAATATGAAAATATACGGCCACATTTTGTCCCGTCACACAGACCGAAGGCAGGGATACCTCAAACCGCAGCGTATAAACCCAGATCATCGTCAAGATCCCGGAAAAAAGCGGAAATATACACAGCATAAGAAGCGCCAGTAAAACCTGGGCTGTGTTGGTCCACAAAAAAAGACACAGCATGATGAACAGGACGATACTATAATAAATTCTGTACTTTCTCATCTTTCCACCGCCTTATCCAAGGGCCGGCGGCTCCACTTCCTGCAAAAGATTTTTCAGAAGCGCCTCCTCTTTGATCCCTTCTATTTTTGCCTGAGGTTTCAGCACGATACGGTGGGCACAGACATCGGTAAATACTTCCTGTACATCTTCAGGAATCACAAAATCTCTTCTTCTGAGGATCGCGCACGCCCTTGCCATTTTCAGAAGCGCAATGACTCCCCGCGGACTTACTCCCAGCTCTATTCTGCTGTCCGATCTTGTCGCCTCACACAGCAGCGTCATATAACGCAGGATTTCCTTTGTGACTGTGATGGAAGTCAGATAATTCTGTATTTCCAGCAAATCGTCCCTGTCAATGATCTTTTGCATATTCTCCAGGGGATCCTGATACATTTTTCTCTGCAGAATCTGTATCTGTTCTTCCGTATTGGGATAACCAATACTCAGGCGAACCATAAACCGGTCAAGCTGCGACTCCGGAAGTCTCTGTGTTCCGGCAAACCCCAGCGG
This sequence comes from Eubacteriaceae bacterium CHKCI004, assembly GCA_900016875.1. Taxonomy (GTDB): domain Bacteria; phylum Bacillota; class Clostridia; order Lachnospirales; family Lachnospiraceae; genus Anaerobutyricum; species Anaerobutyricum stercoris. The sequence continues at coordinate 101,952 of FCNR01000054.1, read as the reverse complement.
ATTTTGTGTCGCTATGCAGATGAACGGATAAGGCAGCTTGTGAGTCACACCATCCACTGTCACATTTCGCTCTTCCATGGCTTCCAGCAGCGCCGACTGCGTCTTGGCTGAAGTACGGTTGATCTCGTCCCCCAGAAACAGATGACACATCACCGCTCCGGACCGGTAAACGAGACTCCCCGTTTCCCGGTCATAGGTACTGAATCCGATAATGTCCGACGGAAGGGTATCCGGCGTAAACTGCACACGCTTATACTCAAGCCCCAATGCCTTTGAAAACGCCAGTGCCATCGTCGTCTTTCCGACGCCCGGCGCATCCTCCAGAAGGATATGCCCGCCGGCATAGATGGTCATTAAGACTTTCTCCACCACAGCTTCCTTCCCTACCAGTACCTTTCCAATCTCTCTGATAATCTGTCCTGATTTTTCCACTACCATGATTTAACCCTTCCCTGCTCTGATTCTTTCAATTCCACGTCCGGCATTTCCTTCAGCCCGGTCATTTTTGATTCTGCCGTGCTGTCCTCTTCCGTTCCGGTCTGGCTGTCATCCTCAGCTCCGGCTTCCGACTGGCTCTCGCCGGTCTCGCTGCTTCCGGTCTGCTGGTCACCTTCTTCTCCGGCTTCCGGCTGGCCCTCGCCGGTCTCACTGCCGCCGGTCTCGCTGCTTCCGGTCTGCTGGTCACCTTCTTCTCCGGCTTCCAGCTGGCCCTCGCTGGTCTCACTGCCGCCGGTCTCGCTGCTTCCGGTCTGCCGGTCACCTTCTCCTCCGGCTTCCGCCTGGTCCTCGCCGGTCTCACTGCCACCGGTCTCGCTGCTTCCGGTCTGCCGGTCATCTTCTTCTCCAGCTTCCGGCTGGTCTTTATCTGTCTCGCTGCGCTCTGCACCTGTATTTTCTTCTTCTTTATCCGTATCGGCTTTTTCTTCCCAACGGCCGCCGGCCCAGACGTAATGAACGCCATTTTCAATCTTTTCCGTACCGTCCTCATTCACAGCCATGAGAATGCGCTGTCCTGCACCTTCCCCATACTCGCTGTCGAGCTGACTGCCCCATTGATTCAGATACGCGCTGTAAGCTGATAATGGAATCTTGATCCGAATGTCTTCACCGGCCGTTTCGCCAAAGATTTTTTTGCCCAGAGCGACTGGCGTATAACTATTCACAGTAAGAGTGTGGAAAGAGCCACAGCCTTCAAGCATACCGTCTCCCAGCGAATAAACTGTCTGCGGAATCTCCAGCTCCGTGAGAGAAGTACAATTTTGGAATGCTTCCTCGCCTATGATCCGCAGAGCCTCTCCTTCCATAGACACATCTTTCAAAGATACGCAATTTTCAAAGACGCCGTCACCAATACTTTCCACCCGGTTTGGAATTACCAGAGATGTGATCTGCCGGCAGTTTTTAAAGCTTCCGTCTTCCAGACGCACACAATAAAGAGCGCTGGAATTATATATCTGTACGGACGCCGCATTGGTCGGCACACGTATAGCTGTCATCCTGCTTTCCTGTTCCGGATCCAGCAGATAGAGAATATTATTTACTGCACGATACTCACTTCCATCCTGAGCAACAAGCCGGGAAACCAGAACCGGATAATTGTTTTCCCATGCCTCATAATATTTCAGATAAATTTCTCCGTTTTCGCCGGCAGGAATGTACACATGCACCCTGCTCTGTTCTTCCTCATTTAAAATATTTTCTCCAAGAGCCGGCGGATTCTCCCCGTTAAAGGAAAGCATTTCCAAAGCCGTACCCAGAAAAGCCGCGTCGCCGATATATTCTACCTGATTCGCGAAAGTCACCTGTACCAATGAGGAACAGTTCTCATAAGCGCCGTCATCCACTATCTTCAGATTCGGCATGTTGGACCAGCTCACAGATGTAACACTCTCACAGCCATAAAAAGCTTTCTTTCCAATTCTTGTTACAGAATTCAGCAATGTTCTCGCGAGAGACAGAGACTGCAGATTCTCACAACCGCTGCAAAATTCATCCGGCAGCTCATCTGAATTTCCCTGCAGAGACAGATTTGTCAAGGAACTGCAATCTTTCAGCATTCCTTTGCCGAGAACTTTCACTGTTGACGGAATCAGGAGTTCTTCCTCCTCTCCCTTTCCTGTATTTTCACCGATCAGGTTCGTACATCCGGCAAAGGCATAATCTCCGATTTCCGTCAGTGCCGTGGCCGAAAGGCTGGTAAGGTCAACGGTTTGCAGCGAAGAACAATCCGCAAAAGCATACGCTCCTATTTTTTCTACGGTATATGCGCTGTTTACCGCCGTCAGATTCTGACAGCCCATGGCAGCTTCCTCAGCCACTTCCTGCGTGCCAAGCATCACTGTCAGTTCTCCTCTGAAATTTTTCGGCACGTATTGAAGAAGAATCCGGTTTCTTCCCTCTTCTTCCTCTGCGCCATAGAGAACGCCCCCCAGTATCTCTCCCTGCCTTCCGTATGCACGCACCGGCAGTTCCGTCTGGTTTTCATAATAATCGGCGTCATCGTCTGATACCCAGAGAGTGAAATTCACATTTCTTTCTCCCTCTCCAAACATTTCATCCGTAAATTTCATCCGAAGATCATCCGGTACCAGAAGGATTTCCAGATTTGCACAGCTTTCAAATACACCCGCCGGCAGATCCTGAAGAGACTCCGGCAGCATCAGCGCCGACATGTCTTCTCTGGAACCAAACGCTCCTGAAGAAATTTCCGTGGTATTTTCTTTTACTGTAAATCCTCCGTCTGTCAGCGAAATTGCCTGCAGCAGCCGGAAAGTCCCGTCGTCTTTCCGCTCGTACAGACCGCCGTTTTCCACAAAGGTCTCTTCGCCCATTTCACGGTCCTGGATGATCGTGAAAGAAGACTGTCCGGTAAAAATATTAAGAAGTGCTGTCCACCAGTCAAAGGACAGGCGATACGCGTTCCGGAGTGTATGTTTGTCCGTATACGGTACATAAATGGAAATCCTGCCGTTGTTTTTTGTCCCGGTCAGGGCATTGGAGGCCACTGACACAACGCCGTCCCGACGTCTGATTGTCATATCATACAAAGCATCACAATCTGCCACCGCGCGGCTTTCTATGGACGTAACCGTCTCCGGCAGCATCAATGTTTCCATGGCACTGCACCCGGAGAAGGAGTCTGCCGGCAGTTCTGGGATCGCTGTTTCAGACAAGCCGCCGTTTTTTAGCGATGTACAGTTCAGGAACACTCCTTCGCCCAGACTTGTCAGGTTCCACGCATCCTCTATAGCAGCCGTTTCCAGGGCTGTGCATCCGGAAAATGCATACCGTGCGATCTGTCGGACAGAGGACGGCAGCGATATACTTTTCAACGCCGTACACGCCCCGTATGTATTTTCTCCCACTGTTCCGCCGGAAAAAGCGCTCTCACCCAGCACGTAAAAATGAGTCAGTAAATTAAAGTTCGTCAGTTCTTCCAGCGCAACGCAGCCTGAAAAAGCGTTGGTGCCGATCGACCTCAGATTCGCGTCCGCCAGCACCACCAGACTTCTCATCGAAGTGCAGCCGGCAAAACATTTCTCAGGAATCTTTCTTAACTGGGAAGGAATCCACATGGAACGCAGATAAGTACAATTCAGAAAAGCCCCCTCTCCCAGTTCTTTAAGCCCGGTATAAAAAGCCAACGTCTGGGCATACCGGGAGCAGTCCGCGAAAGCGTACGCACCGATCTTTTCACAGGCAGCGGCATACTCCCGGGTAATGCTTGTCCACATTCCGGAGCAGCCCCGGAAGCAGAAATCTCCGATTTCTTTTACCCCCGCCTGAAAATATACAGTCTGCAGCGCCGTACAGTCTTCAAATGTACGGGAGCCGATGTCCGTGATACTCTGCCCGGTATCGTTTCCAAAGTAGACGGCCGAAAGTTTCTTATTCGCGCTGAATACGGAATTGCCCACCGTCTCTGTATCTCCCAGCCAGGTCACCGTTTCAAGACCGCTGCAGCCCGCATAAGCACATTCACCGATACGTCGGCAGCTTCTTCCGATCAGTGCCTCTTTCAGATTTGCGCACTCGTAAAAAGCATATGCACCGATGGATTCTATCTGATTCATCTGTTCCGTATCAAAATCTGTCAGATTCCGGCAGCCGGCAAAAGCCCGGTCTCCAATTGCAGTGACTCCGTCTTCCAACCGAAATGTTCCTTCCACATCTGTGGTCACGTTCAAAATTGTACAGGTTTTCTCTGTCTGTTTTTCATAAACTGCCCGGTCTCCGGCAAAGTACCTGCTTCCCGCCAGAAGCTCTGTTTTCTCCGGCAGCTCCGGCTTCAGTTCCTCATTTCCCAGAAGAACGGTTTCCAGCGAGTCACAGCCGGCAAAAGCATCGGCACATTCTGACAAAGCCGGATTGCTCAGCACGAGAATTTCAAGGTCTGTACAATTTTTAAAAGCATTTTTTCCTACTTTGTTCACATCGGGCAGTTCCAGATAGGAAAGATTACCGCACCATGCAAAAGCGCCGGCAGCAATCTCCGTCACCGTATATCCCTCCGGGACTTCATATTCTGACAGTTCCTCCGGCGCGCTGCACAGCATAAGGCTGTGATCGTCCTGCTCCAGATACGCACACCCCTGTTCATCGATACATAATGTTCCCTCTGCCAGTGTCAGCATGCGTTCCGCCGTTTCTGCCCCGTAATCTTTTGTCAGTCTCTTTATCCATCCGGAAGCTTCATTCTGCGCCAGCGAAATATAGAACCTTATCTCCCGCGGCGCCTGCTCTCCTGCCAGATTTTCTCCAAGTTCCATGGTACTTTCACTGTTGATCTGCACTCCCTGCAGAGAAGATGTTTTGACACCTGCGAAACTGCAGCTCTCCAGCTTTTCTATATTTTCTCCGACATTGACAAACCGGACTCCCTCTGCTTCCGCAAAGGCATACGGCGCAATCGCCTGCGCATCTTCCGGCACATCATAAATAGCTTTTTCGGCTCTGGTGATGAACGCCAGACTTCGGCAGTCACCGGAAATCAGATAGACGTCGCCTCCATTATTTTCATACCGGCCCTCTGTTCCGCCTTCAGCCTCTATACTTTCTGCCGCAGTGCCAGTTTTTCCGAACTCATCGTCGAAAATTTCTCCCCAGGCAGATACATAGCGTTTATAAACTAAATCCTCAATGACGCTCTCTGCGGTCTTTGGGACTTCCACCTGCACCTGGCAGGAGGCGCCGCCAAACACAGGAGTCTTCTCCGTCCGCTGAAGCTCCGGCGGATTTTCGGCAAGCATTTTTATGCGCAGAGTCTCTTTTCCCACTCCTGCGGCTGCGTCAGCCAGCGCTCCCTCGGTAACCGTCTCCACTTTTTCATTCACTGTAAAACTCTGACAAGCCGCCGGTACTTTCCAGAGCGTACTTTTATCTGCTGAGTACAGCAGGCCGTTTTCTGCGCTGAAAATGTGATTTTTCTCTGTGCTCTCCGTCTCGCCATCTGTCAGCGGCTGCACAGAATATTCCGAAAGTTTCGGAAACTTCTGCCCGGCAACAGACAAATCCACACTGTTGACTGTGGCGGACAAAGCAAGTGTCTCGACATTTTCCGCTTCTTTTGATATTTTGAACGACTCGTTTAAATCAACACTTGTAATCCCGTAAGGAATATCCAGCCGGCTTGTTTTCTCTTCCGGCACATATCCGGTGAGAATCTGATCGTCTCCCCTCGTCTTCACCAGATATCCTTTTTCCAGCATCGGGGCGAGAGGAATCGCATACATCACCTGCGTATGCTGTCCGTCTTTAAATGTATAGGAAATCTCCCTTGTTTCCACCGAAGCCGGATACTGCGATGACCATCCATAGAACAGCTCCGTCAGATACCCTTCTTCATTCGTCGTATATTTCCCATTTTCCTGCAGCTTACGCACCATTTCGTTATATGGGCAACGGCCGTCGTAAGTTCCGTTCAGCACCACGGTTTTGTCATCGGTGTATATGGTGTCAAGTACCGTATGTTCATCATACATGACTGTAAGTTTGTAGTCTCTGACGCTGTAACGGACGGCGTCTGTCCCCCGCAGCACCACTGTGGAACCTTCCCCGGCGCCGCAGTATAAGATACTCGCTTCCCACTGACTCCCGTCCTCCTTCTTGGACGCCACACCGCCGGTTTCTTCCTTGAATGACACCTGATAATTACTCTCATCAGGCAGATAAACATCCTGTCCTCCCTGCACTGTTCTTCCATACACATCCAGTGTTATGGCATTTTTTATGGGTGCGTCATTAACTTCTTCCCCCTGAAACAAAGTCTCTCCGGTCACATATACCGGGGATGAATCATAATGCACACGCATTCCCGTAAATCGTATGTAATCATTTTTTATGACACAGATGACGGTATCTGTCAGCCCCTGACAGGTGATCTTCAGCGTGAAGCTCTGATTGACATCCTCATCTGTGAGTCTGTGGTCATATTTTTCCGGAATAGATTCCAGCACAAATTCCGTCTCTTCTTTCGTCCTTGTATTGGACGGATTGTTCTTATCCACCCAGTGAGAAGTGACTGTAATATTGCCGCGGACATAAGATTCCGACGGCACCTGTTCTTTATAGAAAGATACCGCATCCTGATTTCTGTAATAAGACACAGAGAGAGAGTCCACCGTCCAGACCGTATCTTCATCTTCACTGTCATCCGGCTCCTCTTCTCCGCCGTCTCCGGATTCACCCGGTTCATTTTCATCGTCTCCGGTCTCCGGAGATGTGGCATCTCCAGGAGTACTGTTACTTCCTTCCTGCGTATCGTCCGTGTTCTCTTTCCTGCCGCCATTTCCGGTTCCACCCGGAATCTGGCCGTCTGCCGAACCCCCGGCGTCCCCGGTTCCAGTCTGCCGCTCCATACCTTCCCCGGCTTTATGATCCACATAAACGATTTTCTCCGCCGGTTTCTCCTGATCTTCTGTGTTCTTCCCTCCGGCCCGGTTTCCAAAATAATCTGCAGCAGGATTCTGCATTTTTCTCTGCTCCTGATCCTCCTGTTCAAAGGAATCTTCGGTGCTGTCTTCCTCCCCCTGTTTTTCTCCATCTTCTTTCAGCCCATAGCCGCTGGGATCAAATGTTTCTTTCTGCTCTTCTTTTGATACAAAGGAATCCGGATCAAACATATTCTGAAGCTTTTCCGCCTGCATGGCAATGACAAGGCATAAAATCACAACCGCTGTCACTGGCGTGAGCATCGGCAAGGCTCCCTTTTTCTTCTGTAAATACTCTTTTAATTTTTTCATTCCCCATACTCCCCTTGTTTCTCCGCTGTCACTCCCATATCATTGGTCCGGACAGCATTCCATGCGTTGCGCGCATTTCGAATTGCAGCACCCATTTTTTTCTTCAGTACATTAAAGTCAATCGGCTTGGCAATATGATCATCCATTCCTGCCGCCAGAGAACGTCTCTGGTCTTCCACATAGGAATTGGCCGAGAGCGCATAAACCGGTATAAGCCGGGCATCCTTCCGGTCCAGCTCCCGTATCTGTCTGGTAGCTTCCCAGCCGTCCATCTCCGGCATCTGGATATCCATCAGTATCACATCATAAAAACCTTCTTCGCTGTCCTTAAAAATCTCCACTGCCTGCCTTCCGTTAAGAACGCGATCCGTGCGAACGCCTGCTTTCTCCAGAATCGCCATGGTAATACGTGCATTGATATCGTTATCTTCCGCCAATAAAACATGAGCGTTCTTCAGATACCGCAGTTCTTCTTCCTCGTTCGTTGTTCCGGCATCCTGCCGCAGCTCATGGCTGCCTTCTCCGGCGGTGCCGGTCTGTTCCGTCTCTGCCACAGGCAAAGAAAGAAACACCGTGAAATCACTGCCTTTTCCCACCTCGCTGTCAATGACAATCTGTCCGCCCATCTGACGAATCAGATTATCCGCGATAGACATTCCCAGGCCGCTGCCGCCGTATTTTTTAGCAATCATGCTGCTTTCCTGCTCAAACGGGCGGAAAATGTGACTCACAAACTCTGGCTCAATCCCCTTTCCCGTATCCCTCACCTGAATCATCAGGCGGAGGTGATTATCAATCTTTTCCATCTGGCGGAAAGTAAGAATGACGCTGCCTCCCGGATCTGTAAACTTCACCGCATTGGACAGAAAATTGATAACGACCTGACTCAGGCGCATTTCGTCACCGATGACCCGGCGGACATCGAAGCCCTCCACCCTCAGTTCGAAATGAAGTTCCTTTTCCTCAATTGTTTTCTGAAACATAGTCCGCATTTTCTGCGCCACGGCAATCAGATCAAAGCTCTCCTGCTGCAGCTCAATTTTACCGCTCTCAATGCGTGTCAGATCCAGAATGTCATGGATTAAATGCAGCAGAAACCGGGCCAGATTCTGTGTCTTGTCCAGGTATTCCTGCACTGCCTCAGTATTGGATATTTCCATTTTCGCAAGTTCCAGAAGCCCCAGAATCCCGTTCATCGGAGTACGAATCTCATGAGACATCTCTGAGAGAAACTCCGTCTTGGCGTCATTCTCCGCTCTGGCACGGGAAAGCTCCTCCCGCAGTCTGTTCTCCATTGCCTTTCGCCTGGAAATATCCTCCATGACAATAGTATAAATATCCTCATCTTCCGCGTAACCAACCCTCAGAAATGCATCTCCCCGGCTCTCTGTCCTTCTGTTTACATAAGAAAAATCCGCCTCCAGCGGCTGCTTTCTGTCCCAGCCTCTGAAAAGTTCTTTAAGATTTCCAATCTCTTCTTCTTCCATACACCTGACAAATGCAAAAACATCGGTACAGATATCATTTTTCTCCAGACCAAATATTTTCTCCACATTATCAGACACAAAAAGAGGGAAAGCATCCGCGCCTCTGACCAGAATATACACCTGAAAAGGATTATCTGACAGGAAGGAATACAGACGTCGCGCCTCCCTGATCTGTCCATTTTTCTCCGTTCTTTTCCGAAATATATATTTTATCAGACAGACCGCCGCCAATACTGCCGCCAGCAGCACAAAAAATGCCAGCAGAGTACCTGCGTTATCGGCCAGCCTGTTTGTAAATTCTTTCATATACTCTCTCCGAAAACCATTATATTTCTTAAATTATACAACCTGCCGGAGAATGGTGTCAACGCAATCCGTAATGTTTGACCACCTAAAAAATGCCAGATAACATATTTTTTGTTCATCTGGCATTTTACGCTGTCTATATTTCTTTTTTCCGGCAGTCTTCCTTTCATCGGACGCTCTTTTCGTCGTTGGACGCTTTCTTCGGTCTGATCCCGTCTATCTCAGGGCATCCCCCCGGTCCGTCACAACCTGACACCCCACGGATTCCACTTTTTTTCTGAGAGCGGCGATACTCTGCGCCGCTTCCTCTCCGGTACAGATTTTATTATCGTAAAGACTGTAATCTTTTCTGTTTTTCTCCGGAGAAAGATTTGGCATAACCACGTTGGCTCCCGCCAGAAGGCCTTTCTCCCGTCCGAAGGGATCCATAGTGCCAAGAGCTGTCGTCGCCGGAAGCAGGACTTTCGGCAGCAGAATTCTTATGACCGAAAGAAGAAAGATGGTCATATCCACACTTCCCGCCTTCTCGCCTGCATACCTGGTATCATGGTGCGGAATGAAGGGACCGATTCCCACCATCTCCGGCTGAAGACGATGCAAAAACAACAGATCATCCGCAATATTTACAAGAGTCTGTCCCGGCGACCCCACCATAAATCCCGCACCCACCTGATAGCCAAGCTCTTTCAGATCGTACAGGCACTTCATCCGGTGGGAAAGACTCATTTCCTGCGGGTGCAGACTGCGATAATGGGCTTCGTCCGCCGTCTCATGACGAAGCAGATATCGGTCCGCTCCCGCTTCCCTGAACTTCCGGTAGCTCTCCTTCTCCCTCTCCCCGATGGACAGGGTGATGGCGCAGTCGGGATGATTCTCTTTGATCCGCCGGATCAGCTCTGTCATCCGCTCATCGGTAAAATACGGATCATCTCCGCCCTGTAGTACAAAGGTGCGGTATCCGAGAGCATAGCCTTCCCGGCAGCAGGACAGAATCTCCTCTTCCGTCAGGCGGTAACGCCGGACATTGCGATTATCCCGTCGGATGCCGCAGTAATAGCAGTTATTCTTACAGTAATTGGTAAACTCGATCAGTCCACGGATATACACCTTGTTTCCGTAATATTTTCTGCAGAGTGCAAACGCCTCCTGACGAAGCATTTCCCGGACATCTGCGTCCCCGGATTGCTGTAAGAGCAGAACAAATTCATCCCGGGACAAAATTCTTTCTTTTATGAACCGCCTGGCGATTTCCATAGATTTCCCCTCGTTTCTTCTGGTTTTGTGACTGTTTTTATGGTTCCTGGGGGCGGTTCGCTCCCTCTTGACAACGCAGCTCTTCCGGGCGGTTCGCACCTTTAGAACCGGCGCACTCTCCAACGCCGGTGAGAAGATCTTTTACCACCTCCCCGGCGGCGGTCAATCCTGCCACCGACGGCACAAAGGCGATGCTTCCCGGCGTGCGGGAGCCGGTCTTGATGGCTTCTTCTCTGGAATAGACCACCTTCAGTTTCTTAACGCCCCGTTTTTTCAGCTCCCGGCGCATGACCTTGGCCAGCGGACAGACGGACGTTTTATAAATGTCCGTCACCTCAAACCGGGAAGGGTCCAGCTTATTGCCGGCGCCCATGCAGCTGATGACCGGAACGCCCGCCTTCTGCGCCTGCATGATAATGTCGATCTTGGCCGTCACGGTATCTATGGCGTCCACCACGTAGGAATACGAAGAAAAGTCAAATTCGTCCGCCTTCTCCGGCAGATAAAAGCAAGGATGCATCGTCACACTGGCATCCGGGTTGATGGAGAGAATCCGCTCCCGCATCACTTCTACTTTTTTCCGCCCTATGGTCGCCTCGGTGGCGATAATCTGCCGGTTCAGGTTGGAACGGTTCACCCGGTCGTTGTCAATCAAATCAAAGGCGCCGACCCCGCTTCTTGCCAGAGCTTCCACCACGTAACCGCCAACTCCGCCCACGCCGAACACGGCCACCCGGGCTTCCCGGAGCCGCCGCATTCCTTCTTCGCCCACCAGCATCTCCGTTCTGGAAAACCGTCCTTCTGACAATCCATTTTCCTCCATCCAGCGGGCGAGGAACCGAACATCCGTCAGATCCGGAATCTGCTTCCGGTAGATTCTGCCGGAAAATGCCTCGTGAGGCAGTGGATAAAACGGCACCCCTTCCGGGCAGATTGGTTCATACATGGGATCGGCAATGATTCCCGCCGCGTCGGCAAGAATCTCTGCAATCTCCTCTTCACTGTCCACAGAAAGACAAAGTCCCTCTTCCAGAAGCTCTTTCTCTGTCTCCAGCGGACAGAGCACTTTAGTCCGGCAGCCGTAGCTTTCGCTGACGGCTCTCGCCAGTGACTGACTGATGACAGCTTCACCGATGAGATACACCGGCGCGGCGGCGGAAGCTTCCGTACGGACAGATTGCCGGGCGGCGGAAGGGTTATCCTGGCCAGCATCCTCCTCATGGTAAGCTGCCCGGCACACTCCGTCCCGTCTCGCTTCTTCCAGGCAGGCTAGCAGCTCATCTGCGAAAGGTTCCATCGGCATGCCGACCACATACGGCGTGCCAAATTGCTCCCGCAGCGTCTTTGCCGCCGGCAGTCCCACGGAAGATACCACCACATTGACCTCTGCCTCTCCTGCCCGGGCGATCTCCTCAGGGCTGCTGCCCATGGCGAAGGTACTTATGATCTCGCAGTCATGGGCTTCAAAAAAGGCGCGCATGGAGGACAGGGTTCCGTTGATGGAAAAGTCCAGCGGCGTCACGCCCAGCAGGTTAATTTTCCGGCGGGGCGGCCTGGAAAGCGAGGCGTCTGCCAACTCAACCGTCCTCTCCGGCGGCTCCGCAACCATGGACCGCGCCACTGCCTCCAGCGCCATCCCCGCGCCCTGCACGTAGGAATGCATGCCGTTGGTGGCAAAATAGAAAACCGGCAGTCCGGTCTCCTGGGCGATGATATCCCGGATGGCCTCAAAGTCCGTCCCGATCATCATCGGCACCGGAGTGCGGACCAGAGCGATGAACCGTGGGGACAGGTCTTTCGCCGCCCGCACGATATCATCAATAAACTTCTCGTCATTTCCCATGATGGCGTCAATCTCTGACAGACCGGAGATGAACACCAGACTGTCCTGGTCGTACCAGCGGGGTTCATCGTGGGTATTGTAGGTGGAATTGCATCCGGAAGGATCGTGGATGACCACCATACCGCCCAGCTCATAGAGGGCGGAGCAGACGCCCGAGACGTCCGCCGTATACGTTGATATGATTACGGATACCTGTTTCATATGCAGCTGACACACCCCAATCCTTTTCGCACGATCAAATCCTTCGTGTCCTTCGTATGATAAAACGCTTCCTGTATCTTTTCACAAAGCCCGCAGATGCCGGCGTAGCCGTGAAGTCCGCCGCCCTCCACCATGTTGACAAAATGTCCGGTCTGGTGGAAGTAGGCCGCTTTCTGTCCGATGGCAAGCACCCTCTCCGGCCGCCGCGCAATAACCCGCATGCCGGTGTGGATGGTAGCGCAGACCGTAAGCTCCGGTGCATAGCTTCGAAGCCAGCGGTACGCCTCTTCTTCTTCCGGCGAAAAACTGTCCGCATAAACATGCGTCACCGAAAAACCATGTTCCAAAAGCAGACGGGCCAGTCCCAGCACCCTCGGCACAGCCGCCGCATCGATGGCCACCGGCATACCGTCAAGGAGCTCCCTCGTCTCATTCAGCTTCTCTTCACATTTCTTCCGAAGCGAAGCGGTATCCGGCATCGAAAAGCCCAGCGTGTCCGCCAGTAAAGAGAGCTCCCCGTCTATCTCTTCATAATCAAAGGTCTGCGGCAGGTAGAGAAAATCCGTCTCCAGCCGGTCGGACAGCTTCTCCCCGCCCGCCTTTGCCGACGGGTAGGTGGCGATGTTCAGCACGCTTTCCGACATGGAAAGGTATTCCTCAAATGTCTCGCAGGTGGTAATATCCTTCACCGCATAGCCGCCTTCCCTCAGCATAGACAGAATCTCACAGTCCGGCTGCAGGGTCAAATCGTTGCCCACGATACTCACCTGCTTCAGATTTTTCGGCCGCTTTTCCAAACAATCATACATCGCGATACGCAGCTTCTGATCCGGCGTCATGCCGCCTTTCTGCATGATCGGGTCCATATAGCAGTCCACAAACCGCTGCTCCGGAAAACGTTCCCGCAGCGTTCTGTAAATGTATTCCAGGTCACATCCCATAAAATGGTGGATACAGACTGTAAATAGCAAAACAACCGTTGGTTTTCGTTTTAATTTATGCAAAATCTCCGACACGCCGTCAATGACCAGTTCTTCCATCTGCCCGTTAGTGATGTCATCTTCTTTGACAGCAATGGTGGAAAAGCGGTCCGCAGCATTCATTTCCGCCGCCGTCAGCACCACGCCCCGGTTACAGTTGGCCGCGCACACATAAATCTGATGAGAACCCGGAATGAGCATCCCCGTGTGTACGATATTCCAGGTCCCGTGGGCCGGACTATTGTACTCCAGCCCCGGCAGAAACGGCGTCGGCCATGCGGCGTCTTTCATGAAGATACTCTCTTTTTCCGTAACGGGAGGGCTGTATTTCAGCATGGTCTCCCGATTTCCATGTATCATTTCAAGCATCTTGATTCTCCTCGTTTACATTTCTTCCCGGCAGACCGCGAGGATCTGCTCTGCCAGCCTGCGGTACTCCGCCGCCATCTCGCTGTCCGGCTGCGCTTCCAGCACCGTCATGGCAAGCTCCTCGGCGTCGGTCACGGTCTCGCTGCGTGAAAGTCTCCCTATGACCCTGCTGTGAATATCTTCGCAGAGTTCCTGTACTTTCTCTTCCTCATGCTTTACATTTCTCCGGTTAAGAATGATGCCGCCCATCTTCGCATAGCCGCGGTTTTTGAAGTTTTCCACCGCCATGGCGATGTTGGCCGCCGCGTGAATAGCCATGTTCTCCCCGGAAGTAAGCACAAAGACCCGGTCGGCGTAGCCGCCCCGCATAGGCATGGAAAAGCCGCCGCAGACCACGTCGCCAAGGACATCATAAATGACCACATCCGGCTTATACGTCTCATAAGCACCTTTTTCTTTGAGCTTCTCCAGAGCGGCGATGATACCCCGTCCGGCGCATCCCATTCCCGGCGCAGGTCCGCCGGCTTCCACGCAGAGGACGCCCCGGTATCCCTCCATGACCATGTCATCCAGAGTAAAATCATTCTTCCGGTCACGCACCAGATCAAGCACCGTCTCCACAGGCTTTCCATGACGCAGAAGCACCGTGGAATCCGCCTTCGGATCGCATCCGATCTGCATCACCTTAAGTCCCTGCTCCGCCATGGCCGCAGCCACGTTGGAGATGGTGGTGGATTTGCCGATGCCGCCCTTTCCGTATACTGCAATCTTTATCATAGTTTTCTCCATTCTTTTTAATGCCACATCTTAACGTATATCATACTTTCGCATACGTCACACCTTTGCGTACGCCACCTTGGACGTCACGCCCTCCAGCCGTCCGATGCGGCCGGACAAAGTGCTGATGACATTCTGCGGTGCATCTACCACCAGACTGATGATGTTGATGCCCCGCGCCCGGTAGGGAATCCCCATCCGGCCCACCATGTACTTGGCATATTCATGTATGATATCGTTAAGCTCTGCCGTCGTGTCCGTATTTTCCACAATAATGGACAGGACGGCGATTCTCGTTTCTGTCTCCACGACCGGTCACATCCTTTCTGGCTGCCGCACAGCCGGTTTTGGCCCATACTTGTTCCTTGCCGCTTTCCTCACCGCAGTTTCTTTCTTTGCTGTGGCGCAGACCTGCGTTCTGTGAAATGTGATTCACAGCCCGCTAGTGTACTGTCTCATTCATTTTCAGTATAATGACGCAGAATGAATTTTTACTCTGCAAGGCGGAAGAATGAGGCGTAGTGGCGCTACGCCGATTGATGACAACGCCGCAGATGGAAATTCAGGCAAGTCATTATGCGAATTGTGAATGATACGGTACACTAGCAGATTCTCGGCAGCAGCTCGCCCCGCGGCTCCGGCAGCAGCGTTTCCGCACCGATCTCCGTGGTCATCACAACCCGGCCCGGCATCTCTTCGGTCACCTCGCCAATGATGGCGGCGTCTTTGGTATATTTGCCTTGGCGCAGCTTCTCCACGATGGCCTCCGCCTGCTCCTTCGGCGCAAAAATCACCAGACGTCCCTCGCAGGCAAGATACAGTGGTTCGAGACCCAGCATGCCGCAGACGCCCTTCACTCCGTCCTGCACCGGTATATCTTCCGCATGGAGGCGGATGCCCACCTGGCTCTGTCCCGCAATCTCATAGAGGACAGTTCCAACGCCGCCGCGGGTGGCGTCACGGATCACATGAATATCTTTCGTCACAGAAAGCATGTCCTCCACGGCTCCCCAGAGCGGCGCGCAGTCGCTGGTCACGTCCGCCTCAATGCCGAAATCTTCCCGTTCCAGCAAAATCGTGCAGCCATGACGTCCCACGTCGCCGCTTACGATGACCGCGTCACCCGGCTGCGCCTTCTTGCCTGAAGTCTCCACATCCTCCTGCACCAGTCCGATGCCGGTAGTCGTGATAAACACGCCGTCCACCTGACCTTTTCCGGCCACCTTCGTGTCGCCCGCCACAATCTTCACGCCGGCCTCCTTCGCCGTCGCCTCCATGGCAGCGGCGATCTTTTCCAGCTTCTCCATCGGGAATCCTTCCTCAATGACAAATGCACAGGAAAGGTACAGCGGTTTCGCTCCCATGCAGGCCAGGTCGTTGACCGTGCCGCAGATACTGAGCTTTCCGATGTTTCCTCCCGGAAACTCCGCCGGAGATACGATGAAGCCGTCGGTGGTAAAGGCAAGCTTTCCCGCTTCCACCGAAAGCACCGCCGCATCGTCGCTGGTCAGATCCGGATTGGCAAAATGTTCTTTAAATACTTTATCTATCAGCTCGGCGGTCTGTTTTCCGCCGGCCCCATGGGCAAGGGTTACTGTTTCATTCATAATCTTTCTCCTTGTATTGTGGTTATATTCTAATTGGGATTTGGCCGGTTCTTTTGCATATACAGACGACGGTGGAAGCGCCATGTCGTTCGTCCGCCGACGCCCTCTCTCGGACATCAGGCGGC
This sequence comes from Eubacteriaceae bacterium CHKCI004, assembly GCA_900016875.1. Taxonomy (GTDB): domain Bacteria; phylum Bacillota; class Clostridia; order Lachnospirales; family Lachnospiraceae; genus Anaerobutyricum; species Anaerobutyricum stercoris. The sequence continues at coordinate 85,762 of FCNR01000054.1, read as the reverse complement.
TCCTGGGGGCATAAAATTCGGGCGGTCCGGCCTGTGAAGACGGGCATGATATAATCTTTTGTAAAAGCAGAGGAAGGAAGACAAAAGGATAATATCCTGTGCTTGCACGAAGGAGGAATCCTTTTGTCTTCCGCGCAGCGAAGCTGGAAAACCGCTGCAGCGGTTTTTGCTCTGCTTTATCAAAAATATCTGATGACCGTCTGAGGGTGTCGGCGGCTGAATTTTATGCTCATCCCAGCCGTCGTCTGTGTATCCTTTTCTCACCCGCCAAATCCTAATTCTCTCCGTACTGATAAAATGCGGAGCAGGCTCCTTCGCCGGAAACCATGCAGGCTCCCACCGGATGAAGCGGCGTGCATCCCTTTCCAAATAACGGACATTCTGTCGGTGTACATTTGCCCTGCAGTACTTCTCCGCAGCGGCAGGCCGGGTTGCTCCGTCCTTCCATCTTCGGAATATCGTACTTCACTCTCGCATCAAACTGCCGGTGTTCTTCCCGCAGCTTCATACCGGACTGCGGAATCATACCCAGTCCCCGCCATTCAGAGTCGCAGGCTTCCATCCATTCTTCCATCAGCTTCTGCGCCGGAACGCTTCCCTGCGGCGTCACCACGCGTTTATATGCGTTGGCAAAAAATGGCTCTCCTTTGGGAAACTTTGCAAGGATCACAGCGAAAGCCGCCAGGATCTCCTTGGCTCCAAAGCCTGCCACAACGCCGCTGATGCCCTCTGCTGCCAGTTCTTCACAGAGCTTCGTTCCCATGATGGCGTTCACATGTCCCGGATACAGGAATACATCGGCACTTCCTTTTAATGCCTTATACGCCTGCGGCATGGTCTTGTTGGCTGTCAGCAGAGAATAATTCTCAAGCCCTGCCTCTGTCGCCATCTTTACAGACAGGCAGGAGGCCGGCGTGGTGGTCTCAAATCCCACGGACAGGAATACCACCTGCTCGTCCCTGTGTTCTTTTGCGTACTGGAAAGCGTCTGTCGGCGAGTACACCACCTGTATTTTTCCACCCTCGGCTCTGGCCGCCGCCAAGCTTTTTTTGCTGCCCGGCACCCGCACCAGATCACCAAATGTACAGATGGTCACATTTTTTTCCAGAGCCAGCCAGATTGCCTCGTCAATAAAATCTGCCGGTGTCACACAGACCGGACAGCCCGGTCCGGAAATAAGATTCACCTGCTCCGGCAGCAGCTTCCGGATACCCAGCCGGAATATCTCGTGGGTGTGTGTGCCGCAGACCTCCATGATCCGCACCGGCGGTCCGTCATAATGCTCAATAATCTCTCTGGCTGTCTTTACGGTGTCTTTCATAACAGTTCCTCCAGAATCTCATCGGCTTCCTCGTCTTCTTCCTCCTGAATCTTTGCGATGGCGATGCCCGCGTGAACCATCACGTAATCGCCCGGCTCCACATTTTCAAGAAGCTCTGTGGAGATTTCTCTTTTGGCTCCGGACGCGTCCACCACTGCCATTCCATCCTTCATTGTCACAATTTTTGCTGGTAAGCCTACACACATGGCTGTTCCTCCTCTTTTCTATCTATGATTCATCCATTTCTGATTTATTTATGTTTTATTCCGCTGCAGATGCGCCATGGCCGCCGCTGCCTGACCGAGACAGATACCGCCGTCGTTGGGCGGGATCAGATGATGGGTCAGCACGCGGAAGCCTTCTTCTTCCAGTCTCTCCACGCTGTACCGAAGCAGCAGCAGATTCTGGTAAACGCCTCCGCTCAGCGCCACGGTATTTCTTCCCGTTGTCTGCCGGAGCTTGACGCAGGCATCCACGATCATCTCCGCCAGACTTCTGTGAAAGAGCCAGGCCAGGTAACCGGCGTCCTCTCCGGCCGCCCTGCCCTCCGCCATCCGGCGGATCAAACGTTTTGTGGGCAGAAGATACTGCCGTTCTTCAGCGTAGCTTTCCTTAGCCGGAATCGTTAGCCCGGAGCAGTTCCCGGCGCTCTCTACGCCGTTTTTATTCAGCTCCGCCTTCTCACATCGTTCCTCGGTGCTGCCTTCCACCTGCAATGCAATCGGCGCCAGATCTTCCCCGGCCGCGGGTTCAAGTCCCCCGGCCCCTTCGGTCTGCTCCCTGCTTTCAAGATAGGCCTCCGCCGCAAACTGCAGGGAAGTTGACGCTTCTCCCTCAAAGGTGGAGCTGCGGCAGATACCAAGCAGGGCGCTCACCGCATCAAACAGACGGCCCGCGCTGGTGGAAACCACCGTGTTGATGTTTTTCTCTGCCATCTTGCCAAGAAGCGATGCCTCCTGCCGGGTGCAGAGTCCCCATTCTTCTGCCTTCCGGCAGGCTTCTTCCTGTCCGTAAATATCTCTTAATAAGGAAACGGCAATGCGCCAGCCTTCTTTGGCGGACAGGTCTCCGCCCACCTGCAGGAAAGGCTCCACCGACGCCAGCCGGGTAAATCCTTCGTAATCGGCGGCAAGAATCTCTCCGCCCCAGATGGTTCCATCGGTGCCGTAACCGGTGCCGTCAAAGGATACGCCGATGACCGGCTCCATCCAGTCGTTTTCCGCCATGCAGGACAAAATGTGGGCGTAATGATGCTGAATCTTCAGCACCGGCAGTCCCATTTGTTCCGCGGCCGCCGTGGTATTGTAGGCAGGATGCAGATCGCACGCTACCAGCGACGGCTTCGCCTCCAGCAGACGGCACATCCGCTCCACGGATTCTGTCAGCGCCCGCACGGTGCGCACGTCTCCCATGTCGCCAATGTAAGGAGACGGATAAAGCAATGCATTTTTCCCGACGCAGAACGTATTTTTCAGCTCGCCGCCCACCGCCAGCACTTCTCCCTGCCAGTCGGCGTTCATCATCACCGGCAAAGGCGCATACCCTCTGGAGCGGCGCACCATGTACGGCTCCCCACGGAAAAAGTCCATGACCGTATCATCGGCACGGATTCTTATGAGCCTGTCATGAGACAAAATGATATCGCAAAGTCCCAGAAGCTCCCGGCGGGCGTCCGCATCGTCCCTGCAGATGGGAGCACCGGACGTATTGGCGCTGGTCATCGCCAGGCAATCCGACACTTCTGTATCATCGTCGTAGTCAAAGAGCAAAAGCTGTATGGGCGCATATGGAAGCATCACGCCCACTTTCGGATTGCCCGGAGCCACCGACGGACAGAGCCGCCCGCCTTTTTTCCGCGGCAGCAGCAAGATCGGCTTTTGATGTCCGTCTAAAACCTCTGCCTGCGCCTGATCAAACCGACATTCCCTCTCCACCGTCTCCATGTTTTTCATCATCACGGCAAACGGCTTTGCCGGCCGTTTTTTCCGCCGCCGCAGAAGCGCTACAGCCTCCTCGTTGGAGGCGTCACAGCACAGGTGAAATCCTCCGATTCCCTTGATGGCGGCGATGCCTCCCTCACTGATTACCTTACGCACCCGGCGGATGGCTTCGGCGCCGCGGACAGTTTCTGAGCCCTTTTCGGAACCGGTACTTTCATCCAGCAGGTACACCTGCGGCCCGCAGTCATTGCAGCAGACCGGCTGGGCGTCGTACCGCCTCGTCTCCGGATGGGTATACTCCCACTCGCAGGTTTCGCACATTGGAAACTCCGCCATGCTGGTCCGTTCTCTGTCATAAGGCATGGCGTCAAGAATCGTCAGCCGCGGCCCACAGCACGTACAATTGATAAAAGGATGCAGATATCGCCGGTCAGAAGGATCGTACATTTCCTCCTTACATTTCTCACAGATAGCAATGTCCGGAGACACAAAAATATCTCCCCTGATTTTGCCGCTCTCGATGATTGCGAAATCAGAAAACTCCGGCGTTTCCCCGCATTCCTTTTCTTCCACGTCCATCCGGAGAATCACCGCCCGCTCCGGTGGACGCTCCCGGATATCCTCGCAGAAATCCCGCAGGCTTTCCTCCGGGCCCTGCGCCCAGATCTCCACGTAAGGGCCCATATTGCAGACACCGCCCCGCACCCCGCGCGCCGCCGCATGGCGGCTCACCGTCGGGCGAAATCCCACGCCCTGCACGATGCCGAACACGCAGATCCGAAGCGTTTTCTCAACTTGTCTTTTGATTGTTTTTTGATCTTCCATTTCTATTATACATGCCTCTTTCCGGAAACCGCGAAATGCGAAAGCGGCAGGAAGTCTCCGGCGTACTCCGGCACCGCCCGCATAAACAGGCTTTCCCCGATAATCAGATCATAGCCGCCATCTCTTACCAGAGACATCCACTGATCTTCCTCTTTCAAATGTACGTCCCCTTCTTCTCTCAGTTCCTTTTCCAGCATAAACCACGAAGCGACAGTAATCTCTGCCTCGCTGCTCTCCCGGATGGCCTCCCGCAGAGAATTGGCCAGCACCTGCTGATGAACGATGAGAATCTTCTTCCGCTCTTTTTTTCCGACTTCTTCCATCAGCGTCTCAAAGCCCGGGATGGTCTCCAGCGGATACGCCGCCTCGTAAGGCGTGCCGTATTTCTTTTCGAGATATTTGGCCGCTGCCAGCCCCGCCGGGGCGATGACCAGATTCTTCTCTGCCCGGTGCGCCCGCTCCACATCGGCAAGTCCTGTGCCCATGCCGTAGATGAACACCTGCTGCCAGCCTTTTTCTTTATAATATCGCGCCAGCGCGTCCGGCTCCGCCGTCTCCACCACGTCCATCGGCGTGGCACCGATGATTCCCAGAGTTCCCGGCAGGACTTCCGTGCTGCCATCGCTGTCAGACTGAGTTTCTGCCTGCTGGCCGCTTGCATCCTTTCTTGTAAAGATGTTCTTTCCGGTAAATGTACGGAACAGCTCCAGGGAAGCTTTTTTTACGCCGTCGTCATATAACTCCATGCCGTTGGTGTCCACCGTCACCGTCGGAAATCCCGTTTTCTTCTCAATCATCCGTTTGAGAGCGGAATAATCGGTTCCGATAACCGCCGGCACCGGCGTTCCGATGACCGCCACAAAGTTTCCGTCTATTTTTTCGCATGCCTTGGCGATCTTCTCCACCAGCTTGTCGTCCCGTCCCAGGATAGCGTCCATATCCCGCAGCCCCGCGCTGAATATGGCGCTTTTGCTGTCAAACCACCGCGGCTCGTCAAAGCCGCAGACATTTCCCGCGCAGCCGCCGGCATCCAGTATGATCACCAGCCCGCCCAGCTCACAGAATACAGCGGTGGCACCGGACTGATCCGGAGCAAACGGGGCGATGTATTTTCTAAGTCCTTTCATGTTGTCTCCTTTTTCTTTTTATATTAAGATTTGTCAAGATGGAACTGCAGTTTTTGATAGAATCTGAGGATGTAGGAGCAAACGAGATTTGCAACGCTGTATACACTATAGAAAAACGCAAATCTCTGTCTGACTACATCGCTGAGATTATGGCAAAACTCCTGTTCCATCTCGACTGCATCTGTATTATTATGACTGACTCTCCGGCTGAGAATCAAGTCAGACGAATTAGTCGATCAAAACATCATCTGTTTTGTCAGAATCTTCTGTTTTCCTACATTGTATATTTGTGAATTTCCAGCACTTCCTCACAGGCCGTAAAGAAATGCCGCACGCCTGCGTAGCCAAACGGCTGGATGTCGTCGCTCCATTCCAGATGCGCTGCCTCGGGATGGTAGTACGCGGCGTCTTTGCCAATGGTGATATCCGCCGGTGCTTCCGAGCAGTCGTAATAGATCATGGTCGGCTCCAGGTTGGAGTAGACGCGGGTCTGCGGGCTTAGCTTCGCGATTTTTTCCAGGTAGAGGAAATCATTTTCTCCGATGCTGGAAAAGATCTCTGCCACGGAGAATCCATATCGAAGCAGTGCCAGGGACAGCTCAAAGGCGTTGCTGTTGCAGCCTTCACCCACGGAGAACGTCAGCTTTGGGTATTTCTTCCGGAAGTCTTCCACTGCGGCTTCCGCCTGCGCCCGGTAAACGCTGTCATCCATCTTCACGCCGATGGCTGCGGCGAACAGCTCGTACTGACGGGCGATTTTATCCATCTGATACAGCCTCGTCAGCTCGATCCACGGGATATTCAGCCGTTTGCGGATATCTTCCGCCGCGTATCTGGCTTCCGCGTCCAGCACCAGATTGAAATTCGCCTCCGCCATGGACAGGTATTCCTCGTAACTTTCACAGCGGGAGATCTCCCGGATAGTTTTCACGCCCGCCTGCCGCAGAAGCTCATAAAGCTCGCAGTCATCGATGAGCGGTGCAAAATGTCCCAGCAGGTTCACCGAGGTGCTTTTTTTCTTCCGGGGTTCAAGCAGCGAGTAAATGGACTGGCGCACGTGAACCATCGGCGGCTTCCGTCCCTCTCTCGTCAGCGCATACATGTAGCACGGCAGCACCGGAATACCCACGGCGTCCTGCGCCTTTTTACAGACGCGGTCCATGTCGGTGCCCAGCAAAGCATCCACGCAAGTGATGCAGATCATCACCACCGACGGCTTTTCCTCCCGGCCGTCATAAATCTCCTGCACAGCCTGCGGGATTTTCTTCAAATGTCTTCCTGTGACAATATCCGTCTCGTCCATCATCAGATAATAAAACCGGTCGCTGTAACCGCCAAGCTCACTTAAAATCGTTGTATTTCTTCCGCAGCATCCCGGCGCCACCAGAAGCATCACCGACCCTGGAATCGCAAGACCCGCCCGCTTTACGCCGAAGCCCTGGGCTCCCGGCGAGTTAAAAGCCAGCGTAGCCGGAGAACTGTAGATCAGATTCCTGTTGATAATCATCTCGTCAGCCAGCGCATCCTTTCCTGCCTTTACCAGCTCCTCGGCAGTCAGACAGAACGCCCGGCGGGAAGCATCATTTTCTTTATAGCAGGATACACAAGACTCCGCCGGACTCTGCATATCCGATGCTTTATTGTCTGTTTCCACTGCTGTATTGTTCATTCTTCACTTCCTCCCTCTTTTCTTTTACTCTTTTATAAATATATCGATACTATTGTTTTCTTCTGCAAGCTCCAGAAATTGACCGACCAGAACAAAATTTTTCAAATCATTTTCATCCAGTCCACGATACAAAAACAGGTCGTCAAAAATTGAAGTCTTTTTTCCGATTAGTAAATGCATGCCGCCATAACCGGAAGCTTGCCACTTTATTAGTCTTTGAGAAACGAAAACGGTGCATCATCCCTTTTCGCCTCACTCTTCCGCTGCCAGCAGCTCCTCCGCCAGTTTCAGGAACGACCGGCTGACTTCGCAGTCCGGATCTCCTTCCACCACGGTTTTGCCTCGGTCTTCGTAATAGGTGATCTCCGGGCTGCGGGCGATCTCTCCGACGATCGGGAGACCTGCGGCGTCGGAGAAGGCCTGTACCTTTTCTTTCTCGTTTTCCACGTTGCGGTGGTTGAGCACGATGCCGTATACTTTTGCGTAGCTTCTGTCCTCAAAGTTCTGGACGGCTGTGTTGATGTTGTTTGCGGCGTAGAGCGCCATTTTCTCGCCGGAGGTGACGATGAGCACCTTGCTGGCGTAGCCTTCCCGGATTGGCGCGGCGAAGCCGCCACAGACCACATCGCCCAGCACGTCGTAGAGCACCACGTCGGGCTGCTGTTTTTCAAAAAGCTCCAGGTCTTCCAGCAGCTGGAAGGTGGCGATGATGCCTCTTCCGGCACAGCCGAGGCCCGGCGTCGGGCCGCCGGTCTCGATGCAGAGGACGCCGCCGAAACCTTCTTTGGAAATGTCTTCGATGGTTTCCGGGTCTTCATCGTATTCTCTCATATAATTCATGACCGGAATCGGCGTGGTGCCGCCCAGCAGATTGATGGTGGAATCCGCCTTTGGGTCGCAGCCGATCTGGATCACCTTTTTTCCCAGGGTGGCAAAGGCTGCCGCCAGATTACTGGTGATGGTGGACTTGCCGATGCCGCCTTTTCCGTATATCGCGATTTTTAACATAAAAAAACTCCTTCATCTCCACCGCCCTGCCGGCAATGGAAAGAAAGGAGTGGTCATTGCAAAAGAAATAGCAGGAAACGTCTTTCTGCAGTATTCGACATGCATCTCTTCACATTTCCCGTCCTGTCCTGTGTGGATATCCACACTTTATTTCTCTCAACTATTCCCGCTCGGTAATCCTTGCCGTCAGAGCTGATATTCTGCATACAGCATATCATAAACCCCTGAGGGAGACAAGAGAAATTCTTTGCTTCCAAGCAACAAAATCAATAATAATTACTGTTTTTATCGTTGAACATTACATTTGAGTCTGGTATAATTATCTAAAAATAATAACTATCAATGTTGCAGAGTGATTTTGCCGCTCTGTGCGGGAAACGTTCATTTTCACGAAGGGATTATGCTGTGCTTCCCACCTGTCGGCACATTTCCTGTCTGCACATATGGGACGGCCAGCATGCTGCCCCAGAAAGGAGATCATTTATGGATACCAGCGTAATGTTTTCACTGACTTATGGATTATTTGTCGTAACTGCCAGAGAAGGGGATAAGGATAACGGATGTATCACCAACACCGCCGCTCAGGTCACAGATACTCCTCTCCGGATTTCTCTCACCGTGAACAAAGCCAATTATACCCACGGTATGATCGAACGTACCGGCGAATTTAATGTTTCCATTCTGTCCGAAAAGGCAAGCTTTGATACCTTCAAGCACTTCGGTTTCCAGAGCGGACGAGACGTGGACAAGTTCGACGGCTACACCACAGCCAAAAGAGCTGACAACGGCATTTATTACATCACCGAAGGCACCAATGCATACATTTCCGCAAAGGTTGTGCAGAGCGTTGACCTTGGAACTCACACCATGTTCATTGCCGATGTGACCGGCGGAGAAAAACTTTCCGATGATCCGTCCACCACATACACTTATTACCAGAAAAATATCAAGCCTGCTCCGGCCGCACCGAAGACCGGAAAGGTAACCTGGGTCTGTCAGGTATGCGGATATGTGTATGAAGGCGAGGAACTGCCGGCTGATTTCATCTGCCCGCTTTGCAAGCACGGAGCTGCGGATTTCAAAAAGGTCGTTTCATAAATCGTTCAAATGCGGGGAAGAACCGGTGGCGTCTTCCCCGTTTTCTTCGTACTATACTCACATTTCTTATCATTTCATACAAAATGCAGTCTCCGGAACGGCGGCTGACGCCATCAATTCTCGAATTTTTCCCACCTCATTCTTGCACTATTTTTTAGAATATAGTAGACTATAGTTCGAGTACGCACCGTGTTTCCTGCGCGGCAGGCGCAGAGACACCTACAAAAATTTAATAAGAAGCAAAGGAGCTTTGAGAATGGAACTGACATCAATTAAAGATTTATACAGGAATCGGGAACAATATCTGAATCAGGAGATTACCATCGGAGGATGGCTGAGAAGCAAAAGGGATTCCAAGACTTTCGGCTTCCTGGTGGTAAATGACGGTACATTTTTTGAACCGCTGCAGGTGGTTTATTCAGATACACTGGACAATTTTGCCGACATCACCAAACTGAATGTGGGCGCGGCGCTGATCGTGAAAGGAACACTGGTTCCGACACCGCAGGCGAAACAGCCGTTTGAGGTGCAGGCGTCTGAGGTACTGATCGAGGGTGCTTCCGCTCCGGATTACCCGCTGCAGAAGAAACGTCACAGCTTTGAGTATCTGCGGACGATCTCCCATCTCCGCCCTCGGACCAACACCTTCCAGGCAGTGTTCCGTGTGCGCTCTCTGATCGCTTATGCCATCCATAAGTTCTTCCAGGAGAGAGATTTCGTCTATGTGCACACTCCACTGATCACGGGAAGCGACTGCGAGGGTGCCGGAGAAATGTTCCAGGTGACCACCATGGATCTGCAGAATATCCCGAAAAATCCGGATGGAACTGTGGATTTCACCAAGGATTTCTTCAATAAGCCGACCAACCTGACCGTAAGCGGCCAGTTAAATGGCGAAACCTACGCCATGGCATTCAAGAACATCTATACATTTGGCCCGACTTTCCGGGCGGAGAACTCCAACACCACAAGACATGCGGCAGAGTTCTGGATGATTGAGCCGGAGATGGCGTTTGCAGACCTTAACGACAACATGATCCTCGCTGAGAACATGTTAAAGTACATCATTAATTACGTACTGGAAAATGCACCGGAGGAAATGGAGTTCTTCAACAAGTTTGTGGATAAGGGGCTCATCGAGCGTCTCCGCCACGTGGCTGAGTCTGATTTCGCCCATGTGACTTACACGGACGCCATTGCCATCCTGGAGAAACACAACGATGAGTTTGAATATAAGGTAAGCTGGGGCTGCGATCTGCAGACCGAACATGAACGTTACCTGACAGAAAAGGAATTCAAACGTCCGGTATTTGTTACCGATTACCCGAAGGAGATCAAAGCCTTCTATATGAAGATGAACGAGGACAACAAGACGGTTGCCGCCATGGACTGTCTGGTTCCGGGCATCGGAGAAATCATCGGCGGAAGCCAGCGTGAAGACGATTACGACAAGCTGGTTGCCCGTATGGATGAGCTGGGCCTCAACAGAGAGGATTATGAATTCTATCTGGATCTGCGCAAATACGGCTCCGCGAGACATTCCGGCTTCGGCCTCGGTTTTGAGCGCTGCGTCATGTATCTGACAGGCATGGGCAACATCCGCGACGTCATTCCATTCCCAAGAACCGTCAACAACTGCGAATTATAGGAAGGGGAATCATTTATTTATGAGTCAGATTGTCATTCCGGAGGGGTATAAGCCTCTCCTGAATTTAAAAGAAACACAGATTGCCATCAAACAGGTCAAGGACTTCTTTCAGCGGGAGCTGGCCGCTGAGCTGAACCTGAAACGGGTTTCCGCTCCGCTTTTCGTCTCCCCGGACTCCGGCCTCAACGATAACTTAAACGGTGTGGAGCGTCCGGTAAGTTTCGGCGTTAAGGAGCAGGACGACAAACCTTTTGAGATTGTTCACTCTCTCGCCAAGTGGAAACGTCTCGCCTTAAAACGGTATAACTTCAACGTGGGCGAAGGACTTTACACAGACATGAACGCCATCCGCCGTGACGAGGAGACCGACAACATTCATTCCATCTTTGTGGATCAGTGGGACTGGGAGAAAATCATTCCTGCGGACGCAAGAAATGAAAAGACTCTCCGCGATACGGTGAAGGCTGTCTACGAGGCGCTCCGCGTCACAGAAAAATATGTTGCTAACAAATATGATTATGTGGAGTGCTTCCTGCCGGAAGAGATCACCTTCATCACCACCCAGGAGCTGGTGGACCTGTATCCGGACATGAGCGCCAAAGAGCGTGAGTACGAGATCGTCAAAAAACACGGCGCCGTTTTCCTGATGCAGATTGGAGACATCCTCTCCAACGGAGAAAAACACGATGGCCGCGCGCCGGACTACGATGACTGGAAATTAAACGGCGATATTCTCGTATACTATCCGGTTCTCGACATCGCCCTGGAACTCTCCTCCATGGGTATCCGCGTCAACGCCGAAGTGCTGGCCGAGCAGTTAAAGAAAGCCGGCTGCGAAGAACGCGCCGAGCTTCCATTCCAGAAAGATCTTCTGGAAGGCAGACTGCCGCAGACCATCGGCGGCGGAATCGGCCAGTCCCGAATCTGTATGTTCTTCCTCCGGAAAGCGCATATCGGAGAGATTCAGGTCTCCGTATGGCCGGATGAGATCTACGATGAAGCTGCTGCACGGGGAATTACGATTCTGTAAAGACGGATTATGGCCGACTTCTATGTCACACAAGTGTACATCCTGCCCGTAGAGCTTTTAACTACATAAGAATTCATAAAAAATAAAAAAGTGCCCGATACCATTTTCTATGTCTGGATTCATGACATGAATATGGTTTCGGGCATTTTTTGTATCGCTATCTCTATATCTCTGCCGGTACATTCTCTTTTATCCTCTCACCTTTTATCTCTTTACCCTCTATCTCCTTACGTGCCTTTCCAATCTCATCTTCTGTGGCGCCTGTGTATAGGATAATGTCCCGTTCCGGAACAGAATTCTGCAGCATCCGGATGATAATGTCATTCTTTTCTTCACTGCGTCCCTCACTACGACCCTCACTGCGGCCCTCTTTGCGGCCCTCATCCACTAATCTGTGGAAAAATGTATACATTCCATTCACCTCTTTCGTTTCATTTATCTTTATCAATGCCTCACAATGCACAATCTCTCCCACCACCGCCATCACCTCAGCAGATAGTTTCACATCACTATATTTTTCCCGAACTTCATCTTCCCTGTCCTCATAGGCGGCGCGCAGTATCTCAAATACAGCCTGCACATCGGGATTACTAAAATGATATTTCCCTGAACTTCTGATTTCCAGAAGATTCATTTTGTAATCAGAAACTGCACGCATGACTGTCGGCGGTACATTTTGCAACATATCTTTCAGAGATAACGGACCGTCCCAGGGATTCTCTCCGTAATATATCGTCAAAGAGATGACCGGATGCAGTCTGTCTTCCTTTCGCATCCCCGATAAAAATTCATCCCCGGACGTTTGTCTATTTCCTTTTTTATTTTGCTGCGCAATCTCTTTATACTCTTTCAGATAAGACATGCCGTCATAGATCATATGTCTCAGCGGCATGGCATAATGAATGTAATTCTGGAGTTCAATTCCCATCACAGCAAACTCAATCCCGTATGCCATCTTTTTTATGACGTCCCTGGTCCGGTGAAGCACCTCTCTGTAACCTTTCATTTCGATAACTCCGGAAACATCCGTGTCCATTTCCTGCAAATCGCAGGGCATATGATCTCTTCACCTCCGAAAAGCACCGTATTAAACAAGTCTGCAAATCGTTCATTGACCCGCCAGAACTCTTTCAGCACCGCATCTCTTCTCCGATATCCCACTTATCTATCCCCTCCAAATACACTTATTTTATACTAATAATATAATAAATGTATAAAGAAGTCAATCTTTCAACGGTAAATTTTTGGAATTTTTTTCCAATTTTAAATTCTATCTCTTCCATTCCATCACATATTCCGCTTCTCCCGTACCCTCATCCACATCCCGGTACACCACACGGAAGCCTTCTTTCTGATAGAAATGTACCGCGCGTTCATTTTTCTCATAGACCTGCAGTGTGAGCCTTTTTCTGTCTTGCTTTGCGCGGGCAAGTAGCTGCTTTCCCACGCCTCGGGACTGTTCTTCCACTTCCACAAAGATGCCTGCAATATAATCGCCGGTAAGCCCGATAAATCCTGCCAGTCTGCGGATATCGGCTCCACAGGTATCAGATTCGCAGATATCCGCAGCATCTCCTTCATGCCTCTCCCCGGCTGTGCCGGCATTTTTTTCATCTTTTTCATATACGTATATTTCTGCCTGAGGCAGCATTTCCTTCACCATGTCATAATGGCTGCTCCAGTAGTCCGGCGAGATAAAGTTATGAGCCTCCTGGTTGGTTTTCAGCCAGATCTGCATCACTTCATCCAGATCTTCCGGTACGAATTGTCGAATCATCTTTTATTGTTCCTCTTTTCCCTCAATTTTATTGCGCAGTTTTGTGTTCTGACGAGTCCATAATTCAGCGACCTTCATGGCTCGAATCTGTCAGCACGGCAGTTTTTCACATATCCCCCATCATCAATATCGACCCCATCACAAATCCACAATCCCACTTTTCAAATTTCGATTCATCCATATGAAAAATCGGATGTTTGAAAACACAGTTCCATCCGTCGATATTATACGTAGGCAATTTTTCTCCTTCGGGCATTGTAATAATCTTTAGTGCATCCGGAAGTTTCATACCGGTGAGATCTTCTTCACCGTAAATGTGTGCCTGATAATCCGGAATTGCTAAAAAATCACCGCAAAGCAGAAAGTCCAGAGTTCTTATAAATATTTTCCCACCCGGCAATTCCTCTTCATCCGGAATCTCGTGTACCCTTTCTGCCGCCTTTACTTTATCAATCTCTACTCCCAGAGAAGCAAAAAAATCTTTTTGTTTCTGCGTCATGGCGGCATAAAACCACTGATTGACCATCTTATCTTCCGAACAATCATTTTCTTCATAAAAACGCTTTGTTGCCTCGATGTCAACGTCAATCTCCCACGGATAAAAGTTCACGATCATATCTACACCTCTTTAAGCAGCGAAACATCCTCCGCTGCAAATATTTCCGCTCTCTCCATCAAATGCTTCTCCTGTTTTCTTTCATTTATAAAGAATCGATTACTCTCTGCACTCTCTCCAGAAATTCACAGGCTTCCATGCCGTCCATCTGCACATGGTGGAACTGGAATGACAGCGGCAGTTTTGCCGCGCCGGATTCTTCCCGGTATTTGCCCCAGATCAGAAAAGGATTATTGAAAATTCCGCTGTACATGTTCACCGCGCCGTCGATATCGTATTTTACCAGACTGGACGTTCCTATTATCATATGGTCTGTTATTTCGTAATCGGCGCAGGTACGGCGCACCTACTCTGTGAGTTCCAGATAGCTGCGGTTAAATTCTTCCAGTGTCTGTGTAAACGGAAGATCACAGGAATTTATGCCGCCGCCCTGGTTTTTGACAATCACATTGACGCCGATCCTGTCGTATTCCATCATTTTCTTTCCCACCGGCAGCAAGCGGAATTCTTTTGTGTTCTGAGCAGCCTGCAGGATACAGAAACACAGCAGCATATTAAGCTTATAGCCCTCTGCTCTGCGTTTCATGAGATTTGTAATATTCAATGTCTTAAATATGGTAACCATGGGCATGGGCGCGTCAATATACAGCTGCCAGCTCACCGCCCGGTCGGTATCCATCGGATTTACTTCCCGCATAGTTTCTCCTTTCCATACTTTGCCAGAGCCTGTTTTTCTATCTTTTTTACAAATGCATCTTTTCCGTCGCAGTAGCCATCGATATCATACGGATACTTCTGTGCCAGCTCTTTCTTCAGCGCGGCGTATTGCTCACGCTCCTCCGCGTGACTCCGCATGTAATCCCGGAAGGCCAGATGCCTGATGAGATTCTCCGTATCATTTTCTGAAAAAATGTGAACCTGATGGGTTCGCTCATCGCCGCCCTTCCGAAGATACCTCCGTCCCCTGATGCCGAACTCTCCCAGAGATTCATAGCCGGCCTCCTCAAACAAACTGCATTTTTTATCCACATCGGAAAGTTCCCGCACCGCCGCTATGATATCTATGATCGGTTTGGCGGCAAGCCCGGGAACAGCGGTACTTCCGATATGATGGATCTCCACACAGTTTTCTTTTAAAATGCTTTTCATCCGCATGGCCTCCTGCCTGTACATTTCCGGCCATGCGGGATTATAGTCCTCCACAATGATATGCTGTGCCATTTTTCCTCCATATCTGCTCAGTTCATGATATCTTTCATCTTTCCTGCAACTTCCACAGTCTCAGCCGTGACACCATGTGCATCTCTGCCCCGCGGTCTCAGTCATGATGCCATATGCATCTCAGCCTCCCCCCATGGTCTCAGTCATGATGCCATGTCAGCTTTCCCGCCGGAACAATCACATACGCTCCGGGAGCGTCGCCGGTTCGCATGATCACATTGCGGATTCCCGCCTGGATGATCATCCTGGCGCAGAGCGGACAGGGCTTCGCCCGATGAATGGAATTATCGGATGGGTTGACTCCCGTCAAATACAGATCCGCCCCCATGGTCTGCTCTCTGGAACAGTTCAGCAATGCATTTTGTTCTGCATGGATAGCGCGGCAGATATCATAGCCCTCTCCCTGATGCATATCCCTTTCCATCCGCGGGCAGACTCCGATATCGCAGCAGTTGTCATATCCCCGGGGCGAGCCGTTGTATCCGGTGGATACCACAACGTCATTTTTCACGATGACCGCTCCGTATTTTCTTTTTATGCAGGTGCTCCGGTAAGCAAATGCCTCCGCCACGTTCAGATAGGTATCTGTTTTGGATACCCGGTGTTCTCCGTCCGGTTTAATCATGATTCCTCTTTCCATTTCTTATAATTGTAGATTGCCTGTGCCATAATAAAACAGCCATCTCTCAGAACCTCCTCCGACGTCTTCCATTTTTATCAAAGTTCTTCCGAAGGGCGAGCTCCGTTAGAACGATCGACAGAATCAGCGGAATTATCTGCAGCAGACACAAAACCGTCCCGACGCTTCCCACCGTATCCTCGTCTGCTTTCATTACCGGCAGCATCGCAGGAATGGTTACTACCAAAAGAATCCATCCGCAAATGTACCATATTTTTCCGCAGTATTTGTGGGCAAAAGTCCACGTATCCCGGTTTTTCATGGCCATGGCCGTCCGATAGCCATAGAATCCGTTAATCTCCTTCGGCGGTTTCTTCTTCCAGACTCCTCCGAAGCCAATCATAACAGCCGGAATCAACAGATCGCAAAACAGCATAAATATCCAAAATCCCATAGTTTCTTCTTCTCATATCAGGCGCCTTGCCCGCTCATAGTCCTTACTGTACACAAAAATCTCATACTGATACATCTGATCTGTTGGATTGCCGGCACTTCCCGTTCTTCCACGCACTGTGCCATGACCGCCCCAGTCAGACAGGTGATTCTTCGTCTTGTATTTGTACGGAATATCTGCATCCTTCAAGGCGTCCCGAATCCGGTTGAAAAGTTTCAAATCTGTTCCAATCCATAAGCTTTCTGAATTAAATACTGTAAACATAAAATCCCTCCTCTTACGGCCCGTTTTCTCTCTAGTTGTCTTATTATACCATCTTACCAGTGCTTAGCCAATATAAAGTTGGGCTTTAAGAAGTTTTGTGGGAAAGAACAGATGTCCATACACGTTGTCGTTGTGCCGAGGCAAAAGTATATCGTCCTTTTCTACCTTGATCAATCAGGTTTTCCATTTTCTCCCAGCAGCCTCAGCTTCTGAAACGCTTCATACAACCCGTCCTTCTCCACATCATCGGTGACAAAATCCGCCATGGCTCTGATCTCCTCACCGCCATTTCCCATGGCAACGCCGGTCTGGCAGTAGGAAAGCATCGGAATATCCACTTTGGCGTCCCCGAAAGCGATGGTATCTTCCCTGTCCGCGCCGATATGTTCGAGCAGCCGCTCAATGGAATACGCCTTATCGATTCCCTTCACCCCCAGGTCTCCAAAGAGCGCGGTCTCCCCTTTTCCGCCCCAGGTCCCCGGCTTCAGATCCGGAAATTCCTCGATGGAATCCAGATAATCCTGATAACTGCTCAAAATATAGCTGACCTTGTTCACATCATCCCGGTACAGGTTCTCCCCGAACCGGATGCCCTCAAAAACATCTCTTACCTGCAGATCTGCCGAGTCCTGTCCCTTTCCTTTCATATAGGCATGCACCGCCGGCACAGCCTCCGTCTCAAAATGCTCGCTGGCATATAAACCCGAATTACATTCCAGATAAAACTCCAGTTTTCTTTCATGGAGCCAGTCCACGATATGACGGCACTGCTCCGGCGTAATCCGCTGATGCATCACCACTTTCCCATGGTCTTCCACATAGCTTCCGTTTCCGCCGATCATGCCGTCAAAACCGATATCCCACAATTCTTCGCTGACCTCGGCTCGGCTCCTCCCCGTGCAAATGTACACGCGATGCCCTTGTTTTCTCGCTTCACGGATAGCAGTAACGGCAGAAGCCGGGATACGGTTTTCATAGGTAACCAACGTACCGTCCACGTTTAAAAAAATGATTTTTCTCATATGATGAGTCCTCCTTATTCTTTTTTATAATGGGATTTGTAAATCTCTTTGCAATACGCGGCAGTCTACGTGCATAGGAGATTTACAAGAATCCTGTACCTTTGTGGCAAAGTAGAGGGCTGTGGCAATTTTTGACTGTTGAACGGTTCTGTCGTAGAAAATAAAAATTCAGCGGTACTTTTCGCCTGGTAAAACGGTTATATCATAAACTATTGTAATTTCAACCGTGATTTTAAGCCTGGTAGAACGGTTATATTACAGACTATTGTAATTTTAACCGTGATTGTACCATAAAAAAACGGTTGCATCATGAACTCTTGTGTTTTTAACCGTGATTTCAGCCAGAATATAACGGTTATTTTATAAACTATGGAGATTTTAACCGTAATTTCTGTTTCTTATGATGTCGACTATTCTCTGATTTCCAATAAATGGCTGCAATTTTTGCACATATCATTAAAAGTCAAGAGGGACACCGACAATCCTGGCGAGCCAGCCACTCTGGTACAGATTTCGTTGATTTGAATCCGGTGACTTCGTTATAATCCGGGTGATGCAGAAGGCAGAGATTTGCGGCATGATATCTCAATAGAAAAACACAGCGGGAAAGGTCGGCGACGACTGTGAGCGCAGGCGTCATGTAAATGTTATAACAAAGGTTTCAATAATCAGCCTGCCGAGGTGGAGGAGAAGGGCTTCCCGACTGCGTTTTTCTATAATATATACGTCGTCGCAAATCTCGTCTGCTCATACATCCTCTGATTTTTCAATACCCGCAGTTTCAATCGACCAATCCCCATTTTGAGAAAAAGCGCCAAATTTTCTCTCATTTGACGCTTTTTCTGCTTATATAAAAGTTTAGTATTATCTTTTTTTGACGGATGGCGGGCTTGCCGCCTCCGCACCTTGTTTACAGGTTCTCGCCGTTGGACGCGATCACTTCTTTGTACCAGTCGAAGGATTTCTTTTTCAGTCTGGCAAAGTCGCCGGTGCCGTCGTCGTAGCGGCGGACATAGATGAATCCGTAACGTTTCGCATACTCGCCGGTGGAAGCGGAAACCAGATCGATACATCCCCAAGGGGTGTAGCCCATCAGGTCCACGCCGTCTTTGACCGCCTCTTTCATCTCGATGATATGTTTTCGCAGGTAGTCGATGCGGTAATCATCGTTGATGCTTCCGTCTTCTTCGATTTCATCTTTTGCCCCGAGGCCATTTTCCACCACCATCAGCGGCAGCTCGTAGCGGTCGTACAGATCCTTCAGGGCGTAACGGAGACCCTTCGGGTCGATCTGCCATCCCCAGTCGCTGGCTTCCAGGTATGGATTCGCCACGCCGCCGAGAATATTTCCCTCTCCGCTTTTGGCGTTTGGATCCGCGGTCTGACAGCAGGACATATAGTAGGAAAATGTAACAAAGTCAACGGTGCCTTCTTTTAATATCTCGTCGTCGCCCGGCTCTTTGGCGATGGTAATATCATTGTCCGCGAAGAATTTCTTCATATAATACGGATATTTTCCTTTAGCCTGCACATCGGTACAGAAATAGTTGTAAATGCGGTTGTAATCCTGGTTTGCGAGAATATCATCCGGATTACAGGTCAGCGGATAGCTGGCGGAGTAAATCATCATATTTCCCACTTTATAATTCGGGTCGATCTCCTTTGCCATCTTTACAGCCAGAGCGCTGGCCACAAACATGTGATGGAGTCCCTGGTATCTCTGCTGCGGGATATCAGGCTGTTCCATGAATACCGTCGGATTCTCCAGGTCAATTAAAATACCCTGATTCAGGAGCGCTCCCATCGGTGCAACGGAGCTGTTGATCTCATTGAAGGTCAGCCAGTATTTTACTTTACCTTTGTATCTGGTAAAGATCGCGCGGCAGTAGTTCAGGAAATACTGAATCATATCGCGGCTCACCCAGGAATTACATTTCTTCGTAAGACCAAACGGAATCTCATAGTGACAAATGGTGATCAGCGGCTCGATGCCGTATTTCAGACACTCATCGATAACTTCATCATAATGTTTCAGCCCTGCTTCATTCGGCTCCGTCTCGTCACCGTTCGGGAAGATGCGGGTCCAGTTGATGGAGAAACGGAACACTTTAAATCCCATCTCCGCAAAGAGGCGGATATCTTCTTTGAAACGATAATAATGCTGGACGCCTTCCCGGCTGGGATAGAAATTATTCTCGTCAAGCACCGGCGTGATCATCTTACTCTGCCCATATTTTCCACCGGTACAGATGTCAGAGACAGAAATGCCTTTTCCATCCACATTCCACGCGCCCTCGCACTGGTTGGCGGCCACGGCGCCGCCCCACAAAAAGTCTTTTCTCAATACTGATTCTGCCATATCATTCTCCTTTTTCTCGTATTATACTTCTTTTTTTGCTTTATTTTTCCAGGGAAATCATTTCCTCACCAAAGTCTTTCACACCCGGCTTACCGATTTCCATTTTGCTGTAATCGTCCACATTGGTCAGAATAACCGGAGTCACGGTCTGATAACCTTCCGCTTCAATGGCTTCCTTATCAAATTCCAGCAACACATCGCCAATGTTGACCCGGTCGCCGACTTTTACTTTCGGAGTGAAATGTTTTCCATTAAGCTGCACTGTGTCAAGACCCACATGGATGAGCAGTACCATTCCGTCATCGGAAATCAGCCCCAGCGCATGATAAGAATCCATAAGGGTTTCCACCGTTCCGGAGAAAGGCGCTTTCACCATGCCCACCGACGGTTTTACCGCATAACCTTTTCCCAGTACCTCGGAAGAAAATGCGGCGTCATCCACATCGGCCAGTGGAATCACCTCTCCCTTCAGAGGATTATAGACGGTCAGAGGTTTGCCCGCTGCTGCGCTGTTCTTTTCGCCATTCCCGGCTGCGGTTGCCGCATTGTCATGCTGACCGTCCTGCAGTTTGCCGGTCGTCTGTACATTTCCATCGGCACTGCCTTCGGCAGCCTGTACATTTCCTCCCTTATCGGTCATGATAAAGGCCAACACAAAGGAGAGAATAAAAGATACTGCAAAAATAATCACCGCAAAAATGATATTTCTTCCGCCGTCCGGTGCCACAAACTGTACGATGGCTGTCAGACAAGGGGTCGCAAACGCATACGCTTTCAGATTAACCAGTCCGGCAATCAGACCGGCAATTCCGCTGGCAATGCAAGCAGCCACCATCGGTTTCTTTAATTTTAAAGTTACACCGTACATGGCCGGCTCTGTAACGCCTGCCAGCAGGGCAGAAATACCTGCCGGGATAGCCATCTCTCTCATATTTTTATCTTTTGTCTTGCAAGCCACACCAAAGGTTGCCCCCGCCTGCGCGGTATTGGAGCAAAGCATGGCTGGAAGAAGCATCAGTTCAAATCCTGGGTTGGTGAGCGCCATCAGTGCCGTAGGCGTAAATGCCCAATGCATACCTGTCATGACGATGAACGGCATCGCCGCTGCAAAGATAAGCATTGCAAGCCACGGAGCAAATTCATAAACCGTGTTGATGATTACCTGTAAACCATTACCGATGATGGAGCCCAGCGGCGCCAGCACTACAAGAGTGACAATTCCTGTCACAAAGACGATAATCAGAGGTTTTAAGAAATTCTTCGCCCAGTCCGGTGTAATCTTATCCACACCAATTTCTACATATTTGAGAAGAATCGTTGCCAGCATAGCCGGAATGATCGATGAAAAATAGCTGGCGTGGGTGACAGGGATCACGCCAAACAGATACGTAGGGGTATCTGAGCCAAGCAATGTGATCAAATCCGGGTAAATGAGCATGGCTGCCACCGTCACCGCCAAAAATGAGTTACAGTTTAATTTCCTGGAAGCGGTGTAAGCGATCATCACCGGCAGGAAATAAAACGGCGCGTCCCCCAACGCATTTAATATAATATAGGTATCTCCAGTAGATTCCATAACGCCAAGAAGGGTCGGCCCGAAAATGATAAGCAGCACCTTGATCAGACCACCAGCGATAATCGCCGGGAAAATCTGCGCCATGCATCCGGAAATAAATTCGATTGCCACGTTGACCGGGTTGCGCTTCTCTTTCGGTGCGGTTTCAGCCGCCTCTCCGAAGCTGGCAATCTGATTGATTTCTTTAAAACATTTGACCACATTATTTCCGATAATAACCTGATACTGGCCTCCTTGTCGGTTGACGCCGATTACTCCCGGAATCTTTCCCACAACGTCGTCATCAATTTTACTGTCGTCTTTTAATACAAAACGCAGTCTCGTCATGCAATGGGTTAGCGACTGAATATTTTTTTCTCCGCCGAGCTTCTCCAGAAGCTCTTTTGCTGTAATTGAATAATCCATTTTTCTTTTCCTTTCTCATGCTTCGTCCGCCGCCGGGCTGTGGCTGAGCCATCTCCCGGATACGAACCGGCAATTATAATTTTTTATGGAAACCGTGCAAAGGCGCCGTCCGCTCACCCAGAACATCGGTTGTCAACTTTTTTCTATATCAAATGGGCGTCCCCAAATTTCTTTCTGCTATCTTCTTTTGTTCTTCTTGACGTAGCCTAAATTCCTGCGCTCTCTTTCCTGATCCAGGTAAAGAACCCTTTCGCATTTTCAGGCGTTTTTTCATCCGGCTGAATTGCCATATCTCACTCTCTGTTGAGTTTCTCTATGTAAAGAGTTAAATACGCTTTTTCCTCTGTGGAAAGTTCTTTTTTATATTTAAGTGCAAACACTTTTACTACCTTCTCCGTACACCGGGCAGGTTCCGGATACGCACTCACCACCGTGTCATACACGAATTTGAGTACAGTCCGTACTTCCTGTTCTGTGCTGGCCAGATCAGATCCATCCGGTTATTGAGAAAATGCATTGCCACAAACGCAGCCTCATCCCGCAGCACCTCACATCCTGTCTTCTCCCTCAGCAGATTCACTGCGTACAGTCCAATCTGGAACTCCGTATCATACACACGGCTGATTTCCATGGTCAGCTGATTACTCAGCGAAATTCCTTTTTTCAAACGGGTCAGCACACCGTCAATGTGGTCTGTCAGAGTGATGTGAATCAGTTCTTTGAGCTCCAGTCCCTTTTCTTTGCTGGCATATGTAATCACATCTTCTGCAATCACCACATTATTATTCAATACCTTTTTAATCCTCATATTTTTCATTCCTTCTCCCCTTATTTTGCGGCAAATAAAAAAGGCAATACAAATAATAAGATACAGACACTCGTCCTTCTGTAAATTATTATTGGTATTGCCCGAATATCGGTAACAAGCCACTGTTTTCAACTGAATATACTATGCATCCTGCCTCTATTCTTGTCAAAAATTATTTTCATATTGCAACGAAACAGTTTTCTCGGAAGAACTGATGTCTCCCGCGAAAACTGCCGTTGAATAAAAGTCCACTGTCAATTATGAATTTTTCATAACCACACTGCCCACTGTATCCGCCACATGCTCACAGGCATCGGCACATTTCTCCAGATAAGTATATACTTCAGACCACGCGATAATATGAAGCATATCATGATCTTCCGTGTGAAGCTTTCTCATATTGGCAATGTAAAGGGCGTCCGCCTCTTCCTCCAAAGTATTGATGGCAATAATCTTATCACGTAAATTTTTGGAGTGTTTGAAGTCAGCAAACTCTTTTAACAGATTCCACACTTCCTCACAACATTTGCTGACGATATCAAGAAGCTGCATAACTTCTTTTGGGATTTCCTGTACATTGTTAATGTACACCCGAATCAGAACCTCTTCTACCTTGTCAGTCACGTCATCAATGTGATGACTGAGCTCAATGATATCCTCCCGCTCTATCGGAGTGATAAACGCCTTCGCCAGTTTATCTGTCATTTCATGTTTAGTATCGTCTGCCTGATGCTCAATATCATGCATCTCGTCCATCTTGACCGATATTTCTTCCGGATTAAAATCAGTCAGAATATCTTTCAGCAAATGTACTGCTTTGCAGGAATATTCCGCGCAGCTGATAAAATTATTATAATAAAAAGCATCCTGTTTCTTTGACATCTCGTTTTCCTCCATTTTATCCTAAATACATGGTATCCATGTGAATCTGCCATATATCCGGCAGAACTATAGCATATTTATTCTCTCTATACCAATCTATCAAAATTTCTTTCATTATCCAAAAATGAACATAAATAACTTTGCTATCACGAAACTGATCAGCCCGCATCCCGGGAATGTAAAAATCCAGGTGAGCATCATATCTTTTACCACGCCAAAATTAATGGCAGAAAGTCTCTTGACTGCCCCCACTCCCATAATAGCGCTTGTTTTTGTGTGCGTAGTTGATACCGGAATACCAAATAAGCTGGAATACAGCAGGCAGAGCGCGCCCGCCACATCGGCGGAAAATCCCTGATATCTCTCCAGCTTTACCATATCCATACCTACAGATTTGATAATCTTTTCACCGCCCACACTGGTTCCAAGACCCATGACGATACTGCACATCAGCATCAGCCAGACCGGAATCACCATACCGGCCACAGAACTCTGTCCGCCTGCGAAAGCAATCCCCAGAAAAAGAACACCGATAAACTTCTGTCCATCCTGTGCCCCATGCATAAAACTCATGGCCGCTGCTCCGACAATCTGCGCATAACGGAAGAAAACATCAGCTTTTCTTCTCTCCATATTCTGGAATAAAATTGTAATCAGCTTGCACACTACCCAGCCTGTCAGAAATCCAAGCACAAGGCTCAGCACAAGACCGTAAAGCACCTTCACCCACTCGGCGCCATTGACACCGCCAACGCCGCCCTGAATGGCGATGGCCGCTCCGGTCAGCCCGGCGATCAGACTGTGGCTCTCACTGGTCGGAATCCCGAAAAAAGAAGCAGCCACGCTGTAAACCACTATAGAAAACAGCGCTGCACAAAGGGCAATCAGCGCATTGTGCGTATCACTTCCAAAATCCACCATATTACTGATGGTGGATGCAACGGAACTGTTAATCTGCGTCATAACAAAAACACCGAGGAAATTAAATACAGCGCTCATCATTATGGCCTGCCGCGGTCTCAGACACCTGGTCGTCACACAAGTGGCAATGGCGTTCGGCGCATCTGTCCATCCGTTGACAAAAATAACTCCCAGTGTAAATAAAGCCGAAATTAACAACATCGGATTTTGAAAGATTCCTTCCCAAAAATACAGAAACGATGTGTCCATAAAAGCTCCTTTCAATCATTGAAATGTATTTTATATTTTTTATCTGAATTATTAAATGATCTGTCTCATAAATCTACGGCCGCAGGGCGTCGTCATTTCTTTCCGTCTTTTTCCTGAAGAATCAAAAGCTCACAAGAGAAACCTGATAATCCGGAAACATACAGACGTGCTCTTTGAAAAAATATTTTGTATAGATGCAGAGACATTAGCGCCGCCATCATCCAGACCATCATCCATGTCCCCTGCATATTCTTCATCTGACCTGTAGAAGAAGAGTGTATAACGCTTATATCGTACTCCCCATAGATATCACTTTCCAATGGCAAATTATCTATCCTCTGAATACGAGGTACATCCACTCCTTTTCCTGTATACACCACCGTACTCTGCCTCTGCGCTTCAGGTATAGCGGCGGCTATTTCTATGCCGCAGAAGCTGAAACTTTCACTTTCTACCAGAGGAAAGACAACAGGTATAGCAATTCCCAGCAGCAGCACAAAAACTGCCGCTGCAACCGTCCTGGCAGCCGCCCTGACCGGCGATGACACCACATATTCATATCCCATTGCCTTTCCCCCTTTTCCGCAAAATCTCTTCAACGATACCATAGAATCATTTTAGGTGTCAATATGTAGAATGGGTAAAAAAAACGTAAAAAAATCGAAAAAATTTTAGAAAGTGTGACAGAAAAAAAGCCCCCGGAAGGGGGAGGCGCAGAAACATCATCTTTCTCTGCCTTCAAGCGTATTTTTCTGGTGGTAAATATAAGAAATGATTTTAGATTTGAAAAAATCCCGGAAGCCGAAACTTCCGGGATGTGAAATCTTCTGTACTTGTACACAGATTCTTTGCTGTTTGCTTCGATGTCGAAAAGATATCCGACGGATATCGAAATAAATCGCAATTAACGTTTGGAGAACTGTGGTGCTCTACGAGCTTTCTTGAGACCGTACTTCAATCGTCTGAGCGATGATTTTCCTTGATATTCCGGGCTTTTTTGAGCCTCGGCCCCTCGGTTGTCCTATTCCTTAACCAAAAAACAGGCCACTTTTACGAGGGGACAGCTTGATGAAATGCAGAATTTACTACATCGAATAGCTGTTCTGGTTTATTATACTTTACTCTTGCATAGATGTCCATAGTTGTCTTGCTGTTCTCATGTCCGGCAAGGTACTGGACCGTCTTGGGGTCAACACCTGCATACAGAAGATTGGTGATGTAGGTATGCCGCAGCAGGTGCGGTGTCACATCGAAGTCCAGGCTATACACAATGTTGGGATTGTTTTTCTGATGTCCTCCCAGACTCGGCTGAACAGTGTACTTGATGCTCTGTCCGTTCACATACTTATAATAGGTACGCTCCTTGGTAGACCGAACAACGATGTACTGCCAGACACGTTTGAACTGCGAATATGACAAGGGCTGTCCCTCACTATCGGCAATCACATATTCCGATTTGGAGGCAGCCTTGGCTTCCCGCAGACAATTCACAAGGCATTTGGGAATGGGAATATCCCTTCTTGCTGCTTTCGTCTTAAGCGTTGTAGAGATAACCGGTCTGTTATGCTCTGATCGCCATGCGCGCCGCACAGAGATATATGGAGTGGGTGCATCGAGGAACACACAATCCCATTGCAAGGCGAGAGCTTCTTCTCGGCGCAGACCGGCATATAAGCCGATCATGGTAAACAGATACGGCGGAAGTCCTTTGACGGTTTCCAGCAGCACTTCCACCTGCTGGTCTGTCAGCGAATCTTTCTTTTGGGTCGGTTTCCCTCCTTTTGCCGAAATCCCCTCACACGGATTGTATTCCAGCAACTGGCTCCGCTCTGCCGAGTAAAAAATGCACTTGAGGAGCATATTCACCGTATTGTGCAGGCTCTCGGACTTATTGGACAATGGGATCAGCGCCAGACGAATATCATCCGCTGTTACTTCCTCCATATACATATCTCCCAAAGGCTTGATAATGTAGTTCTTCATATTGGAGGCGTAGCCCTTCAGTGTAGCCGGCGACACTTTTGCGGATTGCATCAACAGCCACTTCTCACAATACTCGGCCACAGTAGGATGCTCCCGGTGGAAGATGATCTCCGCTACCTGGCGTCTCGCCTCCTGCTCTTTATCGTACAGTTCCTCGCAGGTAGTCCCATACAAGCTCACCTGCTTGCCGTCTGCGTCCAGAATCCGGGTTCTGTAATACAGGACACCCTTTCGTGTGACGGTTCCATATTGAGGTATGTTTTTTTTCTTCTTTGCCATAATTAATTTCCTTTCTCGCGTGGTGATGTATCTACACCTCCTTTTTATCAGAGATTTCAAATTGAATCAAAGATACGGCCAAGGAAAAACTAAGAGCGAGACATCCTTGTCTCGCTCTTACTTCATTTTCTGAATTGTTCGGAACTTACACAGCGTCCCATAAGTCAAAGGCACAGCCCATTGCTTTGACAAGATCATCCGGCCTGTTGTATTTGACCTTTGCGTAAATGTCCATCGTGATTTTGCTGCTTTCATGGCCCGCCAAATATTGTACCGTTTTGGGGTCCACCGAAGAATGAATCAGATTGGTGATGTAGGTGTGCCGCAGCTGATGCGGTGTCACTTCAAAATCCAGGCTATATACCACATGGCCGTTATTCCTGGCTTTTTCTCCAAGTTTCGGGTAAAGCATATATTTTACATACTTTCCGTCCACAAGTTTTCTGGCCATTCTCGGCTTTGCAGTCCGCGTCACAATATACTGCCACAGCCGCTTAAACTGTGTATAGGATAGCGGATCACCGTCCCGATTGGCAATCACATAATCCGAAGTGGATTTTTTCTTTGCATCTTTCAGACATTCAACCAGACAGACCGGGAGAGGAATGTTTCTTTGTGCCGCTTTGGTCTTTAGCTCGGTAAGAATGACCGGCCTGTTATGTTCTGTGTGCCATGCCCGCCGTACCGTTAAGTACGGAGCCTCTGCATCCAGATACACAGAATCCCATTGCAGCGCCAGGATTTCTTCCCGGCGCAGACCGGCATATAAACCGATCATCACAAATACATAGGGCGGCAAATCCCGGATCGTGTCCAAAAGCCGCTCAACCTGTTCATCCGTCAATGCCTGTCTTTCTTCCTGGGGAACTCCTCCCTTTGCATCCAGGTATATGGTCGGGTCCTCGTCAATCACATGGCTCTCCTTGGCCGCCCGGAAAATGGACTTGCAGAGAATCACCACAGACTTATAAACCGAAGCCGACTTCTTGGAAACAGGTACGAGGGCAAGTTGGATGTCATCCAGGGATACATCAGCCATTCTCTTGTCTCCCAGCCCTCCAATAATGTGCCGCCGCACCTTAGAGGTATAATCTGTCAAGGTGGTGGCCCGAACATGGACGGACTGCATCAGCAGCCACTTCTCACAGTACTCAGCAACCGTAGGCGATCTTCGACGAAACGTAGTACTGTCAATCTGCTCTAACGCCTCCAGTTCCTTGTCATAAAGCTTTTCGGGCGTCTTTGCATAAAGCGCCACTCTGTTTCCATCCGAATCTTCGACTCTGGTTCTATAATATTCAATGCCGTTAAGCACGACCGTACCATATTGAGGAATTGCCCTTTTTCTTTTTGCCAATTCCGTCACCTCCTAAGAATAATGTCCAGCGCTGTACCTTTGTTTTATCAGACATATTAGGTTCCAGCAAGGATACGGAACAGCTCAAGCTCGGACACTTCGCAGCTTGCGGTATGTAGCGCTTTTTTCCACTGGCTTTGCACGATGGGTGCATTTTGCGATATACTCCTGAAGGCCAGCATCTGTAAAGTACACGCAACCATTTTGCACATACTGAACATAGGAAATTAGCCCACTGTTTCGAGCTGCATCCAAAGTGGCAATGCTAATCCCCAGTAATTTGGCAGCCTCTTTCCGCGAAATCAATTTTTCCATAGGTGGTCCCCCTTTCTGTCAAAGATGTGGTTGTTGCTTTCAAAATCACATGAATGCGCTGGCAACCGAAGCTGCCAGCGCATGGTATCTGACTTTGAAAAATTTACTCGCCACATTTGCCACGCACCCCTGGCGATGGGGACATTCCGGTCTCCGCTGGCGCGGCTGTCATAACTCCACAGCGTCGTTTTACTCGTGCGCCGCAGAGTTCCCCCCAAGTCTTTAGGAGGCCGTGAGGAAGTATCTTTAACCCCTATGCAGTCATCGCGCCCTGAAATGCCACTTTCGGGTATCAGGCTGACGTGGATCGCTCGGAACAGTCCTATTCATCACCTCCTGGGGCTGTCCATCTTCGCGGCGTGCCTGATTCGCTCGTACATAGGTTATGTACCGGAAATGCCGTCTATGAAATTGTCAAGCTCCACATTGGGAGAATGTTCTTCCCTCAATGGGTAGGCACTGATACGCTTCATTTGTTAAGTGTTATTCAAAAATTTTTTTATTTTTTTAAATCTTTGTGCAACAGCACTTCTGGAACAATGCCAAAGACGTGCTACATCAATTTGACGATAACCATCCACAAAAAGTAATGTCAATAGCTCCAAATCTTTCTTCGACAGCTTCTTCAATCTCAACAGTAGTTGTTCGTTTTCCACCGAAGCCAACCATCCATATCGCGTTTGATCAATCTTATCAACATCCCATTGATAAGATAACGATGCAAACTTTCGGAACAGCTGTGATTGACCACATACTTCATCATATTGTTCACAAGGTATTGGTTGCGTATGGTTTTGAAAAACCCTTTGACTGCAAAACCATGCCCAGTCATATTCTTTCATGGCAGCAATCTGTTCTTCGCTCATCCCTGCATCACAATACTCAACTTCTAAACGCTTCCATTTACTATCAAACTTCTTTTTCTCATATCCATAATTAAATCCCATTATTAACCTCCTGTAGATTCAATTTGCAAAATTCACCATGCAAACTAAAATCAGGAGGAGATCGACAACGAGAATCTCTGGGTTGTTTTCCATCCCCAGAAACAAAAATGCCAGCTGATCTTAAGGACCAACTGGCATTTTTATTCGCGCACAAAGAAAACGCATTATTAAGATTTTATAAGTACAACAAGTATACCAAGCACAATTCGATACCAACCAAACACCTTAAAATCATGTTTTTTGATAAAGTTCATTAGGAATTTAATTACTAAGACAGATACCGCAAATGCCACAGCCATACCGAGAACAAGAGCGAGCAGTTCTGCACTTGTAAATTCAAACCCGAATTTTAACAGCTTAAAAGCACTTGCTCCAAGCATAGTAGGTACTGCGAGGAAAAAAGTAAACTCTGCTGCTGCCACTCGTGAAACTCCTATGAGTAAAGCACCTATAATCGTTGCTCCCGACCGTGATGTGCCGGGTATAAGTGATAACACTTGAAATGCCCCTATCAAGATTGCTGTTTTATAGCTGATGTCAGAAAGTGCCATAGTAGTAGGAGTACGCTTTTTATTCCAATTTTCTATGAGAATGAATAACAAACCATAAAAGATTAACATGATTGAAATCACAATGGGGGTTTGGAGGTAAGCATCCAAATAATCATCAAATAGAATCCCCATAATAGCTGACGGTACACAAGCTACCGCAACCTTGAACCACAACGAGAAAGTATCCTTTTTAACAATTGACTGTGCTTTGTTCTTAAATTGAAAGGGAAACATCTTGTTCCAAAACATTACAACCACTGCGAGTATAGCTCCAAGTTGAATAACAACAAAAAACATTTCTTTAAATGCTTCGCTCATATTAAGTGTGATAAATTCGTCCACAAGAATCATATGTCCTGTGCTGCTGATAGGTAGCCACTCAGTAATACCCTCAACAATTCCAAGAAAAATAACTTTTAAAATTTCTATAAAATCAAGTACCATTATTTCAAATCCTCCTTTTTAAAATGATGAAAGGTCATAAGAAAACCAACTGCTGATACAAGAATAATAATAGATACAGACAGCAGTGTAGGATAGCCGGTACTCTGAAGTTTACCCTGCACCAAGAAATAGGTGGCTGTCCACGGATACAACGCTCCCCATTCTTGATTTGAAAGTGCGGCACTTCCCATGACAATCACGGCAGAGCCAATCATCGGGGCGACAAATCCTTTTGTTTTCATAGCAACAAACACAAAAGGAGAAACTGTTAAAAACATCAGGATACTGCCAAACAAAAACTTGGGGAGCCATACTATTGCCACTAGTAAGCTATATCCCTCCAATGTAAAGACAGCGTCATATAGCCCACAAACGATAAATATACCTGCCCATGTTACAAGGGTTAGCATAACAATCCAAAGAAGCAGGGTGCAAAATTTTCCAATTAATAGTTTTGTCCTTGAAATGGGTATGGGCAATATGGTTTTGAGGGTGCTTTCTGTGTACTCTCTGCTAAACAAGTAAGCTGCAATTGCCACATATATCATAATGTTTACCAGCAGCATGATATACAGTACACTGTCGCTGTATATGTCAGACAAGGTAAAGATAATCTCCGGCTTATCAAAATGTGTTTGCAAGGCTTCTATTAACATCAAAAGTGGGGTAGATAATACCCCTGCCACACTAATTAGCACCATTTTTGAACGCTTTAGTTTTAATAATTCACAAGAAATAAGATTAAGCAATACCGCCACCTCCAATCAGTTTAGAAAAGTAGTCCTCTAAGTTTTCCTCACTATCATTTATCCTTGTCACGAGCAGTCCATTTCGTGCAAATTCTCGATTGATTTCTCCAACACTTTGGCTAAAGTCATAAATTCTCACCGTACCGTCCTGCACTGTAAAATCCGTCATGTGGTAGTGGTTTTCTAAAATCTTTCCGGCTATCTCACTGTCAGATAAATCAAATTGAATGTATTTTCGATTCCTTTTGTGAAGCTCGGATATATTCACTTCCTCTACTAAATGCCCCTCGTGCATAACGCCGATAATATCTGCTATCTGTTCAATCTCGCTTAAAACATGGCTTGAGATAAAAATGGTAATGCCATGATTGTGACTAAGTTCAGATAAAAATGAGCGTATTTCAACTATTCCAATGGGGTCAAGTCCGTTAATCGGTTCGTCAAGTATTAAAAGCTCCGGCTCGTGCATAATGGCGGCGGCAATACCAAGCCGTTGCTTCATTCCGAGGGAATAATCGGAAAAGACTTTTCTTTTCTCCTTATGCAGCCCCACAACTTCAAGAGCTTTTTCTACTCCACTTTTAGATACTCCCCCTCGCAGTTTAGCGAGAATTTGCAAATTCTCATACCCTGTTAAATTACTGTAAAATCCCGGTGTTTCGATAATAGAGCCTACTTTGCTATAAAGGGTATGGATATTTTCCTTATAGTTTGTGCCAAACAAGCGTACCGTTCCCTCCGTTGGGAAAGCAAGCTGCAACATCATTTTCATTGCTGTGGTTTTGCCTGCTCCGTTTCTGCCGAGCAAACCATAAATTTTGCCCTTTGGCACATGAAGATTTACCTTATCGACAACGGTGGCTGTTCCGTATCGCTTCGTAAGATTTTCTGTTTCAATGATATAATCCATATTTGATTCTCCTTTCCGTGGGTTGCTGTTCTTGTTTTCGCTGACCACAATCTTATTATCCACGAGTATTGCATAGAAGCCAAGAAATCTACCGTCACAATGCCGACACAATAGATGTCAGCACGAAAAAAGCTCCGACACTTATCGTGTCAGAGCCTATTTTAAAGGGTTTATGGCATTTTACTTTGTTTGGGTTTGCTTTATCCAGACAAATATTTTAGCAACAAATAGCAGAAACATAAGGGCGGTTACATAGGGTTGTCTTGCCGCAGCGAAGAAGCAGATAAAAAGCGTACTCAGCACGAGAGAGCATTTTGTGATTATGTTGCTCCATGATTCCTTTTCAAAACAAACACACATCAGTTTCGCTATCCCAAGTGCAATCAAAACAATAAAAACAATCCAATAGATTGCAAGATATATTGGGGTAGTGTCTGTAAATGAAAGTAGATTGACAGAATAAATATATCCGTCAACAAGGTGACCATACAACGGCAAAAGTATAAAAGTAACCGCCATCATATCTAATATTCCATAAATGAAACTGTAAATTTTTTTCAAGTTGGAACGATTTTCAGTTTCGGCAAGTGTAATCAGTTCTTCGCCCGATAGCAGTTCATCTATGGTCACAGAAAAGAATTTAGAAATACACTTGAGCGACTCAATGTTAGGGTAACCCTTGCCGCTTTCCCATTTTGAAATGGCTGTTCTTGATACATATAATTGCTCCGCAAGTTGTTCCTGCGTTAAGTTCTTTCCAGTCCTAAGCTGTTGTAGCTTTTCATTAAATTCCATGATTCTCCTCCTGTTTGTTCCTTGTTTTCATACGTCCATCAACGGGTTTTTCTGCATCTTTTGGTATCATCCATGCACGACCAAATTTTTCAGTTCCGTCAATGCGATTTTCCTCACATAATTTTTGTATCCGTCTTTCCGATATGCCCCATTTTTCAGAAGCGGCTTTCACAGAAATGTAATTCATAATATCAACTTCCTTTCGCAAAGAGTATATAATTATTATATACGGAATGACGAATAATAGCAAGTTTCTCTCCACTAATACGAAATTATACACTACTAAACATAAAATCATACTTCGTTCAAATATCATCACCCGAAATGTACAATGATATAGGATGATATTAAAATGTACCAAGATGAAAGAAAACTTGATTTTAAGCCGTTAGGTATAGCGATAAAAAAAGCTCGGGAAGCAAAAGGGTGGACACAGGAATATCTTGCCCAACTGGTAGACCTTACGCCACGCTCTATTATGTATATAGAGAACAGGGGGCAGCACCCAAGGCTTAACAAATTTTATCTCATTACTACCTTGCTTGACATCTCTGTAGACCAGTTCTTTTTTCCATGCAATGAAGATGGCGACAACAATCGCCGCAAACAAGTTGATGTACTGTTGAATGATATGGAAGAAAAGGAGCTTATCGTGATGGAAGCTACGGCTCAAGGCTTGAAAAAGGCAAGAGAAACTGCGGAATAATTAACGCTGTTTTCGTAAGCCAAGCCAACTGAAAAAAGTGCGACACCTACACAGGCTATCGCACTTTTTAGGTTATTTTTTTATTCTCCACACAAATCATAAAGCTGTTCACATCGGTTTTGAATATCTAAGATTTCTGTTTCGGTTAAACTCCTGCGGTTATGAGTAAGTTGTTGCTCTAAAAAATCACGATAGCCATCAAGTAAGGCATCCCGTAAAAGCTCGGGGGCTTTGCAATGTTCCACACCAAACCATTGCTCATCTTTTTCATCCCAAATCATAACGGTGTATCCTCGCTTAGTGTTCACCACCTCCAAAACACTATCTTTATTTAGGTAATCGTTGAATACTTCTAAAACCTTTTCAAAGGTCATCATTTTATCAGCCCTTTCATATTTTAGGTGCTTATATGTAAGTAGTTTATATACTTATTACGACTATGATAATAAAAGTAAATCATCGTGTAAAGGATACGGATATTGTTTGCGAACAAAAGTGGCAAGCAATGCCTGTGGCTATCCAGATAGCCCCACGCGCTTGTTGAGGGAAGTCCCCCAAGCCCCCTTTGAACACAGATTTTCAATCTGTGGCTGCGCGTTCTTACGAACGCTTTTGACCGCGACCAGCTCACCGCTGGCCGTGGTCTTTTTCTTTCTGTTGCGGTTCGGTCTGCTCCATTGCCAGGACCCGATCCACATTGTTCTTGACCGTCAGCAGCTCCCGCATAGCGGCGCGGGCCTGCCGGTATTCGCCATAAGCCTTTTTCTTGTCTGCCAACAGCTGGGCGTACTCGGTCTGAAGCTCCTTGATGGTGGGCAGCTTCTTTACGTTCAGCTCGTTGAAGGCTTCCTTGGCCGCCTGGTGCAGCCGAATCTCATCCTCATGCTCCGCGTAAAATTTCCGGGAATACCCAGCCTTGCGGTAGGCCACATAGGTCTCGCGGGTCTTGGCGTAGTTGACGATGTGGGTGCGCAGCACGGCGATCTCAGCCATGCGCTTCTCGGCAGCCTTGATCTCGCTGGATAGCGCATTGTAGCGAATTGTTGCCTCTGCTGTTTTAGTTGCCAGATCGGCGTAGTCCAACAGCCCGTGTTCGGACAGGTAGTTGAGAGTCTGGGCCATCTGTTTGAGGTTGAACACCTTGGCCCAGCAGGCATACCCGGCACCTTTCCCGGCCTTGAGTTTTGACTGGATGTCCACCAGCAGATTGACCTTGGGCGGGGCGGCCTGCACAGCGGTTTTCTTGCGGGGCGTATGCTCTTTCTGACCGGAGAGGACCGCCAGCAGATCGTCCAGCGTGTAGCCGTCACCCAGCCTGTCGAAGCGGACGTTGTTGCCCCAGCCCTCCGCGCTGATGGAGATGGTTTTGCCGCGCCGGTGAACGGTGAAGCCGTCCTGTTCCAGCAGGCGCAGCAGTTCCTCCAGGCTGGCCGGTTTCCTTGCCAGTGCCCGGTCGATGGCCTGGCGCAGCTGCTCCTTGTGGGAGGGTTTCGCCGCATCACCCAGCCACTTGTTGTAGCTCTGGCCGCGCCGTTTGGGAGCCTCTACGATGGAGTAGCCGTTCTCGATGCAGATGGTGTCGCTCAGACGGTGGACGGCACGGGTGCTGCCCCAAAAGTTACGGAACTTGCGGTCGCACTCCAGCGTAGTGGAGTTCCATATAATATGGTTGTGGACGTGAGCCTTGTCGATGTGGGTACAGACGATGAAAGCGTGCTTGCCTTTGGTAAAACGCCGGGCCAGCTCCACGCCCAGCCGGTTGGCTTCTTCCGGCGTGATCTCGCCCGGCACAAAGGACTGCCGCAGGTGGTAGGCGATCACGTCATCCTTGCCGCGCACACGGCCGGTGCGGGCAGCGTAGGTCTGCTTATCAAGAAGGAACTGGGCGTCGGCCACGCGGCTGTCGCATTGGTAGCTGGTAATGAGCCTGCCGTGGTCGGTCTTATCGGGATTTTTTACATAGTCGATGATGTCGCTGATCGCCTTGCCGACCGTGCGGCCCTTGCCGGCGTGCAGGGGCATAATGCGGGTTGTGGCCATAATGATTTTCCCTCCTTTTTGACAGACACTATCTGTCGAATTGATTTGACTGATCAAAGGCGGTGCCGAATCGCAGCTTAATTCGCCTGACACTGTCTGCATTTTCTAGAATCACAGAGAACCATTTCAGAATTATATACCCACGCAGAATGGGTTTGATAATGCGTGAAAAATCCCGTATAATAAGAACGTATAAATCCACATCGAAAGGGGGCTGTTGCTCCTATGACAGAAACCGAACTTCTGAAACTGATTCAAGGCGGCGAAAACATCCAGGTGGAGTTTAAGAAATCCACTACCGAGATCACAAAGGATGTTTACGATACCGTCTGCTCGTTTTCCAACCGGGACGGTGGCACCATCCTCCTGGGCGTCAAAGACAGTGGGGAAATTTTGGGCGTCGCCCCGGACGCAGTGGACCGCATGAAAAAGGACTTTGTGACTTCCATCAACAACGGGCAGAAAATCAATCCGCCTCTTTACTTGCAGCCGGAAACCTGTGCGGTGAATGGTCGTACCTTGCTGGTCATTCAGGTGCCGTCCGGCAGCCAGGTCTGCCGCCACCACGGACGCATTTTTGACCGCAACCACGAAGCGGATATTGATATAACCGACAATTCTGACCTGGTGTACCAGTTGTACGCCCGGAAAAGCGGCAGCTATTTTGTCAACAAAGTGACGCGTTTCCAAATGGAGGACCTGCGTCCCGACCTGATTGAGCGCGCCAGAGCCATGACCGCCAGCCGCACGGCCAACCATCCGTGGAAGTCCCTATCGGATGAAGAACTGCTGCGCAGCGCCGGGCTGATTTTGAAAGACCCCGAACGGCAGATAGAAGGCATCACCCTGGCGGCGATTCTCCTGTTTGGCAAGGACTCCACGATCCTGTCCGTGCTGCCGCAGCACAAGACGGACGCCATCTTCCGGGTAGAAAACGTGGACCGTTACGATGACCGGGACGTTATCATCACCAATCTGCTGGAAACCTATGACCGGCTGATTGCTTTCGGCCAAAAGCACCTCAGCGACCCTTTTGTGCAGGAGGGCGTCCAGAGCGTCAGCGCCAGAGACCGTATCCTGCGCGAAATCTGTTCCAACAGCCTGGCTCACCGGGATTACTCCAGCGGCTATGTGGCAAAGTTTGTGATCGAGCGCGACCGGCTCTATACCGAAAATGCCAACCGTTCTCACGGGCATGGTGCCCTGCATCTATCCTCCTTTGAGCCGTATGCCAAGAATCCGCCCATCTCCAAAGTGTTCCGAGAGATCGGACTGGCGGACGAGCTAGGGTCCGGGATGCGAAATACTTACAAATACACGAAGCTCTACTCCGGCGGGACGCCGGAATTTATCGAGGGCGATGTGTTCCGCACGGTGGTTCCGCTGGCCCCGGTTGCGGTGGAAAAGGTTGGGCCGAAGGACGGGACCCAAGTGGAGACCCAAGTGAGGACCCAAGTGGAGACCCAAGTGACGCTTGCGAATCAGATTTTAGCCTTTTGCGCAGCACCACGCTCCAAAGCGGAAATTGCAGAACATTGTGGATATAAAAATACAAAAGGATTTACAAAACGCTACTTGCGGCCACTACTGGATCAGGGGCAGTTGCAAATGACCATCCCGGATAAGCCTCGAAGCCAACATCAAAAGTATGTGGCCATAAAAAAAGCTACACCGGGCAATTAAACTCAATCAGGGTGCCGGAGAAATCACACACTCCGACACCCTGATTTTTTTGCGCTTTTGACGGAAGTAAACTTTACTTTCGTGCTAATCTTATCTATGAAATTAGCATAAAAGTAAAGTCGAAAATTGCCGGGCACTCACTCCCGGCAATTCTGTGTTTTCTATTTAGCCATATACTGCATCCTGGATCATGTACCGCAGATCCTGCACCTTGCCAAGTAACCAGGCGGCGGCCATCGGCAGGCCCACCGGGCTGACCAGGAAGGCGATCACCAGCAGGATGATGCCATTCTGCGGCGAGTAGGTCACCAGCACCGCGATCCCCAGCAGCGCCACCACCGTGGAGGCCAGGCCAAAAATAAAGCTGGATACATACAGCAGCCCGAAGCACACCCAGGTGAACAGGGCCAGCGCCAGCACCACCGGCGCAGCAAGGATTTTCAACCCCAGTTTCAAGATAAACCATATAGCTCTCATTTCAGCGCCTCCTTCCGCCAGTCCAGGTATGACTGGCACAGTTCTTCCACGGCTTTTTCATCGGCCTCTGTAACTTCCCGTCGGCCTTTCGTCCGGCGGAGCAATTCAAAGTCCTGGTAATCCGTGAGCAGCAGATCAAACAGTTCCTCCGGGGTCCGGCAGAGGATGCCGTCCACGCAGTAGCGGGAATCCTTGTTCCAGGTCAATCGTACATAGCCGCGCCTACATGGGAGGACTTCTTCCTCCAGGTCTTGCCGCAGGTAATCCCGGAACACCGTCAAAACATTTTCAAACGTCAGCATCAGCCATCACCTCGTTTCTGTCTCCATTATCCTCGATGTCATACAAAACTGCAACGATACGGGCAAAGAAAAAAGAGGGAGGCCCAGCGCAGCAAGCCTGCACGCGCCGGACCTCCCTCTCAGCAGGGGCGTATGCCCCTGTCACGCCAGCTTTGCCAGTTGGGTCAATACCTGATGCACCCCATCCCACAAAGCCTCCTGCCGCCGGGATATATCCTCCAAGTCGGTGTCATAAATACGCCCGGTCTCATGCACGCGGCGGGTCAGCTGATTGAGGTTGTTGCTGGAATAGCGCATCAGGGAGACCAGCTCTTTCAGCTCCGGCAGTTCCAGGCGCACCACATACCCGTCCAGGGCCATCTTGCGCAGATAGGCTTCCCTGTTCTTTGTCCCTAGCTGGGCCATCTTCTGCTCAATCAGCGCCAGTTCTTCCGGCGAGACCCGGAAGTTCAGCTGCACCTCCCGTTTGCGCTTGGGGCCGCTCACCGCTCCGGCTCCTTTTTCTTATGCGCAGGGGATTTTTTCTCCGGCTTTTCAGCGGGGCGAGGCTCCTGTTTCAGCTGGCGGCGGAC
The DNA here is from genome assembly GCA_900016875.1 of Eubacteriaceae bacterium CHKCI004. Classification (GTDB taxonomy): domain Bacteria; phylum Bacillota; class Clostridia; order Lachnospirales; family Lachnospiraceae; genus Anaerobutyricum; species Anaerobutyricum stercoris. Next base: position 46,813 of record FCNR01000054.1, on the reverse strand, counting down.
CGAGGGGCGGCGCTGGCGCAGCTCCTTGCTGCGGTCCTCTTTGGCCAGGATCGTGACATAGGTGCCGGGCCGGTCCACCATCCCGGTGATTACCAGGCTGCGGAACGGCAACAGTGCCATCAGCTGGTCGTGGGCCTGGGTGCCTGCGCGGGCCAGAAAGTCCGGCGACACGCGGGCCATGTAGTGGGTGCCGTGGGGGCTGTTGGGGGTATCCGGCGCACGAAGCTCCTGCAAGAGCCGGGCGGCCTCGGCGTGGATTTCCTCCGGCGTCAGCGGCTGGAACCGCAGATAGTCCTGCCGCGCATCACCCTGTTCGCGGGCATAGGCGGCGTCGTGCCGGTAGAGCGGCCGTTCCCGCTGAGCATCCAGCGCCGCCTCGGCCCGCTGCTCGATGCTGTCCCGCACCATATCCATGTAGGAAGTCTCCCGGTCGGCAAACTCCTTGTAGACATCCGCCAGCGGGGACGGGGACGCCAGCAGTGCGGCGGCTCGGCTTTGGGGCAGATCCAGTTCCTCCATTGCCATCAAAATGTCCTCTCGGACCGTGTACTCGTAGGTATGCTTTAGAATTTCCTCCGGGGGCTGGTTTTTCAGCCAGTCCCGGAACTTGTCTTGTTCGGCGGTCATCTTCTCATAGAGGGCCGTGTTTTTGTCGGTATTCATGTTATCGCACCTCCTGTCCGTGGTGTTTGGGTTTCTTGTCCGGGCTGCGCGGCGGTACCGGGCGTTTCAGCCCTTCCAGCACCGAGGGGCGGTTGCTCTTGGCAAGCACCGCTTCCGGCGCAGGTCGGCCCCGGCCGTCCATGTTCAGCAATACATCCAGCTCGGCCAGCCGGGCGGACTTGTCCCGCAGCTCCTGTTCCTGGGGAAAGGGCTTGCCCACTTCGGCTTTGGCGGCGGCCTGCTGCTGGTAGAGATTGTCCAGCTGGTCCTTCACCGCCTTCAGCCGCTGGGGCATCTGCGCCAGGGCATTGTCGATGCGGGTCAGGTTGCCGCGCGGGTCGGTGCCCAGGGCCGCCCGGTGGGTCATCTGGCCTTTCAGCAGGAGCGTATACTCCTTTGAAAAAAAGTTAAATTCCACTGACATGGCAAACCCTCGATAGCTGCCCACCAGCACCGGGTCGGACCCTTTGACCTCCTTGCAAGCGTCCAGCAGGGCAGCACCGGCGTTCTCCTTGTCGGTCAGAGTACTGTCCTTTGAGCGTGTCCAGATACTGCCGCAGGATGGTCTCCCGGCTCATGGCGTTCACCAAGCTGACCTCCATGCCGGAGAGCTGGATGTCGGCGGGCATCAGGTCCACGCCCTCCGGGTGGTGTAGGATGCCCTCACTGGGGCGGAGCGGCTCGTCCATCAGGATGCGGCCCATCGCGTCCGAGAGGGTGAAGGGCAGCTTGTCCGGCTGCGGGTTGCCCAGGCTGATGGTCAGGCTGGCCTGGGGGTCAGCATCCACCAGCAGCACTTTCTTTCCGGCCTGGGCCAGCCCTATCCCTAAGTTGGCGCAGGTGGTCGTTTTGCCGACGCCGCCCTTCTGGTTGGCGACGGCGATGATTTGCGTGTTCATTATGTTTCACCTCGTTTCTGTTGATTGCGTTCGGTTCTGGAAATAGAAAAAGCCGCCACTTCTTTCGATAAAAAGAGTGACGGCTTTTTCTGATCCCGGAACATTAGTCCCTGGAAATGCAAAAAGCGCCCAGCAGGTACACTGAACGCTTTCGCAATAAAATCATATTCATTTGTTCATATTTGGTCAAACTCTGCCAAACCGATTTTGCATAAAAATGCAGAGGGCTTAAAAGGAAAAAACGACCTTGGGGGAGAGGGAAAGGCCAAAAAAGTTGTCCTATTATTTAACCCATTAGCCCTCATTTTAGGGGTGGTTGTCCTTTATTTAACCCATAAAAATCGGGTTAAAACAGGTCAGACTATGCCAAAACAGGGCAAACAATCTGAAAAGGAAAAACCCCGAAAACCGCATGGTTTCGGGGTTTTTTGAGCTGTTTTGAACTGAAATCAGCGCTTGCTGAACTGCGGAGCGCGACGGGCTGCCTTGAGACCGTACTGCGCTCGTTTTTGAGCCGTTTTTCCTTGGTATTTCGGGCTTTTCCGGACTTTTCGCTGTTCAGTTATCCTATGTGGTAACCACGGAAAATGGCTGTTTTTCAATCAGCAGCGTTCTGATGAAAAGCACCGTTTACTACACTGAACAACTCCTCTGGCTTATTATACTTGACCTTAGCATAGATGTCCATAGTTGTTTTGCTGTTTTCATGTCCTGCAAGATACTGAACCGTCTTGGGATCAACTCCGGCATAAAGCAGGTTCGTGATGTATGTGTGCCGGAGCTGGTGTGGGGTCACATCAAAATCCAGCGTATATTTGATTTTGGGTTGATTCCTCTGTGTCATGCCCAGCGTTGGTGTAACCGTGTACTTGATGCTCTGCCCATTCACATACTTATAGTAGTTGCGCGGCTTGGTAGACCGAACAACTACATACTGCCATACCCTTTGAAATTGCGATGCAGCTAACGGCTGTCCTTCGCTATCCGAAATCACATAGTCCGACTTTGATGCTGTTTTGGCTTCACGCAGGCAGTCCACCAAGCACTTGGGAATCGGAATATCCCTTTTAGCCGCCTTGGTCTTTAGAACAGTGGAAATCACGGGTCTGTTATGTTCCGTGCGCCATGCTCGCCTTACCGAGATATAGGGAGTAGACTCGTCCAGGAATACACAGTCCCATTGCAGCGCAAGGATTTCTTCCCGGCGCAGACCGGAATATAACCCAAGCATAATGAACAAGTAGGGAGGAAGCTCCCTGACCGTATCCAGAAGCACTTCTACCTGCTGATCTGTCAATGCCTCCCTCTTTTTCGCTGGCTTTCCGCCCTTTCCCGATATTCCTACACAGGGGTTATGCTCAAGTATCTGGCTGCGCTCTGCCGAGTAGAAAATACACTTGAGAAGCATATTTACTGTGCTGTATAACCCCTCCGATTTTTTTGACAGCGGTACAAGCGCCAGCCGAATATCATCTGCGGTCACTTCTTCCATATACATCTCACCCAAAGGCTTAATGATATAGTTCTTCATGTCAGCAGTATATCCTCTCAATGTAGAAGCAGATACCTTTGCCGACTGCATCAGCAGCCACTTCTGACAATACTCGGCCACTGTCGGATGCTGCCGACGAAAGATGATCTCCTCCACCTGTCGCCGCGCTTCTAATTGCTTCTCATATAATTCTTCGCAAGTAGCAGCATACAAACTCACCTGCTTGCCATCTGCGTCCATGATCCGGGTTCTGTAATACTGGATTCCTTTTTGCATAATGGTTCCGTACTGCGGAACCTCTGTTTTCATTTTCGCCATCTTTGACCTTCCTTTCCTGATAACGTGCAGTTTCCGTATCTACACTCTCTTTTTATCAGAAAGTACAGACTTAATCAAAGATACGGCCTATGTAAAGCAAAGAGCGAGACATCCTTGCCTCGCTCCTGCTTCGTTTTCGCGTTTGTTATTTTATGCTCACACTGAATCCCATTGCGAAAATGCGTTACCCATCGTTCTGACCAGCTCATCCGGCCTGTTGTATTTGACCTTTGCGTAAATGTCCATGGTAATTTTGCTGCTTTCATGGCCTGCCAGGTATTGCACCGTTTTGGGGTCTACCGACGAATGAATCAGATTCGTGATGTAGGTGTGTCGCAACTGATGCGGTGTTACTTCAAAGTCCAGGCTGTAAACAACATTACCGTTATGCGCCGCCTTTTCTCCAAGAACAGGTGTGACCGTATGCTTTACCCGCTTTCCATCCTCATATCGGTAGTAGGACCGTTCCTTGACTGTTCTGGTGACAACATACTGCCACAGCCGCTTAAACTGCGTATAGGACAGCGGATCGCCGTCCCGGTTCGGCACCACATACTCCGAAGTCGAATTTTCCTTTGTCTCTTTCAGGCACTCAGCCAAACAGGTCGGCAGTGGAATATTTCGCTCGGCAGCCTTCGTTTTTAATTCTTCCAGAATCACCGGCCTGTTGTTTTCTGTATGCCATGCTCTCCGCACTGTTAAATAAGGAAAGTTTCCATCAAGATAGACCGAATCCCATTTCAGGGCGAGGATTTCTTCCCGCCGCAAGCCTGCGTACAATCCAAGCATCACAAACACATAGGTTGGCAGTCCTTCCACCGCATCCAATAAGCGCTCGACCTGCTCGTCTGTCAGCGCCGCTTTATCTTTCTGCGGAACGCCGCCACCCTTTGTCGTTAGATAGATCGTCGGGTTATTATCTATAATCCGGCTTTCCTTTGCTGCACGGAAAATAGATTTATACAGGATCACGACCGACTTATATACCGATGCAGATTTTTTTGAAACAGAGACAAGTGCAAGCTGAATATCATCCAGGCTGACCTCTCCCATCCGCTTATCACCTAATTCCGCAATGATATGACGCCGTACCTTTGAGGTATAGTCCGTCAAAGTCGTGGTACGAACATGAACAGACTGCATCAACAGCCATTTCTCACAATACTCTGCAACCGTGGGTGTTTTTCGATGAAATGTGGCGTTCTCAATCTGCTCCAACGCAATCGTTTCCTTATTATAAAGTTCTTCGGGCGTTCTTGCATAAAGGGCAACGAGTTTTCCATCTGCATCTTTGATTCTTGTTCTGTAATACAGGACACCTTTTTTTATAACCGTTCCATATTCAGGAATTATCATTTTCCTTTTTGCCAATTCCGTCACCTCCTAAAATAATCTCCAGCGCTGTATCTTTGTTTTATCAGAGATCTTCAGTTCCAGCAAGGATACGGATTGGCTCATGCTCCGGCGTTCCGGGTCTTGCGGTAAGTCGCATTCTTTTCCATCGGTTTTGCCCGGTGGGTGCATTTTGCGATATACTCCTGAAGGCCCATATCAGTAAAATATACACAACCGTTCTGCACATACTGAACATAAGAAATCAAGCCGTTGTTACGGGCCGCATCCAAGGTCGCAATGCTGATTCCCAGGATTCTGGCAGCTTCTTTTCGTGTAATCAGTTTTTCCATAAATCATATTCCCTCCATTCCGTCAAGGTTGTCATCGTGCTTTCAAAATCACATGAATGCACTGGCAGCCGAAACTGCCAGTGCATGGTATCTAACTTTGAAAAGAAAACTGCATCTGGATGATGACCTGTTGTTGCTTACGGTAACCGGACGCAGCTCTCTTGAATTTGAAGTTCGCTTTCGCCACATTTGCCACGCATCCCTGACGATGGGGACATTCCCGGTCTCCGCTGGCGCGGATGTCATAACTCCGCAGCGTCGTTTTACTCGTGCGCCGCAGGGTTCCGCCTCAAGTCCGTGGGCGGGTGTGAACAAGTATCTTTAAGCCCCCATGGAGTCCTCGCGCTCGAAGTGCCACCTCCGGGTCTCAGGCTGGCGTTGATCGCTGGGAACAGCCTTGTTTATCACCTCCTTGGCTGTCCATCTTGGCGGCGCGCCTGATTCGCTCGTACATGGGTTATGTACCAGAAATGCCGTCTATTCAATTGTCAAAGTACCATCGAAGGGGAAAACTTGTCCTTCTATTAACACTGACAAAAGGGGCAAAAAACAGGCGCTTCAAATGAAACTTTATCAAAAAATTTTTGCCAACTGTTTCAGCCCACGCCGGATGCTGTCACGGACACGGCTCGGATCTACACCTTCGGCTCCGGCAATCTCATTTACGCTCATCCCCAGATAGTACCGAGCATAAATTCTTTTTGCCTGTTTCTCCGGCAAAGCCATCACGGCGGAGTAAATCTGCTCGCGCAGCTGCTTTTCCTCCAGAAGCATCTCCGGCGTCTCCAGCTTTCGCAGGACCGCATTTTCAATTCCATTCTCACAGTCCAGGGAGTACTGCGCCTTATAGCGATACATTTTTCGCTCATAGGCTGCTTCAGCTCGCTCGTCAGACTGAAACACCGCTTGTACTTCATCGGTTACTTCCAAAAAGGCATCGGTTTTATAAACATCGGGATACAGATCCCGAAGATTGACTTTCTTCATTATGTACCTCCATTTCGATTCACGGGTGATTAGCGGGTGAATCGAATGGAGGCGGGGAACGGCATCGAGGCCGTTTGGGGACATTCGGCAAAAAACGACAAGCAAAAGCGCCAGTCTCCCATTCCAGGAAACTGGCGCAACAAAAAAGATCATTATTATTCCGGTTTGCGCAGAACGATAATACCGACAGGTTGCCGAACTGCCCCGGAGGGGAAGCTACACTTTTTTTAGCAAGTGAAGATTATGAGAACTGTAAAAGGTTAAAACAAACAAAGCGGCATCCTCCTATATGCCGCTGTAAATAACCTTTCTGTCTACGCAGTATAAAGCGGCAGCTATTCAGCAAGCCGCGTTTTCATTGAACCATTACTCAATTAACAGCTGCTCGCCATTATTGAGAGCTATGGTATAGAACAGAAAGCAAGATTTACTTTAGATTTATACAAGATTTGCACAAGAAATACCTATACTTCGAATTTGTAGCCTATTCCTCGAATGCTTTTAATATGTTCTGATGCAGTTTCCGAACTTTTTAACTTTTTCCGTAAATTACTTATATGGCTTGAAATCGCATTGCGTGAATAAAACGAAAAATCATCATGCCAAACAGAATCCATTATCATTTCATAAGTATAGACTTGCCGTTGATTCATAATTAGCAGCGCAAGAATATCAAACTCTTTTTCGGTCAAATCAATGCATACCCCAGCTATCTCTACAGACCTGTACTCTAAGCAGAAAGACAAGTCTTTCACAGTGATGATTGTTAGCGGTCTTCTTTTATCTTTTGGTATTTTCAAACAATTTCTCATACTATTTTTCTCTGAAAACATTTCTACCATAGGATGATTATAGGTATGTAAATATTGAGCAGCACCAAAATGGACACATGCATACCGCTGTTCCTCCGAATATGAAGGTGGCACAACAATAATTGGTACCGCACGTTTTTGTCTCAAGATATCCAAATCGTCTTGTGGAATCACATCAGAGCAAATAGCTACGCATATATATTCTTTAAAAGACAGCATTGCGGCCGCTTGTTTAATATTATCAGCATAGTCAAATTCAATTTCAAATTCTTTCCATCGGCCAGCAGTAACCTCATATTCATTATAGGCGTATCCTACGCCCAATACATGCGGAACCATATGTTCACCTCCTACTACTTCTAGCAGACAGTTCAAAGCTGCCGAGCATAAGTTACCCGGCAGCTCTAAACAAAACTATATTTTTCTATGATGGAGAATGCTTTTTTGCGTATCTACAAATCCTCCGTCATCGATTATTTCCCCAGTAAATCAATGCCAGTGCGCCGGGACCGGTGTGTGCTCCGATGATAGGGCCAATATAAGCAATACAAATCTCAGAATCCGGGAATTGTTCCAACAACCTTTCTTTCAGCATATCTGCTGCTTCAGGGTCATCGGCATGACCTATCAGAATCGATTTACCAAGTTCAGGTTTCCAGCCCTGTTCCATTCGGGCAATCTGAGTGGTAACAGCCTTTTTTCTTCCACGAGGTTTTTCCACTGCTTGCAGCTTTCCTTCGCTGTCCACATGAAGCAACGGTTTGATCTGCAAAGCCGTTCCCATTGCGGCTGCGGCACCTGAAACCCGCCCGCCATGTTTCAAATGGGTAAAGGTATCAACCGTAAACCAATGACATACCTCTAATCGGTGTTCCATGACCCAAGAAGCCAATTCATCAATAGACAGTCCTTCCCTCTGCTTTTTCGCAGCTTCTCTGACTAAAAACCCTTCACCCACTGCGGCAGCAAGCGTATCAATGCAGATGATTCTTCTTTCCGGATATTCCTGCTGTAGTTCTTCAACCGCTAAAAACGCAGACTGATATGTACCTGACAGACCAGAGGAAAAACAGAGATACAGAATATCGGTTCCCTGTCGCAGACAGGGTTCAAAATGCTTAAAATAAATCGTTGGGTTGATTTGTGAGGTCGTTGCAAAATTCCCAGCTCTTTGCAAGCGGTAGAACTCCTTGGCTGTGATTCCTTCCGGGGAACCATATGAGTATTCTGTTCCGCCGATCTCAACATTCATAGGAATCATTTCAACAGATGGCAGACCTGCGGTTAACTCCGGTGCGAGATCTGAGGTGGCATCTGTGAAAATTTGATAGCCGTCCATCACTTCTTACACCCACTACAGCCCTGACAAGCAGCCCACAGCTCATCGGCCTTCGGCTTCCAGGTTTCTGCATAAAGTGTAGTCTTATCACACAGATGGTCAACACTTTCCGGGGACTGATACTCGGTAGAATGGGCACCGGATTTCTTTACCATGCTACGCAGACATTCAGGATTTTCCAGCATAGGACACGGCTGGAACATATTATCATTAAAGGGCTGACCGTCGTGATAGGCCATAAACAGCGGAGACTGATATGCTTCCAGCAGGGTCTTTTCACGGATGTTGGAGTCAGAGTAATGGATAAAAGCGCAAGGCTCAATGTCACCATTGGCATTGATATGCAGATAGTTGCGGCCACCAGCAATACAGCCGTTTACAAATTTCGCATCATTCTGAAAGTCAATTGTGAAAATAGGCTTTGTGCTACGGTATTCGCAGATGCGGTTATACATCTTTTCACGCTGGTCAGGAGACGGGAGCAGCTCCACAGCGGAATCGTTGCCCACAGGCATATAGTGGAAGAACCATGCGAACTTCGCACCGCACTCCACCAGATGATCGAAGAACTCATCCGAGCTGATGGAGTCGATGTTCTTGCTGGTATAGCACCCAGATACGCCGAAAGGCAGCTTCTTTTCTTTCAGAATCTTCATCGCCCGCATAGTAGCCTGATAAGTACCCTTGCCACGGCGGAAATCAGTAGCTTCCTCGAAGCCTTCAATGCTGATGGCCGGGTAGAAGTTCTTCACCCGCAGCATCTCATCGGCAAACTTCTCATCGATAAGGGTACCGTTGGTAAAGGCAGAGAATACGCAGTCAGGATGCGCTTCACACAGGCGGAGCAGATCGTTCTTGCGTACCATAGGTTCACCGCCGGTGTAGAGGAACATATAGGTTCCCAGTTCATTGGCCTGATTGATGATGTCATCCAGTTCCTCATAGCTCAGATTCAGCTTATTACCGTATTCTGCCGCCCAACAGCCGGTGCAATGAAGGTTGCAGGCGGAAGTGGGGTCCATCAGGATTGCCCAGGGGATATTGCAGCCGTACTTTTCACGATTAGCCACCTGCTTGCGGCTGCCTAAGAGAGATGCATTGACAATAAAATTGCGGAAGAACACTTTGCGGACTTCAGAATCAATGTCCGTCCAAAGGCTGTTGATCAGGCGCATCCAGTTGCTGTCAGGCTGCTCCATCACCTTACGGATTTGCTGGCGCTGTGTGAGATAGAGGTTATCCTTATCGAACTTATCCGCCCAATCTAACAACTTGGGGAATGCTTCCTGCGGATTGCTGTCAACATATTTCAGCACTTGATTGACGGCGAAAGCCTGTGCGCTGTCTTTAATAGAATTACTCATGGTTTTGTCTCCTTTTCTATCTTAAAAGCAAAAAGAGCCGATAATCCGCAGCACAAGGCTAACGGGTTATCGGCTCTGCGTCTATGCGTCTGGCTCTGTGATAACTGTGGTATTGAATTGTTTTACGCTGATTATTATTTCCCGTTTGCACTTCGGACAGTATAGCGGAAAATTTTCAAGTACTGTATTATCACAGATTTTAATTCTCGTTTTCTTGTTGCAGTTGGGGCATAATAGCCATTCGTTTTTTTTCATTCTTTGTTTTTCATCAGATAATAGAATATCTATGGACAATTACATTTACAACTCACGCAGTTTCCACCGCCTTGTAGAAACCATTACACACGCGCCCACAATGAGTACTGTTAAGACGATGTAGGAAAGATAGACGCCATTTAGTGCTACTTCATACACATCATAGTACCGCAGAGGGGTCAGATAATCCAAGAAACGATTCCCTGTGTACTCGGCAGTAAAGGCCAACACATAGGCGGCCAATACGAAAACCGTACCGGCGCGTACCGCGGCCTTATAAGATTTGAAAAGGCTGGCAAACAGCAGACCCAAGGCAAAAAAGAGAAGCTGGGTAAAGAACATTCCCATCGTTGTGGAAAGCACCGCTCCCGGCTGATCCAGACCGCCCAAAGGAAGAACGATCGTGAAATAATTGCACACGCCGCTGAACAGGGCGAACACCAGCAGGTTCACTGCTGAAACGATCACCTTCGCCAGAACAATGGTTTTCCGCTCCACAGGCTTTGTGAACAGGTATTCGGATGTTCCAAATTTCTTTTCCCTCGCCACACAGGACAGGCCCAGAGAGATTGCATAGGCAAAGGCCAACAGCCCCTCCCAAAAATAGATACACGCGTACCAACCAAGGGCAGTCGTGAGATCCCCTTTCACACCGAACATGATCATGATCAAGCGAGGAAATTGGCCGACTGTCCGGGCCATCTCATCCAGACTGTCCTTCAAGGATAAAAGTTCAAAATAGCAGAATCCGCACAGCAGTAACATGATCCCCAGCCAGATCAGCAGGGTCTTTCTGGTTTGGCGGAATTCGTTTTTCACCAATGTTTTCATCTTTGCACCCCCTCATGAGCGGAACTGGATGTCTTTTTTCAAAAAGACACGATAAGACAGCACCAAAAACAGGGCAAACAGCAGTACACACCATCCCAAGTAATCCAACTCATAAAAGCCAGATTTGGAAATCTCAGCCGCACTAAAGAACGAGTACGGGGACAGAAAACTAATGGCACGGTTGCTGACAATGTTGGAGAAGCTGGTGACGCAGTACTCGACAAAGACAATTAACCCGGCAGTCAAAAGTGGGCTTCGATTGCGTGAAAATAGAATTCCAACCAAAAGCCCCATAGCTGCAAGGAACAGCGTGACCAGCATGAGGGAAAGAGCAATCAGAAAGAACTCTCCCCAGTCAATGCCGGAGCGGAACAGGGCCAGCGCCAAAAAAGAGGCGAGAAGATATACCATGCTCACGACCACTACGCCGAAAAAAACCGTGAACGCCTTTGCCCAGTAAATCGTTTTTCGGGTATGGGGTTTTGTAAACAGATATTCAGAGGTTCGCTCCGAGCACTCCTTGGTGTGAATGGCGATACCGAAGTGCATCCCGAAAATACCGGACGCAATCATAAAAAAGCTGGTAAGAAACGCATAAATGCCCAACGGTGAGGTCAGATATTCCATGGACACACCAACGCCTTTGTAAAAATCACTCGTACCCAGCGTTTCATAGAGGTCTCCGGTGGAAACATCCATAAAGCTGTAATAGGTAGGCGTCATCACAAAAACACACAGAGCCAAGGCGATGGCCCAACCCAAAATATATTTGCGGTGCCTTTTCAGTTCATATTTCAAAATGACCATGCCCGACACCTCCTTACGCATAGTAGTGCATGAAGATTTCCTCCAAAGAGGGCTCTTCCAAAAGCACATCGTCCAAATGCAGCAGGTGAAGCTTGTCAATAATCGCCGTGATATTTCCGTTATACATAAAGGAAACAGAGGTCTTATCCGCAGTCTCCGCATAGTTCGCAATGCCGGACAAATCAAAGAAATCGCGAGGGATAGCCTCCTTTGCGCTCAGAGAGACTTTCTTATAGCCGCTCTCACGCAGTTCTTTGATGGACTGTATGCCAATAAGCTGTCCCTCTTTCAGAATGGCCAACCGGTCACACAGTTTCTGCACCTCACTCAGCACATGGGAGGAAAAAAACACGGTAGCGCCCCGGCTGTTTTCCTCCTTCAGAATATCATAGAAAGCCTGCTGGATCAGTGGGTCTAATCCGCTGGTGGGCTCGTCCATAATAATCAGTTTGGGCGAAGTCATAATGGCAGACACGATACCCACCTTTTTCTTGTTGCCCAGAGAAAGGTCTGCAATCTTGCGGGACAAATCCAGATTGAGCCTGTCGGCAAGCTCCTTCATCTTTGTCTTGCAGTCCATGCCGTACAGATCGGCGGTGTACTGCAAAAGTTCACGGACTTTCATGTTTTCGTAATAGCTGTTCTCGCTGGGCAGATAGCCCACATCCCTGGCGATGACGCTGGCCTTGGAGTGACAGTCCAAATCGAAGATAGATGCGCTGCCTCCGGTGGGACGGATCAGCCCCATTAGGGTGCGGATCGTGGTGGACTTACCCGCACCGTTGGGGCCGATAAAGCCGAAAAACTCTCCCTGGTTGACAGAGAAACTGAGGTTATTGATTCCTCGATGCTTCCCATAGTGCTTGGTCAATTCATTCAAGACAATCGCTTGTTCACTCATTTCAAATACTCCTCCTTATAAAAATTTTTCCGCAGAATTGCGATGTTCTTCTCAAAATCCTCCATGACAGCCTGAAAATCGAAAGCCGCCGCCCCCCGGTACCCGGCCGCATAGCCCTCGGCCATCATAAGCAGCATCTGAAAGACCGGCTGGGCATCCTCTGGGTCTTTGAATTTCAAAGCATCCTCTTCCCGCAGAACAAGATCGTTTCGGAATCTGCCGGTCTCCTCCGTCAGGATCGCCAGCGTATCCGTCACCTCGGGAGAATTTTCCTCCCAGGCACTGGTAATAAACTGCAAGATAAAAGGCTGATTTTGGAGCCCCTCCATTTTCATGCGGCTGGATGCCAGAATCCTGTCGAACAAATCTGTTTCGGAATCGAGGGCTTCCTTATCAAATAGTCCCTCTATGATTTTCTTGCAGTATTCCAGCAGGTAAATGTAGAGCTGCTTTTTACTGCCGAAATACTGAAACACAGACGCTTTGGAAATGTGTGCGGCTACCGCAATATCATTGATTGAGGCTTTTTCATAACCAAACTTGCCGAAGCACTGGAGCGCCGCATTGAGAATGGTCAATCTCTTTTCTTCGGTCAGGGCCAAAAATTTGTCCAATTCATTTCCTCCTTTTTACACAATAACCGTTTCGGTTATTTAGAGTATAGCACCAATAACCGAAACGGTCAAGTATTTTGGAGTATGATTCAAAAGTTTTCTTTTTATACTGTTAGACCAACGAAGATTAGTCTCGAAAGTACCGGTGTGTTCAAGTCAGCAGTTGCACGAAAATGTAATTCGTTCAAATACTACTACCTGAAATATAAAATTACATTGGGTGATGTCTATGAAATTTGAACGCGATGAGCGCAAATTTGATTTCCACGATATAGGGTGCGAGATAAAGCGCAAAAGAGAAACCAGCGGGATGACACAGGATCAACTGGCCCTTATCATTGACCGTGATCCCCGCACCATCATATATAACGAAAACGACGGTCAGCATCCGAGCTTGAACACTTTTTATCAGATGGTGACAATGTTCGATATATCGGTGGATCAGTTCTTTTATCCAGACATGAGCGCAGATGACGCTTGCAAAAAGCGCATCAATACACTTGCTGCATTAACACTTGACCGATTCGGTTATTGGTGCTATACTCTGAATAACCGAAACGGTTATTGTGTAAGAAGAAGGAAATGAATTGAACAAATTTTTGGCCCTGACCGAAGAAAAGAGATTGACCATTCTCAATGCGGCGTTCCAGTGCTTCGGCAAGTTTGGTTATGAAAAAGCCTCAATGTCGATTCTGTTATATTACGCATATCGCAGAAAATTAAGTAAGAAAACTGCCAATGACAAAGAGTAAGTTATACCCACGTTATGAAAGGACGTGCTATGAAGGATTCATTGAAAAAAGGATTGATAATAGGTGCTGCCGGTAGTGCGATTTGTGTGCTTTGGCATCATCTTCTAACCAAAAAGATGATGCAGCTCGCCATGGATCGGGTTGCGCCGCAGGACAGAAGCAACGGAAAAATGCGTGTGTCCGGTTCACCTGAAATGATAGAAACCACTGAAATTGTAAAAAAGGCAGCTGGTCAGCTCGAAAAAAGCGGCTGTGACGTGGTGGAAATCACTGCTCACGACGGAATTTCATTGATTGGGCATTGGTGTCCCTGCGAAGAACCGAAAAGAACTATAGTTGCCATGCACGGGTGGCGTTCCTCCTGGTCACATGATTTTGGTCTAATCGCAGATTTCTGGCGCAATAATCATTGTTCTGTACTCTACGCAGAGCAGCGGGGACAAAATAATAGCGGCGGCGACCATATGAGTTTAGGTTTGCTGGAACGCTACGATTGCCTGGCATGGACAAATTGGATAAACGAGAAAACAGGAAAAAGCATTCCCATCTATCTTGCCGGGGTATCCATGGGTGCAACCTCTGTGCTAATGGCGTCCGAACTGGAACTGCCGGATAATGTATTTGGAATCGCAGCGGACAGTGCATTTACTTCGCTCCATGCAATTTGGAAACATGTCTCCGAAAGCAATCTGCATATTCCTTATGCTCTGCATAAAACAGGTGCCGATAGGATGTGCAAAAAGCGCATCCAAATGGATGCTGATGCTGCCTCAACTACAGAAGCGTTGAAGCACTGCCAAATTCCTGTTCTTTTTGTCCACGGAACAGATGACCACTTTGTTCCAGTTGAAATGACATACGAAAACTATAAAGCCTGTACATCAGAAAAGCGTCTGCTGATTGTTCCGGGCGCTGACCACTGTATGAGCTATCTCGTAGGAAAAAGCACCTACGAGCGCATTGCAAAAGAGTTTTGGGAATTTTGCGAACAGCGGAAAAAGAATCCGTAGATTTGAGTTTGAAGGGGGGGAATCATTATGCGCCAGCGTTGGCTCCGTGTCTTATTCCGTAGAAGGATGTTGACGATACTCCTGCTACTTTTACAGGTATATTTTCTTATATGCCTTGTACTTGGGGGAAGTCAGCTTTCCCGAAATTTCAGTCGCCTACTGACAATCGTCAGTATCATTGCGGTGCTTTATATCGTTTCCCAGAAAGACAAAGGCGCCTACAAAACTGCATGGGCGATCCTGATCCTAACCTTCCCGTTGTTTGGTGGACTGATGTATCTTTTGTCTAATGCACAATCCTCGAAATGGCGCTTTGCAAAAAGTGTCCTCCATACACAACAAAAGGCAAAACCACTCTATGCACTCCCCGGCATTTGCTATGAAAGCGCAACAAAACAACTGCCTGAATATTACCCTCAAATTCATTACTTGCAGGAATACACGGGGTTTCCAATATATGCAGATACAGAAACACATTACCTTACACCGGGTGAACGAAAGCTGGAAACACTTTTGGCGGAACTTGAAAAAGCCGAGAAGTACATATTTCTGGAATATTTCATCGTGCAGGAAGGCGTTATGTGGAACAGCATCTTGGAAGTTTTGAAGCGAAAAACCACGCAAGGCGTAACTGTGCGACTGATTTATGACGATATGGGTTGCTTTCTCACTCTTCCGAAAGACTACGCAAAGCAGCTAAAAAAACACGGTATCCAGTGCGCCGTATTCAATCCCTTCCGACCTGTTCTGACCGTAAAGCAAAATAACAGAGATCACCGAAAAATAGCGGTCATTGATGGAAAGGTGGCTTTTACCGGAGGTATCAATCTGGCAGATGAATACATCAACGCCATTGAGAAACACGGACACTGGAAAGATGCAGCGATCATGCTGAAAGGCAAAGCCGCATGGAGTTTCACACTAATTTTTTTACAGACGTGGGAAATTTGTACCCATACAGACGAGGACTACGAAATCTTCTACCCATGGAAAGAACAAGAGTGCCCTGTTACTGCAAAGGGGTTTGTTCAGCCATACGCTGACAGTCCAATGGATGAAGAAAATGTGGGCGAACACGTTTACCTGCATATCTTAAACAATGCAAAGAAGTACGTGTATATCAACACCCCATATCTGATTGTCGATGATAGTATGCTTTCCGCTTTGCGTCTTGCGGCAAAAAGTGGTGTAGATATACGCATCATCACACCCCACCGCTGGGATAAATGGTGGGTACACATGACCACACGCTCGTATTACCGAGAGCTGATAAAATCAGGCGTTAAAATCTACGAATATACCAATGGTTTCATCCACTCCAAAACCTTTGTGTCCGATGACCGTACTGCAACAGTCGGGACAACAAATTTGGATTTTCGCAGCTTATATCTGCACTATGAATGTGGTGCTCTGCTCTATGAGGCCAAAGCTGTTATGGAAGTCAAGGAGGATTTTCTGCAAACGCTGGAGATATGCCAACAGGTGACAGAAAAGGATTGCAAAACAAATATCGTAGTGCATCTGCTCCAGGATATACTGCGGCTATTTGCACCACTAATGTAAGGAGGGTCTTGAATGTTTGAAGATATTGAAACACACAAAAAATTATCAAAGTGGATTATCGGAACGTTTACAGCCTGCATTTTGATTTATCTTGGCATCCGACATATTAGTCATGTAGCTGATGCCGTGATGTGGTTGAAAGACCTGCTGAACCCACTTTTAATTGGATTGATTTTGGCGTTGTTTCTGAATGTTCCGTTGGGGGTTATTGAAAGACATCTGTTCCCCAAACATCCGACATCTAGGAAAACGAAAATGCGCCGCCCGCTTGCGATCCTGCTTTCATTTATTTTGGTGATAGGGGTCTTTGTCGGTGTTGCTTTTCTTGTTATTCCCGAATTGATCGATGCAGTATCTATTGTCATATCATCCTTGACGAATGGTCTGGATCAACTGGTGGCATTTGAAAGCACGGCTGACTATTCTAAAATCCCATTCGGAGAACAGCTGTCCCAAATTGATATTGATTTTCTTGAACTGAAAGACAATTTGAATGAATGGTTGAATCAATTGGGAACCACCATTATGGACACTGCTGCTTCCGCATTTGGAAGCGTGGTTGCGACGGCAGTCGATTTTGCGATTGGTCTTGTGTTCTCAATTTATATTTTGGCCAATAAGGAGAAATTAAAAAGTCAGATCACCCGAATTGTCCGTGTATGGATTCCAGCATGTTTTGCCGAGCGGGGCATTCATGTGGCAGCTGTCTGTGAAAAAAACTTCAAGCTTTTTGTAGCAGGGCAAACGACTGAGGCAATAATTTTAGGCAGCCTGTGTGCAATCGGTATGTTAATTCTGAGAATACCATATGCGCCGATGATCGGTGCGCTTGTTGGGGTAACAGCACTGATTCCCTATGTCGGTGCCTGGATTGCTACACTTGTGGGTGCATTTTTGATTCTGACAGTCAATCCTTTTAAGGCACTGGTATTCATTATTTTCCTGCTTACTTTGCAACAGATCGAAGGAAATGCAATCTATCCGAAAGTTGTGGGCGCAAAAATCAACCTTCCTGCCATGTGGGTTTTAGCGGCAATCACAATAGGTGGCAATCTGGCTGGACCAATCGGTATGTTGCTTGGCGTACCTGCCGCAGCAGCCACTTACGCTCTTTTGAAAGAAGCAACCGATAAGCGGGAAACGCATCTGAAAACACAAGAAAAAGAGCAGATGGGTAATTCACATAAACAGAATATATCCTAAAAAAATTATCTCAAGATAAAAACTCATAGTAGGGTGTAAGGACTCATGATATAAAAATATCAAGGGTCTTTGCGCCCTATTCGTTTTTTATATTACAAAATCGGCATTATCATACCTTTTAGCGGGCATAATAAGGTTATTCCTCAAAACAAATCGGCACGATACAATGTTATTGAGGTGAATGATTATGCCGATTGACGATTTAACCGCTTTGGGTCAAATAATGCGGGAGGCCCGAAAGAAAAAAGACCTGACACAGCAGGAGCTTTCAGATCTGAGCCATGTTTCTGTAAAACAAATTGCCAACATTGAAAAAGGGCAGATGAACCCTTCCTATTTGATTTTAAGAGCATTGGCCAAGGTTTTGAACATCTCTCTGGACTCTCTAATAAATCCGGATGTTTCTCCAGAAGATGAGGGAGCCAACCAGATGAAAATGCTTTATTCCAGTTGCCCGTCAGAAATGCGTGAAACCCTGCTGCACCATACACAGGAGACCATGCAGGAATTAACAGAACTATCTAAGAAAATTGAAGCGAATTGAGCCAGTGAGTGAAATTTGACGGTTTCCTCTCTGGCTCTTTTCATTTCTGCAAAGAAAGCGGCAAGCAATGCCGGTGTTAATACACTCGGCCCACAGAGGGAAAAATCCTGACGTGATTTCCCCCTCTGCTTTGCTTGTTGAGGGCAGCGCCCCCAAGCCCCTTTGAACGCAGAATTTCATTCTGCGGCTACGCGTCCGATGGACGCTTATGACCATGACCGGCTTACCGCTGGCCGTGGTCTTTTTCTTGTTCTTTTTTCTGTTCCTCATCCATTTTCAGCAGCCGATCCACATTGGCCTTTGCCGTCAAAAGTTCCCGCATTTCCTCACGGGAACGCCGGTACTCGGCGTAGGTTTTCTTCTTTTCCTCCAGCAGTTTGGCATACTCAGATTGCAGGTCTTTGACCTTGGGCAGCTTCTTCACTCCCATCTCATCAAAGGCATTTTTTGCCGCCTGATGGAGCAGAATTTCTTGCTCATGTTCCTCCCGAAATTTTCGGGAATAACCGGCCTTGCGATAGGCAACATAGGTCTCGCGGGTCTTGGCATAATTAACGATATGGGTACGCAGGACGGCGATCTCTGCCATGCGTTTCTCCGTCGCCTTAATCTGCGCTGACAGCTCATTGTGATGGGCGGTAGCCGCCACCGCTTTTTCTTCCAGCTCTGTATAGTCCAGTAGGTGATGTTCGGTAAGAAAATTCACGGTCTGCGCCATCTGTTTTAAGTTAAAAACCTTGGCCCAGCGTGCATATCCAGCACCTTTCCCGGCCTGCAATTTTGCCTGAATATCCACCAGCAAATTGACCTTGGGTGGCTCCGGCTGCACGGTGGATTTCTTGCGGGGCGTGTGCTGCTTTTCTCCAGCCAGCACCGCACGGATTTCTGTTTCGCTGTACCCGGCTCCCAGCTTGTCATCCATACGGGCTACATTCTTCCAGCCGGGAGCTTTAAGGCGGATTGCTTTCCCGCGCCGAGATACCTCGCAGCCCATCTCGGAAAGCAGTTGCAGAAGTGTGTCAAAGTCTGCTGGCTTTTGCTCCAGCGCCCGGTCAATCATCACCCGTAGCTGTTCCCGATGGGAGGGCTTGGCTTGTTCGCCCAGCCACTTGTTGTAGCTTTTTCCGTGGGGCTTGGGGTTCTCCACAATGGATAGTCCGTTCTCGATACAAATGGTGTCACTTAAACGTCGAACAGCTCTGGTGCTTCCCCAAAAGTTACGGAACTTCCGGTCACAATCCATATTGACCGCCGACCAGATGATGTGATTATGAATATGCGATTTGTCGATGTGGGTGCAGACCACAAAGGAATGATTGCCTTTGGTGAACCGCCTGGCAAATTCTATGCCCAGCCGGTTGGCTTCCTCCGGTGTGATCTCTCCGGGCCTGAACGACTGGCGCACATGGTAGGCGATCACATCATCTGTACCGCGCACTCGTCCGGTGGCGGCAATATACTGCCGCTTTGCCAACAGAAACTCTGCATCAGCAGTGCGGCTGTCACATCCATAGCTGGTAATCAATTTTCCGTTGTCGGTCTTTTGGGGATTTGCCACATAGTCAATAATATCGCTGATGGCACGGCTCTCAGTCCGACCCTTGCCGATATGCAGCGGCATGATGCGTGTGGTTGCCATAAGGGAGACCTCCTTTCCAAAAAAGAAACGGCCTGCATGGTGCAGACCGCTTTTGTTATTCTATTAAATCGTCCTCATCGAGAAAATCAAAATTGTCCTCGATGTCCTCTAACCGCTTCGGAGGAAACCTCATCTCGTATTGTTCTTTTGCCAGCGCACGAACTTCCCGGCGCTTATCTTTCATTCGGTTCTTCAGCCAGGAAATCTGCTCCTTTGATAATCTCCATGGGAGATTCAGCAAGCGGTTTATTGTCATTTGCTCCGCTTGCTTCTCCGGCGGCAAAGAAGCACAGGATTTACAGACGTGCGCCGCATGACCTTTGCCGGAAAATTTTTCATTAGCCTTATATTCTCCGCAGACTTTACAATAATGGCCGTGCTTCTTCATAGGCTCGATTCCTTTTCACTGAGAGCGTATAAACTGCGCACCGCCCCCATGATGATGTTCCACTCCAGATCTGCCGCATAGGAAAATTTTTTGCGGTACGATTCCCAAAGTTTCTGCATAACCGAGCTGTTCTCCACTTCCTCAAAAACTTCGGCAGCTTCTGCAAGATGTCGTTCTGTCCCGCGTTTGTGAGCAGTGGCCCGCAGCGCATCATGGAGAATCTGAGGGTCCAATGTATTCCCATGCAGCTGTTCCAGAATATAAATGTCATAGAAATCTCTCATGCGGGTGTTGGTGGTAGTTCTGGTAATGATCGTTTCCAGCTTTTCGGCCAGAACCGTTTCCAGATTGTACGCCCAAATATCAATGGAGCGATCTTCCAGCATCAGCTTGAAAGAGTAGCGGATCTCCCTGGGGGTAATGGCATCCCCTGTGGAAATGTCAATCTTCAAAGGCGTCACCACACCGTCAAAGGTTGTAGTCATATTTACGCGAATCCCCGGATATTCCGCCTCATCCATAATCTCCGAAATACTTTTCAGCTGGAATTTGACGCCATCATCAAGCGGGACACTCACAATAGCGGAAATCAAATTCTCTATGTCCTCCACATTGACATTGGCTCCTTTTACAGTAGCGTCCAAATCCATCGTGGAACGGGCATCCAGACCAACCATAGCCGCTACCAGCATACCGCCTTTCAGAATAAATTTGTCACGATATTCAGAAAGGGAGATACGCTCCAGAAAACGCTCCATCATGTAGTTCCGCATCAAGAGCTGGGCGTCCGCAGATTTTTTTCTGGAAAGATTGCGGATCAGATCCTTCAACTGCCTTGCTGTTTTTATCATAAAAGCACCTCCAAATACTGCCGCAGAATTTTTTCTACCCGGAACATACCGGCATACCGCATCAATGTCCGCAGGTCTTTGTCTTTTCTTCTGGCATACATCTTTAATGCCCCTTGAAAAGTCTGCATCTCCATGTTGTTCCTGCTGCGGAGCAGGTCGCAGATGGTGCGCTCCAGGTCATAGACAGGAACTGTATGCCCAAATGGTGTCTGAGCCGTTGTCAGGCCCACCCCATGCAGTTCCGCCTTAATGGTGAATACCTGTACGCCCTCTGCTTTCAGCTTGGAGGGATTATATCCGGTCTTGACTGTGACCGTATATTCCAGCGGCTCGCGGTCTGTCAGATCGTGAAAAAATAAAGCTGTCTCATGGGAAAACACTGCCTGTTCGACCCGCAGATGAAGTAAGTACATGGCATCGACCCAGGCATCCTTGGAAAGATAAATTCCATGCGCGACCCGCTCCAATTCCCGTGAGTGCACATAATCATAAAAAACAGGCTTAGAAATACCAGCAGATACTACTTGAGCTGTTCGCAGCATCCCATCCTGTGTTTCCAGCAGCTGATCCAGCTGTTCAAATTGTCCCACCGTACCACTTCCTTTCACACTAATATTATAAGCAATATTAGTTCAAAAGTAAAGTGATGAAAATTCGGCATAATTTTACCGACAGCTTAACGTTCAACAGTTTTGGAAATATGAAGTGGCAGCAAAATAGACAACCTCAGCTGCCCATTTCATCACGATATGAAATAATCTGCTTCTTTTTCTGTTTGGCACACCGTAACGTTGTGGCTGCTCCGCCCCAATCATGGAGAACATAGGCCACCACTACATCGGCGGACTCTACCATCCAGCGATTTCTATGAGAAATCGAAAAACGGCGCGGTACGTTTTCCAGCGGTGGATACACGGTACTGTCATAGCCAGAAACATCCCGGCCAGTGTTCAAATATGCCAATACAAGAACCAGCTCGATTTGCGGATACTTTTTCTTTTGTTCCCGTAAAATAGACGCTGCTAAACTGTCGAACTCTCCATATCCTCCAAGATAAAAAGTTGTTGCTCCTTGCTCAATTAGGTCTTGTGTTACATTGCGAAGCCAATTCGCAATATTGTCTGCCTTTGTGATTTGCGAATGGCCACAAAAAGTTACGTTCATACGATGGCACCCCTATTACCATCATACTGCAAATAGCTCTATTAGTACAGGTACAGGGACCAATTTTAGCAAAACTGCCCATATACTAAATATAGTACAGTCACAGGGGCGGTGTATAGAATGAAGCTAAACGAGGCGGTAAGCAAACGTCTGTTAGAATTACTAGATGAAAGAAAAATGACACAATATCAACTGTATATGAAAAGCGGTGTTCCCAAGTCTACGATTGGAAATGTCATCAACTGCTCGTATGATTCGGTTAAGCTACGGATCATTCATGAGATGTGCCAAGGAATGGGGATTGGGATAGATACCTTTTTTGCATCGCCGCTTTTTCAAGAAGATAACCTAGAACCATAAAACCTCCGACGAAATTCGTCGGAGGTTTTCATATTATCCATAAACCAAATCTTGAATGATAAACTTCAAGTCCTGTACCTTGCCCAGTAGCCAGATTGCAGCCATTGGCAAACCATAGGGACTAATGAGAAATGCTATCACCAGCAGGATAATGCCGTTTTGCAAGGAGTAAGTAATCAGAACTGCCACACCCAGCAGGGCAACCACCATGCTGATAAGCCCCAGCACCAAACCGGAGACATAGACAATCCCCACACAAATCCAGACGAACAGGGTCAGCGACAGAATCACCGGAGCCATTAAAATCTTCAACGGCAGTTTCAGAATGAACCAGATCGCCCTCATTTTTCTTCCTCCTTCCATCGTTCCCGAAAGCTCTGACAGAGAATTTCTGCCTGTCTTTCATCTTCTTCCGTCACTTCTCGGCATCCTTTGGTTAGCCGCAGTTCCTCATAGCTGCGATAATCAGATAACAGCACCTCGAATAGTTCGTCCGGTGTCCGGCTGAGAAGTCCATCCACACAGTAGCGGGAATCTCCATTCCATGTGACGCGGAGATAACCTTCTCGACAAGGGAGGACTTCTTCCTCTAGATCACAGTCCAAATACTCACGAAAAATCTCCAACACCTTCTCAAAGGTTTTCATCTATTCTCAACTCCTTTGCGGCAATCTGTTTTCTACCCATATTATCCTTCCAACATTTCAAAAAGACAAGGATATGGGCAAAAGAAAAAACGGAGGAAGGCGCGGCGAAAAGAACGCCGTTCCTCCCTCCGCAGTTGGGGCATATATCCCTGTTACGAAAGCCTGGAAAGCTGGGTTAGGATTTCTTTCACGCCCTCCCATAACTGCTCCTGCCGTTGGGCTATATCCTCCAGGTCAGCATCATAAATCCGCCCCGTTTCATGTACCCGTCGGGTGAGCTGGTTCAGGTTATTGCTGCTTCGGCGCAACAGGGATACCAGTTCCTTCAGCTCCGGCAAGTCCAGCTGTACCACATAGCCGTCCACAGCCATCTTCCGCAGATAGGCGCTCAGGTTTTTTGTTCCGAACTGTGCCATTTTCTGCTGGATCGCTTCCATCTCCGCATCGGAAACCCAAAACAGGACCGGCACATCCCGTTTACGCTTTTTGGCGCTCATCGTTCCGGCTCCTGTTTCTTCGATAAAGCAGGCTTGTGGGTGGTAGGCTCCTGTTTGAGCTTTTGCAAGACAGAGCCTTTCTCCGGTTCCTGAAGCGTTTTTCGTGCCTGCCGTGTAAACAGATCGGTCAGACCAAGATTGACCTCATCCACAACCAGATAAGCACAGTGGCGCGAAGTGCCGCTGTCCTCCGGCATGGGAATGGTCTTTGCCCAGGCTTTGTTGTCACGGGAAACGCGACCGTCGCTGTCCTTATGCTGGATGGTGTTGGCAAGGATGAACTGTACTCGTTCCGACCCGAACTTTTCCAGCACCGCCTTAACCGCAGACTCCGTATCCAGTCGGTTATCCGCATAGTGGGCGCTGATGGCGTGTTCAATGGCCTCTTTACAGTCAAAGTTTGCCTGATAAGAGCGGTTATATTGTGCCATCTCCCCATGCTGGGACGCATAGGCGGCAGAATGGAGATAGAGAGGGATGGACCGCTGTTCTTCCAAAACCTTACACACATCATCCGCTCGGTTTTCAATGCTGTCCCGGATCACATCCATGTAGCCGGTCTCCAGCTTCTCAAAGTGACGGTACACATCGGCCAGCGGTGTAGGCGAATCCAAAAGCGCCTGGGCCTGGGCATCGGTCAGCTCCAAGTCCTCCATCGCCATCACAATGTCCTCCCGGACGGTGTACTCATAGGTATGGTGCAGGATTTCCTCCGGGGGCTGGCTTTTCAGCCAGTCCCGGTATTTGTCCTGTTCAGCGGCCATCTTCTCATAAAGGGCCGTATTCAGATCGTTGGTATTCATGTTATCGCACCTCCTCATGTTGTTTCGGTTTCTTTTCAGGGCTACGGGGTGGCACCGGGCGCTTCAAGCTGTCCAGCACCGAAGGCCGTGCGCTCTTGGCAACCACAGTTTCCGGCTGGGCATGGCCCTTGCCGTCAATGTTCAGCAGCGTGTCCAGTTCCACCAGACGGGCGGACTTGACTCGCAGATCATCCTCAAAGGGAAACGGCTTTCCGATTTCCTCTTTGGCTGCGGCCTGCTGTTGGTAAAGGTTGTCCAGCTGGTTTTTCACGGCTTCCAAACGCTGAGGCATTTGAGCCAGTGCATTGTCGATACGGGTGAGGTTTCCGCGCGGGTCTGTGCCGAGGCTTGCCCGGTGGGTCATCTGGCCTTTCAACAGGAGCGTATATTCCTGTTTCCAAGCGGAAAACTCCACGGACATAGTAAAGCCCCGATAGCTGCCGATCTGCACCGGTTCGGAGCCTTTGACCTCCTTACAGGCGTCTAGCAAGGCTGCACCGGCGTTTTCTTTGTCAGTCAGCACATCGCCCCGGATCTCCATTCCAGCAAAGCCATCCTCCGGGTGAGGATGGGCGGCCAGGGTCTCCAGATCCGCTTCAAAGCCTTTAATAAACCCCTTGTTAGTTTCGATTTCCTGGGGGAAGTATTTGAGCAACTGATCCTCCAGGCGGTACTGCTTGCTCTGATGGTCAGCTTTCATCAGCTTCAGACGCGCAACCTCCACATCCAAATCCATGCGCTCCTTGATACGGGGGTCTCCGGCGCACAGGGCCTTGATCTCGGCAAAGGACAGCGCCGTTTCGTCCACATCATCGCAGGAGCGGACCGGGCTTTTGCTGGTCATGATTTGCGAAATGAATTTCTGTTTGTTCTCCACCGTCTGCCACAGGTAGGCATCGAAAGTTCCCTCGGTAACATAGCGGTACACATGGACCAGCGGATTCTGGTTGCCCTGGCGCTCGATACGGCCCTTGCGCTGGGCAAGGTCTCCCGGACGCCACGGACAATCCAGGTCATGGAGCGCCACAAGCCGGTCCTGCACATTGGTGCCAGCGCCCATTTTGGAGGTGCTGCCCAGCAGGACGCGCACCTGCCCAGTGCGAACCTTGGAAAACAGTTCTTTCTTCTGCACCTCGGTCTTGGCTTCGTGGATAAAAGCAATCTGCTCGGCGGGCATTCCCTGGGCGATGAGCTTCTGGCGGATGTCCTCATAGATGGTAAAGGCAGGCTCAGGCTCATCCAACGGCACAGCCTGTTCCAGCGCATGAAGTGTGGGATTATCCAGCTGTTTGGCTGCCTTTTTGGAGGGGGCTGCCTGGGGCGTGGAAATGTCGCAGAATACCAGCTGGGTCAGCTTGTCAGCCTCGCCGTCCCGCCAGATCTGCATGATATTACCCACACACTGATTGACCTTGGTGCCGGGTTCATCCGGCAGCAGCTGGTTGATGATACGCTGGTCCAGACCCAGCTTGCGGCCATCGCCGGTAATCTTGAGCATATTGTCCTCTGAGGGGTCAACGCTGCCGCTGTGTACCCTGGAGGCGCGCTCGGAGAGAACCTGCACCATCTCTTTTTGGTGTTCAGTAGGCTGGGCCACGATGTTGTGGTATTCCACCTCCGGGGTGGGCAAGTTCAGCTGATCGGCGGTTTTGATGTCGGCAACTTCACGGAACAAGTTCATCAGCTCCGGGAGGTTGAAAAACTTGCTGAATCTCGTTCTTGCCCGGTAGCCGGTGCCTTCCGGTGCCAGCTCCAGCGCCGTGACGGTTTCTCCGAAGCGGCTGGCCCAGCAGTCGAAGTGGGTCATGTTCAGCTCTTGCAGGCGGTCATACTGGAGATACCGCTGCATGGTGTAAAGTTCGGTCATGCTGTTCGATACGGGGGTGCCAGTGGCGAAAATCACACCACGGTTTCCGGTCAGTTCATCCATATAGCGACACTTTGCAAACATATCGCTGGACTTTTGGGCATCGCTTGTGGAGAGACCTGCCACATTCCGCATCTTGGTGTATAAAAACAGGTTTTTATAGTTATGCGCCTCATCGACGAACAGGCGGTCCACACCCAACTGCTCGAATGTTACCACATCGTCCTTGCGGCTCTCGGCCTGCAATTTCTCCAGCCGGGCTTCCAGGGACTTCTTGGTGCGTTCCAACTGCTTGACCGTGAAACGCTCACCGCCGCTGTACTTCACCTCGGCAATGCCCTCGGTGATCTCGTCGATCTGCTCCTGAAGGAGCCGTTCCTGACGCTCTCGGCTGATGGGGATTTTCTCAAACTGGCTGTGTCCCATGATGATGGCGTCATAATCGCCGGTGGCAATGCGGGCGCAGAACTTCTTGCGGTTGTGGGTCTCAAAGTCCTTTTTGGTGGTGACAAGAATGTTGGCGGAAGGATAGAGCCGCAGAAACTCCGACGCCCATTGTTCGGTCAGATGGTTCGGCACCACAAAGAGGGATTTCTGACACAAGCCCAGGCGCTTACTCTCCATGGCGGCAGCCACCATTTCAAAGGTTTTGCCAGCGCCTACCTCGTGTGCCAGCAGCGTATTGCCGCCGTACAGCACATGAGCGATAGCGTTTTTCTGGTGTTCCCGCAAGGTGATGGCCGGGTTCATACCACCGAAAGTAATGTGTCCGCCGTCGTATTCACGGGGACGGGTGGAGTTCATTTCCTCATTGTACTGGCGGACCGGAGCTTGGCGGCGGTCCGGGTCTTTCCAAATCCAGTCTTTGAAAGCGTCCCGGATCGCTTGCTGCTTTTGGGCGGCCAGGGTGGTCTCTTTGGCATTCAACACCCGGCGCTCTTTGCCGTCTGCATCCTCTATGGTGTCGTAGATACGGACATCCCGCAGGTTCAGGCTGTCCTCCAGAATCTTGTAGGCATTGGCACGGCTGGTTCCGTAGGTGGTATAGGCTGCCACATTGTTCTGGCTTACAGAGCTTTTGCCGGTGATCTGCCACTCAGCGGTGAAAGAAGAATAGTTGACCTCGATATTGCGCTGGAGATAAAACGGCGTGTCGAAGGTCTCATACATAAACTGCTGGATGTACTCTTTGTCGATCCAGGTAGCGCCCAGGCGCACCTCAATCTCCGACGCATCCAGGTCTTTGGGCTGGGCAGCGGTAAGGGCCTCCACATTGACTGCAAAGGAAGGGTCCTGCTGTGCGGCCCGCTGTGCCTGACGCAGCTTGCGCCGCACATTGCCGGACAGGTATTCGTCGGCTGTTACATAATGGGGAGTGCCGTCTTTCTCCAACTGCCCAGGTACACGGAAGATCACGCCTTTTAGCTCGGCGGCCAGTTCGTCGCCGGTCTTGCCGGTCAACTCCGCCATATACGCCATATCGACAAAGGCTTTTTCGGAAATTGATACGGCCAGAGCTTCACTTGCGGTATCCACAGTGTCCACCGCCTTGTGGGGCTTGATGGTGCGCTTGGTGAACATATCCGCCTTGCGCTCCAGCTTGCCGTCCTCGTCAATGACTTCCAGCGCGCAGAGCAGATAGTAGCTGGAATCATCAGCAAAGGCCAGCCGGTTCGCCCGGTCATTGATAAGACCATATTTTGCAGAGAAGCTGTCATAGAGCCGGTTCAGTTCGGCCTGTTTGTCCTGGATGGCGCTGTCCGGTGTGGCGGCGTCCATTTGCAGATCAATGAGCTGCTGGACACATTCTCGCAGACCCACCAGTCCTTTCACACGGGCTTCGGCGGTGGCATTCAGGTCAGGCCGTACCATACAGCTGTTTTCACGGTAATACACATCGCCGTCCACAACGGTGTAGGAGTAATTTTTCACATTGGGGTCAGCAGGGATAGAAGTGTCGATGGCTTCGCCCTCGCCCAGCTCCGGCAGCTCGGCCTCCTGGTAGGTGCCGCGAATGTACTTCACGGCATCATGCAGCTGATCGGCAAGCTCCAGCCCCTCGATGGGGTTCACGGTGTAGTCCATGCCGTGGGCGGTGCTTTCCGGTTCCTGTCGGCCCAGCACCATTTCCGGGTGGTCCAGGAAATAGCGGTTGATGGCAAAGCCGTCCTCGGTCTGCCCGGTCTGCGTCCACTCCGGCACGATGTCCAACGGACGGTCACGCTTTTGCAGGAAGATGATGTCCGAAACGACCTCGGCACCTGCGTTCTTTTTGAAAGCGTCATTGGGCAGACGGATGGCCCCCAGCAGTTCGGCGCGCTGAGCAAGATACCGGCGCACGGTGGAATCCTTGGCGTCCATCGTGTAGCGGCTGGTGACAAAGGCCACCACGCCACCGGGACGAACCTGATCCAGAGCCTTGGCGAAAAAGTAGTTGTGAATGCTGAAATTCAGCTTGTCATAGGCTTTATCCCGAACCTGATACTGGCCAAACGGTACATTACCCACCGCCAGATCGTAGAAATCCCGCCTGTCGGTGGTCTCAAACCCTGCCACGGTGATGTCGGCCTTGGGGTAGAGCTGCTGGGCAATACGCCCGCTGATGGAATCCAGCTCCACGCCGTAAAGACGGCTGTTTCGCATTTCCTCCGGCAGCATACCGAAGAAATTGCCTACACCACAGGACGGCTCCAGGATGTTGCCGGTCTCAAATCCCATGCGGCCCACAGCCTCGTAAATCGCTTTGATGACCGTAGGGCTGGTGTAGTGCGCGTTGAGGGTGGAACCTCTGGCAGCAGCGTATTCCTCCGGGGTCAGCAGTTCCTTCAGCTGGGCATATTCCTTGCTCCAGCTTTCCTTGTCGGGGTCAAAGGCATCGGCAAGGCCGCCCCAGCCCACATACCGAGAAAGGATTTTCTGCTGTTCCGGCGTTGCCTGCTCGGTGGTTTCCTCCAGGTATTTCAGCAGCTTGATTGCCTCGACATTGGCCTGGAACTTAGCCTTGGGGCCGCCTTCGCCCAGGTGATCGTCAGTGATACGGAAATTCTCGGCGGTGCGACGCAGATTGGCCTTGTATTCCTCATAAGAGGCTTCCTCGGCAGCTTTGACATTGGGGAAGGTCTGCCACTCGCCGTTTACCTGAATGGAAACGGGGTGTTCGTCCAGTACCTCATCCAGAGTCTTTTCCGGCTCGACAGCAGGCGTGGGCGGCTCCGGCTCATTGGTTCGCAGGGTCTGAACAACCACATCATAGGGCAGATTGTTCTTATCGCCCGGATAGACAGCCACAGTCTCGGCTTGGAAGGCCGGGGTTTCGGCAGCCGGTTCGGGGCGTTCCTGCTCAAAACCGTCCAACTGACGGGCATACATCCCGCGCAGCAAAGGCGCAACCTCGCTCCACTGGAAGAACAGCATGGCCAGACGCTTTTCATCTGCATCCAGCACTTCCAGCTCGATACCTTCCGGCATCGTGCGGTAATCGGCGGTCTCGCCGGTCTCCAGCTCCATCGTTTCCACGATGTTGGGATAGGCCCGGCTCAGCCACAAGGCTACCTCCTGGTTACTCTTGCCGTTGCGAAGAAGCTCGGAAAGCTCCGCCTTGTCCGCCTCACCAATCAGGCCATGGGCCAGCACATCCCGAAGGTCCTGGTCCACCGTATCCAGATTTGCAGGCAGGAATTCGGTATAGAAGTCGTTGCGGTTATCCTCCCGCAAAAGCTGCTCAAACCGTTCCCGGCTCTCAGCCCGGTAGATGGGATAGCTCATGCCGGTGGGCAGCAGCTGCACCGTGTCATCCCGCAGCTCTGTGATCTGATGGGGCCGGTCATCCAGATAGACAATATCACCCACATTGTAAGGAGGAACCGCTGGATCGTAGGAGGTTCGCTCCCGGAGTGTGCCACGAGCCGCAGCGTATTCCTCATCTGAAACCAGAACACGCAAATTATGGGGAGAAGGCTGTTCCGGCTCATCTGCCGGGACGCTCTCTCTGGATATGGCCTCCACATCCGCCATAACACGCTGGATGAATGGGTCATTATCCAGTTTTTCCTCATCCACCAGTTCACCATTCACAATGCCGCGCTCGGCCAAAGCCTCCCGAATGGCGATGGGGTCGATGTTGTCGAACCGGTCCTGTTCCGCTTCGGTGTAGAACCGGTCCTCCTTGATAAGCTGAGCGATCCGGCGCTGTACCTTGGGCCAGGGCAGCACCGTTCCTTCGGGGCTTTCCGGGCGAACCGAAAACGGGGTTTTGCCATCGCCGCCGTCAAACTCATGGGCCAGCCATGCAGCGGTATCTTTTTCCCGCCCATGTTTCTCCATGTAACGGACAACGGCGTGTTTACTTTCGATTTTGCCGTTCCAGTCCTGGATAGCCTTGTCGATGTCATTGTCCGTGAGAGGGTGCAGCAGCTCATGGAGCTTGGGATAGGTCTCGTCGATGATTTCTCGATGAAGGCGCTGGCGGAACTCCGGTGTGTCGGAATAGAGGCGGAGCAGCTCCATGTTGCCAGATCCCAGGACAGCACGGCGAATAGCGGCATTGCCCTCGATCACGGCGTTCTCATGGTCACTGTGACCGCAGGCATTGCGATATGGCACATCTTCCATAACAGCGGCAAGTACAATGGGCTTGTATTGCTCATGCAGTTCTCGAATCGTAGGGGCTGCGGCTGCTTCGGTCTCCTGAAATACTCTGGTCCCGTCTGCGCCAAACTCCGCTTCCTGGGCATTGATGTGCTGTTCCGCCTCATGGTCGATAGAGGGCATGGAATACTCCTGCCGCTCCCTGCCGCCCTTCGGGACAGCGGAAATGGTCACATCATGCTTATCCCGCAGCTGTTCCACAACCTGCTCCAGCCGGTTTGCCGGAAAGCCGCACATTTCCACACGGCCACCGCCGGGGATAGCGCGGGTCGTGAGATTGAGGTCCAGTTCCGCAGCAGCAGTTTTGGCGTCCTCACCGTACAGCTCAAAAAAATCCCCCATTTGGTAGAGGATTATATCATCCGGGTGGCGCTCCTTGACGCCGTTGTATTCCCACACAGCCGGGTCCGGCTGCTGGGCTTGCAGGGCATCTTCTTCCGCCAGGGCCTTTTCTGCCTGGATTTTGTCATACTCCGCCTGTTCCTGTTCTGTGAGATAGCGTCCCTTCTGGATCAGGTCGGTAATCCGTTTGGCGACTTTCTCCCAGGTGAAATGCACATCCGGGCAGCCGTCTTTTTTGTAGTGCAGACCTTTTCCGTCGTGGCTTTCATCGCTTTTCATTGCACCGGACAGGGCATGGGAGTGACCGCCAATACCATACTTATGTTTGAGAAAATCCACCTTTTCCTTATCCGTATGGGGTTCCTGGAAAAAGGTGAAAACTCGGCCCTTACCGCCCTCAAATCCGCTGCCTCTGGTCATGGCGGCGTCGATCTCGTCCTCAGAGATAAACTGCTTGACCGAAGGTACTTCCGTCAACTGAGAGGTAAAGGTGGTGCGAGGCAAGGACAGATCTTGCAGGTTCTCCCAAATTTCTTTGGGTTTATGGTAGTGGAAGCGCAGCAAATCCCGATCCTGCTGGTAGGCCGTCCAGAAGGCAGCATATTCTTCCGCAAGGTTCTGGCGAAACTCCGGGCTTTTCAGCTGTTCGGTGAGCCATGCAGATTCCTCCGGGAAACCGCGCCCCGGATTGTTGGAAAGGATGGGCAGATACCCAGCTTCTCTGGCTTCCTCGCTGAAATCGTGGTACAGATTCCAGAACTTTTCCGCGAGGAGGGAGCGTTCATAGCCCGCAGCCTCAGCCAGCTCCACATTGGTGGCAAACTGGCCGTCCTGCAAAAGCTGGCCGATACGCTCAGCGGCACTCTCCCAGGAAATGACCTGGGCGGACTTATCGTAACGGGCAGTTTTGCCGTGGGAAAGATGGATTCCATCCTCGGCATACCATGCAGTGATGCTGCCAATCCCGTTGCCGCCATGGTACAGGGTTTTCAGGGTGTCTGCGATCTCGGTGGTGGACTTCTGCTCCTCAAAGGCCGCGACAATGCGCTCTCTCTGGCGATAGGTGTTGCCGCCCAGCCGCAGCACATGGTCGATGTCAGCCTGGGCAAAAGAAAAAGCAGAGGATGTTTTCACATTCTCTGCTTCATCTATGATTCTGATTTGTTCTGCTTCGGAGAGGAAGAAACTCAGCTGTGAATAAGCTCCGCCATCAGAATCTCCTCGGCCTGTGCTTTGCAGGTGTTCATCAGGCCCACCCAGCGCATCGGGTCGCTGGCTTTCAGCTGCTCCGTCGCGCCCGCGTCTTTCGCCAGCTGGGGCATCATCTGCTCCAGACGGCTCTGCGCTGTCTCGTCGATCTCGATGAGGTGCGGGTACAGCTTCTCGGTCAGCAGCAGCTGATTGTAAATCAGGGGCCGGTGTTCCTTCAGGTACGCTTTCCGCATCCTGCCGTACTTGCCCAGGGGCTTCTCCGGCTGTTCGGTCAGCTTCAGGTCGGGAATCTGATAATCTCCGTTCATCGTGTAAGTCAGGCTGTTCTCCATGTGTAACGCTCCTTTCCGCGAGTTGCTCGCGCTCATAGATCTGGATGGTGACGCCGATCTGCCGCAAAACCTGCTGGTTAATCTGGCTGACCGCCGCGCCCAACGCCCCAACCGTGGCCGGGGTATTGAAATCGAAAATCGGCATGAAGTCCTCATGCTGGAAATATTGTTCCGTATCCAGCCCACAGCGAGACATCAGGGCATAGGCGATACTGACGGTGGCGGCGGACTTAAATTGGACTTCGATGTTGTAATCATCGTACTCCGCCAGGAACGAACCGTCAACGATATAGCGGAAATCTCTCTGATGATCGTCCCAATACTCACTCGCCAGCTTTCCGGCTACATCCGTGAGCTGCTGGGCGAGATTGTCACCGGCAACGCCGTAGTTTTGCTCCAGCATGGCCGACACAGGCCCAATGTGCTGTTCTTCCAGCTGCCACAACCAGGGTGTACGGGAATGTTCACGGGTGCCGGTATCGGAAATATCGAACACATAGCGCAGGCGAAGCTTGTCGCCGGAATCGTCCACCAGGGCAATACCCTTGGAGCCACGGCGCACATACCGTCCCATTTTTTCATTCCACAGGTCATACTCGGCGCAGGCGGTGGCATCCGGGCGCTGGGCGTAAATCATCATTTGCTCGTGGAATGGGTATTTATAAAGGCGGGCGGCGGTGGTGAGAAAAGCCGTCCACTCCTTCCAGCTGCCTACAAGCTGGGTCGATACCTGTTCGGCCATCTGCCGGTAAAATTCAGCTTTGGATGGCATGGTTTTCTGTCCTCCCTTCATGTTGAATAGAAATGGGACGGCATATCAGGCCGTCCCATCAGGTCTTTATGTGTGTTTTTTACTCGTCGAAATCTGGGTACAGCTCCAGTTCGGCAAACTCGGTGTCGTTCATAGCTTGGAGTTTACCCAGGGCGCTGTCCGTCAGTTCCCGCAGCTCGGCTTCCTCCGGCGAAAGCTCACCGCGCATCTCCGTCAGAGCGTCGATCAGCCCGGTGCGGCTGCCGGTGTTGTAGATGCAAAGAAGGTTCGTTTCCTCAAAGGTGAAGTTGTTCATATCAAAGCTCCCTTTCCGCGCTCTTTTTTTGCGCTGTCTTTTTGTGTTCCGTCTTGGGCTGGCTTTTCAGCTGCTCCATTACGGACTTTTTCTTTTCCCGTTCCTCTCGATGGACGGCTGCTGCCAAGTCCATAAGAGAAATGGGCTGACCACTGCGGGCCTGTTGTTCCAGCTGGGCCACTGTCGGCTCCTTTGGGCCGTTATTGATGATACCGTCGATCATGCCGTAATCATCTTCCACCGTCATTTCCGCATTTCTCAGCGAATTTTCCGGCAAGAAACCTTGCACCTGGGTGAAACCAACACTGTCGCAGTAATGACAGGATACCTGACCATTCTGCTTGATGGCAACGATGTCACTGACGCTCATAGACGGGCTGTGAAAATCCACCGGCTTTTGCAGATTGAACTGCTCATACAGCCTTTCCAGCTGCTCCATAGTGCTGCCGGAACCGTCCAGAGGGGCGGTATAGATAAGGTCATAGTTACTCCGCTCTACGGACAGATTGTGCGATTGCAGCCAATCCAGATTCATAAAACGCACATTCTGCGGGTCATCCTTGCTCACCTGATAAATAGCAAAACAATTTCCCTCATGGGAAAGAAACGCCTGTTCCCGTTCCAACTGCCGATCCTGTCGTTCCAAAACTTTTTCGTGAAAGTCCGGGCTTTGCTCCCATTCCTCGCGGGACACAGCAAAGATACCGTCATGGGCGTCCAGGTCGGCAGTGTCAAAGGCCATTTCCGGGTTTTCACCCTCCTGGACGATATAAACGGTCAGGTCTCGCTCCATCAGCTCATAGGCTCGCTCTTTGGAGAGGGGCAGAAGGTCACCGTCCAGGTAGCCGCATTTCTCCAGATCATCCTGAGTCAGTGCCGGGTCCGGCATGGGATACTCGTCCAACGCCTGCTCCTGGGCATCCGGCAGCTGGGTGGCGGCAGCTTCTGTGGTCTGCTGGCTGACCTGTTCCTGCATCTGGTGGTAAGCCGCCTCCTGCAAAGTCTCGATCATGGACAGCGGCGCATACTTGATGGACTTGCCGCCCATCCCCAGGTCCTCGCAGATATGGCTAACCGCTGTGGAACGGCCCATATCCGGCCCGTCCAACTGGCCGCCGTCCATCTGCTTCATGGTTGCCACATCGTAGAGCGTGTAGTCCCAGCCGGTGTCGCAGGGCTGAACATGAAGGTAGCTGGTATCATCCAGCACCAACAGGGCCTCCCGGTACTCGGCGCTGGGCTGGACACTTTCGGTATTTTCCGGCTCGGTCAGCTGTTCCGGTTCAGTCATCGGCACCAGCTGATCCAAGCGTCCCATAAGCTCGGCAGCTTTTTGGGTGGTTTCATCCGGTTCATCCTCGTTCACGATATTCTGGAGCCATTCGCGTACACCGCTGGCATCTCCGCTTCGGAGTGTGGCAGTCAGTTCGTGCAGTGCGTCCTCACGGCTATCTGCATTGTTCCGATACTCATAAGGGTCATAATCGAAAGTGAACTGGTCGATGTCTGCTGCCAGCTGCTCGATAGAGTCCTGCTGCGGTTCCGTGGCGGCAGTCAGGTCAATGCCGCGCTCCTTGCAGATTTCCTTGTAGTTGCGCTCGATGTCGTTAATCAGCTCGCAGGAAGTCTTGTTGATGGTCTCCAGACTGGCCCGCAGCTCCTTCAGCTCCTTGTCCTTCGACCAGGAAGCGATGTAGCCAAAACTGTTCTCGCCGGTCTGGATGCCGAAATACTGGCAAACCGCATAAGAAATGCTCTCGGCCTCCACTTCCTCGGTGTTGCGGTTCTTGGCGGCCTGTTTCACCGCCGTCAGATCTTCCTCCACTTCCAACCGCCACTCAAACCGATTCTCGTCCACATAGCGCCAGCCTTCCTCGGCGGCGGCCTGTTCCGCCTCTGCTTCGGTGGCGAAGTCCAGACGGAAGTCATGCTTGGTGCCGCCCTCGCTCACCATCACGATCTTCCAGGTCGGCTCCGCTTCGTACTTTTTGGGGTCGTGGAGCTTACTGTGCGCGGTCTCATGGACAGCGGCGGAAACAGTCTGCACCTCGCTCATGCCTTCCCGGATGGCGATCCGCTGCTGGTCAGAGGAGAAATAGCCGTCCATGTTCTCGGCCATCGGCTCAAACTCGATGGGAACCGGAGCCGAGCGGCGCAGAGCTTCCATGAAAGCCTCATAGTGCGGCACCGTCCCGGACAGGCTGGAGGCCAGCTCTGGCAGGGGCTTTCCGTCCGTCTGGCTCACATCGAACACCTTCACCGGACGGAACATGGGGATTTCAATTTCTTTTTCCTCCATGACCGCCTTGCCATCCGCGTCCAGGATGGGTGCATGAGTATCCGGGTCGCGCTTCATTTCCTCGATCTTCTTTTTGTAGGGCGTGGGGGCAATGATGGTGATACCATGCTCACCCTTTTTCACATGGCGCTCAAACTGATTTTTCCACTTGTTGAACCCGGCCACCAGGGTGGCGTCCGGGCGCTGCATATAGATGAGCATGGTGTTGTTGACGGAGTAGCGGTGGAACTTGGACATGACGGACAGATAGCGCATATACTTCTCGCTCTCAAACAGTTCCTTGATACCCTGTTCAATGCCCGCTGTGATCTCTTGTAACCGTTCTCGATTGGTGGTCTTATCAGCCATGAATTTCACTCTCCTTTCCAATTTGGCTATTTCTGATTGATGTTCGGCAATCCACAGCTTTTGCTCCTCCGGGCTGTTCTCCAGAAAAAAATCCAGCAGATAGCCCACATAGTCCTTTTTCTGGATTGCCTCCATGAATCGGGGATGTGGATTTTCCTCCGGTGTTTTGGGTGTGTAGTCCGTTTCCCACTTGCGGAGCAAATGAAAGTAGTCGGCCAGGACACGAAAGGCATGGTCTCGGTCCTCCTTGAATTTCTGCGCCTCGGATTTCTGGCGGACATGGCGTCGCCGGGGAGGGGCCTGACTGTCATAAGCCAGGCCAAAATCCTGGGCCAGCTTCTCGGCGGCCTCTTTGGGGGACAGATTGTAGAGCCTCGCTGTGAAGTCAATCACATCGCCGGTGGCTCCGCAGCCAAAGCAATAAAAATATTCCTCGTTCAGCTTCATGCTGGGATTTTTGTCATCGTGGAAGGGACAACAGGCCATGCCGCTCCGGTTGACCTCGATTCCGTACATCTGCGCTGCTTCTCGGACGGTGATGGACTGCTTGACAGCCTCAAAGACACTTTCAGCCATGCTTACTCATTGCCTTTCTTGGGGGTGGGCGGCCTGTATCCGGCAGCCTTGGCCAGTTCACTGGCTGCCTTACGGCGCTCGGCGCTGTAAGGTTCCCGGACGGACACACAGCGTTTGGGAACGAGAAAGGTCTGGCGGTCCTTTTTCACAATCTGGTCCGGGTATTTCTCTGCCAGTCGCCGCAGCTTCTCCAGCAGCCGGGGGTCATGGGTATAGACCTCGGCGGTGGCTTCGGCCTGGTTGTAGAGGATGATGGTTTCCTGTTCATAGCGTGAGAGCTTCATCGTTTGCCACCTTTCTGCTGGTCAAACTCCAGCTTGAAGTTGGCGTACTGCCCATCATCCGCCAACACCACAGTGGCATCGTAGGTCTTGCCGGTTTTCTCGGAGTACAAGCCCCTCACATGAGCGCGGCCATCTTTGAGCAGTGCCGTTACGATGGCTTTGGTAGGTTGCTTGTGCTTCATCTCCCACCACTTGTTGTTTTTCCAAATTGCAAATTTGCAAGATTCTGTCTGACAGAAGAAGCCTTTTTGCATTTCTGCAACCTCTCCGCCACAGCGGGGGCATTTGCCCACCACTTCGTGGGAAGGGCTGAACAAATACTCCGTTCCCTTGATAGCTTGATAGGTTCCCACAAGTTCTTTGAGCATGGCACTAATCCCAGCCATGAAATCCTCCGGGGCCAGCTCGCCACGCTCGATCTCACCCAGCCGGTACTCCCACTCAGCAGTCAGAAGGGGCGATTGCAGCTGCTCCGGCAACACGGTGATAAGGGATACCGCGTCATGGGATGGCATGAGCTGCACGGTTTTCTTGCTCTTTTTGCGCTCCAAAAAGCCGGTGGAAACCAGCTTTTCCAGAATCCCGGCGCGGGTGGCCGGGGTCCCCAGGCCCTTGCGCTCGGCATCCTCCGGCATATCGTCCTTCCCGGCAGTCTCCATTGCGGAGAGTAGCGTATCTTCGGTGAAGTGCTTGGGCGGGGTGGTCTTGCCCTCCTTGACGGTAGCACCAGAAAGGGGCAGCGTCTGACCTTCAGACAGCTCAGGCAGAGCCTTGTCCTCGGGTTCTTTGTCCTGCTCCACATTCTTCAGCCCTGCGCGATAGGCAGCGTCCAGCGCCCGCCAGCCGTAATTTTTCACTGTGCGGCCTTTGGCAGTAAACTCCGCTCCGGCGCACTCGACAACAACGGCGGTTTCCGCAAAGGTATAGGGCTGGGCCACGGCGCACAGCAGGCGCAGAGCCACCAACTCCAGCACCGCCTTTTCGCCCACCGGCAGGCCGGACAGGTCCGCGCCCTGGAGGTTGCGGGTAGGGATCACTGCATGATGGTCGGTCACTTTCTTGTCGTTGACAATCTGGGCGGCATTGCAGGCAATCTCCATGCCATTGGAAAAGGGCATCGCCCCGGCAGTGAGCTGGACCAGCTCCGGTAGACTCGCCGCCATATCCGAAGTCAGATAGCGGCTGTCCGTCCGAGGGTAGGTACAGAGCTTCTTTTCATACAAATTTTGCAGGTAGTCCAGGGTTTGCTGGGCGGTGAACCCCAGCAGCCGGTTGGCGTCCCGTTGGAGGGTGGTCAGGTCATAGAGGGCGGGCGGCTTCTCGGATTTGTTTTTGCGCCCCACTTTTTTCACTGTGGCAGCCGCACCTTGGCAGGCCGTTTTCAGCTGTTGGGCGGCAGCCTTGTCTGCCATGCGCTCCCCGGAAACGGTGAAACCGGGCAGCTCCAGTGTGACCGTGTAGAATGGCACCGGCTTGAAGGTGTCGATCTCGGCTTCTCGCTGGACAATGAGGGCCAGCGTCGGGGACATGACACGTCCGATGTTGAGGGTCCGGTGGTACAGCACGGAAAACAGCCGGGTGGCATTGATACCCACCAGCCAGTCCGCTTTGGCGCGGCAGAGGGCCGCATCCCGCAGGCCGTCATAGTCTGCACCGGGGCGCAGGTTTGCAAAGCCCTCCCGGATGGCGGAATCCTCCATTGAGGAAATCCAGAGCCGCTTCATGGGCTTCTGGCAGCCCGCCAGCTCATAGACGCTGCGGAAGATCAGCTCCCCCTCGCGTCCGGCGTCGCAGGCGTTTACCACTTCGGTCACATCCGGGGCGTTCATCAGCTGCTTCAGCACATCAAACTGTTTCTTCTTGTCCTTGCTCACCACCATCTGCCAGGGTTCCGGCAGAATGGGCAGATCGTCATAGCGCCACTTGGCGTAGTCCGGGTTATAAGCGTCGGCGTCGGCCAGACCAGCCAGATGGCCCACACACCAGCTGACCCGCCAGCCGCCGCCCTCCAGATAGCCGTCCTTGCGGGCGGTGGCCCCAATCACGGCGGCCAGACTTTGGGCAACGGACGGTTTCTCAGCGATCACCAGCTTCATGGTTTTTCATCCTCCTTTCCCGCAGCCATGCGGTCAGCTGCCGGTGGCAGAATCCCACGCAGGGCTGACCGTCACGGTAATTTCCGCAGCCATAACAGGGGTGGCCGGGAGATAAAGTAGGAGGACGGGAAGTTTCCTTCCCGCCCTCCGGCCTGCGTGTCATCATGCGTTCATAGGGGCTGTCGGTGAAGCGGGTCAAACCGTCTTGTCCTCGCTTTCCTCGTCGCCGCCCCCGTCAGCGTCCGGCTCGTCAGATTCCTCGGTCTCCCAGGAGTCCTCGTCCTCCTGATCGGTATCATCCTCGCCGTAGTCATAATCGTCCAAATTGTCGTTGCCCTTGGTCTTGGGTCTGCTTTTTACCAGCTTAAAGTAGGCAAAAGCGCCGCCGCCACCCATCAGAGCCAGCACCGCCAAAAGAATGGCCGGATTCAGTCCTGCGGGTTTCTGCGCCGGTTCTTCCGGTTCCGGGGTTTCTTCCGGGGTCTCCGGTTCCGGCTCCTTACCCGTGCAGGCGCTCATATTGGTGGCACACACCGGGCAGGCCGTATTCACCGCACCGGCCACACATTTCTCCGTACAGGTACAGGTGGCGGGCTGCTCCTGGGTGGTCTGACCGTCCTCCATCAGCGCCATCAGGTCCGCCTCGTCCACCTGGTTTAAGAAGTGGACAGCGGTTTCCTTGTCCTCGTTGGCCCGGTCAATGAGGATGTAGAAGTAGTTGCCTGCCTTGGTGGTGACGGTGATGAGCTGCTTGTTGTCGCCGAAATCATCCACCAGGGCGGCGTTGCCATCCGGGGTCAGGGCCGGACTGTCCTCGGTTTCCTCCACGACCACATTGCTGTCGTTGGTGGCATCCTCCGCCGGAAGTTCTTCCGTTCCCTGGGCAAAGGCAGTCACGGAAAGGCCCATCATCAGCACCAGGGCGGCGCAGAGGGCCGAAAGGGTTTTGAAAATTTTCTTATTCTTCATGGTCGGTATCCTCCTGTTCGTTGTAGTTGGCGGAGGCAGCGGCCATGCCAGGGACCGTACCACCGGAGAGCATGGCGTTCAGCTGCTCCGGGGTCAGCCGCAGGGCGCGCACCATCTGAACGATTTCCAGGTTCTCCGCCTCGGTTTTCTGCGCCTCCAGGGTTTTCAGCTTGTCCTGGTACTCCGCGATCTTCTCGCGGACCTTGGCAATCTCCTGGTCAATGCGCTGGATTTTGTTCTTAGCCATTTCAATCACTCCTTTTCTCATAAATCGGCCTTACCAGTTCATCAGGCCGTAGCCCTTGATGCACTCGTAGGACAGGGAATAACTCTTGATCTTGCAGGCGTCGCCAGAATTGCCCTCCACGGTGTAGACCCGGCTGCCGTCTGTGCCGACCACAAGGCCCACATGGTCGGCGCTGCCATCCAGGTCCCAGTCAAAGAAGATGGCGTCGCCGGGGGCGATATTGGCGTAATCACGCCCGCCCCATTGTCCGTGAGACTGGAACCACGGAATACCCTGGGACTGGCAGGCGGCAAAGCGCGGCTCGGACAGCCCCATCTGGCCGTAGCACCAGGACACGAAGCAGGCGCACCATTCCACACGGGAATTGAAGCCGTACCAGCTCCAGTAGGGCTGACCGCCCACATTGCCCACCTGACTTTTGGCTATGTCCACCACGGCCTGATTGCCGGGGCGGGTGCCGTTGACGAATACCACGCCGGTCAGGTCCTCGGAGTTGCTCGTATCCGGGGAGCCGCCGCCGAAGATCAGCGGCTTGTTGCCCAGCGTCTGCCGGTACACCTGGTACATTTCCAGCTGTTCCGGGGTTAGCAGCTCCGAAGCCACGGAAGATATGGGCTTGCTGGTGAGCTTCACATTCAGAATGTAATACTCATACGGGACTTCCTCGGTGGTCGTCTCGCCGGTCACGGGGTCCGTGGAAGTTTCGGTGCGGTATCGTATCTCCACTTCCTCGGTAAGCGTCAGTTCATACTGTGCGTCGAACACGCGCTCCAGCTCGGCCTGGGCGCTCTGCCGGGTATAGCCTTGCAGCACGGCGGACAGGTAGGCTGCCAGCTCATGGGGGTCATGCCCGATCATATCCAGGTCATAGCGGTACTCGTCATACCCCGGATGGCTGCTTTCGATGTTGTCGATCTCGGCTTGCAGCGCCGTTTCTTTGGCAGCGTAGTCGGCCTCCACCGCCACCAGCTCAGGATCATCCGACGGGTAGGTGGTGCCGGACACCACGGAACCGATACTCTGCGCCATCATGGAGCAGGAGGACATGGTGTTGAGCAGCATACAGACCAGCAGGAAGATCGCACCCGCAATCAAAAAGCCCTTTTTGTGGCGCATGACAAACGCGCCCGCTTGCTGGGCTTTCTCCTTGACCGCCTTGGCCGCCATGCCGGTGGCCTCCGCAGTCTTGGCGGTGTTCCCGACAGCTTGACCGGCGCGCTTGGCGGCAGCGTATTCCTTTTTGATGGCCTGTTTCTGCTGCCAGCGGGAGATGGGGTTGCTGGCAAGCTGGGGATTTTCCCGCAGGGACTTCTGATACAAGGCGTTCACATTGGCCTTCTCCAGCTTCTGCTCGGCCTGGGCCGCCTTGCGGTAGGGCTTCAACTTGTGGCTGCGGTAGCCTTCCCGTGCAAGCCTAACGCCGGTCTCGGCAGCCTCCTCGGACTTGTGGGCGCTCTCCACGCCCACATTGTCCTGTTCGGTCTCCCGGATTTCCTTGTGGAGCTTCCCCAGAGCGGCATTGGCGGGGGTATCCCGCACCGCATGGGACAATTTGGAGGGCGGCTTCTTCTTGTCCTCCAGCACCAGCTTGGTGGTCACTTTGCCGGTCTCCGGGTCCACCGTCTTTTGCCGGACCTGCTTTTTGGGGATTTTGGCCTGCGCCTTGTCTGCTTTGGCGGCGGCCTTGTCCGCCTTACGGATGGGCTTCTCCAGAGCCGGGTCAGCCCGTTCCTCGTCCGTAAAGCGCAGGCGCGGTTCCTTATTCAAACCATTCCCCCAACATGAGGGAGGCCGTCATGTAGCGCAGCTCCACATAGACGGCCAGCCCCACAGGGTCACGGGAGGGGTGCTGAAGCAGATGGGCGTAGATCTGCGCCACCACATTGGCCAGCAGCTCGGACTGCCCGCCCTCGAAGATGACGATGGCCGGGACGCCGTTCATGGCGCACCAGATTTCCGTCAGGCGCAGCAGGCCCGCTTCGCCGTCCTCGTTCAGCTCCGCAGCCTGATCCGCCGCCGTGCGGGTCTCGCTGACGGCATCGGCCAGCTCGGTGAGCAGCTGGGTGCGCTCACCCTCCAGGGCATCGTCAAAAAACATCATGGTATTCAGTTCGGTGTTGGGTTTCATGGTCATTCATCCTCCTTTTTCAGTTCCTGGGGTTTGGTGGTCATAATGCGGTACAGCTCGGTGTTCTTGGGGAAATGGTCCACGAAAGGCAGGATCGTGGAGCCATAGAACAGCAGGCCCTCGCCCTCGCTGGAGTGGGTCACATAGGAAAGCTGGTGAGGGGAAATGCCCAGCTGCTTGGCGAGAATCTGCCGGTCCCCG
The DNA here is from genome assembly GCA_900016875.1 of Eubacteriaceae bacterium CHKCI004. GTDB lineage: Bacteria > Bacillota > Clostridia > Lachnospirales > Lachnospiraceae > Anaerobutyricum > Anaerobutyricum stercoris. Next base: position 3,810 of record FCNR01000054.1, on the reverse strand, counting down.
CCCGCCTGGTTGAGCATATACACGAAGTCGGAGTTCTCAAAGATGTTCTCCACCTCGCGGGAAGAAAGCAAGTCTTTGACATTCTGCGTGATGCCGGTGGGGATGCCGCCCCATTTTCTGAACCGCTTCCAAATCTCCACCGTGTAGGCGGCGGTCTGTTCCTCTTTCAGCAGCAGGTGCATCTCGTCGATGTAGTAACGGGTGGATTTGTGGGCAGCACGGTTGATGGTAACGCGGTTCCACACTTGGTCCTGGACCACCAGCATACCGATCTTTTTCAGCTGCTTGCCCAGCTCCTTGATGTCGTAGCAGACGATACGGTTGTTGATGTCCACATTGCTCTGATGGTTAAACACATTGAGGGAGCCGGTCACATAGATTTCCAGCGCCGTGGCGATGTACTGCGCCTCTTTCTCGTCCTGCGCCCGCAGCAGGTTGTAGAGGTCCTCCAGGATGGGCATATTCTCCGGGCGGGGGTCATTGAGATAGTCCTGATACACCAGCCGCACACAGCGGTCAATGATGGTTTTCTGAACCGGCTGCAAGCCCTCTTTGCCGCCTACGATCAGCTCGCACAGAGACAGGATGAAGTCGGACTTGAGAGACAGCGGACTTTCATCGTCCGAGTAGTCCAGGTTCAAATCCATAGGGTTAATGTAATTGCTGCTGGTGGGCGAAATCTTGATGACCTGCCCATGCAGGCGCTCCACCAAGGGCGCGTACTCGGCCTCCGGGTCGCAGATAATGATGTCATCATTGGTGAGCAGGAAACAGTTGGCGATCTCGCGCTTGGCGCTGAAGGACTTGCCGGAACCAGGGGTGCCGAGAATCAGTCCGTTGGGGTTTTTCAGCAGCTTGCGGTCCACCATGATGAGGTTGTTGGACAGGGCGTTGATACCGTAGTACAGCGCCTCTTTGCCGTTCTGGAAAAGCTCCTGGGTGGTGAACGGAACAAAGATAGCCGTGGAACTGGTGGTCAGCCCCCGCTGAATCTCGATCTGATTGAGGCCCAAGGGCAGCGCAGACATCAGCCCTTCTTCCTGCTGGAAGTCAAGCCTTGTCAGCTGGCAGTTGTACTTCTGTGCGATGGAACTGGCCTGGAACACATTGTTGCCCAGCTGCCGGGGATTGTCCGCCGTGTTCAGCACCAGGAAGGTCACAAGGAACATTCGCTCGTTTCGGCTCTGCAAATCCTGCAAGAGCTTCTTGGCCTCGGCACCGTAGGTGGCAAGGTCGGAGGGAATGATGTCCATGTCATATCCGGCGCGGACGGCTTTTTTCTGTTCCTCAATTTTGGATTTATCCAGGTCGGTGATTTTCCGCTTGACCGTCTTGATGGCCTTGATCTGATCTACGGACTGGATATGCAGGCTGACGATCAGAGAGCTTTCCATATCCAGAAAATCCGCCAGCATCCGGTCATTCAGCTCCGGGGCGAGGATCTGCAAAAAAGAAACAGCCCCGTATTTTTTACCCATACGGAACTGTTTGCCGGTGCGGAACTCGAAGCCGGACGGCGCGATGAAATCCTTGGTGGACAGACCGGACGGAGCCAGCCAGTCCCATTCAAAGCGGAACGGCACCTGTTCATCCATGTGGAAAATGCCGTGAAGCTGTGCCAGCCGCGCCTTGCCGTCCAGGGTCTCGGCGGCCACGCCCAGGCGTTTGAAGTTGTTGAGAATGTCGGTCTCAATGCGCTCCAGACGGGGCTTGGCGGCCTTGAGGCTGTCGGCGTCGATGCCGAAAGTCAGGTACTTGGTCTTGATAAGACCGTTGTTGCCTCTTGCCAGCTGGTTTTGCAGCATGGTGGTGTACTCCACCCGGATGCTGTCAAAATCATCCCCCTGGAGAGGAATGTTGATGGCGCGGGCAAAGGTCTCCTCAGAGGCTGCCAGGTTCAAAAAGGACAGCTGGAACTGAATGGAGCTGTCGAAGTAGTTGAGGAAATCGCACCAGCCCTCGAAGATCGCTGTCTTGTCCTCGTTCTGCGAGAGCTGATAGTTGATGTCCTGGAATTGGATGGTCTTTGTGTAGCGGCTGCCTGCCACACGGCAGATGCCGTCCGGCCACATCCGTTCATAGGGGATACTGTCCTGAGCCGATTTTTTCTTTTTGTCTGTGCGATTGGCACGGGCAATGGCAGCCTCGATCTGCTTTCTGTCGGCGCGGGACAGCTTTTTCATCTTTTTCTGATTAACCGGCTGCGCGGTCTTTTCGTCTTTTCCGAACAGCCGGTGCAGCCAGCTTTTGATTACCGTGAACAATGTCATACACCTCCTTGTCGAGTTTTTCCTGCCGTTCCAAAACGGCATAGAAGTTGTTGGTCTGATACGGGCGCTCCTTGGGCCGGATGACGGCCACCTTGATGATATTGCCCACGATCTTTTCCAGGGGCTGACCGTGTTTTTCATACATCGCCAGCATGAAGAAGGGCAGCATGACCAGCATCATACACATGGCAGCCACGCTGTTTCCCACAGGCCCCCGGAGCAGGAAGAAAAGCGGTACGCCGATCAGCGCACCGCCGCCGAAGCAGACAAGCTGCCTCTTGGTTAAGTTGAACGCGACCTTGGTTTTGACTTTCGTAAGATCCTTGGGTACAGGTACATAAGCCAAAGGGATTACCTCCTTCCTGGTTAATGTGCATTGAAAACGGATTTTGCGAGGCTGCCGGTCTTAAAGAGCGTAAAGCACAACAGGACCGTATAGCCCACGCAGCTCCAGATGGCCATAATGATGTCGGATTCGGTGGCAATACTCTGCACCAGCACGGCGTAGATCGCCACACAGACGATGATGAGAAATGCCTGGAAGCCCAGGGCGATCAACGAGCGCAGATAGTTCTGGCCCATACCGCCCCATTCCTTGCCCATCATGGTGGCCATAGGGATGGGAGCCACCGAGGTCACAAGGTAAATCTCAATCATACGGCCATAAATCACGATAAAGATACAAATGTAAAGCGCCCACATGGTAATGCCGATAAAGAGCGACTGGAACCACAGGCCGAACAGCGGCCCCAGGTCCATATCCATCAGCCGGGACTCCATATCGGTCATGACAGAGGAGATGTCGATGGAAGCGTCGGAACCGATGATGCCCGCCGCCTGCGCCACCACACTTTGAGCTGCGTCAAACACGCCCATCACGATGTTCCAGGTGTTTGAGACGATGAGGATGGCAGCGGCAGATTTGAACACCCACTTGAAGATCATCCAGGTGTCCACATCATGCAGGTTGTTCTTGTCGGTAATCATCTGAATCAGCTCCAGCGTCATCACGATAGCCAGGATCACGCCAGCAATCGGCACCATGATGGAGTTGGAGAGATTTTGGATCATGCTGAAAATACTCCCGTTCCAGCCCTGCGGGGTCTGGCCCACCTGTGTCGCAATGTCTGCGACCTGCTGGTTCACGCTATCGAACATCCCCGATAAGTTGCTCATAATGCCGCCTACCAACATTTCCTTGAGCCAGTCAGTAAGGGCATCGAGTAAGAAATCCATACGGTGTCAACCTCCTTTCAGCCGCCCCCGCTTGGGGGCAGGGGCGGCAAGGATTTCTTATGACAGCTTAACGACGGGAGCGATCAGACGGTGAACAGGCTGGAGAGCAGGGGTACGAGGACCATGCCGACCACGGCGACGCCAGCGCCAGCCATGAGCTGCTTCATGCCCTGGGACTTTGCTTATGTGTGATAAAGAAGTAATAGAAGTGTAAAAAATTTTGCCGTTCCTATCCGGCACTTGGCCATTGTGTCGGATAGGTCGGGCGTTAGGCTTCGGGCAAGTCAATCTTGCCGACAAAGCT
>FCNR01000055.1 GCA_900016875.1 Eubacteriaceae bacterium CHKCI004 | reverse complement strand
GCCCAAAGGCGATAAGCAGTCCCAGAAGCTCCGTCCGTGTAATACTTAAAATATCTCCGATGAGCAAAGAATTATATCGGGAGAAGTTTCCTCCCATGGACAGCACCGCCAGTCCCACGGCGAGACCACAGGAAGCGAACACGCTGATGACCGTCTCCGCTCCCGCCTTGCCCCGGTACTTGATCCAGTTTAAAAGCAGGGCGAATAAAATACCGAAAAGAATCATGGACAGAGTGGTATCGGTCATGCCTAGTATCACTCCAAGGGCGATTCCTGTAATGGCGGAATGGCCGAGAGCGTCAGAAAAGAACGCCATCTTATTGTTTACGATCATTGTCCCCAGCAGTCCGAACAGAGGGGTGATCAGCAGCACTGCCGCCAGTGCATTTTTCATAAATTCATATTCAAACATGGTTATCCCTCCTCTGTTTCAGTCCGGCGTCCGGACAGCGCTGCCGCCGACGGGGCAAACAGCGGATGCTCCGCGTATCCGAATGTCTTCTGAAAGGCTTCGGTCCGGTACACCTGCGCCGGCGTTCCCTCCGCCTCCACGGTTTTATCAAGCAAAATGACCCTGTCAGAATATTCGTAGACAAAATCCAGATCGTGGCTGATCATCAGAATGGATATATCGTATTTCCCTTTCAGCTCGTCCAGAAGCTCATAAAAGAGCGTCGTACCGTTGCGGTCAATGCCGGAAATAGGCTCATCCAGCAGCAGCAGATTCGGCATCGGGCAGGTCGCCACAGAAAGCAGTACCCGCTGCAGCTCTCCGCCGGACAGATCGCCCAGACACTGGTCGATAAGCTCCTCCGCCTGGAACCGCGACAGTTCTTGTCTTACCCTCTCATAGGTCTTTTTATCTTTCATAAGCCACACCGGACGGCGGCTGATACAGGACGCGAAGAAATCATACACCGTGGTCGGCGTATTCTTATCAAAAGCAAGATGCTGCGGCACATAGCCGATCTTCATGCGGCTTCTTTTACCGCTGCGCATATCCTCAAAAATAATCCTTCCTTTATAAGGAATCTCTCCCAGCAGAGCTTTCATGAGCGTCGACTTGCCTGCACCGTTTTTGCCGATGATCGTCAGCATCTCTCCGCAATACAGATGAAAATTCACGTCCTCTAAAATATGATTATTATCCAGAGTGACGTCCACATGTTCAATTCTCGTGCAGTGATTTCCGCACATCTTCGGTTTAATTCGCCGCATTTCTTAATTCCTCCAGATTCTTTCTCATACTGTCAAGCCATGCGTCCTTGGCATACTGCCCGCTGACGCAGGAATCCAGCTGATGCACGTCCATTCCGGTTTCTCCTGCCAGCAGATTCGATATCCGTCCCGAATACTGGCTGTCCGAGAGGATCATCCCGTCGCCCGCCTCCTGTACGGTGTCAATGAGCATCCGGATTTCCCTGGCAGAAAATCCGCTGTCCTTCTCCACATCGATGGTCTCAAGTACCGGAAATCCAAAGGTGTCCGCCAGATAAGCAAAGCTCTCGTGGAGGAGCACACAGCCTTTTTTCGGCGCTATACCGTTCAGATCCTCATATTCCGTCAGCAGCGCATCGATTTTTTCTTCGTATTCTATCCGGTTTTGATCGTACTGTTCCCTGTGTTCCGGATCCATTTGTCCAAGTTCCGAGGAAATGTACGAAAGCTCCTGTTTGTAAAGCTCCGGATTCAGCCAGGTATGCGGATTCACCTCTTCGCCTTCATTCTCCTCTTCATGCGCGTGGGCATGGCCTTCGTGGGCGTGCGCTTCTCCGGGCAGAAGCTGTTCCTCTTCCAGTCCGTCGAGGGCGTATAAAATCGTAAGGGACGGGTACGTATCCAGCACATCCGACAGGAAATCCTCCATTCCGCCGCCGTTGGCGAGAAACACATCGGCGCCCTCCAGACGCACCAGATCTCCCGGTCTCAGCTGATAGTCGTGCAGACAGCCGGTCTGCGGCTCCGCCATGTTGGCAATCTCCACGCCATCCACGCCGTCGGTGAGATTCATTACCATAATATATAAAGGATAAAATGAAGTGACGATACGGAAGGTATCGTCGCTGGCCGGCTGGCCGGCTTCTGTCCCTGCCTCCGGCGATACTCCGGTTCCCGGCGCTCCGGCACTCCTGCAGCCGGCCAGAAGGCCGGTGCAAAGGCAGAGCAGCAGAAATGCGGCCAGGAGAACGTTTCCTCTTCCCCGTCTGTTTTTACTCCGTAAACTGTATTTATTCATGAATGTCCTTTTCCTTCCACATCCGGCGCAGCCGGCTCACCGTCTCACAGAGTGGCAGACCGACAACATTATAATAATCTCCGTGGATGCCGGAGATAAATACGGCCGCCTTGCCCTGGATTCCGTAAGCGCCTGCCTTATCCATCGGTTCACCGGTAGACACATACCACCGGATCTCCTCGTCAGATATCTCCCTCATGGTCACATCGGTACACACATGGAACTTCTCCTCCGCCACCAGGCGGCCTTCCTCCAGCAGAAGAAGAGAAACTCCGGTGTACACCTGATGGGTTCTGCCGGAAAGAGAACGGAGCATCTCCACAGCTCCCTCTTCTCCATCCGGTTTGCCGAGGACTCTGCCGTCAACGGCCACCACCGTGTCGGCTCCGATGATGGTGTACATTTCCTGCCCGGGAGCGGCTGCGCCAGCGGCGGCAGCCATATGCTGCTTTGCCACAGCTCCGGCCTTCCGGTGGGACAGCTCTTCCACCAGAGTCCCCGGAGAATCCGCCTGTATATTTTCATCAGCATCGCTGACCTCTATTACAAAATCATATCCGGCCTGCGCCAGAAGTTCTTTCCTTCTGGGAGAGCCGGATGCCAGAATAATCTTCATTATAATAAACTCTCCTTTGCATAACTTATGATGATACCAGACAACCATTCTTCAGTCCTGTCTTTGTACCATCATAAGCGATAAACAAAAAAGAATCAATAAATTTTTTTAGTAGCGCCGGGTCACATTAATACCCTGCGGGTCATCTTAGTACCAGCGGGTCATCGGCAGATCATTGTTCACATCGTTGGTAAACAGAATCTGGTGCAAGTCGATGATACCGTTCATAAAGGTTGCCGCGCAGGCGCACAGGTACAGCTCCCACATACGTGTAAAGCGGTCGCCGAACATCTCCACAACCTCTGCCTTATGTTCCTGGAAGTTTTTGTTCCAGCACAGAAGGGTCTTGTTATAATGCCGGCGCAGGCTTTCCACGTCCAGCGTGTAGAAACGATGGTCGCCGGCGATATTGATGATCTCCCGCAGTGACGGAATCATGCCGCCCGGGAAAATGTATTTCTTAATCCATGCGTCGCCCGGATGCTCCTGCAGGGCGCTGATATAATGAAGGAGGAAGAGTCCGCCCGGATTCATCACTTCTTTAACGCATCGCATGAATAGATCGTAGTTATCCCGTCCCACATGCTCCAGCATGCCGACGCTGACAACGCGGTCAAACTTCATACCGCTCTTCGGCAGATCCCGGTAGTCCATCAGTTCCACTTTCAGACGGCCTTCCAGACCCTCTTCCACAATTCTTTCCTCAAATTTTTTCTTCTGCTCTTTGCTCAGCGTAATACCGACGCCTTTGATGCCATATTTCTTAGCGGCTTCAATAAGAAGGAATCCCCAGCCGCATCCGATATCCAGCAGCGTCATGTCTTTCTGCAGATACAGCTTCTCCAGAATACGGTCCACCTTATTTACCTGGGCCTGATACAGCGTATCATCCGGATTCTTAAAATATCCGCAGGAATAGCTCATGGTCTCATCCAGCCACAGCTTGTAGAAATCATTTCCGATGTCATAATGGGAAGAAACTTCTTTGGACTGATTTGCTTTGCTCAGAGAAGAAAAAATGAGCTTTTTCAGAGACTTTTTGTCGGTGGAAAACTTACCCATCTGTCCCATAAACATATTGAGGGCATGAAAGAGGTCTCCCTCGATCTCCAGATCCCTGTCCATGTACGCCTCACCCAGGGCAATGGAGGTGCTGGTCATAAGATCCTTCATGGAAGGAACCTTATGAAAAATGACGGAGAATTCCGGTTTGCCTTCACCAATCTGCGTCTCCTCATCGCCAATCCTGATAGTGAATGGAAAATGAAATATTTTTTCAAAATCCTTCTTTTTTCGTCTGATTGCGACATCCGAGGGACGAGGGGCAGACTTCCACAGACCACCGGCGGGACAGCTTCTGCTCCTCACGCAGCGGCGGGCCGGAGACAGCACAGCTGCCCCGGCCCGCCAGGATTACTCTTTATTTTTGTAACCACCCGGATTGCTCCGCGCTTCGCGCTCCCGCAATCCTCCCCTCATTCGCATTCCCGCTCTATCGAGCTTCATGCTCATGTGGGGGCGGCCCTCTAAAACACGCATCTGCTTTCGTGCAAGCACGAGCAGACGCATGTTTTGATGGCCTGGTGGTTACAGGTTTGTATACCCCATAAGGGATAAGTCGACTTCTCTTGCGCAGTCGCGTCCTTCCCGGATGGCCCACACCACCAGGGACTGGCCGCGGTGCATGTCGCCGGCGGTAAAGACTTTATCCACGTTGGTTTTGTAGGAACCGGCTTCTGTCTTTACGTTGCTGCGCTCGTTGGTGTCCACGCCGAAGGCTTTGGTCACATAAGACTGGCTTCCCAGGAAGCCTGCGGCGATCAGAACCAGATTCACCGGAACTTCGTACTCGCTGCCGGCCACTTCGGCCATGATGTTCCGTCCCGCCTTCTTGTCAAATTTGCTCTCAAGTTTTACAAGTTTCGCCTTGCATACCTCGCCTTTTTCGTTGGCGATAAATTCTTTTACCGTAGTCTGGTAGACGCGCGGGTCTTTGCCGAAGACGGCGATAGATTCTTCCTGGCCGTAGTCGGTCTTGCAGACTCTCGGCCACTCCGGCCAAGGGTTGTTCGGCTGTCTCTCATCCGGCAGTTTCGGCATCATCTCCAGCTGGAGCATGCTCTTGCAGCCCAGGCGGATGGAGGTTCCAACGCAGTCGTTTCCGGTGTCGCCGCCGCCGATGACCATGACGTTTTTATTTTTGGCGTCGATATATTTCTTGTCGGCAAAGTTGGAGTTCAGCAGGCTTTTGGTAGTGGCGGTCAGATAGTCCACCGCAAAGTAAATACCCTTGCTCTTTCTGCCCGGCACTTTGATGTCCCGCGGGTCGGAGGCGCCGCAGCAAAGAACGATAGCGTCATATTCTTCTTTCAGCTCCTCCGCCTTGATATCCACACCCACATTGATGTTGGTCTTGAAAATGACGCCTTCTTCTTTCATGACATCCACTTTTCGCTCAATGTAGATTTTCTCCAGCTTCATATTCGGGATTCCGTACATCAGCAGACCGCCCGGACGGTCGGAACGCTCGTAAACCGTCACGGAATGTCCGCGCATGTTCAGATAATGAGCCACGGACAGTCCCGACGGGCCGGAGCCCACCACGGCAACCTTCTTGCCGGTGCGCACTGCCGGAGGTTCCGGTCTGGCAAGTCCTCGCTCATAGGCCCTCTCAATGATGCTCAGCTCTTTTTCCTTGATATTGATCGGATCCCCGTTCAGGTTGCAGGTACATCCCACCTCGCAGGGAGCCGGACACACCCGCCCGGTAAATTCCGGGAACGGGTTTGTTTTCCGCAGTCGCTGATATGCCTCATCCCAGTTGCCCGTGTAAGTCGCATCGTTCCATTCCGGAATCAGATTATTGAGCGGGCAGCCGGTCACCATACCGTTGATCAGAATCCCCGACTGGCAGAACGGCACGCCGCAGTTCATACATCTTGCTCCCTGTATCTCCTGTTCTTTCCGGGACAGAGGGGTGTGAAATTCGTTGAAATGTCTGATTCTCTTTGACGGTGCTTCCGCGCTGCTTTCTTTTCTTTCATATTCCAAAAATCCAGTTGGCTTTCCCACAGTTCTCCCCTCCTATCCTCTTTTAATCTCATAAAATGCTTCAATCTGCGCCTGTTCCGCACTCAATCCCTTGCCTTCCAGCTCGGAGATCTTCTGCAATACTTTCTTGTAATCATGCGGAATGATTTTCTTGAATTTCGGCAGATATTCGCTGAAGTTATTCAGAATCTCTTTTCCTTTTTCGGAGTTGGTATATGCCACATGATCTGTGATCATGTCTTTAATCTCCATAACATCGTATTTGGATACAATCGGCTCGGAAGAAACCATCTCTCTGTTGAGGCGCAGGTACAGATCGCTGTCCTCATCCAGTACGTAGGCCACGCCGCCGCTCATACCGGCCGCGAAGTTCTTGCCGGTCTTGCCGATGATCAGAACCTTACCGCCCGTCATATACTCGCAGCCGTGGTCGCCCACGCCTTCCACGACAGCCGTAGCTCCGGAGTTGCGGACGCAGAAACGTTCTCCCGCCACACCGTTGATGTATGCCTGGCCGCTGGTCGCGCCGTACAGCGCCACATTTCCTATGATAATATTCTCGTCGGCCTTGAAACGGATTCCCTTCGGAGGATACACAATCAGTTTTCCGCCGGATAAGCCTTTTCCGAAGTAGTCGTTGCTGTCGCCGATGAGCTCCAGCGTCAGTCCCTTCGGAATAAATGCTCCGAAACTCTGACCGCCGGCTCCGGTACACTGCACAGTAAATGTATCGTCGTCCAGAGTATCCTGGTATTTCTTTGTGATCTCGGCTCCGAACATAGTTCCCAGCGCTCTGTCGGTATTTCCCACATCAATGGAAATGCTTCTCTTTTGCTTTTTATCCAATGCTGTCTTTAATTTATTGAGAAGGATCTTCGCATCCACGGTTTTTTCCAGCTCGAAATTATATTCATTCTTCTTGCTGTAGCAGATCGGATGGGTCTTATCCAGATACGGATTATCCAGAATATTGGATAAATCCAGATGGTATTTCTCCTGTGCTTCCGGACGTTCTCTCAACAGATCGGTCCGGCCAACCAGCTCATCCACAGTGCGCACGCCCAGCTTGGCCATGTACTCCCGCAGCTCCTGCGCGATAAACATCATGTAATTTACCACGTACTCCGGTTTTCCTTTGAAACGTTTTCTCAGTTCCGGATTCTGCGTTGCCACACCCACCGGACAGGTATCCAGATTGCAGACACGCATCATGACGCATCCCATGGTGATCAGCGGGCCGGTGGCAAAACCGAATTCCTCTGCGCCGAGGGCCGCCGCGATGGCGACGTCTCTTCCGCTCATGAGCTTTCCGTCGGTCTCGATGATGACCTTGTTTCGCAGGTCGTTTTGAATCAGCGTCTGATGGGTCTCCGCCAGGCCAAGCTCCCACGGAAGCCCTGCATTGTAGATGGAGTTTCTAGGAGCCGCTCCCGTACCGCCGTCATAACCGGAGATAAGGATAACCTGCGCGCCTGCTTTGGCAACGCCGGCGGCTACCGTGCCGACGCCGGCCTCGGACACCAGTTTCACGGAAATCCGGGCGTCTTTGTTGGCATTTTTTAAGTCGTAAATCAGCTGCGCCAGATCCTCGATACTGTAAATATCATGGTGCGGAGGCGGAGAGATCAGTCCCACGCCCGGCGTGGAGTGTCTGGTCTTGGCTACCCACGGGTAAACCTTTGCGCCCGGCAGATGTCCGCCTTCGCCCGGCTTCGCGCCCTGAGCCATCTTGATCTGGATCTCCTGGGCGCTGACCAGATAGCGGCTGGTCACTCCGAAACGTCCGGACGCCACCTGCTTGATAGCGGAACATTTATTCAATCCGTCCGGTCCGATAGTCAGTCTCTCGAGATCCTCGCCGCCCTCGCCGGTGTTGGATTTACCGTGTATCTGATTCATGGCGATAGCCAGCGTCTCATGGGCTTCCTTGGAGATGGAGCCGTAGCTCATGGCCCCGGTCTTAAACCGCTTCACAATGGATTCTACCGGTTCTACCTCTTCGATTGGAATACCTTTTTCCGGATAGTTGAAATCAATGAGTCCACGGAGGGTGATCGGCGCAGTTTCTTTATTGATCATGGACGTATACTGCTTAAACATTTCATAATTTCCCGTCCATGTGGCCGTCTGCAGTGTGTGGATAGTCAGCGGATTGTACAAATGTTCTTCCTTGCCGCTTCTGTACTGATGGCTTCCCTCGCTGTCGAGCGTCAGATCATTGGTCAGTCCCAGCACATCAAAGGCTTTGGAATGATGAACGTCCACATCCTCCGCAATATCCTCCAGAGTGATTCCTTCCACCCGGCTCACAGTGTTGGTAAAGTATTTATCAATAACGTCTTTGCTTATGCCCACCGCCTCAAAGATCTGAGAGCCCTGATAGGACTGCAGAGTAGAGATACCCATCTTGGAGGCGATCTTTACGATACCGTGCAGTACGGCGTTATTATAATCGTCCACAGCTGCGTAATAATCTTTTTTCAGCAGGCCGTCCTGGATGAGCTTCTTGATGCCGAACTGTGCCATGTAAGGGTTGATGGCGCAGGCGCCATAACCAAGCAGGGTGGCAAAATGATGTACCTCTCTCGGCTCGCCGCTCTCCAGAATAATCTTCACTGACGTACTTTTCTTCGTCTGAATCAGGTGCTGATGCACAGCGGATACCGCCAGCAGGGACGGAATCGCCACGTGGTTTTCGTCCACGCCCCGGTCAGTCAGTATAACAACCGTCGCGCCGTTTTTGTGGGCCTGATCCACAGCGATACAGAGACGCTGGATAGCCTTTTCCAGATTGGTTCCTTTATAATAGGTGATCGGCACATCCTTTGTCACGATATTATGAATCTTCGCGTAACGGATCTTCAACAGGTCCGTGTTGGTAAGAATCGGATTATTTACCTTTAATACCCGGCAGTTTTCTGCTTTTTCCTCGAGAATATTTCCCTCATCGCCAATGTAGATGGCAGTAGAGGTGACGATTTCTTCCCGCAGCGCGTCAATAGGCGGATTAGTCACCTGGGCAAACATCTGTTTAAAGTAATTAAACAGCGGCTGATGCATTTTGGAAAGCACCGGGAGCGGAGAATCGATACCCATGGCTCCGATGGCTTCATTTCCATTTAACGCCATCGGCAGGATTGCCGTTTTCAAATCCTCGTAAGTATAGCCGAAGGCTTTCATCAGACGGTTGTTTTCTGTGTAATCATACTCTTCCACAGCCACATTCGGAATCTTCAGGTCTCTAAGCTGCACCAGATTATCGGACAGCCATTCGCCGTAAGGCTGCTTTTTCACATAAGAATCTTTTAAGACTTCATCATCGATGAGCTCTCCTTTTACCGTGTCAACCAGAAGCATTTTGCCCGGATGAAGCCGTTCCTTTTTTACAATGTGCGTGATGTCAAAATCCACCACACCGACTTCCGAAGAGAGAATCAGCTGATCATCATCTGTGATATAGTATCTGGATGGGCGAAGACCGTTCCTGTCGAGCACCGCTCCCATGATATCTCCGTCGGAGAAAAGGATTGACGCCGGGCCGTCCCACGGCTCCATCATCGTGGCGTAATACTGATAAAAGTCTCTCTTTTCCCGGCTCATGCTCTCGTCGTTCTGCCACGGCTCCGGTATGGTGATCATTACCGCCAGCGGCAAAGGCATCCCGCTCATCACCAGGAATTCCAGCGTATTGTCAAGACGCGCCGAGTCGGAACCATTCGGGTCCACCACCGGCGTCAGCTTGATCATCTCATCCTTCAGATAATCGGATTCCATCTTTTCCTCGCGGGCAAGCATCTTGTCGGCGTTGCCTCGGATGGTGTTAATCTCTCCGTTATGGACGATATACCGGTACGGATGTGCTTTCTCCCAGCTCGGCACTGTGTTGGTGGAGAAACGGGAATGTACCAGAGCGATGGCGGATTCATAATCCGGATCGTGAAGATCCGCATAGAAATTACGGAGCTGTCCCACCAGGAACATTCCTTTATATACAATCGTCCGGCTGCTCAGGGAAACCACGTAGGAGAAATCATTGGACTGCTCATACACTCTTCTCACGATGTAGAGGCGGCGGTCAAAGTCCACTCCCCGCGGCACATCAAACGGCCTCTTCACAAACCCCTGCATAATATACGGCATGCAGTCTTTTGCCTTCTTTCCGAGAATCTCCGGCTGCACCGGAACTTCTCTCCAGCCCAGGAAGTTTAAGCCTTCTTTTTCCACGATGATCTCAAACATCTTCTTGGCACGGTTTCTTTTCAATTCATCCTGCGGCATGAAAAACATACCCACGCCGTAGTCTCTCTCCTGTCCAATAAAAATGCCGAGGGAATCGCAGGCTTTCTTAAAAAACTTATGGGATATCTGTACTAAGATTCCTACTCCATCACCTGTTTTACCCTCGGCGTCTTTGCCGGCTCTATGTTCAAGATTTTCAACAATTTTCAATGCGTTGGATACTGTCGCATGGCTCTTGATTCCCTTGATATTCACCACGGCACCAATACCGCAGTTATCATGCTCAAAGGAGGAATCATACAGGCCCTGCTGCACTCTCTCCTGATGATACATGCTCTCACCCTTTCTCTTATATGATTTGGATATGATATTCTTTTTCATCTGTCTTGCAGTTATCATCTTACCGTATTTCCGGTTGTTTGTAAACATAAACATTTCGAGTTATTGTCTAATAATTAGTTTTTAATTTTAAATCATATTAATTTTCTGATAATTATGATTTTTATCTCATTTTAATTTCTTATTTTTCGTATTTTTCTCTTAGAACTCCAGTTGATTTCACTCAAAAAAATCAAATCTTTTTATTAAGGAAGCGTTGTATCCCCGCCCATTTCTATTTATACATACAATTAACACAATTCAAAACGAATGTATAGTAATTTCTTCCTTCATGTAGATTATTATGGGCGAGGATACGATTTCACTTTTAAAAAAATGTTTTCAGCACGTCCAGCAACTCTTCCTCGCTCTCCACGATGTAATCGGGTTTATGCCGGATGATGGATGTATCGTTATGGTGGCGGTTCAGGAGAATGGCATGCCATCCGGCCGCTCCGGCACCTTCTATGTCATTTTCAATGGAATCCCCAATGTACCAGGTTTCTTCCCGGTTCAGATGAAGGGCATCTTCCACTGCCCGGAAAGTGCGCACATCAGGTTTGAAGTAGCCGACTGCATCGGAGACAAAGATTCTGTCGTCGGAGAACCAGCGTTCCAGTCCCATGCCCCGGATTTTTTCCATCTGATGGTTTGTCTCACCGTTGGTGAGGATTGCCAGAGAAACGCCCCGCTCTTTCAGCAGGTTCAGGATTCGCTCCATGGTTTTGGAAATGTCCAGATGCTGCTGATGTTTCCGGTAAACGTGCTGGAATTCCAGCGCCTCTTCTTCTGTAATCTCAAAGCCAAAGTCTCTCATGGCGTGCTGCATGCGGTATACACCTGCGCCGTCCACGGTCATGGTTCCCGCCATAACCTGGTCAAAGACCCGGTCGCTGTGGATACGGGATGCGGTGTACAGTTCATACATATCTATATCATATTTATCCTGCCAAATTTCCTTGAAAGCCCGCTCGAAGGGCTGTGTCATATTGTACAGGGTTTCGTCCACGTCAAATATCACATTCATATTCTATCCCATTTCTCTTTATTCATCTCAGAAAAAGACTCCCAAAGGAAGTATTCCCCATGGGAGTCTTTTGTACATTTACTATGACGGGAAACAGAGAGAGCGAACTCTCTCTGCTTCCACAATACCTTAGGATGCGGTGCATCCGGTATTTTTATTTGTAAAGCTCTACCATTCTTGTCAGTTTCTCGTAACGAGCTTTTGCAGCCTCTTCGGAATCTTTGAAGAGTTTCTCCGCTCTTTCTGGGAATGGTTTTACCAGACGGGTGTAACGTGCTTCGTTGTTCAGGAAATCCTGATAGGAGCCGTCGCCCTCTTTGGATGTCAGGGTAAATGGATTCTTTCCTTCTGCTTTCTTGGATGGGTCGAAGGAGAAGAGGTTCCAGTAACCAGCCTTAACGGCTTTCTTCATCTCATCCTGACAGTGGTTCATTCCGCCCTTAGCGATTCCGTGAAGCTCACATGGAGCGTATCCGATGATTAAGGATGGTCCGTCGTAAGCCTCTGCCTCTACGAGACATTTAACAGCCTGGTTAGGGTTAGCGCCCAGAGCGATCTGTGCTACGTATACGTAACCGTAAGTCATAGCAATCTCTGCAAGGCTCTTCTTGCTTACTTCTTTACCAGCTGCAGCGAACTGACAAACCTCACCGATGTTGGAAGCTTTGGAAGCCTGTCCACCTGTGTTGGAGTACATCTCTGTATCGAATACCATTACGTTTACGTTCTCGCCGGAAGCAAGTACATGGTCAAGTCCGCCGAAACCAATATCGTATGCCCATCCGTCACCACCGAAGATCCAGATGGATTTCTTGGAGAGATACTGTTTCTTCTCAAGAACTTCTGCAGCATCCGGGCATCCGGCAGCGGCAGCTTTCTCCAGCTCTGCGATCAGGACTTTTGTATCAGCCATGTTCTCTCTGGTGTTCTCTTTTGTCTCCATGAACTTGTTAAATGCAGCTTTGAACTCGTCAGTTGCTTTATCGGAAGCAGCCATCTTCTGTAATTTAGCGATAGCCTGTTCACGTAAAGTCTTCTGTCCAAGGTACATACCGAAACCATGCTCTGCGTTATCCTCGAATAAGGAGTTAGCCCAGGCAGGTCCCTGCTGAGAATCTTTATTTACAGTATATGGACAAGTTGCAGCAGGTCCGCCCCAGATGGAGGAACATCCTGTTGCATTACTGATGTACATCTGCTCACCGAATAACTGAGTGATCAGACGAGCGTAGGATGTCTCTGCACATCCTGCACAGGAGCCGGAGAACTCAAGCAGCGGCTGATTGAACTGGGAACCTTTGACTGTTGTGTCTGCAGGTGCGCCCGGTTTCTTGCCAACGCTTGCTACCAGGTAATCGAATACCGGCTGCTGATCTGCCTGAGATTCCTGAGGAACCATCTGGATAGCTGCTGTCGGGCAGACAGTGATACACTCGCCGCATCCCATACAGTCTAACGGAGATACGCTCATTGTATATTTGTATTCGCTTGCTTTTGGTTTGGTATCTGCAACCTTCATGTTTGCAGGTGCAGCTTTGATCTCGTCTTCACTTACCATGAACGGACGGATAGTAGCGTGGGAACATACAAACGCACACTGGTTACACTGAATACATTTCTCAGCATCCCATTCAGGAACTGTTACGGCTGTACCACGTTTCTCGTATGCGGAAGCTCCCAGCTCGAACTGGCCGTCTGCGATATCCTTGAATGCGGATACAGGCAGGTTGTCGCCATCCATAAGTCCGATAGGGTTCATCAGCTCTTCTACCATCTTCACTGTTCCCGGACGGCCTTCCAGTTTTGGAGCAGGAGCGTCTGCTTCCGGATTAGACCAGGAAGCCGGAATCTCTACTTTGTGAAGAGCGTCTACACCAGCGTCGATCGCTTTGTAGTTCATCTCAACGACAGCGTCACCCTTCTTGCTGTAAGACTTCTTAGCGGCAGCTTTCATGTAATCAACTGCTTCGTCGATCGGCATGAGGTTAGCCAGTTTGAAGAAAGCGGACTGAAGGATCGTGTTGGTACGTTTGCCCATACCGATCTCGATCGCTTTGTCGATAGCGTTGATGGTGTATAACTGAATGTTGTTGTCTGCAATATATTTCTTGGATTCTGCAGGCATATGTTTATCTAATTCTTCGTCGCTCCACTGGCAGTTGATCATGAAGATTCCGCCTGGTTTTACGTCCTGAACCATCTTGTAGCCTTTTACAACGTAGGATGGGTTATGACATGCAACGAAGTCAGCCTGGTTGATGTAATACGGGCTCTTAATTGGGTTGTCACCAAAACGAAGGTGAGAAATTGTGATACCACCTGTCTTCTTGGAGTCATACTGGAAGTAAGCCTGGATGTATTTATCTGTGTGGTCACCGATGATCTTAGTGGAGTTCTTGTTAGCACCAACAGTACCGTCTCCGCCAAGACCCCAGAACTTACATTCTACTGTACCAGGAGCAGATGTGATCGGAGCAGGTTTAACCTCCGGCAGGGACAGGTTTGTAACGTCGTCCACGATACCGATTGTGAAACGAGGCTTCGGATCATCTTTCTTAAGCTCTGTATATACAGCAAATACGGATGAAGGAGGTGTATCTTTGGAACCTAATCCGTAACGTCCGCCTGTGAGAACGATGTCGTTAAGACCAGCTTCACGAAGAGTAGCAGCAACGTCCAGGTACAGAGGCTCGCCTAAAGCGCCTGGCTCTTTTGTACGGTCAAGAACTGCGATCTTCTTCACTGTCTCAGGAAGTACCTTCAGTAATGAGGAGGATACCCATGGACGATATAAACGAACTTTAATTAAACCAACTTTTTCGCCGGCTTTTGTCAGATAATCGATAACTTCTTCTGCTACGTCACAGATGGAGCCCATTGCGATGATCACGCGGTCTGCATCCGGAGCACCATAGTAGTTGAATAAATCGTAATCTGTTCCTAATTTTTCATTGATCTTTGCCATGTATTTTTCTACAACAGCCGGTAAAGCGTCATAAACGGAGTTACATGCCTCACGATGCTGGAAGAAAACGTCGCCGTTCTCGTGGGAACCGCGCATAGCAGGTTTCTCTGGGTTCAGTGCATGCTCACGGAACTCTTTTACTGCGTCCATGTTGCACATTTCTTTCAAATCAGCGTAATCCCATTTTTCAATCTTCTGGATCTCGTGGGAAGTACGGAAACCATCGAAGAAGTTAATAAACGGAACTTTGCCCTCAAGAGCAGCAAGATGTGCTACAGGACTTAAGTCCATAACTTCCTGTGGGTTGGACTCAGCCAGCATAGCAAAACCGGTCTGACGGCATGCATATACGTCGCTGTGGTCACCGAAGATGTTCAGGGCCTGTGTGGAAACAGTACGTGCGGAAACATCAAATACACATGGAAGCTGTTCAGCAGCAATCTTGTACATATTAGGGATCATCAGCAGAAGACCCTGAGATGCTGTAAATGTTGTGGTAAGAGCGCCGGCTGCCAGAGAACCGTGTACAGCACCTGCTGCACCTGCCTCGGACTGCATTTCATTGACGATTACCTGATGACCAAAAATGTTCTCCTGTCCGGCAGCTGCCCACTGATCGATGGAGTCAGCCATTGGACTGGATGGTGTGATAGGATAGATAGCTGCAACTTCGGTATAGGCATAAGCTACGTGAGCAGCAGCGGTATTTCCATCCATGGACTGTTTTGCTCTAGGCATTGAAATTTCCTCCTTAATAAGTTAAAGATATGGTTTATAATTCGACATAATATTATCATTTTTTTTAGAATCTGTAAAGCGAAATCGCCCATGTTTGTATACAAATACAAGATTGTACCCTAAAAAATGACAATCTGCCAAATGTTGCCCTTGACATAGCGCTTCCGCCGTGCGCCATGCGGGATTTCAGCCTTTTCCCGGCGCTGTCGGATGCATAAAATTCCCTGTGGGCAGTCGACTTCTCTGCCAGATTATCCGCCGCCGCATCATCCTTTCCACAGCAGCGAAAAAACAAAAAAGAATAACAAAAAAGTACTGTTCCTCTGTATAAAAAAGCAAATGTACCCAAAATAGGGAATATACTCTGTGACCACCCCGAAAATCTGCTCTTTCCGGACGATCAGGCGGTCTTCCCGGTCGTTGGCGTCCCCCTTGGTAATGTAGGCATTTTCCTGCACTTTATCCACAATGCGGTGGGTCACGCAGATGACCTGTCCACCATACGGGGCGTAGAAAGCCACAATATCCCCCGGCTCATACTCTTCCTCTTCTTTCACAAACAGAAGACTTCCCTTTTCAATGACGGGACTCATGCTGTCCGAGGTCTCGTAATAGATCTGCCGTCCCGCCAGAAACGCCACGCCGGACAGAAAAAACGTCCCGAAGAGCAGCCCCCATATCACACCCGTGAAAATCTTCACGATTCCACGGCAGATTACATAAAATCGATTCATAGTATATGATATGAGCCCCGGGTGCATAATATTACAAATGCCGCCAGCATTCCGCCGCAAAGACACGGACCGAAAGGGAACACATCCCGGCGGTCCGCCCTTTTAAATAGTAGCAGATACAATCCCCATATTCCACCGGCAAATATCCCCAGCACCGCTGCCAGCACATTTCCTTCCCATCCGAGGAACAGGCCGCCGGCGGCCATCAGCTTGATGTCTCCGCCGCCGAATCCTCCGGGCGACAGCAACGCCGCCAGCAGCATCGGCACGCTGACCACGAACATTCCCAGCACCCGCTCCGGCACGCCCGGCCCCGGCACCGTAAAAACTGCACAGAGCCCCGTCACGAAAACCGCGGCGTTGAGCCGGTTGGGAATCCGCATGGTCTTCCAGTCCGTCCAGGCAATGACGCCCAGCAGCACAAAAAATGCGGCAATGGTCATCCAGCATAACAGTTTTGCTATATTTCTCTCCCCCTTTTGGATATTAGTGCTGCAATATCAATATTACAGACAAAACATTTTCCCGGCAGGTATCTCAGACGCCGGGCGCTTTCCGTTTCTATCCATTCCATTATTTTCCCATTTTTCCCTTTCGCCAAAAAAGAAAACGGCCGTGCAGCTTACGCACGACCGTATCTTTGAAGTGAGGGGTACTTCATGTAGAAAATAAATTTCATGGGATTATTATACCATACTCGACAAATTAATCAATTGTTCTTTATGACTTTTCCATATATATTTTTTATTGCGCTGCATCCGGCGCCGCTGTGGTCTCCTGCGTCTGATCCGAGGAGGCCGACGGATTCTCCGTGGTGGCTGCCGCTGCCGCATGTTCCTCATAAGTCTCAAAATACAAGTTGGAGCCGTCATTTTTCACCTGATCCGTCTGGAAATACAGATAATTATGCTCCGCCGGGTGCAGTACGCCGTCGATGGCTTCCAGGCTCGGGCTGCAGATTGGTCCCACCGGCAGACCGTCGTTCTTGTAAGTGTTGTACGGGGAATCAATCTCCAGATGATCGTAGAGCACCCGCTCCACGCCGTACATGCCTTCCGACATGGCGTACACCACCGTGGAATCAAACTGCAGACGCATATTCTGCGCCAGCCGGTTATTGATGACGCCGGCTACCATCGGATATTCTTCCGGCCGTTCGGTCTCCTTCTGCACCAGCGACGCCCGGATAAGCACTTCTTCCACACTCATGCCGAGATTTGCCGCCTCCTGCTGCCGCTGCTCGTCAAATTTATTCAGGAACTCATCAAGAATCTTCGCCACCAGCTCATCCCCGGTCATATCCTCCGAGAGGTAATAGGTGTCCGGGAAAATGTAACCTTCCAGCTGATAAAACACCTGATCCGCTGCCGGCAGCACATCCGCATACTGGAAGTTCGCCGCTGCATTTTTCACCGCGGTCAGAAACTCATCCTGACTCATAACTCCTTCGTTTTCCAGTTTTTCCGCAATCATCGGAATCGAATACCCTTCCGGTATGGTAAAGGACTGCTCTTCCTTCTGGGCGCCGCCGGTCACCAGCGCTGCGATCACATCATCCAGACACATGCCGTCGTTGAGCGCAAAGGTTCCGTAACGCAGCTTTCCTCTGTTGTCGGAAAAATATATCTTCATAAGAAATGCTGTCTCATACCGGATAACACCCGCATCTTTCAGCTCCTGAGCCACCTGCCTTGTGCTGCTGCCTTCCTCGATGGTCACCTCCACCGGGTTGCCCTCCGTTGATTCCGTCCGGGAATACTCCCGCCATATGGAGAATCCAAAGGTGAGCATCACCGCCAGCACCACTGCGCCTGCTCCCAGCAGAATCTTCTGCCACAGCCGCATTGGCTTCTTCTCCACTGCCTCACCGACAGTCTCCACGATCGCGTCCTCGCCGGAGTTCTCAAAGCCTTCGGTACCGCCCATATCCCGGGAACCGCCGCTTTTTCCGGAATGGCTTTCTTCAGGACGATCGGATTTTCCGACCCCGGCAGCTCCATCCTCTCCATTTATCTCACTGTCCGTCACCGGGCTCTTTTTGGAACGCCTGCGGCGTTTTATGCCGACGGATTTCTCCGTAACATTTTCCTCTGTCTCTGCCAGTTTTTCTGCTTCTGGTTCTTCTGTCCCCGCTGTTTCTGCTGTCTGCTCTGCTATTTCTGCTGCGCTGACATTCTCCTCTGTTCCCGCCGTTTTTTCTTCCGGCGACGTTCCAGCTCCTGTATCTTTCTTTTCCGGTTCCGGTTTAAACTTTATCTCCAAAATGTATCCCTCCATACGCGCCTGCATTCACTTTTCCCTGCAGGCAACAGGTTTATTCCTTATCGTCACCGCGGCTCGATGGCCGCCTGTTATTTCTTTTTTACCTTACCACATATCCCCCTGTCCGACAAGGCTGTTTTGACGTTTGCGCAGCTGTCCTTTTTTCTCTTCTTTCACAAGATATATTTGGTGCTTCCTGCTGCACCAATTCGCCGAATTATTCCACTGTCGACCATGTCTTTTAAAATCACCCTCGCCCGGCGCTGTTTCACTCCCAATAACTGACTGACTTCCGCAGAAGTTATCTCTTCTTTCTCGGCAATGGCATGGTAAATTATTTTTTGTTGGTATGACATTTCCTTTATATTATTTGCCGATTCTTTTGAAGGATCCGGCACATCTCTGGCACTATCCGGCACTTTTTTCAATTTATCCGGCACATCTCCGGCACTATCCGGCATCTTTTCCATACTGTCCGGTACTTTTTTCGAACCATTCAGTCTCTCTCCGGCACCGCCATGCTCCACATTCACAGAACGATAAAGATTAATTCTCAGCGCAATCTCCATATCCAGAAACTCAGGCTCTGACAAACCATATTCCTTCATCTCCTGCATCAGCCTTGGAATTCCGGTTCCCCAGCCTTCAATCAGATTCATATAAGAAAATGCATGAGCCAGGGCCCGGTTTCTAATTTGAGAATACCCTTCTTTCATGCGTCCAACGGTAACGCCCGGCATCAGTCCTCCCGGGGATGTAATTTCCAGTCTGTCATCATAAATTGCCACTTGCACATGGGACGTTTGCAGAAAACTACAATTTATGACCGCATTTATGATCAATTCCCGGATACTGTCCGGCGGCAGCTCATAGATATCTTTCCGATACACTCCCTCTATCTTTGCTCCCAGCCGAATATTTCTCAGCACAAATCGAAAAGATTCCTCCACCTGCTGCCAAAGCGGACCGCCATAATCCCTCTTATCCACAAAAACAGCACGGGTATTTCCTTTGAACATCCCGCATTGAATTTTTGAAAGAAAAGCATCCTGCCCTGTCGGAAATACGCATATATACTCCATTTGATATGCCATCCGATTTAATATAGTATGGCCGTTGCCTGCCCGGACTAATTGCCACTACAATGACAGTTTTCCCCTCTATTGTCTGTGGATAAATATCTGGAATGATAATCGGCTCACAACTGTCAGATATTGCATTGGCAATGGCATCCATTTCCTAAAAAACATCTTCTTCCGGAATACCAATTACTTTTCTTGTATAATCTTCCACACCAAAAATTAAATATCCCCCGCTGCCATTGGCAAAGGCAACTACAGATTTTATATATTTTATACTTTTTTCGGGACGTCTCACTTTATACTCCACGTTTTTAGATTCACCCGAAAGCAACTCCTCCACATTCATATAATCTCCTTCCCATCTCAAATGTAGAAAATCCCTTACAACAAAATTGAATTCGACAAAGTTGAATTTCCTGTCGTAGCCTATCTTGATTTTTTTACCTTACCACATATCCCCCTGTCATACAAGGCTGTTTTGGCGCTTGCACAGGAATTGGAAATGCTATAGACTGATGGTATTAAAAACCTGTTGAAATACCGTACATTTTCTTGCTGAAATGTTCCGGCCGCCTGCATTGGTGCAACCTAAAAATGCATCGGCCTACACTCCGCCGGGAAAGGAAACCGACATGCAAACACCTTTACATTTTATTCTCCAGTTTGATATGAAATCGCCCTACAACAAGGCCTACCGCAGTGCGGCAGAGGCTTTGTCCTGTTCTCTTAGTGCTGGAGAGGCGGCAGGCAAAACGCCATGCACCACAATCGTTCTCTGCGACACCGACGAAGCCATCCAGCGGCATCAGATGGCGGGGCTTCCGGTCATCGCTGTCTCTCACGACGGCAATTCTTCGGAGGAGTTGATGGGAACACCCTGGCTGATTCTGTCTCCGGAAGCATTGACACGGGATTTTCTCTACAAAGTGTACTGCCGTCATTACGAACGTCCCATGTGGATTCTGGAGACGGAACGCTGTCGGCTTCGGGAGCTTTCCGCAGAAGACTTCGATGCTCTGCTGCTTCTTCAGGAAGAAAATGCGCAGAATCCGGAGGGATGCTTTTTTCCTGCCGGCTGCGACAACCCGGAAGATTTTCTTATGAATTATATACGGCATCAGTATCCGTTTTTTGACTTTGGGCTGTATGCAGTTTTAGAGAAAGAGACGGGGAATTTTATGGGAATTGCCGGATTTACCGGAATTACTGAGATTGCCTCCGATGGCCTCTCTCTTTCCGCCGAGGTAAGCTATGCCCTGCTGCAAAAATATCAGCGTCGTGGGCTCGCCAAGGAAGTGCTTCTCGCACTGCTTGCCTACGGACGCAAAACAGGCGGATTCAGACAGTTTACTGCCCGGATCCGCCCGGATAATGTTGCTTCCGCGGCTCTCGCCAAAAAATGTGGTATTCAAATTTGTCATATCTAAAAAAATTCAAATTAAATATTCTCATCTTGTTTTATCCCATATGATTCATTATTGTATTTTAATATATTATATATTATTAGTAGATTTTTGTTTTCATATGTGTTATCATAAATATGCTGTCGTACCTCCAGAAGAAAGGGGGTGGATTCATGGGAGACATTATTTCCTTGTTGTTTGTCACTGTCGCAGCGGATGTAATTAGCTATTACATACGCAAATGGCTGGACAGTGACAATTAGACAGCAAACAGCCTAAGCGGAATAGCTCGCCGTAAAGAGTGAGAAATCCCTCAGAGTGGCCGCTCTGGGGGATTTCGTTTCTTCATGGAAGCTAACTTTCCTTATTGCTTAGCTGATATTATAATATGCGATTCTGGCGAAAAAGTCAACACCTTTTCTAAATTATCACCAACAAAACTTTTCTAAAACAATATTTACATTTTCCAGGCATTATATCAACAAATAAACATCGCATCTCCAAAGCTGAAGAACCGATATCGTTCTTTCACCGCCTCTTCATAGGCTGCCAGTACATGTTCTTTTCCGGCCAGGGCAGATACCAGCATGATCAGGGTCGATTCCGGCAGATGGAAGTTGGTGATGAGGCAGTCCAGTATTTTAAACTGGTAGCCCGGATAGATGAAGATCTCCGTCCATCCGCTGCACGGTTTCAGTCTGCCGTTTTCGTCGGCGGCGGACTCGATGGTCCGGCAGCTGGTGGTTCCCACGCAGATGACTCTTTTTCCGTTTTCTTTGGCGCGGTTAATTTTCTCCGCCGCCTCCTCGTCGATCATGTAGAACTCCGAGTGCATGTGATGGTTTTCCACATCATCCACCTTCACCGGGCGGAAGGTTCCCAGTCCCACATGAAGTGTTACTCTGGCGATGTCGATGCCTTTTTCTTCGATGGTCTTCAGCAGTTCCGGCGTGAAATGAAGCCCTGCCGTAGGCGCTGCCGCCGAGCCGGAGTGGGTGGCATAGACCGTGTTATATCTGTCCTTGTCTTTGAGCTGATGGGTGATATACGGCGGCAGAGGCATCTGTCCCAGCTGGTCGAGAATCTCCTCGAAGATGCCCTCAAATTCAAACCGGATCAGACGGTTGCCCTCGTCGACGATATCCATTACCTCGCCCACCAGCAGGCCGCCGCCAAACTGAATCCGGGTGCCCGGCTTCGCCTTACGGCCGGGTTTTACGAGGGTCTCCCAGACGTCGCCGGTCTTTCTCTTTAACAAGAGAACCTCTATCTTCGCCCCGGTTCCTTCCCTTTCACCGATGAGCCGGGCCGGGATTACCTTTGTATCGTTGATGACAAGGCAGTCTCCCGGATTCAGATAGTCCACGATCTCCCGGAACACGTGATGGCTGACCGCCCCGGTTTCCTTGTCCAGTACCATGAGCCGGGAGTCTGACCGATTTTCCAGCGGGTCCTGGGCGATCAGCTCTTCCGGCAGGTCATAATAAAAATCACTTGTTTTCATATATTTATCCTGTCCTTTTCAATGAGCGAGCCCTGCATGGAATCCACACAAGGCTCTTTTTTATCTCAATACTGTTTTTACTGTGTTCTGAGCTCTGCGCCCATTCTCTTTCCGAGTTTCTTCATTACCTGGTTGGCAGTGTTTTCGATTTCCTGGGAAGTCAGCGTCTTCTCATCGGAACCGATAGTCAGGCGGATGGTCACAGACTTCTTGCCCTGCGGAATCTGTTTTCCTCTGTACTCATCCACGAAGGCTGCGTCTTTGACAAGGGCCGCTGCTTTCTTCTTGCCCATGATGGTATCGTAGATATCATGCCATACCGCATTGGAATCAAAGAGCATGGAGATATCGTAATCGGTCTCCGGATACTCTGCCAGGTGAGCAAATGTATTGGTTCTGGATTTGAGCGGTTTCAGCTTGGTGGCATCCAGCTCGAAGAGCATGACGGAAAGATTCTTGATGCCGCACTCCATGGATACTTTCTTCGCCATCAGGCCCATGTCACCGATTTTCTCATCGTCCAGATAAATGTTCAGCCATACCACGTTGTCAGCCCAGGACGGTTTCTCTTCTTTTCTGAACTCGTAGGCTTCCATGTGGGTGTAGCGAGGCATATTTTCCAGCACGCCCTTCGCCTCTCTAAACAGGGTGTTGATATCCTTTTCGCTGCTTGCGAAAGCCGCTCCGATATGTCTGCGCTGCTCCGGCAGAGATTCGGTCTCGTCATAGACGGAAGTATAATTTCTGTCGAAGAATACCTGCGCCTCCTCAAAGATGGAGAAGGTGTGGAAGTAACGCTCATTCTTCGCCACTGCCTCGCAGAGGTTCGGCAGCAGGGAGGAACGAATATAACTCATATCCGGCGCCGGCGGTGTGGAAAGCTTCAGGATTCCGTCGGTATTCGGAAGAACAGCATTTACAAATGTATCGTTCATCCAAGGATAGGTGTATACCTCCTGCATGCCGCAGCGCACAGCCAGATACTCTTTGATATTTCTCACAAGACTCTTGTCTTTCTGATTGATGGCCGCTGTAAATGTAGTGGCAAATGCAGTGGCTTCGAAGTTGTCGTAGCCGTACATTCTGGCAACCTCTTCCATCACGTCGTCCTTGATGGAAATGTCGCCGGTGGAACGCCAGGTCGGCGCAGTCACGTGCATGTTGTCGCCGTCAATCTGTACGTCAAAGCCCAGCTGTTCCAGCTTGCCCTGCATCTCAGCGTTGGTCAGATGTTTGCCCAGTCTCTTTTCCAGCCAGGACAGGTTCACGTCAATCTGCGCTCTCTCCAGTTTCTTTACATAGTTATCGCAGAATCCTGTCACCTTCAGTTCCGGATACAGTTCTTTGAAATACTGCATGGAGAGCGCCAGAGCCTGGTCACATCTCTCCGGATCGATGGCTTTCTCGTATCTGGAAGAAGCCTCTGTACGGGTATCATAACGGAGCGCTGTACGGCGGATGCCGGTGGCTTCAAAGTTGGCAACCTCCAGAATCACGCGCTCTGTCTTCGGAAGGATAGAATCCTTTGCGCCGCCCATGACGCCGGCCAGGGCAACCGGGCCCTCGGAGTCTGTGATCACCAGGTCGTCAGCGCAAAGCTCGATCTCATTGTCATTTAACAGAAGCAGTTTCTCTCCTTCACCGGCATGCCTTACCACGATGTGGTCTGTAATATTGTCCGCATTAAAAGCGTGCGTCGGGTTACCGGTGGCAAGCATTACGTAGTTGGTAATATCAACCAGCGCGTTGATCGGGCGCATGCCCACCTTCCAGATTCTGTTCTGCATTTTGTATGGTGACGGTTTTACGCCCACGCCGGACATTTCCACACCAATATATCTTGTACATCTGTCCGGATCATCGATCTCCACCTTGAAATCGGACTGCACATCGGTCTCGAACGGCTTGATCTCTTTAAGCGGCAGGTCGTAAAGCGCCGCGATCTCGCGGGCGATACCGTAGTGACCCCAGAGGTCCGGACGGTTTGTCATAGATTTATTGTCAATCTCAAGAAGTACATCGTTCATATCCAGAGCGTCTGCCAGCGGAGTACCTGCCGGAACTTCAAAAGCAGAAAGGTCGAGAATCTCCGCCTCCTGCTCTGCCGGGAACAGCTCGCCCAGTCCAATCTCATCGGACGCGCAGATCATACCGTAGGAGGCAACGCCGCGGAGCTTGGAATTCTTGATGACCACCGGTTCTCCCTCTCCGTGCCAGCGCACAACGGCGCCCGGGCAGGATACGGCAACGCGCATGCCTTCTTTCAGGTTGATGCCGCCGCAGACGATATCCTTGATCTCGCCTCCGCCGATATCTACTTTACATACTCTTAATCTATCTGCATTGGGATGCGGCTCAATGGCCTCGATCACGCCGACGATCATATTGTCAAAACGCTCGGCAAGATATTCCACGTCCTCCACTTCCACGGTGGACATGGTCAGGTCATAGGCAAGTTTCTTTAAATCCGCATCTTCCGGAATCTTTACATAATCCTTAATCCATGATAATGATAATTTCATTTTCTCTCTCCTTATTTGAACTGTTTCAGGAATCTCAAGTCAGCGCTGTGGAACAGCCGCACGTCGTCCACGCCGTAACGCATCATAACCAGACGGTCCAGACCGATATTTACATAGAAACCGGTGTACTCGTCCGGGTCAAGTCCGGCTGCCCTAAGAACGTTCGGATGCGGTGATCCGCCCGGCATAACCTCGATCCATCCCACATGCTTACATACGCTGCATCCCTTTCCGCCGCAGACCTGGCACTGCATATCGATCTCAAATCCAGGCTCCACAAACGGGAAGAAACCGGAACGCATACGCACCGGCACATGGGTACCGAAAACTTTGCTCAAAATACTCTGAATCATCACTTTACCGGAAGTAAATGTGATATCTTTATCCACGATCAGCGCCTCGTACTGAAAGAATGCTCTCTCGTGATGGGCGTCCGTGGTCTCGTTACGGTATACACGTCCCGGATACACAAAACGGTACGGCGGCTTGTGGGTCTGCATATAGCGGACGCTTCCTCCGGTCAGATGCGGACGCAGGCAGAGCTTCTCGTTGGTGCTGCCGCTGTCATGTCCCTCAATCCAGTAAGTATCCATGCTCTCCCTTGCCGGATGGTTCGGCGGGAAATTCAGCTTATCAAAAGCGTACATTTCGCTGGTAATCTCGTCTTCCTCAAAGATCTCAAATCCCATGGAACGGAACGCGTCATTGAGGTCATAGCACATCTGTGTGATCGGGTGAAGTCCACCGGCAGACGGCAGAATACCCGGAACAGAACAGTCAAAATCCGGAGACACTTCCGAAGCCTTCAGCTTCAGCTCTGTTCTCTTCTCATCAATCAGTTCTGTAACCTCTTTCTTCGCCTGATTCATAAGCTTGCCCATCTCCGGCCGCTGCGCCGGATCCAGCTTCGGCATCTCTTTCATCAAGAGACTCAAAGCACCCTGTTTTCCGATGTAAGCGCTCTTTACGCTCTGCAGTTCGCCCTCGTTGGCCGCTTCTGCAATCTTGTTTTTCGCTTCTGATAAAATGCTGTTGATTTTATCTTTCATTCCTCTTTTCCTCCTGTTATACAACATCCAATCTTATGGCAAATATTCCAGGGACGACAAAAAGTCCCTCCCGACTCAACGAATCGAAAGGGACGAATTATATCCGCGGTACCACCCTGGTTCCTGATCATTATCAGACTCTCTATACGCTTAACGCGCGCCACGGCACTCCTTATCACTGTCTGCGCTCCCCGAAGTGCAGCTCCGGTGCGGAAATTCAAAACAAACTGGAGCTTGAAGGAACTTGCAGCCGGTGATTCCTTCTCTCTGTAAGACAGCCTGTCTCTACTGGGACGTACATCCGCTGCGCTCCCTCCGGGCTCCTCTCCAAGCTTACCTATACCGACAAACGGCATACCGCCATACAGGACAGACCCATCACAGGGCACTCTCGCACAGAAAATGTACAGTCAACACCTTCATAGCCTTTATATCAGGTAACATAATACCCTAAAGGATATGGAAAAGTCAAGGAGGGAAATAAATTTCTTTGTATACTATACCGCTAAACCACTGCCTCCACCAGAGTCTTATCTCCCAGCCTGATTTCCTGCACACCAATTTTCTTTTTCTTATTAAAATTAAAGCTGAGCATATATCCTTTTTTCAGATGGAAATAATCCAGATACGAAGAAAGCTGTTCTTCGCCCCGCTCATTGTATGCATTTCCATGCCAGATTTTTAATTCGCAAATGTATTGCTGCGCATTATAATCAATCACCAAATCCATCCGTTCCCGATTTCTGGTCTGCGGCTCCACATAGCAGTTCCCCACCCCGTTTATGATTGGCTTTAAAAACAGCATAAAAAATCTTCTGCCTTCGTCTTCAATAAAGGTCTCTGCCCTGTCGCCGTAAAGATAATCAAAGGTTTCCACAAATTTTTCTAAAATTAATTTAACATTCAGATATCCATTAATCACAAATTGATTCTTCTGCCGGACTCCTTCTGCATAGATTTCATTGTCTTGCTCCATAGCATTTAAAAGAAATCTGTTATAAAGCCGCGTCTCAAATATCCGATTTGCAATCTGCACCGTGGAGTTCTCCACTTTAACAAATCCAAACATTCGAGCATTTCTGACTGCCACATCATCCGGGTCATAAGCAATCGCCTGCCCCTGAAAAAGCAGTTTTGAAATAACTGTCTCCAGCTCCGGAAACTGAATCAATTTATGAGTGAGAGAATCGAATAACGGGTTGTTTTCATCCAGGAGCATTTTTACTGCCGCCAAAACTCCCCTCTTTGTCCATGCACTTTTTCTGTCCGGAAATGCATCGGTTCCCGGAAGCCGTTCATCCATAAAATAGCAGAGACGCGATACCAGATAAGGATATCCGGAAGTATAATCATACAGCAGATGTGCAACCCTGATGACATCCATTTCCGTATGATAATCCTTTTCGTATTCTTTAAGCATCCCGCCAATTTCACCGGCAGAAAAACTCATATCTACAAGAAAATCTGCCGCGATATTCCACGGACTATTCTCCCGGTGTTCCTCATCAGGGCGAAGTTTTCTCTGAACATTTCGGATGTCGTATACACTGGCAAGAATCACAGACTGGAATGTCGGTATCTCATCTCTGTCCAGGAATCCGGCCCTAAGCTGTGCCAGGAAATCAAGAAACACCTGATTATTGGTTGCCGTGTCCACTTCATCCACCAGAAGAACCAGCGGTTTTTCTGTACGCATACACCACTGTGTAAAACAATCAAATATCTCTGCCATTTTAGGAGGATATGACCGTTTCTCTTCCAGCTCTTTCATCGCCTCTTTTATTCCGGCAGGCACCCCTTCCATGAAAGAAATTTTTCGTCCCACTTCTCTGGCAAGGCCGTTTACAAACGCAGCCTCATCGGAAAGGTCTGCCGCACTTAAACGCTGAAAATCGAGACTCAGCACAGAATATTCTTTCCGCAGATAATCGCTTAACGCCCGCAGAATCGTTGTCTTTCCATATTGGCGCGCCCGGTTAATAGTAAAATACTTTCCGGCATCTATCATTTTTTTTATTTCGTAAAGACGCGGCTCAAGATTCACCATATAGTGTAACCTCGGATTACAGGCTCCGCTCACATTAAATGTTTTTGTCATCTGAACGCCGCTCCCCTCCTAATCATCCAGCCGGCAGCTCATATCATACCACTGCTCGCCGCCCCAGACTGAATCCGAGATTCCCTTGTTACGGAATCCCATTTTCTCGTACATTTTTATTTTTCCTTCCAGGCAGGTGAGCGTCACCTGACATCTTTCCTTCTCCTGCTCTCTCTGGAGATATCGACGCATCAGTTCTGTTGCAAGGCCCTGTCCCCGGTACTCCGGCAGCACATCAAGACCCAGCAGCATGATGTGCTTTCCGTCCGGCTCGTAGAGATCCGCGTCGATGAAAAACTCGTCCCGGAACCGGGTCTCGCTGGTGGCAAGGCCGTTTAGGAATCCGGCAATTTTCCCTGTGTTCCTGTCCACCGCCACCAGAAACATCTCCGGCGCTTTCGCCACCCGCTCCAGCATCATCTTCCGGGAGCACGCCTCGTTGGGAGGGAAGCAGATTCGCTCAATCTCAGCGGTCTGCTCTCCCTCCTCCGGGAGAATGTCCCGGAATTCAAATTTATCGTGCAGCTTTTCATTTTTCATAATTTCATTTTGTATTGTTTCCATATGCCTGTACCGCTTAATAGGCCGCAAACTTTTTCTTGCTGCTGACTCTTTTCAGCTTGAAGGTCTGTCCGCCTGTGCTGATAAATCCATAGTCAGAACCCGGTGTTCCTGATGTCTTTATTTTCACCGCATTCTTTTTAAACTTCATCACACCCGTTCCACTGTAACCCCATCCTGCTTCTTTGTAAGAAAATGTAACCGTATTACCTTTTCTCCTGCCCACGATTTTGTTAGTGGCTGATTCCCGGAACGGAAAGCTGCGGGCGTACTGAATCTGGAAGACAACCTTGTTCTTCTTAATCTTCCTGATCACTACTGTCCGGTAGGAATCCGCTCCGGCTCCCACAAAATGCTTCTCATAGGTTCCCGTACGCGGCGCGGCAAAAGCCGCCGTGGACGGCAGGATGAGAGCCGCCAGCAGGAAGGCAGTCAGCAGATACGTTCTCATGCGTTTCGTTGAATTTCTCATTTTTTTCATATTGTTCCCCTTTCTACTTTTTAAAACTTGTTCCATTCACACCTTACTCATATTCTATCCGGCCCTCCATCATGAGTATTTGTTCACCCATCCGGGACAGTTCGCCGAGAACCGCCCGGCGGCCGGCGGCGGTGCGGTGCCAGCCCTCCCGGGTAATGCCGTCGATAGCTGTGGGATGGACGAGAATCTCCACCTCCGGGAAGACCAGCGAGTAGTAAAAATGCGCCCGGCGGGCGTGGTGGGCCTTGCAGCAGAGGATGGCCCGCCGAGGCAGTCCTCCCCGCTCCCTGAGGAGCAGTTCCCGGGTCTTTTCGGCATTTTCCAGGGTGTAGGTGGCTTCCCGTTCCGGCAGAACAGCTTCGTCCGGGACGCCGTTTTGACGGAGGACTTCCGCCAGGAAGTCCGCTTCGCAGGCAAAGTCTGTGCCGTAGCGCTCCGCGCCTTTTGCCACTCCCTGAAAGCATCCGGCGGCTTTGGCATAGCGTCCCGACGGAATCAGCAAAGTTGCATAACCTTCCTGGTAAAGCCGGGCGGCTTCTTCCGTGTGTTCCGGCCGGGCACAGCCGGGAATAAAGATGACGTCCGCCGGCGCCAGTGCATTTTCCAGGAAAATGTAATTGGTGATGTCCCGTATTTCTTTTTTATCCAGATGGTACATGATTCTTCCTCCGTTTCATTTTTACTGCCATGCGCGCAGGTTATTTCCGCGGCTCCTCCTCCTTCTTTTTCGCAGCTTTATTCTTCCAGTTCTTCTTCTGCCCCATCCATTTATTTTTCCACCGCAATTTCTGATGATCTTTTTCGTACATCTCCCTCTCTCGTTTTCGCCGGATTGCCTGATAATTAGGCCGCAATGTACGTACCAGCAGATGATAATTCTTTTTATTTTCCAGAAAATAGTTGACTTCTGCACCATAAAATACCATTGACATACAGAAATGCAGCCAAAGCAGCAAAATCATCATACCGGACAAGCTTCCGTAAATATAGGAAAAATTATTAAAATTACCAATATAAAAAGAGCAGCCCGCTGACACCGCAATCCATCCCACTGCAGCTACCAGAGCGCCCGGGAGCTGGCGTCCGAAGCTGACGGTTTTCCTATTTGGCACAAAACGATACACGATCATAAACAAAAGGGTAAGAATCACAATGGTAAACATCGTTCTTTTATGGATAAAATATCCTGCCAGCGCTTCGAAAGCAGGGAAACGCCCGCAAATATAGTTGTACAGCACATTTCCAAACACCCACAGAAGCAGCATTGCGATAATCAGAATCGCAAATACGATAGTATAGAAAATACTGAAAATCCGAAGTACAATGTAATTTCTGTTCTCATCAATATCATAGACAGAATTCAGCCCGATTACAATGGAATAAACTCCCCGGGAAGACGACCAGAGAGCCGCGATGACAGAGAGCGTAAACACGGAGGCGCCCGTCTTCCGGTAAATTTCATTGACGATGGCCCGGATCAGCGATTCCCTCTCAAAAGAGATCACCTGTGTCAGTACGTTAATAATATCATCCTTGGAAAACGGCGCAATCTTGGTCAGCGTCAGAAAGAAGATCAAAAATGGAAACAATGACAACAGCATAAAGAATGCCGACATGGAGCCAAAAGCAGCCACATGATCGTCATTGCATTTCTTGATAAAATCCATCACCAGCGCATATAGATTTTTCACCCGTTTTGATATGCTCATCCTTTTCCCCTCAAAAATCTTCTGCGTTAAAAATAAGCCGCCTCATAAAAAATGAGACGGCTCTGAAAACGTTGGCCCAAAATGCCGTGTCCTGCGATTTTGAGTCCTAGCCTAAGCCAGGTGGGTAACCTCATTTGAATCTCTGACTTCCTCCGTTATAAAACAAGGCCTGCCATCCTTCCAAAGATTTGGTTTCCCAAAATCAAAAATGTAGGTTCAAAATAGCAGGGGTTCTCGAACATCCCAGGCTTCTTTACAAATACTATAACTTAATTATATACAAATTTCAAGAAAAAAATGTTGGCAGGTTTCCCCATATTTTTATTCCAGTATCAACCGGCCATTTTTCACATGGTAATCTCTGTTCCGGTGCCTCAGAAGAACTTTCTTCATATAACGAAGCAAATAGTCTTCTCCACGCTTTGCCAGCATAGTCAGCAGATATCTGGCAAGAAAATCGCTCTCCTTATGAATAAGCATCATATCTTTTCCGTTCACATAATACTCCAGAGCGCTGCTGTCATTATAATCTTCTTTCATATAATTTTTACTGGCACAGATACGGTCGATCACCATCTCCGCCACATATTTTTTCGGCATCTTCATCCCCACCAGACCGCGGGGACTGATACTGTAATCAATCCAGTACTCAAAATGATGCTGATTTCTTCCTTTGTGATGCAGCCAGCCCCGGGAATACCCTTTAATCTCTTTCTCCCTGTTGATGGGACTCCGGTTTCCCTGATAATAAATAATACCCGGTATAAACTCTATGGGATGGTATTTCGACAGATCATGACAGATGCCCTGCCAGTATAACCCCACCTTAAAACAGGTTTTTGTCACTAACATTTTATGATGGTTGATTGTCCTTAAATGACCGAAAAAATCCATAACAAACCTCTTTCTTTATATGTCCGTCTTTTTTTCTAGTATATCATTTTTTTGATACTTTACAAATGTATTTTTTCGTGGTAGACTGCATGAGATAAGAGACAGTTCGTTTGTACCATCCTGTCTATAAACAAAACCAGGACAGCATTTTCATATTTGACATTTCAAGTGCTGCCTTCTGGCAGTTCTTTTTTTATTTTACATTTGGAGGAATTTTACATGTACATTTTAGAAACCGAGCAGGCTTTTGATTCTGCACATTTTTTGAGCGGCTATGAAGGCAAATGCCGCAACCTCCATGGACATCGCTGGCGCATTGTGGCGCGGATTGCCGCAGATCATTTAAGCGAGGAACGCCAGACCAGAGACATGGTCATTGATTTTGGCGATTTCAAGGATGCCTTAAAGGAACTGACTGAAACACTGGATCACTGTCTGATCGTTGAGACAGGCTCACTCCGCCCAAAGACCATGGAAGCATTGCGTGAAGAAGAATTCCGTATTGTAGAACTTCCATTTCGCCCCACAGCCGAGCAGCTTTCCCGATATTTTTATATGCAATTGAAGGAACGCGCTTTTCCTGTATACAACGTCTCTGTTTACGAGACTCCTAACAACTGCGCCACTTATCAGGAGGCGTAGAACAGCAGCCGCCTGATTTCGCTACTTGCGGCAGAACGGAGAGAAAAATGAATGTGATTTACCCACTTGCAGAAAAATTTATCAGCATAAACGGAGAAGGTCCGAAAGCCGGTATGATGGCTGCTTTTCTCCGCATGAAAGGCTGTAATCTGTCCTGCAATTACTGCGATACCTCCTGGGCCAATGAATCGGACTGCCCGACGGAGCCGCTGACCGCCAGAGAGATTCTTCACTGGCTAAAAGAAAGCGGCACTGTAAATGTAACGCTGACCGGCGGAGAACCTCTGCTCATTCCCCACGTCTCAGAGCTCATCGAGGCTCTCGGCGAAGCAGGTTTTGCAGTGGAGATTGAAACCAACGGCAGCGTGCCTCTCGCCCCATTCTGCGAACTTTCTCATCGCCCGGTTTTTACCATGGATTACAAATGTCCGGACAGCGGTATGGAGGATTACATGCGGCCGGACAATTTTTCTCTGTTGACAAAAGACGATTCTGTGAAGTTTGTTGTCAGCAGCGAAAATGATTTGGCACGGGCAGAAGAAATCACCGCCGGATATCATCTTACAGAGCGGTGCCGCGTGTATTTAAGCGCTGTATTTGGACGGATTGAACCCCGGACAATCACCGAGTATATGATTCATCATCAGTGGAATGATGTCCGTCTTCAGCTTCAGATGCACAAATTTATCTGGCCTCCGCAGCAGCGGGGCGTTTAACGCAGTCTGTTCTGACTGCACCATGATTAAGGAGGAAATGCAATGGCAATCGATAAAGAAGCGATTCGGGAACATATCCGGGGAATTTTGATCGCTCTCGGTGATGACCCGGACCGGGAAGGACTGAAGGAAACCCCGGACCGGGTGGCAAGAATGTACGAAGAAGTCTTCGAGGGAATGAACTATTCCAATCACGAGATCGCCGAAATGTTCAACAAATCATTTCAGGACGATTTGTCGGTAGAACCGGACAGAAAAGATATCGTTCTTGTCCGGGATATCCCGATTTTCAGTTACTGCGAGCATCATATCGCTCTCATGTATGACATGCACATTTCCGTGGCATACATTCCAAACGGACGGGTTCTCGGACTGAGCAAAATTGCCCGCATCTGCGACATGGCGGCGAAACGCCTGCAGCTGCAGGAACGTATCGGCTCCGATGTGGCGGAAATTATGACTGAGGCCGCCGGCACCGCCGATGTAGCGGTCATCATCCATGGCACTCACAGCTGTATGAGCGCCCGGGGCATAAAAAAAGACGCCGCATCCACCGTAACCACCACCCTGCGGGGACGGTTTGAAACCGACGCAGTGCTTCAGAATCAGCTTTATATGATGCTGGCCGCAAAATAATCTTACTCCCGGCTCACGCATTTTAAATATACCGTATAACAGAAAGGAAATGCATCATGCAGGAATTGAAAAATAAAAAAGCCGCTGTCGTTGTATTCAGCGGCGGTCAGGACAGTACCACCTGTCTGTTCTGGGCTATCAAACGTTACGAAACAGTCATCGCACTGTCTTTTGATTATCATCAAAAACATGCTCTGGAACTGGAATGTGCCAAAAAGATCTGTCAGGATCATGGCATTGAACATCACATCATGGATATGAGCCTCTTAAATCAACTGGCTCCAAACTCACTGACCCGCAGCGACATTCCTGTAGATGAGGATGCCCCTTCCGAAGGAACGCCAAACTCATTCGTAGATGGCCGGAACCATCTGTTCTTATCCTATGCCGCTGTTTTTGCCAAACAGAGAGGAATCACCGATATTATTACCGGCGTATCTCAAAGTGATTTTTCCGGCTATCCGGACTGCCGGGACATTTTTATCAAATCATTGAATACCACCCTGTCCCTGGCAATGGATTATCCTTTTGACATCATCACTCCTTTGATGTGGCTTGACAAAAAAGAAACCTGGGCGTTGGCCGACGAGCTGGGCGTATTCGATATCATCCGCTATGAGACGCTCACCTGTTATAACGGCGTCATCGGAGACGGCTGCGGACACTGTCCTTCCTGCAAACTGCGCCGGAAAGGACTGGAAGAATATCTGGCATCCAAAAGCGTCCGGTAATCCCGGACATATAAAGGGAGCCGCTGCAAACACCCCATGCAGCGACTCCCTTTCTTTAGTTTTTATGTATCCTGCCGCACCCTCATAATATTTCTGCCCGGCCTGGACTTCTGACCGGCCTAGAGTTTCGCTCCCTCCAGACTACGTGAAAGGACATCTCTCATCGCCTCCAGAGCCTCTTTCTCATCCGGCCCGCTGCAGACGCATAATATTTTATCCCCCTGACGAAAAGTACCGCTGATGAGATTGATAATGCTTTTGGCATTTACATCCATGTACTCCGTCTTAAAATGTATTTGCGATTCAAACTTATCCGCAAGATTGGCAATGATGTTCGCAGGCCCCAAATGAATCCCCTGCTCATTCATTACGGTCAACTCCGCCCGTACCATATAGTTAATACCCCTCCTCTATCCATACATAATGATATTTTATCACACTTCCATAGGGGTTTCAATCAACTTACGGGAAGTTTCCCGGCTAAGATTTTCTATTTTTTCTTCCTGCTTTCAGCTTAGTGCTTCTATGATTCTTTCCATTGTCAGCGCATCCGGCATCGGAGCTACCTGCGTGATTTCTTCCGCAATGCCGGTCACTCCAAAATGTCCCACATCAGCCGGAGCATCATAAAGCCCCGTCCGGAATCCATGTTTTTCCCAGGCAAGCCGCTGCACATCCTCATCCAGCAGCGCGTCTATGCCTGCTGTCCCCGTCTCGTCAAGAGCAATATACACATGGGAAGACCAGACGGTCGGCGTCGGATACAGCATCACTATATCTTCTTTTACCTGTTCCCATGTATCTGGATTTTCCACCGCAAACTCCAGAAGCTGACTTTCATAGCCGGCAATAAGAGGTTTCGCTCCCATACCTGTCTTTAAAAACTGATCAAAAATATCTGACGAGGAGCTCTCCATGTAGCCGAGCTTTTGGAAAATGCTCTGAAGCCGCGGAAGAATTGTATCCACTGTACTCTCATCGGCTACCCCTCCGCACAGAGTATTTGCCAACAGTCCTGCAAACATATTTCCGGAGTTGGATTTTGTCGGATCTGTGGTTCCCACCGATACATTTCCATACAGCTGAGGAAGCCCTACATCCGCCCATGACCTGTCTGACTCGATACATTCCGTCAGCTTTGCCATATCCACATAATATACATCATCCGTTATCGCTGCTATGCCCTCCGCTGCCAGAGCGTCGGCCACCGCTTTTCTGGTATATAGTACAATAGGCGTGTTGAGTACAATTTCACTCTGCACCGGCTCCCCGTGGGCCTGCTCATAAAGCTCCAGCGCAGTCTGATTGGAAGGAAAGAGGAAATTTCTGCCCGTCAGGTCGGCCGAGATCATATCAATGGATCCGGCTCTGGCATAATCTATGGTCAAATGATACTTCTGTTCAAAAATCTGCTGTACCTCTTCATCTTCCAGCAGACCAATTTTCTCTCCACCGACAAAACCGCTGATTTCCGTGACCGTCTGTCTTCCGGAAAATAAAGCATAAGCAGCCGCAGCGATGATGACGATCGCCAGAATTCCAAGCCCCGCTAACTTTGTTTTCATTGTGCATCCTCCCTTTTTCTCCCGGTCTTTATCTGCAGTCCTTCTTCCATTTTTATGGTTTTCTCCAGAAGAGCGATATCTGTCTCCACATCCAGCAATTCCCCGGCCATCAGATGAGTGAACTGTTTTTCAAAGGCGTGATTGAGCACCGGCAGCGCCTCCGCCGTCCTGTGAAGAATTTCCGAAATCTCCTCTGTGTGAAGCCCCGTTTCCTGAAAATCAATGTACCGGCTCATAAGTTTCGCCGCCGTATCCAGATAATAGGTGAAAAAACGCCGGGCCTGCCGGATCTTGTCAGGATTCTCCTCCAGATAGTCAAGAATCCTCACGCCTGTTTTATGGAGCGCTTTCGCGTCAGAACGTACAGTATCGTCTGTGATAGCGCCTGCCGCCTCATTAAGTTCTGCCAGATCCCCGCGCGCCTCCCTGAGAAGCTCTTCCCTCTCGTCCTGTTCCAAAAAGACAGTCTCCTGCTTTCCGGTCAGCTTTCCCACCGGTTTGCTGAGCAGCAGAACGCCGGCGTAAACGCCCACACAAAGCAACGCGCTGACCAACAGACTCCAGTGCAGCACCAGAAACAGTACGAGAAATGTCATGGCCGCTGCCACCACCGATACGATCACTCCTGGTATATCTCTCATTAATTATACCCCCTGACACTCCGGAATGCTTCCGTCAGATTCTCCCTGCCGTCGAACACGCGGGCGTTGGTATAATCGGCCAGCTGCTGCAGCTGCGTCTCATCGGCATCGCCAAACATGATAGAAAATACCGGTACCTTCGCTCCCAATTCTTCATAAGCCTGCGTAAAGTCTTCAAAAGAACCGCCGGACTGCCCGTCGGTGAGAAGGATAATGGCCGGCGTATACTGGGACAAATCATATTCTTTCAACATAGAAAGTCCCTGTATGGCTGCTTTATACATATCTGTGCCGCCGCCCACCTCCTGCTTTCTCACTGTATCATAAAGATTTTCTATCTCACTGCCCGCACCCACTGCCGTGTAAGTATCAATAACACTCCCGCTGAACGGAATCAAAATATTCACCTCATCTTCCGACGCCTGGAGATAATTTTGCCGTGCATTCTCCTGAATCAGCAGCTGCTCCATGGCGTTCACCAGCTGTTCATTGCCTTCCCCTTCCATACTGCCCGAATAATCCAGACAATACACGCTTAACGACGGCTTCTTAAAATCCGTCTGATACATATTCAGGCACTCCTGCAGAACATCCGCTGCAGGCATTCGGATCGGCGACAGCACCCGGTCCGGCTGCAGCCCCCAGTCTGTGCGGAACACATCTCTATTTTCCTCAGATATCCCCGTATAGCCGGAACGGCGTCCCGTCCGCTGAATCTCATTCTGCGCCTCATCCGACAGCAGATATTCCTGCAGCTTCAAAAACATTTCTTCTTTTTTGTCATCACCCTGATCCACATAACCCAGCGGCGAATCGGCCAGAGACAGACCGTCATAAGGATAGACCACATAGAGCGGCTCCTCTCCCCGCTGTTCCAGCTCTTCATTGGCCTGTATCATCAGGCACTCATAGTTGACCATGGCATCATAGTTTCCTTCCAGAAACATATCCTTGAGCCAGTCGGAACTTCCGGAAGAACGATCCACACCAGAAAGCAGTTCCCGCATCTGTGTTTTCAGCTCCTCGCTCTGCAGATCTTCCGAGGTGATCACCTCCGGATTGCCCAGAAGGGCATAGAGAAAACCGATATAGGCGCTGGCGCCGGAATTGGACTGGGTAGCGCTGGTCATACAGAAACGAAGCTTTCCGCTCTGAATGGCTGCCAGAAGATCTCCTACGGATACCTCACGGCCCACAAATCCCAGTTCCTCTGCAAGATTTTTCCGTATGCCGAAAACCACCGGAGAAATGGAAACAGATTCCGTATGCTGCACCCGATGTTTTGTATCCCCCATAGTCAGCCAGATGCTGCTGGCCGGCCACACGGCGTCATAATCGATCTCTTCGCCTTCCAGCAGCCGCATGATATCCAGTGATCCCTGATAACTCATTTGAATCTCTATGCCTTCCTGCTCTGCAAACTTCTCAAGAATCGGCTCCAGCTCCGCATTTTCGGAACCAGAAATAATTCTGAGAACAGAACTGCTGCTGCCAATCACACGATCTGCAGAATCACTCTGCCCGCTTCCCGGTCTGCATGAAGTCAGCAATACCAAAGAAATTATACTCACCAGAAGCAGCACCGCCATAGATTTTACCGCTTTCATTTCCATCCCTTTCCTTTCCTGCATACGCCCATTCGCTGTGTTTTCATCGCTCCCCCTCCTCCTCAGGATTGATGAAACACCCCCATTTTAACTGTTTTTTAACATAACTATACCTCTTTCATGTAAAATCCGGCATCTGTTTCAGGTGAGTTCTGTGTAAAGTTCTTTCATAATCAAGAATCCCTCCCGGTCAGACAGTTCTGTCAAAATTACTGTCCGATCCGGAAGGGATTCTCCTCTGCGTCAATCACCTATTGATCGATCACTAAATATCTATGCATTTTTTATGGCGATCACTTCCACCTCAATGAGCAGATCCTTCGGCAGTCTCGCTACTTCCACGCAGGAGCGTGCCGGAAACGCCCCGGTGAAATAGGACGCGTAGATTTCATTGACCGTGGCGAAGTCATCCATATTTTTGATAAAAACGGTAGTCTTCACCGCCTGATCCAGGCTGCTTCCGGCATCTTCCAGCAGACCTTTCAGATTCTCAAATACCCGCTTTGTCTGTTCTTCGATGGTCGCTCCCGCCTCTCCGGTCTTCGGGTCCACGCCGATGACGCCGGAAGTATAGATCATCCCATTGACCTCGATGGCCTGAGAATACGGCCCGATGGCCGCCGGTGATTTTTCTGTTGCGATTACTGTCTTATTCATGATTATCATCCTTTCTGCTTTCATTCATTTCTGTCTTAGTTGTTGTGCGGGCGCGGTCAACCGCTACTCCAGCACAAATTCCTGTCCCGGCGCTGTGATCTCCATAATCTGTCCGGTGAGATATTTCGCATCATTCTTCACTTTATATTCCCGGATCATGCGGTAATTGTTCCAGCAATGCATCGGGAAAATGTACCGGCTGCGCACCGTTTTGAGAAAATAGTCCATCCCCCACGTTCCGGCTTCTTCCTGCCGCGGATCGAGAACCACAAAAGCGCAGTCAAATTCTTTTCCGGCCAGATATGTCATCTCTTTCTGGAAAGCCTTCCGGTGCCACTCATTATCCTCGTCTGGTTCTCCCGGCCAGTGCCACCAGTGGAGGTCCCCCGCATGGTAGATACTCCGGCCGTCTGTCTCCACAAGAAATGCGACTCCCTCATCGGTGGAGAACAGCGTCTCCACATGGGCTCCGTCCACATCCAGGCTTTCATGGGGCGACATGAAATGTACATTTTCCGCTTTCGCCCAGCTCCGGGTACTGTTTTTTATATCCGAAGACAGGATATACCTCACTTTTTCACACCGGTTCTCCAGCTTGAAGATATCCTCCGAAAAATGATCTCTGTGCGCGTGCGAGGCAAATATATACAGTTCCTTTTTATATTCCAAGGAAGGGATTTCTCCTTTCCAGTAGTCAAACAGCATATAGCTGCGCTCCGTCTCCACCAGGAAACCGCTGTGGTATAAATAGGTGACCTTGAACTTCTTCTCCATCTGTTCTCCTTTCCTGCCGCCTGCGCGGGCAACGAGCCTCTTTCAGGACAGCCCTTTAACCCTTCACATTCTCTTTTATGATCTCCTCCTTGAGATTCTCCCGGAAAACCCCTTCCCGTATCATGGCGATCTCCTGCCGGTACGGCGGATAAGAACGCTTCTTCGTTTCCGGGTCCGGAATATATGGCGTCTCCAGGATCTTCGGTATATCCTCAAAGTCTTTGTGGTAAATAACATTTCTCAGGCTGTCAAAGCCAATCGTACCAAAACCGAAGTTTTCATGCCGGTCTTTGTGAGCGCCCAGAGGATTTTTGCTGTCGTTGACATGAAAAACCGCAATCTGGTCTTTGCCGATGATACGGTCGAACTCATCCATGACCTCGTCAAAATGATTCTGTACGTCATACCCGGCGTCATTGGTGTGGCACGTATCAAAGCAGACCCGCAGCCGGTGGCTGTTTGTCACGCCGTCATAGATGCGGGCAATTTCCTCGAAGGTCCGTCCAATTTCCGTTCCTTTTCCCGCCATGGTCTCCAGGGCGATATTGACGCTGCCGTCCTTATCCAGCACTTCGTTGAGTCCTTTTATGATCTGCGCGATACCGGCGTCCACCCCCGCCCCCACATGGGCTCCGGGATGGAGAATCAATGTATGACAGCGCATCGCTTCCGTGCGCTCCAGCTCCAGCTGAAGAAATTCCACGGCCAGCTCATAAGTTTCCGGTTTTACCGTGTTGGCCAGATTAATGATATACGGAGCATGTACAACGAATTCTTCGATGCCATTTTCCTTCATCAGGGCAAGTCCCTCTCCGATATTCAGCTCCCCGACAGGTTTTCTCCGGGTATTCTGCGGAGCGCCTGTATATATCATAAATGTATTGGCCCCGTAAGAGAGCGCTTCCTTCACAGACCCCAGGAACATTTCTTTCCCGCTCATTCCTACGTGGCTTCCAAGCTTTAACATAAAAACCTCCTGTACTTTTTCTTCTGGAAGATTATTCATTTGAATCACTGCTTCCCTGACGGAAAACAGCTTTCTATTCATTCTAACAGAACAGCGCACTTTTTTCAATTGGCGAGTACTCGTCCCGCCCGGAGAGTAACATCCCGTCCGGAGAGCATTTTCTTAAATGAGGATTCCAGCGGTATTCTCTATGCAACAAAAGAAGCCCCGGCGGTATTCCGCCGAGACCCCTCTTTTAAGGAAAGATTAATCGATAAGACCAATCCTGAACGTCTGTAATCGTTATGATTATTCGTCTTTTGCCCAACCGTAGGAGCACTGAACAGCTTTCTTCCAGCCTTTGAGCAGCTTAGCACGTGTTTCTT
Organism: Eubacteriaceae bacterium CHKCI004; assembly: GCA_900016875.1. Taxonomy (GTDB): domain Bacteria; phylum Bacillota; class Clostridia; order Lachnospirales; family Lachnospiraceae; genus Anaerobutyricum; species Anaerobutyricum stercoris. The sequence goes on along the minus strand of FCNR01000055.1, from coordinate 96,525 downwards.
CGTCCATCTGAGGCTCGAATACTTTATCGATTGCCCAGTTAGCGATAACGTCTTCTTTGCTGTTCCAGTATCCAACTGCCAGACCTGCCAGATAAGCAGCACCCATAGCTGTTGTCTCAACACACTGTGGACGATGTACAGGAGCGTCGATGATATCTGCCTGGAACTGCATCAGGAAGTCGTTCTTACAAGCGCCGCCGTCAACCTTGAGGGCTGCCAGTTTAACTCCAACGTCTTTCTGCATAGCTTCCAGAATATCGTATGTCTGATATGCCAGGGACTCAACTGTAGCACGGATGATGTGTGCTTTGTTACATCCACGGGTCAGGCCTACGATACATCCACGAGCGTACTGATCCCAGTGAGGAGCTCCAAGTCCTGTAAATGCAGGAACTACGTAACATCCGTTAGTATCCGGAACCTTGTTACAGAAGAACTCGGAATCCGGAGCAGCATCCACGATCTTAACTTCGTCACGCAGCCACTGGATAGCAGCACCAGCTACGAATACGGAACCTTCCAGAGCGTAGTTAACTTCGCCGTCAAGTCCCCATGCAACTGTGGTAACCATGCCGTTCTCGGACAGTTTCATCTCTTTACCAATGTTCATTAACAGGAATGTACCTGTACCATATGTATTCTTAGCTTCACCAGCGTTGAAACAGGTCTGTCCAAACAGAGCGGACTGCTGGTCACCTGCTGCACCTGCGATCGGGATTCTTCCCTGGAACAGGCTCTCTTCTGTCATACCGTAAATCTCGCTGGATGGTTTCGGTGTAGGAAGCATGGATTTCGGAATCTCAAGAGCTTCAAGAATCTCATCATCCCACTGAAGAGTATTAATGTTAAACAGCATTGTTCTTGCTGCGTTGGAGTAATCTGTTACGTGAATCTTCTTGCCGGACAGGTTGTAAATTAACCATGTATCAACGGTACCGAACATTAACTGGCCAGCTTCAGCTTTTTCTCTTGCACCAGGAACATTTTCCAGGATCCAGTGAATCTTGGAGCCGGAGAAGTAAGCGTCGATAACAAGACCGGTCTTCTTCTGAATCATGTCAACCAGACCTCTTTCTTTTAAGGAGTCGCAGTATTCAGAAGTACGACGGCACTGCCAAACGATTGCATTATATACAGGAACGCCTGTCTCTCTATCCCAGACGATGGTTGTCTCACGCTGATTGGTAATACCGATACCAGCAATATCAGCAGCTCCAACGCCCAGCTGTTTCATTGCCTGTCTTGCAACGGATAACTGTGTATGCCAGATCTCTTTTGCGTCATGCTCTACCCAGCCTGGCTGTGGATAAAACTGTGTGAATTCCTGCTGTGCTACGCTACAGATTTCACCTTTTTCATTAAATAAGATACAACGATTACTTGTTGTTCCAGCGTCTAACGCCATCATGTACTTAGCCATAAAATTAAACCTCCTTAAAAATAATCCGTTTCAATTCCTACGGTCACTTGAAAAATATGACCTGTAGGTATATATTATCACAATTTTCCTATTCTGTATTTAGACAATTCGAGGTTTTTGTATGGATATATCGTCTTTTTGCATGATAAATCGTGAAATTTCTATATTTTTTAAAGCATTTTTTATAAGCATTTTACATTGAGAAAAAATTTTTATTTCTTATCTGTTTATAAATTGACTAAAAACCCGTTTCTTCCTATGAAAATTATACACACATCCGCTTTTTCTGATGACTTTTCCGCTCCCGCCGCCGATACCAGCTGACATATGAAACTATACCCATTCCCGCTGCCTGAGTGTCTCATACATGAGCACCGTGGCAGCCACGGCGGCGTTCAGAGACTCCACCTGACCTTTCATGGGAATCCGAATCCTGCCGTCCGCCCGGGCGGCAAGTTCTTCGGAGAGTCCGTTGCCTTCGTTTCCGATGAAAAAGGCACAGCCGCCCCGGTAGTCCTGCCGGTAAAAGTCCTCGCCGTCCAGATGAGCGGCAAAGGTGCGGACGCCCGCCTCCTTCAGCCTGCGCAGTACATCCTCAAAGGCATCCACGACCACAAAAGGCATCCGGAAAATGGCTCCCATGGTAGAACGGATGACCTTCGGATTATACGGATCCACCGACTCCCGGTTTATGATAATGCCGCTCACCCCTGCGCCCTCGCTGGTACGCAGGATGGTTCCCATATTGCCCGGATCCTGCAGATTCTCCAGCAGAAACAGGCAGGGATTCTCATCCCTGGCAAGAATCTCCTCCAGCGGAGTCTCCTGCTTCTTTACCAGCGCCGTCACACCCTGCGGGGTTCTGGTGTCGGACAGATGCCGGCACACCGCGTCGCTGATCAGCTCGTAACGGCAGCCCGCAAGCCTGTCTCCGTATTTCTTCTCAAAACCTTCCGTCACATAGATTTCCAGCAGCCTCTCTTTCGGCACTTCGAAGAACATCCGCGGCCCCTCCACCAGAAAGCAGTCCTGCTGCCGGCGTGCCCTGGCACTGTTTTTCAGATTCATGATATTTTTTATTCTGCTATTTGATGTACTCGATATCATATTTTTTCTCCATTATTATTCCGTTTGTCACTCATACATTCTCTTGATTATATAGAACAGCTTCCGTATCACTTCGCTGACGCTTTCCTTGTAGTCGCTCTCCACCCACTCGAGGATATACTGCGTGATTCCGATGACGAGGAAATGCCGTACAAATTCATCGGATTCTTCATTTCGGTCTTTTATTATCCGGTTCGGCCAGTAGACATTGGTCATGCTCCGCATGATGACCGGGTAGATGGCCCGGCGCATGTAGCTGCTCTCCACATTTACCAGCATATTTTTTATGATGATCCTGTTATCCTTCATCCAGCACAGAGAGCGCTCCATGACAGCCTCCCAGGACTGCTCTTCGTTCACGCGGCTCTCCTGGGTCAGCTGGTATTCGAAGGCTCTCGTCATCAGATCATAAATGTTGTCAAAGTAATAATAAAACGTCTGCCGGTTCACACCGCATTGCTGCGCGATTTTCTGAATAGTAATCTTCGGAAACGGATACTTTCTGAGAAGCTCCATAAAGGCGATACACAGCAGGGTCTCCGTTTTTTTTCTCATATTTCTTCCTCCGCTCATACATAAGAAACTGCCGCGCTGACCTGTTTCCCAGTCTGCGCGGCAGCTTTCGCTTCTGTCTCTCTATCCAAGAGTCAATGTAATCTGGGTGGTGGAATTCACCGTCACCCCGTCAACTTCCTTCACATGAAGTCTCAATGTATGATCTCCATCTTCCAGGTCTGTCACATCGATCCATGGCGTAAAATCAGTAATCTTCAAATCTTTCACCACGGATTCCGCTCCCTCAACCCGTATGACATATCTGTTTCCGCTGTCAAAAGAAACGTTTCGGTTTCCCCGGCCTCTCACGGTAATATCCGCCTCTGTAAATGTCAGGCGGCGCGTTATTCTCTGTTCTATGGTCGCCTGTACCTTTACGTCCTCTGACTCATCGGCCAGTATCACGCCATCCGGCAGCAAATCTTCATCCAGCGTGATGGACTCTTCATAATTCTGTGTCAATCCCTCCACGGAAATGCTCGGCAGAGTGATAGAAGTTATATCTTCAAGGACATCATCCGGCGCCGCTATGAGAATCTGCTTCGGTTCATAATCAAAAGAAGTCATCTCATACCCGTCGGCAGGAATACCGGTAGTCTGCAGATTCACATCCACCATCTTTGTCTTCCAGAGCTGGACATCCACATCAATGGATGACGTATCCATCTGCACCTGAGTGCTGTCTATCACCTCATCATTATCATCATAAAGAACCGGATCCGCCGTGGTAGTCACATCGTTGCTGATTCCATCGATGTCCACCTCAGCCCGAATCTCCTTCGCGCTGGAAAGCAGATTCTCCGGGCCCGTTACTTTAACAAGATTCGGCGTTCCCGTCATATTTCCCACAGCATATCCTTCGGCCGGGCTGCCTTCCAGTATGATATTGACCGGCACGCTGACGCTGACAACCGCATCTTTCTTAATCTTCATGGTATTGACATTTCCCAGAGTAATATCCAGCTGATTGGCATATTTCCTGGCAGTCACATCAATCGGAACAGCATCTACCTCTGACAATTTGGAAAAATCCGCCACTGCCTGAAAATCAGTAACTGACATCTCATTTAAAATACTCCTCTTGCCCTCCACAGTGATACTGACTTCCTCGCCTTCCACAACTTCGTAGGCATATCCCAGATCTGTCAGCGCACTTTCATTGATGATCCTCACGGGAATCCCGCTGAATCTCTCCGTTCTGACCGGATCATTGATATTAGCTACCAAAATCCATATCAACACTGCAATAAGAACAGAAAGAACCTTCATCCCGGTATTGTTACTTATCAGATTTTTCAGATTTTTCGGATCTTTCATTACGCAACAGTCCTTTCCATTTCTTTAAAACATCCATACTTCCTGTCGGCTCCGGCCTCAGAAGATTCAGTCTCTCCTTCAGCTCTTCTCTGTCGAGACTGCGGTAAAGCTTGCCATCCTTCGCTACGGAAACTCCTCCGGTCTCCTCGGAAACCACGATAGTGGTGCTGTCAGACACCTCGCTGATACCTACCGCCGCCCGGTGCCTTGTTCCCAGCTCCTTCCCCAGCTCCATGCTGTCCGTCAGAGGAAGATAGCAGGTTGCCGAAACAATGCGATTACCCCGGATGATCACCGCACCGTCATGAAGCGGCGTATTGTGCTCAAAAATATTGATCAGAAGCTGACTGCTCACGATTCCATCCACCGCGATTCCAGTTCTCTCGTACTCCCCGAGAGCCACTTTCTGCTCAATGACGATAAGCGCGCCGGTTTTGACTTTACTCATCTCAAAAACCGCCCGGACAATCTCTGTGATCCCCTTTTCTGTAAGGAAACTCTTTTGTGAGCCTTCCTCGTCGGAAGAAAAAATAAAATTGCGCAGAAAATTCTTCCTGCCCAGCTGCTCAAGAGCTCTCCGGAGCTCCGGCTGGAAAATAACAATCGCCGCCATAATTCCGACACTGAGCGAATTAGACAGCAGCCATGCAATGGTATCCAGCTGAAAAATCACCGCCATCAGAGCGAAAAGCAGCAGCACGATAATACCTTTGAACAGCGTCCACGCTCTGGTAAGCTGCAGCCATTTTATAATCTGATAGACAATCGCGCTGATAATGATAATCTCCACAATATCTGTGATACCGATTGTTGAAATGGAAAATCTGTATAAATATTTTTGTATTAAATCTAGAAATTGATCAAAACTCATTCATTCCGTCTCCAGTTTTCTGTTCTGTGTCCGTCTCTTCCGTCTCCGCCTGTTCCTCTTCCGGTGCCACAATGTCCGTCACGTTTCTCTCCTCCTGCGCCGCCTTGATCTTCGGTACCGCCTTGACAAAATAAATATACTCGTCATCTTCAAATGTAACCTTCTCTATTCTGGAAAAATCTCCGATTCCCTTGAAGAACTGCACCACCGTGGCCACTCCCATGGCCAGCACGATCTCCAGGAACACCCTCCATATCGTATAATCCAGCTCAAATATCAGCCGGCCGAAAAGGAGCAGCACCGCCAAAGATATATTGCCTATTATAATCGCAAACATCCAGGCCTTCTCATGAAACATCTGATAGAGTATTGCCGATACAAAGACCACCAGACAGAAGGTGACAAGAATCACCAGCAGCTTCCTGTCAATGACCATCAGACTGGCAATCCGGGACATGCCTATTCCGGGATCCAGATTCTCCGTTGTGGTCAGCAGCGCGCTGGCGTCCTTTGTATACAAACTGAAAAAATAAATCAGTATTCCCGCCGCCATAGGGAGAATCCCGCTGAATCCGGCAGTCATACCCAATAATACCGGAAGAAAATATTCCATTTTAAGGTAAAATAAAATCGGCGTCAATATGATAATAAACGCATGTCTTCCGTCCACCCGCACAAACAGCAAATAGCAGATCACAAAAAACAGCAGAAACACCGCAAAAATCTCTACCGACACCTGCCAAAGATTCAGCAAAATCAGACAGGCCGCAGAATAAAAGCAAAAGGACAGCGGCAGAAACGCCTGAGCAGCAGATACGATCAGAAAAAGCCAGGGGCGGTTTACCGTCTCGTTGTACTGAAACATGCTCTGCACCAAACACAGCATGACAAGAGAAAAAAGCAGCTTCAGGGCAGGCTCTGCGTACTCAGAATGCTTTTGGTAAAAATACTTTATGTTTTCTTTTAAATATACTAACTGTGCCATACGCAACATCCTGTCTTTCTATTGTAATTCTTTTTCTTTATCCAGATACTTCTTCAAAGCGAAAAGATTCTTATCGTACTGCTTTACGCTCTCCATCATCCTTATGTACCGCTTTCGCTGAATCACAAAGGTAAGGATCAGATTAACGGCCATGACAACTCCATATACGACCAGCAGCTCTCTGAGAATATCATCGTAGGAAAAAGCCAGCCCTTCCGTCATGATATTGGAATAGTAACGCATCATATACAGAGACGCTCCAAGCCCGTAGGCCACTGTCACCGCAAAAAAGCTGCCCAGAAGCTTAAGGCTCAGGTATGACCTCATGCTGTACCGGTGCATTTTCAGCTCTTTTTTTGCTTTCTCCTTCTCGTAGACTGCCAGTTTGGTCATCATACGGACCTTCGATACATCTATCATAAATTAATCCTTTCTGCAATCCGTCTCTTCTGATCCAGTCTTATTTATGTTAACATTTTCGCCGGAAAATATAAAAATACACTACTTTATCATTTATACTTAATAAGTATAACATGTTTATTCCAGGAATTACAATGATAATCTGAAAAACCATTACCCGTAAATGCGAAAAACTGCCGCCAAACAAAATATCAGAAATCTTCCCCTCTGATCTTCCATTTGTACGGCAGTTCTCTTTTCGCCATGTATGTTCCTGCACCGGAGAACCGCTCCCCGGATACTCTGCGGTCCGTCCTACATATCGCTTCTTGAAATCTCAAGAACTCTGTATTTGGATACGCCTTCTGCGCTCTCCACCTCAATCTCCTGTCCCAGCTTGGAACCTACCAGCGCCTTGCCCAGAGGAGATTCATTGGAAATAAGTCCCTTCATAATATCGGATTCCGTGGAACCCACGATCCGGTACTCCAGCTCCTCGTCAAACTCTTCATCATAGAATCTGACGGTGCTTCCGATGCTGACCGTATCCTTATCAAAGGTTGATTCGTCGATAACCTCGGCATTTCTTATGATCTTTTCAAGCTCCTCTATCTTTGCTTCGATGGAACGCTGCTCATCCTTAGCTGCATCATACTCGGCATTTTCAGATAAGTCGCCCTGCTCTCTTGCCTCTTTAATCTTCTGTGCAATCTCTTTTCTTTTTACTACCTTCAAATCCTGGAGTTCATCTTCCAGAGCCTGCATTCCCTTACTTGTCAGGATATGTTTCTTACTCTCTACCATAGTTCTCATCTACACCTTTCTTAAAGTTGCTTACCTGTCAAAAGTCTCCTTCCGATCATAAAAAGGAGACTCCAGATAAGTCATGATTATAATGCAAATTAAAAATCTTGTCAACGCGGGGAATTTACAATTCCACGGCAAAATTCTTTCAGTTCCGGTATGATATACCGCGCCGGCACTCCCGCTGCAATCACCCTCAATCTTCCGGGTAATATTCCCGCAGCAAATCTTCCAGCTGAGCGAGGGTCGTCACCTGATTGACTTCCTGGCGCAGCCTCGACGAGCCGCGAAGACCCATGGTATACCAGGCGGCATGCTTGCGCATCTCGCGGATTCCCGTATATTCTCCTTTGTACTCCACGCAAAGCGCGGCGTGGCGAAGGAGCATGTCCACCCTCTCGCGGGCGGTCGGCTCCGGCGGCTGCGGTTCTCCGCGAAGGGCCGCCCGAATCTCCCGGAAAATCCATGGATTTCCCTTGCTTCCCCGGGCCACCATGATACCGTCGCAGCCGGTATGCTCCCGGATAGCCAGGGCGTCGGCACCGCTGTAAACATCGCCGTTGGCGATAACGGGAACGCTGACGACCTCTTTTACCTGCCGGATGGCGTCCCAGTCCGCCTTCCCGCTGTAATACTGTTCTCTGGTTCTGCCGTGGACCGTAAGAGCATCCGCGCCGCTTTCTTCGAGAGTCTTTGCAAACTCCACGGCATTTCTGTGTTCCTCGTCAAATCCCAGACGGAACTTCACAGTCACCGGAAGGGAAACAGCTTTTTTTACCTCTCTGACAATCCTCCCTGCCAGTTCCGGCTGTTTCATCAGAGCGGACCCTTCATGATTGTTCACGATCTTGGGTACCGGACAGCCCATGTTAATGTCGATGAAGGCAAATCCTCTGTCTTCTATCTTATGTGCCATCTCTCCCATTAATTCCGGTTCTGAACCAAAAATCTGCACGCCTACCGGCGCTTCCCTCTCATCAGTCAGAAGAAGGGGAATGGTATTCTTATTGCCATAATACAGCGCTTTCGCACTGATCATCTCCGTCACCGTCACATCACAGCCCTGCTCCCGGCACAGGAGCCGAAACGCCAGATCCGTAACTCCCGCCATGGGCCCAAGGATGACCGGAAATGTGCTGCCATAAATCTCTTCGACTCTATTTTTTCTGTTTATCATAAATAATCTGAAGTCCCTTCAACGTGAGGCTGGCGTCATAATAGTCGATACAATCGGTCTCCTCGGCAATCATCTTGCCAAGTCCGCCGGTTGCCACCACTTTTACATTTTCAAATCCGCTTTCTTCTATCATCTTGCGGATAATGTATTCGGTCTGTCCGATATAACCGAATACAAGTCCTGCCTGCATGCCGCTGACTGTCTCTTTGGTGAGAATAGATTCCGGTTTGCGGATCTCGATCTCCGGAAGCTTCGCCGCATACTGCCAGAGAGCGTTGGCGGAAGTACGTATTCCCGGAGAAATGACACAGCCGATAAACTCTCCGTCCGGCGTGATCAGATCGTATGTGGTCGCTGTTCCGAAGTCCACCACGATAACCGGACCGCCGTAAAGCTCATAACCAGCCACGGCGTCCACAATACGGTCCGCACCCGTCTCCTTCGGGTTGGCAGTTTTAATCTTAATGCCCGTCTTGATTCCCGCCCCCACGATGATCGGCTGGAGATTAAAATACTTGATAATCGCGCTGGTAAAGGAATGCATTACCGCCGGCACTACCGAGGCGATGATAACGTCATCCACATCCTCCCTGCAGTATCCTTTATACTGGATCGCCTGCAGAATAAACAGACCGTATTCATCTGAGGTACGGTTGATCTTTGTTCTCATACGAAAAGTATCGCAGAGTTTTTTCCCCTGGAATATACCAAAAGTAATGTCCGTATTTCCAATATCAATTCCAATTAACATTATGTTCCTCCTGTGTAACAGTTATTCCTGCTCTTGCTGCAGAAAAAATACTTTATAATACATTTCAAGACTCTCCAGCAATTCTCTTTTTTCCTGCTGGATCTGCTTGATTTTCAACACACTGCCGATCTCGTCAAAAAAATAATCGTCTTCTTTGCTCTCTGTGACCAGATTCAGGTTTCCCTCCTCATCGAACTCCAGACGGAGGATCCCTCCCACATCTTCTGTGTACAGAACACACAGAATCTTTAATTCATCTTTGATTGCTTTGGGAAGGGAATCAAACTCGGGATTAAAGTAAAAAAGCTGTTCGTACTGGCTGGCGCCGCACAATATTTTCTTATCCTCTAACATTTCTGCCTCCTATACATAACCGTAAAGTCCCCGGACGGAAACTTCGCCGCTGCAGATACACTCAATCTCACCTGTCTCACTGCGAACAAGCAGTTCTCCCTTTTCATTGATGCCCTCGGCCCGGCGGATGATCTCCTGCCCGCGGCGGATGATCCTGACTTCCCGGCCGATATTCACAAGCCTTCTCTCGTATTCCTCTTTGAAAGGCTCAAGATCCTGTACCTGAAGAAATGTACGGTATCTCTCAGAAAACTCCCGGATAAAATCCGCAAGAAACGCGGCCCGCACCGTCTGTCTTCCGGTTTCGCCGTAAATGGACGTGGCGGTACCGGCAAGTTCCTCCGGGAACGATTCCCGGTTAATATTAAATCCAACTCCGATGACCACATAGGATATCTCATCCATCTCCAGTCCCATCTCCGTCAGAATGCCGCAAATCTTCCGCTCATGAAGAATCACATCATTGGGCCACTTGATCTGACATAATTCCCCGCTGTGCGTTTCCGCTGCTGCGGCCGCGGAAAGCGCCGCCACCAGCGTGAGCATGGAGGCACGGTCCGGCGGAATCTCCGGCCGCAGAAGGATCGTACAGAAAATATCTTTGCCCTCCGGCGAGGACCAGACTCTGCCCCGCCTTCCCTTTCCTGCCGTCTGATTATCAGCCACAAAGAGCGTTCCGTCTCTCTCCCCGAGAACAGCCTTCCGTTTGGCCTCCTCATTGGTGGAATCCACCGATGGAAAACAGACGATCCGCCCCGGCCATTCATCTTCCGTCAGATACTCGCGAACAGCTTCCTCTGTCAGCAAATCCGGACTGCGTAAAAGCCGGTAGCCCTTCCGGGTCACCGACTCTATCTCATATCCTTCTTTTTTCAGTACGTTTATATACTTCCACACGGCAGTACGCGAGACGCCCAGACGCTCACAGAGAGCCTGTCCGGACACAAATCCGTTCTCCCGGCGGAGGATATGCAATATTTTATCTTTCATATTCATCTATCTTCCCAATGTCGCCACCATCACAGCCTTGATTGTGTGCATCCGGTTCTCCGCCTCATCAAAGACAACCGAATTCTCCGAGCGGAATACTTCATCCTCCACTTCCCGGATATCCAGTCCCAGACGATCCCGCATGTCTTTTGCCACCACTGTGTCAAAGTTATGGTATGCCGGCAGACAGTGCATGAACAGACACTTATCGTTGCCGGTATCTTCCATCATCTTCCGGGTGATCTTATAAGGCGAGAGAGCCTTCACCCGCGCCGGATAAAGATCTTCCGGCTCGCCCATGCTCACCCATACGTCTCCGTAAATCACATCGGCGCCTTTCACATCTTCCGGATCATGGGATATCTCAATGACCGCGCCGCTCTCCTCTGCCAGCTTCCGGGAAATCTTCAGCACATTTTCATCGCAGACCGTCTCCTCCGGTCCCACCGCCTTAAAGTGCATACCCATGATAGCGCAGCCGTACATGAGCGCGTACATCACATTATCAGAAAGGTCTCCCACGAAGGTCAGACACATATCCTCCAGAGGCTTATCAATATGCTCCTCCATAGTAAGGAAATCCGCCAGCACCTGCGTCGGATGATCCGTATCGGTCAGCCCGTTCCACACCGGCACGCCCGAATACCTGGCAAGATCTTCCACGATATCCTGTCCGTATCCCCGGTACTCAATGGCGTCGTACATGCGCCCGAATACCTTTGCCGTATCTTCGATGGTTTCCTTTTTGTTCATATGAGAATTAGACAGATAGGTCACATGGGCGCCCTCATCAGCGGCCGCCACCTCAAAAGAACAACGGGTTCTTGTGGAGGACTTGTCAAAGATGAGAACAATGTTCTTTCCCTTCAATTCTTCTCCCAGCACGCCGCTCTTCTTCTTAGCCTTGAGCTCATGCGCCAGATCCAGCATATAGCGGATCTCTTCCTTATTAAAATCCAGTAACGTTAAAAAATTACGACCTTTTAAATCCATAGCAAATCCTCCCAAGACGCCTGCATCACCTGAAAACACGTCTTATCCAAACCTTTTTATCAAATTTTTACTGTAATGTCAAGCATTGATATTCCGGCAAAATATTCTCCTGAATACCGGTCGGTTAATGGGTGACATAATCGGCAATCAGATTGTAATCAAGCACCTTTTTACAGGTGTCGATCAGCGCATTGGCCCGGTCTGAATACTGCTGGCAGAGACTGATGTTCAGGTTCATCCTGCTGCCGTCCCGCAGATCCCACAGGCTGCCGCTCTCCACAGTGCTGTCCTTGCCGATACCGAACAGCATATTATTATCGCCGGTGATAAAGGAACCCTTGCCGATATAGGATATCTGCGCCACAAACCCCTCATCGGCGTTTAGCAGATCGTGTCCGAACACGAACGGCTGCCCCGTCTCCACATTCATCAGATTGGCGATGGTCGGCATGATATCCACCTGACCTCCCACGGTGTCAATGGTCTTTGCCTCTCCGAGTCCCGGAATGTGGATAATCAGCGGCACGTTAAGCATCTCGTCATAGTTGTATTCCCTTCCCAGAAACTGACTCATTTTGCTCTTCACAGCCGGCGTCTCCATATTCATACCCTGATGATCGCCGTAGATGACAATCATCGTATTCTCATAAAGGCCGGCGTCCTTCAGATACTGAACCAGATCTCCGAACGCCTCGTCAGTATAGCGGACTGTCTGAAGATAATTACCGAAGGTACTCCCTTTATCGCTCTCCTTCACCTCCAGAGTCGCCAGCGAAGGATCCAGCTCATAAGGGATGTGATTGGTCAGTGTGACCATGAAGCTGAAAAACGGCTCCCCCTTCTCCTTCAGAATATCCACCGCCTGCCGGAACATTTCCTTATCCGTCAGACCGAAGCCGGACACTTCCGTCATATCAAGCTCCTCCTGGGAATAAAAATGCTGAAAGCCCTGGGTCTTGTAGGCCTCGTCCCGGTTCCAGAAGGTCTTCACATAACCATGGAACGCGTAAGCGCCGTATCCCTCTTCCCGCAGCATCCACGGAAGCCCCTGAAATGTATTGTCCACATACAGGCGGTAACACTCCCTCTCATCGTTGGGATACAATCCGTTGAGCGCCGCAAACTCCGCATCGCTGGTGTTCCCCACACCGGTGGTGGAATAAAAGTGGTTGAAGTAAACAGTATCTTCCTCCAGCATCGCATTGAGGTTCGGCGTCAACTCTTGCCCGTTATACTCCGCACCGATAACAAAGTCATTGAGCGATTCCGTCTGAATGAGGATCAGATTCATCCCCTCTGCCACACCTTTATAATCCTCGCCCGATGACTTGGGCACGATTTCCTCCATGGTGGCAAGAATCTCCTCCTCGTCCACCTGCCCTCTCTGCAGCTTGCCCACCACATTTACCAGAATGTCATTGGTATGATAGGTGGAAAACTCGATGTGATTGACCTTCTGCACCGAGCGCAGATTGTACGGGTTCCACCCATAGTAAAACCAGGCACAGGCCATCACTATCAGCAGCAGCGCGTGCGCCAGCACATAAGGCACAAACTTCCGCATGGACATGGCCGAAAGAGGTTCCCCGCTCTTCTGCCGCTGCCTGTAAAAATAGAGCACAAAAGGCAGATCCACCAATGTCAGCAGACATCCGGGACTCACCGCCGCTCCCAGTACATTTCCATCCCCCGCAATCTGACCGAGGCTGGCAATCTGATAAATCTGATTCACGGAAATGTATTTGCCGAAATAGCTGCTGTAGGCGGCGTCCGCGAACATCACAACAGTTATAAAAACATACAGAACATAGAAAATCCAACGGCTGACCTTTCCTCTTCCCATGGAGCATATCTCAAACAGTCCGAACAGGAAAAGTACCGTGAGTATCGGCACTTCATATACATTCATCATGTCCAGCCGGTCCGTCTGCCAGTAATATATGAATATCTTCAGCGCAAGAAACGGATACGCCAGCCAGAAGTGCCTGATGTATTTTGTCAAGGCAAAGCCTCCCTTCCATTTTCACTGTAAATGTATTAGCACACTAGCGTATCATAGCACAAAACTGTGAAACTGAAAAGGAAAAAGTCCGGCTGAGCATCTCAGCCGGACCCTTTTGTCCGTAAATCTTAGGAATGTTTTGTCTTATTTCTCCAGCTTCGGAGCTGCCTTTACATCTGGCTTCGGATCAACGGCAACTTCCTTGATGGAAGAAACCAGACCCGCCAGTCCCTGAATCTCCGACGGCACGATGATCTTTGTAGCTCTGCCGTCCGCTGCCTTCTCAAACGCCTCGAGAGACTTAAGCTTGATAACCGCCTCGTCTGCTCCAGCTTCCTTGATGGCTCTGAGACCGTCAGCAGTAGCCTGCTGTACCTTGAGGATCGCCTCTGCCTGACCTTCCGCCTCGCGGATGGTAGCCTCTTTCTTAGCCTCCGCATTAAGGATCGCAGCTTCTTTCTCCGCTTCCGCTTCCAGAATCATGGATTCCTTATGTCCCTCCGCAATGAGGATGGAGGACTTCTTCTCACCCTCGGCACGGAGGATGGCCTCACGACGCTCCCGTTCCGCCTTCATCTGTTTCTCCATGGCATTCTGAATCTCTGCCGGAGGGATGATGTTCTTAAGCTCCACACGGTTTACCTTGATGCCCCACGGGTCTGTGGCCTCATCCAGCGTAGCCCGCATCTTTGTGTTGATGGTCTCGCGGGATGTGAGGGTCGCGTCCAGTTCCAGATCACCGATAATATTACGAAGGGTTGTGGCCGTCAGATTCTCGATGGCCATGATCGGATTATCCACACCGTAAGCGTAGAGCTTCGGGTCTGTGATCTGATAGTAAACCACCGTATCAATCCGCATGGTAACATTATCCTTCGTGATAACCGGCTGCGGTGCGAAATCCACCACCTGCTCCTTCAGGAGCACCTTTCTTGCCACCCGGTCGATGAACGGCACCTTAAAATGCAGTCCCACGGACCATGTGCCGTTATACGCGCCGAGACGTTCTATCACGTATGCCTGCGCCTGCGGAACAATCCGGACACAGGATACCACAATATAAATCACCAGTATGATGAGAATCACTAAAAAAACGTTGCCAACTATGTTCATATTTTGCCTCCTTTTTCTGGCTCAGCCATCTCTGTTGTGCTGTATTACCTGCCGCACGGCAGTCTCCGGCAGTTCCTCTGCCGTCAGGCTACCTTTCCGAATCCGGCTCTACGATCAGCTTGACGCCGGATATGGACTTTACCTTCACCCGGGTATCCTTCGGCAGAATCTGTTCATCCTGCACGCTTCTCGCGGTCCAGACCTGCCCCATGATGGTAACCTGACCTTCCGCCCGCAGATTATCGATGGTCTGAGTCACAATGCAGCTCCTGCCCACCAGACTGTCTGCATTGGTCTTAACGGTTCTGCTGTTTAAATATTTCTTCGCCAGCGGCCTCGTCACAATCAACAGGACAACAGACACAACCACAAATGCGGCCACCTGAACTCCCACCGGCAGATGCAGCGCCGCTGTCAGCGCGCCCACCAGCGCTCCTCCGGCAAACCATATGGTCGTCAGTCCCATCGTCAGGAGTTCCAGGATGAGTAATACCGCCGCAGCAATCAACCAGTATAATACTGCCATATAAACTCCTCCCTGTCTGCAGCTTATGCACATCCGGCTCTCGTGCCGCCAGTCACGGTCCCCCGTCTCCGCCGCCGGATACCGCCGGATCATCCTCTTGCTACAGCTCCATTTTATCTTATTTGCCCTGAGAAGTAAACTTAATTCTACTCATTTAATAGAAACTTAACATCCAGTGTAACATATGTTCTGGGAGGGCGGCAGAATATGAAAAAAGCAAGGCTACGTAAGACGCCGAAGGACTTCAAATATTTTTTCCCATTTTTCGCCTCATTAGCTGTACCTTTTTGGGAACAGCATTTTTTTAATCACGACTGCTTTGAAGAATTTTTTCTAAAGCATCCCAGCACAATTTTTTCTTTTCAGACAGTCATACCTGAACTACCTCTTCTTCCTTCAAATTCTCCAGTATCTTCTTTATAGTCTCCTCATCAATCCCCTCTTTTTCCATTGAACGTATCATAGCACGACGTTCTTCCTCTCTTCCACCATTAAAGATCCTCTCTGAATATTCACACATCTCTCCGATTCCTCCCTTCTCCCGTTTCAGGTAATGTACCCGCCGGGATAATGCTCCCTGGCTCATGTCGTCCGGGTCGCAGGTTTTAAAGTATCGCATCAAAGCAGCTTTGGGTGAGCCGTCGTCGATGGCCGCATTGATATATATGGTATGCTGCCCATCATTATATTCTTCTATTTGTCCTTTTAAATGTCTCTCCACCGGGGATTCTGTCACCCGTGTCTCCCAGATATCCGTTTCACTGATATAGATCACATACACCTCCGGCATCTCGTTGTATTCTTTCCCCTTTTCCAGGTACTCCGCATCCACCAGGGCGCTGTATCGCCGGGTACGCCGGGCATGGTCTATGGTCGTCTTCCTCTGGATCTCCAGATTATAGACCCGCCCCTGCGTATCTTCCGCCAGAATATCCAGCACCGCGTCCTTTGACACCAATTTCGATATCCGGTACTGGCTCCTCACCTCCACGATCTCTATGGTCGGATCATCCATCAGGATGCGGATGACATGCTGGCAGGCTTCCACGTCCTTCAATGCCACCTTCATAAAAGTATCATGCAGCAGGGTCAGTTCCTCTATTCCCTGTAATAAAAACTCCCGGTGCCTGATGCGGCTGTCGGTTTCTCTTACGTAAGTATCGGAATGTTCCACTTTGCTCATTGTTCGCCTCCTTCAATACATGATGCGAGCTTCTCCTTCGGAAAATCTGATAGCTTACACCGACATTATACATGGCGAACAGACTGGAATCAACACATTTCTGGGAATATTTATATTTATTTACATTTTTACCCATTTTTTAATACTATATTTATTATCTTTTTTGTATTATATCACAAAATACAAATAATTGCCTGCTTTCTTGAAAAAAGCTGCTTTATCCAAAAACAGCTTCGCATCTCCCTTTTGATAATACACGCATATCATCCTCCGCACGGCAAAAGCGCATTTACAATATCATCCGCACTATAGAGAAAAACCCCCGGCAGTCTCTCATTAAACTACCGGGGGTTCTCCATTTGTAACAGTTCATTTTATTATAAATGTATCAGCGTACACGCATCGAATCTTTATCCGTTCGTGCGTCTTCTTCTGCGCGCCACAACTACGCCGCCGACAATCACTGCCGCTGCCAGCAGTCCGCCGTACAGCAGAATCTGGTTGTCGTCTCCGGTCCTGGAAGAACGGGAGCTGCGGTTGGTTCCGCTGGATGTGTTGCGGTTATCGCTGCCGCTGTTGTTGTTATTATTGTTGTTGGAGCTGGTATCTCTCGGCGCCTGAGTAGACGGATCCTGGTAGTAGCCGTCGGCACCTTCTTTCAGGGTGTTAGTGATGGCCACGTTTCCGGTGGTCTGATCCACAGACAGGTTTACATTTGCTTCGCCGGTCACAGTGTACGAGAAGGTTTCTTTGTTGATAAGAGTTCCGTCTTCCTCGGTCTCCATCACTGCGTAGGTAATCGGCTCGGTGCCGTTCGTACCGCCCAGAGGGACTTCCACGGTCACAGATCCGTTATTATTGAGTTTCACCACTTCGGTCGGGTTGGCATTTACATTTCCCTGCGCGTCCACGGTAAAGATACCTGCATAGAATGGATAATTGGTGGCAATCATCTGGCCGTTATCCATGACGCTCTTGGTGATGGTAATCTCGCCGGTCACATAGTAGCCGTCCGGCAGATCTGCATACACGTTGCTGATGGTAGCGCTGGCGTTCGGATTGTTCTCCGTATCCAGGATGATCTCCGGCGCTTCGCCTGCATTCGGCGCAGTCGGGTCCTCGCCCGCCATGACTGTAAAGAGATTATTACTGTCTGCGCCGCCAAGATCGGAACTGTAAGTGATGGCGTTGCCGTTCTCATCCAGCTCAAATACATAGTACGGTTTGCTGGTGATCGGCAGGTTATCGAAAGTCACTGTACTGCTGCTGGTTCCCTGGATGGTCACCGTCTGACGCCAGTTCTCGCCGCTGTAGCGATACTGTCCCTGGGAATCCATGAAAAGCCCGATGTCATAAGATGCATTTTCTGCGGTGGTATCCAGCAGGTTGCCGTCGTTATTGTATTTTAACGCTTTGGTCACCTGGATGCTTCCCAGACTGTCAAATTCCGCACCTTTCGGATTTGCCACCACATCATAAATCCAGTTGGCGCCGTCGGTCATGTACGGAATAGCCACCAGAAACGGACTGGTGATTCCGTAAGCGTTGGCGTTGGTCTGCTGCACCAGGTACATGCCCTGCGCGAGCCCTTCGCCATTCTCACCCCGGAAGACCGCCACGCCGTCCTCGCCGTTCACGGTCGCCGTATATTCTTTGCCTGCCGCAGTAAGCCCGGCTTCCAGTGCGGCATCCTCTAACTTCTCCGCCGTTTCCAGATTGGCCTCTGCCGTAGTGACATCATTCAGATCAACTCCGGCAAGGCTTTCCAGATCTGCCAGTCCCTGCACCAGATCAAACTGGATATAATTGTTCGTGGTGTTAATGTCGCCCACCTGATAAATGGTCAGCTCCACACCATTTTTATTGGTCGTCTCCTGGGTTCCGATGTCCCCCAGCTTAACGGTGATGCTTCCCGGCTGGTTCGGATCATAGGTATTGGACGCCGATGCTCCCTCCTCCGCATGAACAGGGATGCCGGCAAATGTACCGAACACCAGGGATAATACCAGCAGGATGGTCAGAAAAGCCCCATATTTTCTTATTGTGAAAGATCTCTGCTTCATTGGTTCGCCTCCTCCTTCTTTTTACGGCTATTTGTTCTTATTCTCCTGATAAAACGGATGATCCCGTAAATAAGCATGATTACAATGAGTCCCACGGACAGCAGGAACGTCTTCTGGGACAAAAGCCACTGCCACAGGCTCTCCCGCATGGCCGCGGTCTGGCTGTCCTGCGCACCGTCGTAATCGGTCCGCTCCGCATGGATGAGCAGCCGGTGAGAATTGATGCCGTACGGCGTGCAGGTGACCAGAGTCACCAGATCCCGCCCTTCCTGAATGCTCAGGCTGTCCACCTGTTCAGGCAGCACCGTCTCGATATCATAGATCCGGTACGCCAGGGTCTCTTTCAATATGTGGATATAGAAAACATCGCCCTCCCGGACCTGATCCAGATCCGTAAAGAGCTCGGCGGTCGGCAGCCCCCGGTGCCCGGTCAGCACGCTGTGGGTGTTCTCCCCTCCCACGGGAACGGACGTACCCATGAGGTGTCCCGCGCCGATATTCAGGACATCGGCCGATGTCCCATGATAAATAGGAAGGTACACGTTGATGCCGGGAATCTCCACGGCTCCCATGACTCCGCTTTCCTCCATGTCAAGGATACCCTCATACTCCGGGTCCTCCCCGGCGTCACCCTGGGTGAATGCATCCTGGATGACCGCCCCGCTTCCGGCCAGCCTCTCATTATATTCCACGGCCTCCTGCCGGTACGCGTCAAGCTCCTCCTGCTCCATCTTTGCCAGTCCCTCATCATACTCCGCCATGACCGTCCCCTGATGGAGCTGGTTGTACAGCGTGCTGATGGTCGGATAATTAAAGATCAGGAGGCCTGCCATGAGCAGGAGCACGGCAAATGTACCGATGATCTTATTCCTCATGCTGTCCGCCTGCTTTCTTTTCTTTTTTGTGCCGGATGCCCGCCACAGCCAGAATCGCCGCCGCTGCCACTGCCGCCGCAATGTAAGCACCCCACATCGGATCCCATCCTTTTGCCTGACTCGGCACCTTTGCCTGCGCCTCCTCATAAGGAATCCTCGTGCCCCGCACCAGAAGCCGGTGGCTGTTGATGCCGTACGGCGTACAGGTGACCAGGGTCACATAATCTTCATTTTTATCAATCAACAGATCCGAGATGTCCTCCGGGAGGACCACCTTGATCTGGTCAACTTCGTATGCCAGCGTCTGATTCAGAACATGGATGTAAAATACATCCCCCTCTTCCACCTCAGACAGATTATTGAACATCTCTGCTGTCGGCAGCGCCGTATGCCCGGATATGACCGCATGGGTCCCGGTCCCGCCCACCGGCAGGGAACTGTTCTGCAGGTGCCCCGCACCTCGCTCCAGGGACTCACTGTTCGTCCCGTGATAGATTGGAAGGTAGATATCCTGCCCGGGAATCTCCACGCTCCCCATGACGCCGTCTCCTCCGATATTCAGCAGATCCTCATACTCTGTATTCTGTTCCTCCAGCGCCTCCGCATTGAACGGGTCTGTGAGGACCACATTTCCTAAAAGGCTCTCGTTATATTTCCTGGCCTTCTCCAGTTCGTCTTCAATCTGTTCCTGTGACAATTTCGCCGCTTCCTCATCATAGTCCGCCACAACCTGACCCTGATGACGGTCCATGTACCAGCTGCTCACAACCGGGTACAGCACCAATCCGGCTCCTCCGAGAAAAAGCAAAACGATCATTATAATAGGAAGGAATCTTTTCACTGCGCTTCTTCTCCTTTTACATCTATGCGGGAACCGGCAGCCCGGCCCCCGCCAAAAACTTCTGTCTTACCTTGCTGCAACATTTCTTCCCGGCCGCAGCCGGCGCATTTGCTGCGCCGCCACGGACACGAGGTTAATCTTCATTTATGTACGTATAAATGTACTGTTAATTCTTTACTCCTGCTTAGGCTCTTTTCTTCATAGCGATGAGAGCGAATGCTGCACCAGCCATGATGACGATACCGCCGATGGTGAAGAGGTAAGTTCCCATGCCACCGGTAGATGGGAGGGTGAAGCCTTTCTGGTTAACTACTTCAATTGCGAAATAGATATTACCTGCATCATCATTTACAGTTTCTTCCACTTCACTAACACCAGTACCATTATTAGTTATAGTAAATGTAGGATTATTGATATCACTCTCTACTTTAATCTCAAATTCGATTGGATTGGTCAGAAGAGTGTAATCATTATTTGTTTTTACCTCTTTTAGAGCATATTTCCCTGCTGCGAGGCCTTTAATTTTTAATATGCCATCTTTATCGGTTACAAATTTTCCTTCTGCATTCGCACCTTTCTCGGTATCAGTAATTTGAGTACCCGTCGCATCGTATAACTCAAACTCAACATCCTTTAATTTCGCATCACTCTCACCTAGTTTAGTTAACTGAACACCATACGTATATATTTTTGGTGTACCAGTAATATCCTGTGGATCATTACCATAAAATACATCAGCCTCATTCGTATTACTTCCCGTTCCAATTGCTGCGTCTGCCGCTACTATTGCATCGTATGTAATAACCACTGTTTTACCAACATAAACATCGGTTTCCATAAAATCAGATAAATCAATAGTCATTACTCGTTCATCATTTTGAATCTCATCAGTTGTATTTTTATCAGTAAAACTAATCTTTCCTCGCAACTGTTCCTCAGTTAAAGTCGTATCTTTTCCACCATTAATGCCTTTAATAACAACCTGAACCGAGTCTTTGTCATAATCTAAACCAGTAATTTTATCGACAACTTTAAAAGTTGAATTTTTTGCCGGCGCTACAACTGTAATTGTATAACTCACAGGATCGCCTATAGAAGCCGTTTTATCAGTTCCCAGAGTTGGCACATCGACTACTTTACTACCACCTGATGCAGTATTTTTTGGTGTAGCAGTTACATCATATACTAAATTATTCCCGTTTTTATCTGTCATTGGAATAGAAATAAAAAATGGAATACTTTTCTGATATGTAACACCATTTTCTCCTGTTGGAGCATTTATTTCTCTTACCATATAAATACCAACTGGCAAATTCTGTAATTCAATTTCCCCCTGCGCATCTGTGGTAAATACTGTCTCGCCATCAACAGAATAAGGAGTAAACGTAGTATTATCTTTATTTGCATTTGCCATATCAGTATCAAATGCGCTTATGTCAATTTTATCAATAGAATCTCCAACTTTTGCAATACTATCATCAATTCCATTTTGTTTTGATTCAATTACATAATTATTGTTCCCATCAATCTGAAATTTTACCAACTGATAAATAGAAAATTGAGCTCCCTTTAAAGGTATACTGGCATTTTGAGATGTTTTCTCAATTGTGATAGAACCAACACTTGGCCGAGAAGATGTTACTCCTTCTGCTCTTACGCCCACTGCCGGCAGTAAGGTTACGATCATAACCAGCGCCGCAGCCATTGCTATGAGTTTTTTCATCATTTTCTTCATAGTCTTCGTCTCCTTTTCATTAAAATTTTTTGTTTTAGTCAATTGATATTGACCGCATGATACCTGCGATTGTTACACACTGCTGTTTCCGCAATCATCTGGCATCATTTTTGTTACTTTTATATTAAGCGGGGCGGGCTAGTACCCCGCTAAATATTAGATTGATTGTTTAAGTGTTACCTGTTGTCATGTAATACTATCTTCTTGTTTTATTGTGTACACCGCGTCTTCTGCGGTAGTAGATAGTGCTTCCAGCTGCCAGCGCAATCATGGCGGTTCCGGCAAGGGTCATCATGAAGATGTTGCGGCCACCGGCTTCCGGCATGGTGAAGAGTTTGTTGTTGATGATAGTGTAGGTAAGGTCATAATAATATGTGCCATCTTCTTTCTCCACACCCGTGGCATTTTCTGTCTTATCGGATGTTTTCCCATCTTCTAATACAAGTGGGAGCGTTACTTCTATCGGATTCGCCAGCAAGCTATAACCATCTGGTGACTGTGTCTCTGTAATTCGATAGTTTCCATCTTCCAAATCAGTAAATTGAATCTGTCCAGAATCAGTCGTCGTAATACTTTTTTCACTTCCACGTATTGGATTTCCATTATTATCCAATTTTTCCAATCTGAAAGTGGCGCCTGACAATGGTTCCTTGTTATTATCCTGCTTATTAATGGTAATAGTATTTAAACGAGCGTTTGTTATGGTAAACTTATTAACATCGTCTTCAGCCTGTGATACATTTACCTGATATTCATGACCATTAACCTGTGTGCTTCCTCCTTCTACAACAGCTGAATAAGTATGATCGTCAATAGTAAAATCTCCTTCTTGTCCGTCTACTAATTCTAATTCTTTAACCGTATAACTATACTTCTCGTCTTTAGTGACTTCTATTGTACCTTCCCAGTTATTTTCATAACTAAGGATCTTATAAGAAGTAGCACTTACAGGCTGCGCACTTTCAGGTCCACTGTTTGTTTCATATTGATACAGTCCAACATAAATAACATCATTCTTATGATTCGGCGTATTGATTTCTTCATGATTCGGCGTATTGATTTCTTCTCTAAGGGTTCCATTATCAGTCCAGTTTTTTGTTACAGTGATAGTTTCTGTTTTAAAACTATTAGTTACTGTAACTTCTGCATCCATTCCTTGACCCAACATTATCGTACCGCTAGCACCATTCTCAGTAAGCGCATTCTCAGCCATTTTAACCTCATATTGAGGAGAATCATATATCTCTGATACCTGTCCATTATTAGGATCAACTTCTGTAACGTTAAACTTTGTTCCAGAAAGAAGCCCTGTAATTGATATTTTATCACCTACCAATATATTAGAAATTATTCCATTATCTGCATATCCACATATCTTTGATTCATTTTCGTTAGAAACTAAATCGCCCTCACTATTATAGTAATAATATTCTCCGTTACGTATCAGATAGTATGCCCCATCATAATCTACAAGAGTTCCTTCTAATCCTTCGAATTGTATTCGGAATGCAAATTTATCACTTGAAGACTGACCAGAAGACATAACCTTAGTTATATGGAGTTCTCTATGATTTGCGGCACTACAATTGTTTGTAAACGTAATAATTGGACG
Source organism: Eubacteriaceae bacterium CHKCI004 (assembly GCA_900016875.1). Classification (GTDB taxonomy): domain Bacteria; phylum Bacillota; class Clostridia; order Lachnospirales; family Lachnospiraceae; genus Anaerobutyricum; species Anaerobutyricum stercoris. Next base: position 72,852 of record FCNR01000055.1, on the reverse strand, counting down.
TTGATAAACCGTATTTTTTGAGGAAGTAATTTCTGCCGTCCCATCTACTTCATCTTTGGAGATTATATTTCCATCACCATCGGTTTCTGTTACTGTAGCTGTATTGATTCTTATTTCATCATAGCGGTTACTTTCAACTCCCACCTCTTTTACATAATATTTTTGTATAGCTTTCAATCCACTGAAAACAACTGATTGATCAGGTTTTAACAAAAAAATTGTTCCGTTATCAGCCCATTTCAATTCTTGGCCCGTATCTACCCCATTTTGTCTTAAAGTTGCGTCAATTCCTAAAGAATCTAAATTATTTTTTGTCACCTGTTCATATTCTCCTGTATATATCGGATGTTCCTCAGACCAGTATTCAGCTTTCTCTTCAACATACAGTTCAAACTGAAAATCTTCGTTTGCGTATTTTTCCTTATCAGTATTATCTAGCTCTTTTGCCACAGTAACTGTACCATCCGGAACAGTCTGAAGATTAAATCTTACGTGAAGATTGGAAGCACCCGCTCCCCGTTCCAGATAGAACATCTTCATAGTATATCTGTCATAATCTTTAAAACGATATATTAAATCGCCTGCGCTGTCCCTGGCTCCCGTTGACACAAAATAATCGCTTATTTTTTCATCGTTCCATGTGGTTCCGTCCGGGAAAACGTTTGCCTCTTCATACAGTTTATTAAGAGATGTTGTCACCGTCTGGGATGCACTAATATTAACCGTCACTACACCAGTTGCAAAATTGATAGTGCCACTATGCGCATCATGCTCGCCGCCGATGTCCAAAATAAGCACCTTATTGATGAAAACCCACATGTCGTCATCACCATTGAATTCGAACACCATCTGGTCTCCACGATCTGTGATTCCATTTCGTGGCTGTAAAAAAGTCGCCGTCATCTGCATACTAAAATGGTAATTAACCCTATTACTCAAATATAATTGCTGCCCAAATCTTGAATCAGTTCTTGCAATCTTATTTCCATCTTCATCATAAAGATTGGTTAAATATAATGATTTTTTCCCTGTCAAACTATCATATGGAAGGAAATTCCCTCGATGAAAATAAAATTCCGTCTCTCCAGCATTTTCATATTTACTCACAGCTCCCTTTTGGTTATAAATTTCAAATCTTTTTTCATTTAAATACGCATAATTGTTAAAACTGCTGTATTCAAAATAGCCTTCATCTTCCAACGTATCCCTTATAAAAAAATTATTGACGTCCGTTCCTCCGTTAAATAATTTTTCCAGAGACGTACCAGATTGTGTTTGCGGATAATCATTACTCAATCTGGATTGAACAAGTCCCTGCTGAACTGGGCCACTATACTGTCCTCCTAAAGCTGCGTCATAGTCTGCATGTGTCTTCGTAAAATCCAAATCCTTCATGGAAATAGAGATACCATACTGTTCATTAAGGTTTTCAACAGTATTTACAGTGGTTAATGTATCTGTTGTCTCCGCACCGTAAATCAGATAAACATGTCGGCGATCACTTCTCCCTGTCCAGATTCTGTAATCGTTTGGATTTGTAGTTTCATCCGAATATTTCCACTGATTGTCATAGTAATAAACTTTTCCAGCATCTGTCCCATCTACATCATCCAGTCTTGCAACTATTAAGTAATATCCCTCCGGGCACCATGGGCTCTTAGTACCATATTCTTCCAGGTTCAACCCTGTCGTACTACACAAGTCCTCTGCTAATTGCTCGTCTATCGTATAACTTCCGTTACCAATAGGATCTCCATTTTTATCTACGATATGTATAGTCAAGGAATACCAAGTCTGCCATGTAATAGTGTATGTAGAAAAACTGTCTGACGTCAATTCTACCTTTTCCACTTCAGCTTTATCTGTCGTCTGTATGTCCGCTTTCTTGGCCATATCCTCAACGACCACTCCGTCCTCAGCGGTCTCATCTTCTTTCAAATGCTTCACTGCAACAATCGCATCCTCTGACACGCCTTCCGGTACAGCAGCTTCTTTGAAGTCCATGACCACTTTTACGTCACCGTTTGGCTCCACTTCTTCGCCGTCCACGATAAAGCTGATGTCATACGCCAGGAAACCTTCCATGGTCTCTTCATTGGCTTCGCTATCTTCTGCCAGTTTCTTTTCGGTCAAATCATACTGCGCATTGACCTCTTCAGCTTTCACTTTATCCTCATCGCTCATGTCGTCTGTGATATCTGTTTTCACAATCGGTGTAACAGATAACTCCGCGCCTTCCGGCACAATACCAGCTTCTGCGCTGACACTGATTGTGACTGTACTGTCCTCATATTTGCCATCATAAGCAGGAGACTGCGTTGTTTCCTCTGCTTTTTCTGTTGACGCCTCTTCCGTTGCTTCAGTCGTCTCTTCAGAAATTTCCGAGGTCCCCTCTTTTTTGTCAGAGTCGTCCTCTGCTCCTGTCGTCTCTTCTTTATCACTCGACTCCGCTGCTTCTGAAGTTCCCTCTTCTGCTTCCGTGGTCGCAGTCGTAGTATCCTCTTTCGCTTCCGTGGTCGCTTCGGTGGTTTCTTCTTTTTTCTCTGTCGTCTTTGTCTCCGGGGCTTCTTCCTTGTCGGATTCTTCTTTTTCCGGGTCGTCCGACTGGCTCGACGTATCCTTGTCTTTATCCGCAGAGTTGTCGTCCGAAGATTTGTTTTCTTCGAATGTGGTTTCATTCTTTGCTGTTTTGGTCTCGCTCACCTGATTTTCCGCAGTCGTCGTCGCTGCTGCCGGGGTGTCCGCCAGTATGGAGACGCTGTTGCAGATGACCAGAACCATGCAAAGCATGAACGCTATTAATTTTTTCTTCATTTTCCTTTTCATGGCTGCCTCCTCCTAATTTTTATTCTTCTGAACTAAAGCATTGTCTATTAATTTCAACAGTTCCAAGGCGCTTCGAAAATTCTGTTCTTTTTTCCCTTCGGCCCAGAGAATACTGCCCTGCCAGGTACCGTGCTGGTTGTTCAGCACTTTGATGCGAAATGTCTGTTCTTTATATCCTCCTGCCTTCACATCTCAAAACCCCTTTCTGTCATTATATTTTCAGAATTATTAAGAAAATTCTAACCCCCCCCATTACAAAAGGCATTACAAGTACCTAATTTTCTGACTTTTTTTCTTAATTTTTTATTAACTAGTTTATAATTATAAATTTTCAGTTCAGGTTGGAGGGTGAAGAGGCTTGAATTCCGGCCTTACTGAGAAGTGAAGATCTGAATTTTTTCGCATAAATAAAAAATGCCCTGAAGGATTTCCCGTTTTTACAGGCTCTCTCAGGACGTTTAGATATTTGTATTATGATTTAATCGTTTTTAAAACAATGTAAAGCATTTTCAATTATTTTCAATGTTATCATTTGTATTTATCCACATACTTCTGTCGCTTTTCCATTTTTGCCGCCATTCTTTTTCGTTTACCATCGCTTCAAATACGGGCTCCAGGAAAATCTGAATTTGTGCGATGACAACGGAAAAATCAAGTAATTCATTTTTTACAGTTTTCAAAAAGTATTTCCACCGTTTCTGCATATCTTCGTTTTTCGCAAGATCAACAACGCGTTTAAAGCTATCTTTGTCATACGTTGTACCACGCCGATGCAATGTCTGAAAAATAGCGGTTTGCAGCTCTTCTCCTTTAAAATCAAATACCTTTGAAAGATAAAAAATATCATAAAAGTCTTTCATTCTTCCTGTCAGTTCGAAGCGCTGCAAAATAGCGTCAAGTTTTTCGGCTATTGTGCTTTCAAGTGAATACGTTTTTATAACAGGAGATTCAAAGTCTGGCAGCTGCGTATTAATTTTACGTTGTTCAGCTCCCGGGACTATAATATCACCTACACCAATATCTACTTTAAATGGCACGCGTACATTCTTTATTCTTCCGATAATCTGCGTGCTGATACCATGATATTTTCTCTGCGGTAAAATTTCTTCAAAGCTCTTTGCCGTCAGTTGGATGTAGTCATTACCTGTCGGCGTATCAATGATTTTCCCGATCAATTCTTTCACATGTTCCATTGAATTTGGATAATCGCGAAGAAGAAAATCAACGTCAATGGTGGCCCTGCTCTCAAAATTTGTAAGAGTATAAATAAACAAGCCGCCTTTTAGAACCAGATAATCCTTACATCCGGACTTCGAAAGTTTTCTCAAAAATTCTTCCTGGAAAAAAAGCTGTAAGCATTGTTGATAACTGATACCAGAATCCTTTGCTTTGTTCTTAAGTCTCGCCAGCACTGAAGCTGCTACATCTGCCATTACAACCACACTCCAATCACATCTTTTACTCGTTTTTGAACTCTCAGTTCATTTGCGTACTGCATAAGATTAGGAATGCATTTTTTAGGGTCTTTGACATAATTCTGGATTGCTTTATTAAAAATCTCCTTATCCATTCTGTTCATATTCCGCAGAACATCGCAGATAGTACGATCGCGGTCATAAATGCGAACTTCTCTGGAATCAATGTTTCCTTTTGTTTCGCCGACCGGGAGCAAATAGGGCTCCACACGATATGCTTTAACAAATGGATATTCTATTTTTGTTCGTTGTCTGGAAGCATTTTTATTAATTGCAATGTTCCATTCGGCGGGCGTTCTGTCGCTGTATCCATAATAAAATAAAGCTGTTTCCATACAAAGAACCGCATCGGGAAACAGCCTGTTTATAATCGCAACTTCGCCGCTGTCCGATTCATCCGTCCAATGATAAAAACCCCTTTTGACTTTCTCAATTAAACCTGCTTCCATCAGTCTTTGGATATCTGCATAATATAACTTTGCTGCCTTTAGCTCCGCTGTTGTCATAACATAATTATGACTGGAAAATATATTTCTGAGCGCATTAATGTCTTTTGAAGTATGCATCATTTCACCTCTACTAAACCACACACATTTTTTCTAATAATGGTGTACTTTAGTATATTATATGGAATGACTGTGAGCAGGTCAAGTGAAAGCCAGCACTTCCTGTCTCATATTTTACCACACATTTTCTTCTTTTTTTTACTTTTTTTATTAAAAATATATTTTATGGCGTAAAAAACGCCCTGAAGGATTTCCTGTTTTACAGGCTCCTTCAGGGCATACAAATGACACGCAGTTTTTAATATCTGCATGCTACATTTTAAATTATAAATTTTGTTGACTTTCATACGGTCTTTTTATTATAATATCCGTATGAAAGTTGGTGAATTTTTTGAGACAAAAAATGCTTGAAAAAATGCTTGCGGACAACAACGGTATTTTAAAAACTGCAGATATTGTTGCCGCTGGCATTTCCAAAGAAACTTTTTATAAATTTGTGAAAGATGCGGGACTTGAAAAGGCTGCGCATGGAATTTATATCGCGCCCACTGCGTGGGATGAAATGTATCTGCTGCAGGCCCAGATTCCAAAGGTAGTGTATTCTCATGAAACCGCGCTGTATCTGCATGATCTTGCGGAAATGGAGCCGATGCCCCTTACGGTAACTGTACCTGCGAAGTATAACAGCCCGACGCTTGCGGAAAAAGGCGTAAAGACTATTTACGTAAAAAAAGAATGGTATACGTTGGGAATTTGTCAAATTCCTTCTATGGCGGGACATTTGATTACTGTTTACGATATGGAGCGCACTATTTGTGATATCATCCGCAAACAGTCTGATATGGATATTTCTACTTTCAATTATGCTTTAACCACATATATGAAGCACAAAGAAAAGAGCCTTGACCGCCTTATGAAGTATGCAAAAATGCTGCGCCTGGAAAAGAAAATCCGGGAAACAATGGGGGTATTATTCTGATGATCAAAACATCGAGACAGCTGTATCTCACAATGAATCCTTCTCCCTTTCCACCGGTATAGCCGCTGCGCCCCGGCAGGCAGTGCAGTCGCCGCTGCAGCCGATACATTTTCCGCTCTTGCGGCGTTTTCGCATATAGCGGAGGGACAGCGCCAGCCAGATAAGGAGAACGGCTAAAATGATAATATCACCTAATGACATTTGTTTTCCTCCTGATTGGTGTACATTTTATATGATTGCGTGCCGGACAGGCAAAGCCGCCCGGCCCGCTTTCGTTACGCTAGAACAGAAATCCTCCCACGTGATACACGATGGCAGCCATGACCCAGGCCACTACGCACTGAAGGATCACGATGCCCACGGTGCGAATGGTGGAGTTCATCTCCCGGCGGATGGCTGCGATGGCGGCCACGCAAGGGGTGTACAGGAGCGTGAATACCAGGAAGCTTACCGCGGACAGCGGGGTAAACAGGTTGCTGATGGCTCCGGAGACGCCGGCGGCGCTGGTGCCGAGCAGTACGCTTAAGGTCGATACCACGGCTTCTTTGGCGGTGATACCGGTGACCAGGGCGGTGGAGATTCTCCAGTCGGAGAAGCCCAGCGGTCCGAAGATTGGCGCCAGCCATTGTCCGATCATGGCCAGGAGGCTCTGGGCGCTGTCTGCGGCCACGTTGAGGCGGGCGTCAAATGTCTGGAGGAACCAGATGATGATGGTCGCCACGAAGATGATGGTAAATGCTCTCTCGATGAAATCGCGGGCTTTTTCCCACATGAGCAGCAGTACGCTCTTGAGTGATGGAAAACGATAGTTCGGCAGTTCCATGACAAATGGCATTGGCTTGCCGCGGAACAGTACCTTTTTGAATATGAGCGCCATGATGACGCCGGTGAGCATGCCGCCGAAGTAGAGCAGCGTCATGACCAGGACGCCGTGGTCCGGGAAGAACGCCGCCGTGAATACGGTGTAAATAGGTATCTTCGCAGAGCAGCTTATGTATGGCACCAGCATGATGGTCATGTTTCTGTCGCGGTCCGAGTAGAGGGTCCGGCTTGCCATGACGGCAGGCACGGAGCACCCGAAGCCGATGAGCATCGGCACGAAGCTTCTGCCGGAGAGGCCGATCTTACGCAGCAGGGTGTCCATGACAAAGGCGATTCGCGCCATGTAGCCGGAGTCTTCCAGGATGGACAGGAAGAAAAACAGCACGAGGATGATCGGCAGGAAGCTCAGCACGCTTCCGACGCCGGCGAATACGCCGTCTACTACGAGACTTTTTACTACCGGATTTATGCCGTAGACGGTGAGGCCGTAGTCCACCCAGGCGGCCAGCCGTTCGATGCCTTCGCTCAAAAAGTCGCTTAAAAATGCGCCGATGCCGCCGAAGGTCATCCAGAAAATGAATACCATGATTCCGGCAAAGACCGGCAGCGCCAGGTAGCGGTTAGTCAGAATGCTGTCGATGCGCTGACTACGCAGATATTCCTTGCTGATCTGGCATTTTACCACCGCGGCGTCGCAGAGCTTCTCAATAAATGTATAGCGCATTTCCGCCATGGCGGCGTTGCGGTCGAGTCCGCTGTCCCGTTCCATTTCTATGATGCTGTGCTCCGCCATATCCCGTTCGTTGTCGGACAGCTGCAGGCGCTGGATGATATCCTCATCGCCCTCGATCAATTTTACAGCCGCAAATCTTCCGTTGATTCCGATTCGTTTGGCGTGGTCCTCCACCTGATGGTACAGACCGTGGATACACCGGTGAATCGGTCCCGGCTCACAGAAATCATACACTTTCGGAATCAGCTTGTCCTGCGCGGCATGGAAGATTTCCTGCACCAGGTCATCCACGCCCTCGTTTTTGATGGCGCTGATGGGGATGACCGGGATTCCCAGCTGATCCGCCATTTTTTTGATGTTGATGGAGCCGCCGTTGTTGCGCACCTCGTCCATCATATTCAGCGCCAGCACCATCGGAATGTGCAGCTCGATCAGCTGCAAAGTGAGGTACAGGTTTCTCTCGATGTTGGTGGCGTCCACAATATTGATGATCCCGTCCGGCTTTTCATTGAGCAGGAAATCTCTCGTGACGATTTCCTCGTTGGTGTAAGGCCGCAGGGAATAAATGCCCGGCAGGTCCACCACCGTTCCCTCCACGCCGGATTTTGACTTTATCTGCCCCATTTTCTGATCTACCGTCACACCGGGGAAGTTTCCCACATGCTGGTTGGAGCCTGTAAGCTGATTAAACAGCGTTGTCTTTCCGCAATTCTGATTGCCAATCAATGCAAATATCATAAGTTCTCATCCTCTCTGTCCCAAGATGTCCCGTTTATTCCAATTCAATCATGGCCGCGTCTTCCTTGCGGATGGTTATGTCGTAGCCCCGAAGGCGAATCTGAATCGGGTCTCCCATAGGCGCAACCTTCATGACTTTTACTTTTGTTCTTGGAATCAGTCCCATGTCCAGGAAACGGCAGCGAAGATTGCCTTCGCCTCCCACGGTTTTGATCACCGCCTCATGACCGATGGGAAGATCTGCGAGAGTTCTCTTTTTGACATTTTTCTTCTCTTCCATATGTATCCGTCCTTTTTCTACTATATATATGCTGCGAAATGCCGCAGATGAAGTTAGTACGTTTTAATCAACGTTAGTATAGTCTAAATGAGAAAAATAATCAATATAAATTTTGCAGTAACTACTCAGCCGTGCGAAAAAACACCTGCCGCAGCGGCCCCGGTGGCGAGCGGTATATCGCCCGGATGCCAAAACATTTTCTGCGTCAGGTGTCTTAGTTTCATGATTATTCAAATGTATATGCTGTCAGATGCGTCTGCGGCTCTCGCAGCGGCCGCTGCACTGGCATGCGAAGAAGTTCTTCTAATTATCTTCTTTCAGCCATCTTGCCACATCGAGCGCATGGTAGGTGATAATCATCTGCGCGCCGGCACGTTTGATGGCAATCATGTTTTCCATGACCAGTTTCTTCTCGTCAACCCATCCCTGCATGGCTGCTGCTTTGACGATGGAATACTCTCCGCTTACGTTGTAGGCGGCCAGCGGCATTCTTGTCTCCATGGATGCGGTCTTTAAAATGTCCAGGTAAGCCAGGGCCGGTTTTACGATGATGATGTCCGCGCCCTCGTCGATGTCGTCCTGAATATCTCGCATGGCTTCTCTCGGATTATGGAAGTCCATCTGATAAGTCTTTCTGTCGCCGAAACCAGGTGCGGAGTGAGCGGCATCACGGAACGGTCCGTAATAGCCGGACGCCATCTTAGCGCTGTATGCCATAATCGGCGTATTCTGCAGGCCGGCCTCGTCCAGTGCCTGCCGGATGGCTGCCACATGTCCGTCCATCATGTTGGACGGCGCTACCATGTCGGCGCCTGCCTGAGCACAGGTTACCGCGGTCTTTGCCAACAGCGGCAGTGTCTCGTCATTTAAAATCTCGCCGTCTTTGATGACGCCGCAGTGTCCGTGGGAGGTATACTCGCACAGGCAGATATCGGTGATGACCACCAGTTCCGGAAATACTTTCTTTATGTAACGGACAGCCTCCTGAATGATGCCGTGCTCGTTGTAGGCTTCTGAACCGCACTCGTCCTTATGTGCCGGAATACCGAAAAGCAGCACTCCCTTGATGCCGGCTTCCCGGATTCTGTCAAGTTCCTCGTCCAGCCGGTCGATGGAATACTGATAGATGCCCGGCATGGAATCAATTGGGTTCTTTATATTTTCTCCCTCGATGACAAATAACGGATAGATCAAATCTGAGATGCTCACGGATGTCTCGCTGACCAGTGCTCTCATGTTCTCCGTTGCGCGCAAACGTCTTCTGCGAATCATTTTTAAACTCCTCCTTTTAAACCGCTTTTGTTACTTATTATACACCTGATTCTCAGGAAATCCAACGGTGTTGCGGGGAAATGTTGTTTTCCACAATTAAAAACAAGTTTTCTGTTGATATTTTTTACAACAAATGATATACTATCTCCAAATCAAAAATATCAACGCAGAAAGCGTTTATAAATTTGGAGGTTGCCATGAAACTTCTACGAATTACGGCGGAAGGATTGCCGCTTTTTAAAGAAAAACTGGATGTATGCTTTTACGCTCAGCAAAGAATTGCGGAAGAACATAAAAACATTCTATACCCTCTGTTTTCAAATATTTATCTGAATCCGGCCAATGGATTTATCGGCATCAACGCATCCGGAAAGACATCTGTGCTGAAAGTTATTCTGCTGGCTCTGGAAATAATCAACAATGAACCGATTAATCACTGTGAAACTAAAGATATACTGGGAGAAGCCAGTAATGCCATCATAAATACTTATTTCTATTCGGAAACAACCAGCGAAATCTGCCGTCTGGAAACCGTTATTGCTTCCAGGAAAGACAAAACCGACGGAATAAGATACCGCATTGTTTCTGAATCTATATGGACAAAAAAAGCGGAAGAAGTGACTACCCGCAAAGCGATGCTCGATTTTGACAAAAAAGAGCCTGTGATGATCAGAAACAGCCGGGAAGATTTTTTATCCGACGATGTAAGTATCATGATCGCCCGAAATAAACAGACAAAAGAACAGATGCGAATAGTAAATCTTTTACGTTTCACAAATATAAATGTACTCCCTTTCTCAGAGGATATACCAACCGAAATCATTACATTTCTGGATCCGACGATTGAAAGTCTTCACTTTGAAGAAGAAAATCAAAAACAGCTGATCCATCTGAAATTTGCCGGCAAAGATGAGATTTTACTCAATAATTCGGTGGAACTGAATAACTACCTTTCATCCGGTACAGTGAAGGGAATGATAACCTTTACACTGATGCAGGAAGTATTGCAGGAAGGAGGATATATGATCGTCGATGAACTGGAGAATCATTTCAACAAAGAGATTGTCACTACGCTCATGCGCTTTTTCATGGACAGTAAGCTGAATAAAAATGGCGGAACACTGATCTTCTCAACCCATTATCCGGAGCTGCTCGATGAATATGACCGCAACGACAGTATATTTATTACCAGAAACCGTAACGGTATTACGGCCGAGAATCTTTCCAATATACTAAAAAGAAATGATATTAAGAAAAGTGATGCCTATCAAAGCGGTTTCCTTAATGGAACAACTCCAACATATGAAGCATATATGCAGCTCAAAAAAAGTATAGCTGCTGCCCTTGTATAGGAGGCGCCTATGGAATTGGCAACGTATTTTAGTAATCCGTTGGTTCTTGTATCTGCAATAAAAAAATATCATGCAATATCAAAAATACAGAAGGGTGAGTATACTCTTTTGGATTTGTTGAAGTCTGGTAATTGAATTTGAGAGACATGCACAGAAGCCGGGCAGCTTACGTCTGCCCGGTTTCTGTCTTCACCGCCATCACAGCTCCAGATACTGTATCATCCCCGGCCCCAGGTCGTCCGTGGGCCTTGCGATAAAACCGTGTTTTTTGTAAAATGGCTCTCTTCCTTTGGCGCACATCAGATCAAACATCATTGTGGTGCCTTCGAATCCGGTGTTGATGACGAAGGATTTGAGGCTTTCCAGAATGCGGCCCCCGATGCCTTCGCCCTGCACTTCCGGGCGGATGATCAGATCCTGCACGTAGCAGATGATGGCGCCGTCGCCCACGATCCGCCCCATGCCGACAGCTTTTCCGTCCTTGTAGGCCACCAGCGTGTAGAGGCTGTTGTCAAGCCCCCGTCTCGCCTGGTCCCTGCTGAGCTTCCGGAAATGTACCGCCTCCCGAAGCTCCATATATGTGTCAATGTCCAACTGGTCCTCCACTAACTGTACCATGATTCAAAACCTGCCTTATTATTGTATTGATTTCGTTCTGTGACAGGGTTCTTTCATTGAGGAATGCGGAGGCGGCTGCCTGCTTCAGTATTTTTCTCCGGTCGGGTTCCCGCTCCACATGCGACTTCACATACTCCCGCAGGACGCCCAGCTGATCCGCGATGGCTTCATAATAATCCGGGATGGCTTTCTCAATGTCCCGGCGCACCTGGCTGGACACAGCGGGGCTTTTCCCTCCGGTGTTCACGCCGATACTGATGTCGCCCTTCATCACCACTGCCGGGAAGAAAAATGTACACTCCTCCGGGGCGTCCGCCACATTGACGGGAATCCGCCTCTCCCGGCAGAACTGCGCCACCCGGTGGTTGACTTCCCGGCTGCCGGTGGCCGCAACGACCAGCACGGCTCCGGTAAAATAATCCGGCAGTGGCCACTCCGATCCACAGCTACATTCCGGTAACAGCTCCCCCGCGTTGGTATCTCCCGGCGATGGCAACCGCTCCTCACTGGTATCTTCCAACAGCAGTTCTCCCTCATATATATTCTCCGGCGGCAGCAGTTCGCGTATCTCCGCACAGATCTCTCTGCTTACCACGTGAACCTGCGCGTCGTAGCGAAGGAGGGTCTCCACCTTCCGGAGGGCGACTTTGCCGCCGCCCACCACAAGACATTTCTTCTTCTCAATCTCTATGAATATGGGAAAATATGCCATGGTTCACACCTCTTTTTCAGGCACGCGCCGGAAGTCCCGTCTTTTTTCCAAAAGAGCGTAGAGCATCGGCCGCTTTTGCCCTGTTATTTTTCAATGCCAATGCGGGAGCTCAAGCCCTGATCGAAGGGATGCTTGATCTTCGTAATCTCGGAAATGTAGTCCGCATGCTCTTTTAAGCGGTCTGACGGATTTCTTCCGCTCATGACCACCTCAAGATGCTCCGGCTTCTTTTCCAGCCATCCGATCAGTTTTTCTTCACTGAGCAGCCCCATGTCCATGGCGTAGACGCTCTCGTCGAGAATCAGCATATCGTAATCTTTTGCCATGTCGCACAGGCGTGCCAGATTGGCGTCGTTGCTCTCACGGAGCGCCTGCAGTTCTTCCTCGTTCATCTGGAAGGTGAACTTATCCATTTTTGCGCCCGGCATCACAGTAACGCCCGGCAGCTTATCTATGATCGTCCTCTCGCTGGAGGTGTTATCCTTCAGGAACTGGTGCAGCAGCACTTTTTTTCCTGCCCCTGCTGCCCGGACGCATAATCCCATGACGCAGGTGGTCTTGCCTTTGCCGTCGCCGCAGTAAATGTGTACGCAGCCCTTTCCTGAGGTGTCGTCCTTCAGGCCGCCGCAGCCCGCAGCCGCTTCTCCTGTCACTTCTTTTTCAAAATCTTTCTGCGGCTTCTCTCCGTTGAAGAGGATACGATATATCTGATCCATATCCAGATTATTCCGGATTAAATCCGCCAGCTTATTATACTGTATCTCTTTGTATTCCGCCACACTAAGATGATTTTCTCCGGGATTAATTCCTTTTTCCCGCATAATATCATGGACAAGGCCGAAGACCAGGTCTTCATTGTCAAAGATTCCATGGAGGTAGCTGCCCCAGATGCGGCCGTCCAGCGTCATGTATGCGTCGGTTCTTCCGTCTTCCAGCTCGATCATCGGCACAGCGCCGCCCAGATTGGTGGTGGCGCCCATGTGAATCTCGTAGCCTTCCAGCTGACGGTTTTCAAGGCCGTACAAGTTCTGCTCCTCGCGGATGCAGCCGTGAATTCTCGTCCGGGTCTTTCCGCCCTGGAAGACAGTGGAAGTGTCCAGCAGGCCGAGGCCGCGCATGTCTCCGCCGTGTTCCACATGCTCCGGATCGTGAAGTTCTTTTCCGAGAATCTGGAAACCGCCGCAGATACCGATGATGCGGGTATCCTTTGAGGCCCGGATGATTTTGCTCTCCAGTCCGCTCTCGATGAGCCACTCCATGTCCGCCATGGTGTTTTTCGTGCCCGGCAGGAGAATCAGGTCCGGCTCGCCCAGCTCTCTCTTATCGCTGACGTAGCGCAGGGATACCCCGTCGATCAGCTCAAACACGCTGAAATCCGTGAAGTTGGAAATGTGGGGCAGCCGGATGACCGCCACGTCGATGCCCTCGGTGAAAGTCCGCTGGTTAAGGCGGTCAGAGAGGCTGTCCTCATCATCCACGTCGATTTTTTCCATAGGAAGGACGCCCAGCACCGGCTTATCGGTCAGGTCTTCCAGCATTGTAAGGCCCGGCTTCAGAATTTCCACATCGCCCCGGAACTTGTTGATCACGATACCGCAGAAACGATCCTGATCTTCCTGCGGCAGCAGCTTGATGGTGCCGTAGGCAGAAGCAAATACGCCGCCCCGGTCAATGTCCGCCACAAGAATCACCGGCGCGTCGGCCATCTTTGCCATTCCCATGTTGACAATGTCATTTTCCGCCAGATTGATCTCCGCCGGGGAACCGGCGCCCTCAATGACGATGATGTCATTTTCCGCTGCCAGATGATTAAACGCCTTCATCACTTCCGGCGCCAGATTATCTTTCATCTTATAGTATTCCTGGGCGCTCAGGTTATCATATACCTCGCCGTTTACAATGACCTGAGAGCCCATGTTGCTGGTCGGTTTTAACAGAATCGGGTTCATCCAGTGGGTCGGAGGGATCATGGCCGCCTCCGCCTGCATGGCCTGCGCCCGGCCAATCTCCAGCCCTTCCTCTGTAATATAAGAATTCAGCGCCATATTCTGGGATTTAAAAGGCGCCACCTTGTAGCCGTCCTGTTTGAACACCCGGCACAGCCCGGCCGTCACAAATGTTTTGCCTGAATTTGACATGGTTCCCTGCACCATGATTGCCTTTGCCATAATTGTCTTCCCTCCTTATTCTCCCAACGCCTGCCGCAGCTCCCGCAGCAGGATTACATTTTCTTCGTGAGCTTTTACGGCAACCCGCCAGTAATCCTCGCCCAGATTCACGTAATTGCTGCAGTTCCGGATCATGATTCCCCGGGATTCCAGCCGTTTATCCAGATCCGTCACGCCCGGCGTCCGGAAAAACAAATAGTTTGCCCGACCGTCATAAAGGGTCAGCGGCAGATCTGCCATCTCTTTTTTCATATAAATGAGCTCTTTTTCCACGGCGTCGATGACCGCCGCCTTGTATTCCGGATGAGAAAGCGCCGCCACTCCCGCGCACTGGGCAATATGGCTCACCGACCAGGCCTGTCCGGCGCGGTTCACCTTACGGATCACTTCTGCGTCCGCGCAGAGCAGATAGCCCAGACGGACTCCCGGAATAGCATAGAGCTTTGTAAAAGATTTTAAAATCATCAGATTCGGATATTGTTTCAGATAAGGCTTGACGGTATACTCCTCTTCTTCCCGGCAGATCTCCAGAAAACACTCGTCCACCAGAACCCGGCAGTGCATTTCCTTCGCCCGCTCCAAAATGTCCAGCACCTGCTGCCGTCCGGTCAGCAGTCCCGTGGGATTGTTGGGATTGCAGAGAATCATCAGATCGATATCCTCCGTAATCCGCTCCGTCACATCCTCCGGGATGCTCATTTCTTCGGTCATGGGCTCGTATACCATCTCTGCTCCCGCCGCCGTCATGGCCTCCTCGTATTCCACAAAGGCCGGCACCGGCAGCAGCACCTTCTTTGGTTTCAGCCCGAACGCCAGCCGGAACAGCAGATCCGCCCCGCCGTTTCCGCAGGTCACACAGCCCGGTTCCACGCCGTCCTGTCCGGCGATGGCCTCCCGCAGCGCCGTGCAGTCCGGGTCCGGATAATTGATGGTTCCCTCGATGGCGTCCACCATGGCCTGCCGGATATGCGCCGGAATCCCCAGCGGGCTGATATTGGCAGAATAATCCATGATCTGACTTTCGCTGATGCCCAGCTCCTTTGCTTTTTTGTATATATTTCCGCCGTGCGCGCCGTTTTTCATGATTGTTGTCCTCGTTTTTGTGTTTTTGGGCCGACGCCCGCCCCATGCGGAATGGCCCGTTATAAATGTAATGTATATACTTTTTGTGCTCCGCTCTCCGCAGAAATGCCCCGGTTCCCGGACACTCCCCGCCTCTCAGACAATGGACAGCGGGTTACCCAGCCAGAACACAAGGGCGTAGGTCAGCAGGCAGCATACCGCCAGCGTCAGAAATGCACTGACGTAGAGCAGGCGGTTGGTCCGCCGGATATCCTCGTATTCCACCGGGCGGATATCGTCTCCGATGGTCGGTTTCTCCACCGGCTTGCCAAAATAGTTGTGGGTGCCGCCGAGCTGTATGTTCAGGGCTCCCGCCGCCACAGCCTCGGTCTGGGCGCTGTTCGGGCTTAAATGTGCAAATCTGTCCCGGCGGAAAATCCGCACCGCGCCTTTCACGTCGAAGCGCAGCAGCGCCGCGGCCAGTATCATCATCACCGCCGCCAGCCGGGCCGGGATGAAATTACAGATATCATCGAGCTTCGCGGAAGCGTGCCCGATATGAATCAGCTCTTCGTTGCGATAGGCCACCATGGAATCCAGGGTGTTGACTGCCTTGTAGGCAAAGCCCAGCGGCGCGCCGCCGATGGCGATGAAGAACAGAGGCGCAATGACGCCGTCCGCGGTATTTTCCGCGATGGTCTCCACATCAGCTTTTGCCACCTCGCTCTCATCGAGCTCCTGGGTATCCCGCCCCACCAGATAGGCGATCTCCTTTCTGGCTCCTGCCAGATCGCCCTCCTTCAGCCGGGCATATACCTTCATGGACTCCCGCCGCAGGCTCTTTGTGGCAAGAATCTGATAAATAAAGAAGGTTTCCAGCACAAATCGCAGCGCCGGATGAATCAGCTGTGCGACATACAGGATGCCCGATATGACAAAAAATGTACCGAGCACGATGATCACCGTCAGCACATAACCGGCGATAAGCTCTTTATCTTCTTTTCGCGGCAGCCCCTGCGCCTTTGCCTCCTCATAGGAACAGCCGTAGATCAGCCGCTGCAACCCTTCTTTTATTTTTGTAATAAACCAGCCGATAATCTGTACCGGGTGAATCAGCCCGTGGGGATCCCCCACGATCAGGTCAATCACAAAGCCCAGTATCATCGAAGCGATTAAGTTCATGTTGTTTCCTCACAGTTTCTTTTTTCGTACTCTGCCGCCAGCCGGACAAATCGCCCTGCCACTTCCGGACAGTTGTGGAAATAAAGATGCGGATAGCCCGCCAGCACATTTCCTCTTACGTGCATACCCGTCCAGCTTCTGCCTGTGGATTTTTCCATGCGGCAGACTTCTCCTCTTTTGGCGGCCTTGGAATAATGAAATTCATGGACGCGGATCTGCGCTCCCTTATCAAAAAATGGAGTGTCCTGCTGTGCTTCCATAGTCACATAACCGAAGTCCATGGACAGCCGCGGAGTCATCTGAACATCGGTGGGGATCAGCCCCAGCATCGGCATGGCGCTTCCATCGGTCTCGATGAGATTCTCACAGGTGTACATG
The DNA here is from genome assembly GCA_900016875.1 of Eubacteriaceae bacterium CHKCI004. Taxonomy (GTDB): domain Bacteria; phylum Bacillota; class Clostridia; order Lachnospirales; family Lachnospiraceae; genus Anaerobutyricum; species Anaerobutyricum stercoris. The sequence continues at coordinate 55,749 of FCNR01000055.1, read as the reverse complement.
AAACCGCCGCATTCCGCCAGAACCGGCATACCTGTTTCCGCCGCCCGGCGGATCTCTTCTTTCATGGAAATGTTCTCCGACAGCTCCTTCCGGTATGTCTCCGGATAGCCGCCGCCAAGATAGATACCGCCGATATTTTCCGGCAGGCTCCGGTCATTGACCGGGCTGAAAAATACAAGCTCCGCACCGGACTGCCGGAGAATGTCCAGATTCTCCTGATAATAGAAACAGAACGCCTTGTCCCAGGCGACAGCAATGCGGGCGGCAGGCGCCGCCGAAACCGCTGAAGCGGCTGTCCTCACAGGAATGACGGACGCCGCCGAATCAACCGGTGCGTCCATTGCCGACTCGTGTGCCACGCTGGCCGTTTCTCCGGTTTCCGCGCCGACTCCCGGCACTGGCACCGCCGGCAGCGCTTCCGCTTCTTCTCCCAGCCGTAGCAGCAGATCCAGGTCGATGGATTCCTCCGCCATGGCTCCCAGCGACTGTATAACCTCATCGAGATTCTGAATCTCGGCGGCGGTCATGAGCCCCAGGTGACGGCTTCCGATATGCACCCGGTCATCGTTCGGGAAATAGCCGACCACTTTGATCGGCAGTATCCGCTCCAGTTCCGGCTTCATCATCTGGTAGAGTCCTTTGGAGCAGCGGTTTAAAATGACGCCGCGCACCGGATTTTCTCTGTATTCCAGCATGCCCTGTATGAGGGGAATCATCGTATGGGACATTCCCTTTACATTTATGATGAGAATGGTCGGGGTGCCGGTGGCGGCGGATACGGTATGGGTGCTTTTTTCGCTGCTGACGCCGATGCCGTCGTAGTAGCCCATGACGCCTTCCACCACGGAAAATTCCGCTTTCCGGCTGTCCTTCGCCATCAGTCCCCGCAGTTCTTCTTCCGTGGAGAAGAACGGATCCAGGTTCCGGCACGGCTGCCCGGTGATGTGGCTGTGCAGCATGGGATCAATGTAATCCGGGCCGCATTTATAAGATTGTATCCGTATGCCCCGGTCTGTCAGCGCTTTCAGAATCCCGCAGGTGATGCTGGTCTTGCCGCATCCGCTGTTCATTCCGGCCAGCAGAATCCGGGGAAGTTTTTCCATTTTTGTCATGTTGCTCCGCCCCCTCATGCTTCACTGCCCTGTGCTTCCGGCCGCCGGATGAGCACACAGTCGATGCCAGCTCTCCGGCAGGCTTCTATTTTAATATCCACGCCTCCGGTTTTGCCGCTGTCCTTGGAAACCATCACCGCAGCTCCGGTCTTTTCGATGAGACGGAGATTATCCTCCACCGTGTAAGGCGGCATCTCCCCGAATACATGATCCTCCGGATACCCTGCGCTGGCACAGCCCTCATAGGAAGCGGGCGTGTCCAACACCCGGATATAGAGCCGCTGCTTGGCATCTTTGACTCGCTCCGCATAGACGGCCGCGGTGTTGACGCCTGTGGTCAGCAGTACATTTCCTCCCGTGGTATTCAGATACTCCGCCGCTTCCGCGGCGTCCGACACCGGTATGATGCGGTCGTAATCATAATGAAGCTGACTGCGCTCATAGCGCTCGTACGGAATACCCGCTTCCGCGGCTGCCCGGCGGACTGTCTCTGTCACCACCTGGGCAAAAGGATGAGAGGCGTCGATCACCTTCCCGCATGGATTTGCCGCAAACAGACGGACAAATCCTTCCTCGTCAAGCCGTCCCGTGTGCACGTCGACCGGATACTCCGCCAGCATCTGCGCGCCCAGCTCTGTGGCCACCGACGCCAGCACTTTTTTATGTTCTTTTAATTGCCGTTCGATCACTTCTCTTGCTTCCGTGGTTCCGGCAATCACTATTACGTCGTATTTCATAAGCTTACATTTCCAACTGGATAATTACGGCGATTCTGCAGTTTCAGCTGCGTCATCGCCGCTCAATCTCTTACATTTCTGACTTAATGATCATGGTCGTAAAATATCCGTATTCTCTGTCCGGCAGCAGCGGTCCCACGTACTCGCCTTCCATGCCCACGTTGCTGATGATGATGGCGTTGTCTTCTTTGCCCTCTGCTTTCAGAATATCGTAGACTTCCTTCACGTGGCTGCCCACCTTCATGATCACCAGATTATCAAAGACTCCCATGGCTTTTTTCACCTGGTCGATTCCCTTTAAGGACGGAATCACGCCAAAGCCCTCGTTGCCTTCCACGATGGAGATGTTGGCTTTGCTGGCTCCGGCACAAAAAGACGGGATGCCGGAGATCATCTGCACCTCGTATCCTGCCTGGATGAGTTTTTTATGCACATAGGAATAGGTGCTGTAGATACCAACGTCGCCCAGCACCGGCATTGCCACGGACTGTCCCGCGTCAAGATATTCCATGATGGCTTCCGCCGCTGCCTGCCGACATTCCTCACGTTTCGCTTTATCTTTGTTCATGGTAAAGAGAATCCGGCGGACTTTCTCCTCCGGCACGCTGGCCGCGCCTCTGGCGATGTTTAAAGCCACGCTCTCCTCTCCCTCTTTCTTTACAGGAACGGCCACGATGTCACATTCCTCAATGAGCCGTTTCGCTTTTAAAGTCATCAGCTCCGGGTCGCCCGGGCCCACGCCGATGCCGTATAATTTTCCCTTCATAAATTCCTCCTATATCTGCTCCGCCGCTTCCAGATGCTCCACAAAAATCTGCGCAATGCCGTCGATCTCTCCCATGCCTTTTAAAACGATATCCGTCTCGAAGCCTTCGGCCTGAAGCAGGGAATTCCAGGAATCTTCTTCCGCGCCTGCCAGGTCATTTCTTGCGTGGTCGCCGGCCACGATCATCAGCGGCATCAGATGCACTTTGCGGATGCCCCGGATCTTCATGCGGCGAATCACGTAGTCAAGGCCCGGAAATCCTTCCACGGTTCCCACGTAAGTATTCTCATAGCCCAGATCCCGCAGCATATTTTCAAACTGGCAGTAGGCGCTGTTGGCATAGTGCTCGGTGCCGTGTCCCATGAGAACAAATGCCTCGTCCTCAGCGAGAGGGCTTTTCAGCTCCTCCATCATGATCTGGCACGCCTTCCTGTAGTCCTCCTCCTCAGTGAGAAGCGGCTTGCCGGCGCGGATCACCGGAATCCGGTCCTTGTACGGCTGGAGCATCCGCATCATTTTCTCGTATTCCATACCGTTGATGATGTGGGTCGGCTGGCAGAGCACTTCCTCATAGCCCTGCGCCGCCAGCTTCTCCATCACTTCTTCCGGGCTGTCGATCACCACATTTTTGGTCCGTTTCAGCTTCCGGATGATCATGCCGGAAGTGAAGGCACGGTAGAAGTCGTACTCAGGAAACGCCTTCCGGCAGGTTTCCTCAATATTTACAATGGCTGGCATTGCCTCATCAAAGCTTGTTCCAAAACTGACAATCATCAATGCTTTTTTACTCATTTGTCGCTTACCTTTCCTGGCCATGTATGGCCGCTGTAAATATCATTACCGGATTATTTGTGTCCATGATGTGGTAACTGCCGATCTTTCTGCCCCGGCCCACCGTCGCCTGAATCACATCGTAATCCGCGTCATAGTTTCCAAGAATCTCTCCGGCTTCCGCGATGGTCTCCAGCGTCACCGCCGACACGGTGACCTGTATTTTCTTAGGAAATGTATCGATGATCTCCATGATCTCACGGAGCTTTCCGCCGCTGCCGCCGATAAATACCTTGTCTGGCGCCGGAAGATGCGCCGCGCGTTCCGCCGCGTCGCCCTCATAGATGAACAGATTATCAAGGCCGAACTTTTCCCGGTTCTTTTCTATTAAATGTATCGCTGCCTCGTCCCGTTCCACGCTGTGAACCTGTCCGAAAGGCGCCTGCCTTGCACACTCCACGGAGACGGAACCGGTTCCCGCGCCGATATCCCAGATAACGTCGTCGGGATGTATTTTCATTTTGTGAAGAATCAGCACACGGATCTCTTCCTTGGTCATCGGCGTCCTGCCCCGCTCAAAGTCCTCGTCGGACAGGAAACACGGACGGGTCACCGGACGAGGATGCGGGTTCTTGATCATAGCCACGCAGAGCGCCGGGAATTCTTTCTCCGCCATCTCCGCAGGGCTTCCGGACACCAGCATCTCATCCTCATAGGAAAGATTGGCTCCCGCAAAGACTTCCACGTCATGCAGGTTGTATTCCAGCATGATCCGGGACAGCCACGCCGGTCCCTGTTCCTTGCTGCACAAGAAAAATACCTTTGGATTCTCCGTCACGCAGAGAGCCACCGAGCCCGGCGTCCGGCTTCTTCCATGCACGCTCATAAGCCGGGCGTCCTCCATGGTCTCCCCGAAAGCCGCTCCCAGCATTTGCATGGATCCGATGCCCGGAATCACATCCATCTCCCAGTCCTCGCTGATCTCCTGATTCAGAATCGTTTTGTACAGGCTGTACATCAGCGGATCGCCGCTGACCACCAGCGCCACATCTTTTTCCTGATGAAGCAGGCCGTCAATGACTTCCAGTGTGTCCTTAATCTTTCCCATGGGCTGGAACTGCGCTTCCGTGCTGCCGCAGACTTCCTGAAGCATCGGTAAAATCCGTTTTGCAGCGATAACTGTGTGTGCGCTGCGCATTCGGTTCCTCGCCGCCGGCATGAAATATTCCGCGCTTCCCGGCCCGATTCCTATAATTGTCAAACGGCTCATGCTATTCCTCCTGTTGTCTCAATACTTTCGGCAGGATCTCCTGCACATTTTCACTCTCAGCAAGCACCTGGTTATCTCCATCCAGAAAAATGATTCCCACCTCCGCCATCTCGCGGGCGGTTTTCTTACAGTGAAGGGCGGCCTTCTCCGCCATATCCTTCCAGATATCCATGAGACCCTCTTCCTCCACGATCTTCATGGCCGCCTTGGTGGTGACGCAGGAATAAATCCTCTCAATGACTTCCCGGGAAGCGCCGTGAAGCGCCGCATGGGTACAGATGGTCTCCAGCCGGCCGTCGGCCACATGACTGTGGGTGTTCATGGTTCCCGAAGCCACCTTTACCAGCTTGCCCACAAAGCCTCCGATGAGAATATCGGTAAAGCCCCGCTCCACCGCTTCCTCGATCATAAATCCGATATAATTGCTGACCTGCAGGACGCACGCGAACTGGCCGTAGCGGGCTTTCAATGCATTTTCTCCTGTGGTGCCCAGCACAAACAAAATGGAGCGGTGTCCCTGTCTGGCGTACATGTCAAGCTCCACCAGCAGGGAATCCTTCATGGCTTCCTCACTCATGGGCCGGACAATACCCGTGGTGCCCAGGACGGACAGGCCGCCCAGCACGCCAAGCCGCGGGTTGAAGGTACGTTTCGCCAGCTCCCCGCCGCCGGGAATGGATACCGTCACAACGGCTCCCCGGTTACCGATAATCTTCCGGAGCGCTTTCTCCGCCATCTGCCGCGGCACCGGGTTGATGGCCGGCTCACCCACCGGCAGTTTCAGACCTTCCTGAGTGATGGTTCCAATACCATCGTCGCCCACGAAAGTGATCTCCCCGTCTTCGGGCAGAATCTTCACCGATGTGATCACTTCACTTCCATTGGTCACATCCGGGTCGTCTCCGGCGTCCTTGACGATGCCGCAGGTTCCCTTTTCTTTGGGAATCACATCCAGATACAAAGTTTTTCCAATGGGCGTCTCCACCTTGATGACATCCGGGCATTTGCCGGTGGTCAGCCACAGCGCTGCCGCTGTCGCGCCACCGGTCATGCAGGATCCGGTGGAGACCCCTTCTCTTAATTTTTTCATAACTGATATAACATGGCGTTGCAGATGGTCGCCGCAATGTTGCTGCCGCCCTTTCGGCCCTTCGGCACGATAAACGGCACGCCGGCCTTCTGCCCGATCTCCATGATAAGTTCTTTGGATTCCACCACGTTGACAAAGCCCACCGGCGCTCCGATGATCAGCGCAGGTTTCACCCGGCCTTCCTCTATCATCTCGTAGAGACGAATCAGCGCAGTCGGCGCATTGCCCACTGCGAAGATCACCTCACCCGGCAGGGCAGCGCCCCGTTCCATACAGATGGCCGCTCTGGTGCAGCCTTTCTCCTTGGCTTCGGCCGCCACGTCCTCGTCTGACATGAAGCAGTGAGCCTCGCCGCCAAAGGACGCCAGTTTCTTTTTATTAATTCCGGACCACGCCATTCTCGTATCTGTCACAATGTGCGCCCCGCGCTTCAGCGCTTCCACGCCAAGCTGCGCCGCATTTTCTGAAAAACACAGATTGTCGGCGTAATCGAAATCCGCAGAGGTATGGATGCACCGCTTCACGATGGAGAACTCCGGCTCCGGCCAGGTTCTTCCGCCAAGCTCGCTGGTGATAATCTCCATGCTGCGTTTCTCGATATCTTCCGGTTTTACAATCGCAATCCTATCCAGCATTGTTTCTCCTTTTCTATTTATCACTCAAATCCTCGTAAGTTCCAAAGTTTGTCTGCTCAAAGCTCGGCAGCTCCCAGTACGCCTTGAAAGCGTAGTCCGCAATGGTAAATCCCATCACTGCGCCGGTGCCTTCACCCAGGCACATATTTGCCAGGATGTACGGCTGTTTGCCGAGGGCATCCAGCACCATCTGTCCTGCCGGTTCGTTGGAGCAGTGGGACGGGAACAGATACGGATCGCACTGCGGCGCCAGCCGCACGGCAAGAAGCGCCGCCACGGAAGAGATAAAACCATCGATAAAGGCAGGAACCCGGCACGCCGCCGCGCCGATAAAGCATCCCACCAGACCGGCAATATCGAGGCCGCCCACTTTGGACAGCACATCCAGCGGGTCCGACGCGTCCACCTGATTGAGAGCGATGCTTTCCTTTATCACCGCGATCTTATGTTCCAGATCTTTATTGGTAAGACCCGCTCCCTTGCCGGTCACCTTCTCCACAGGCTGGTCCAGAAGGACGGAACATACCGCGCTGCTGGTGGTGGTGTTGCCGATGCCCATCTCTCCGGTGGCGAACAGATTATAGCCTTTGGCCACAAGCTCTTCCACCATATGGATGCCCACCTCGATGGCGCGCACCGCCTCCTCCCGGCTCATGGCCGGGCCCTTGGCCATATTGTCGGTGCCGTATTTAATCTTGCAGTTCCGTACGCCCGGATTGTCGCAGTCCGTGGCGATGCCGATATCCACAGGAATCACATCCGCTCCGCTCATGGCGGACATGATGCAGATGGTCGCGTTGTGCTTCGTCATATTTTCCGTGACAGTCTTTGTCACTTCCTGCCCGGTCTGGGTGACGCCCTCTGCCACCACGCCGTTGTCAGCCGCCATGACGATAACCGCTTTTTTGCCCAGATGCGGATTCTTATCCCCGTAAATCCCGGCAAACTGCGTCACCATCTCCTCCAGCCGTCCCAGACTGTAAAGAGGCTTGCCCAGCGTATTCCAGCGGGCGTGGGTATATGCCATGGCCTCCTTGTCCAGAGGCTGTATTTTCTTAATCGCTTCCTCCAGTGTCAATTTTATCATCCCTTCCAATGTTCACTCTATCCACATATCGCAGATTCCCACGGTGGCTCTGTCCACATTTCTCCGCTTCTGTCCACATCATCCTACCATATTCCATAAAGTCCCACCGGGAATCCGGCGAATCTGGTGATGATGAGTACCAGTATCAGCAGAAAGATCTCCGCCAGCTCGCTACCGGCTCCCATGACGTCTCCGGTGATTCCTCCAATCTTGCCGGTGATGTACACGCGGAACAGATACGCCAGCGCGAACAGCACCGCATACATGAGGATTCCCCACCAGGAAAATGCCACGGTCATGGCGATGAGTCCGAGAATCACCGTGCCGATGACGGTACTGAGGCTGACTGTGCCCACGTAGATACCGATACCGGTCTTTCTCGGGTACACCGCCTTGTAGACGATGGCGCCCTGCACCATTTTACCGGCCACAGGCATCATGAGAATCATCAGCCACCGCATGTCGCAGCAGGCAAGTCCCACCACCTTCAGCATAATGTCAAAGCACATGGCGATGCCGCCGTTGGTGCCGATGCGGCTGTCTTTCATGATCTCCAGCATCCGCTCCCTGTTCCTGGCAGAATAAATGCCGTCCGCCGTGTCGGAGAGGCCGTCCAGATGGAAGGCTCCCGTCACGAAAAAGTTAGCCAGGAGGGCAAAGATGATGCCGTAGATCTCCGGCAGAATCTGGCACACCAGCAGATACACCACCATGTCGATGAGACCGATAATCAGCCCCACCACCGGATAGTAGAGAAAGCCCTTGTGCATGTCCTCATCTTTGACCTCTCCCAGATCCACGTTGACCGGAATCCTCGTCATAAATCCCAGGGTCAGCAAAAATCGTTTTATTTGTGTTTTCATTTCATCAGCATCTCCTTTTTGCCGCATTGCGGGCAGTTTCGCATAATTTCCGGCCGCCGCGCCGTCGTCTTTTTGCGGCTAATTCTCCCGGACATCTTCGATGATCGCATCCACGATGCCCTGGGCCGTATAGACTGCCGCCGTCCGGTCCACATGCAGTCCCTCCGCCTCGGCGGTCTTTGTGGTCACCGGGCCGATACTGATGTATTTTGCCGATACATTTTCCAGGCTGCCCGCCATGGATACGAAGGCCCGCACGGCGCTGGAGCTGGCAAATGTAATGTAATCCACGGTTTCAATGAGCCGTGACAGCTCATCGGCCTTGCGCTCGTCCACCACCGTGTGGTAGAGAGACACACAGGTATGGTCGATGCCCGCCGCCGTCAGAGAATCCGGCAGCACCGCGTTGGCTTCCTCCGCCCGAAGCAGCAGCACCTTATCGGTCGGCTTCATGTGCGGAACCATGGCCGCCGCCATGTCTTTGGAAGAATACGCCGTCGGAATCAGGTCACTGTAAATGCCGTGGCCTTCCAGGGCATTCTTCGTTCCGTCGCCGATCACTGCGAAATGTACATCCTTAAAGTCGCGGATATCTTTTCGCATAGCTTTTAATTTATCAAAGAAACATTCCACGCCGTTGGCGCTGGTCAGTACAATCCATGTGTAACTGTCAATGTCCGCCATGGCCCGGTCAAACTCCGGCGTGTCCATGGCTTCCGTCCGAATGAGGCTGAAGGAAATGGCTTCCGCTCCCTCTTCTTTCAGCAGCGGTGACAGACGCTCCACCATGGAACGGCTTCCGGTCACCAGCACACGCTGTCCGGACAACGGCTTTCCGCCGTACCACGAAAGTTCGTCGGCCAGGCTCACCACGTCGCCCACCACGGTGATGGCAGGAGTCTGTATGCCTTCCCGCTCCACAACTTCCACGATATTTTCGAGAGTTCCCACCGCCATCTTCTGTCTTGCGGTGGTTCCCTCCTGCAGAACGCCCGCCGGCGTCTTCGGATTCTTGCCGTTTTCTATAAGATTCTTCACGATATTCGGCAGGTTCTTCAGTCCCATGAGGAAGATGAGCGTTCCCTCTTCCCTTGCTAAAGTGCCGTAATCCAGCACGGTGGCTCCGTTTTTGTGATTACCCTCGTGTCCGGTGATCACATGGAAAGAAGAAGCATAATCCCGGTGGGTTACCGGAATACCGCAGTAGGCCGGAACCGAGTAGGAAGAGGAGATGCCAGGCACCACCACAAAGTCCACGCCTGCCGCGCGAAGCTCCTGTCCTTCCTCGCCGCCGCGCCCGAAAATGTACGGGTCGCCGCCTTTTAAACGGACTACATTTTTTCCTTCCTTCGCCAGATCAATCAAAAGCTGATTGGTCTCGTACTGTTTCTTAAAATGATGAGAAGAACGTTTGCCCGCAAAGATCAGCTCCGCGTCGTCCCGCACCTCATTTAACAGAGAGCTGGACGCCAGACTGTCATAGACAATCACGTCCGCCTCACGGAGCACCTTGAGTCCCTTCCTTGTCATCAGGTCCTCGTCCCCCGGGCCGGCTCCCACCAGATATACGATTCCTTTATTCACTTCTCCTGCAATGTCCTTTCCAAGCTGAGTGGCCGCTTCCAGCATACCTTGCGCATCCGCAGCGATGTCCATATGCGCCCGGCGCAGATGCGCGCCGTCCTTCACAAACATGGCGTCCATGAGGAATCGTGCGCCTTCTTTGCGGCAGTATGCCGCCGCCGGCGCGTTGCAGCTTCCGCCGATGGTCTTTAAGAATGAACGCTCCGCAGCCAGGAGACAGGCCGCCTCCGCATCATGAATGGCCGCCAGCATCTCTGCCGTCTCCGCATCGTCCATCCGGCTTTCCACCGCCAGGATGCCCTGGCCCGCCGCCGGAAGAAATGTCTCCGGCTCCAGATATTCATAATGAAATTCTTCTTCGTTCTCGTAACCCAGACGCTCGATGCCTGCCGCCGCCAGGATGATGCCGTCATACTGGCCTTCCTTTAATTTGCGCAGTCTCGTCTGTACATTTCCCCGCAGCAGCTTAATCTGCACCTGCGGATTGATCTCTTTAATCTGCAGTTCCCGACGAAGGGAGCTGGTTCCCACCACGCTGCCCGGCGCCAGGTCCGCAAGCTTCGTTCCGTCCAGACTCACAAAAGTGTCCCTGGCATCCGCCCGGGAAAGCACCGCGCCGATGCCAAGCCCTGCCGGAAACTCCATCGGCATATCTTTCGCGCTGTGCACGGCGATATCAATGGCCCCGGACAGAAGCTCCGCCTCCAGCTCCACGGTGAACACGCCCTTGCCTCCGAAGGAGGTCAGGGAGCGGTCCAGCAGCTGGTCACCCTTGGTGTCAATCTTTACAATCTCAATCTCCGTCTCCGGAAAGGCACGAAGCAGCGCGTCTTTTACAATCTCTGTCTGCACCAGAGCCAGAAGACTCTTTCTGGTTCCGATTCTAATAGTCTTTTTCATAAATGCCTCCGACTAGCCAATATTGGCAAATCCGTATTTATCCTCGTATCCCCGCGGGGTGATCATTTTGCCTTCTCTCACATAGGTGTTAGAATTACCGATCACCACGATACTGAACATGTCGATCGGCGCATTTTTCAGCTCGCCCAGAGTGGTGATGTAGGAGGACTCCTCCTCCCGGCCCGCGTGGCGCACCACGCCCACCGGCGTGTCCGCATCCCGGTACTTCATCAGGATGTCCGCCGCCTTCTCCACGTAATCCACACGCTTCTTGCTCTTCGGATTATAGAGGCAGACGATGAAGTCACCCTGTCCGGCGCAGTCCACTCTCTTCATAATCAGGTTAAACGGCGTCATCAGGTCGCTTAAGCTGATTACCGCAAAGTCGTGCATCAGCGGAGCGCCCAGCACAGAGGCCGCCGCGCTGGCTGCCGTCACACCCGGCACTGTCTCGATCTCCACATCGGCTTTCTTCTCGTTGGCAATCTCCAGCAGGATTCCTGCCATACCGTAGATACCGCTGTCGCCGGAGCTCACCATGGCGACTGTCTTGCCCTCGCTGGCAAGATCAATGGCCATCCGGCACCGATCCATTTCCTTGGTCATCGGCGTCGCCACATATTCCTTGTCCGGGAAAAACTTCTTCAGCATCTCCACATAAGTGGTGTATCCCGTAATAATATCTGCATTTTTTATCACATCAATGGCTTTCGCCGTCATATGCTCATAACCGCCCGGGCCAAAGCCCACCGCGTATAATTTACCCATTGTTTTCCTCCATCTGCTCTAATGATTCAGGCACCGGAAAAACATCTCCAGATCCTCCGGATCGTTGTTCTCCCGCACCCAGTAAAAGAGGTGGTCAAATGCTTTTTCCACGCCCTTGTGTTCCGTCACCTTCATAAAGTTGTCCCGCACCTTCGCCATGATCGGCAGAGACTTCTGGAAGACCATCCACTGCTCAAACTGCAGCTCGTACTCTTCCAGAATACTGGTGGCCGCCTGGGCCTCCCGCAGCTTCTTCTGATTGTTCTCTTTGGCTATGCGGGTAAAATCATCGATGTTGTAGTAGGCTACGCCGTTGATAGCCGTCACCTTGGATTCGATGTCCATTGGCACCGCCAGGTCCACAAATACCCTCGGCTTTTCTGTCCGTATGCTCTTTCTGATCTTGCTGCTGGTGAGCGTATAATGCGGACTGGATGTGGCGCTGATGACCACGTCCATGGCGTCTATGTAATCGTAGCGGTCCTCATACTCGATGGTCAGGAAATTATTCTGCCCATGCTTGGTGCTGATGACCTTGTTGCTTCTGGTGGTGACGTAAACTTCCGCCTCATCAAGAGACAGAATATTCATCAAAACGATGCCGCCGATCTTGCCGGTGGCCCCGATGATCATTACCTTTTTATCTCTGAGCGTGCCCAGCGCTTCCTCCGCCACCTTGATGGCAAGGGTCGCCGTGGACACCGAAGTTCTCGACAAATCCGTATCGGTTTTTACCTTTTTGGCGCTGGTCACCGCCATCCGGAAGAAGGTATTCAGATAAACTCCCGTGGTCCCGGCAGCTCTCGCCTGCTGATGGGCGGTCTTCACCTGCCCGAGAATCTGATCCTCCCCGATAACCATGGAATCCAGGCCCGCCGCCACCTGAAACAGATGCTGGATTGCCTTTTTCCCATGGAAAAACAGCAGATAATTTCCGATATCCTCTTCTTCCTCCGCGCCTGCGCACTGCAAAAGCACGTCCTCCATAAGATTGTATACAACGCCCACGCTCTCCGACTCGGAGTACACGTACATTTCCGTCCGGTTGCAGGTGGACAGAACCACACATTCCGAGACCTCCAGATACTCGGTCATCTTCCGCATCATATCCTTCTGCTGTTCTTCCGTGAACGCAAACATTTCTCTTATGCGAAGAGGCGCGATCTTATGGCTGATACTGATGATCTGAATCCCCATTTTTTCCTCTTTCCTGACGCATTTGCTGCGTTAATAATGGTAGATTTGGAAGCTCACTTCCAAACTTATTCCTTTGCTTTCCTGAACTCATGTGTAAATGTTTTGTCGTACAGTTTGGACAGTTCGTACTCATCCCCAAGGAAATCTCCCACCACGGTGAGGGCGGTCTTGGTGATGCCCGCTTCTTTTACCTTTTCCGCGATGTTGGTCAGATTGCCGATGACAATCTTCTGATCTTCCCAGGACGCCTTGTACACAACCGCCACCGGCGTATCTTCGCGATATTCCTCCCGGAGAGTCTCCGCCAGCTGATCGATCATGCCGACACTCAGGAAAATGATCATCGTGGAATTATGTTTTGCCAGATCCCGAAGCTTCTCCTTCGGAGGCATCGGCGTTCTTCCTTCCATTCTGGTGAGAATAACCGTCTGGGACACGCCCGGAAGAGTATACTCTTTCTTTAATGCTGCCGCTGTCGCAAGAAATGAGCTGACTCCCGGAATCACCTCGTACTCAATGCCCAGACGTTCCAGTTCATCCATCTGCTCCCGGTGCGCGCCGAAAATCGCCGGGTCGCCGGTGTGGACTCTCGCCACGTCAAGCCCCTTAGCGTCGGCGTCCTTCATCACGTCGATGACTTCTTCCAGCGTCATGGTAGCGCTGTTGTAAATCTTCGCTCCCTCTTTCGCTCCCGCAAGAACCTCTTTATTTACAAGGGAACCCGCGTAAATGATCACATCCGCCTGGTCAATGAGTCTCTTTCCCTTTAATGTCAGTAATTCCGGATCCCCAGGACCGGCTCCTATAAAATGTACCATTCTCTCTATTCTCCTTTTCTACAGGTATTTCTCTTAATTGATAAAGGCCATTCCGGCCTGATGCCGCAGGCTGCCGCCTATTCCGCCAGCAGTACATCGATAGTCTTCTGGATATCCTCGTCGGAATGTGCGCCGGAAATAAACATGGCCTCAAACTGAGACGGCGCCACGTAGATGCCGTTGTTCAGCATGTAGTTAAAGTAATCGGCGTAGGCCTTCGTGTCAGATGACAGCGCTCCGGCGTAATCCTTTACATTTTCATCGGTGAAGAACGCGCACATGAGAGAACCGATCTGGTTGATGTGCATTTTCAGACCGAACTTCTCCGCTCTTGTCTTGTAAGCCGCCGCCAGTTTCTTCGTGTTGGCCTCGATTCTGTCGTAGATGGACGGGTTATCCCGGAGCAGCTCCAGGGTCTTGATGCCCGCCGTAGTAGCAATCGGGTTGCCGGACAGCGTGCCCGCCTGATATACTTTGCCGGTCGGCGCCACCTTCTGCATGATCTCTTTCTTACCGCCGTACACTGCCATCGGCATGCCGCCGCCAACGATCTTGCCCAGTGTGGTCATATCCGGCTTCACGCCGAACCACTGCTGCGCGCCGCCGATACCCAGACGGAATCCCGTGATAACCTCGTCAAAAATCAGGACTGCTCCGTTCTCCTCAGTGATCTCCCGCAGGAACTGCAGGAATCCTTCCTCCGGCAGAACCACACCCATGTTGGCAGCCACCGGCTCCACGATAAGAGCGGCAATCTGATCTTTATTATTCTCAAACAGCTCCCGGACAGAATCTCTGTCATTATAGAGAGCCACCAGCGTCTGCTGTGCAAAGGACGCCGGAACGCCGGCGCTGTCCGGCACGGACTGGGTGAGCGCAGCAGAGCCTGCCTGCACTAAAAGGCCGTCGGAATGTCCGTGATAACAGCCTTTGAACTTGATGATCTTATCTCTTCCGGTATAACCTCTCGCTGCACGGATGGCGCTCATGGTCGCCTCGGTGCCGGAGTTGACCATCCGCACCATCTCCATGGACGGAATCAGCTCCCGGATCATGGCCGCAAGAGTATTCTCCTTGCCGGTCGGCGCGCCGAAGGTCAGTCCGTCATAGCAGGCCTTCACCACCGCTTCAATCACTTCCGGATGGGCATGTCCCAGAATACCAGGGCCCCAGGAACACACATAATCTATATATTGATTGCCGTCCACATCCCAGACATACGCGCCCTTGGCATGATCGATAAACAATGGATTCCTTCCCACGGAACCAAACGCACGCACCGGTGAATTCACACCGCCCGGCATCAAATCCAACGCAATCTTATAAAGCTCCTCTGACTTTGTTGTATTCAATTCTACAACCTCCTTTTTAATATTTATGACTGCCGCCGATACATTTCCGGCAGAATACCAGTTCATTTTAAACGCTTTTCCTAGTATATCATGAATCTTATCCGGGCTAAAGGTAGTTTTTCATTTTGACAGTCAAAAAAGTATCATTCTACCGCAAAAAAAATTGTTCTGATTTATTTTCCCTATATTTTTACCAAAATTCTCCGAGTTTTTTATATTAAATGCCTGATTTCCCACTTTTTCCCGGAATATTTTTCCTCTCGCTAAGACAGAAAAATACAGTTCTCCTCACCCTTGACACCTGTCTCTGTTCCATATATCATGATAAAAGAATAAGACTCTGAGACTGCCTGCCGAGGCAGCAAATGTATCTCAGACCAGGAGAAGGATCATGGAGTTACGACAAATTCAGTATTTTATACAGCTTTATAAGGATCTTAACATCACAAAGGCCAGCAAAAATCTGTACATATCACAGCAGGGACTGAGCAAGTCCGTGAGCCGCCTGGAGGAAGAGCTGGGCTTTTCTCTGTTCGACCGCCACACCTCCGGCGTGGAGCCCACCAGAGAGGCCGATTTTCTGTTTCAGCATTTTAATAAAATCGCCAATTCCTACCACGAGCTTCTGCTGGCCATCGACAACATCCGGCAGAACCGGGTGCTGAAAATCGCCGCCTACCACGGCTTCGCCCTGTCCTGCCGAAAGGACTTTCTTTCCGGCTACCGGGCCTCCTACCCGCAGTCGGAGATCCGCTACCAGGAGAAGAACAACCACGACATTCCGGAGCAGCTGCTCTACCAGCACGCAGACGTGGCCTTCATGCAGGCCCCGATTCCCGAAACACTGACCTCTGTACATTTGCTTCACCGGGAACCGGTTCATCTGGTCATGGACAAACGCCACCCTCTGGCCCTGAAAGGGAATGTCCGTCTGCCCGAGCTTCACAGCCAGAACCTGCTGCTCCTGGACAGCATGGAAGACTTCAACACATTTATTCTGAAACAGGCGGTCAAAAAGGGAGTCTCCTGCCAGGTGCAGGACACCACAGGCATCAACGAATTTCTGCACATCCTCCACGGCTCCTCCCTCGTCGGCTTCGCCTCCCGCCGCATGTTCCAGTATTATTCCTTCCCGGAAGTGGCCTTCGTTCCTTTTGCCGCCAGCGAATACGAAAAATACCCGGAACTGACCATAGAGACCCATCTGGTCACCCCCGCGGACATCACGCCAGACGAGACAGCCCGGCAATTCATCGACTATATCACGCAGAAGACGCTGCTGAAAGGGTGACACTTCGGAGCAGAGCGTTATTTTACAGCATATCGGGTTTCACAAACATCACAAAAAACAGGAGGGACATCCATATGTCAACCGCATACTTTTATCTTACCGGCGAAGGCGAACAGCTGGCCCGCAGACTGGCAGCCTCCCACCCCGGCGACCTCTATAATAAAGAAAACTTCAAGGCGAACCTGCAGGAAGCCTTTCACAAATACGACTATCTGGTCTGCATCATGGCAACGGGCATCGTTGTCCGCATCCTGGCTCCGCTGATCATCCACAAGACCAGCGACCCGGGCGTCGTAGTCCTGGACCAGAAAGGCCGCTACGCCATCAGCCTGCTGTCCGGCCACCTGGGCGGCGCCAACGACCTGGCCCGTGAAATGGCCGCCATCTCCGGAGGCGAAGCCGTTATCACCACCGCCACCGACGTGGCCGGCGAACTGTCCTTCGACACCTTCGCCAAAAAACACCACATGGCCATCGAGAACATCGGACAGCTCAAACACATCAGCGGCGCGCTTCTGGACGGACAGCCCATCCGCGTGATCACGGATGGGAAGTACAAGGAGCTGACAGTCGGCGCGCCTGCCGCCGCCGGGCACAATTCCGGGTCTGGGGGACATAGCACCGCCGGGAAAATACAGATTCTTACTGTTAAGGAGGCAAACTGCACGGATGAGGCAAACCTGCCCACTGTCGTCATCGACGAAGGTTTCACCTTCCCGTCCGCGCCGCCATTCCCTGTCCTCTATCTCCGGCCCCGAACCATCTGCGCCGGCATCGGCTGCAAACGACACATGGACGCCGCTTCCATCGAAGAAGCCCTGCTTACGACATTAAAAAAAGAGGGCATAAGCCCTCTCGCACTCAAATGTATCAGCACCATCCCGCTGAAAGCCAACGAACCCGGCATCATCGCCACTGCCGAACACCTGGGCGTTCCCGTGGAGATCATCTCCACCGCCGACATCGAAGCGCTGGATATCCAGACCCTCGGTATCCAGACCTCGAACTTCGTGGCAGAGCAGACCGGCG
Source organism: Eubacteriaceae bacterium CHKCI004 (assembly GCA_900016875.1). Lineage (GTDB taxonomy): Bacteria > Bacillota > Clostridia > Lachnospirales > Lachnospiraceae > Anaerobutyricum > Anaerobutyricum stercoris. The sequence continues at coordinate 38,479 of FCNR01000055.1, read as the reverse complement.
TTCTCTCCGTCTCCACCGCCAGCGCCTATCTGGCCTCAGGCAAAGGGCGCATCCTGCGGGACAAAGTGAAATATAAAGGGATAACCGTGGCGTTGTGTCAGAGTGAAGGGAAATAGACGGATATCAGTACAGACAAATGCAGATACATGTTGACATAGACAATATAAAATAATAAAAAACGGACAAAATAGAATGGGGAGACGCAAATATCTCCCCTGAAAGTTTTGTAACGGTAATTATATGTCTGCTTTTGCTTCAGCTATAGTTTCCATTTCATTCAGCATCGGGGGCATCCTCTGGAAAATCGTTAACAATAGGACTGTGAAACACTTGAAATGGGTCAATATCTATACATCTACTTTCATCTCTATCTCCAGAAAGATCCCACGCAATAGAATTATTTAATACTGTTAATTTCTCCCGAAATATATTTTCATTTTCCAGAACTTTAAAAACTCCACCTCGTTTTATCACTGGCTTCATGTCGTAAAGTCTCACCTGACCGTCATTCATGTAAGCATAAACAGTGAAATTTTTTCCAGCTACTGCCTGAAATACTTCAGGGAAAAAATCTAAATTATCACTTTTCATAAATAATCCCCCTTTTATTATATCAACGGGTTTATCCTGTTCAATGGTTTGTTTTCTTTTGCCAACTCCCAGTTTTGCATGAGCTCGTCTTTATGAATCTCCGCCCACGCAAGAACAAATTTTAATTGTCTTTTTGGAAGTCCACCTTTATTAATCACTTTTATTAGTTCTTGTCAAGTTTTTTAATTTGATTTGCAAAATAAGAAGTTATTCGGCAGGCGTCGCCTCTCCTGCATCTCTTTTAACCCAAAGGGTGCATGATTGCAACGAAATTTACCACCTCGAATAACTTCTTACTCATTGCACTTTACCGATAATCTCTCCCTATCTCCTCCAGCACATCCTCAAATCGCAGCGCCCCGCCAAATAAATCCAGTGCACTTCCGATGGTCACATCCACCTTGCCCCGGCCCAGGCTTTTCAACTGGCGCAGGTCTTCCATGGTGCCTACGCCGCCGGCGTAAGTAACCGGAATACCGTCCCAGCCGCCAAGAAGGGCCGCGATGTCCTTCTCGATTCCACCGGCCTTTCCTTCCACATCTACAGCATGAATGAGGAACTCATCGCAGTATCCGGACAGTTCATCCAGCACCTCCTCGGTGAGCTTCACATCAGTGAACTTCTGCCACCGATCTGTGACGATATAGTAGGCGTCGTCTCTCCGCCGGCAGCTCAGGTCAAGAACAAGCCGTTCCCTGCCTGTCACCTTGACTATTTTCTTTAAATTCTCATAGTTAATCATCCCATCCCGAAATACAAAAGAAGTCACAATAATATGCGACGCCCCCTGCTCCAGAAAAAAGGCCGCGTTTTCATTATTCATTCCTCCGCCAATCTGCAGCCCTCCCGGATAAGCTGACAGAGCCAGGCATGCCTGCCGAACATCCTCTTCATAATACGGGCTTCCCGCAGGATTCAGGAGGATAATGTGCCCGCCGGTCAAACCGGCGTCCCGATACAGGGCCGCATAATAATCGCCGTCCTTCTCCGAGACAAAATTATCCTCCGCATAGTCCCCTTTATCCAGAAGGCTGCCGCCCACAATCTGCTTTACTTTTCCGTTGTGAATATCTATACATGGTCTGAATCTCATAATATACCATCGCTTTCTTCTCTCATTTTTCCTTCGCTATGTATCTTGTTGATAATCTCGTTTATCACATCTTCTGCGCTTCCCTGTCTGCTCACTCCGGCAATCATTCTCAGGATTTCATCCTGCATCTCGCGCCGGCCTTCTTGGCGCCCCTCTTTTCTTCCACCATTAAAAATTCTCTCTGAATATTCACACATCTCTCCGATTCCTCCCTTCTCCCGTTTCAGGTAGTGTACCCGCCGGGATAATGCTCCCTGGCTAATTCTATATTAATTATCTTTTTTGTATTATATCACAAAATATAAAGAATTTCCTATATTTTTTAAAAAAATTGCTTTGCCCAAAAGCAGCTCCACATTTGCTCTTTGATAACACCTGCATGACATCTTCCCACAGAGAAAGCCCCCGGCAGTCTCTCATCAGACCACCGGGGGCTCTCCATTTGTAACAGTTCATTTTATTATAAATGTATCAGCGTACACGCATCCAATCTTTATCCGTTCGTGCGTCTTCTTCTGCGCGCCACAACCACGCCGCCGACGATCACTGCCGCTGCCAGCAGTCCGCCGTACAGCAGAATCTGGTTGTCGTCTCCGGTCCTGGAGGAACGGGAGCTGCGGTTGGTTCCGCTGGATGTGTTTCTGTTGCTGCTGTTTCTGTCCGTGCTGTTGTTATTGTTGTTATTGCCGGCGTTTGGATCGGTCGGCGCCTGGGTGGACGGTTCCTGATAGTAGCCGTCAGCAGTGCCAAGGCTGTTGACGATGTTCACCGTTGCTTCGGTCTGGTCCATTGACAGGTTCACTTCTCCTTCTCCTGACACCGTATATGGGAAAGTACTGTCCTGGCTGACCGGAACACCATTTTCATTGGTCTCCCGCACAACGTAAGTGATCGGCTCCGTTCCGTCTGTACCACCCAGAGGGACTTCCACTGTCACAGAACCGTTGTTATTTAACTTCACGATCTCCGTTGGGTTCGCACTGACATTTCCCTGTGCATCCTGTGCAAAAATACCGGCATAGAAAGTATAATCGGTCGCTATGATGTCATTGCCATCTCTTACACTTTTTGTGATCGTGATATCACCGGTGTAATAGTAACCATCCGGCAGATCAGAATATACGTTACTGATGGTGGCATCTCCAATACCATCCGGCTCATTCTCCATAATGATCACCGGCGCTGTATCATGCCCCTCCGCACCAAGGACTTCACCTGCCATACAGTAGAAACCGTTTTCCGTGCCCTGCTGTTTCATATATTCTATCGGTGTGCCGTCCTGCGTTGTCTCAAAAACATAATACGGCTGATCAGAGATCGGGACATTATCAAAGCTGACCGTTGCGCTGTTCCCATCGATGATATTCACGGCTTTGATACCGCCCTGACCACGGTATGGTCTTGTCCCGTTTTCATCTAAAAACAACCCGATATAATAAGTAGCATTTTCTGTGTGCACATCCTGCAGGTTTCCATCATAGATACCTTTTACCATCTTTGTGACATCAATACGTCCCTGGGTCGTTACGATACTCGCCTTCGGTGTGATCGTGATATCATACACCCAGCCGGTTTCATTGGCATAAGGCACAGGCATGACAAACGCACTAAACGATCCGTATGCGTTTGTAGTTCCCTGGGACACCATATACATGCCCTGCTCCAGATCAGCAAATGTTACTTCGCCCTCTTCATCTGTCCAGGCACTTTCTAAAGCTTCTATAGAATCCTCTTTTACTTTATCTGCCAGTTTTTTAGCTGTCGCTTCATTGTCTCCTGCATCCGACATATCGTTTAGATCAACCTCTACTCCTTCGAAGTCGTCTGTCAAAGTAAAATTAAAATATCCATTATCTACATCCAAGTCTCCCACTTTATAAAGATTGATCTGTACGTCTTCTTTACTTTCTGCCCCTTCCAGGTCAGGGAGTGTCACCGTGATACTTCCCGGTGCTTTCGGATCATACACATCTTTAATCTGTCCGATGTCCCTTGTGTCATCTTCCTCTGCCTGCACATTGGATACCACCCCAAATACCATGGTAAACGCAAGAAGAAATGCCATGAATACTCCATATTTTCTCATCGTATGCATTATCTTTTTCATAATACGCCTCCTTTTCCATTTCTATGGATTTGACTCATTCTCCCAAATCGTGGATAATCCACATGTATATATTTATAGTTAAAAAATATTATTTTTCTTTCTTCTTTCTCTTCATGACAATCCGTATCACCCCAATCGCGATGACCGTGACTGCCACACCGCCAATCAGGAAGAACATGTAGTAATCCTGCAGCAGATCACCGACGGTATCCGCCGCCGTCTCCGGCTGATCCTCCTCACCGTTGTATTCCACCCTTGTGCCCCGCACCAGCAGCCGGTGGGTGTTCACACCGTAAGGGGTACAGGTAAATAAAGTGACATAATCCTGTCCATCCTCGATGGCCAGCGCCTGCTGCAAAGCCCCGGTGTCGTCCTTGTCCACCATGGGCAGGATCTGATCCACCTCATAGGCAAGCACCTCATCAAAAATGTGGATATAGAACTGGTCGCCTTCCTCCAGCTGATCCAGGTCTGTGAACAACCGGGCGCTCGGCAGTCCCCGGTGGGCCGCCAGCACTGTGTGGTTGCTCTCCCCGCCGATGGGAAGCTTCGTCCCCTCGATGTGACCGATCCCGGTCTGGAGCACGTCATCAGAAGTGCCATGATAAATGGCCAGCTCCACATTTATTTTCGGGATGGAAAGGTAGCCCATCATGCCATCTCCGGCGATATTGAGGACGTTCCAATATTCAGAATCCTTGTCCTCCTGACCGCCTTCGCTGAACACGTCGGCACTCATGGGCTGATTGACAGTGATACTGTCATTATAACTTTCTGCCTTTTCCCACTCTCTGCCGAAATCTTCGGTATCAGTATTCTCCGCGATATCCTTATAATTGCTGATCAATCTGCTCTGCCGGTAAGTATTCCACTGATTGGAAATGGTGGGATACGCCAGAATCCCGAACCCGACCAGAAATAACAGAACAAACAGGATGGTAAAGATCTTTCTTCTCATGGTCACTCTCCGTTCTGCTGTTTCCTGTCGTGTTTCCTTCTGCGCTCCGGATGCTTACTCAGGTATCTGTCCCGAAGGATCAACACTCCAATAAATGCACCGGTCAGCACCAGTCCCACAACCACCCAGAAAATGTAATTGGTATGGAGACTGTTTCCAAACAGCGAATTGGAAGCCTCATCCGCCACCGTCTCCGCATCATACGGCACCCGGTGTCCCCGCACCAGCAGGCGCTGGGTGTTCACCCCGTAAGGAGTACAGGTGAGCAATGTCACCAGGTCTTCGCCCTCTACCACGGACAGCGATTCCGTCTGGTCCGGCTCCACCACCGTGATCTGATCCACCTCATAACAGAGGGTATCATCCAAAATGTGCAGAAGGAAGTGGTCTCCTTCCACCAGCTGATCAAGGTCTGTAAACAATGTGGCACTCGGCAAACCTCGGTGTGCTGAGATCACCGCATGGGTGCTCTCGCCTCCCACCGGGAGGGAACTTCCCTCCAGATGCCCGGCTCCGATCTGCAATACCTCCTCATCGGTGGTGTGATAGATCGGCAGCTCCACATCGATCTTCGGGATCTCCACGATCCCCATAATCTCATCGCCATTAATATTGAGACAATTCATATACGCCTCATCCCGGTCCGACGCCTCCGCTACCGCAAAGGAATCAGGAAGGATCATCGGCATCAGCGCATCATTATAGGCCCTCGCCTTCTCCCACTCCGCCTCGTAATCAATCTCTCCATTGGCATCCTTCTCCGCCACACCTTCTTCATAACTGCTCATCAAACGGCTCTGCCGGTAGCTGTTCCACTGGTTGGCAACGAAGGGATACAGCAATACGGACAACCCGGCTAAAAATAAGACTGCAATTACTATGATGTTTAATTTCTTTTTCATCCGACCTCTCCTTATTGTTGTAACGTATTGGTTGCTGTTCTGACATATCCAAGGACTTCTCCGCGGGAAAACAACCTTTTGTATGCGTCTTCCTCCTCCACCTCAGACAGCCATTTCTTCTATATTATATACCGTCCCTTTTTTCCTGGCGGCTGTCTTCACAGTCGTCGTCGGACGATACAAAATGTTTTGTTTTCCCCGAATAGAGGATTCTTATATCTGATACCAGCAAACTGGGAATTGCCTCTATGGTGGCTGGCAGATGTCTTGTGAAAAAACTTAAAAACGGTTGCCTTTCTTCCCTTTCTTATGATAAGCCGAGGTGGGAATTCCACCCCGGCTTGTGGTTTGTGTTAATCACTAATTACTTCTTATTATAATTATGTAATTGATTCAGCCTAACGGCTGTCAGGTTCTCTCACCAGTCGATTAGTTAGCTTTCTTGCGTGTTGCGAAGAATAAACCTGCTGCGGAGATCATGATGACACAACCTGCGATGGTGAAGAGGGTAGTGCCCATGCCACCGGTTTCTGGGAGCTCTGCCATTTTGGTATTTAAGAATTTAACTGTTAAGTCTTCATTCTCATCTTTTACAATTTGAACAGTAAGACCGTCCTTATTAATTGCATATCCGTTTGGAGCTTTTGTCTCTTTGAAATAGTAATATCCTTCATCTAATCCAACGATCTTAAGCTTACTATCATCATCAACACTTTCTGTTTCTTTTGTTGCAATTGTAGTCACAGCCCCTTCTTCTGCCCCAATTGCTGGTCTATACTCACCTTTTTCTGCGTCATAAACCAGACTCATCGCAGTTCCTGGATTACTTTCTGTCCACTCTGTTTTATCACCCAAATCATAAACTTCAAATTCTACTCCTGTAAGAAGAAGTTCTTGATTCTCAGCATCTACCTTTGTAATCTCAATACTACCGTTATCACCATCAACCCTACCTGGTGTATAATCAGTGGTATCGGACGTTGCACTTACACTATTATTATATTCTGTTGCTGTAACTGTTGCTGTGTAAGTAATTACTATATCTTCACCATCATGTTTAGAAACATCATTTAAAACATTTCCGAAATCAACCGTTAAAACTCCACTAGTATCATCTACATTTTTACTAATTCTATTAGTAATATCTTCACCAGCTAAAGTTACCTTTACAGAATTAACATCAATATTTAATCCTACCGGAGTATCTGTAATCACAAAGTTACTTAATTCATTTCCCTCACTATCTTCACTCATCGGGAAAGTTGCTTTAACCGTATAATCTACAGTCTCTCCAATCTGAACAAAATCATCATCCTGATCTTTTCCGATAGTATGCGTTTCGGATTTTGCTGCAACTTCTATATCAATTGCAACTGGTCTTCCATCCTCGCCTGGAGATACTGTTCTATCATATGTATTTACAGCAAATAATGGCTCATATTGAGCTGCTGTATCACTCGGGATAATAATATATCCACCAATTAACATGTCTTCAAAAGTATAACTTGTTTCTTTAGTTGTAATTTCTTTTAAAGGTACTTGTTTTTCTGCTGCAAGTTTCAATGCTGCCGGATTACTAATCACATATGCCGTTTCATCAGCATTTAAACCGACACTATTTCTTGCCCAATCTGCAATTTCCCAACTATATTCATTTGTCTCTTCATCAAAATATAACGTCGCATATTGATATACCTTAATCGTAGTAGTTACATCGGAAGACAATCCAGTCACTTTAATGTCACTTTTAATGTCTGTAACAGGTTCTGCTGCCGCAAATCCGGTTATGCTAAGTCCCATAACCATAGCCATTGTCATAAGAATGGCAAATAATTTTTTCATTCTCTTCATAAATACATCTCCTTTTCCGGGGATTCTCCCCTTTTGTTGTTGTTAGTTGCTATGATGTTTTCTTTCATCCTAGCGGCTCCTGAGGGAGCCGCTGAAAAATTCATGTTCATTATTTTTTCAGCAGCACCTCCCGTTTACGTTTTTGTCTATATACTATCAGCGCTGCCCCTGCCATGAGGAGGGTGCCGCTGAGGGTATACCAGTGAACGCCCGGGCCGCCGGCGGATGGGAGTTCATACAACTTATAATTATAATACTTGTAAATAAATGTATTATTTTCTGTTGTTACTACTGAATCATCTTGCATGTTTTTAATAGTCGGTTTCCCATACGTGTCAATCTCAATTGACCAGGCGATGCCACTCATAGTGTAACCATTCGGTGCCTTTGTTTCTCTTAATATGTAACTTCCCTCTGGCACGTATCCAATTTCATTTTTGAATTCGGAATCCATATACCAGTGAATAATTCCATCAGAACCTGATTTTCCATAGTAATCAATACCATAATTAACATCCGTTTTATCTTCTGACACATTTTCCAATTCAAATTCTGCTCCAGAAAGTGTATTTGTTGTATCATATTCATATTTTACAATAGACCAATCAAACCATTTTGCATTTTTAATCTTGTACCCTGTAATTAAATCCCCTGTCTTAACAGGTTCATATTCTACACGGTAACGTTCTCCGCCTATATCGATTACATTATTGGATTCACCTTGTTCCTTGACTTTATATACAATTTCTTTCCACGGATTTCCCTCTTGAATGCTATCATCCTTGTAATATTTTTTCAGATTATGCCATGTATGGCTATAGTTGTTAACAGAATTAAGTGTAACAGTCATCTCTACTTCGGAAGTAAGACCACACTTGTCATATGATATTCTATTAACTTCTTCGGCATCCATAGCAATTAAAGTAACCGTGACATCTTCTGTACCCCCTACAGTCTCTCCAGTTTTATTAATCCATTCTTTTGTAACAGTAAAGTCAATGTCTTCTTGTTTATTTTTGGCTGTTACCGTATATACATAGGTGTCCTCTGTTTTTGCTGTTGGTGTCGTAATACTCCATGCATCAGAGAGGGCATCTGTATTAGTAAAGTAGATTTTTCCTTTACTTACAGTGAATCGAAGCTCTTCTGCCAATTTTTCGTAACCAGTTGGTGCATTTGTCTCCTTCACCACATATGTACCTGATGCAAGTACACCAAAGTCAATCCATCCATCCTCGCCTGAAGCGATTGACTTCACAAGAGTAAGTACTTCCTCCTGATAATCATTTTGCGTTATAGCATATAGTCCAAATTGCGCTCCCGGCAGTACTTTATTTTCCTCATCCAGCTTCTGCAATTTCAACTGACTTTTATAGACTTGAACAACTGGGTCATCATAAACAGATGAGTCTGACTTTCCTTTATAAGTAAATGTTACCTTCGCCTCTCCATTTGAATAGAAGCCTGGCAACTCAGAAGATGTAGGGTTGCTTACTCCTGGTGCATCTGTTCCTTCATCACCCGTATGTGGATATCCTGTTTTTGCATACTCATCATAAGCCGCCTCTGCCGGTGTAACCTTTGCAGTAACATAATAGGTATATCCCGGTTGCAATTGATAATCTTTTGGAAATTCTAAGATAATCTGCCGACTATCCGAATCATAACGTGCTTTTATCTCCACATTAGACTCACCTACAAGAAGCGTTACTTTATTCTCTCCACTTGCTACGTTTTTCCCATCTTTATCTTTTACTTCGATAAAAAGCGATGTATTTTCTACCCATTCCACGTATTGAGACAAAGTATCTTGTATTGTCACCTCAGAACAAAGAAATTGAGTAACCTGACCCGCAATATTCTTAAATGTTTCTTCCAGATCACTGGAATCTACATTCTCTGCTGACTTTGTCGCTGCTTTCACTGCATCTTTTACTTTATTAAGCAAGCCAAGGCCATCCAACTTTTCAGAATTCCCACCATTCTTTACCGTATAAACGGTATTCTTTGACAGACCAACTCCTATAGCATAGAACTGATCGCAGGTAATTGCATTGGCTCCCATAAGAGCGCCTATGTAATCGGTGTCGTATGTCTCGTCACCTCCACCTAAACAAGGAGAACCTGAATTTAAAACACGTTCTGTATGATTACAAGGACTCCCCCCTAAAATAGATGGATGATAAACAGGAATCAAACCACTATTTGTCCAATGCCCTTCGCATAAGTGGTACGTTGGTTCTCCATCCGTAAGGAAAATCACAATTTTCGTTGCTTCACTTCTGGCACTTTCCATTCCTGCTGCTGCTTTTACAAAGGCATGCTGATAGTTTGTTCCTCCGTTTGCATCTAACTCATCCACTGAATTTTTTATTTGATTTTCATTTTGCCATTCTCTGGCATTACTTGCAGATGAACCAAAATCGACTAAATTCCATCTGGCATCGACAACCTCCGGATCAATTGCATCTACTAAACCATTTATAGCATTTTTTGCCTGGCTTAATTTTGTAGACCGACCACTATGCTCATCCATACTACCAGACGTATCCACCACCAACATAATATCCAGTTTCGCCTTGTTCGTTTCACTTCCGACTTTACCAGACACTGTCAGTGTTAAATCATAAGTATTATCTTCATCATTGTTTGCTTTTATGTACTTTTCATGGTGCAAATCCTGTACCGTTGGATCTGGATTATCTCCAGTGATATCCCCACCTGTATCTTCATCACTCAACTGTACAACCGGGTTTGGATAGGTATCTGTTTCTTTCTGATTATTGTATGTATAACTTACCTCTGCCTCAGTATTAGAATGGAAACCTTCCTTCCCAGAAGATGTATGATTGCCTTCCGCATCGGTACCTTCATCTCCTGTATCTGGATATCCAGATTTATTGTATTCTGTTTTAGCCGTTTCATTTGGCTGTATTACCGCTGTCACTTGATAAGTGTAACCAGCTTTTAACTGATAATCAGCTGGAAAATCCAGCGTAATCTTTCTTGTATGAGAGTCATATGATGCTTTAAGATTGGCTCCATCAACTTGGATAGAGTTGATTCCTTGTTCTACCAATTCGCCGTCTTCATCATAAACAGAAATTTTTAAATCAGTATTTCCTACAAGGTCTACATATTCTGATAAAGTATCCGTTATCGTCACATCACTACAGAGCAATGTGGTGATATCCGATGCAATATCATCAAAGATATTTGCGACTTGGTCTACGGAAACGTTCTTCGCCTCTCTTGTCCCCGCCGTTACTGCGTTTGCCACATTTTGCAGGAGTTGAAGTCCACTCATACCATTGTAAACATTATTTCCAAGACCAATTCCAATCGCATAAAAACGGTTGCATGTCAATGCCTTTGCACCTATAATCGCACCGTTATAATCATTACGGGTAGTATAATTACCTCCGCCTCGTGTAGCTGTACCGCTGTTACTAATCTGGTTGTGACTTCTTAAATAGAAAGTAGGTTCCCCATCTGTCAGGAAAATGACAATAGATGTAGCATCTTCCCTTGCAGAAGATACGGCTCGCTCTGCTTTAACCAACGCATCCTGATAGTTTGTTCCTCCGTTTCCACTTAAGGTTCTCACCGTTCTATTGACAGAGTAACCTGTTGTCCAATCAGATGTCCGGATATTTGCACTGCTCGCAAAAGTAACCAATTTCCATCTGGCATCAATGGTATCTTCCTTATTACCTATTGCAGAAACCAGATTACTTACTGCTGTTTTCGTGTTGGTCATGTTTATTCCCTGCATACTGCCTGATGTATCCACCACCAATACAATATCCAGCTTTTCTTTCTTGGCTATAGTTCCGACCGCACCTGATACCGTCAAAGTCAGATCATATGTCCCGTTCCCATTATCTTTTACATACTTTTCATGAGCTAAAGTACGACTTTCTTCTACTGTACCTCCTGTAGCTTCCAAATCATATGTAGTAATCGTCTCATTCAGCCATGATACTGTAACAACAGAAAAACTATCTGTAACAAACTGTACATTCTGAACTTCTTTATCTTTGTTCAGGTCTATCTTTTCAACCTGATCACTTTGGTTCATGTCTACAACTTTTGTTACCTGTCCTTTTGCGTTCTCCTCCAAATGATGCACCGTTACACCGGCATATCTCGTTTCCTCAACATCCATACCATTGGCATCAGATTTACTTGTCGTATCCTCTGGTATTGTGTCAAATTCTACTTTTTCTGGAATAGATGCCTTATTATATTCTATTGAAACTGTCACTTCACCGCTTGGCTCAATTTCATTTCCATTTTTATCTTCAAAATGAATATCATATGCCAAAAACCCTGCTAACCCGTAACCATCATTTTCTACTTTTTCCTGGAGTTGCTGCTCTACTTCCGCATACTGTGTCTGTGTATCTTCATCATTTTCTAGAAGCGGAACGACTTTCAGTTCTGCGCCTTCCGGGATGGCTCCCTCTGCCACTTCGCTGACTGTAATAACAACATCATCGTTCGTGTATGTCAATTCTGACGGTGCTGTCTCTTTCTTTGCTTCTGTAGTATTTTTGTTTTCTTTACCAGTATTCTTGTTCGTCGTTTTAGTCATCTTTTCAGAAGTTTCAGATGTCTCGTCTTTTTTGTCAGAGTCGTCCTCTGCTCCTGTTGTCTGGTCTTTATCGCTTGTCTCTGTGGCTTCCGTTGTCTCTTCCTTTGCTTTCGTGGTCGCCTCAGTTGTAGCGTCTTCCTTATCCTCTGTGGTCGCTTCGGTGGTTTCTTCCTTCTTTTCGGTTGTTTCCGTCTCCGGAGCGGATTCCTCATCGGATTGTTCCGACGTATCTTTTTCATCATCTGCGGATTGTTCTTCCTCAGACTCACCTTCACTCTTTGCTGTTCCGGTCTCTTTTACCTGTTTTTCCGCAGTCGTTGTCGCTGCTGCCGGAGTATCCGCCAGTATGGACACACTGTTACAGATAACCAAAACCATGCAAAGCATGAACGCTATTAATTTTTTCCTCATTTTACTCTTCATGGCTGCCTCCTCCTGTTTTTTCGTCGTTCTGAACCAAAGCTTCATCTATTAATTTCAGCATTTCCAGTGCGCTTCGGAAATACTGCTCGTTCTGTTTTTCGACCCAGAGAATACTTCCCTGCCACGTACTGTTTTGCCTGTCCAGAATTTTTAAAATGAATGTCTGGTCTTTTTTGTAATCCTTTGTTCTCACATTCTGGCACTCCTTTCTGGGCAATTTCATTCATTTGTCATGAATCTCTGGTCTCGGGATTTTCCCTTTTCGCATAGAATCCATCAGGGTTTATGCTTATCATGAAGTTATTATACTAATGAGGGCATTACAGAAAACATTACATTAATGCCATTTTAGAAACTTTTTGTACACTAAATTTTCGTATTTTTGTAATATTTTTGTCACCTTAATATTTTAGTAAATGTAATGTTTTTAACGATGTTTGAGATTAACAGCCTATCTGAATTACATTGTCTATATTTTTACATTTTTTTACAGTTTAGTGTTGCATTTACAGTTTGTTTGTTGTATATTATCAGTAAACCTTCTATACCTTTTTCATCCCGCATACAGAACTCCAGGCAAGCCATTAGCGGAATTATGGAAGCGCCCGCCACCAGGTATAACAAACTATTAGACATGTATTTTCGGGAGGTACATAAATGTTAGAACAACGTGATTTTATCATGATAGCCGATATCATGAATCAGGCCTTGAACCCCATAAAAGATGATGTTCATATCATAAAACAAGATATTTCCGGCATGCATCAAGATATCAAAGGGCTTCAGACTGAGGTTGCTAAGATCGGCCCTATGCAGGAAGATATCAAAAAGCTCTGGATCGAGGTCTCCAAAATCGGCCCTATGCAAAAAGATATTGCTGACATGAAATCAGAAATGAACACCATGAAACAGGACATCTCTGACTTAAAGCAGGAAGTCGCTGATATGAAATCGGAAATGAACACCATGAAACAGGACATCTCCGACTTAAAGCAGGAAGTCGCTGACATGAAATCAGAAATGGACACCATGAAACAGGACATCTCCGCCTTAAAGCAAGAAGTCGCTGATATGAAATCAGAAATGAACACCATGAAACAGGACATCTCCGGCTTAAAACAAGAAGTCGCCGGCATCAAATCAGAAATCGCTGACATGAAATCAGAAATGAACACCATGAAACAGGACATCTCCGGCTTAAAACAAGAAGTCGCCGGCATTAAATCAGAAATCGCTGACATGAAATCGGAAATGAACACCATGAAACAGGACATCTCCGCCTTAAAGCAGGAAGTCGCCGGTATCAAATCGGAAATGTCCAGCATGGAACAGAATATTTCCGACATGCGGCAGGATATTCTCGAGATCAATCTTAAACTTGAGAACAATATTGATCATAAGATCAACATCCTTGTTGAAGGCTACGGTTCTCTTAACGACAAGATGGATACGATGCTCGAGGAGCAGCAGCGTCAGAATAAAAGGCAGGATTTTTTTGATCTTCAGCTCAAGGGTCATTCGGTCAGGATTAATCATATTACAAGTGTGATAGAACATCTTCCTTGTCAGCATAGCTTATAAAAGGGAAAAGACGAGCAAAAGATTCTGTTCTTCGTCTCTTTTACTCGTCTTCTTTATTTTCCCACGACATAGCCGCTTGCTGTTTTTGCTTTTATTTCTGCCAACATCAGGTCTCCGTCAAGGATTTTGATGAGATCCAATGTACTGGAGAAGTTCTGTTTTTCAACTTTTTCTATCCAGAACAGTTCTCCCTGCCATGTAGAGTTCTGTCTGAATTGTACGGTAATTATAAATGTGCCTTTCTCCCCTCTATGATTTACAACATCAACCTGATCCGCTACCTTTGGTTTTTTCCGGGATTCCTGTGTATCCGAAACATAAAAGCTGCGGCTTCTGGTGGATGACTGGGGAAATTGTATCTCATCAAAGAACTTTTCCATTGTTCTGAGAAGCTGAACCAGGTTGGAAAACAGAACCGGTTCCTTTTGGTAACAGTTGTACAGCTTCCCTGATATTTCTCCGTCAAAGCTCTCATCTACACAGACGTTAACCAGATTCGGAGCGGATATGTTTATAGGATACTGCATTTCTTTCATATTTATTTGCCTCTTTCAGAATGATTATGCTTCCCAGCGGATTCCGTTTTTCTGGAATACTATCTGTGCACTGTCCTTATCGGCATCAGCGAGAGAAGTAATGTAAAATTCAAGATATTTCCTCCAGGATTTATGTTCTCTGGAGAAGTATCTCTCAATCCGGTCAAAGATCAATCCGCAGTTCTCTTTGTTTGTTCCCACCAGCAGTATAAGGAACTGACTTGGATTGTACCGCGTGAAAGAATCCCCTCTCCGAAGACAATGTTTGATTGCAGCCATTAATTCTTCTGACATAGAACCAAGCTTATCCGGGTCTTCCATCGGCGCACCTTTACTGTCCACCAGAGAGCAAAGCATCAGATATACGGACTGTCCGTTTCTCTCCATAATCCGGCGCACCAGGCGGTAGCTGTCGCGGAAACTTGGCAAGGTCATATAGAAGGCTCCCGCCTCTATCTCCTCTTCCCTCAGCCGGCTCTTTATTCCCCGGATAGTCTGCGGAGCGTTGCTCATACGTTCACTCATATATTTGAACTGATTGATCATCTTTTCCGATGGACTGATTCCCAGTTCTTCAAAGAACAATTTTGCCGTCGATTCATATTCGTTCATGGCTTCCTGGTATCGGTTCATGGCCATATAGCAATCAATACGAACTGCCTGCCATTCATCAAACGGATACATTGCACAGGCCGGCTCACAGAGTCGGAGGATCTCTTCATATTCTTCTTTGTCCCACAAATAATCACAAAGCTGCTGCAAGGCACTGCTGTACATTTTCTTGCACTGCACACTTTCGATGAGCACCCATTCTTCTTCTGAAGAACCCGGAAGCAGCTCTCCTTTATATATACGGCACGCTTCCCTCAGATAATCCATCCGCCTTTCGACGGCGGCTTCCATTTCTGCTGCCTGAATAAGATCGACAAACTTATGAACATCGACTTCGGTATCCATAGGCCCATTCCAAAAATAAATACCCTTCGATATTCTGATATAGTTATGCTCTGGAAGTCCCATATTTACTAGCATTTTTTTCAGCCTGTATGACGTCACTCTCAAACTATTTGGTGCATCTGCCAGTTCCTCTGCCTTGTACAGATTTTCTATGAGTTTATTACGGGATATCCCCTTTTCTCCGTAATACAGAAGAACCTGCAGCAGCTTCATCGCCTTCGTTGTTGTATTTCTTGAAAAGGATATCGGTTTATCCCCATACATTAAAGACAATCCGCCCAGCATCTGAACCTTCAGCACCGGTAACTTTACATCCATAGATTTATCACCCTTTATTATCCCCATTTTATATTGATTCTTTTATTATTATAAAACCGAAAAACAGAAAAATCAATGTCCGTTCGTGGAGAAATCTGTGCATTTCACGCACTATTTTCTTTTATAATTCTATATTTTCCCCATCATATGGTACAAAAATTGTTCCTTTAAAATATTTTTTTGCCTCTTTCTTGTAGAGAGATTTTCTTCGCCTGATATTATCATCCTCTGTGTGCCAGAGCAAAAGGGTTTTTACTTCCAGCCGACTGCCCAGTTCAGCGGCGTCCTTCACCGTACTGTGACATTTTTCATATGGTTTATAAATATCTTTCTGATCATACAGACAAAAGGCTTCATGTAATAGATAATCTGTCTGATACGCATACTGATAACAATGATCCTGATACGGCTCATCTCCACAGAAAGTCAGGCGTTTCCCATTATTTAAAGTCGTCACAAACCCAAACTGTTTGGCCTTCGTTGATCGTATATCGAAAAAATGTACTTTATAATCCAGAATCTGCCTGTCTTCCCCATCTTCCACCTGATGGATGCATATCCTGTCGTCAAAGAGCCTCATTATTTTTTCTACCAGAGTCATCGCACAGATCTGCCGAATGATTCCAGCCAGTTCATCGTGACAGTAAATGTGAAGCTTTCCCTCATAAGAACCTTTTTCCATCATCTGTCCTGCATTTCGTACCATCCAGATCACGCCCAGCAGGTGATCCGTATGTTTGTGAGTTACAAACAATTCGTGAATCTCGCTGACAGATACCTGTGCCTTTTCCAGACAGGTGAGAATTCCATTCCCGCCTCCGGCATCCACCATAAAATATCGTCCTTTACTGTCCTGCAGCAAAAAACAGGTATTAAAGCACTTTGTTACAGATGCATTCCCTGTTCCCAATACAATCAGTTTTTCCATTCAGTCACCTCCGCTGTAGTCCTTCACATCCGCTTTTTATAATATTCAAAAGCCGATGGTATGGCATATTCTTCCTTAGCCTTCTGCTTGGATACAAAAATCCACTCCCCGGCTTCTTCCGACTTTCGTGCATTTTCCCAGATAGCATTTTGCTTTTCCTCCGGCGCTTTCATTAGTCGGAACCGGTATCCACTCATATGCCATTCCACATGGGAGAAAATGTGCTTCTCATCTCCCAGAGCATCGATTTGTTCTATAATATATCCCGATCCATGAAGTCTTTTCTCCATATATTCACGGGCTTTTTCCAGCGTATATTTTCCTTCCGCATTTGGAAATTCCCACAAATCCGGCAGCAGCCCGTGAGGAGGCCTTTTGTGCAGAAGAATATCCCAGGAAGATTCTGAAGAACCATCAGATACATTCTCTACTTCAATGAGAAACACTCCCTTTTCTTCTATTTTTCTCGCTTTTTTTCGGGCTTTTACCGGGAAATCCAATTCTCGCCCGGCTTTGTGCGCCTGGCAGACATTTTCCCATGGACACTGTCCGCATAAAGGCTGGCCGTTTGGAAGACATACAGCCGAGCCCAGGTCCATAAGAGCCTGATTAAAATCTCCCGCTCTTTCCGCAGGGAGTACACGCCGCACCTCTCTGCCAATCTTCTTTTTTACTTTCTGTCTGGTTATATCGCCGTTCTCCGCCAGTAATCTGGAAAATACCCGCAGTACATTTCCATCCACCGCCGGCTCCGGCAGTCCGAACGCGATGGACGCGATAGCTCCCGCCGTATATTCACCTATTCCCTTCAGCGAAAGAAGTTTTTCGTAACTTCCCGGCAGCTCTCCTCCATATTCTTCCATAATAGTGGCGGCCGCTGCCTTCAAATTCCTCGCGCGATTATAATATCCCAGGCCTTCCCACAGCTTCATCAGCTTGTCGTCATCCACTTCCGCCAGGGCTTTCACTTCCGGAAGCTCCTGCATCCAACGGTCGTAATATTTTTTTACGGCCTCCACCCTGGTTTGCTGAAGCATGATCTCAGAAATCCAGACATGGTAGGGCGTAGGTTCGCTTCGCCACGGCAGAATTCTTGCGTTATAATCATACCATTTTAAAAGAATATTGCCAATCCCCTCCGGCGCAGCTTTCAACGGCACACAGATCTGACGCCAGTTTTCCTTCAGTCTCTCCAGAGAAAACGCGGCGTTGGCCGGGCTGGTGGAGGGCAGCTTTACAGCTTCTTTCCCGGTTTCTTTCTTCTGATATTTTTCATAATATTCAAAGGACTTCGCCCCATTGCAATAAATCGCCTGTATATCGGCTTCCTTGAAAATGACGTCCAGGTTATTGGGAACCACATTTCGTATGGTGCTGTCTGAAGAGCCTTCTATATCGCAGCTATGGATCACGTCCCACAGAGCAATGTGATTTCGATGGAGGAACTTCTTTTTTTCCTCTATGGTCTGCGGCACATCTTCTGACAGTACTCCCGCCACAGTCTTCCAGAAACGATTCTGAGGGTGTCCATAGAAAAAATTCTGTTCCCGTGATTTTACAGAAGGAAAACTTCCCAGAACCAGAATTCTCGAATCTTTATCATACAACGGAGGAAATGGATGCTCGATTGCCATTCTTTTCTTCCTTTCTTTCTGCGTTTTTCTTATGTAATTATATCAAATTTTTTTATACAGTGGAATTTTTTTAACTGAAAATCTGTACTCTGACCAGAAAGAGCTAACCCTAAAAAGAGCCGGCAAAACTGCCGGCTCCGTTGCTGCTATATAAAACTTTAAAATATTTCGTACTCCCTGCCATGTTTGTTCAGCCAGTTCTGACATTCTCTGTACTCCGGCATCACCCTTTCCACCTCTGTCCAAAAGGCGGAGGAGTGGTTCATCTTCTTCAGATGAACAAGCTCATGAACAATAATGTAATCTATAATCTCCACCGGAAGCATAATGATCCTCCAGTCGAAGCTAAGACTTTTCTTCCTGTTGCAGCTTCCCCACAAAGTTTTCTGATCTTTAATCTCAATATTTTTGTAATTGAGGCGGGCAAGAGCAGGACGATTATTTCTTTTTTTATTGGCTATCTGAACATGATTGAACTTAAGATGCATCTGATTTCCGAAATCTGCGGTTCTTCGGGCAATGATATCTGCTGCGCACTTCTTATAGTAACGCATCACACAATACCGAATAAATCTCTGATTCATATTCTCTGTCCGAATTGTAAGAATATGCCCTCCGCCGGGTCTTTTATCCACATAAAGCTTCGTTTCCTCACCCTGTGAAACATACTTTACCCGCAGCTCCATATTCATATTGCCCATAAATGGGAGCAGCATTCCGCTGTAATATTGAACCCGTCCATCTTCCAGTTCCAGCGTAACCGGCAGTGCCTGATGGTTTCTTTTCTTCGACCGTTCATATTCCTGCCAGATTTT
The DNA here is from genome assembly GCA_900016875.1 of Eubacteriaceae bacterium CHKCI004. Taxonomy (GTDB): domain Bacteria; phylum Bacillota; class Clostridia; order Lachnospirales; family Lachnospiraceae; genus Anaerobutyricum; species Anaerobutyricum stercoris. The sequence continues at coordinate 19,188 of FCNR01000055.1, read as the reverse complement.
CTCTTCATTTATACGGATATATTTCTCCGCCATTTCCTGGCTCATACCAATAGGAACCTTCATACTGACAGACAAATCTGCGTTCACCACAAAGCTTACGCATCTGTTGTCCACACTTACTATATTAATAGGTAGTATATCCGTTCCCTTCTGCACCTGCAAATATGTCATGAGCCGCCCCTTTCCTGCGTTGATTCAGTAAACCGCTGTTATTTTGCAGTATAACTCTTTTTTTAGCAGTTTTCAACACATTCAGAGAAAGTAACCATCTTTTAACAGTTTTGTAATGACTGTTTGCAAAAATGCAATATCAGAATACTACGCCAGCTCTTAAAATCACATTTGGATATGGTGAAAATTCTCCCGTCCGGATAGCAAATCTGCATTTGCTGCTAAACTTTTTCAAATCTTCATGCGGCATATATTCTACCTCCGCATCTTTCAGTGAATCTTTAATGTAATCCTCCAAATCCGGATTAAACTCTTTAATTTCGTGGGCAAGATAGTACCCCTCCACACATGTTTCCTCCAGAACAGCATCCATAACCTGTTTGAAGGATGGTACTCCCGCCGTCAGCACAAGATCCACCACTTCTACATCTTCCGGTATAGGCATGCCGGCATCGCCGATCATAAATAAATCTTTATGTCCCAATGCCGCTATCAGATAAGACAGCTGTGCATTTAATATTCCTCTCTTTTTCATGATAACCTCCCGTTTGTTCTGTGAAAAAGAATCGCAGCAACTGGTTCTCCCAACTGCTGCGACAATACTATGCTCAAAGACACATTATTCTACTGTGTAAGGCATCAAGGATACGTGTCTTGCTCTCTTCACTGCCACAGTGAGAGCTCTCTGATGTTTTGCACAGTTACCGGTAATTCTTCTCGGTAAAATCTTGCCTCTCTCAGAAACGTATCTCTTTAACTTATTAACATCCTTGTAGTCGATGACTGAATTCTTATCTGCACAGAAAATGCAGACTTTTTTTCTTCTGCGTCCGCCTCTTCTTCTCATGGAAGAATCGCCGCGTTCTTTGCTGTATGCCATTTGATATTACCTCCTAAATTCCTCAAACCTTAGATAAATGGCAGTTCTTCTTCAATTCCCTCCGGAATTGTCATGAATCCGTCGCTCACCGCTTCTGACGGAGCCGGACGGCTGGTCATGGTCGGCTGTGGTTCCGGTGCAGGAGCCGGCGCTCCCTGGTAGCTGTTCTGCTGATATCCTCCGCTGTAATTCGCTGCAGCAGCCTTGCTCTCAGCAAAATCCTGTTCTTCAACCACAACATCTGTGGTATACACCTTAACACCCTCGCGGTTGGTATAACTGCCTGTCTGAATTCTTCCGGAAATAACAATCTTCGTACCCTGTTTCAGATACTTCTCTGCAAACTCTCCCTGTCTTCCAAATGCAACACAGTTGATAAAGTCTGCGTCCTGGTCGCCTTCTCTCCGGAATCTTCTGTTAACTGCTAAAGTATATCTTGCTACGCACGTTGCCTTCTCTCCCTGTGAATATCTCACATCCGGATTTCTGGTCAAACGTCCCATCAAAATTACTTTATTCATGGAATTCCTCCTATTCGTTATGCATCCTGTTTAACGCATAAATATCTGATGACTGGCTCCATGATACGTACACGCTGTTCAAGCTGTGCCGGGCAGTCACTGGATGCATCGAATTGGATGAAATAGTAATATCCCTCTCTCATCTTCTGAATTTCGTAAGCTAATCTCTTCTTACCCCATTCATCAACGTTAGTAATCACTCCACCGAATCTCTCGATTAAAGCTTTCACTCTCTCAACGGCTTCGGCTCTAGCGTCGTCTTCGATCTTTGCATTCACAACCAATGCTAATTCATACTTATTCATGGTTATTCTTGCACCTCCTTCTGGTCTTTATGGTCCTCCCCTCCCGGGAGAACAAGGATTTTCGCACTACAATGACCTATTCTACCATAGAGCATTCATAAAAACAAGTTATTTTTTTACATATCCCCGGAAATTCTTCTCCACAATCTTTCGCGGAAGCATAACCTGGCGACCGCAGCCATTGCACTGCAGCCGAAAGTCCATCCCGACCCGAAGCAGCTTCCACTCATTAGTCCCGCAGGGATGCGGCTTTTTCATCTTGATCACTTCTCCAACCTGAAAATCCATGCTGCGCCTACCTCCATGAATTAACTATAACAAAATTTTGCTGCCGCGTCAAAACAGTTTGCGGTAACCAGCGGCACCGGCCGCTGCAGCCAGTCCCAGTACCGCCAGCAGCAGACCCGCAATCTGAGATATCAGTCCGGCAGTACTTCTTCCCGGATTCTCCGTTTCTCCCCAGTCTTTTGCTTCTCCCAGCTCACTTTTGACATTACTTTTTCTTTTTTCCGCCATTTCCCGGCTGAGAACCACGCAGCTGATCTCTTCTCCGGCCTTCTCTGAGTCCAGACAATTTCCAGCGGCATCCCACGCCTGATAAGAAATCGTCTGTCTGCCCTCATATGCCTTGAGTTCCTTCACAACACTCTGGTTACTTTCCAGATCATCAGGAGTGATTCGGATAGTTTCTTCTTTTTCATCAGCATCTTCCCGCCGTATAGTTAAATCCATGTGCGCAAAGGCAAAATTATCCATCACCGTGATGACAAAAGGATGTGTCTCTTCTTCATAGTATTCCTTTTCCAGACCTCCGATCTGAACTGCCGGCGGCGTCTTGTCCACCGTAAAATAAATTGTTTTTCCTCTGAGTGTGCTGCTCGTCTCCTTTATGATATTCCTTTTTCCGTTTTTCATAATATACCCGCTGGATTCAAGCGTAATCTGATAAGTTCCCTCCTCCCGGAAATTTCTCTCAGAAACGAAATGTCGTTTCACATACCAGCCGCTTCTTTCTCCCGAAACTGCCTTGCCTGTCAGTACAGCATATTTCCCATCCCGTGTTTCCCGCTGCCAGAGAGATTCTATTTTGCTCTTTGCCGCAGGCTGATGATATCTTTGCGTCATCTCCTGTGCGGATTCTTTTTCTGATGGAATATCTCCCAGATATAACCCCCTCCAGCTCTGGTTATCTTTCAATATCGTAATTCTTGTATCAACAGGATTAACACTGTATTCAGTAATCACGATCCCTTCTGGCTTTCTCATATATCCCTGCTTCAAAATTGTTTCCAATCCATCCTGCAGCACGTACACTGAGCCAAATCGATTAACCGTAAACACAATTCCTTTTCCTAAAGTACTATGGTTTCCGGCCAGATCTTCCGCATATGCCTGCAGCCGGTAGACTCCATCTGCCTCTTCGTTATACGGAAAATTAACCCATGTATATTTGGCAATTACCGCAGAAACGCCGGATGCGGAAGCCCCATCTGCCACCCCATCGATAGCTCTGTTCACCGCTCCGTCAATTTTTTCCAGCTTTACATTTACCAGTCCGTCTGCAAGATTCTTATCTCTTACCGTTACGGACGGACACACTTTCCCTGTATACGCCATATTATCTGCCGCTCCGTCAACCTGAATTTCAGGCGCAGTACAGTCAATAACAAAGCGCAGCGCCTGTTCACTTTTCGATACATTTCCCGCCAAGTCTGTACACTGAAAATAAAGGCGGTATTCCCCGTCCTTTTTATACATCTGTGTTGCAATATAATGATTGCTTTCGGTATGTGTCAAAGAAATCGTTTTTCCTTTTTTTCGCCGATTCTGAAAATACACGGCAGCACTTTCCGGATCTATATTCTTATCTTTTACATGAAATGTGATCTTCTGCGGAGAACGATAATATATCTTATTTTCCGCATTGCCAGCATCGATCGCCATCTCAATGACAGGAGGTGTCTTATCTATAGTAAAATTATGATCTTCATCCCATACCGTTTTATTTCCCGCATAATCCTCCACTTCAAGCTTTATCCGATAATTTTTTCCTTCTTCCGCAAAAGTCACCTGGCATTGATGCAGTTCCCCCTCCCCGGTCCATCTCCCAATCTGATAATTTTGATTGGAACCGGAGATATCCCACCGCACCGCATGGGGATTGAAGTTTCTGTCCCGGACGGTAACCGTAGCCGTTCTGGTACAGTTATAATATTGGCCGTTCTCTGCATCATCAGTATCATAAACGACCCCGACCTCAGGCTTTTGACTGTCAGTCACAACGCGGTATTCCTTGTATTTTTCAGACGTTTGATTACCTGCGTTATCTATGAGCGTCGCGCCAATTTTCAGAGGCTTCTTTTCACCGGTATCCTGAAAATCCTCTGCTTTCACACGCATTGTCAGCATTTTTTCATAGACGATATCTTTTTTCTGGTTTTTATTTTGCCAATCTGACTCCAGCCATCCGGATTCCTGTCCTCTTGACGGCTGTTCTTCTTCAGACACAGCCTTTTCCTGTTTATGCCTCCTCTGATCCCTGATATCAAGCGTAAACTCTCTGATTCCCGCATAACTGTCCGTTCCTTTCGCCGTTATAGTGATGGGACCTCGATAATACTTTACTTTTTTCTTCTCATCTGTATAGTCTGCCTCTGATAACTCCAGGGTAATGCCGCTGCTATTTTGATGCATGGAAGGAGAGGCCAGAATCATCCCCGGGCTGTTGACTTCACGGCTTTTCTGTCCCGCAAAGTTTTTCGCCCATATAAAGATTGTCCCTTTGAAATCCTGCTGACTCACTACGATATCCGTGTAGTATTCGGACAGATCATCCTTCAGCACGTCTGTTTTTTCATTGGAACTGATGACAGCCTCACTCCCCTCTGACTCTTCCCGCCCTTCTTTATGCATGATAGCCTGCACGCCGCTGATATCATCTTTTGCCGTAACCGAAACAATCATTTTCTTTCTGCCAAAATACTGATATGTTTCATAAGGCGCAAAAAAATCCTGTCCTTTGATGCGAATCATAATTTCCGGTGGTGTTGTATCATACGTACACTGCCCTTCCTGAACAGAACTTTTCTGTCCGCATCCATCTGTCACCCATCCGGAAAATGTATAATTAGCTTCTTCTTTTAGAGCAATCACTGCTCTGTTTCGCCGTTTTCCTTTTTCGTAGCTGCTTGCCCACACGATGGCATAATCATCCTCACTACAGAGGGGACGTATCTGCCGTCTGTCTGCGCGGGTCATAACATTCTGAAATGAAAAATCCTGCTGATTAAAATTTTCTTCTTCTATTTCAACTATTATGACCGGGCTTTCTGTAAAATAACTTCGGGCTCCCCATATTTTCCCGGGCTCCTGATTATAGATAAATGCTTTAAGCTCCGGCGGAGTATTATCAAGGGTATAAGTCGGGCCCTCATACGCGCTTCCGTCCATACAGAAATCTGTCTCACTGTTTTCTTGCGCCGTCAGTCTGTTTCCTGCTTTATCTTCATATTCAATATGAAATTGATAATGTCCTTCTTCCTCCCATTGATACTGAAGAATAAATGTATTTCCTTTTTGTTCCCATTTTCCTCCATTTAGTTTTTGATTATTTCCACTTTGCCCCCTCTGCTCCCACTGTTTCGCAACATCTTGTTTCCTGCCGCTTTCATAATCTTCTTTAAACACCTTTATTCTCACATCTTCGGGTGAAAAATAATCTTCTTTTATCTTAATCGTAACCTCTCCTTTTCCAGAAGCAAACACTTCGCAGTCCGATGAGGAAATCCTCTTTATATTTCTCTGGATGATACGGTTTACATTTTCCTCAGAAGACTTCGCACTGCTGATTCCTCTGCAATTGCCATAGATAACGGACAACTCCGGTTCTTCCCTGTCCACCACAAATGGCTCGCTCTCAGCCGTATAAACTTGTTCGCTGCTGTTTTCTTCCGTCTTTATTCGACAGGAGAATGCAATCATCCATTTACCCTGCAGGTTAAAATGGAATTCTACTCTGTTTTCATCCACATACCAGTCTTGAATCTTATAACTGCCATCCTCACTGCTTTCTCTGTCAATTCCTGCTTCTTCCTCCGCCACATTGTCAAGCGGAACTGCCCGCAGCGTAATTTCTCCTTTTTCCACCCATTCTTTTTCCACTGATATTTTCCCGTATATGCCCTCATTATAATAATTGATGTTTTCCACCAGATTACATTTATCTGACGGCAGAATGATTATCTCCGGTACCGTGTCCGCCGCTGTCGGCATTTCTCTTGCCGATACAGAAAACATATTTGCTTTTACTGGCCTATTTTTTACTGATGCCAGTTCCGTACGGCTACATCCCGCAGTAAAACAAATACCGGACACACAGACGCAGATGAGCACCTTCATCCTTTTTCTATACTGTTTTTTCCATTCTCTTTTTCTTTTCCATTTTTTAAAAAAATACCAAAATGCTTCGTATATTTTTACTTTCCAGAATATATACGCCGCTGCCGCCGCAAACAAGATCATTCCTGCATATCCGCAGAGTTCCAGATACCGCCATATCTCTATTTTTGCCACAATATGCATACTGTTCTCTACCCCATTTATCCTCCTCCCTGCTTTAAGGCCATTGCCGCCAGAGCATTTTTTCTGCCAGCGTCTATGACAAGATTTTTCAGATTATCGATTTCTTCTTTTGCTCTGAATTTCTCCAGTATGTCGATTCTGCCAAAATAATTTTTTTCCGAGCCATCTGCTGCCTTGCTCTCTTCCGTCTGTTTTTCATTTCTTTCACCCCAGTCTGCTTCCTCCCCTGTCTCTTCTCTTATTACATAAATTTTATCCAGTTCTTTCTGTATTCTCTCACTGGATATTCTCCCTTCTTTCTGGAATTGAACGGCAAAACCTGCAAGCTCCACCGCCACTTCCACTGATACCATGTAGGCTGCGGCCGCCTGAGAGGACGAGCTGCTTTCCTGGAGTGTGATATCATTTAAACTGCTCAGAGTGTTAAAAAAATCAACATATCCGGGCTCTTGCTGTTCGCCGCTTCTATCCTCTCCCGATGTCAGAAATGTATTATAATAAGAACATATGCGTGCATATAAATACGCTCTTTTTCTTTGGGCTTCCTCTATACCTCCTGAAAGCTTACGGGCTGCATCTTCAAACCATACCTGCGCAGCTTTTTTCCCTTCTATAGTATTCATATAGAAAAAATATCCAATTCCTATGTGGTAACAAAATGCGCCATAGGTTTCCGGGTTCTTCTGTCGCAATATCTCAAGTACCGGCGTTCCTCCGCCGCCTTTCCCTGCCATTTCCAGTATATTCATCAGTTCCGCTGCTTCCTTCACTGTAAAATCATTAACTTTTACATATTGCTTCAGCAAACTTTCATAAATCATGCTGTTTGCAGGCGATATTTCCAGGGCCTCGATATAGTTCTCCGCCCTGACGTCGCTGTCTGAAGCTCGTTCTGCCTGTCTCACATAAACAACGATGGCATCTCTAATGATATCTCTGATGATGTTCCGGCAAAAAAGAGAAAAGAATCCACTTATTGCCATTCCTGCGGCAAGACAAAGAAAAAAACAGATTTTTTTCTTCTCTCTTCTTCTATATATTTTTGTACTTTCTTCCAGATGTTCGATCGCATATCCGGCTTCCTGACAGTTTTGATAACGCTCCGCCGGGTTGGGCCGGGTACAGGTCAAAATAAACTCTTCCAGAGCGGGAGAGAATCCCGGATCCCACCTGCGTATAGGGCAGATCTGATAGGGTGGCTGTTCCGGACTTCTTCCGGTCAGAAGATGATACAATGTTGCCCCCATACAATAGATATCTGTCCTCTCATCACTCTGATCGCCTCCATACTGCTCAGGAGCAGCGTATCCTCTCGTTCCCAGACAAATGGTATCTTCCTCATCCGTCTCCCGATATTCCCTCGCCGTGCCAAAATCAATGAGAACAATCTTCCCATCCGGTTTTATTATCACATTGGAAGGCTTTAAATCTCTGTAAATCACCGGAGGCGTTCTTGTATGCAGATATAAAAGCACCTCGCAAAGCTGCCTTCCCCACTCAATCACTGTGCCTTCATCTATTCTTCCATATTTGTCCAACAGTTCCTTCAATGTATGCCCGGGAATATATTCCATAATAATCAGCAAAGAATCTTTCTTGACAATAATGTCTATAATCTCCGGCAGATTCGGATGGTCCAGCTCCTTTAAAATATTGGCTTCTCTGATCAATCTCTGTCTGAGCCATTCATAGCACGAGCAGTCCTCCCGGCAGATTTCTTTTATGGCCCGCTCTTTTCCCAGAGTCATATGCCGGCTCAGATATACGGTACTCATACCTCCCCTGCCCAGTACGCTGATAATTATATATTTCCCATCGACAATCTCTCCTGCCGTCAGCATTTACAGCTCCCCCTTCCAGTGGTATACTAAACTCTCAGACATTGACACAGTAAATGTACAAGGAGTGAATATTTATGATAGCCAGAGACGATATTATCATCCGAAAAGCGATTTTACATATTCTTGATACCATGCACGGGCAGTGCATCCTCTCTAACACCCTTCTGGACCCGGGTCCGGACTTATATGAATTTATTCGTAATCATATTTATAAAATAGTCGTCAGCGATGACACGAAGGACTGCGAATTTAATCCGGAGACGTCGCCCATCTACCCTATATTGACAGCGTGGGATGAATCAGATGAAGGATCTTTTATCGCCACCAGTCAGGCGATTGCCGAGAAACTATATACATCCATGGGAGAAGGGCTGGACATTCCTGCTGCAGACCTTTTGTTTGTCACCTTCCAGGCAGAGGGCGTCATCTATCTGGCGCTTCTGAAAATGAACTACAAAGAAAGCTATACCCACGAAATCTCTGTTTCGGACATCCCTGCCGCTGGCGTTTTTTCTGATACAGATATTGAGTCTGATACAGATGTTTCCTCTGGAGCCGCATCCAAGGAAGAACCAGCCACAACAGAAATCCGCGCTGATATCGTAAAATCCAGAGCGCTGCTTCCTGCATCCGGCACAAGAATTCCGGAGGCTATCATCATTAATCTTGATGATATGCACATCAAGCTTCTCGAGAAACGCTATGAAGTCAACGGAGAAAAGGTATTTTATCTCTCTGAAAACTTCCTCGTCTGCCATACCAGCCTTCCACCTAAGAGAAAGCTTAATATTCTCACAAAGGTGATCAACACCATATCTAACAAATATGACGGCGCTGACCTGAAGACGAAGATGGATACAAAAAGCGCTCTTCAAAAAGAATATGTGGACCGGCAGTCTTTCGACGTCGAAGAAATCGGCAATCGGCTTTTCGGAAACAGCCCGGAGAAGAAATCCGAATTTGATGAGAAGATGGAACAATATGATTTGCAATTTGATAACTTTACCGTTACCAACGAATCAACTGTGAAGAAGCTGGAGAAACAGATTATGGTGACAGACAGCGGCATTGAGATCTCCATACCAATGGAGACCTATAATAAACTTGCCAATCTGGAAGTTCAGACAGACGTTACCGGCAAAACCACTATTATTATCAAAAATATAGATAATCTGATTTTAAAATAATACTCTGTTCTCAGCATAAGAATAGAATACAGCAAAATATCCCCTTACACGATTTCTCTTCTGTGTAAGGGGATATTATATTCTCGTTTCATTCAGGCAGGAGTCAAACTAGTTATAATAATATGAATCCACGCTGTTCAAAACGATTTTATTATTTATTGCTTCTTCTCCAGATTTTCATCTTCTCAGCTTCTGCGATAAGTTCATCTCTGAAATCCGGATGAGCGATGCTGATTAAAGCTTCTGCTCTCTCCCATGTGGACAGACCTTTCAGGCATACCTTACCGTATTCTGTTACCACATAATGTGTATTCGGACGGGTATCAGTAACGATAGAACCTTCTGCGAGAGTCGGACGGATTCTGGAATGCATCACACCGTCTTTGGATGTAAAGGTGGAAGAACAGCAGATGAAGCTCTTGCCGCCTTTGGATGCATAAGCGCCCAATACAAAGTCAAGCTGTCCGCCTGCTCCGCTGATCTGTTTTGTTCCGGCACTTTCTGCGTTTACCTGACCGTACAGGTCAATATCTACCGCATTGTTAATGGAAATAAAATTATCAAGTTTGGAAATAGTAGCCGTGCTGTTGGTATAGTTTACCGGTGCGCTCATACATTCCGGATTATCATCCAGATAATCATACATTTTCTGTGTACCGGCGCCAAAAGCATATACCTGACGTCCACGGTCGATAGATTTCCTTGCTCCGGTGATCTTTCCTGCCTTTGCAATATCTACAAAGGCATCAACGTACATCTCTGTATGTACACCTAAATCCTTCAGGTCAGATTCGGCAATCATGGAACCAACAGTATTTGGCATACCACCGATACCGAGCTGCAGACAGGCGCCGTCAGGAATCTCTTCCACGATTAATTTTGCTACGGCCTTATCCACATCTGTAGGCGCTCCTCCTGCTCCCAGCTGTCCCATTTCCGGATTAGAACCTTCTACAATGTAATCTACCTCAGAAATATGGATGCCTTCTTCATATCCGCCAAGACAACGAGGCATCTTCTCATTTACTTCTACGATGATAACATCTGAAATCTCGCAAACTGCTTTCATATGGGAAGCGTTTGGTCCGAAGTTGAAAAATCCGTGTTTATCCATCGGAGCAACCTGGAACATAGCAACATTGATATGGCCGATATTTTCTCTGTAATAGCGTGGAAGCTCAGAATACCGAACCGGTGCATAGTATGCAAATCCCTGATTCACTGCCTTTCTCTCAATTCCACTCATATGCCAGGAATTCCATGTAAAATGCTCTGCTACATTCTCCACCTTGAAAATCTCCGGAACCCATAATAAGATACCGCCACGTACTTTTACATTCTCCAGTTCGTCTGCTCTGGCAGCGAGAGCTGCATCCAACGCAACAGGCGTACCAGTTGTCCATCCATAGTCCACCCAATCGTTAGAATTCACAACTTTTACAGCTTCTTCTGCTGTCACAAGCTTCTTTGCGTACTCTTTAATATAGCTCATGCGTCTCCTCCTTGAAATATTCACAAAATTCGAAAATTTTTCATGGCTATATTTTACCATTGTTATAAATTGTGGTCAACCTTGAACTATTTCTTCCTCCCTGTAATTCTTTCCTTTTCTGTAATTTTCACACGGTCCTCAGGCAAAATATTCACATTATTTTTATATTTTTTTGAAATCGGGATAACAAATCTTTCATCAATATAGAGGAGATCCTGTGATAAATCCAGCCTGCTTATATGCATGAAATTCACAATATAGCTTCGATGACAGCGAACAAAATATTCCGGCAGAACCTTTTCCATCTCACGCAGCGAACCATAGAATGACAGCTCTTCCTGACCAGAGTGTAAAATCAGCTTCTTCTCTCTGGCCTCCAGATATAAAATCTGTGTATAGTGAAAATATCTTCTCTCTTCACCGATGCGGACAAACAATCTGTGGGTATACATTTCCCTCTCTCTCCGTCTGTAGTGGTACGTCAGCACCTGGCGTATGGCTTCGAAGGCTCTCTGTCTGTTTACTGGCTGCATCAGCAGCATTATTGGATGCAAAGAAGGTACCAGATATCGCTCCGGCGATATCCTGGGACTGGCAATAATCAGAAGCTCCGCCTCCGGAAATATATTTCGGAGTCTTTTTAGTTCTGATAAGTCCTCTTCGCTGCTTATCTCAAAAATAAGTATATCCCAGGAATGACCATGTTCAGCCGTTCTTTCTGTCTGCTTTCTCAAAGATGCCCCATATATATCACAGACCTGCATCTCTGCTCCCATCATACCTGTACAATATCCGCAAAGCTTATGTAGTATATCTGCTTCTTTCTTCTTATGACAAAAAATCAAAACTGAAATCATTTTTCATCTCCTGTACGGAAGCAAAATATGACTACATCCCCTCCTTCCGTTCCTGTGCTTCCAAATATCTGTCTGCAAAAACAGTATAACACATTTTTTTACATTTTTACAAAAAATTGACAAAAGATATTGTTTTCCTGATAAAGCAAAAGGGTATGAAAAATTAACACAAAATCTTATTTATTATTTAAACAAAAAGGGACCACAGTCCTTGACTGCAGTCCCATATTGAATGCTGCCGCGCGGTTTGCACCGGCATATTTTCAATGTTATTCATATTTGTGACAGATCATATCCGAACATCATTTCCTTTTGGATGCCATGCGCCGTATCTGTACGTCACATTTCTTCCTGGGAAATTGCAATCTGCCTTATTTTATCCTGCGATTCGATGAAAACTAAGAGGAACAGGCCTGTCCGCTTTCTTCTGTTTCACTTTCGAGCCACAGTTTCTCATCGCACGATGAATTATTTGCCAACCTGAGCTTTGATTGCTTCTGTCAGCTTAGGAACGATCTTCAGAGCATCGCCAACGATACCGTAGTCAGCTACATCAAAGATAGGTGCATCCGGATCTTTGTTGATAGCGATGATGATATCGGACTCTTCCATACCAGCTACGTGCTGGATAGCTCTGGAGATACCAATTGCGAAGTAAACCTGAGGACGAACGGTTTTACCTGTCTGTCCAACCTGAAGGTCTTTTGGTTTCCAGCCGTTATCTACAACTGCACGAGAGCAGGAAACTGTTCCGCCGATAGCCTCTGCCAGGTCATCCAGAAGAGCGAAGTTCTCTGGTGATCCAACGCCACGGCCGCCGGATACGAGAATCTTAGCTGCCTGGATATCAACAGTTTCAGATACAGATTTCACGATATCGAGAATCTCTACATATTTGTCGTTCTCTTCGAATCCCGGATTGAATTCGATAACTTCTGCCTTAGATCCCGGTACAGGGTCTTTTTTCTGCATAACGCCCGGACGTACGGTAGCCATCTGTGGACGATGGTTCGGGCAGGCGATAGTAGCGATTGTATTTCCGCCGAAAGCAGGACGTGTCATAAGTAACTGTCCCTGACGTGGTTCTGCATCACCACGTGCTTTGAACTCACCAATCTCAAGAACGGTACAGTCAGCGGTAAGACCAGTAGCGACACGAGCGGATACACGAGGACCCAGGTCACGTCCGATAGCTGTAGCGCCAACCAGTAAGATATCTGGTTTGTATTCATTGATTACAGAAGCCAGTGCATGAGTATATGGCTCTGTTCTGTACTCTTTTAAAGCTGGATCATCTACAACGATGACTCTGTCAGCACCGTATTCAGCCAGTTCATCTACAAGACCTTTTACGTCAGAGCCGATTAAAACTGCTGTTACGTCTGTTCCTAAATCTGCAGCCAGGTCATTTGCTTTTCCAAGTAATTCTAAAGCGATGGAATCAATCTTATTGTCAACCTGCTGAGCATAGATAAATACACCTTTATATTCTTGTAAATTCATTCTATTCACCACATTCCCTTTTTATTAGATAACATGTTTAGTTAACAGTTTGTCCATGATGTAATCAACGCCTTCTTCCGGTGTTTCTGCTGTCATCATGACACCTTTGCCTTTACGAACCTTATCGGAAGCCTTAGCGATCTGTGTAGGTGAACCTGCAAGACCCAGGTTGCTGTCATCTACATCTTTGAGGTCTGGTCTTCCCCATGTTGTGATCTCTGCGTCATATGCATCGAAGATTCCGCCCGGTGTCATATAACGTGGCTCGTTTAATTCGGAAAGTGCTGTAATTACGCATGGCATTTTTGCCTTTAATACATGATATCTATCGTCATACTGACGCTGAACGATAACGCTGTCGCCTTCAATCTTGATATCCTGTGCGTAGGAGATCAGAGGAAGGTCAAGATGCTCAGCGATCTGAGGACCTACCTGAGCGGTGTCACCGTCGATAGCCTGACGACCAGTAATGATTAAATCATATTCAAGGTTGCGGATTGCTCCTGCAAGTGTGGTGGATGTAGCCCATGTATCAGCTCCACCTAAAACTCTGTCTGTAACAAGAATACCCTTGTCAGCGCCCATAGCCATAGCTTCACGAAGAACCTCTTCTGCTTTTGGAAGTCCCATTGTAACAACAGTTACTTCTGCGCCAAACTGGTCTTTTAATCTAAGGGCTGCTTCAAGACCTGCTTTATCATCCGGATTCATGATGGTGAGCATAGCTGCTCTGTCCAGAGTTCCGTCCGGTTTAAACTTAACTCCACCTTTTGTATCAGGCACCTGTTTAATACATACTACGATTTTCACAGTATTTTCCCTCCTTATTTCAATAAGCTGCCAGAAATAACCATACGCTGAACTTCAGAAGTTCCTTCGTAAATCTCTGTAATCTTAGCGTCACGCATCATACGTTCTACATCGTATTCTCTGATGTAACCGTAACCACCATGTAACTGAACGCACTTGGTTGTTACTTCCATTGCTACTTCTGCAGCAAACAGCTTAGCCATAGCAGCTTCTACAGAGTAAACTTTCTGTGTAGCCTTTGCCATCGCAGCTTTGTAAACCAGAAGCTGAGCAGCCTGAACTTTCGTAGCCAGGTCAGCCAGTACAAACTGTGTATTCTGCTGCTGAGCGATTGTTCTGCCGAACTGTTTTCTTTCTTTTACATAGTTGATGGTAAGGTCTAAAGCGCCTTCTGCAATACCCAGAGCCTGGGAAGCGATACCGATACGTCCGCCGTCCAGAGTATGCATAGCGATACCAAAACCTTTACCCTGCGGTCCAAGGAGGTTCTCTTTTGGAATACGGCAATCCTGGAAAATCAGCTCGTATGTAGCTGAACCACGGATACCCATTTTCTTTTCTTTTGTTCCGAATGTAAATCCTGGTGTTCCTTTTTCTACGATAAATGTGGAGAAGCTCTTTTTCTTTCTTCCTCTTGCGTCAACTTTAACGTCTGTGATAGCGATTACAATATAAATATCTGCATAGCTACCGTTGGTGATGAAACATTTAGAACCGTTTAATACCCACTCATCTCCGTCTAATACAGCCTTTGTCTGAGCGCCCTGAGCGTCTGTACCAGCACCTGGCTCAGTCAGTGCAAAAGCACCTAATAATTCGCCTTTAGCCAGTGGAACCAGATATTTCTGTTTCTGCTCTTCTGTTCCGTAGGTCATAATCGGATCTGCGCAAAGAGAGGTATGTGCAGAAACGATAACGCCTGTAGTACCGCATACTTTGGATAATTCTTCTACACACATAATGTATGTAAGCGGGTCACAGCCCTGTCCGCCGTATTCCTTCGGAACCGGGATTCCCATGAAACCTAATTTCTGCATTTTAGCAACGGTTTCTTCTGGGAAATGTTCTGTTTCATCTACCTCCTGAGCAAGAGGTTTTACTTCGTTCTCAGCGAAATCTTTGAAAAGCTGTCTAGCCATTTCATGCTTTTTGCTTAATGTGAAATCCATTTTCATTCCTCCATTTAAATTGGTTATTTCAGCAAGCCGGACAAATTGAGCAGTCTGTCCATAACTCACCTAAAGCCGTGGAGACAGAATGCCCCCACGGCATTATAAATTTGCTTAAATTATTTGCTGTAATCGTAGAAACCGATACCAGTTTTCTGTCCCAGTTTTCCTCCACGAACCATTTTTCTTAATAATGGATGTGGACGATATTTTGGATCTCCTGTCTCGTTGTACAGAACTTCCATGATTGCCAGGCAGATATCAAGACCAATCAGATCACCCAGAGCCAGAGGTCCCATCGGATGATTTGCACCTAATTTCATAGCTGTATCAATGCCTTCAACAGAAGCAACGCCGTCTGCATAGATTCCTACAGCTTCATTGATCATTGGAACTAAGATTCTGTTAACTACGAATCCGGCAGCTTCTTCTACCTGTACAGGTGTTTTGCCGATCTCTTCGGAGATAGCTTTGATCTTGTCAACCATTTCAACCGGTGTGTTGATACCAGCGATAACTTCGATTAATTTCATAACCGGAGCTGGATTGAAGAAATGCATACCGATAACCGGTCTGTCTAATCCTGCACCAATTTCTGTGATGGATAAGGAAGAAGTATTTGTTGCAAACATACAATCAGCTTTTACGATATCCTGTAATTCTTTGAAAGTCTGTTTTTTAACTTCCATATTCTCCAGAGCTGCTTCCACGATTAAGTCAGCGTCTGTACAGATATCTTTTGTACCTGTTGTGATTTTTGCAAGGATTGCATCAGCCTTAGCCTGGTCCATCTTTCCTTTTGCTACTCTTTTTTCAAAGCCTTTTGCGATTTTATTTTTGCCGTTTGCAGCAAATTCATCGTTGATATCGCATAAATATACTTCATAACCTTCTGTCTGAGCAAAAGCCTGAGCGATTCCGGAACCCATTGTACCTGCGCCAATAATTCCAACTTTCATTGATCTTTCCTCCTAAAATATATAATTTGCCTGCATCCCACCTCCATAGATGGAATGCAGGACTTATTCACTATCAATTAGCAATTTTTAAATGGTTCTTTTACTTTATCTTTATTTTTGTCAAGGAAGAATGCCATACCATATTTCTGGTCTTCTGTCTCGAAGCAGTCTCCGAATAATTTCTCTTCGATCACAATTGCTTCGTCCATTCCAACTTCAAGACCTTCGTTGATAGCTTTCTTGCATGCGCGAACGGCAATCGGAGCGTTCTTTGCAATGCCTTTTGCCATCTTAATTGCCTGAGGCATAAGCTCTTCTAATGGGTACACTTCATTTACCAGGCCTATTCTGTAAGCCTCTGCCGCCTTGATGTTACGTGCAGTGTAAATCAACTGTTTTGCTTTGCCTGGTCCGACAATACGAGCCAGTCTCTGTGTTCCGCCAAATCCAGGAGTGATTCCAAGACCAACTTCCGGCTGACCAAATACGGCATTTTCAGAGCAGAGTCTGATATCACAGCTCATGGAAATCTCGCAGCCGCCGCCTAAAGCGAATCCGTTGATTGCAGCGATAACAGGAATCGGTAATGTTTCGATTTTTCTGAAAATGTCATTACCAGCTTTACCAAATGCTTCGCCTTCTGCCTTGGTCAGAGTGCTCATTTCTCCGATGTCAGCGCCGGCAACAAAAGATTTCTCTCCTGCACCTGTCAGAACCAGACATCTGATGGCATCTAAATCCACAGCGTCGATGGCAGCATCCAGATCTTTTAATACTTCACTGTTTAACGCGTTTAAAGCCTTTGGACGGTTAATTGTGATAATTCCAACCTGTCCATCTACTTCGTAATTAATGAATCCCATTGTTATGTATCTCCTTTCAGATAAATCATGTAATGGAAATCACCGGCTCCGGCGTAATGCCGTCACCGGATTATTCTATGTGCAATTAGTCTCTCTTAACGATTGTGGAGCAGCCCATTCCACCACCGATACAAAGTGTTGCAAGACCTGTCTTAGCGTCGCGTTTCTGCATCTCGTGTAATAATGTAACGAGGATACGGCATCCTGAAGCTCCTACCGGATGTCCAAGTGCGATAGCACCACCGTTTACATTTAACTTGGATGTATCGAATCCAAGATCTCTTCCTACTGCCAGAGACTGTGCCGCGAAAGCTTCGTTTGCCTCAATTAAATCGAAGTCATCAATGCTCATGCCAGTTTTAGCGAGCACTTTCTTGGTAGCTGCAACCGGACCAACACCCATGATAGATGGATCTACTCCGCCTAAAGCGCCTGCTACCCATGTAGCCATTGGTGTTACGCCAAGTTCTTTTGCTTTCTCTTCGCTCATAACAACGATTGCTGCAGCGCCATCATTGATTCCTGAAGAGTTAGCTGCTGTTACGATACCATCCGGTTTGAATGCAGGACGTAATTTAGCAATGCTCTCTGCTGTGGTTCCCGGACGTGGGCCTTCATCTGTATCAAAGATAACTGTTTTCTTTTTCAGTTTAACTTCTACAGGAACGATCTCATCTTTGAATTTGCCAGCTTCGATAGCTGCTGCTGCTTTCTGCTGAGAATCTGCTGCGAACTCATCCAGCTCTTCTCTTGTCAGTCCCCACTGCTCAGCTACGTTCTCTGCTGTGATACCCATGTGATAATGATTGAAAGCATCTGTTAATGCATCATTAACCATGCAGTCTTTTAACACGCCGTTGTTCATTCTGTAACCGAAACGAGCCTTGTCCAGACAGAATGGAGCCATGGACATGTTCTCCATACCACCGGCAACAACGATATCAGCGTCTCCAGCAATAATCTTTGTAGCTGCCAGGTTAACACAGTTAAGACCGGAACCGCAAACGATATTGATAGTAGTTGCAGGTACTTCAACAGGAAGACCAGCATTAATAGATGCCTGACGTGCAACGTTCTGGCCTAAACCTGCCTGGATTACACAACCCATTAATACTTCGTCAACCTGCTCTGGAGCAACATTTGCTCTTTTCAGTGCTTCTTTAATTACGATGGTACCGAGGTCAGCTGCAGGTACTGTGCTTAATCCCCCACCCATGGTTCCGATTGCGGTACGACAAGCGCCTGCTAATACAACTTTCTTTGCCATAATACTAATTCCTCCATTTTAATCATCAAAATTACTAAATGATAGTTACTCTGGGCTAGAAAATATCTAGTACGATGTGTTAAGTTTATCACAATCTCGGTTTCTTTGCAATAACATTATAATATGTTTTTTCTTTTAACGCTACCTTTTATTTAATTTTCACAAAACCTTCTTATTTTAATCTAATTTGTCATCTGGGCAATAAAAAAAGCCATCAAAAATGATGACTTTCAAAAATTGCGGGGGAAGGATTTGAACCAACGACCTCCGGGTTATGAGCCCGACGAGCTACCAGACTGCTCTACCCCGCGATATAAAATTAATGAATGTAAAAAGAGACTAATCATTGACTAGTCTCTCGTAGAGGCGTCGACCAGATTTGAACTGGTGATGAAGGTGTTGCAGACCTCTGCCTTACCACTTGGCTACGACGCCATATGACTCCTAGGAGATTTGAACTCCTGTTACCGCCGTGAAAGGGCGGTGTCTTAACCACTTGACCAAGGAGCCAGAACTCCCCGAGTAGGACTTGAACCTACGACAGCGCGGTTAACAGCCGCGTGCTCTACCGACTGAGCTATCGAGGAATATCTACAGGGCGCACCCTGAAAACTGCACACATTATATCAGATTTCTCTTACTTTATCAAGCTTTTTTTAGGTCAAGCTTTCGACCGATTAGTAGCAGTCAGCTCCATGCATCGCTGCACTTCCACCCCTGCCCTATCTACCTCATCGTCTCTAAGGGGTCTCTCACATTTCTGCTAGGAGATCTCATCTTGA
>FCNR01000060.1 GCA_900016875.1 Eubacteriaceae bacterium CHKCI004 | reverse complement strand
TGTCTCAGTTCCAATGTGGCCGTTCATCCTCTCAGACCGGCTACTGATCGTCGCCTTGGTGGGCCGTTACCCCGCCAACCAGCTAATCAGACGCGGGCCCATCCTGTACCACCGGAGTTTTTCACACTTGAGGATGTCCTCATGTGCGCTTATGCGGTATTAGCAGCCATTTCTGGCTGTTATCCCCCTGTACAGGGCAGGTTACCCACGCGTTACTCACCCGTCCGCCACTCAGTCACCAAATGATCATCCGAAGAATCTCAAAAGGTGCTTCGTTCGACTTGCATGTGTTAGGCACGCCGCCAGCGTTCATCCTGAGCCAGGATCAAACTCTCAAATAAAATTGTCGCGACATTCGTCAAATGCTCGTGCGAGCACGGCGCTTGACTCATTGTTTCGCGCAAATAAGATAAGATGTCTCCCCAGTCTCAAGAACCACTGGTCCTTAAACTGCTCATTACTGTTGTTTAGGTTCGAACTTCGTTCTCTTCCATGGACCCCTCTCGCCGACATCACTCGCTTTAGGATCCGAATACTCAATTGAATTGAACGTTCGAGGTTGTTTTGTTATTCAGTTATCAACTTGCTCTGCCGAACTTTGTCGGCCTCATTTGCTTTTGAATCGCAAAAGCTTTTATATTTTATCACAGCTTCTTTTGTTTGTCAAGAACTTTTTTCTTTTTATTTTCAAAAGAAACATTCATGTGATTCATTTGAAAGCTTTTCTTTTTCTCAAGCAACTTTTGTATTTTACCACAACACTTAAATCCTGTCAAGGATTTTTTTCTTTTTGTTTGATTTTTCTTTCAAACAAAGTGCCTCAGCGATGCAGCTTGTATATACTATCACGACACATATTATCTGTCAAGCAAAAATTTCAAATAATTCCAATTATTTGTTTAATGCAAAAAACTTAGTCATTTTCCTTAAATCCAACTTGTCCAAGCGACTCACAATCTCTTTGTTTGCGGATTATAAAAAAGCCATCCCGCAAATACCGGCATCAGCTCCGATGCCGTATTCGCAGTGACAGCTTTTCATTCTGTATACACAATTTACATGCGTAATATAGTGATATAAAATAACATACCAGTTTTTGCCGGTATTCTATTGTTATTCTTCTTCCAGAGCCATGATCATATCCACACGTTCCTGGTGTCTGCCGCCCAGAAATTCTGCATTCAGCCATTCTGTGACGATCATCTTGGCCATCTCGATACCGATAACACGGGCGCCGAAAGCGAGGATATTAGAGTTATTATGCTGTTTGGACAATTTGGCTGTATATGGTTCGCTGCACACAACGCAGCGGATTCCTTTCACCTTGTTGGCAGCCAGAGAGATGCCGACACCTGTTCCACAGATAAGAATACCCTGTTCCACTTCCCCGGATGCTACCGCTTTTGCCACTTTCGCCCCGTACACAGGGTAATCGCAGCTCTCAGAGGTGTGGGTTCCATAATCCACCACTTCATGTCCCATTTCTTCCAGAAATTCTTTGATCTGCAGCTTCATTTCCAAAGCTGCATGATCATTGCCAATCCCTATTTTCATATTTATCTTCTGAAGCCGCTGCCGGGGCACAGCTACGCCGGCGGCTTCTTCCTCCTTCCTGATTCCACAGACCTAACTTGCAGGAAAAATTATTATTTATTTAAGGAACTCTTTGATCTGGCCGTAGATACCTTCCGCATCCAGTTTATAATGATGCAGAAGTTCCACTGCCGGTCCTGACTGACCATATTCATCGTGAACACCGATTCGTTTTACCGGAACCGGATATTTCTCGGACAGTGCTTCGCAGACCGCTCCGCCCAAACCGCCGATGATAGAATGTTCCTCAATCGTTACAATCTTGCCGGTTTCTTTCGCTGCGGATACAATGAGCTCTTCATCAAGAGGCTTGATAGTATGAATGTTGATTACCTTAGCGCTGATTCCGTCTTTTTCCAGCATCTCAGCCGCTTCCAGGGTGTAGCCCACCATAAGACCGGTGGCTACGAGAGTCACGTCCTTGCCTTCTTTTAAAACAATGCCTTTGCCCATCTCAAACTTGTAATCCGGATTATCATTGATGACCGGCGCTGCCAGACGGCCAAACCGCAGATAAACAGGTCCTTCATACTCTGCTGCCGCTGCGACTGCCGCTCTTGCCTCAACATCATCAGACGGGGAAATCACAACCATGCCAGGAATCGTTCTCATAAGCGCGATATCTTCGTTACACTGATGAGTTGCTCCATCTTCACCCACAGAGATTCCCGCGTGGGTAGCGCCAATCTTAACATTAAGATGCGGATATCCGATGGAGTTGCGAATCTGTTCGTAGGCACGTCCTGCCGCAAACATAGCAAAACTGCTCATAAAAGGTATCATGCCTGTGGCAGCCAGACCTGCCGCAATACCTGCCATATTGCCTTCTGCAATACCGCAGTCAAAAAATCGCTCAGGAAATGCTTTTTTAAATGTTCCGGTCTTTGTAGCTCCTGCTAAATCGGCGTCCAGTACCACGACCCGGTCATTGACCTTGCCCAGTTCCACCAGCGCATTACCATAACTTTCACGGGTTGCAATCTTCTTTCCCTCTAACATAATGCTGCACCTGCCTTTTCCAAATCTTCCATCGCAATCTTATATTCTTCTTCATTCGGAGCCTTGCCATGCCAGCCGGCCTGATTCTCCATATAGGAAACTCCTTTGCCCTTGATGGTTTTCATGATAATTGCTGTCGGACATCCTTTTGTACCGCGCGCCTCTTCAAATGCTTCAGCAATCTGTCCAAAATCATGACCATCAATATTAATCACATGGAAATTAAATGCTTTGAACTTCTCGTCAATCGGATACGGAGAGTTGACATCTTCAATTTTTCCATCAATCTGAAGACCGTTGTTATCTACAATAACGACCAGATTATCAAGTTTTTTAGCTCCTGCAAACATCGCCGCTTCCCATACCTGGCCTTCCTGAATCTCTCCGTCACCAAGCAGAGTATACGTACGATAGTCTTTGCCGCGAATCTTGGCAGAAAGCGCCATGCCCACTGCCGCAGAAATTCCCTGGCCAAGAGAACCCGAGGACATGTCAACACCAGGAATATGCTGCATGCACGGATGTCCCTGCAGATAAGAACCCAGATGACGAAGTGTCTTCAAATCTTCCACCGGGAAAAATCCTCTGTACGCCAGAGCAGCATATAATCCCGGCGCAGTATGTCCTTTGGAAAGGACAAAACGGTCTCTGTCCGGATCATCCGGATTGGCCGGGTCCACATTCAGCTCCTCAAAATAAAGATATGTGAACATCTCTGCGGCAGAGAGGGAACCGCCCGGATGCCCTGCCTTTGCATTATAGACCGCTGTTATAATCCCCTTACGGATCTCGTTGGCCGTCTTTTTCAGCTGAAGCTCATTCATGTTAATCCACCTTTCTTTGTGCGGCGGAACAGAAGATCTCTTTTTCAAAATCCCCATCTGCCCCGTCGGAAATATTGCTGCAATCAGTATACCATACTTTTGATAAACATGTACCATTTCCTAAGAGAATCTCTTATTTTTCTTAAATTATATCGGATAGCTTTGTGCTTGTCAACAAAAACAAGGAATTATTTTTACTTTCTTTCAATTTTTACTTAAATATTTAGTGTTTTTTCTTTTAATTAGATATTTATTTTTACATTTGTAAATATATTTGTGCATTTTTGATTATTATATAATCTTCCTGCTATAAACAACTTACAAAATGCATCGTCAGCCAGTCCATCAAAAAGAAAAAGCGGTCTCCTTCCGACAGTGAGCATATCATTTCGGAAAAAAACCGCTCCTTCTATATATTTCTTTTCAGCGCTCTTTTATTCTGCTGTCTGTTCTTTTTCTTCTTCGGTAACAGCGATGTGCAGTTCTTCCAGCTGCTTGTCATCCACCACGTCCGGAGCGTTGGTCATGAGACAGGAAGCATCTTTCACCTTCGGGAAAGCAATCACATCACGAATCGAATCCTCTCCGGTCATAAGCATCACAAGACGATCCAGTCCGTAGGCAAGTCCTGCGTGTGGCGGCACACCGTATTTGAAAGCTTCCAGAAGGAATCCAAATCTCTCGTGCGCCTGCTCTTTGGTGAATCCCAGACATTCAAACATTTTCTCCTGAATGTCGTCCTGATGAATTCTGACACTGCCGCCGCCAAGTTCCGTTCCGTTCAGAACGATATCGTAAGCTTTGGCACGCACTCTGCCCGGATCTGTATCAATGAACTCCAGATCCTCTTCCATCGGCATAGTAAACGGATGGTGCATAGCTGTGTATCTGCCCTGCTCCTCAGACCATTCCAGCAGGGGGAACTCGGTGATCCACACAAATCTGTAGTCGAATTTATCCAGAAGACCAAGCTCATCAGCAAACTTCAGACGAAGCGCGCCAAGTACGTCGCAGACCACTTTGAACTTATCTGCCGCAAAGACAACCAGGTCTCCCTGTTTTGCTCCGACAGCTTCGATGAGCTTCTGCAATTCTTCCTCAGAAAGGAACTTAGCAAACGGACACTTCATGGTTCCGTCTGATTTCAACTGAATGTAGGCCAGTCCTTTTGCGCCGTAATCCTTTGCCGTCTTCTCAATATTTTTCATTTTTTTGCTGGACACGTCACCAAGACCTTCCGCGCAGACAGCACGAACCACACCGCCGTCTGCCACCGCGCCGGAAAATACGCCGAAACCACAGTCTTTTACCATCTCGGACACATCCATGATCTCCATACCAAAACGAAGATCCGGTTTGTCAGAGCCAAAACGGTCCATGGCTTCCTGCCAGGTCATTCTCTGAATTGGCAGAGATACATCCACGCCGAGACATTTCTTGAATAAAAATGCCAGAAGACGCTCGTTTACATCAATAACATCATCCACATCCACGAAGGATAACTCCATATCGATCTGAGTAAACTCCGGCTGACGGTCCGCACGAAGATCCTCGTCACGGAAACATTTTGCCAGTTGGAAATAGCGGTCATAGCCCGATACCATAAGAAGCTGTTTGAAAAGCTGTGGCGACTGCGGAAGAGCATAGAAGCAACCCGGATGAATCCGGCTTGGAACCAGATAATCTCTCGCACCCTCCGGCGTACTCTTTGTAAGCATCGGAGTCTCGATCTCAAGAAATCCTTCCTCAGCCAAAAACTGTCTGGTGAGCATAGCAATTTTACTGCGCATCATTAAATTTCTTTGAATGTTAGGTCTGCGCAGATCCAGATACCGGTATTTGAGGCGCAGGTCATCCTTCACCGTAATATCGGCGTCAATCGGAAACGGCGGAGTCTGTGATTCGGACAAAATGCGCAGTTCTGTCACCTTAATCTCCAGCTCTCCGGTTTTCAGAGATTCGTTGACGGCTCCACTTCTTCTCTCCACTGTTCCTTTAACAGCAATGACAAACTCCGAACGGAGGCTCCCTGCCTTTTCAAACCCTTCGGTTCCGATGGTTTCCTCTTCAAAATATAACTGCATCAGTCCGCTTCTGTCTCTTAAATCCACAAAAATCAGACTTCCAAGATTTCTTCTTTTCTGCACCCATCCCATCAGCGTAACCTGAGTACCGATATCTGCGGCTGTCACCTCAGTACAACGGTGGGTTCGTTTCAGGCCTTTCATTGACTCAGCCATAATTATTATTTCCTCCTGTATTCCTATAGTGTATATTACTGTATTCCCAGACTGGCAAGCATTTCCTTCATATCGCTGGACTGGGATACTTTCTGAAAAGCTAAAAATACACGCATATCAAAATTTTTAATCTCTTCGATCATAATTGATAATGCAGTTTCAATATCAAATGCGCTGCGGTACGCCCGGTTCGCGATCAACGCTCCAAAGGCGTCGCAGACTCTCAAAATACGTGCTCCAAGCGGAATATCTTCATTTTTCAGATTATTAGGATACCCGCTTCCATCGACGTTCTCATGATGATAGAGAACCGCCGTCAAAACTTCTTCTTCATACCCGTGCTCCTTCAGAATTGCATATCCAAGGGTAGGATGAAGTCTTACATATCGAAGCTCATCAATATTCAGTTGTGCTCCTTTTTCTTCATAAACGTAGGAACGAAGCCGAAGCTTCCCTATGTCGTGAACCATACCTGCCACTGCAAGATTGTGACATTTTTCTTCCGGCAAGTCCATTTCTTTTCCTACGAAATAGGCCAGATTACTGACCACGATCCCATGGAGAATCGCTTCTCCCAGTGAGTCCTGGATCGGTGTTTCCAGGTCATGGACTCCATAAGCGTATGCCATTCTCTTTTCCTCTTTTTGTATATCTTCTGTATTATCCCAGATATTTTCTCTTTCTTTCAATCATCTCGTCAATACGATTCACATAATGCTCAATATTCTTTACATTTTCCGTGCGTTCAATCCGGTTATCCTCCGGGAACACATACTTTGTGGAGGCACCTGCCCCGCATGATATAATATCCTGTTTTTCTTCCATAATCAATATGTTATATAAACATTCTTTTCCCGGAAGACTGTATCCGATGTTTTCCAGATTTCCCGGGATATTTTTCTGCCGGTACATGTAGTAAGGAACCATTCCCATTCTGCCGCAGTATTCATCCACTGCCCGGAGCATTTCATTCGTGCTGCCCTTCACGAGACTTTGATACCGCTCCATCTCTATATTGAGATGAGCCGCCCGCTTGATAGCCAGGGAATGTACCGTCAGACTCTCCGGCTTCATCCGGAAAATCGTTTCCAGCGTCTCCTTCACATGGGAAATGTCTTCCCCCGGCAGCCCGGTGATCATATCCATATTAATATTATCAAATCCAATCTCTCTTGCAAGACGGTAAGCTTCTTTTACCTGTTCCACCGTGTGATTCCTTCCAATCAGGCGAAGCGTCTCATCATGCATGGTCTGAGGATTGATGCTGATTCTTCCCACCCCGGCGTCGTAGAGCGTCCGGAGCTTCCCGGCAGTCACGCTGTCCGGACGTCCCGCTTCCACAGTAAACTCCCTTGCCTCTTCCACCGGAAAGAAACGGTGGATCTGTTCCATCAAAAGCTTCAGGCAGTCCTCGGTGAGGGCTGTCGGCGTCCCTCCTCCCACATAGACGGACGTGAGCTTTTTATGGGCGCATGCCTGCGATACGTACGCCAGTTCTTTGCCCAAAGCCTTCATATATCCTTCCATACGGTCTCCGAACTTTGACACCGGAAAGGATGCAAACGAACAATAAAGGCAGGTGGTAGGGCAGAACGGAATACCAATATACAAACTGTATTCCTCTTCATAAGGATGCGCATCCAGAAATGCCTTTTCCCGCTCAGCTACCTGCACACATAACCGTGCCTTCTGCCCGTCCGTCAGATAAGTATCTGAGAATCTTTTTTCCAGAGAAACTCTGACAGTCTCAGGCATTTTCCCGGCCCGGTCTCCGTCCGCTGTTTTCAATGCCTGCCCGGTGTGCCGTTTCTGCTCTGCCTCTCCGTTCTCTGCTGCCTCCAGCTCTTCCATCCATTTCATAACGATCTTTGTCGGACGAATTCCTGTCAGCATTCCCCAGGGAAGCGTTCTCCCTGTGAAATCAGAAAACAGCCGGTACAGGAAACGGCAGACTTCATTTCTGCACTGTTCGTGATCACGGTAATCGCAGAAAACGTCCCGCTCCGCCTTACTTCCTTTTTGCTCGAAAAGACGTCCCGTTATTTTTTTGTCTTCATAAATCAGGGAGAGAAAACGTACATTTTCCTCTCCTTGCCCTTCGGAAGACAGACGGATGAACTCTGATTCTGTTACGGAAACAATCTTTTCCCTCTCAAAAAAAGCCAGCGAGATTGCCCTGACATCATAATCATACTCATTATCATTCTGGTACAAATATATCATACTTTTCTCTTTTCCCCTGCTCAATGTAAAACGCACGGTACATTTGCCCGCGCGTACTGTACATTTCACCTCTCCACAAACGGATTGGTTGCCCGCTCCTCTCCGATCGTTGTGGAAGGACCGTGGCCCGGAAATACAACAACCGGATCAGGCAATGCCATGACAACCTCATTAAGCGACTTCAGCAATGTCTGCGCATCTCCCGTAGGAAAATCCGTCCGGCCCACACTGCCGGCGAACAAAGTATCGCCGGAAAACAGCCAGCCTTCTTCCGCAAAATAATAGCAGCAGCTTCCGAGGGTATGTCCAGGAGTAAAAAGGCACTGGCACTGATGCTTGGAAGTCACTTCAAATATCTGTTTGTCATTGATCATCATGTTGGCATGAGTTGTATATCCCGGTCCGCCAAACATCGGACTCAGATTATAATCCTTAACCATAAGCACTTCCTGCTCTGGTTTTGCTGCGTACACCCGCAGTTTCCACGGGTCATAATGTTCTCTTAATCCTTCCAGACCGCCGATATGATCGTGATGACCATGAGTCAGCAGCACCGCATCCAGCGTGTACCCATTTTCCTCCAAAAAGCTAATCAACTCTTCCGGGCTTCCCGCCGGATCGATGATTATCGCTTCTTTAATCTCATCATCCATCAAAATATACGTATTAGTATCAATCGGCCCAAGCTGGGCACAAGCTATCTTTAATTCTCCCACTGGTATTTCCTCCGTTATTTTCTATTGTCTGACCAGCACTCCTTCTATATTTGCGCGGCAGGACAAAAGACTGGCCCGCCCGCTGCGACGCGCATTATCCGGCGCTTCTCTCGATGTCAATGACACTCTCCACATTGCGAAGCTTCTTGATGATATGATTGAGTTCCTCAATACCGCTGATCTCAAAGGAGAGAGAGATGGTCGCCAGCTCCTGTTTGCTCGTCTTGATGTTGACCGTCTTCAGATCAACCTTCAGTTCCATAAATATTTTGGAAATGTCCAAAAGGATGCCCGTGCGGTTGTGGGCATACAGACAAATCTCTGTCAGGTAAAGCTCACCGCTTTTTTCCACGGCGTCTACCTCCCACTCGGCGTCGATCAGTCTGGCACGGTCGCTCTCCGGCATACATAAAATGTTGACACAGTCGGTCCGGTGTATGGAAATGCCCCTTCCCCGGGTGACAAAACCGATAATCTCATCGCCCGGCACAGGACTGCAGCACTTTGAGAAGCGCACGGAAAGGTCATGGATGCCCTTTACCGTAATGCCGGACTTCTTGCGTGTCTGCGCCGGCCTCTTCTCCGACTTGTTTTTCTCAGAAATCTCCATGAGAGCTTCCTGATCGGTCATCTGTTTCTTGTGTACTTTCTCGTACTCTTCCACCAGCTTGTTGACGACCTGGCCTTCCTTCAGGCCGCCGTGTCCCACTGCTGCAAGCACCGAATCCCAGGTCTTTAAACCGTATTTCTGCATACATTTCTTCTGGAATTCCGGCTTCATATAATCGCTCAGCACGATTCCTCTGGCCTTGCTGTATTTATCGATCAGCTCACGGCCTTTTAAAATATTCTCTTCTTTGAATTGTGATTTGAACCACTGGTTGATCTTTGTCTTTGCCTGCGAGCTCTTCACTATGGAGAGCCAGTCGCGGCTCGGACCGTTGGAATTCTGTGATGTGATGATCTCCACCCGGTCACCGTTCTGAATCTTATAATCAATCGGCACCTGCCGCCCGTTGACTCTGGCGCCCACCATCTTATTACCCACTGCTGTGTGTATCATGTAGGCAAAATCAATCGGTACGGAACCTGCCGGCAGAGTCTTAACGTCTCCCCTCGGAGTAAAACAATATACCTGCTCTGCAAACAAATCAAGGTCCGTCTTTAACATTGCCAGAAACTCTTTGTTATCTGACATATCCTGCTGCCACTCAAGAATCTGTCTGAGCCAGCTTAACTTTTCTTCTTCTTTATTAATATTGCCGCCGCCCTCTTTGTATTTCCAGTGGGCCGCGATACCGTACTCGGCTGTACGGTGCATTTCAAATGTCCGAATCTGAATCTCAAAAGGAGTACCTGAAGAACCAATAAGTGTGGTGTGAAGTGACTGATACATGTTCTCCTTCGGCATGGCGATATAATCTTTAAACCGTCCAGGAATCGGTTTATACATTTCATGAATGACGCCCAGGGCCGCATAGCAGTCTCTGACGGTCTCGACCTTGATACGGACCGCAAAAATGTCGTATATCTGGTCGAGGGTCTTATGCTGGTTACGCATCTTTTTATAAATACTGAACAGATGCTTCACTCTTCCGTCCACCTCTGCCCGGATGCCGGCTTCCCCGATATGGTTCTTTACCTCTTCAATGATGGACTCAATGAACGCCTTACGCTCCTCCTTATTGGAATTCAGCTTTTCTTCCAGCTCCGCATAGATCTCCGGCTCCAGATATTTCAGGGACAGATCATCCAGTTCCGTCTTGATCTTGGAAATACCCAGCCGATGGGCGATCGGCGCGTAAATGTCCATGGTCTCCCGGGCCTTCTCCTTCTGCTTCTCCGGCTTCATATACTGGAGCGTCCGCATATTGTGGAGCCGGTCCGCCAGCTTGATAAGAATTACCCGGATGTCCTTGGCCATAGCCAGGAACATCTTTCTCAAATTCTCCGCCTGGATATCCATCTTGTCATGGGAATAGGACAGCTGACCAAGCTTCGTCACGCCATCCACAAGAAGAGCCACTTCCTCGTTGAACTCCCGGGTGATATCCTCCAGGGTGTAATCCGTGTCCTCCACCACATCGTGCAGTATCCCGGCGACAATGGTCTCCTTGTCAAGTTCCAGCTCCGCCAGAATAATCCCCACACACAAGGGATGTATGATATAAGGCTCTCCCGACTTTCTCTTCTGCCCTTCATGGGCCTTGTACGCCAAATGATAGGCTTTCTCTACCATAGAAAGGTCTGTAGACGGGTGATACTGACGAATTGCCTTTATCAACCGGTCGTGGAGCACTCCCGGATCCGTAAAATCTTTAGGCTGACTGATTTCTTTCTGCATTCTGCTTACTCTTTGTTTCTGGGCATCCATACTCTCTCACCACACTTCTCTTAGTCTAAAATTAGAATTAATTGTACACCAAAATTTTGCATTATGCAAGAGTCAGGGTATCACCGACGTGGTATATGCGATATAAAAAAACCCCTGTTTTTCGCTCTTGGCTGTACATTTTCCATATACAGAAGGCTCCCGGAGCGCGGAAATCTAGCCGCCGCGGTCCGGGAGCCTGTCAGGCTATGGCGGTTGGTACTTTATTTAATCTTTATCTTAACCACCTGCTTCTTTCCGCTTCCATCGGTCGCCATGGCTGTAATCTTCACAGTCTTGCCTTTTCCGGCTTTTTTCGTCTTTACCTTACCGGAAGCGGATACTATGGCGTATTCTGTATTGCTGCTTGTCCACTGAAGCTTCTTGTTGGCGCCTTTTGTTGCTGCGACCTTCGCTTTCAGTTTTAATGCTTTTCCAGCTTTTACCATTCTTTTCTTGGCACCTGAGATAGAGACTTTCTTTACCACACCTTTCATGGATTTCAATTTGAAAACTGCTTTAGCCCCGCTGCCGTCGGTCGCTGTTGCGGTGATAATGACAGATTTACCGGCAGATTTCTTCTTAAAAGCGACAACGCCGTTTTGATTAACCGTGGCAATCTTCGGATTACTGGAAGTCCAGATAACATTTTTGTTAGAAACGTTTGACGGAGTAAATGAAACGGTCAGCTGAACCTTTTTGCCTGCGGCGATCTTGTTGGAGAAACCGGAGAGACTCATTCTTGCAGTTTTAATTACGACGGAAGGCGTTCCTTTATTTGCAGAAGAGGATTCCTCTATCGGAGTAGTTGGTTGTGTTCCTTCTTCACCTGTCTGTCCTCCTGCATTGCCTGTATCATATTCTTTGCCACATAATACACAAATACCGTTTTGATATTTATGTCCTGTTGCTTTTATTGCCAATACATTAAAATTCGTTTCGTTTTTTCCCTCCTCATCCCAAAATACTTTTCCACATCGATGACATACCCAATGTTCTTTTATTCCATTTTCTGTGCAGGTTGCTTCAGCCTTCTCTACCTTTTCCATATTATGTCCCAGAGACTCAATAACCACATTCTCTTCCAAAATGTCTCCACACAACGGACAAATTGTATGACCTATTCCTGATCTTACACAAGATGCCTCCTTATCAACTACTATTTCGGCATTTTCATAGTCACAGGCAGCTCTGCTTATCTCAACCACAACCAAAGTATTTTTATAATTATCCTGATCAAAATATTCTGCGTTTACTGTTATTTTCTGACCAGCCTTCAACAAAGTATCTTCACTCTCGCTCCAGAGCCATCTTTCCGGCAAAAAAATTTCAGACAATTTTTTAATATTATTATCTACTTCTATTTTATCTGCAGGGTATTCAGACGGCTCTGCCCGGTTGACAACCAGAGAGATATTGGTTTCTACTGATTCATAATTTACATTATCTTGAGGAATAAAAACGATTTCATAATTTGTTGATGCACTATCTGCCACTGTCGGCACCAATTCCAGATTTTTCCACCGAAAGCTTCCTTCTATCACTTGATTTCCATAGGAAACTATTCCTCCTGATAAAACAGAATTACTCAAATTCTCTCCATATGTAATTGTTCCAGCCAATGGTTTTTCGCTGATTTCAGGTACTGCCTGTCTGATATTGATTGGAACTTCCACTTCCAGCCGATTGTAATGTTCTTCATTATCCGGCACAAAAACCGCTTGATACGTCTTCTCTCCCGCCTCAGGAATCATCTCCGGATTCTTCCAGTTCCAACTTCCCTCGATGACAGTTTCCTCATCGCCGTGAATAGCTGTAACCTTTTCCCCCATAATCGTGATATCTCCTAATACTACCGTCGGATCATAATCCCTGTCAGTAATTTTTGAGATGCTTCCCTGTAATACATCTTTTTTTATTTCAATAGACCATGTCCCTTTACAAACATTATAATTTTTATTGTCCGGTGTAAATGTCCACGGAATTTCAACCGTTCCCACTTCCGGTATCATCTCTGATGAATCTAATGCAAAAATTCCGTTTATTTTTTCTCCTGTACTATTCACAAACGATAACTGCTCCGAATTAATATTGATGTCTGCTATCTTTTGACCATAATAAAGAGATTCATTTGCAAGAGGATTATCCATTCCCTGGAACACCACATCTCCTTTTGTTATTGTATAATTGTCTACCGTTTGCGAATCGGTCATCGTTCCATCCGTAATGTTTACACCAACGGTATACGTTCCTGCGGCATCAGGATTCCAGCTGCATACAGCATTTTCTGATGATTCCTGTATTATTTTAGTATTGTTATCACTATCTGTTACTGTAAACTCATATTGAAGAGCTTTCTTTCCTCCTGAAGCTTCAGCAGATATTTCTACAGCAGAACCAAATTCCTGCAAACCAGACGGAGTGACAGATATTTTATCTATTACAGGAATATCACATACGGTAAAAGTATAACTTCGAGAAACTTCCGGATTATATTTTAACCGGATAGTTATAATTGCTGTTCCTGCTTTTAATAAATTCAGGCGAGATTCATCAGACGATACCTCTTCTATCTGAATCACAGTCTCATCAGAAGATATTATCTCAAATTCTTTATTATAATCCTGGCTTTCCGACGAAGATGAAATATAATCCGATGGCATCCACACCAATATTTCACTTGCTACATACTGTGTTCTACTAATCGAGCTATAATATTTATCAGAGCCTGTTGTATGCCAAAATGGATAAAAACTTGTTGCCACAGCTATTGTCTTCCGATACTCACATATATTACATTCAAAATTTGCAAAACCATCTGTTGTATCTATATATGCATATTCATGATCATGATCAGCTACAGTAATAGTAAAAACTTTCGATACTTCCGGATTCCATTTTGCCCGGATTGTGATAGTAGACGTGCCTGTCTGAAGCATATTCAAAATATAATCCGTTTCATCTTTTCCCACCGAAATAATATCCTCGTTACTGGATAACACTTCTAATTCTGAATTAATATCGCCATATTCTAAAGATGCATCTGACGAATAGGAATTCAAATAAAACCGTACCTCATCTCCGACTTTCTGATCAGCGAAATTACTAAGGTCAGTTTCACTATCGCCACCATTCTTATTCCACTTAATCGAAAAACGATTCATAACCCTCATCTGCTTTGTCTCATTGCAAACAGAACAGGAGAGGTTTGCTACACCATCAGCTACAGAGTTCAAAACGAAATCATGTCCATTATTTGTTTGTTTCACTGTATTATGTACAAGATTGTCGACAGAAATCTGATAATAAACAATCGCATCATCATCCCAGGTATACCATGTTATATTTCCATTATAAATAACAGGAACACAGTCTGACAATTCTCCCTTCATCTTATAAATATCAGATGCGACAGTTCCGTCTCCATCTAATTCCACATAATAAAGGTATCCTCCTCTGGTCCACATTAAGAGAAAACGATTGGATTCAAACTTCACTAATTGCGGTGTGGACGCGGATTCTTCTCCTTCTTCATAATCCGTCAGCCACTGAAGAGATACCTCATCAGAGGCTTTATTTACAGAAGCAACAAAAATATTTCTTGTTTTTCTTGTTACATTTTCCTCATCCTGTATCACAGAATTGCCTGACATCAGATAAGATGTATCCGAATATTGAAATCCGCCGATGGATGCTCCGGTTGTGTTATTTCCTATTTCTCCCGGGAAAGTCATGACAGCTACTCCATCGCTTGAACCACTCACGGTTCCAGCAACAGAATCAAAAGCATATTTCCTCAAAGTAATAGCACGTGGATAGGCATCTCCGTGGTCCACAGTAAGCAATGTATCACCATCTGTCTGAACGAACTGATTAAAAGAATGACTGGTATAAGCAAAGTTTAAATATCTCGCAGTCATATCCTCTGTATCTACAATAAGACTGCAATTGGATTGATGGTTCAGTCCATCGCTAGATGCGTACATTTCATGGCTGGTATGTATAATCAAATACTTTCCGCTCATGGTCATTCGGGCACTTCCGGCATCAAAAGGCACCGTCGTATTACACTCCGAAACTCCGACCGATGTAATTCGATTCCAATCCAAATCATACTTTGTGATTCTAAACACTTCCGCTTCCGAGGATTCTTCCTGATTCATCTGCCCAGATAAAATATAATAATTATCATTCGCCGCATAAAATCCGCCAAAAATTGATAACTCTTCTTCAATAATCCGGGAACTTTCCAAATGAAAATTTAGATTATAATATTCTACTAATATTCCGTCAATATACCTTCCCGACTGTACCCTCATAAGTGTTCCATCATTTTGAGGAACCAGATAGGAATAAACAGGCGAACTCCATCTGGAATATTCCTGATATCCAATATTAGATCCCTCATAGGATATTACTTCTGCGCGTACCGCCAAAGTGCTGCAAAATAAACAAAAAATCGAAAAGCACAATACTAAAAATGTTTTCTTAAGAATAGTTCCTCTCACTACTTTCCCTCCCTCATATTTTTCAAACATTTCATAAACTTCTTTTGGTAACTATTCTCTTTTTATTTAGAAAAGCCGCCAAAATTTGTTTTATTTATATTGCAACATATATAATAATTATACAATAAGATTGTTTTTCAATGCAATATATATCATATTTTTTCCTGCAAAAAAGGCTCCTAGGCTGTACGCGGAATTCAGCACAACCTACGAACCTCTCTCTGAGCATATTGCCTTTTGTTTGGATTTATTTTGCGATTAACTAAAATCTTCTTTAGTTTTTGCTCATAACTTTACTTTGTTTTATCCACTGCTCAACAGTCTCAACAGATACGCCTGCTACTTCAGCGATCACATTGATCTCCACACCTCTTTTTAGCAGTTCCAATGACATCTCTCTTTTTCCTTCTTTTATCCCTTTTCGTCTCTGAAACTCTTTCGCTGCGTTCCAGTCAGCATCCACATATTTCTCTGCCAACCACATTGCCTGCACCTCCCTGTTCTGTGCAATGCGAAAAACTTCTGTATAGATGTCCTCCAGCATTTTTTATTACCTTTTGACTGCCTTTTTACCTTCTCATCGTTAATATCTGCCATCATGGACAGCAACAGCTGTAATTCTTTATTGTTTTCTCCGTCTATTCCTTCCTGGAACTGAGCAAAACATTTGTCCAGCTGCACATAAATAATATGACTCAACGGTTGATATGACAACCCGGAATCCGCCTGTCTTCTGCAAAAGCGATGAATATAATGCTCTGACAGAAAACTCTCAAACAAATCCGGACTCTCCTTCATCAGAATGATCTCAAGGGTTCCACATACGTTTCTATAATCAAGCTCTAATTTTTTCTGTCCCGCCTCTACAGAATACTGCATCATCAGCAGCTCGGCCGAATAAATATCCGCTCTCTCAAAAATAAATTCCTGAGCCGCTGCCTGTACCTCCAGGTCAGAAACTCTCCCATCCAGCAGCCTAGCGGGAATATCAAAGATTACCTTCTTACTGGACTCCGACTGTATGTATCCTTCATTACGGAAAGAATCGCTCACAACAAGACCATCTTCTCCCGTCAGACCACGGAGCATCTTCTGTAATCTCTCCGGATGCTCACCCGGATCAAATACTTTCTTCGCAATGATATCTGATGACAACGGCGGCAGACACCGTCCCGCCAGGACGTTCAAAACTTCCTCCCTGTCCTGCTGCTCCATCTTTCTCATTAGAAATCTCTGCAGAAATTCTCTGTCGTATCCTTCCGCCTCCAAAAACAGATTGGCGATTGTCTTTTGTGTCAACAGAAACTGGTTCATAACAATCCACCTCAAATCTGTCTGTTTTTTTAGTATATCGAATTTTTCACCAATATTCAAGATATTTTTTACATTATTGTAAATTTATGTAATAAATCATCGTGTCTTTATACGGATTCTCCGGGCAAATTACTTTATTCTCCACACACAAAATGCACAAAAAACCAGAGCGGCCGCTGGTCTTCCAGCTTCCGCCCCGGCGTGTTTTTCATAACTGCGAGGGTACGTAACAGTCGTTATTCTTTTTTCGCGAGTGCTTTCCGCCTGTGCCGATACTATCGGCGCGGCTTCGTGTGGATCGCGCCTGGCTTTATGCCATATCGCCGCTCAGCGCGGCTCCTGTCACCTCCTGTCGCTTCCCGGCGCTTCCGGCGGCTCCTTCACGGGCGCGGGTGCGCGCTAGCGTACTCGGACGCTCTTCACTTTGGAGAACGAGGAGTCCACATCTGCGTTGGAGGCGTTCTTTGCCACCGCTTTTACTTTGTAGTAGTAGGTTTTTCCGGACACAAGTCCTTTATCCTTGAAATTCAGGTTTTTTGTGGTGCCTACGCACAGGTAGGTACCTTTCTTCTTGGTGGCACGGTAAATCTTGTATTCGGATGCGCCGCTTACTTTCTTTTTCAGCTTGATGACTGCAGTCTTCTTTGCTGTGGATTTTACGGATTTGATGACTGCCTTGCCGGTCTTGACTGTGGAATCAAAGTTCACGGAGCCGACCTTCTTGCAGCCGAGGGTCTCCTGGTTTACGTTCTTGAAGGATGGCAGGGTAACGACGGACGATTTGGTGGTGCCCGGAATGAAGGACGCTTCGTAGGCCGGGTTGTCCGGATCGGCGTCCGCCGCGTAGGCAATCACATAATACTGGTATGCCACGCCGTCTTCCGGGCCTTCCTGCCTGACGTCGTCCGAATCTGCCTCGGTAAATCCATATACCTCATAAGAAACCGGTTTGCCGGAGTCATCCCAGTTGGCGTAGTAGTTGCCCGGGTACATGTCATAGGTATAGTCGATCATGGATGTACCGGTAAATGTGTCGCGGGCATACTGATAGTTTCTGTAATAATAGGTCTTGGCCGGATCCAGTTTCTCATCAATCACTGCATTTTCCGTGCCGACCGCTGCGTTGATTGCCGCCACATTGACTGCCACAGGAGCCTGTGCACCCACGTATTCTGTTACCTGGTGGCCGTAGTTGTTCGCGTATCCGCCCAGATCTTTGTTCTCTACAAGAGAGCCCGCTCTCACGCGGTATACCTCGTAGTAGGCCGCTCCCGGCACTGCCGTCCAGGATACCTGTACTCCGTTGCCAATGTTCTTTGCGGAAACGTTGCTGACAAGGCCGAGGCTCTTCGTGGTTTCTATCTCATTTCCTTCACTGACAGTGTTGCCCTTGTAAGCCGAGATTCTGTAGCGCGTGGTATTGTCGTAGGTGCCGTCCACTTTTCTGACAAGCTCTGCCCGGAAAGTGTATCGCGTTGCATTTTTGCCCAGCCGTCCAATCTCCACCCAGTCGGTCTGGTCTTCGTTTATGGTGCCGTCCGCATTGTACACTTCCACGTATTTCTTGATGATATATCCGTCGACGCCGTATACCTTCCGCCACTCTACGGTCTCGTCTCCGTTGGCGTTATTGTAATTCCGGCTGAACCGCGGCATACCAAAGGAAAGATCCACATATGCCTCTTCTTCTATTATAGTATCAGAATCGCCGTCGGCCTTTTTATCCTCCGGCAGTATAGCGCGGACAATATACGTGTATTCTTCGTTGGCCTGGGTCTTTTTATCGACGAATTTCTTTTTCTTCTTGCCGAGAGTCTTCAGCAGAGTATAGGACTCATAATAATCATTCTGTCCCTTTGCGATTTCCGTGGCAGATGAAGAACCGTTGGAACGGTAAATCTCGTAGCCGGAAGCGCCTTTTACCTTTTTCCAGGAGAGCTTTACATTTTTACTCTTCTTGATCTCTGCTTTGAGTTTGATGGAGCCGCCCTTGGTAACCCGTTTCAACGTTGTGTCTTCGCCGTACACCACTGCTCCGGTGTCCGGATCCTTGTAGTACGGGCGAACTTTGTAGGTATACTGTGTATTGGCCGTAAGACCAGTGTCTTTGTAAGTATCCTTTGCCACGGTAGCGATCTTTTTAAACTTTTTGCCCACCTTCCGGTATATCTGATAACCGGTGGCCCGTCTGTTATTCATATCCAGTGTGATGGACTTCTTCTTTATGGTTGTAGATACATCCGTCTCCATGGAGACATCAATGGTGATGGCGTTGGATGCCGGGCTGTAATAATCCGCCTGCTGCGGAGCCTCTGCCGCCGTACCGTTAGAGTAGGCTTCCCACGCAGCATCATAAGCGCCCTCATTAAAGAGATATGCCACTACCGTTTTTCTGCCCGGTTTCAGATCGCCATTACCGATGGTCAGTTCCGTGTCTCTGGCACCGGTCGTTCCGGTGTCGCTGTAATAACCATAGAAATATTCCCTGCCGGTGTTCAAATCTTTGTTCCAGCGACCGGTCTCGCTCTTCTTCGGGTTATTATTGCCGTACACATTGAAGTAGAGTGTCTGTCCCGGCTGCAGATCTGCGTACTTAAATGTCCACGATGTGACGATCTGTCCGCTGCCGGTCTGCTCTTTTAAGGAAATGGACGGAGCTGCCACTGCTGCGTCCGCCGAGATGCGGATTCCCGCCGCCATGGCAAATGCCGCTGCGCACAGGAATATTCCTTTAGCGTATTTTTTCATAATTCCTCCTCCTTTACACATAAATATAGTTTTTATGTCGTACCCTCCCACTGTTGTCCGCAATATTTCACAGAAAATGTCACAAACAACAGTTACTTTTCTATACTATATCATATTATCTATATAATTTCATTCATTACTTTCATTTTTTCAGTTCATTTTTATAAATTTTTGCAATATAAAAGACCCGGCCGAAACCGGGTCTTCTGCACTGCCGGGCTCACTGGACGCTCCCTGTTTTCCTTAAAAATACAGGCGCTATCCGGCGCGCCGGCAGAATTAATATTCACTTTTCTTCGATTCGCAGTAAATGCATCGATATACGCGGTTTTCTCTGTCGGTGAGCTTGAAAATGTGATCAAGTCCCCGTTCCTCGGAAGTGATACATCTAGGATTCTTGCAGCGGATAATATTGGTGATCTGCTCTGGAAGCTCAAGGTGTTTCTTTTTCACAATGGCTCCGTCTTTGATGTAACAGACGGTAATATCCGGATCAATGTAACCAAGCACATCCAGATTCAGGTCCAGATTATCGGCGATCTTAATAATATCTTTTTTGCCCATCTTGCTGCTGACCGCATTCTTAATGATAGCGACGCTGCAGTCCAGTTTGTCGAGACCAAGATATTTGTAAATTTCCATGCTTTTGCCCGCTTTAATATGGTCTAATACGATACCATTTTTAATACTGTCAATTTTCATCGGCACTCACCCCCAGTAAAGTCATGATTAACGCCATTCTCACATATTTGCCGTAGAGGGCCTGTTTAAAATAGCAGGCTCTCGGGTCATCGTCTACCTTTGTATCAATTTCATTAACTCTTGGAAGCGGATGCATGATGCACAGATCTTCCCTGGCAGTCTCCAGCTTCTTCTCATCCAGAATAAAGCTGTCTTTTAAGCGGATGTAATCTGCCTCATTGAAGAATCTCTCCTTCTGCACCCTGGTCATGTAAAGGATGTCCAGCTCAGGCATGACTTCTTCCATGGTGCGCACTTCCTTGTAAGCAATGTTTTTCTTTTCGAATACATCTTTAATGATATATTCCGGCAGACATAATTCTCTCGGGGAAATCATCACAAATGTAATATTTTCATACCGGGACAGCGCTTTGATCAGAGAATGAACCGTTCGTCCGAACTTCAGATCGCCGCACATCCCCACAGTCAGGTTGTTTAGACGTCCTTTTTCCCGGCGGATGGTCATTAAATCTGTCAGTGTCTGAGTCGGGTGATTATGTCCTCCGTCGCCGGCATTGATGATCGGTATATTTACTTTCTGAGCCGCCACATACGGCGCACCTTCTTTCGGGTGACGCATGGCGATAATATCTGCATAACCGGATACCACGCGGACAGTATCTGAAACACTCTCGCCTTTGGTTGCTGATGAGGAATCAGCCGAAGAAAAACCAAGTACATTGCCGCCAAGCTCCATCATGGCTGCTTCAAAACTCAAACGCGTTCTTGTACTTGGTTCAAAAAATAAAGTGGCAAGTTTTTTATGTTTACAGACTTCCTGATACTTCTCCTTATGAAGAATGATATCATCCGCCAGCTCGAGAAGATGCTGAATCTCCTCCACAGATAAGTCCATAGGATCAATTAAATGTCTCATGACGACCTCCCTTTTCCAAGTGGATATATTGCTTTCCTTTTTGTCTCGTCAATTCCATGACGCTCTTTTGATATATCAGAGCGTCCATCAGATGAAGAATCAACTTTCTTCATCTGATAATACAGTTTTCCCTTATGCATGTCAAGATTCTTATTTTAAGATTCTTTATAGACGGCGAACCCCTTCTCCTCCAGGAATGCCGGATGGTAGGAGAGCTTCGCTTTGCGGAGTCCCGGGTCTCCCACGTCGTCCTCCCGATTGACGTATTTGCAGTCCTGCGCTTCATGGACAAGAAACTGCTGATTAATGACGGAGTAAGCGCCCTGCACATCGGCAAATGCTTTTTCAATATGCACACAGAATGTATCCGGGTGAATCTTTTCTCCCACCGCAAAGGCGACAACCTTGCCGTCCACACGGATGAGGCCGCCCTTTAATCCAAGGAATTCCCGTTCTTTGAGGGAAGCTTCCGACACGCAGATCTCCGCGTGTTTTTCCAGATCTTCAGGCGCGCAGTTCTGCGATTTCCATACTTTCAGCATATCGAGACATTCCTGGGTATTCTCCGATGTGATTGCTTCATAGCTCCAGTCATAGGTTTTATTGAATTTATTGATATGGTTCTTCTTTCCGTGATATTTTCTGCCTTTCAGCTCAATAAGCGCCTGAGTTTCATAAACATAATCTGCAATATCCCTGTCAAATTCTACTTCAAACTTGCCCGGATAATTCTCCTCGAGATACTGCTCCATCTCTCTGGAAATACCGTGGAAGACCAGAGGGATTCCTTTTTCCCGGCAGTCTTCCATGAGCTTGTCGATGGCTTTTTTCGGATCTCCTGCTCCCAGTGGGAAGGAAAAGCTCGTTTTCTCCTCGTTGGATCGGAACACGATCATTCCCTCACATTCCACGTATTCCACATGGTAAAATCCCTTCCAGAGATAGATGGCCGCAAAGCTCATATCACAGCTTCTGGAACTCACATGCTGCAAATACTTGTTTATCGTTTCCTTGTCTTCTGCCCTGACAGGCTTAAAATCCATAATAACCTCTTTCCTAATGCATATCTTTCCGGATACACTTACATTTTTTCTAATTACTATTGTCCGGATTTTGTTGGTCAAAACGCTGCAAAACCACGGCATCATATAGCATATGACGCCATGGTCCCATACAGTCAAGGTAATTTATCCTAATTTTTTCTCCAGCAGACTGCGAATCGCCTTGATAAAGCCTTCGCTGTTTACTGTGTTTACATTTTCAAGGGTGGTGATCAGCGCCAGGTCTTTTGTCATGGTGCCGCCCTCGATGGTCTCGATGGTCGCCTCTTCCAGCTTATCTGCAAACTGTACCAGTTCCTCGATACCGTCAAGCTTTCCTCTCTTGCGGAGAGCGCCTGACCAGGCAAAGATCGTTGCCACGGAGTTGGTAGAAGTCTCCTCGCCTTTGAGATGTTTGTAATAATGTCTCTGCACGGTTCCGTGCGCCGCTTCGTATTCCGTGGTTCCATCCGGAGCCACCAGCACGGAAGTCATCATGGCGAGAGAACCGAAAGCTGTAGCCACCATATCACTCATAACGTCGCCGTCATAGTTCTTACATGCCCATATGTAGCCTCCCTCGGAACGAATGACTCTGGCTACGGCGTCATCGATCAGTGTATAGAAATATTCGATACCTGCGGCGTCAAACTTCTCTTTGTATTCCGCATCGAAAATGTCCTGGAAAATGTCTTTAAATGTATGATCGTATTTTTTGGAAATGGTATCCTTGGTGGCGAACCACAGATCCTGCTTTGTTTCCAGTGCATAGTTGAAACAGGATCTCGCAAAGCTGCTGATGGAGCTTTCCAGGTTATGCATACCCTGCAGGATGCCCGGGCCGTCAAATTCATGGATAAATTCGCGCACTTCCTGTCCGTCCTCTCCGGTAAAGACAAGTTCCGCTTTTCCAGGACCCGGAACCTTCATCTCTGTTCCCTTGTACACATCACCGTAAGCATGTCTTGCGATAGTGATCGGCTTCTTCCATGTCTTCACGGTCGGTTCAATACCTTTTACCACGATCGGCGCGCGGAATACCGTTCCGTCCAGGATGGCACGGATAGTCCCGTTTGGGCTTCTGTACATTTCCTTCAAATTGTACTCATCCATTCTCGCCGCATTTGGCGTGATGGTCGCACATTTTACCGCAACGCCGTATTTTTTCGCCGCATTGGCGGAATCTATCGTCACCTGATCTCTGGTCTCGTCTCTGTGTTCCAGACCCAGGTCGTAATATTCTGTCTTTAAGTCGATAAACGGCAGAAGCAGTTCATCTTTAATCATCTTCCAGAGGATTCTGGTCATCTCGTCTCCGTCCATCTCAACGAGAGGAGTGGTCATTTTGATCTTATCCATTACGGTCTCCTTTCCTGATACATGTGATTCCTGTATAACTTTCCAGCCGCAATGCGGACCGAGCGATCGGCGCTTTAAACGCATTGCCCAGAGGTATTATATAGTAAATCACCCATAAAATGCAAGTTCTTTAATAAATTGCTTCATTTTTTACAGTTCATCACTGTCAAGCACAATGGTAAACGGCCCGTCGTTCACAAGTTCCACCTGCATATATGCGCCAAACTCTCCATGTTTCACTGTATCAATTCTCTTTTTACATTCTTCAATAAATGCTTCATATATTTTTTTTGCCTCTGCGGGATTGCCGGCTTTCACAAAACTCGGACGCCGCCCTTTCCGGCAGTCTGCCAGAAGAGTAAACTGAGACACCACAAGAAAATCTCCTTTCACATCCTCAACAGAAAGATTGGTTTTTCCATTCTCATCCTGGAACAAGCGCAGATCGATTATCTTTTTTACCATTTTTTTCATTGTCTCTTCCGTATCGCCTTCTGCCACACCAAGAAGAATCACATAACCAGGACCAATCTCCCTTTTTTCCTCCCTCTCAACAGTGACAGCAGCTTTTGAAACTAATTGAATTACTGCCTTCATCTTTCTTCCTCCATTCTACACACAAACGTCTTCAATATAGCACATTATCGCTTAGCGGGCAAGGGCAGGTAAATCTCCATTTGATAATAAACTGCCTCTCACTTTCATATGATTAAAAAGATCTGAATCAAAAGAGGAGTACCCCTATTCTATGGAGCAAAAATTAGATTCTGAACTGTCACTGTCCCTCTCTCTTCCCGAAGGAGAACGATTAAAAAATCCAGTACTGCGTTCCGGTTATGAACCGTCAACCCGCCTTTGGACTTTAATTCTGCTTTATCAGGGTTCACTTTCGGAAATTGAGGCAAATTTTACTATATCGATCGTGCCTCTTCTCGGCAATTATGCCATTATTAAAATTCCAGCGGCACAGATACCCGATCTCCTTCAATATCCACAAATACTTTATCTGGAGCTTCCACGTCCTCTTTACGAGGAAGAAATCACCGGAATTTCTGATTCCTGCCTGTCCGGACGACCGTTTTTTTTCAGTCCGGGCGTTTTAACAGAAAATCCTCCCTATGAATCTCTGACCGGACGAGGTACAGTCGTTGCAATTCTGGACTCCGGTGTTGATTACCGGCATCCGGATTTTCGCTCCGAATCAGGAGCTTCCCGTATCATCACTTATTGGGATCAGACTCTTGCTTATGATGGAAATAACCGCTATGGACTGGGACGTATTTTTTCCAACGATGATCTGAATAATTTACTGAGCACAACTGACGGGACAAACGGCTCAGCAATCCTGCCTCGTCCTTCTGCTGATTCCACCGGTCACGGAACACATATTGCAGGCATCTGCGCAGGTAACGGACGCAGCAGCGGCGGACGAAACCGCGGAGTGGCGCCGGAATCCTCTCTGCTTGTCGTCAAACTCAAAAATGACGCGGATTCCGTTTTTACCGATTATGCGAACCTTATGATGGCGGTGGACTATGCCGTTCGCTTCACATCAG
This sequence comes from Eubacteriaceae bacterium CHKCI004, assembly GCA_900016875.1. GTDB lineage: Bacteria > Bacillota > Clostridia > Lachnospirales > Lachnospiraceae > Anaerobutyricum > Anaerobutyricum stercoris. Next base: position 84,533 of record FCNR01000060.1, on the reverse strand, counting down.
AAAGGCTGCTTCCCCTTTGCATTAATATCAGCTATGGTTCCAATGACGGCCCCCACGATGGCAGCAGCCTGATTGAACGCTACCTGGAAAGCTGCATTTTTTACGGAAAAAATGTCGTTATTACCGCCACCGGCAATGAAGGAATCTCCCGGCGTCACAGCAGTCTCCGGGTCATATCCGGCGAGGAAAAAAGTGTCGCTTTCAGTGTTGCCCCCGGCGAAACAAGTCTGTATGTACAGCTCTGGAAATATTATGGCGATCAGTTCCGTTACCGGCTGTCTCTGCCGTCTCAAAATACGGAGATTGTAATTCCCGGTTTGCCAGGTATTTACCGTTTTGAACTGGATGATAACCTCATTCGTCTGATAATAAGTGAACCAACACCTTATCAGCCTTTACAGGAAATGTTCCTCGTTATTCTTCCATCCTCTCAGGCAACGATTCATCCCGGTATTTGGCAATTATACATTGTCTCTGAATCTTCCACTAACGGATATGTAAATCTCTGGCTTCCTTCCCGGGAAGCGACTTCTTCATCGACCGGATTTCTGGATGCTTCTGCTGAAATGACTATGACCGTCCCATCTACCGCCAGAAACGTGATCAGCGTAAGCGGTTATGACAGCGCCACAGATACTTTTGCATCCTTTTCCGGCAGAGGCTTCACCAGTATACTGGATGCCAAACCAGATCTCACCGCACCTGCAGTCAACATATTAAGCACCGCGCCAGGCGGAGGATACAGCGTACGAAACGGAACTTCCATGGCCGCTCCTTTTGTAACCGGCGCAGCCGCTCTGCTGATGCAATTTGGAATCGTCATGGGAAACGATCCTTTTTTATACGGAGAAAAAGTAAAGGCCCTGCTCCAAAAGGGAGCAAGACCTCTGCCTGAATTTTCACAATATCCCAATCCCTCTGTGGGATGGGGCGCTTTATGTGTGCGGGACAGTCTCCCGCGGTAAAATAATTTATTCCACTCCGTCAATCACATCGCTCATATCATAAAGTCCCGCCGGTTTACCTGCCAGATAAACAGCTGCCTGGATGGCTCCTTTTCCAAAAACGGCTCTGGAATAAGCAGTGTGTTTAAATTCTATAACTTCGTCTGTACCGGCAAAAATAATCTCATGCTCACCAACGATAGTTCCGCCGCGCACTGCTGAAATTCCGATCTCATCCGCCGGACGCTGCATCCGACGCTGACTGCGGTCAAAAACATATTCATATCTGCCTTCGCTGGCCTCATTGATGGAGTCCGCCAGGGCAAGCGCCGTGCCTGAAGGAGCATCCAGTTTCCTTCTGTGATGTTTCTCAACGATATCAATATCAAAACCAGCATCACCCAGAACTTTTGCTGCTGTCTTAACCATTTTTAAGAGTGTATTAATACCAAGAGACATGTTGGCAGAGCGCAGGATCGCTGTTCTCTGGCTGCATTCTTTCAGATGAGCAAGCTGTTCGTCGCTAAGCCCTGTGGTACATTCTACAAGAGGAATCTGTTTCTCCGCCGCATAATCAAGAACTGCATCCACTGCCGGAGCGGCAGAGAAATCAATGATGGCATCCACCGGTACATTTACTTCGTCAAGTGAAGTAAAAACAGGAAAATCCTCCTGCTTTCCGGCTGTCACGTCCACGCCGGCTGCCACTTCCACATTGTCCATATCTTTTATTAAATCGCAAATGACATGTCCCATATAGCCATTACATCCGTACATCAGTACCTTTGTCATAATGCTCCTCGCTTTCTTTATTTAAAGGATCCCTACCTCAATCATTGCTTTTCTCAGACGTTCTGTATTGGCGTCTTCCATTTCTGTCAGCGGACGTCTCAGATGTGGTCCGCAGATTCCCATGAGTTCAAGAGCCTTCTTAACAGGAATCGGATTCACCTCACAGAAAAGGGCATGAATCAATTCCAGGTATTTAATCTGGAGCTCACGACTTTTCTCTACATTTCCTGCCATGTATTCCGCACAGATATTATGAGTATCTTCCGGCGCAACATTGGATAAAACGGAAATAACGCCTTTCGCGCCCAATGACATCATCGGAACAATCATGTCATCGTTTCCGGAGTACACATCAATATCTCCCTGCGTTTCATACATTAACTGCGCAGTATAGGAAACATCACCAACCGCATCTTTAATACCCACAATGTTGTCTACATTCTTTACCAGATACGCCATCGTATCCGCATTGATCTTACATCCGGTGCGGCTCGGCACATTATATAAAATCAACGGAAGATTGGTATGTCTTGCCACATAAGAATAATGGTCGATCAGACCGTTCTGTGTAGCTTTATTATAATACGGCGTCACAACCAGAGCAGCGTCCGCTCCCGCCAGCTCTGCCTGATGGGTCAGCCAGGATGCCGTTCTCGAATCGTTGGATCCGGTTCCGGCAATTACCGGCACTCTTTTATTGGTACGGTTCACACAATATCGAATCGCTGCAATGTGCTCTTCATGATTCAGCGTAGAAGCTTCACCTGTAGTACCGCATACAATGATGGCATCTGTCTTGTTTTCAATCTGAAAATCAATCAGCTTCCCAAAACTGTCATAATCAATATTATAGTTCTCGTCAAACGGTGTGGCGATTGCAACACCTGCGCCAGTAAAAATTGCCATATTCATCCTTCCTTTCTGCTCTTCTATCATACAGCCGGCCATTTGGAAAAACCGCCGGCCGGCTATACGTGTTTTCTTCATCTGTCTGCATACGGCAGATTATTGTCTTCTGTCAGTCCTCTGTGATGTCAGTATGTTCTGTCATTATCTGTCGGCACTAAGAATCTCTCCTGCCTGTTCTTTCTCCGTATGGATATAATAAATGCAATCTGCCAGCTCGCGAACTTCTTCCGGAAGATTCCTTCCGGTGAGAATCAAATCTGTAGACTCATCTTTTGCCGCCAGCAATTCCCGCAGATCATCCATGGTGATGATATTATAATCAATCAGACCAAATATTTCATCGAGAATCAGCAGATCACATTGTCCGGTATCCAGAACCTTTCTTGTATATCCAAGAGCCATTCTGATATTTGACAATTGTTCCTGCCTTTCTTCCTCATCCATATCGGAATAGGCACAGGCCGCTTTCGCGAAGCGGAAAATCTGCAGTTCCGGTTCCAGTTTTTTGAGAAAATCAAGGGTATCCGAATGTTTACATTTGAGAAACTGTACCATAATCACCTGTTTCCCTATGCCGGCAGCACGAATCCCCAGCCCCAGAGCCGCTGTGGTCTTCCCTCTTCCTTCACCATAATATACCTGTATACTTCCGTCCATGTCCTGACCTTTCATCCTGATTATTCATTTTTCGTACCAAAGTGTCTTAACGCACCCCGGTATCGGGCAATGTTTTGTTAATAATACCATATTTTGCCTTAAAAATCCACACTGAAAAATAGCAGGTGCGCCGGCTGTTAAAACAATGGCACGCTAATTATCCTCTGATCGGGCGTTAAACATTCTCACATCCTCATCTCTGCCGAGCACCTGGAATCCGTCAAATCCCTGTTCTTCCAGCCGGTTCAAAAACTTGCCAAGCTTTTTCGGTTTCACATAAAGAGCCGTGGTATACTGACCGCGAAGCTCTTCTGCGCGAATGATTGCCTGCTCAATCTGATCTTCATCATACAAAAGCACTACTTTTTCAGGCTTATCTGCAAGCTTTGCCTGCCGCTCTGATAATATGCTGAAAATCCGCTCAAAACCAATGGAGAATCCCACCGCCGGCACCTGTTCCTTAACAAACTTACCTATAAGATTATCGTATCTTCCTCCACCGGCAATGGAACTGTTGAAATCCAGAGACTCGATTTCAAATACGGTTCCCGTATAATATCCCTGTCCGCGCACCAGAGTCATATCATATTCCACACTGTAACTGTCCCCTGCCAGACGGTTGGAAATATCAATGATATTGGCAAGAGAATCTATATATTCCTTATTATTGCTGATTGTCCTCACGTAATCAAGGGTAAACGGAGCATTTCCAATTAATTCCATAAAATCAGCAATAACTTTCTCATCAAAACCTTTTTCTGTCAGCTCACGAGCCACACCTTCCGCTTTTATTTTATTCAATTTGTCAAAAGAAATGCAGACGCTGTCCAAATCTTCCTCTTTAAATCCTGTTGTCAGAAGAATGTCTTTTAAGACTCTCTTATCATTGATTTTGATTTTAAAATTATCTATACCGATATTCAACAGCGCTTTCGCGGTTGTGTGTATCAGCTCAATCTCGCAGCTTGGAGACTCTGAACCAAGAATATCAATATCACACTGCATAAACTCACGAAGACGTCCCTTCTGCGGACGTTCCGCCCGATATACTTTGTCTATCTGGATAACCTTAAACGGATTCGGAAGATGCGCCCGATTGTTAGCATAATAACGGCTTAACGGAAGCGTCAGATCATAACGGAGGCCCATATCTGCGAGCTGTGATTCCTGTCCTGCCTCCATCGCTTTTTTCAGCTTGTCTCCCCTCTTCATCACCTTAAAAATCAAATTGAGATTCTCGCCGCCCTCACTTTTGTCAAGGTTTTCAATATCCTCGAGAATCGGTGTGAAAATTCTCTGGAAACCACAATTCTCATATGTTTCACAAATTTTTCTTTGAAGGTAATCCCTTAACTCCGCCTGCGCCGGCAGATAATCATTGGTTCCTTTTACTGGTGTAATCTTCATTTTCTCTATCCTCCTGTTATATTGGCGTCCGCTTCCCTTTTCCAGATTGAATCCCGCTCTGACTTACAGTCCCGGTAGAACGTACCATCATAGAAAAAGGACTACCCAAACGAGCAGTCCGCTTATTCCTAACCTATATTTCCGGAATCGGCCACCTTCCGCTCCAGATTCATGCCGTCATCACAGTATTCCATTTTATTGACCGAAACTTCATAGGCAATCCGATTAACTACTGTATCGTCACCAAGCTTTTTCTGGTACTCACGGCTCTGAATCCGGCCCCACAACTGAATCCGGCTGCCCACCGGAAGCTTTCCTGCGTACCTTGCGTTTCTGCCCCAGCAGATGCACGGGATATAATCCGACTTGCTGTAGGCACGGTTTACTGCCAGAAGTACATCTGCGATTTCTCTGCCCAGAGGTGTAGTCCGGTATACCGGCTCCTTACAAATATATCCGTCAAGAAAAATCATGTTCGGCTTACGATTATCCAGGACATCTAAAAGCTCCAGCTCCCTCACAAAAAGAGAAAGCACCAGATGATTCCGGTTATTCTCATGCTTATTATAAGAGCGGAACTGCCCTCTCGCCTCCATGAAACGACCGATGCAGGACTGGCTGACATCGATCAGACGCTCGGAAATAAGCAGCGGAATCGTATCACTTGAATGACTGAGTCTGCTCACTTTCAGCTTCACCGTGTAGAATCCCTCTCCGAATACCTCATGGCTGAATTCAAAATCAGAAATAATCTCTCCAGCGACAACCGCCTGGTTATTTTTTAAAATTTTTTCTGTCATGTTTACTCCTCCCTGTATATAACACAGTCGTCTGTATACATCTATTTGTATTCAAATACTGCAGAAAATATGAATAAAAACTTATTTTTTTCATTCACAATATCTGCAGGCACCGTATCTTTAAGGAAGATATTCGTGACATCACATCCCAAGATGTATTTTGATGTAAAACAGATTCAGTATAATAATTCTGCTTTAAAATGTCAACCTTTAAACACCGGCAGATATCATGATTTTCGCTGTTTTCCCTGCATGAAAACAACTTTTTATTGTTTCTTCGGAATCTTTGTGCTAGAATGGTTTCGCTTCTTGTGAATAAGAAAATTCATTTATCTTTTGAGAGAAATGTTACGCAATACACAGTATCACCGATTTTAGAAAGAAGGCTTTTTTATGAAAATTGCAAGAGAAGACGTCCGTAACGTTGCCATTATCGCTCATGTAGACCACGGCAAAACCACTCTGGTCGATGAACTTTTAAAGCAAAGCGGAACTTTCCGCGAAAACCAGGATGTCGGCGAGCGGATTATGGATTCCAATGATATCGAACGGGAAAGAGGAATTACCATCCTTTCCAAAAATACTGCCATCCATTACGACGGCGTAAAAATCAATATTGTGGACACACCTGGCCACGCTGACTTCGGAGGCGAGGTAGAGCGCGTACTTAAAATGGTAGACGGCGTTATCCTTGTGGTGGACGCCTTCGAAGGACCTATGCCTCAGACAAAATTCGTACTGAAAAAGGCACTGGAGCTGAATCATCCGGTCATCGTCTGCATTAATAAGATTGACCGCCCGGAAGCAAGACCAGAAGAAGTCATGGATGAGGTTCTGGAACTGTTCCTGGAGCTGGATGCCGATGACGACCAGCTGGACAGCCCTTTTGTATACGCATCCGCCAAGTCAGGCATCGCCATGCTGGAACTTAACGAGCACGGAACCGATATGAAACCTCTGTTTGAGACCATCATCAAACATATTCCTGCTCCTACCGGTGATCCGGACGCTGACACCCAGGTACTCATCAGCACCATCGACTACAATGAGTATGTAGGACGTATCGGTATAGGCAAAGTAGAAAACGGTTCCATCCGCGTGAATCAGGAAGTTCTCCTGGTCAACCACCACGACCCTGACGTCAATAAAAAAGTAAAAATCAGCAAGCTTTATGAATTTGACGGATTGAACAAGGTGGAAGTGGAAAGCGCTTCCGTGGGCTCTATCGTGGCAATCTCAGGCATCGCTGACATCCATATTGGCGATACGCTCTGCTCTCCGGAAAACCCGCAGCCGATTCCATTCCAGAAAATATCTGAGCCGACCATCGCCATGCAGTTCCTTGTAAACGACAGCCCTCTGGCAGGACAGGAAGGAAAATATGTCACTTCCCGCCACATCAGAGACCGCCTTTTCCGGGAGCTCAACACTGATGTCAGCCTCCGCGTGGAGGAAATGGAAAATACAGATTCCTTCAAAGTCTCCGGCCGGGGCGAGCTTCACCTTTCTGTACTCATTGAGAACATGCGCCGGGAAGGTTATGAATTCGCCGTCAGCAAAGCAGAGGTTCTCTATCACACCGATGAAAAAGGAAAGAAAACAGAGCCGATGGAGATTGCGGTAGTTGATGTTCCTGAAGAATTCTCCGGTGCTGTCATCGAAAAGCTGAGCCAAAGGAAAGGCGAACTCCGCAACATGAGTATTTCCGGAGCGGGCTCCGCCCGTCTTGAATTCTCTATTCCATCCAGAGGCCTCATCGGCTACCGGGGAGAATTCATGACCGATACTAAGGGAACCGGCATTCTGAATACATTATTTGACGGCTACGGCCCATATAAAGGTGATATTCAATACAGAAAACAGGGTTCCCTCATCGCCTACGAATCAGGAGAAACCATCACCTATGGTCTGTTCAACGCTCAGGAGCGGGGCACACTCTTTGTCGGTCCCGGAGAAAAAGTTTATTCCGGTATGATCGTCGGCCAGAACGGCAAAACCGATGATATCGAAGTTAATGTGTGCAAAACCAAAAAGCTGACCAATACAAGAGCTTCCGGCTCTGACGACGCCCTGAAACTGACGCCGCCGCGGGTTTTAAGTCTGGAACAGGCGCTTGACTTCATCGATACCGATGAGCTGGTTGAGATTACGCCGAAAAACATCCGCCTGCGCAAAAAAATCCTTGATCCGACCGCCCGCTATCGTGCAAAGCGAAACGGACAAGCTTAAAAAATTATAACTTCTCCTTCTGCCGTGCCATAATACACATCTTCTCCGTCTTCTATATGCACTCTGCCCCCGGTGCTTTCTGTAAGCGCCCGGCAGAGTGCCTTTTTTTCTTTCTCCGGAAACAGCGCTCTGATCTCTACCTTATCTGTATACTCCGTATTCTCCACTGTCACCTGATTCTGTGCCAGAATATACTGAATCTTTCCCAAATCTGTATATTCTGTAAAAAGCTTCATTCTAGTGGCAGGTATCTTTTCAATGATAACCGCATTCTCTATCCCTGCCTTGGCAGCCTCTGTGTATGCCCGCACCAGTCCTCCTGTTCCCAGAAGCGTTCCTCCGAAATACCGTGTCACAACAATTACAATATTACGGATGCCGCTGCCCTGAATCACTTCCAGGATCGGCTTGCCGGCTGTACCGCCCGGCTCTCCGTCATCACTGCATCTGGTCAGAGGATTCATCTCTCCAACTGAAAACGCCGAGCAGTTATGCCTGGCATCCCAGTATTTCTTTTTTACCGCTTCGATAAATTCCTGCGCCTCTTCCACAGAATCCACCGCCTGCACATGAGCAATAAATCTTGACTTTTTCTCAACAATCTCTCCACGTCCCGCCTCAAAAACTGCCTTATGTCTGATCATCATTTATCTCCTTTTATATTCTCCTGGAATTCTATTCTCACAATAAACAAGGCTTCATTCTCATAAACAACTGATGAAAGCCTTTCAAGAAGCATCATACCATATCCAGGCAAAATTATCAGCAAAACATATCGTTTATCTCTTCTTTATAACACTTCTCAGCTACTGTTCCTCTGCCATCTTCTCCAAGCCTTACAGATCAGAGAAAAAGGCTGACTGCCAGTCATCAATTAATTCATAAAGATGTACAGGCATCACAGTCTCGCGAACAAATAAAAGAAAAAGTCTTATCGCCTGCTCATAATTCTCCGTCACACCCGGGGCCTCGCTTTTGTCCACCACCGATTCATTATTCTTTTCATACTGCTGAATCCGAATTCCAAAATAATCACCAATCCCCTCGTCCCGCGGAAAATGCGACATCAGCAGTTCATAAATCAGTTGAAACTTCCCTCCAATCGTCGTTACTTCCTGCTCTTGTGTCAAAATTGTTTCCATACCTTTCCTCCTTGTCACACCCGGATTTATAATATTATGAAATATATTACAAATCATTTGGATATGACAGTATTATACTTTTTTTGACACAAAATAAAAAGGGAATAATTTGTAAAAAATAGATAATTTTTACAATTCAAGCCATTATATAATTTCATAAAAAACCTAAATTTGGGTAATTTTGACAATTTTATATCTGTACTAATAATTACAATTTTGATACTATAAAATATTATCATTTTATAATAAAGTAAATTATTTATCTTCTGATTATACTATGAAGTACAAACCATTTTACACCGTTTTCTCACAACCTGATATTCCTGCAACAGATATGCCCTTCGTCCGTCAAAACCTGTCATGACAAAAAAAGGCAAAAATAAAGAAGGAATGCGCTCAATGTACATTCCTTCTGAATATCATATGATGAAAACCAATTAATATCCGCCTACCGCTTCATTTCTGGAAATCTCGTCATAAAATGCCGCGGTGGCAGCATTCATGTACGGGTTCAGCCACAGATAGCCGATTCCAAAGGTAAAGAGGCAGAGAATACCCCAGCCGATAAAGCTGAACTGCAGGCAGAACAGTCTCCATTTGTTGCCGTTCATCATCCGCATGGATACTTCCATGGCTTCTTTGGCAGACATTTCCGGATTCTCCGCCATGATAAACCCGGACATGCTGTAAGAATAGCTCTTGATAATACCCGGTATAACAAGAAGCAAACTCCACAGGAAAGTAAAAATGCTCATCCGCAGACGCAGCCACACTGCTTTTCCCATGATGGAAGTATGGCAGAATATCTGCCCCACTCTCGCTTCCTTCCTGTCTATCAGATTCAGGTTATATATGGCCAGACCAAGGCTTACGAAGCTGCCGATGATATATTGCACCACCGCTATAATAAATATAACCAGCGCGGATACCATCAAAATAGCCGCAATTGTCAACAAAAGTCCCGGCGGCAGCTTTATGGAGACCCGACTGCCATCCTCTCCTGCGTATTGATTGTATAAATTGGATGTCAGAGAAACTGCACTTCCCTGCATAGTAATGTTCGCGCCCAAAAGCCCTGCCAGCAGAGTCGTTCCTACGGCAGAGGCCCAGTGACCGGACAGACTTCCTCTCGCTATCCCTCTAAAATCAGCCGCTCTTTTCATAATGTATCTAAAACTCCTTTCATCTTGTCCGCTGCCTGCCGGAACAATGTGAGTTCTTCTTCCGTCCATTCTTCTTCCAGTCGCCTTTCCACGCCATTGACGCCGATGATGGAAGGAACGCTGAGTCCCACACCGCTGACACCGTACTCTCCTTTGAGTACAGTGGACACAGATGCTATGGTCGGTCTCTGATCGAGAACCGCCGACGCCAGATAACATACGCTGGTGGCAATGCCAAAATGAGTTCTTCCTTTATTTTTTATGATAGAAGCGCCCATTCCCCGCACTTTACCTGCAAAGTCATCTCTTATCTCCTGCGTCCAGGACAACCCGTGTTTTTCACAATATTCCTGCATCGGGATTCCATCCACAGCCGCGCGGCTCCAAATAGGAATCTGCGAATCCCCATGTTCTCCTACAATGTTTATCTTTACCGATTCTGTATCCCGCTTCGTATAATCTGCCATAAGGCGGATCATCCGGGAAGAATCCAGCGCACATCCGGTTCCAAATACTCTTCCGTCCGGAAGTCCCATCCACCGGGTACACTGATACACAAGAACATCCACCGGGTTGCTCACCAGCATGATAACGCCGCCCGTGTAATACTTCTGCATCTGCTCAACTACATTTCTCAATATGCCTGAATTACCTGCGATCAGATCCAGACGGCTCTCTCCCGGTTTTCTGTTTCTTCCTGCTGTGATGATAATCAAATCACAATCTCTGCAGTCTTCATAGCTTCCGGCGCGGACAACAGCATTACCCAAATCCGGAATTCCATGCTGAATGTCCATGGCTTCGCCTTCTGTTTTCTCTCTGTCAATATCAATGAGGACAATTTCTCTTGCCAGATTACGAATGGTCAGCGCATATGCAATGGACGCTCCCACGAAACCTGCTCCAATCACTGCCACTTTTCTTTTTGAGACAATATAACCATCCATCATCATAATACCTCCTCTTTGCAAGAACAAAGTGAAATCTTATACATTTAACTGAGAAACAGCATCTGTGTCCCTCTCTAAAAAGATATCCACAAATGCTGTTTTATTATAACATTTTTTCCACAGAAAAGATATAAAATTAATGATATTTATGACATTTGCAATAGCGCCCATTTCATCCAGTCTTCATTGGTCTGCTTCATATAACTGCGGCTGATGATGATTTCTTTGCCGTTTTCCAGCACATAAGAATTCTTCTTTTTTTCCCGAATTGCCGGAAAATAGATAATATAGCTATGATGACAGCGGGAAAATTCATTTTCCGGCAAATCTCCCATCAATTCATCCAGCTTCTCCTTAATCTGAAAATCTCCCCACGAAGTATGTACAGTCGTATAGCGCAGCTCTCTTTCCAGATAATACATGTCCGAGAGCCGGACAATAATCTGCCTGCCCCATGATGCTGAAAAAATAAGTTTTTTCCCCGATTGTTCCAACTGATGCATTATCTTGTCGAACACTTCCGGCAGCCGTTCTTCAAGCTGCTCTTTAAGCACAAAATAGGTATGTTGTGTCTGAAAAATATCTACAGCATAGAACAAATAATTCGTTAAAAACACAATCTGACAGCCCGGAAATCGTTTGTTCAGTTCTCCTGCCACAGAAATTCCGTTTTTTTCTTCACCGAGTTCTATGTCCATAAACATAACATCCCAGGGCTGTCCCTGCCAGTTTAATACATCGTCTCCATTATTGAAAGAAGTTACTTCCACATTGTATCCCAGTTTTTCCACATATCCACTTATCACTCCGGCAGCTATATCACACCAGCTCCTGTCATCGTCACATACTCCTATGATCATCCTATGTCCTCTCATTTTTACAGTCTTATCTCTGCGTTGCCATCATATTTTACGTATTACATTTCTTCCATCGCCTGCGCGGGAGCTTTTTCCTGCCGCCATACTTTCATCATTCCCGGGCCATACGCATCAAACATCATCGCCGGACGAATCAGAGCCTCGCCGATATTTTCCCTCTGCGCATCGGGATCAGTACTTTCCGGCAAATACGTTTTATACCGAATCTCCCCATCACTGTAATTCAAATCAAAATGTCCGGAGTACAGTCCGTAATTTACTCTGCAAAAATATTCGGCAATCCTCTCCCGGGCATCTTCTTCCGCTTTGATTGGAACTCTGCCCATCACAACACATTGCCCTTCTTTCATCCATACAATAACCTGACATTGTTTTAATTCACATTTTAATCCCATGTCAATCTCAATAATTCCCGCATTTTCCCGGCTTCTATACTCCCATTTATTCTCATTAAGCCACTGCTCGATTTTCTCAAAAAGTGTTGTCGTAATCATTTCTTCCCCTCTTTAAATAATTAATATAAAATCATCGTATCTTCAGGTCATTTGTTATGCATTTTATGAATATATTATATCAAAAAAAGAGTAGTTTTTCTTCTCTATGACATAATCTGCCCATTTTTTGTAATAAAATGCATTTTTATTACGATTCAGCGGAACAAATGTATTTATCACAGCGGAACAAACACACTTTTTTTCATCAACCATCACAAATTTCTTTAATCAGGCACCACAAATCTTTTCTTGACATAGTATATATGTCACGATATAATTAGTTTCGGTATCATTTTATTAATATCACATTTTTTTATTTTTCAAGGAGGTTATTACCAGAAGATGGATACTAGTGATAATGACGCTAACCCTGATAATGGTGATTATAAATTAAATCTGTTCATATACTAAATGAGACATGTCCTGTGTATCAATAATGATAGACGGGTCATGTCTCATGCTTTTTTCAGGGAAAATATGTAATATGTTTCAAACAATTATAAAAAGAAAGAGGTTTTTACTTTGGAAGATTCCATAATATTTTTACTATTAGTTCAGGTCATACTGATTGCACTGAATGCAATTTTTGCCAGTGCAGAGATTGCCGTTCTTTCCGTCAAAGAAACAAAACTGGAAAAAATGGCGGAAGAAGGAAACAAAAAAGCGATTCGACTGACTCATCTGACCAGCGAACCGTCAAAGTTTCTCTCAACAATCCAGGTCGCTATTACTTTATCCGGCTTCCTGGGCAGTGCGTTTGCAGCGGATAATTTTTCCGACCCGCTGGTGGAGTTCCTCATCGGTCTGGGTATCGGTATTCCACGTTCCACGCTGAACACACTTTCCGTTGTAGTGATTACATTGATTTTATCGTATTTTACATTGATTTTTGGCGAGCTTGTCCCAAAACGAATCGCCATGAAAAAATCCGAACAGCTCGCCCTGGCAATCTCCGGGCTGGTCAGTGCAATTTCTACTTTATTTAAACCAATCGTGTGGTTTCTCTCCCTGTCCACCAACGCTATTCTCCGCCTGTGCGGTATTGATCCAACAGAAACAGACGACGCGGTAAGTGAAGAAGAAATTCGCATGATGGTCGATGCAGGAAGCGAAAAAGGCGCCATCGACTATGAAGAGAAAGAATTTATTCAAAATGTTTTTGAATTTGACGATCTGATGGCTGGTGAAATTGCCACCCATCGTACCGACGTAACCATTCTTTTTCTGGAGGACAGCGACGAAGAATGGGAACAGATAATCCACGACAGCAGACATACTCTGTACCCTGTCTGCGATAACTCCCCGGATCAGGTTGTCGGCATTCTGAATGCCAAAGATTATTTCCGTCTTTCTGACAAAACGCGGCAAAGTGTGCTGGAAGGAGCCGTCCGTCCTGCGTATTTTGTACCAGAAACAGTTAAGGCTGACGTACTTTTCCGAAACATGAAACAGGGACATCACTCTCTTGCCGTCATCCTTGATGAATATGGCGGCATGGTCGGTATCGTAACTTTAAATGACCTGATCGAAGAGCTTGTCGGCGAGCTCAGCGAAGATATCCCCGACTTCGGAAGCTCCGATCCACAAATTGAACAGCAGACTGATTCCTCATGGGAAATCAACGGCAATATTCCTCTGGACGAAATCAAAGAGGAAACTGGTATAGATCTGGAAAACGATGATTATGATACTTTGGGCGGTCTCGTTTTCGACATTCTCGGTCTGATTCCACAGGACGGCCCGCAAAATATCGATCTGGAAGTTGCGCAGCTCCACATTCATGTGAGCTACATAAAAGACCACCAGATTGAAAAAGCTACTATTGAACGGATTGAACTGCCAGAAGAGACGCCAGAAGAATCTGAGAGTACGAATGATACCAAAGATACAAAAGCAAAAGACAACAAGAGCAAGGACACAAAAGCAAAAGATACAAAAACAAAATAACCCGGCTTCTTATATTTTTAGATAACAGCCGCAGTAATCCCGGACAAATGCAGAGCAGACATCTGTCCGGGTTGTTTTTATCCCGGTATTTTAGTTTCAAAAACGGTCAAAAAAAATCCAAAAAAACCTTGACATAATATTTATGATTTGATAGAATATTATCGTTGCATCGAGGCGTGGCTCAGTTTGGTAGAGCGCTGCGTTCGGGACGCAGAGGCCGTGGGTTCGAGTCCCGTCGCCTCGACTACATTTTTAGAAGCCGGATAACCGCTTAGACAGTGGTTATCCGGTTTTTTATCTCTCTTTTTTCATTATAAATGAATTATATTTTTTATGATTGTCTGTTTATTTTTTCTGTGACATATCTTTGCTGTCTGTGCCTTCTTCTATTTTTGTCTGCGCCACCTTATAAGAACGGTTCCAGCCGCAGTGAGACTAAGAAGCCCAATAAGAATCAACGGATAGATCGGGTTATCGTCTCCTGTCTTTGGTACGTTGTCTGTGCCTGTCGGAGACGGCTGTTCTTTGGCTGAGATTTTAATTACATCACTGTCTTTTGTGTATTCTGTTTCAGCAACCGGGGTTCCGTCATGTTTTTTGCCGGTGACTTTTACTGTGTTCTTTATGGTACTTTCAGACGCCTGCTGAGCTGTTACGGTGGCTTCAAAGGTCACTGTGATACTGTCGTTTGGCTGCAGGCTGTCCAGTGTCAGGGTGTTCGCCGTTTTCTTCTGAACTTTTATCAGATTACCTTTGGCGGTTTCCAGGGATTCTCCCACTGACGGGGTGAATCCTTCCGGCTCCAGAGATTTTTTCCAGGAAGATGACGGGATTTCTTTGATTGTGACCTCACTTGCTGTTGCTGTTCCGTAATTGGACACAGTGATTTTATATATCACACGGTCGCCCTCGTAGTAGGTTCCTGGTTTTCTTGTCCCCTGATAACGTCCTTTTTTCAATGTGACTCCCTTTGTTTTGTCTGCCTTCTTCGCCACCCGAAGTTCCGGTTCACCCGGAATATTGACATGGTCCTGATCTTTCATCAGCTCTGTCACCGGTATCGGTGTATACAGGCTCTCCGCCGGTTCATCGCCGCTGTATGCCGGACTATCTCCGTCGAAACTGCTTTTTGGTATTTCTTCCCAAAGCGCATAGAATATCGTATCATTTTCCGGAACTGTATAAGCACAGCCCGGATAGATGATATCTGTCTGTTCCATGGCCTGCTCCCATGTCTGTTTTTCTTCGCCTTCTCCTGCGGATGCGGTGGAATCCGTGGTCTTTAGCGGCTCCAGCTTTTCTGTCGTCCAGCCAAGGAACCGATATCCATCCCTTCGGAATGAAGACGGATTTATCCGGATGACTGAACCGGCAGTGCACGGCGTCTCATCATCAATAATCCTTCCATCACTTTCTGGATTGGAAACTGTGGCCGCTCCTCCATTGCCGTCATAATATACTCTGTGACTCTGCTCTTCTTTCCATACAGCGTACAAAACGGTATCCCCTGCCGGCTGCTCAAAGCGCTGTCCCGGCAACAGGAGATCTTCCGAATCGGCTGCGGCATCTTCATCAAGACTCCAGCCCGCAAAAACTGCTCCTGCATTGGAAAACGGATTTGCAATGATTGTCTGCGGGGTTCCCGCCGGAGACGGCGAGGACGGTGCCGCTTCCCAGATAGCTGCCTTCGTATTGGAGGAATAAAGCAATGCATATTCTTCGCACTGATCCGTCCATATTGCATACAAAACCGTATCTGCTGTAATCGTATACTGCACCTCCGGGATGATAAGTTCCGAGCTTCCGTCCGGTGTCATGCTCCAGCCGAGGAACCGGTATCCGTCACACTGGAAGCTGCAGCCGTCAATGCGGACAGAAGTCTGTTCCGGACACGGCGTCTCACTGTCCATTCTTTGCTCATCAGGAACCGAATCTTTCTTATCCGGGTAGTTGGAAAGGTAGGTGAGCGTATGTTTTGCAACTTCCTTCCACTGGGCATACAAATGTACATTTCGGTCCGGCATTGTAAAGGAATCATTGACATTCCATGTCTTTCCTGTTCCGTCTGCTTTGGTATTCCAGCCAGTGAACACATGTCCGTCATAAGTAAACAGATTCTGTGAAAGTATCACAGATGTTCCTGCTATGCACGGAGTTTTAAAATCGACAAAGGAATCTCTAGTTTCATTATTTCCATGATAGGTCAGCTGATACCGGAATTGTTCCTGCCCGTCTTTTTCTTTTTCCCACACGGCATATAAATCCAGATCATTTTCAAGAATCAGACTGTCTCCCGGATTGATTTCGGCTTTTGTTGCCGTTTTTTCTTTGCTCCAGCCGACAAAAATGTAATCCTCTCTCTCAAATTCACACTGTTTGATAACAACTTTCATACCTTTTGCACAAGGCGTCTCAAAATCAGCTCTCGTCTGTTCCTGATCTGAAACATTGGAATGATATGTCAGAACCGCTTTTTCATCCCTTTCCCACTGTGCATATAAATGTATGTCTTTCTTCGGCATTCGGCAGGTGTCGCCCGGCTGCAGCAGATCTTCTTTTTCATCTGGAGTCAGGCTCCAGCCAATAAAATGATATCCTTCATAAAGAAATGAACATTCATCAAGCAGCACGGCTGTTCCCGCGGCACATCTGGTCTCGCTGTCCGGATAAGACTGTGGCAGGGTATTATTTGAGTGATATGTCAAGGCATACGTATAATTTTTCTTCAATACACTGCCTTTTCCGCCCCATCGTGCATACAGATGAACATCCTGGGCCGGCATGGTATATTCCGCTCCCGGAGCATAATCCTGCCCCGTTCCGTCTGCCTTGGTATTCCATCCTAAAAATTCATATCCTTCTTTTGTAAATGGATTGCCATTAATGCGCACAGTGTCTCCCCGATGCGCCGGCGTCTCGCTGTCGGGCGTTTTCTCTGTGGTTCCATTATTAGCGTGATACTCCAATACATAGGAATGACCGGATGCCTCGGCTTCTTTTTCATATTCCTGCTGGTATTGTTCATTTCCTTTTCGGTAATGGCCTGTCACATATACCTTATTTTCCAGCTTAAACAGATCACCGGCCTGTCTGCGGACCACTGCCCGAAGCAGCAGATTCACGCTGTCGCCGGCCCGCAGACGATTCATCAGCAGGACATCCGCCCCCTTAGATTCAGTATCGATCAGATCCCCTTTCGATGTGGTATATCTGCCATCCTGAAAACGAATGCTGTCTTTATCAAGAGCCGACAAAAGCCTCTCTTCCATCACATCTCTGACTTTCAGGTCATATAAATCCGCAGTACCAGAATTGGTAACAGTAATCGTATAGACAATCTCATTGCCGTTATCATAGCTGCCGATTATTTTTTCATTCTGATATCTTCCCTGTACTAAGACCGCTCCCGTAGTTCTGTCAGCAAGCTTCGCCACCTTTGCCTCCGGGACTCCAGGTATCTCGATGATATCTGTGTCTGTCTTTTCCGGTACAGGCGCGTCCTCCTCACCGGTAAAATAAGAAGCGTTCACAATGGCTGTATTTAACAGATCATAAAAGTTGGCAGCGTCTTTTTTTACTCTGGCGTAAAAATGCAGTATGATGGTATCTCCCGGACGCAGACTGCCCTCACCGGTTACAGTATCCACATCTTCACAGAGAATCACTCTGGAGGCATCAATCTGCCGGGCAGATACTTTTTCCCCTCTGCCTGTCAAAAGAGTGAACGTGGAATTATTTTTTTCTGATTCCTTTTGGTCTGCCGCTCCGCCTTCCGCTGCGTTGTCCGTTGTCGTCTCATCTTCTTCAGCGCCATCCTCTGTTGTTCCCTCTTCCTCTGTATTGTCGTCCTCAATCTCAACCTCTTCCTCCTTAGCATCATTCTCCAGGCGGAAGGCTGCTGTACTCTCATCGACAATCTGCTTCAGTTCTTCCGACATCACATCAGTGACGAGAATGTTTTTCAGGTTGGCTGTTCCGGTATTTTTAATATGGATATCAAAACGTACCATGTCGTTTTCATAATACAGGCCCGGCACCTTTGTTCCGTTGAGTTCTCCGTCGGTGACGATGGCTCCGGTAGTCCGGTCCGCGATTTTTACCACAGAAGTATCCGGCGTTCCCGGAATATGTATCTGATCTTCGTCTTCTGTCAGAGGATTGCCATCTTCATCTACCATCTGCTCTGTATTGACAGGAATCAGATGCTGTCCCGGCCGCTCTTCGTTATTATCGTAGCTTGCCGTAACGGTCACCTTATTTATGAGGTGATATATATTGGCTGCGTTATTCAGTACGGGAGCCTCGAAATACAGTTCCACACTGTCACCCACCGGCAGCCTGCTGAGAAGCACCATCCGGCCATTATCCTCTGATAACGAAGCTGTGATGCTATTTCCTTTCTGCGTCTCATAGCTTCCAGCCGCCGGAAGGACAAAAGACGCCCGCTCCGTGTCCACATAATCTGCCAGTTTCTGACCGGCTTCATTGGCTTCTTCCATACTGTCGTAAACCCTCACATGGTACAGATCTGTATTTCCCGTATTGGTCACGACAATCCGGTACCTGATAGTCTCTTCGGCGTTATAGGTTCCCGGTACTTTCTCCTGTGTATATCGTCCTGTGTTCACATCAAACTCTACTTCTTCTCCTTCCGGATTCCGGGTCCGCTCCGCCAGTTTTGCCACTGCGAAGGCCGGGCGCATGATGACATTTCCCGCCTGCACAGTTTCTTCCACCATTGCAGTATCATCTTTTTCCGGATATGTGAATGTCACCTCATAGACTTCCTCCGACTGTACATGATCCGGTGCGCCGCCTGTCTCTGTCACCTGATACTTACCAATATAAAGCGGCCTGGACACTGCGCTGCCATTTTCATCTGTAGTCAGGCGACCGCAGACCATGCCTTTCGGAACCAATGGTTCCTGATCCTGCGCAGCCGTCCCATCTTCTTTATACTGCCACGGCGCATAAATATCTTCCGCTGCTTTTATCTCAAACAGCGCTCCTTTGACCAATGCTCCTTCATCGTCAGTCTTAATAATCTTGAGAATTCCTTTCTGAAGTTCATTTGTATAGATCAATTCTTCTTTCTGCGTTTTTTTCCTTCCATTTTCTGCCGTATAAACAAACTCAATATTTTTCTCATCGTCTGCATAAGCATCTGTGGTAGAAAAAGTCCAGCTTACACCGGCATTATAACAGCCATAGGGAGCCTTTTCTTCCTTTATCATAAAACGTCCCAGATTATCCTCCGTAGCAACAATATCTTCCGGATTGCGATAATAGATCCTTCCGTCTTCATCTGTGGCTTCTTCCAGAGTACATGCTTTCATATAACTGTTTCCCGCCTCAGACCATTGATACAGACCAAAAACCGC
The DNA here is from genome assembly GCA_900016875.1 of Eubacteriaceae bacterium CHKCI004. Lineage (GTDB taxonomy): Bacteria > Bacillota > Clostridia > Lachnospirales > Lachnospiraceae > Anaerobutyricum > Anaerobutyricum stercoris. Next base: position 64,840 of record FCNR01000060.1, on the reverse strand, counting down.
GCCTTTCAGAAAACCACTGGTCTCCCGGTTCTTTTTTCTCACCCGGACAGAATACTTACGGAGAATTTTTGCCATATCCTCCAGAGTAGAAACGCTTTTATCCTTCTCTTCTCCGTAGACAACCGCATTACCTTTATCACTGGAGAAAGCATAATGCCACGTCTCATCCAGAAGATATACATTCTCAAAAACTCCCCGGGATATCTCACGCACATAATATGGCCCTGCTTTGCCAGCCAGATTGAAGAAAGAAGCCGCTCTGAAGTACGCCACGCCGTCTTCTCCCGTCACTGCTGTCATCAGAGGCTTGTCTTTATGGATATCTGCGTTCGGGCTGGCAAAAATCCCAAAGGTAACCCCCTTTACCGGACGTCCTTCCTCATTGACCTTTCTGACCTTCAGTTGTTGCGGAATCACAGTCTCAACATGATTGGACGTATATGTCGTACCGGTAGACAGTGTCGCATTATTTGAGAGAACATATCTGCCTGTCCCGGAACCGCTTCTGACATACTGACTCGCGAAGTCCAGATGCAGGCTCTCCAGCTGCTCCTGCGTCTTCACTCTGACCGTGATATATAAGTCATACCAGTTTTTCTCATAGAAAGACTGCGCTGCCGGGTTGGATGCTGTTGCTGTTACCATCGTGGAACCGTCTCCCTGCACCTGCTTTTGTATCTTAAAATCAGATGCACGGTTCCCTGTACCGTCATAGACGACTGCCTGCTCAACGTTGAGGTACGGGCTTACCCGGTCTGACACAACCCAGGATGAATAGTGATGCTCAGAGGCATCTTCATATGGACATACCGTCCGCACTTTATAAGTAAAAACATCTTCCAGTCTGGATAATTCATTGGAAACCCCATTGTGCGGCGTGCGGATCTCAGCCTGTATATCGTTTCCATTGAAAACAGACTTCTGAATTTCAGGCTGAGCCAGATACGGCTGTCTCGCATCAAACCGGATATAACCGCTTGATGAACTGGTGGAATAGTCTTTCACATCAGAATTATCAAAAGGTACTTTATACTTTGTCAGATTACTTCCATTCTGCGGGCCGCCGTCATCTTTCCTGCTGCACTTTGCAAAAGTGTAGCGCAGAGTGAGCTGCGAACCGGAAAACAGCGTATAAAAGGAGCTTCCCGCATTGCCGGAAACCGCCGCAGAACTCAACGCATAAATGTATGCTTTGCTCCCCTGATTATACACACCTTTACTGTATCCGAGATATTCATTAGCTGCATCAACAGCATAAAAATAATTGGCTTCTCCGGAAAACTCAATACCCTGCTGAGCGTCAACATCCCGAAATCTGGTAAACCCTTTCAGCTGAATCGGCGTCTGCGTGCCATGAATATAAAAAGAATACCGGACAGTCACTGCATCACAGAAACAGGTGAGCACTCCGATGGACCCCACCGACTGGCCGCCCACAAAGCAGAACAGCGGACCTCCGTCATCGCCCAAAGCTCCATCGGCAATGGCACCTTTCACATCTTCCGTACCTTTTGGTTTCTTTGTAAAATCGGTCACCACCGCCTTCATGTCAATGGCGTATGATCTGCCGGAAGCCCGGTCATAGTATCGCCCCACATTATAATAAGTGCAGCTCAATTTATTCTTCATGGAAGCGTCCAGTTTAAAAACCCGTCCTCCGATAATATTCGGAGACATGCTGGCCAGTCCGATTCCGCCCACGTGCTGCGCCTTCTTTGGATCATTGACATAATAGCTGACATTCCGGGAACCGGACTGCGTGGACAGAGATGCTGTGGTATCGATTCCCCAGTGAGGGGTAAAAGAAACATAGTCATTATGTTTCTGCGTTATATCATTCTGAATCGCCCTTCTGGAAGGCATCATCGTCACCTTGCCGCTGTTTCCTATCTTCTGCCCTTTTCCATTTCTTCCCTGCAGAATAAATGTCTCATAAGTTGCTTTCGGCATATTAAAATCATTTTTTGCCCGGACATCAGCGCGCAGAAGATTCTTATTGAGCAGCCGGTCAAAAATATCCTCCTGCTGCCTAGCGGCGTTTTCTGTCGTCTGCTCAGTATTCTCCTGTTCTTCTCCGGTATGTGCCGGGATGGAAACAGAACTGTTATTCTCCTGCGCACCGTCTTCTGTTTTCCCTTTTTGCTCTGTCTTGTCCTCCTTGATGCCTTCTTCCGAATTCAGGTCATTCTGCTTCCGGCCGTCATCGTCGTCTCCCCCTGCATTCTCTGTCTCGCCTTCTGTACCGTCTTCGCCTCCCTGTTCATTGTTTCCGGGCTCTGTCTCATCTATGGCCTCCTGATCATCTTTTCCGGGCTCTGTCTCATCCCCGGTATAACCTGCTCCCTGATCATCTTCTCCGGTCTCCGTTTCATCACTGGCAGTTTCCCCGGCTTCCTCTCCGGTACTGCCGGCGTCTTCCTCGTCAGAAGAAACTCCATCGTTATCTTTATCTGTTTCCGCATCATTCTTATCTTGTACGGACTGTTCTGTTCCTGCAGTATCCGTGATCGTTCCTCTGGCTGCTTTTGTATCTTGCTTCTTTCGTCCCGAATTATTCCCACCGGAAGCCTCGATATACCGATTCCTGCCGGCTGTCCGAACATTCTGATCTCTGGCTGCTGCCCAGTTACTCTTCTTTATAAATGTATCCTTTGTATCTTCCGCTGTTCCCACTTCATCCTTCGAATCAATAAAGACTGCCGCTACCCCCGTTGTCCCTGCATACAGAGGCATAGAAATCTGCTGAAAGATCAGACATCCTGTCAGCAAAACCAGCAGCAGCTTTCTCAGATGATTCTTCATAACTTCTCCTTTCTTTTCTGGAAATATCTGGAACAGTTTCCATTTTTATGGTATCATCTGCGAGCCAAAAAGTCAATCTTTAAAATTAAAAACATTTTATAGATATAATTTTTGATAAAAAAATCCCGCTTCTGCCTGAAAAATCCCCAGACAAAAGCGGGTCGCTGTACATTTGTTATGCTGTTATCTGTCCGTCATGCTGATAGACTCGATGGCGACAATACCGCCCCGGACAATCTCTACCTGATCAAACTTGCGGTTCAGCAGATCAATCAAATCATTGTTTCTTCCTTCTGTCGCCACACATTCCAGCAGAACGCTGTTGATACCGTAATCAATAGCTTTTGCTCCGAATACCTGCGCAATGCGGAAGATTTCCCCTTTCTCAAACTCAGAACATTCATGAATTTTGATAAATAGTATCTCCTTCATGTGCGTCGGCGCGTCAGTGATATCATTAAGTTTTATTACTTCCACACAGCGATTCAACTGCTTCTTTATCTGTTCAAAGGTGGCGTCATCGGAACTCAGACCGATGGTCATTCTGGAAATGGTCGGATCTTCTGTGACGCCCACCGTGATACTGTCAATATTATAAGATTTGCCGGACATCATGCCAGAAATCCGCGCCAGAACACCAATGCGGTTCTCCACGTACAGGGAGACCCATCTTTTTCTTTTGGTATGATTTACTTCTCTCATGATACCGCCCTCCTAATATATGATTTCATCAAAACTGGCGCCGCCGCGGATCATTGGCAGGACAAGCTCTTCCGGTGAAACGGCACATTCTATAATAACCGGCTTGTTATGCTCCTCGGCATAATCTCTCGCCTCTTTGATGGTCTTCTCAAGCTGAGAATCCTCCGTTACCAGGTAACCTTTGGAACCGTAGGCTTCGGCAATCTTTACAAAGTTCGGAGAATAATCCGGACAGGTCCAGCCCGGTTTGCCGCATTTGCCCTTGCAGGACTTATGGTAACGCAGGCAGGTAATGGTGTAGCGCTTATTATGGAATAAATCCTGCATCTGCCGCACCATGCCAAGATAATTGTTGTTCAGCACAATATTGACCAGCGGCAGTTCCTGATTCATGGCCGTCGCCATCTCCTGGATGTTCATCTGGAAGCCGCCGTCTCCGCTGATGGATACCACTGCTTTGCCCGGACATCCAATCTGCGCACCCACTGCTGACGGGAGACCAAAGCCCATGGTTCCCAGTCCGCCGCTCTGCACCAGACGGTGCATGGCATCCAGTTTCAAATACTGGCAGGCCCACATCTGATGCTGTCCCACATCCGATGTATAAATGGTATCCCTGTCTGCATATACTTTGTTCAATATCTCCATGATACACTGCGGATTCACGCCCGCCTTCACCTGGATACCCAGAGGATGCTCCTTATCCCATCCCTTGACTTCCTCTATCCATTCTTTATGCTCCATCGGCTCCGTGTGATCGAGGATCTTCCGAATCGCCATCTTGGCATCCGCCACGATTGGAATATCTACTGTTACATTTCTGGAAATGGCCGCCGCCTCAATATCAATATGAACAATCTTGGCATGAGGGGCGAACTTCGCTACATTTCCCGTCACCCTGTCATTAAACCGGCAGCCGATGGAAAACATCAGATCACATTCATCCGCCGTTCTGTTGGCAGCATAGGAACCGTGCATACCGATATTGCCGATGTAGAGCGGGTGGTCCGTAGGAATCGCTCCCCGTCCCATCACTGTAGTAATCACTGGAACATTTAATTTCTCGCATAATTCTGTCATCTCTTCCTGCGCATGGGCCAGATTAACACCTCCGCCAATTAAAAACATCGGTTTTCTGGCTTCTTCCATCAGTGCGATGGCCTTTTTGAGCTGACCAACATGAACTCCCTTATTCGGTTTGTAACCGCGGATATTGACTTCTGTCGGATAGGATGTGGAGCCAAGCTCCGCCATCACATCTGTGGGCAGATCCACAAGCACCGGACCAGGTTTGCCGGAGCGAGCTATATAGAAAGCTTCCTTAATGCGCTGAGCCAGCATCTCTCTATCTCTTACCATTATAACAAACTTTGCCACATTCCGGGTAATTCCCACGATGTCTACTTCCTGAAAGGCATCATTGCCGATAAGGTCTTCCGCCACCTGTCCGGTGAAACAGACCAGGGGAATACTATCATAATTGGCTGTGGCTATTCCTGTTACCAGGTTCGTTGCTCCCGGGCCGCTGGTGACGAGACAGACACCGACCTTTCCTGTCGCTCTCGCATAACCGTCTGCCGCATGAATCAGCCCCTGCTCATGTCTTGGAAGCACCAAATCAATACTATGACAATCATGGAGTGCATCTAAAAGATTGACGACCATACCGCCTGGATACGCAAAAATAGTATCCACACCTTCTTTTTTCATTGCTGTTACAAAAAGGTCATTTCCTGAAATCTTCATCTTTTCCACCCCTTTATGTTGATAATTTTGCAAAAATATGTCCTTTTTCTTTCAAAAAAGCCGCGTAATGAGTTAATGATATAACATAATTTGCCGGATTGTCAACTATTGTTTGCAGAATTATACAGCACTGCCGCAGCGCCCGCAGATAAACCCGGCACCGCGGCAGAAAACAGCCGAAGCATCTTTTTTATCGGATTTTTACTTTCTTCACTTTGCTGAATTTGCCAAAAATTTTTCCTGTACTGCTCTTTTTAAATGTACGAATCTTTACATAGTATTTTTTATTCTTTAACTTCCTGATTGTCTTTTTCACCTTTTTATTTTTCTTTATGAGAACAGTTTTCTTACCTTTTGTAAATTTTTTATTTCTGGCAATCCACACCTGATATCCATCGGCTCTGTCATTCCTGTTCCAGCGGACGGTAATAGAACGTCTGCCGGCTGCCAATTTTACGCCCTTTACTTTTTTCAAAGCTTTTGAACCGGTTTTCTCAGACTGTTTTTTATCTGACTTCTTATCAGAAGAGTTTCCAGTCACCGTCAGCTTCGTTGTCACCGAGGCCGGCTGATAAATACCCGATAGACCAACCGATACGGTAATGCTGGTTGTCCCCTCTTTTTTGAGCGTTACCTTTCCGTTTGCATCCACCGACGCTACGGAAGGCTTGCTGGAACTGTAAGAGAAGACTCCTGATCCCTCTGTTTTCGGATTCAGCTGAAATGTACCGGCAGAAAGCTTTTTCGTATAAGAAGACGCTATTCCGGAAATACTCCTGCTGATGGATTTCTGTTTTAATTTCGCACGCTGGACTGCCGCCAGCGGATTGATGATACCGTGACCGTACCATTCATCATAACCTGTCGCTCCAGCATCTGTCGCTGTTTCTTTTATTATCTGTTCACATTCTTGCGCATTGATCGTCGGGTCAGCAGAAAGTATCAGCGCTGCCACGCCGGCCACATAAGGTGCTGCGGCGCTGGTCAAACCTCCTGCGGCCAACTCCGTATTATTATTTTTTGACACTCCATACAGTCCACTGCCCGGCGCAGCCACATCAATATCATCATTATGAGTACAAGAATCTATTATCGTATACCCTGTTGATGCATCATAGTTTAACGCTGACACGCCAATCGTCCCGTCATAGGCAGCTGGATACCGGAGTGCCGAAGTACCGGTATTTCCACCGGAACATACGACAACAACATCATGTGCCGCCGCATATTCTATTGCATCTTCATACTTCTCATTATAATTTTCGCTGCTTAAACTGATACTGATAACACGGCATCCTTCATCCACTGCCCAGCGAATTCCCTCTGATATAGCAGCAGCATATACATCCCCCTGATCATCCTCTGTTTTTACCACATAAAGATCTACCTCTGGAGCTACGCCGGACGAACCAAATCCGTTATTTCCAACGCCGCCGAGGATCCCCGCAATAATGGATCCATGTCCGTCCCCATCTGTCACACAATTTATTCCTTCTGTTTTACTTACCGCATTATATCCGCCCGCCACATTTCCTGCAAGATCCCTGTGATTTACATTGGCTCCGCTGTCAATCACCGCTGCCTTGATTCCTTTCCCGGTAGAGTAATCCCAGGCTGTAAGTCCCGGCCCGGCCAGCCCAAGACGGAAAATGTAATGATATTTATCCAAATTAGACAAATAACTGCCGGATGAAATCTCCGGGTCATTTAAGTACATATCATACATTTGTACATTTCCGTCTGCCGCTTCTTTTCTTTCCATATTGATCCGGTATAATCCGCTCAATACCATAACCACCGCCAGGATTGTTGCAATACATTTTCTTACAAGTTTGCCAGACCTTTTTCTCGCCGTCTCTCCCATATTCTTCTCCTTTTCTTGAAAAACTTATACCTCCTGCGTTCTGCACATTTTCTTGGTTTACTTTTCACATATTGAAAAAAACAACTTCGTGTTTTTTTATCATTTTAACATACGCAACATAAAAAGACAGCCGGAGCCCTTCCCACATTTTGTGGGAACATCCCGACTGTCTTCTAATGATTTCATTTATTCTGATGTATCTTCGCTGTCCTTATCTCCGGTTGTAATTGATCAGACAACCTTTCAGGATAATCTCCCGCTCATCATCCGTAAGCTCGCCCATGGACAAAGTAAATTCATGGAGAGCGCCGTCTTTTACCTGATATACCGTAAACTTCGTCGCTTTATCTTCTACTGCTTTGCGGACATCCGGTACGAAAATATAATCTCCGTTGGCGAACGGCAGATCTTCTCCATCGATCAGGAATGGCAGCATACCCCAGTTGATGAGGTTGGAACGATACCGTTTTGTGGCATACTCATTGGCAATGTTCGCCCAGCCGCCCAGAACCTTCTGGCAGGAAGCTGCCTGCTCTCTGGCAGAGCCATCGCCCGGTTTTACAGCGAAAATAGTACTTCCAACACCCATGTTACTCTCGTTCACATCGGCGTATTTAGCGTGAACGGCATCGAGAACCGCCTGCAGCTCCGGCAGCGCCTCTGTCGGACTCTCTCCGGACTCGATAGCTTTCTGTGCTTTCTGTACTTCTTTTGCCCGCCCTACATAAGCCGGATCTTTTCTGGACAGCGTAAACTCTGCCAGTCCCAGCGGATTGGAACGGTAGGAAGAAGTCTCTCCTGACGGAATCAATTCGTCCGTGGTAGTTACCGGATCATGGATCTCAGAAACGACTTTGAGAATCAGATGCTCCGGCAGCGGACTCATGGCCGGCCAGTCTTTGATGTTCGGTCCCATCTTGATCTCCACCGTCGGATCTGCGATACCTTTGCTGTCAAAGACACGATTTTCATAAATGGTACTGTCAAAGAAATATTTCTTTCCTTTTATCTCCACATCAAGATCTGTAGCCGGCGTCAGGAAGCCTTTGTTGGCTGCCGTGGCCGCAATGGATCTGGCATCCATCAGCGCCACGGAAGCGATCTGACCGTTCTGCAGCTTGGATCCTTCACGGTTCGGGAAGTTTCTGGTTGAATGACGGATACTCAGGCTGTTGTTGGACGGCGTGTCGCCTGCGCCGAAGCAAGGGCCGCAGAACGCGGTCTTCACGATAGCTCCCGCTGCCATCAGGTCAGCCACAGAGCCGTTCTTTACCAGTTCCATGAAGATCGGGGTGCTGGCCGGGTAAACGCTCAGCGTAAACTCATCCGGTCCGATGGAGCGTCCTTTCAGAATATCAGCCGCCGCGCAGAGGTTCTCGAAGCCGCCGCCGGCACATCCGGCGATGATTCCCTGCTCTACGTACAGCTTTCCGTCATGTACTTTATCTTTCAGTGTAAATTCCACCTGACCGTCCAGACTGACGAGCGCTTTCTTCTCGCAGTCATCCAGTACGTCCATCAGGTTGGCGTTCATCTCCTCGATAGTGTAGGTATTGCTCGGATGGAACGGCATAGCGATCATCGGGCGGATAGTACTGAGGTCGATCTTGATCATACCGTCGTAGTAAGCCACGTCGGCCGGAGCCAGCTCCTTATAATCCTGCTCTCTTCCGTGAATCTCATAGAACTCGCGGATGGTCTCGTCGGTCTTCCAGATGGAGGAAAGACAGGTGGTCTCTGTGGTCATAACATCCACGCCAATACGGAAATCCGCGCTTAAGGAAGCCACTCCAGGACCTACAAATTCCATGACTTTATTATTTACATATCCATTTTTAAATACTTCGCCGATAATGGCAAGAGCCACGTCCTGTGGACCCACGCCCGGAATCGGCGCTCCGGTCATATAGACGCCCACCACGCCAGGCATATTGATATCATAGGTCTGATTTAAGAGCTGTTTTACAAGCTCCGGACCTCCCTCGCCCATGGCCATGGTTCCCAGCGCTCCGTAACGGGTGTGTGAGTCAGAACCTAAAATCATGCTGCCGCCGCAAGCCAGCATCTCTCTGGCAAACTGATGAATGACTGCCTGATGAGGCGGAACATAGATGCCGCCGTAACGTTTCGCGCAGGTCAGACCAAACATGTGGTCATCCTCGTTGATGGTGCCGCCCACAGCGCAAAGGCTGTTATGGCAGTTTGTCAGTACGTACGGCATCGGGAACTTCTCCAGTCCTGATGCTCTGGCAGTCTGAATTATGCCGACATATGTAATATCATGAGACGTCAGTTTATCAAAACGTATCTTCAGCTTGTCCATGCTGTCTGATGTATTGTGCGCCTCAAGAATCCCATACGCGATGGTTCCTTTTGCCGCCTCTTCTTTCGAAGGAGCCGCGGCACCGAGCATGGCCTGAAGCTTCTTTGCCGCCTCAGGCGTGTCCTCTACAATCTCACTGCCGTGAACCAGATACGCGCCGTGTTGTAATAATTCTATCATTTTCATGCCCTCCTGTGTGTCTCTCTGCAAAGCTGCAAAACAAAATATTGCATATATTCTATCATATATTCACGAAAGCTGACAAGAATCTTCCTGTAAAAAGATGAATTGTCCCGGGAAAAATACAAATTCTATGCATATTTATGCATGAATATGCATCCACATCCACCAAAGCTCTCTCCACAGAGCCAGCCCGCCGCATATTACATAAGAAACCAGAAACATCCAGTAAAAGACCGGGACGCCCGCTCCGGAACACCCTGCAAAGAGCATGATACCGTTGAAAATGCAGAGCATTGTCAGCGTTCTTTTCTGCACCATTTCCGTGATATTCTCAAAGGTATTCCATCTGCTTTCACATTGAAACAGACGAAGCAGCCCATCACTCCAGTGTTTCTTAAAATAAAAATCTCTGTCAAGGCTTGACTCATCAAGAAGTCCCAGCCACAGAATGCGGCCTTTTTCTTTTTTCCTTTCTGTCCCTGCAATGTCCGGCACATTTTCTGCATTACTACGTTGAGTCAGATTTTTCTGGTCGGAAAAATCCTTTTCCGGCCTCTGCCAGTTTCTGTCCGGAAGAACGTACAGCCAGTCGCATTCCTTGCACCATCCATCCAAAACCCTGCTTTTTTCCTGCTTGTTCAGCCCTGCATAAGCGCGTATGGTTTTCAGCTGACGCCGGTAATCGCTGTCCAGATAACAGACAAACTGTTTCTCATCAATCACATCCCGCTCCTGTTCCGCCAGCCCCAGCCTCTTTAAAATATCAAATGCTTCTTCCCGTTTTTTATCCGTAAAAAAAATAAGCGGAACAGCTTCACGCTGCAGCAATTTTGTCAGTTCCCGCAGCGCATGAGGTTTCAGGGAAGATGGAAAATATTCTGTATCAATGACGACCGCCCTTTTCTTTCCCTTTCCGGGCAGGCAGGACGTTTCCATGGCAATCACACCCCGTCTGTACAACATATCCTGAGCACGGAGCGGAAACAGTGCTGATTCTGACAAAATACGGGATAAAATACCTCGTTTCTGCAGCGCGGTGGAACCTGCGGATCCCATGGCGACCGCTTTTCCTGATTCTTCGGGAAAAACGTCGCCTTTTTCATAGACAACGCCGGGATTTATCAGGCTACGGACCGCCGCGGGAACTCTTTTCCCCTTTTTGAGACGCAGAATGTCTCCAATCACAATTTCCCGCACATCAATATATCGGTAAACACCATCCCGCAGCACCTGGATTTTGGGCAAAAAAAGTTCTTTCCTTTTTTGCAGGAACATGTTATTTCTCTTTGCCTGTCCCACTTTAAGCAACAGAACAATCACCGGCAGGGGCAGTGCTGCCAGCCAGCCTTTCTCTTCTGTCAGGAAATAAAATGTACAGAGAAAAAGAAGAAAAAAGAAAAGCGGATCAAGACATTCCTGCTCTGCGCTGCGAATCCATGACCGCTTTTTCTCCTTTGTGAGATATTCAAATCTGTTTTCTGAAAGTCTCCGGTTTACCTCTCCGGCTGCCAGACCTTTTTCCAGGCTTGTCTCATATTCCTGCTCCAGATTGTCCGCCGGTATGTCACAAAGCGTTTGCTTTTTCATAAGGATGTCCTCCTGCCTTTGCTATTCCCTGGGGCAGAGAGTTCTGTCTGACAGAACTCTCGCGCTGAGCGCAGCCGCTTCAGCGATAAGCTTCTGCTCGCGCAAGTACGCATCCCGCCCGGAGGGCTTTTATTTTATAGGAATTCCAGCGGAATCTCCTATAAAATAAAAATATGCCGCTTCCGTCTGTTCTATGCCAATCCTGCTTCTATACCTGCTCCAAAATCAAACCGGAACGGTAAGCATGAAGAAGTTCTTCCAGATCTTTGATCTTTTCTTTGATTTTCTTTCCATTTTCTGTATCCCGGACACGCTCCCGGTGGCTGGACAACTCGGTGATGACGGTGTCAGAATGTACGTCGATCTCATTTTCTATGACATCTTCCGTCGAAGTGAACGTATTGTGCGAGACGAGACGCAGACCATAGGAGTTATAGATCAGCGTATATCCCGCTATCCCCGTAGTCCGGCGGTAAGCCCTTGAAAAACCTCCGTCGATGATCATTACTTTACCGCCGCATTTTACCGGAGATTCTCCCTGTACTGTTTTTACAGGCATATGTCCGTTGATGATATGGGAGTGTTCCGTATCCATACCAAACTCTGTGAGAATCCGGTTGGCTACCTCTTCCTTTTCGATGAGCTTGTAATAATAATCTTTTTTCTCTTCCTGAATCGCCTTATCATCTATAAAATACCGCTCAAAAGTAGCCATCTTTTCCTTGCCGTACACCGGGGAATTCTCGTTAGACCAAATGTACCACATGATATCCTTGCCATATTCATGCTCCTCCTGATTATCCTGCTCATAATAGCCTTTCCGCGCGTAATACTCCAGTACATCGTAAAGTTCTTTGCCGGAATATTCCCTACTGCCCAGCTTGACTTTGCGGAAATATCCATTTTCATCCAGCGGCACACAGCCGTGATACAGCAGATTAGAATTATAGCACAGGTACATGCTTCCTTTATTAAAGAGGAAACGTACATGCTCCTGCAGTTTGTCACAATTACGAAAATTCATGCGAAGCCGTTTCATCAGACTCTCTTCTTCCGGAGACAGGCGGTACGGATCCGCCGGATCAATAGTCGGGAAGGACTTATCCAGAAGTTCATATGTCTTCCCGTCAATGGTGATCGTTCCTTTCTCATAATCAATCTTATGAAGAAGCATCCGGTTATCCATGTTAAACTCCGGCCTTTTTTTGATGACCTGCCCCTCCAGCTTAAACTGGATGACAGCAATGGCCTTGTGCATTTTCTTATTGAGAGATACCTCCCTCGGATCATGATGATCCTCAGCGTGAACACCGAAACAATCGCATGGATCATCTCTGTAAGTCTCAATGGCAAAACTTGCCAGAGGCACCAGATTAATTCCATAGCCGTCTTCCAGCACATCAAGATTATTATAGCGGGCAGACAGCCGGATAACATTGGCTATGCAGGCTTCATGCCCGGAAGCCGCACCCATCCATACCATATCATGATTCCCCCACTGGAAATCCACGTTCTCCAGCTGCATCAGATGATCCATGATAATATGAGGCCCAGGTCCTCTGTCGAAAATATCCCCGATCACATGAAGTCTTGTGACAACCAGACGCTGAATAGTCTGGGAAATAGCCACAATAAACTCTTTGGCCCTGTTGATTCGGATGATAGTATCAAAAATCTCATTATAATACTGCTCTTTCTGCACCACCCGGTTATTCTCGCTGAGTAATTCTTCCAGAATGTAAGAGAAATCCGGAGGAAAACTCTTTCTCAGCCTGGAACGGGTATATTTCGCAGAACTTTCCTTGCAGACTGCAATGAGACGGTTCAGAGAAACCTTGTACCAGTCCAGGAGATCCTCATGAGACAGTTCCATCTTCATCCGTTCCACTTTCTGCTCCGGATAATAGACCAGAGCCGCAAGGCTTTTTTTGTCCCTGGCGCTCAGCGTGTTGCCGAAAACGTCCTCAATCTTATTGCGAATGGCGCCGGAACCGTTTCTTAAAATATGTAAAAACTGTTCATATTCCCCGTGGATATCAGACACAAAATGTTCCGTCTCTTTGGGAAGATTAAGGATTGCCTGAAGATTAATTATCTCTGTGGAAGCTCTGGCAATATTCGGATACTGGGTCGCCAGACTCTCCAGATACTTTAAATTCAAATGCTGCATATAGTTAACCCCCTTTATATACATTTTTTGAATAACAAAAATTCATTTCCTTCTCCCTGCATACCTCTAGCCCTGCTGCTGATAATCATCCTTCTGTGTCAGCTGCAGATACTGCCGCATCTCTATGATCGGCGCGCCGTTATTGCGGATATAGTCCTCCGTAATGATAACTCTTCCGATGTTGTCGTCCTTCGGAATCTCATACATGATATCCAGCATAAACTTTTCGATGATGGCACGAAGCGCTCTCGCCCCCGTATTCTTTTCCATCGCTTTTTCCGCGATGGCATAAAGCGCTCCGTCCTCAAACTGCAGATCTACCTCATCCAGCGCCAGAAGCTTCTGATACTGTTTTAAAATAGCGTTCTTTGGTTCTTTCAGAATAGCAACCAGCATATCTTTTGTCAATGGATTCAGCGTAAAGAGAATCGGCAGTCTTCCGATAAACTCCGGTATCATGCCAAATTTGCGCAGGTCCTCGATAGTCACATACGACAAAATATTTTTATCATTATCGTATTTATCTTTCAGTTCCGCCGCAAATCCAATGGAGGACTGCTTGTTCAATCTCTCTTTTATGATAACATCCAGATCAGGAAAAGCTCCTCCGCAGATAAAGAGAATATTTCTCGTGTTCATAGTCACCATCGGCACCATGGCGTTTTTGGAGCTTGCTCCCACCGGCACTTCAACCTCGCTGCCTTCCAACAGCTTCAGCAGAGACTGCTGAACGGATTCTCCGCTCACATCACGGCTGGTAGTATTTTTCTTCTTGGCGATCTTGTCGATCTCATCAATAAAAATAATACCTGTTTCCGCCCTCTCCACATCATTGTCCGCGTTGGCCAGAAGCTTGGACAATACGCTCTCCACATCGTCTCCGATGTATCCCGCTTCCGTCAACGACGTGGCGTCACAGATGGCCAGAGGTACATTTAACAGTCTTGCCAGAGTCCGCACCAGATAGGTCTTTCCGGAACCAGTCGGTCCGATCATGAGCATGTTGGATTTATCAATCTCAATCTCATCCATGGTATTGGTGATCACCCTCTTATAATGGTTGTACACTGCAACGGATACTACCTTTTTGGCATAATCCTGTCCGATGACATACTCGTCAAGCTTCGCCTTGATCTGGTGAGGCGCCGGAATATTTTTGATGGAAAGGGTCTCCTTCGGAGCCTTGTCCTTATCTTTTTTCTTTTTCTTCTTAGCCTTCTTCGGTTTCACCTTCTGGGCCGTCATATTGCCGGCCAGCAGATCGCCCAAGTTCATATTCCGCAGGCTGTTTAAATCCATGTTGGACAGATCCACAAACTGAATGCCGCTATTATTGCCAAAACCAGAGCTGAACGTGTCAAAAGACTTCTGCATACAGTCCGTACAGATACTCATGTCGTTAGGCATCCGAAGCAGTTTGGCTCCCTGACTCTCTGTCCGATGGCACATGCAGCAGTATTCGGTCTTCTTCGATGTATCGTCTCCGTCGCCATCTTCTGCCGTTGTCATCTCCGTGGATTCTTCGTCCTCCTCAGAGTCGCTTTCATCCTCCTCATAGATATCATCGGATTCTTCGTCAAGTTCGCCGAATACCTCATCAAACCCATCGGAACCTTTTTTTCGTTCATTATATTCTTCTTCCAGCCCTCTTTTTGCCTCTTCCAGCAACGGACTGATTAAGTTGTGGTAAATCTCTTCTGCCACATTTTCTCCTGAAGCAGTTACGTTATCTTCTCCTGTCTTGTGTTCCAGTTCATCTTTTTTCATTCTCACCGCTCCTGTTTCTTCATATTTTGCAAAATAGCCTCTCCCAGTATGAAATCACCCGGGGTCGTCAGCTTGATATTTTCGTAGCTTCCCATGATCATTTTCACCCGGCGGCTGCCGTATTTTTCCATGACCATGGCGTCATCCGTCATGGTAGTGTCGCCATTTTCGAGCATCTGCCGGTACGCCTCCCTGATCTCGGACAGACGGAAGCACTGCGGCGTCTGCATCTGCCACATAACGCTCCGGTCCGGCGTGGAGATGGAATATTGCTCCTCATCCACAATTTTGATGGTATCCTTCACCGGCACCGCCATGACGCAGGCGTCATATCGCTTCACATTGCGGATACACTGAGCGATAAGCTCCGGCGTGATAAACGCTCTGGCGCCGTCATGGATGAGAGCATAGGTAATATCCTGTGCCGCGCAGAGTCCTTCGTATACGGATTCATAGCGTTCTTTACCGCCAGTGACAATGCGGCTCACCTTCTTATAGCCAAAACGTTCCACGATCTGTTCCCTGGCGAAAGGGATCTCTCCCTCGCCCACCACCAGGATGATCTCGTCCACTTCGCTGGCTTCAAAAGAATCCAGCGTATGGGCGATGACCGGCCGGCCCAGTATTTCCGCGTACTGTTTCTGTATATCCATGTGCATACGGCTTCCTTTTCCTGCCGCCAGCACGATAGCTGCTGTTCTCGTTTTGTTTTTCATTTCCCCCGCTGTATCCTTCCCTTATGCTTTCTTTCTCTCCCCGATCTTCAGATTCGGCACAGCATTCAGATCCCAGCCGTCACGGACCCCTTTTCTGTATTCATAATAGCCCGCCACGCCGATCATGGCCGCATTGTCCGTGCAGTAAACCGGCGACGGATGATAAAAGGTCAGGTGATTTTTCTCACAAACCTTTTCCATCTGCGTCCGCAGGGAGCTGTTAGAAGCCACGCCGCCGGCGATGGCAACCTTCTTGATGCCCAGCCGCTTCGCTGCCGCTGCCGTATGCTCCGTGAGCACGTCGATGACCGACTGCTGGAAGGAGGCCGCCACGTCCGCTTTGTTGACTTCGATACCTTTCATCTCGCATTGATTCAGATAGTTCAGCACCGCGGACTTCAGACCGCTGAAGCTGAAATCATCCGGCGCGTCGGCTATTTTTGCCCGCGGAAAAGAAATGGCATTTTTGTCGCCTTCCTTTGCCAGCTTGTCAATCTTCGGGCCGCCGGGATAACCGAGACCGATGGCTCTCGCCACCTTGTCAAATGCCTCTCCCGCCGCGTCGTCTCTCGTTCGCCCGACAATCTCGTATTCCCCGTAGTCCTTCACCAGAACCAGATGGGAATGTCCTCCGGAAGCCACCATGCACAAAAACGGCGGCTCCAGTTCTCTATGTTCAATATAGTTGGCGCTGATATGGCCTTCGATGTGATGCACCCCGATCAGCGGCTTTCCGGCAGCGTAAGCGATGGCCTTTGCCTCCGCCACGCCCACCAGCAAAGCCCCCACCAGTCCCGGGCCATAAGTAACAGCCACGGCGTCAATATCCGCCAGCGTGACGCCGGCTTCCGACAATGCCGCCTCAATAACGGGATTGATTTTCTCTATGTGCTTTCTGGAAGCAATCTCCGGCACCACTCCGCCAAAAACGGTGTGCAGTTTTATCTGTGTATAGATCACATTGGACAGAATCTCTCTTCCGTTCTTTACTACCGCCGCGGCGGTCTCATCACAGGAAGTCTCTATCGCCAGAATCAGCACATCCTTTTCTGTCTGCTCCATATTCTCACTTCCCTCTATCTTTCAATCTCTTTTTATTCATCCTCAAACATCAGCGTAATGCTTCTGCCGTCTTTGCCCGCGCTCGTAGCCGGAAAGATTTCTCTCGCCTTCGGAATAAATTCCTCCGGATATACTAAAGACGGACTGTAGTGGGTCAGCCACAACTCTTTTACTTCCGCGTCGCTGGCCAGTCTGGCCGCCTCATAAAAGGTCATGTGCTTGTATTCCACAGCTTTTTGCTGCTTATCCGGCTCACCGTACATGCCCTCGCATATAAACAGATCCGAATGCATGGCGTGGGCCGTGATGGAGGCTGTCGGCCGGGTATCCGTAGTGTAGGTACATTTAATACCCTTTCTTGCCGGTCCCATCACCAGATCTCCGGTGAGTGTCCGGTCCGGCAGCTCGATGGTCTCTCCCTTCTGCAGACGGTTCCAGTATTTCATCTCCACCTGATTGGCTTTAGCCCGTTCCACATCAAACTTACCTGCCCGGTCAATCTCAATGGTGTACCCGTAGCAGATCACATTGTGATTCACCCGGAAAGCACGGAGCCGGTAACCGTCCATCTCAATGGTCTCCGATTTCTCTTTGAGTTCCCGGAACTCTATCGGGAAAGGCAGATCCGGCGCGATGACCCGGAGAGCGTTTACCACCCGTTCCAGTCCCCGCGGTCCGATCATCAGAAGCGGCTCCGTCCGCTGTGCGTTGCCAAGCGTCAGCAAAAGCCCCGGAAGGCCGCTGATATGGTCGGCATGATAGTGGGTAAAACAGATGACGTCAATGGGCTTGAAACTCCATCCTTTTTCCTTGATTCCCACCTGGGTTCCTTCGCCGCAGTCGATCAGAATACTTTTTCCGTTATATCTTGCCATCAGCGAAGTCAGTTTGCGGTGCGGCAGGGGCATCATACCCCCGCATCCTAGCAAACACAGTTCCAGCATAATTTTCCTCTCTTTTCTAAGTTTACCTTCTATAAAAGTTCTGTCTGCATCTTTTTTTCGACAGGTATGCAGAAATGTTCTGTCAGTCTGTCGTAACAGGACTCACACAGAATAAAATGGTGGATTTCTCCGTCTTTTCGGGAGAAATATCCCCATTCTTTGGTCACTTCCAGGTACTCCTCCCGGTCTGCCATCGGCTCTGTGTGAATCTCTTTTCCGCAGCAGTTGCAAATTATTCTCAGTTCTTTCTTTTCCATGTTGTACCTCCAGTCGTCAGTGTCTTTTTCGCCAGTGTCATCTTTCGCCCTCATTATAAAAGATACTGTCGAAAAAAGCGTTAGTAACTATTGGAAGAACATTATCATGTTTCACCCGCAGTATCTGGCATCAGAAAATCCCAAACCATGATATACGCGTCTTCTTTTGGCTTTTCGTAATAGTTCTTTCTTATGTCTATGATCTGAAATCCTGCTCCTTCGTAGAGCGCCCGCGCCGCCGCATTAGAGGTGCGGACCTCCAGAAAGATCCGGCACACGCCCTCTGCCGCCGCCTGCCGGAGCAGTTTCTCAAGAAGCTGTTTTCCGATGCCCTGCCGCCGGTGATCCGGATGCACCGCTACGTTGGTGATATCCGCCTCGTCAAGCACCGCTTTGATGCCGATATAGCCGGCAAGAACTCCGTCTTCCCAGGCGGTCAGATTCAGGTAGCCCTCAGTCTCAAACATCTCCCGGATGCTTTCCAAAGACCATGGCACGGAGAAACATTTCTTCTGCAGTTCCCAGACTGCCCCGCAGTCTCTTTCAGACATTTTTTTTATTTGCACCGTCGTATTCATTTTTTATTCCAGAGACTTTCCCTTCGCCAGAAGCTCCCGCTCCGCCTGGGATTTGCGAAGGTAGACCGGCGCATGCTGCGCTGCCGTCTCTATTCTGTCCTCACGCATATAATCAAAAGCCCGCATTCCCACAGCGCCTGCTCTCTGCCGGCTCATATGCGCCGGGGCAAATGTATAGGATACCTGCATTTTTTCTTCGATGATGGAACGATATACAGGCACGCCGTCTCCAAGAAAAATCACTTTTCTTCCCAGTGCGTTGCACTCCGCGAGAATCTCTTCCACCGGACAGGCGGTCTGGTCTTTGAGAATCTGCATTGAACCATCCTTAAAAGTGTAAAGTCCGGTGTATACCTGCTTCCTTCTGGCGTCCATCATCGGACAGATGACGTCCTCACATCCGTAATAATTAAATGCAATCCCTTCCAGTGTCGGAACGGAAACCAGCGGTTTATCGAGAGCCAGTCCCAGTCCCTTGGCGGTGGCCGAACCGATGCGCAGCCCGGTAAAAGAACCTGGCCCTGCCGCCACGGCAATAGCGTCAATCTCATTCAGATCAAGTTCTGTCATTTTTACCACTTCATCAAGCATGGGAAGTAGCGTCTGAGAGTGCGTCTTTTTATAATTAACAGTGTACTCCGCAATCATGCGCTCCTCCTCGAGAACCGCCACAGACGCCACCAGTCCCGAGCTGTCAAAGGCAAGTATCTTCATGGACGCTCCTCCTCTCTTTTTCGTTCTGTCCGAGTAATCAGCCGGTATTCAAATCCCCTGGACAGATCTTTTTCTATGGTGATCTCTGTGCGCTCCTCCGGCAGAATCTCGTCAATGAGCCCCGCCCACTCAATAAAGCACACGCCGCCGCTCTCCAGGTATTCGTCAAAGCCGACCTCGTACATTTCCTCCGGATCGCTGATGCGATACACATCAAAATGATAAAAAGGAAGCCGCCCTTCTTCATATTCCTGCACGATGGTGAATGTAGGACTGGTGACCGGCTCCCGGATTCCGAGCCCTTTGGCAAATCCCTGCGTAAAAACGGTTTTGCCCACGCCCAGGTCGCCGTAAAGGCAGAATACCTGCCCGGCTTTGGCTTCCCTGCCGCATCTTTCACCGAAGGCAAAAGTGTCTTCTGTGCTGTAGCTTTCTATTTTCATGTTTCACAACCTTTTCTCATGCAAATGCTGTTTTCTCCATATGCCCGGAAAACAGTATGCTCCTATTTATTTTTCATTTTCTTCATAAACGCATTGATCTCTCCGGCCTGTTCACCCATAGCTGCAGTCGGAATCAGAAATGCGTTGACTTTACCCGTGTAAACAGTTGTTACCGATTTCATAAAAGTACATTTATATACCTTTTTCCACTCCACATCGATACATTCATCACCCAGTTCCAGATGCACACCCCATTCATCCACCATATAATGGAAAGTCTGCTGGTACGCCGGATTATTTTTGACCGTTTTTCTTCCCCTGTTCCATGTGGACAACGGAAGAGCAATGAGAATGATAGCCGCCAGCGCAATGGCAAGCCACATGTTGCTGTCATTTCTCACAACGACGATTATCGGCCAGATGACCGCGATCGCTACTGCGAGCAGCATCAGCGGCTGGCGATAGTTGTGTCCGAAAAGGAAGGCGAGCATCTCCTTTTCTGTGATCTTGGCATCAATATAGTAATGCGTTCCCTCCGGCTGACGCATCTGTTTCTTTTCAGCTGCGCCTTCTCCCGTTTCCGCCGTTCCCGCTGCAGCCGTGCCCTCCACATCTGCAACTGTCACGATCTCAGGAGATGTGTCGCCAGATTCAGCGGCATCAACCTCCGCATCCACATCCGGATTCGTATCCAATTCATCCGGATCATCCTGTGTCCCCGGTCTGTCAATATCAGCGAGATTCATTTTGCTGATTTTTTCAAAGCTCTGCATGGTCGTTCCTTTCTTTTTCTCTTAATATTTCTTTTCAGATCGTTCTGAACCAATTCAATCATGTATCCATGTTCTTTTATGAACTGTGCCTATTTTATCTTCATGGTAAGCTGAATTCTTTTTTTCTTCACATCTACGCTCAGCACCTGCACATCCACGATGTCCCCGACGCTGACCACTTCCAGCGGATGCCTGATATATTTATCGGACATCTGAGAAATGTGTACCAGGCCGTCCTGATGGACGCCGATGTCCACAAAGGCTCCGAAATCAATAACGTTTCTCACAGTTCCTTTCAGAACCATGCCCTCTTTTAAATCCTTCATCTCCAGCACATCCGTCCGGAGAATCGGCTTCGGCATGTCATTTCGCGGATCTCTTCCTGGTTTTTCCAGTTCATCCACAATATCCTGCAGCGTGAGCGCTCCGATATGAAGTTCGCCGGCCAAAGTCTCCATGTCTGTAATCTGATCCTTCAGATGACAGCCGCCGCCGGCCCCAAGCTGTCCCTTTTCATATCCCATGGTGGAAAGAAGTCTGTCTGCCGCTTCATAGGATTCCGGGTGAACTCCTGTATTGTCCAGCGGATTATCTCCGTCCGGAATCCGGAGGAAGCCCGCGCACTGCAGAAATGCCTTCGGCCCCAGTTTCGGAACCTTTTTCAGCTCCTCCCTGGAATGAAAGCTTCCGTTGGCTTCCCGGTAAGCGACGATATTTTTAGCCACAGTCTTACTGATACCGGAAATATACGACAGCAGGGAGAAGGAAGCGGTGTTAAGATCCACGCCGACCTTATTAACACAGTCCTCCACCACGCCGTGCAGCGTCTCTTCCAGTTTTTTCTGATTCATGTCATGCTGATACTGTCCCACGCCGATGGCCTTCGGCTCGATTTTTACCAGCTCTGCCAGAGGGTCCTGCAGCCGTCTGGCGATGGACGCGGCGCTTCTTTGCCCCACGTCAAATTCCGGGAACTCTTCCGTAGCCAGCTTGCTGGCAGAATACACGGAGGCCCCCGCCTCGTTGACGATGACATAGGATACCTTCTCCGGTATCTCTTTTAAAAGCTCCGTGATCACCTGCTCCGACTCCCGGGACGCCGTTCCGTTGCCGACGCTGATCAAAGTGATATGGTATTTTTCAATCAGATTATGAACCGTTTTCTTCGCTTCTTCCACTTTAAACTGCGGAGCAGTCGGATAGACGACCACCGTATCCAGCACCTTGCCGGTGGCGTCCACCACCGCCAGCTTGCAGCCGGTCCGAAAGGCCGGGTCCCAGCCCAGCACGGTCTGTCCTTTGATCGGCGGCTGCATCAGGAGCTGTTTCAGATTCTTGCCGAAAACAGTGATGGCTCCGTTCTGGGCCTTCTCCGTCAGTTCATTGCGGATATCCCTCTCTATGGCCGGGGCAATCAGCCGGTTATATCCATCCACAATGGCGTCTTTGAGAACCGCCGCCATCGGCCCGTTCTCGTCACGTATCATGGTCTTACAGAGTGCATGGAGAATCTGCGGTTCCGGCGCTTCCACCTTGACGGTGAGATATTTCTCCTTTTCCCCCCGGTTGATGGCAAGGACGCGATAACCGGTCATTTTGGAAAGAGGCTCCCGGAAATCATAATACATCTCATAGACAGATTCCTCTTTTTCATCTTTCGCCCTGACGGCCAGCCAGCCTTCCTTCATGGTCCATTCCCGGATACTCTTGCGGTAGTCGGAACGGTCTGCCACCTGCTCTGCGATAATGTCGCTGGCTCCGGCGATGGCCTGCTGTACATTTTCCACGCCTTTCTCCGCATCCACATAAGAAGCGGCTTCTTCCTCAACGCTCCTTGCCGTCTTTTGCAGCAGAATGATATTGGCCAGCGGCTCCAGTCCCTTTTCCTTGGCGATCATGGCGCGGGTTCGTTTCTTCGGACGGTACGGCCGGTACAGATCATCCACCGCCACCAGAGTCACCGCCTCGGTAATCCTGGCGCAAAGTTCCGGCGTCAGCTTGCCCTGCTCTTCTATGGTCTGGAGCACCTGCGCCTTCTTTTCTTCCAGATTCCGGAGATAAAGCAGTCTCTCATGAAGATTTCTTAAAACCTCGTCCCCAAGAGCGCCTGTGGCCTCCTTCCGGTACCTGGCGATAAAAGGAATGGTGTTTCCTTCATCAATGAGCTGTACGGCGGCTTCCGCCTGTTCTTTTCTGATTTGCAGCTCAGAGGCGAGCTGTTTGATTATATCCATATATTTTTGTCCTTGCTTTCTGTTAAATGTTATATACTAGGTATCATGCGGTTTCCTGATCCGTACTGTTGATAAACCGCAGGTATGCGTTCATAAACGCGTCCAGGTTGCCATCCAGCACACTCTGCACGTTGCCGCTCTCTTCGCCCGTTCTGTGGTCTTTGACCATGGTGTACGGCTGCAAAACGTAAGAGCGTATTTGGTTGCCCCAGCCGTTGTCGGAAACTTCGCCGCGGATGTCGGAAAGCTTCTCCCTGTTCTCCTGCTCTTTGATGAGATAGAGCTTTGCTTTCAGCATCTGCATGGCTTTTTCTTTGTTCTTGTGCTGGGAACGCTCATTCTGACACTGTACCACAACGCCTGTCGGAAGATGGGTAATACGGATGGCGGAATCAGTCTTGTTGATGTGCTGTCCGCCGGCGCCGCTGGAGCGGTAGGTATCAATGCGGATATCCTCGTCGGCGATCTCCACAGATAAATCCTCCTCAATGTCCGGCATCACATCGCAGGATGCAAAAGAGGTCTGCCGTTTGCCCGCCGCGTTGAACGGGGAAATGCGGACCAGACGGTGAACGCCTTTCTCAGACTTGAGATATCCGAATGCATTTTCTCCCTTTACCTCAAAGGTGATGGATTTGATGCCCGCTTCATCGCCGTCCAGATAATCAAGAACCTCCGTCTTATAGCCGTGGCTCTCCGCCCATTTGGTATACATGCGGTAGAGCATCCCCGCCCAGTCGCAGGACTCGGTGCCGCCGGCACCGGCATGGAGGGTGACGATGGCATTGTTGCTGTCATACTCACCGGAAAGAAGGGTCTGAATCCGCATTGTCTCAAAGGTTTCTTTGAATTCGTCAATCATCTCCCCGATTTCCGGAATCAGACTGGCATCGTTCTCTTCATAGCCCATCTCAATCATGGTATAGGCGTCGTCCATGGTGCTTTCCAGTCCGGCAAAGGAGTCCACGGTATCCTTCATGCCTTTCAGCTCCTTCGTGATCTCCTGGGCCTTTTCCGGGTCGGACCAGAAATCCGGCTCTTCCATCTTTGCCTCAAGCTCTTCCATGCGGGCCTTCTTCCTGTCAAGCTCCAGGGACGCCTTCAGCTCTTCCATGGGCTCCTTATATTGATTAAGTGTAAATTTAAACTGATCTAATTCTACCAATTGCAGGTTCCTTTCTCATTCATTTTGCGGCTGCCGCCATGACCGGCGCCGTCTTTTACGGCTCGCAGCCTGCGGCACGTCCTGCTTTTCAGCAGAGATGCCAAAAGGGGGATGCCGCAAGAAAGCGGCAGCCCCTTATGATTGTCTGCGTGTTACTCTTATTTGTTTGCTACAGTCTACTCTGCGAATCTTCCGCAGCACTGTTTATATTTCTTTCCGCTACCGCAAGGACAAGGATCGTTTCTGCCGATCTTGGCTTCCTTTCTCTTGTATGGTCCCTGCGCCACGGTATCATCCTTGTTGGTGCCCGTCGCCTTGGCAACCTGCTCTCTCTCCACCTTCTGCTGGATGCGGACATGCATCAGTGCGCTGACCGTATCGTGGCGGATATTCTTTGTCATCTCCTCAAACATATCATAACCGAGGAACTTGTACTGTACCACCGGATCTTTCTGTCCGTATGCCTGGAGACCGATGCTCTGACGGAGCTGATCCATGTCGTCGATGTGGTTCATCCATTTGCTGTCGATCACTTTAAGCAGGATGACTCTCTCCACCTCACGGATTCCCTCTTTGTAAGCCATGGCGTTGTCGTCTTCCAGAAGCGCTTCTTCCGGCAGCTCTGCCTGGCTCCTGGCAAATTCTTCGAACTCTTTCTCCTTGGCATGGTAAAGCTCCATGGCTTCTTCCTGCAGACGCTCGATGATGGCGTCTTTATCCTTAGCAGCCTTCTCCTCGTCGCTCAGTACGATCGGCTGCAGCGGAATCTCACGGCGGAGGGTCTCGTTAAGCTCCACCATGTTCCATTCTTCCGGAGAAGTCTCTCCGCCGATCATCTCCACGTCGTCACGGACGGTATCCTTGATCATGCGGTAGATCACATCCTGCATGCTCTCGCCATCAAGCACCCGGCGTCTCTCTGCATAGATAACCTCACGCTGGTCGTTGTTGACCTGGTCGTAATCCAGCAGGTTCTTACGGATACCAAAGTTGTTATTCTCAATCTTTTTCTGTGCCTTTTCAATCTGCTTGGTGATGGTCTTGTGATGAATCTCCTCACCTTCCGGAATACCAAGCGCCTTATAGACATTCATCATACGCTCAGAACCGAACAGACGCATCAGATCATCCTCCAGAGACAGGAAGAACTTGGATTCACCCGGATCTCCCTGACGTCCGGAACGTCCGCGGAGCTGGTTGTCGATACGGCGGCTCTCATGGCGCTCCGTACCGATGATCTTCAGTCCGCCCAGCTCTGCCACGCCGTCTTCCAGCTTGATATCGGTACCACGGCCGGCCATGTTGGTGGCGATGGTTACGGCTCCTTTTTCACCGGCGTGGGAAATGATCTCCGCCTCCAGCTCATGGAATTTGGCATTCAATACGTTGTGTTTGATGCCCTGTTTGGTAAGCAGTCGGCTGACTTCCTCGGAAGCGTCGATGTTGATGGTACCAACCAGAACCGGCTGTCCTTTCTCATGGGCTTCGACGATCTCATGGATGACCGCATTTAATTTCTCCTTCTTGGTCATGTAGATGGAATCATCCTTGTCCACACGAATCATCGGCTTGTTGGTCGGAATCTCCACAACGTCCATGCCGTAGATATCCATGAACTCCTTATCCTCTGTCATGGCGGTACCGGTCATACCTGCTTTTTTCTTATATTTATTGAAGAAGTTCTGGAAAGTGATGGTTGCCAGAGTCTTGGACTCGCGATTAACCTTCACATGTTCCTTCGCCTCGATAGCCTGATGAAGACCATCGGAATAACGACGGCCCGGCATAATACGTCCGGTGAACTCATCGACAATGAGAACTTCATTGTCTTTTACCACGTAATCCTGGTCGCGGAACATCAGGTTGTGAGCGCGGAGCGCCAGAATAATGTTGTGCTGAATCTCCAGATTCTCCGGATCTGCCAGATTCTTGATGTGGAAGAACTGCTCTACCTTCTTCACACCTTCCTGCGTCAGCATTACGTGTTTTTCCTTCTCATTTACAAGGAAATCTCCGTCTTCCTCGATGTCAATACCCATGATGGCGTCCATCTTGGACAGCTCGCCGTCGGAAGTGCCCCGCTGCATCTGTCTTGCCAGCACGTCGCAGGCCTTATAGAGGTCTGTGGACTTACCGCTCTGTCCGGAAATGATAAGAGGTGTTCTTGCCTCATCGATCAATACGGAATCGACCTCATCGACGATGGCATAATTGAGATCCCTCTGCACCAAATCTTCCTTATATATAACCATGTTGTCACGAAGATAATCAAAACCAAGCTCATTATTGGTAACATAAGTAATATCACAGTTATAGGCTTCCTGACGCTCTTTATTATTATAGCTGTTCAGGATCACGCCGACCTTAAGTCCCAGAAACTCGTGTACCTGGCCCATCCATTCCGCATCACGCTTTGCCAGATAATCATTGACCGTCACGATGTGAACGCCTTTTCCTTCCAGCGCATTAAGATATGCCGGCAGAGTTGCCACCAAAGTCTTACCTTCTCCTGTCTTCATCTCAGCGATACGTCCCTGATGAAGAATAATACCACCCATGAGCTGTACCCGGTAATGCTTCAGATGGATGGTTCTGTCCGCCGCCTCTCTTACTACGGCAAAGGCTTCCACCAGCAGATCATCCAGAGTCTCTCCGGCAGCCAGACGTTCCTTGAACTCTGCGGTCTTCGCACGAAGCTCCTCATCGCTCAGCGCCTGCATCTTCTCATCCAGGGCCTCTATCTGATCCACTGTTTTTGATATTCTTTTTATCTCTTTTTCGCTTTTGTTACCGAAAAATATATCTGCAATTCCCATATATACCTCCTGTAGGACATAATTACATTTTAAGCATACGCAGTATATTGTAACATTGATAAACCTGCATTTCAAGCCGGGAAATCTTTAAATATTCTTACTATTGGCGGGGTTCGGCTATATACAGATTTTACAAAAGAAGCGGGAACGCTGTCTGCGTCCCCGCCTGGTGTCGATAATTATATCTGCCATGTATCTCGATTAGAACTCTGGCTCGATCAGTCCGTAAGTCTTATCCTTCCGCTTATACACCACATTTACCTCGAAGGTCTCGGCGTTGCGGAATACATAAAAGCTGTGTCCCAGAAGTTCCATCTGGATACATGCCTCTTCTGCATCCATCGGCTTGATAGCAAACCGTTTGCTCCGTGTAATAGTAATAGTTTCATGATTATCCGCATCTTCCTCAAGGAATTCATCAGTAAATGTACCGATTCCTTTGCCGTGGCTGGATATCTTGGTCTTATATTTGCGGATCATCCGCTCCAGAACATCTACCGCCATATCTATCGAAACATACATATCTGTACTCGTCTGCTCTGCCCGCAGGATCGTTCCTTTCATCGGGATTGTTGCTTCCACTGTCTGATTTTCTCTCTGAACACTTAATGTGATCTGTACCTCGGTATCCGGTGTAAAAAACTTGTCCAATTTGCTGAATTTGTCATTAATCGCCTGTTTTAATCCTTCTGATACCTCCAGGTTCTTTCCATAAATAATGTAACGCATAGGATCACACTCCTTCTTTTTATTCTACGGTTTTATTATACCAACTTTTTACAAGAGTTGCAATCAAATAGTATAATTTTCAGAATTTTTTACTTATTATAATTAATTTTTTCCATATCAAAAAATTTTCTCTGAAAATAATTTATGGATTTTTTTGGTAAATATTAAGAATTACACAAAACGAATGTTTTATCTTGACGAATCTTTCCACAATCACTGTTCACAGAAAAAATTGTGGATAATGTGGATAACTCAGTGGATAACTTGAATTTATCCCGATTTTTTCCGTTTTTTTCTGTGGACAACTTTTTCAAGTTGTCCACCGGAAGTTTTTTCCATCTTTTTATTCTTCAAAAAACGACATTTTTCTTATATATTTTGCACAAATTTTACAAACAACTTCCAACAATCCTCAATTTTATGTTTTCAGAAATTGTTCCGGATATTCAACTTTTTATTCTGAATTTTTCAGAAACAAAAAGGAGAAGTCCACCAATTAAAATACAAAAATCACTGATGTTAAAAACAAGCCTGCGGACACAGGATACAGGACATCTGGTAAAACGCAGATAGTCCGTTACTGTCCCCTTTTTGACTCTGTCCACAAAGTTACAGAGACCTCCTCCAAGCAGCAGCGCAAGTCCCGTTCCCTTTACAGTTACATATTCCTTTCTTCCCTCTCGTGCCAGAAAAAGGCCGCAGACGGCAAGAATCGCTCCGCTGCACATTTTTATCTCCTTCTTCCGATCGGAGAATAGCCCCGTGGCCGCCCCTCCGTTTTCCAGCCGCTTAATCTCAACGCCTCCCGGCAGCGTCCACGACTTCTTTCCTTCCTTTTCCCTCTCAGAAATGTACTGCTTGATCAGGGTTTCCCCGGCAATGATTGACAGTATCATCTTCGCATATGCTTTCATGATTCTTCTCCTTTATCTTATTTTTTGTAAATATCACATTTTTTTGGCATATTTTAAATTATAACACTTTACGAAAGGATTGAGACATTTTGCCACCTAAAAAAATTTTTTTGTCTGTCAAAAATCTCTCCCATGCCTACCACACAAAAAACGGCGAGACACAGGCTCTTCACGATATAAATTTCGACCTTTTTCCCGGCGAATTTGCAGCCATCGTCGGCCCTTCCGGCTGCGGCAAGTCCACGCTTCTCGACCTGGTCGCCGGCTTCATTCCTGTGCAGACGGGCTCCCTTGTCTATCCATCCAGCGAGCGTCCGCCCGCCATCGGATACATGCTGCAGAAAGACCATTTATTAGAATATAGAACAATCTACAAAAACATTATCCTGGGACTGGAAATTCAGCATCAGCTTACAGCGGAAAACATTGCGTATGTCCGCTCCCTCATGGAACAGTATGATATTGCCGACTTCGCCGACGCCCATCCCCATGAGCTCTCCGGCGGCATGCGCCAGCGGGCGGCGCTCATCCGCACCCTGGCAGGGCACCCGTCCTTTCTCCTCCTTGACGAACCGTTCAGCGCCCTTGACTACCAGACTCGCCTGGACGTATCCAGCGATATCGTAAATATCATCCGGGAACAAAAAGTTACGGCTCTTTTGGTCACTCACGACCTGTCGGAAGCCATCAGTATAGCTGACCGCATCATCATTCTCGGAAAACGTCCAGGCTCTATCCGCTCCATTGTCACCATCGACTTTGAGACGAAACACCGGCCTTCCCCGCAGAAAGCGAGACTGCACCCGAAATTTCAGAAATATTTTGACCAGATATGGAAGGAGCTGAAATCTGATGAGAGCATTTCATAAATTATCCCAGGGACTGCGGGATGAGAGAGCGAAAGCGGCCGCCCCGGCGGTGCCAGATTCCACCCGAATTGAGACAACCGGCGTCCTCGCGGCAAGCCCGGCCCAGACCCTTTATATGAAAAAAATAAAACAGCACCGTCGTCTGGTACTGTTTATTCAGGTGTTTCTTCTTGTATTTATTATTGCTGCCTGGGAGATCTGCTCCGACGTCGGACTGCTGAACTCCTTTATCTTCAGCAGTCCATCCCGGATGATCAAAAGCGCTGCGGAGCTCTATCACGACGGAAACCTTCTGGGGCACATCGGCATCACCCTGGCGGAGACCTTCGGAAGTTTCCTCCTGGTGGCGGTCTTCACCATCCTCATCGCCGTGCTGCTCTGGTGGAACCAGACCTTCAGCGAGATTCTGGAGCCGTACTTCGTCATCCTGAACAGCCTGCCGAAATCCGCCATGGCGCCCATCTTCATCGTGTGGCTCGGCAACAACATGAAGACCATCATCATCACCGCCATATCCCTGGCAGTCTTCGGCAGTATCCTGAACCTGTATACAAGCTTCATATCCACGGACCCGGACAAAATCAAGCTCATAAAAACACTCCACGGCAGCCGCATCGACTGTCTCACCAAGGTGATCCTGCCGCTCAATCTGCCTTCCATCCTGAGCATCCTCAAGGTGGATATCGGCCTCTGCCTGATCGGCGTGGTCATCGGAGAGTTCCTGGCAGCAAAACAGGGACTGGGGTATCTGATTATTTATGGGTCGCAGGTGTTGAGGTGAGACAATTTAGGGAGGGAAATGATAAAATGAGCATTAGTAGAGTTTTATTTGAACCCCTCATAACCATCTGATATAATGAAAAAACATATACTGGCGGGCTAAATGCTTCAACAGGCCAGGGTGCTGTTACCAGCACCATGATCTCATTATAAAGGCTAACTTATTGCTTCGCAAAACTGTGTGACGATAGAAGTACATTCCATCGTTCACATACTAAGGAGGTATTATGGATAATCTATTTTCAATCGGCGAGTTGTCAAAATATCAGAATATATCAAAGCAAACTTTGATTTTTTACGATAAAATCGGTTTGTTCAAGCCTGCCTATGTGGACCCGAATAACGGTTATCGTTATTACAGCTCTAAACAGATTGACTATCTGGACACCATCCTGATTATGAAGAAAAGCGGGTTCTCCCTGAAAGAAATACGGGAGCATATGCAGAGTTATACCATCGACAGCAGCCTGTCTGCGCTTGGAAAACAGTTGACCGCCATCGACCGTCAGATCGAGGAACTTCGTCTGATTCGCAGCCGGCTGCAGCATCGCTGCACGCAGATGGAAAATGCAAAAATATACCGTGAAAAAGAAAACACAGTTATCCTGGAAAATGTAAAGGCGCAGTACATTTTACTTCACGCAGTGGAGCCTCCTTACAGTATGCGGGAGATCAGCATCGCAACGAAGCAGTGTTTCGCCGATTCTTTTCAGAAAAATCTACCCATCTTTTTTCAATGTGGTGTGGTTGTCCCTTACCAGCATATCATGGAAGGACGTTTCACCGAATCCACCTTTGCTTTTCTTCCCATAGAAGCAACGGAGCAGACCTGCAACATCAAATATCTTCCCGCCGGAAAATGTGTCAGTATCTATCACGTTGGGGATTATTTATCCATCGGACGTTCTTATCAGAAGATTCTTGATTACTGTCAGGCGAATGACCTGCAGATCGTATCGGATTCTTATGAATTCTGTATTAACGACTATATAACGACTTATGATGAAAACGAATACATCACCAAAATTATGTTTTATATCCGACAGCCTGATGCATAAATTAACGCCACTCTGCAAAGGTAACAGGATTCGCAAATAGTTCTACTCCGCAAAGACGGCCCGAAAAAAAGAACAGGCAGGAAGCCTGAAAAATATGCTTCCTGTCTGCTTTTTGTTACGGATTTTTCTCTTATTCCAGATACATGTGCATCGGCCATGTAAGATACTCCACATCCTCAAGTTTCTCCGCTGTGATATATCCCGCCGGTGCATTTAAAATAGTAGGAATCCGATTCACCAGTGTGGCGCAGGTGTGTTCCGGCGTCGCAGGTTTTACCACGTGAAATTCTGTATCCGGCTCTCCGATAATCTTCCAATCGCACATGTCTCCATCGTCCGGCCCGTAAACTTTGCCGATGCACTGGGTTTCAATCGTAATTCCCTGAAACGTTTCCGTGGTGACCACAGCGCTCATACCGATACAATTGCCTTTTTTGATGGTCTCGCCGGTGGTCTCACACCAAAGGTCGGTATCATAAAAATACGGTACACATTTCTGGCTGATGGATTTGATAGTCAGTCCCAGTTTATTTGCCAGAGCCTCATTGGAATTCCAGACATAGGCCGGCTCCACCGTTTCCGGATGAGCCAGCTGCGCCTCAAACTCTTCCGGTGTCAGACCTACCCCGTGGGCTTTAGCCAGCGCAAGACCGTAATCTTCCACATTATAGCTGACGGCTCCTTCTATTTTTTTGATGCTGTGTACGCCGCCCGCCACAGCTCCGATCATATTGATCCAGTAAATGTCCTGCATCCCAGTGCCGGTGATAGTGCAGTTATTTTCCTTAGCCAGCTTATCCAGACGATTGGTAATGGAGGCCGCGGTCGTCCACGGATAGATTGCTTCCTCGCAGGTGGTGACCACATTAATGCCACGGGAGAGGCAGCGTTCAAAATGCGGCAGCACATCATTCATAAAACTGAACAATGTCACAACGGCAATATCCGCATCACATTCATCAAGCACTGCGTCAGCATCCGACCGAATCGGAACATTCAGCTTCACACCCAATCCTGCATAATCGCCGACGTCCATACCCACAATCTCAGGATTTGTATCAATTGCTCCCACGATTTCCGCGCCCTTTTCAAACAGATAGCGCAAAATGTACTTGCTCATTTTTCCACATCCATACTGTACCACACGAATTTTTTCAAGATTAATCATAAATGAATCGCCTGCCTTTCTAACACAAATAAATCTGTTTCTGAAGATTATCAATTACCTTCTGTAAATAGCATAAACGATATAGTTAGTATAAGGTCAATACTTATTTCAAATATTATTATCAGATTTTACCGGTCAAAAAAATTTTCTCTTTTTTCTATTGACATTATAGTTACTATATGCTTTATCCTGTTTCCAGATTACAAAAAAACAAGGAGTGGATATATATGTCTGATAAAAAACAACCAACAATAACCACGGCGATCATTCGAAGAATCCCCTGGAAAAAACTGCTGTTTATTATTCTCGGCGCAGCTATCTGTTCTTTTGGAATACACAATATCCATCAGCGTGCCGATATCACAGAGGGAGGCATCATCGGACTCATGCTTCTGACAGAACATTGGCTCGGCATTTCACCAGCCTATATTACGCCGGTGCTTGATATCATCTGCTACCTGCTGGCTTTTAAATATCTGGGCGGAAAATTCATTATTATGTCTATTCTTTCCACCTTTAGTGTATCGGCATTTTATTCTTTATGGGAACTGTTTCCACCCATGCTTCCTGATCTGTCCGCTTCCCCTTTACTGGCCGCCATAAGCGGAGGTATCTTTGTCGGGCTTGGCGTTGGAATCATTATCCGGCAAGGAGGTTCGAGCGGCGGCGACGATGCATTAGCTCTCACAATTTCCAGGATCACACACTGCCGGTTATCACGAGCTTATCTGTTTACAGATTTTGTAGTATTGGGACTTTCACTCACATACATCCATTTTTCCAAATTGGTTTTTTCTGTTTTTACAGTTATTATTTCTTCATTCCTGATTGACCGTATCCAGGAATTTCGACTACCGGGCCGGCCAAAATTATTAAAACATAATACAATTTCTCCTCCAAATATAAAATGCCACCGGATAAGAAGAATTATTCCTGGATGGAAAAAGAAATCGGGAAAAAGAAACAGGGAAGTATGTTGATTACTTCCCTGTTTCTCTCCAGCATAGTTTCCTCGGCGGCATGTTTGACTTCAAACAAGATTGCCCGGCGGTGTTTTCGATACTTGATCACCACATCGGAACGCCCCAGCCCATGTTCATAATTGGATTCCACAATATAGCCTGCACCGGAAAACAGGCCGGCCAGAAAGGCATGATAAAAACTTTCCTGATAGTCATGGTAACTGATCGTATCAAACAAAATATTTGACAGCATTTCGGTCAGCACGTTTTATCTATATAATAGTAGCTATTTTTTCTTATCTTATCAAAGCTGGAGATACCAATGGGTAAAGAGTATCTTTCCACACCGCAGTTCCCTCCTATATTTTCAATTTTGACTTTATTAGAAATTGTAACACAATGTTATAGAATTTTTATTGATTTTTTTCCTTTCCTGCATATAATAAAAGTAGGGATTTCCCTACTTTTTTAGAAAGGTGGTATAACATCATGGTAACAAACACATTTGTAGACAACGCTAAGGTTATGTCAAAAGGTCAAATTACTATCCCAAAAGATGTTCGTGAAGTTCTTGGCGTGTCAAGTGGCGACAGAGTGACTTTTATCGTTGAAGGAAGTAATGTTCGCATTGTTAATTCTGCCGTTTATGCGATGCAAATACTCCAGCAGGACATGGCCGGGGAAGCAGAACGTACCGGACTAACCTCAGAAGATGATATTATGACACTTGTAGAAGAATTAAGAAATGAGGATGAAAATTTTTGATTTTGCCTCTACCGCTGTTTTTTCTGAAAGATTTTAAAAGAATTGAAGAGATCAACTACCTCTCAGAAATATCTCTGCCCGCTTTATTCTTCTTCCACAAAATGTACAGTGGATTCCTCCCAATATTTCCAATAAACTCTGTCTTTTTGTCCATCAAGATTTAATTGATACATTCGAAAAGTGACCTGTACATTTTTTGGCAGCCACAATTCCTCATAGGAATATTGGTATTTCATCCCCAGTTTCTTCATCACATTACCGCTTCGTGGATTCTTTACATCATGCGTGGCGGTAATATACGGGATTCCGTCCTTTTTAAGCTGCCCGATCACTGCTTCGCAGGCTTCCGTGATGATACCATGATGCCAGAACTCTCTGCGCAGCCCATACCCAAAGTCAAAACTGTCCTCCATACCGACATTGACATAGCCGACGGGCACATTATCTTCTTTTAGACATACCGCATAATTATAGGCGCTTTCCTTCTCATACTGTCTGAACAGATGCTTTTCATAAAACATCCTGGCTTCTTCCATCGTTTTCATCGGAAACCATGGCAGAAATGTATTGGCCTCTTCGTCTCTGTAAATCTCATAGATTGCTTTCAAATCACTTTTTTCAAATTTTCTTAAAATCAGTCTTTCTGTTTTGAGAGTTGGGGTATTCATTTGGTCTCCTATATAGTTTATCTTTTTCTGCAAAAAATCCAGCAAATTCTTAATTCTATCTGCATTTTATCGAGGAAACTGAAAGACGGCGCCCGATACAAATATATCAAGCGCCATCTTTTTAATTATCAATCAAATCAGTTTCTGTTCCCACTTATTTATTTTAGTTTGATGGTTACTGTCATCTTCTTGTTGCTTCCATCCGTTGCCATAGCAGTAATTTTTACCTTTTTGCCTTTTCCCAGTTTCTTTGTCTTCACCTTACCGGATTCAGATACTGTGGCATATTTTGTATTGCTGCTGGTCCAGATCAGTTTCTTGTTGGCACCTTTGGTGGCCGTGACTTTCGCTTTCAGCTTCAGTTTTTGTCCCGCTTTCACTGTCCGCTTCTTAGCTCCTGCTATGGTGACCTTCTTTACAACGCCTTTCATAGATTTGATACGGAAAGTGGCTGTGGTTCCGCTGCCATCGGCAGCTCTTGCAGTAATAATGACAGATTTGCCGCCAGTCTTTTTCTTCATGGTCACTACGCCGAATTGATTGACAGTTGCCACCTTCGGATTGCTGGAAGACCAGATCAGACGCTGGTCGGATGCATTGACCGGGAAGATGCTGGCAGTCAGTTTGATGCGTTTGCCTACGGCGATTTTATTGGAAGGACCAGAAAGACTCATGGCACTAATCTTTACTGGTCTGTACGTTTTGTCAGTCTGCACAATATTTTGTCCAGTATTTTGTCCCGAAGAAGATCCCGGAGTGGTCTGATTATTTCCCTTATCCGGTTCTGTCTGAGGCCCGCTTCCCGGAGTGTCTGGTTCTTCCGGCTTATCCTCGGAAACATTCATCACGGTAATCGGCATATTTACCTTTCTTGTCCGGTAAACCTCCTCGTAAGTGATGACCAGCTCCTTTTCTCCCGGAACCGTCATATCGATATCCGATACATTTGTGGTGTAATCCGTAACGATCGCTTCGCTTCCATCTGTATACACGGCTCTTATTTGCAGATCATTCAGATTCAAAACCTCACCTTTTTTATACTCTACTTTCGTCTTCGAAGCCACCAGATGATCCAGAGTTTTCAAAGTGTCTTCTCCCACATAAACGGAAGCGGTATTGTTAAACGGCAGCAAATCCTGTTTTTCATTCGTAACCTCAATCTCAAGGGTATCACTGCCCAAAGCTGCCAGTTCTTCTCTTGTAAAGTCCCGGGTTGCCTGCTCGCCAGCGGCAATTTTATCCAACTCTTCTGTTTTGATAGGCTCACCTGTTTCATTTTTTATTGATAAGGAAGCTGTGGTATCATAACCGCTCGTATTGGAAACAATCACAGAAAATGTATCCATGTCCGGCTGTTCTACAGTCAGGTTCAGTTCCGCACCCCCCGCTGTGATCTGCTGTGTATCATCGCTTCCACCTGCCTCAGAAATAGTCTGCACCGTTAACTCTGCATTTTCTGGTAAGTTCTCAGGCATATCAGCAGTAATTTCTACCTGTTCCGTCTGTCCCGGTTCCATTTTCTGATTCAATACAGCTTCTCCGATCATTTCTGTTCCACATACAATCTGCACTTTGTCATTTGTACCTGTGCTTTCCAAACCATCATTGGTCACCGGAACCGTCAGCACTGCAGTATCTCCCGGCATCATATCTTCCTCGGTATATTCTATCGCTCCCATCTCCAGTTTACTCTGAGGGAGGACAGAAGAAATGCACAGATCTGTCGTTGTCTCCATGCCCAGTTCACCGTTGAAGGCAGCATCTGTCCTGGTAAATAAAAATTCAAAATCTGTTTCATTCCAGATGCCCGACGGATTCGCCGCATAGCCTTTCACATTTGTCAAAGTTACCGGCTCACTGATCTGACCGTTTCTCATCACATAGGCATAAAGGTTACTTCCATCCGTGTATTCTTCAGGTTTATTGGATGCGCATACAACCAGCTCACAATCATTTCCCTCTATCACGTTATAATCGGAAGTAATCACTGCATCTTCCAAATATGTATGAATCTCCCCACCGGGAACGTCCGCATATTGTAAAGAAGCTGCGCCATCGGCATCTTCGGCATACCAAAGAAGAACATTTTGTTCATTGATCCGGGCAAACGATGGCTTTTGATTCTGCGAACGACTGGCCACTTCCGTCACCGTTCCCTGCATATCCATCACCGAGATGGTAGTCTCCAAATTTTCTTCTGTTCCGGAAGAACATTCCCACGCGGCCATTATATTATTCCTCATAGAGCCTATTGCCACTGACTGTACAGGAGCATTTACCTCTTGAGATGCCCGCGGTACAAAGGCATCTCCCTCCAAAGCTGCCACATGAACAATGTTCGTACCTGTTCCTTCCAAAATATCATTGTTTTGGTTTTCATACCATGCAATATATGGGACATGGTTATTTACCGTAACAGCCGGTTTCAAATCTGCGTAGTCATTATTCGTTAACTGATAAATGGCCACCTTTTCTCCCGCGGTTCCCTCCAGGTTCAATCTTGCCACAGTAATCTCGCAGGCACTTGCCATTTCTTTCATAGAATTCTCAGTTTGTGGCTCATCTTCCGTCTCTGTAAAGGTTCTCTTTGCGTCAGACCAGGCAATATAAACATTTTCGCCGTTCACAGCCGCCACTGCATCAAAATCAGCGGTTTCATCATCGTCCACCTGTACCGGATCAGACCAAGTTGCAGTATTCTCATCATATACGGAATAGACCACTGCCGTATGATTCCCTGTGGTTCTGCCTGAAAGATCCGCCGTATAAATCAGCACCTTTTTTCCGCTATCTGTCTGTAAAAGCGTTGGTTTCGCACTGGCATATATATCCGATTGCAGGACCTGCACCGCTGCTTCTGAAGTTGCTTCCGCACCGTCAGCGTTCGCCGCTTTCGCCCTGCTTTTCTTCTGAGAAGACATCTTTCCGTTCCAGGCGGAACTGTCTGTCCGCTTTATCTCCCACTGGCCTTCATCAGGCAAGCTATATGGGGCACTTTTTGATCTGGCTTTTGCATTCTCTGATGAATAATATTCCCAATCATCCTCCAGCAACGCTTTCTCATAGGAAAAGCACAATGCAGTGGCGCTGACACCAAGTTCTCCTGACAGCGTACCGGTGAATTTTCCCTTCGGAGCGCCATTTCCCGGCGCTTCCATCTCGGCTGTCAAAACATTTTTTCCGGAACCATATACGGACACATCCGCAATATAGGCAACGCCGACGCCGCCGGACAATTTCAGCTTTGGCAGCGTCAATTCTACTTCTCCTGAACTGTATACACTGCTGTTGGCCAAATCCAGTCCAAGAGAAGTTGTCACCGCCACGCCGGCTTCTCCCGAGAACTTCACCACAACCGGAACGACAACAACCACTGTCTGCCATTTCTGCTCCGCTTTCGCTTTAATCTCTATGAAAGACTTTCCGCCAAAAGACTGGATTCCATCTTCTGTGATCGTGCCTTCCGCATAAGCAAAGAAACTGATATCCGGCTTCACCTTCATTCCCATGGAAGCTATTCCGTGTTTGCTGGATAAAAGTGCCTTGCATCCTTTTCTATAAGATTCTTTCTGCGTCTCTACGAACTTTTTAAAAGTTGCCCATCCGTTTTCATCCAGATCCTCTAGACTATCAACTCCCACGCCAAGCCGGAACTCATTTCCTTCCCGTTCAAACTGCACCGGAATTTCTCCAAAATCCAGCGAGACCTCTCCGCCGCCGATCAGAGGAACATTATCGGGAACCTCAAACTCCACATCGCCGCCGACCGTCAGCTCCATATCGTTTTCTTCGGTGTTATCGCCGGTTACGGTAGTATTACCGGATGGCAGCGGTGGCAGCGGAACATCATCCGGACAAGTACTGCCGTAATGAATGGCAGCAGTTTCTAAAGCGACATTATAGTCTTTGATCGTAATGTTTTGCCACGCTTCTTTACTGCCGCCATAATAGACATCTGTCAAACTGTCACACATATGAAATGCATATTCATCTATCCCCGTCACACTTTCCGGAATCCCTATGCCTCTCAAACTGATACAATTGCAAAATGCAGTATCTTCTATCTTTGTTACGCCCTCCGGAATCTCATACACGGTCTGCTTTTTCCCAATGGGATAACAAAGTAACGTGGTTTTTTCTTTATCAAATAACACGCCATCTTCCGAGGAATACGCCGTATTATTTTTATCTACCTTTATGCTGCGCAGACCGCTGCAATATCCAAACGCACTATTTCCAATGCTTATCACGCTTGCCGGAATCTCTATACTGTCCAAACCAGCGCAATTTTGAAATGCCTCTTCCCCTATTTTTCTTGTTTTATCCGGAATCTCTATGCTACTCAGATTGCCACAGCCCCAAAATGCCCAGCTCTCTATTTTTTCCAAATTTTTCGGCATCTTCACACTATTCAAACTGCCGCAATTGTCAAATGCAAAAGCTTCTATCACTGTCACGCTATCCGGCAGCTCTACACTGCGCAAATTGATACAACTTCCAAATGCTCTGATTCCCACTTCCTCCACTAAAACTCCTCCAATGGTATCCGGAATAACTGCCTCCGTGACACTCTCATCACAGTCCGTAATGGTTCCCGTGGACATATCAAACGTTATATTTCCTCCGGTAACCGCATAAGTAATTTCCGTATCCGCTGCTTCCATCTTCAGTCCAGGCACAGAAAGAACCATAGTGAGCACGACTATCATTGCCATCATACAGGAAATCAATCTTTTTTCCCACATCATTTCATCCATCCCTCTTTTCTCTGCAAGATCAATTCTTTTATCGTTTCTTCGCTGA
Organism: Eubacteriaceae bacterium CHKCI004; assembly: GCA_900016875.1. GTDB lineage: Bacteria > Bacillota > Clostridia > Lachnospirales > Lachnospiraceae > Anaerobutyricum > Anaerobutyricum stercoris. The sequence continues at coordinate 25,278 of FCNR01000060.1, read as the reverse complement.
AATATCTTTTCTTCCTCGCCACCTCGCTTTTGAACACAAAATGTAATAAAATTATATCATAACTTTGGAATTATTGGCCTATTACTTTATAAGCAGTATCCCTTAATTATTTTATCATTAAAAAAAGGATACGGCGCTAACCGTACCCTTTTTCTCTTTGTTATCTCTGTAATTGAAGATCCCTTTTCTTCAATGTCTCTCTTAGTGTCTTCACAGAGATATTTAATTTTTCTGCTGTTTCTTCATCAGAAAAACCAAACTCTTTACACATCATGATTTTTCCGACGAGCTCTCCAATCTCCATGCCACGCTCCATACCACGCTCTTCATACATCTCTGATAAGTTGCACATCAAATCAACCTCCTTCCCAAAACCGTCTTCCATTGGAATTCCGTATTGGCCTGACAGCTCTTCCTTAATCTCCTCTTTTGATTTTTCCGATGAAAACACCGTATTCAGCAGCCCGATAAGTTTGTCATCTTTTTGATCCATGTCATCCCGCAGGCAAATCATGACAACTTCCAGTTTATCATATGCCTCCTTCTCATCCGGGATACCAGTAAGAAGGTCTTCTTTTTGGATATGGTACCTACTGATAGCATTGCCGATATAATCTGGCGGATTGAAGCAGATCCAGATGGAATAAACTTTTTTCAAATTATCATAATGCTTCAGGTCAAATTCCTGATTAATCTGTGAAGAAATCATCCTGGCGCAGTAAACAAGCCCTCTTGTCACGATTTTATAACCAGGGTAATAGTTTTTCTGTGCTTCCACATCAAACAAAATTTTTGTTTTTCCTTCGTTGACAAGGATATAAAAACGAATATCGTAATATATAGTTCCTTCATTCCTGGATGTTGACTCTGTATTACTGCCTGCAATCCGTTCCTCTCCTTCCAGGAAAGGGACGCTTCCAATAGAAGGGCTTCCCTCAATGGAAGCAATGATTTCGGCAATCTCCATATCTGCCACTTCTTCTACTGTCCTTTTCAGTATACGGGCAAGGAGCGGCTTGTGGGACAGCACAATCTTGCACTGTTCGTCCAGTTGTCGTTTTTGTGGATCATCCTCAATACTATGAGCAAATGATGTCTGCATTTATTATCCCTTTCTTTAAATTTTTACAAAAACAATATGAAAGAATCAATATAAAAAGTTTGAAAAACGAGATTTTTGATTGTTATTATGTATTGTACCACATTTTACGAAAAAAAAGAGGAAATGTTTTGTTTCGTTCTGTCACTAAATCTGAAAAACCAAAGGAGACCCGTGCCGGGTATTTCCTGCGCCAACTCGCTGGCCAGAAAGCACTTTTTACTCATTTCTATCTTTTTTATTGTTTTTATATTTTTACTATAATACGATAAATAGAAAAAGTCAAGCCAAATTTAAAAAAAGCAATCCCCTACACAAAGTTCAACATAATTTGCAACACCTATCTCTCCTGTCACAAAACAACAAGGAACTAACAAACATAGCCAACAAATATGCTAGCATCTTCCCAACTCGAAATTCTTTAATATTTCCCGGAAATAAAATTCAGATAATATAGATTGAAAAAATAAAAAGATACGATTAAATAGAATATTGAACATTCTCTCAAATTACTATAGACTATAATCAAAAACTACAAACCTGACATGCATTTTAATCAACTTAAATATACTCAACTAAGATTTATTCAATTGCTTGTGAAAGGAAGTGTATCTCATGCCAGGCTTACAGACACCACCGGAAATTATCACTTTAGAACAGTACGAAAATCTTCCCGAAGATACTAGAATTGAAGTTTTTGACGGTGTAACTTATGATATGGTCAGTCCCTCTGAGCTCCACCAAACCATTCTCACGGAACTTCTTGTTTCCATCCGTGCTTATCTGAAATCCAAAGGAGACAAGTGCCGGGTATTTCCTGCGCCTTTTGACGTAAAGCTCTCCGACAAACCGCTGACCATCGTTCAGCCGGATATTATGATTGTCTGTAATAAAGATAAACTGGACGGAAAGCGCTGCAACAGCGCTCCGGATTTTATTATTGAGATTGTCTCGCCGGGTAATCCGACAGACGATTACATTCGCAAATTGTATTATTATAAAAAGTACGGGGTAAGAGAATACTGGATTGTTGACCTGAAGCGGAAAGCTGTGACTGTGTACTTTTTTGAAGCAAATGTTCTGAGTGTACCATATACTTTTGATTCCACGATTAAGGTCAATATTTACGATGACTTATATATTAATTTCCCGGCGATCGCCGATTTGCTGGATAGGTGAATATTTCCGGCCGCAAAAAAGAAAGACATGCCCTTTTACACATGTCTACAGTCTGGACGGGCAGCAGATGTTATTTCTGCTGCCCTCATAAAATTTTCTGATAATTTTCTAATAAAATGCCGCCATTTACTGGATTGATTTTCCTAGTTCATACGCCTGCTGAATTTCCGGCTTATCTTTAATATCTCCTACATTCATATTCCCGCCGGCAAGAACATGACCGAGATTCTTCCAATGCAAATGTTCCATCAGATGATCATAATAGGTAAGTACGTCCTCGAATCCCTGCCCTTCTGCTGCCATCAGCAGAGCGGACGCCCTGTCATGTCCTCTGAGAAGGTTGCCATCGCCTTCCTCCAAGGCAAATAAACGGTCAACGGCTGTTCTGATCTGACCACTCATATTCCAGTAATAGAGCGGAGAAGCCAGTATTACCACATCACATTCTCTTATGGCCGGATAAATCTGCGCCATATCATCCTTTTGTACACAAGGACATTCTTTACTGCTGTGTCCGCCGAAGCATCCTTTACAGCCATGGATCTCCATACTGTCAAGGAAGAACTCTGTTACAGTATTCCCCGCACTTTCCGCGCCTTCAGTAAATGCTTTTACCAGCATAGATGTATTTCCATTCTTTCTTGGACTTCCATTCAACACCACGATTTTCTTGCTCATTACATTTTACCTCCTATCGTTTTCATAAACGATTACATCGTTATGATATATCCGTCCTAAAATCAGTATGTAACCCACATTCCTGCAAAATTGACTTTTTCAGGTACTGACATTATAATCATAGCAAGAATGAAACGAAAAACAAGTACGCACATTAAAGTGCGATACTTACAATCAGGTTATATACTTACCTAAAGGAGAGTGTAGAATGGGCGAAAGATGTATCGCGAACGAATGCCTCAGTTCAACCGGATTCAATTACACGCTGTCATTGATCAGCGGGAAATATAAAATGACAATATTGTATACTTTAATGGAGTTTGGGGTAGTCCGCTTTAATGAAATGAAAAGATATATCGGCACAATTTCCTATAAAACTTTAAGTTCAGCGTTGAAAGAGCTGGAAGCCGACCAGCTTGTTCACCGGGAAGAATACCCGCAAATCCCGCCCAAAGTAGAATATAGCCTGACTGAGCGGGGCAAATCTTTAATTCCTATTTTAGATGGCATGTGCGAATGGGGAGATAAAAACAGATTATAACCTCTATTCCCTTTTCAGTACATTTCTTTCAGCTCTTTCAGTTTCTGCTGCCGCCGGCGACCGGTAATCCTTTTTACTGCATCACCGGACGCCTCATATACAAAAGCGGGTATGGATTGCCCTGCTCGTCTAAATCTGTTCTTTTATAGACCTGAAATCCCATATGTTCATAAAATCCCTTTGCCTGGGGATTCTGTTCATTTACGGTCAGTTTTTCCACAGAGTAATTTTTTATCCCATATTGAATCAGGCGTTTTCCCAGCCCCTTTCCTCTTTCTTCAGGAGCGATAAACAACATTTCCAATGAACCGGCCTCCACTCCCATAAATGCAACCGGCCGACCCTATTCATCTTCTGCAATCAGCAAATGTAACACTTCATTTAAGGCCTGCGGCACATATTTTTTTATACTCTGAATCTCACTGTCCGATAAAAACAGGTGGGTAGCCCGCACGGAGTTTTCCCATACTTCCAGTAGGCCCTTTATCAAATCCGGAGTCCGTTCTTTCACCTCAACTATTTTCATGTCTGCCTCCATATATTCACGACATTTTCTTATCTTCTCATCGACATTCCCGCTTCATGGCAAAATATCCGATCAGCACGGTCCACACATAAGCACATGTTTTTGGAATCATCAACATTCCGATCATAGGGATGGCATCCGCCCACAGCACCACCGGAATGTAGAATGCAAAGCTCAGCACGATGGTCAGCCACATCCAGCGAAATGCCTTATCTTCATGAATTTTGGCGCTGCGGTAAAACAGTACGATTATCACCAGTCCCAGCAGTGCAAATGGAATATTACGATAGATTCCCCAGGAAAGGGGTGCTTCGGCGCTCAGCCACTGGTTCTGCGGCATCATGCACAGGAGGATTCTCATACCGGCCAGAATGTACACGATGGCGGTAAGCCCGGCTTTTCCCTGAACTTTATACCGCTGCCGCCACACATAGTAGAGCAGCACATAAAAAATCGTCATTGTCACGGATGTAATCCATTTTCCAAGGCCCAGAGGAACAGTGTAATTCTCCAGCCCGGTGGTACAGAGGGCCAGCGCGCGTGGAACAAGGTGGAAGGCGTCGCCCGCTCCCAGCACCACCGCCATCCATCCAAACAAGCGGAACTGACGGTTTCCTTTGCTGCCGCGGATCATTAAAATTCCGATTGTAATGACGGAAATCAAATAGACAACGTCAAATAGTGTTTCTCCAATTGCTTGCATCATTTATTCTCCCTTTCTTTCATTTTGCACATTGGCGGCCGTAAATATTGCCCGGCCATAGTTACGGCCAAATAACAGCCCGGCCAGCAAGAGCGAAGCTCCCAATCCGGTATAAAAAAATGCGATGAACCGCTCCGGCGCCAGTCCGCCCACCCGAAGGCCAATGCCGCCGGTCATCATCACAGCCATGATGATGAAAGCTTTCCGGTCAAAGAATTTTAGAAAAAAATGTGGTTCATCGGGGTAGGAATTGATCCTGTCCGTATGTTTTTTGACCAGTTTTCCAAAAATAAACCGCTGGAACACGGCAAAGACAAGTACGGACAACAGATAATTCGTCACAGTAAGATACGCCGGGTAGGCCATCAGGCCGATGCGAAGGATATTAAATCCCGCCGCACTCCACACCAGACAGGCGAGGAGCAGCAGGGTATTGCGCTTTACTTTCATAATCTACCTCCTTTTTGAACATTGTTCAGTTTCCGGGATAAAAAATTCCCACATCTCAGCGGGAATTTTATAAAGCCAATCAGCTTTTATAATTTCAGTCAGCTTTTTCATAGAGGGTTCGCCGGATGATTTCCAGCGCTGCGCCCGGATCATAGTCCTGCCGCAGCAAAGCAGACAGCATCAACGAAAACAAAACATCCGCAAAGGTCTCCGCCGTAAACTGCTCTGTAAAAGCATCTGCCCTGATCTTTGTATCCCTCTTCAGGACGGAACATAATTCATCCAGAATGTGCTGCCAGGTCCGCTGCATCCGCCGTTTTCCGTCGGATTTCTCTTCCTGCATGAACCCCAGAGAATGAAGAGTAAAAAATCCGGGGTATTGTTTGCAGCCATATTCCATCCGTCCGTATATCCATGCGATGCAGGTTTGCGTATCTTGAAACATGCTCTCATCTTCCGGACGGTGAAAAATCTCATGCCAGACACTCTCCACCACAGCTCCCATCAGCTCCGCTTTGGAATCAAAATAATTGTAGATTGATCCCACGGACACGCCGCAGGCAGCCGCAACAGAACGGATATTAACCGCAGACCAGCCCTGCTGCTGAATCATATCCCGGCTGATTTTTAAGATCTCTTCTTTTGAAGTTACGATTGTATTCATTGCATCACCTCAATATGAACATTGTTCATTATATAAAGGAGTGAGAAAACTGTCAAGTGATTACAGCCTTGCGCCTTGATATTTCGATAATTCTATTCTCATATTTTCAGCATCAGGTAATTTTTATTATCAGGATTCTTTTATCAAAACTCTTTTCCCTTAGCAGAAGAAGCAGCCTGATCTCCCAAACTGCTTCTTTCACTATCTATTATTTCTTTTAAAATTTACTTGGGGAATAGCGAACTGTTACCACAATTACCATCTTCTGAGCCTCGTTAATCCGAAAGACGACTGTATAATTCTCTACAAAAAGTTGTCTGTATCCCCGGTTAGCATAAGCTCCTTGTTTCCGTTCTGGGCAACGATATGGCATAGTATCCAACGAGAGTATTGCATCCTCGATTCGATTCACTAAGTTCAAAGCCGTCTCTGGTTCCAACAGCGTATGGGCAATGTAATTATAAATGCCATCCAAATCTTTCAACGCTCGGCTCATCAATTTGACGCTGTATTTATCCAAAATGCTTCCTCCTTAAAGACTTCAACGCTTCCTTTGCATCATAAAGCTTCCCGTCTTGTTCGAATTCGGCCTCTGCTTCTGAAATTGCGGTATCTATCGCTGTATTTTCCACCATTTCCTCATAGGTTTCAATACTCATCACCACCAAATCACCATATCCATTTTTCGTAATAAATACGGGCTCACGCCGGGCATGACAAATATCTGATATCTCGTTAGTGTTACGAAGATCTGTAATCGGTCTAATCTGTGGCATACTGCACCTCCTTTTTGTACATTATTATAACATAATTATGCTCAAAAGTACAAAGGGCAAAAATGTATTTATTATGATTTCTTCTAAAAGACATTTACTCCCTCACTCTCCACTGACCTTTCCCTCCTGTCTTATCAAAGTAAATCTGCCCTTTCTTTTTGTAATCAGCAAGCCAGCGGCGCAGGGTAGAAAATGTAACATCCAGGCGTTTCGCCAATTCCTTGTTGGTGAGAAACGGCTCTTTTCTGAGGATATCCGGGATACTTTCTTTTTTCTTCTTTTTGATAATGCGGGTATCGGCGAAGTAACGGGCCGTCGGAACTTCAATGAAATACTCCTGCAGGTAATCTTTCTGTAAGGCCCCCGGCTTCTGCATGATCCATCCATGGACAGATGCCACCCCAGGCAAAGCCACCGGATTCAGTTCTATCTCCAGCCGGTCTTCAAAAACCCGGATGTGGTCCATGACCTGCATGAGCAACCCTGCCTGAATCTTTTCGCAGCCATCGGCCCGGAGTTTTTGCTCAATTCCCACCAGACGTTCCTTCGTCTGCCGGATCTTTTCTTCCTCCACATCCATCCTCTCCAGCCGCTCCGTCCAACGCTGTTCTTCCTGCTCCAGTTCTTTTTGCTTGCTTTTATACCCCTGCTTTGAGATGGTGTTATCAAGCAGCAGATCAAGTAACCGGCTCTTCCGGTTCCTGACAGCCATAAGATTCTTCTCCACTTCCTCTTTTTTCAAATGTGTCTCTCCCGTGAGAAGCACCTCAGAAAGTATTTTGATAATACGACGGATCATATTTTCTTCATCCTGCCATGCAAACAACTGTCCGGACAGCTCCCGCATCATGCGCTCCAGCCCTTCCTGCTTTAAATGGATATTGTCACAGCCGGTAATCTGACCGCGGCGCAGCTTCTGTTCATCAGCCCCCCATTCTTTAGATTGATTTGTCCCTTCTGCCACCTCTTGCTTCTTCCTCCCGTGCTTTAAATAAGAAGAACATCTCCATTCCACGATGACATGCTCCGGATTGGCATATTGCCGGCGGAAGGTTTTATAGTAGGGAGCTCCGCACTCTCCACAGATCAGCTTACCGGAGAAATCATAGAGTTCTCTGTGTTTTTTCTGCCAGCCGGCGCCCTTTACCTGCGCTGCCGATAATTTAAGCATCTTATTGGCCTTTTCCCACAATTCCTTCTCCACAATGGCAGGTACAAGCCCCTGATGATAAATCCACTCCGATTCCGGATTCTTTATTTCTTTCTTTTTTTCAAAGTCAAAGTGCCGCTTATTCATGACAACGACGCCTTTAAAGAGCGGATTTTTGATAATTCTCCGGATGCTGGACTCCTCCAACTGATTGCCATTGCGGTTCCGGATGCCGTCCTGATATAAAATCTTACTGATTGTGCGGGAACCGCAGCCTTGCGCCGCCAGCCGGTAAATCTTTCGTATCATTTTCGCTTCCTCAGGATGAATGGACACAGATTTATCCGGATTCTTGACATATCCATAGGTATTATTATTGATCAGAACCGTTGTACCGTTTTTCTGCCGGTACTCGTGCGCATTATTGATTTTGCTGCTCAAATCTCTGGAATATTGTTCCGCCAGGATCGCCTTCACTCCGGAGATAAGGCGATCGTCGGTTTTATAAAACGCTCTGTCCATGTATATATAAAGGAGCTTGTCATTGTTGACAAGCTCCTCCACAAACAGATACCAGTTTTTGGCCGAACGATTCAGACGATCCAGGGATTTGATGACGATAATATCAAATTTATTCTTATCCTTTATGTCGTCAAGCAACCGCATGTATTCTGAGCGACCATGTTTCGTTGTCCCGCTCTCCATCTCGATATACTGGTCAACAAGCACCCATTCATTGCTCTTTACCGCATTTTGGGCTTCTTCTACCTGCACAGCCAGTGCATCCCGCTGCGCCTGTTCCTGCGTGCTGACACGGCAGTAAATAACGGCGCGTTTTTGATTTTCCGGCATATTTCTCACCTCATCAGGACATATGAAGTCATTCTTATATATGAAAATATATGCAGAAATGTTATTTTCTACCCTTTCCTAACCCTCTCCTTCAACTCCAACACCTTCCCCTCAATAGTTTTAATCACCTGTAAAAATACCTCGTCGCTGCTTCCGGTGGGGTCTTCCAGTCCCCAGTCTTCTCTGTGTTTGCATGGAAGAAACGGGCATTCCACGTTGCAGCCCATGGTAATGACTATGTCGACCGGAGGAATCTCCGATAGTAGCTTGCTGCGCTGCGTTTTTTCCATGTCAATGTCATAGAGCTGTTTCATAAGACGTACTGCGTCCTGGTTGATTTGCGGTTTCGTCTCTGTTCCCGCAGAATAGCTCTCAAATACATCGGACGCGAGATGTTTTCCCAGTGCCTCCGCAATCTGGCTTCGGCAGGAATTGTGGACGCAGATAAATGCGACTTTTGTTTTTTTCTTCATTTTCAGCCCCTCGCCTTCTGTATTATGTCTTTTGCTTCCTCTTTTTTCAATACTTTGCCGTAGGATACGACTTTGCCGTCAATCACCAGAGCAGGAGTCGTCATCACTCCGTATGCGGCAATCTGCGCAAAATCTGTTACCATTTCGACAGAGGTGTCCATTTCCAGTTCCGCCAATGCTTCTTTTACTGCATTCTCCAGCTCATGGCATTTGGCACAGCCGCCGCCAAGCACCTTGATTCCGGAACTGTTTTTCTTTGTCTCTGCCTGCTGCATGGTTTCCGGCGTACATCCATCGCCGCAGCAATTTCCGGTTTTCTGTTTTGTTTTTCCTCCAAATAGTTTCATTGTAAAAACCTCCCGATTCAATATTCAACCTTCATCAGTATATCTTCCGATACATTTTATCTTATCTAAGCACATGCTATATCAACATATATTGCACTGCATTGAACAGATATCCCACAACTATGATGCCAACTGCACAAATGGCGATAAACAGCCCCAACAGCTTTGGCTTCACCGCTTTTCGGAGCATGATCATTGAAGGCAGTGACAAGGTGGTGACCGCCATCATAAAGGACAGCACCGTACCAAGCTGCGCTCCTTTGGCGAGTAATGCTTCCGCCACCGGAATCGTCCCAAAAATGTCTGCATACATGGGAATTCCCACGATGGTTGCGATGATCACGCCGAACGGATTACGATTCCCCAATACTGTTTCCACCCAGCTTTCCGGTATCCAGTTATGGATGACCGCGCCTATACCGACGCCGAGAAGGATGTACGGAAATACCTTTTTAAATGTTTCTGCCATCTGCTCTTTGGCATAAATCAGACGCTCCCGCACCGTTAGATCCGGAGATTCTATATCTACGCTGCCGGCGGACAACACAAAGCTTTCCACATATTTTTCCATGTGCATTTTCTCAATGATCATGCCTCCCGCCACCGCGATCACCAGTCCGAGAAGGACGTAGACAAGAGCCACTTTCGTTCCGAAAATGCTCATGAGCAGTACAAGGCTTCCCAGGTCCACCATAGGGGAGGAGATCAAAAAGGAAAATGTTACGCCTAATGGCAGCCCTGCACTGGTAAAACCGATAAACAGCGGAATCGAAGAACAGGAGCAAAAAGGCGTCACCGTTCCCAGCAAAGCAGAGATGATATTTGCCCGGATACCGTGAAACCTCCCAAGAATCCGTTTGCTTCGCTCCGGCGGGAAAAAGCTCTGAATATAAGAGATAACAAAAATCAGAAAACAGAGTAGTATGGTGATTTTTACCACATCATACAAGAAAAACTGTATGCTGCCTCCAATCCGTCCGCTCACGTCAAGACCCAGGGCAGAAAGCCCAAAGCCAATCACCTCATTCAGCCATTTCATGCCAAGAATCTGTTCCTGAATAAACTGCCATATTCCCATGTAGTTTCCTCACTTTCTCAAGAATATCACATCAAGTTTTTTTGATGTATTAGTTTAAAGGAAACGCCATCTGATTACAGATGACGTTCATTTCTCCTTATCGTCACACTCATTCCAGACTGTATCCGGGGTCGTCAGCTTTTTCAGCAGTTCCAACGCATAATCTCTGCCGGATGTGCTCAGACGATAATGCGTCCACTTCCCTTCCTGACGGCTGACCACAATGCCGGAATCACAGAGTATCTTCATATGATAGGACAATCCTGATTGTGTCAGATCCAGAGGCTCCTGAAGCTTACAGGCACATTTCTCGCCGCTGCGCAGCTGCTCCAGTATCGCAAGACGTTTTGCATCACAGAGAGCCTTGAATATCTTTGCATGTTCCTGATGAATCGTATCCATCGCCTCACCTCACATCAAATTATCTTGATGTGAGAATTGTACCTGAGAAATGTGCAGATGTCAATAAATTTTTCTGAGAAATATATTCCAGTGCAGTATATTTCATATAAAATTGCTCTATAAACGTTTTCCACTGCCATCCCCTTACATTTCCTCCGCCATCCACTGTTTTCGAAAAAGCTTTATCTGCTCTTTGTCAAGAATCTGCTCCTCTTCAAAGTATGTACAGAGGACGTCCAGAAATAAAAGCGCGGACGTTTTTGCCGGCGTACCGCATGATTTTCTGCTCTTAGCCTCTTCTGCATATGAGGAATCTTCCTTCATAAAGATACACCACGAGTTTTTATTTTCTTCTTATTAGTATGCGGAAAAATGTCCGGGGTGACAGAAGGCAGGTTACTCACATCTTCACATAACGTTTATTTTCATACATCTTCTCGTCCGCCCGTTTCAGAATTTCTTCAACTGATCTATCTTCCGGGGTGGCTGCCGCATGACCGGAAGCTACGCCGCAGACAGGAGAAATATCTTTGCACGCTTCCTGTACGCGGGAACGAAGCTCCTCTTCCAGCTTCTCCAGCTTTTCTTCCGGGACGCCGGTTCCCCAGAAAAGAAATTCATCACCGCCCATCCGGTAACAATCTCCCAGCTTCCCAAAAATATCCAATATAGCGTCAGAACATTTTTTGATATAGACATCTCCCACATGGTGTCCCATCACATCATTAATCTCCTTCAGATCATTCAGATCTATCATGAGAAGCACATCGTTTCCGCCGGGAACCCAGCTATCCTCCCGCTCTGTAAAGGCGCGCCGGTTCATACATCCTGTCATCTGATCTACATAGGAGAGTTTTTTATAATATTCTGACTGCAAGCCCTGCACATAAAGGTCAAAAGTAGTACGAATGCTGAATACACAAAGAACAACGTAAAACGCCAGCACTCCCACCTGCAGATATGAGCCTAAAGCTCTGTGAATATTAATCAGTCCATGCGTCAGCTCCATACAGGCAAAGACAGAAAATATGGTGATTGCCACTACCATAGGAAGAATTTTTTTATTGTGATTGTGAAAAAACTCCCAGTAAATCAGAAACAGGTTACCTACACAAATCAAAAGTAAAATCATCAGCGATATGTTGAGCATCTGCATAAAATCCCGGATTCCCGACACCTGCAGTCCGATCAGCATTATCAAATATCCCATCAGAAAATATCTGCCGCCTCTGCATATGCGTCCGTATGAATAGTCCGGCAATTTCTCCATGATTCCGAGAAGCGGCAACGGCATTAAATGTATGACAATCATCGTCATATTATACCAGGCAGCCAGCTTTCCCGTGAAAAACTGAAGCATGTGGCTCTCTCCGAGCATCCATATTCCCGCCAGCATTCCAAAAACTGCCAGAAGCAAAAATTGACTGCCAGGAATCTTCCTGACAAAAAATAACAGATAGAACAGAAACAGTACCACGCTGATGGCTATGAGCAGACAAGCAACTGCAAATCCAAGTCCATAAGTATGCAGAACAGCAAATAACAGAGCTGCTTTTGTACCTATATAAACCTTATGCAATAATCCCTGATAATTTTCATAGGGAGAGGACAATTCTATTCTCAGTTCTTTCCCTCCGCTGTCTGCGGGAAGCCGGAACATAACCCAGCCGCTGGAAGGAGCCTGTCCAAAAATACCGATATCCAGATTCCCTTGTTCCAGCACCAAAGAACCGTCAATCCAGACGCGCACAGCTTCCTGAGAAGCCCGAAAACAAAGAGTATTCCCCTGTTCCATCCATTTTTCATCAATCGTCGTATACACGGTGGCCGTTCCATTTTCATCATGTGCAAAAACAGCAGGCAGGCTGTCCACGCTCTCCGACTGTCTCTCTCCATGCCAGACAGTCTCAAGTTCATATACTCCTTCTTCATCGAAAAAATGCTCTGTCGGACTATATCTCCATGAAATAACTAAGAAACTGAAAATCACCAGTAGAAATACCCACAATCCGACAGAAATCTTCTTTTGTTCTCTTATTTCACCCATGGGGTTCCTCCTGAAATTCTTCAAATGCCGAAGCATAATAAAGAGATTTGTATTGTTTATGTAAATTCCTCCTGCTTACTATACCACATTTACCATTAATTGGATGCCCTTCTTCCTATAAAATATCAATTATTGCAATTTCTTCTTTAAATAACCGTTTAGAATATAAATAATATTTACTGCAATACCCACTTTATCATTTTCCCTTCCATTTTGTCTCAGCTCTTCAAAATGGATTGGGTAATGCTATCCATCTTTCTCCTTTGTCTGATGGCCGCATTTTTGTATAAGGGTGTTACCTGGCTTGAGAAACATCTCAGCCGATGACAAAAAGGCCGATATCTCCTTTCCGGGAAATATCGGTCTTTTCTTTTATAAAACGTTTATCACTACAATCTCACTTTTTGTTCCGACTCGCATATACGGTCCAAAAATTCCCGCACCGGAAGTGACAATATTATGCATATCTCCTTTTTTAAGATAACCACAGGAATTCTCCCACATAAGAGCTGTGACAATATTGCCTGGAAAGAGCTGACCGTCGTGGGTATGTCCGCACAAATCCAAATCCGCTCCCGCCTCTGCCAGTTCCGCAAGCTGCTTCGGCTGATGATCCATGACAATGATCGGCTTCGTCTTATCCAGATCCTGCAAAAGCTGTTCTGGTGATTTCCTTGTGATTCCTGATTTGCCGGAGGAATAATCCCGGCGGCCGGTCAGATAAAAACGGTCATCCACAAGGATAGTTTCGTCTTCCAGAGTACGTATTCCTGATTCTTCTAAAAGTTCCCGCATCTGCTCGCCAATCTCCACTTTTTCCTGCGAAGAAAATGTGAAGCCTGCCAGAATTTCTTCCTCATAATCATGGTTGCCATAACAGGCATACACACCTAAAGGAGCTTTGATCGTACGCAGAACCTCTTTTATCTTTTCCGGCTCATCTATAGCGTCGTAATGGTTATCAAAAATATCCCCGGCAAAACAGACAATATCCGGATTCTGTGCATTGATCTGACGAACTATCCGCTCTACGTGACGATAGCCAATGCTGTAACCCATATGCAGATCCGCTGCCAGAACAATTTTTAGTGAATCAGATTGCGAAATGTCCTTATTAATGTCCACCGTATATTCTGTAACTTGTATGTTCTTTGCATTCCATATTCCATAAACACTGATTCCTGCGGCAGCCACACAGGCAAAACAGCAGACGCTGACAAAAAAACGTTTCGTTTCCGGAATACATTTTTTAAGCGCCGGAACTCTTTTTACGATAACTCGTATGAGATCCAGAGCCGCCACAATGATCACCGTATAAAGGAAAACTCCCATCCAGTAATTTCCCGTGCGGGCGACCGTCTTTTTTAAATCAGACGCCGGCAAAAGGAAAGCGAACAGCGGCGTCAGACACAGAAATATGTACAGGACAGCGCAGATTATTTTAACGCTTTTTGCACGGGTATCCGAAAGACAGGCGTCAATAAATCGAAAAATCCACAACAATATATATGCATTTATGGCCAGATAAACAGGAGCCAATAAAAAAGCAATCATTATATTTCTCCTTTCGTACCGTTTTAATGATTCTCATAAGATGTAATTCCCTCTCCACTATTCGGGTTCACCATGGAATAGACTCCGTCCACTGCAAATACTGCAAGAAGAATAACACAAGCTATGATTGCAGCCTTTTTCGGGATCTTCTTAAACAGCTCGTCAAAGAACGGTGCGATCAGATAAAGGAAGGCGCAGCCGCCAAGCCCAAAAATAATCAGTCCTTCCGCACAGATTCTTCCGTGGAGATTCAGAAAATAACCGGAATAATTCCACCAATACATGTGTTTGAATTCCCACAGGAAAAAACCGACAAAATATTCTACCACTCCGCAAACCAGCATTGCCATGAAAAAAGTCAGCAATGGTCTGTCCACAAATCGTTTCAACAGGATAACCACCAAAACACCGCCGGTACCGTAAATCGGCAGCCACGGACCGTAGAAAAATCCTCTGTTGACAAATACTCCGTCACCAAAAAGATGCAGAGCCACTTCCCAGCACCATCCAATCATAGAAAAAGCAAAAAACATCAGAATCAGGGAACGGACAGAATATTTTCTTTTATAATTGATTTTTATCCACTGTCTGGTCTCCGGATTGTACAGCGGATATTTCTCCACCGGATATTCCTCTTCCTCTGACTCTGTGAACAACAGCTTGTCATTCAAATATTCTGCATAGGCATACTGCTTCTCTTTCGCCTCTCTTCGAAGCGCTGTGTATAGTTCAGCATATACAGTCTCCGTATACGGAATAGTCCAAACATGATTAAGTATTCCTAAAGTAAAAACATTTAATATATGCCAGCCGATAAAAGACCAGTCGAGAACAAACGCTCTCCATTTATTTCCACGCATCATCCGTCGGGAGAGAATAAACGCCTCTCTGTGCCCAATATCCGGATTCTCCGCCAGAATGTACGGAATCATCTTATAAGAATATCTTTTTATGATTCCTCCGATCACTGTCAAATCCCACAGAAAAATAAAGAAAGACATTTTAAACATAGTGAACGCCGTTTTCTTTCCGCGTTTTACACGCCATGGAAACAGCAGTCTTCCAATTTTACTCTGAGTATAGGAACGGTTTTCCAGCAGAAAACGGCATTGCCCCACACGAAGTACATTGCTGACAAATGCATAAAACAAAAGCAGAAGCACGACCCCCGCCAGAATGACCATGCCCTGGGTTCCCTTGTCTTTAAACAAAATATCGTTCATGGCGTTCACAAAACCGTAAAGGGCAGATTTTTCCTGTGTCATCTTATTGTAGATATGCGCTAGCACGCCCTTTTTCGGCTTGTAATGCTCGCCCAAATATGTAATGACTCTGTTTTCTTCCAGATCGCCGCTCTGTCTCACGCTCTGATACCAGTCATTCATAATCTGCGCATTGGTAGGCGTATTAAATCTTCCGTTTACAAAATATAACGCTGCATTATCCACATGCTGCGTCACCTTCAAACCACTGGCGATAAATGCGATCAGCAGACTTATTCCAACCACACGCCAAAAATTCTTCTTCAGATTCTTCTTACCATTTCTTTTTAATTCTTTTCTACTCCACATTTCCCTCATCCTCTGTGTGCTGATTCCTCATATTTTCATCATTATAACATAGAGAAGAGCGCTTTCGTAGAAAATTGTCATTTTTCCTCTGCATAATTTTCTCAGAGAAAATGTACCACAAAAACCATCTTTATTTCCAGAAATGACATTTACAAGCCTTTTCTCCTGATATATAATTTGCTTCTGAATTTTGATAAAGAAAGGATTATTTTATGAAAGCAGCGCAATATGACATGACAGTGGGAAATCCAACAAAAATCATCCTGAATTTCACGCTGCCCATCTTCATAGGAAATGTATTTCAGCAATTTTATAACATGGCTGACGCCGTGATCGTGGGCAAATTTGTAGGGACCAAAGCCCTCGCCGCAGTGGGAAGCACCGGAACCATCATGTTCCTGATCTACGGCTTTGTCGTAGGCATGACAGCAGGCTTCACCGTGCTGACCGCACAGAAATTCGGCGCCGGAGACCTTCCGGCCATGCGCCGTACTGTGGCCGGCGCTTCCATCCTGTCCCTGATCATCGGACTGATACTGACTGCGGCGTTCATGCTTCTCATGGAACCATGGCTTCATCTGATGAACACACCTTCTGATATCTATGCGGACGCCTATTCGTACATCATGATCATCAGCGGCGGTATTCTGGCTCAGATGCTCTATAATCTGCTGGCCAGCATCCTACGGGCGCTGGGCAACAGCAAAGTTCCCCTGTATTTTCTGATTTTCTCGGCCCTGCTCAATATCGCCCTGGATCTTTTTTTCATCATTGTATTTCACATGGGCGCAGCAGGAGCTGCCATCGCCACCATCATCTCTCAGGGAGTATCCGGTCTGCTCTGCCTGGTCTACATCATAAAAAAAGTGCCAATTCTCCACATGACAAGAGAGGACTGGCATCCAGAGGGCGCTCTCCTAAAACGGCAGATGCAGATTGGAATTCCCATGGCGCTGCAGTATTCCATCACTGCCATCGGCACCATGATGGTACAGTCTTCCCTGAACATACTCGGTTCCACCCTGGTAGCCGCCTTCACCGCCGCCAGCAAAATCGAGCAGGTGGTCACCCAGGCCTACGTGGCCCTCGGAACCACCATCGCCACATACGGAGCGCAGAATATGGGTGCCGGCAACATCCCCCGCATCCGCAAAGGCTTCCGCTCTTCCACCATCATCGGCATCGTTTATTCTTTTGCCGCGGCTGCTCTCGTCATGACAGTGGGAAAATACATGAGCTACCTCTTTGTATCTGAAGATGTGGCGCTGATCATCGACTCCGTCGATATTTACTTAAAATGCGTCGGCGCATTCTTCATCCCGCTGACCATCGTAAACATTTACCGTAACGGCATCCAGGGTCTCGGCTACGGCCTGCTGCCTATGATGGCCGGCGTCGCCGAGCTGATCGGCAGAGGCGTTGTCGCCGTCATCGCCGCCAGACAGCACAGCTACCTGGGCGTATGTCTCGCAAGCCCAGCCGCCTGGGTACTCGCGGCAGCACTCCTGCTCGTTATGTACTTTTATATTGTGAAATTTGACTTGAAAAAGATTATTTCGAGAAGGGAAAAAGAATAGCCCCATCGGTCTCATCAGCCTTATCGACCACAAGACTGAATCCTGCCAGGCAGGATTCTCCGCCTGCGGCGGGCCGCGACAATGGCAGATTACTCTTCTGGCACCGCGCGGCCCTGGATGGGGATTTTATTTTTTTCTATAATTAAATCCCAAATACATATAATGCTAACAAACACTACGCATTATAGTACATATAAACAATATATCCGTGAATATTCTCCAATGCTCCTTCGTACATTTCCTGACACATCATGCAGCGGGGCTCCGTCAGCGGTATACCGCTTGTCGGATATATCTGAAATTCCGATGATGTTCTAAAACCAACGCGATTATAAAAATGATAATCGCCTTCGACGGTAACGCCTTTAAATCCGGCCTCTCTCACTTTTTCCATGCCCCTGGTTATCATAGCGCTGCCGATGCCCTGATGAAAATAGTCGGCATGAACGGCAACAGGCGCCAGCATCACAATATTCTTCTCTTCCTTGTCAATGTAATTCCCGTTTTTTGAAGAAGACAGAGGAAATCTTGAAAATAAAAAATGTCCCACTATTTTGCCATTCAACTCTGCCACAAATGACAACTCCGGAATGTAATACTCAGAATCTCTGATCTCTTCAACCAGTGCAATAATATCCGTTCCATCTGAGTAATCCGTTCCTTCGCTAAAGGAACGTAAAATCAGTGAAATGATCTCTTTATAATCTTTATGGGTTTCCGGGCGTATTATTATATCGTTTCTCAATGTTCTGTTTCCTTTCCATTTTTTTATTCATTTTCTCATCTCTCTTTAAATATAAAACAAGCATGTATACCCTCCTTAATCTCCTTGTAATACCCTGATTATAGCATTGAATATTCCTACAAAAAAGATATTTTCTCACAACGTTTTCTCACTGCTCAACATTTTAAATTATAAGCGATACATTTTAAAGCTTGACTCTCACGCAGCGTGATATTGTATTATTGTTTCAGAGAGCATACTCATTTTTGACCGGTCATTTTTTATCATCCTCTGATAAAAAAGGCCACAATCTTATGAAGGGAGCATCCGCCATGAAAAGTATAAGTCAAGTCGCCAAACTAACCGGCATCAGCATACGAACACTGCAATATTATGATGAAATCGACTTGCTGAAGCCCAGTGAACTCACATCATCCGGCTATCGCTTATATGATGAAAATGCATTGCAGGCTTTGCAGCAAATCCTGTTTTTTAAAGAGCTGGGATTTTCATTAAAGGAAATCAAAGAAATTCTTGAAAATCCTGATTTCGACAGAATTGCCGCCTTCAAAAAACAAAAGGAATTATTTCTGTTGAAACGCAATCGGATCAACCGATTGATCCAACTCCTGGAACGCCTCGAAAAAGGGGAACACTGTACGAGTTTTAAAGAATTTGATCTGTCTGATTATATAAGCGCCCTGGAAGATTTCAAAACCAATCAGGCAGAAACTGTCACAAAACACTGGGGAAGTATCGAAAATTTTGACATGTTTATCCAGAAAATCAGAGATGATGAAGACCAGGTGGCAAAACTGGCCATCCAGCAATTTGGCAGCGTCGAGAACTACACAGAACAAATGAAATATAATCTGGAACATTTTTCTGAGATTATGGAAACACGGCTGCCGGAAGAAGCAAAGGAAATCGCCAAACAATCCGACATATTATACGGCAAACTAACCGCCGATTTATCAATAAATGTATCTACTCCCGAAATACAATCCATCGTTCACTCGATAGATGTACTGATCAGGGACAACGGCGGAGGTGTTTCCCTTGCCAAACCGTATATCTACGTATTAATTGATGCATATTCCAACGATTATATTAGAAGCATAACTGACAAAAAATACAAAAAAGGAGCTTCTGATTATATCGCAAAAGCCTTCCGCTATTATGCCGAGCATCATCCTTCTGATAGCAATTAGAGATTTTGGGAAATCCACTCCTGCGCTCTCTCCCGGCACGGCATCGTGTTCCCATGCTCGGATACATACCGCATACAATCTTCCGCCATTTTCTGATTATCCATTTTATCATAACACATCCCCATCAGATAGTGGCGGAATACTTCATTATAACGGGGCGGCGCTTTGTATGCCTTTAAAAGAGTGATAGTCTGGTCATATTTCTGCTCCAGAAACATTTTCTCCGCGACCAACAATTTCTCTTTTTTCAGCCTTCTCCCGGCCTTTTGAAACAATTCATTAAATCTGTCAGAGTCCAAATCCCTGTACGCCTCGACGAAATCCAGATTCATCATCAGCCGTTTATATGACCTGCTGTTCTTTTTTCCAGTCCATTCTTCTTCTAAAAACTGGCGACATTCCTCCAGTTTTTCGTTGGCAATCAACGCAAGCACAAAATTCTCCTGCATCACTGAAAAAACCGATCCCTGAAATCCCCGGAATCTGAGAGTTTTTCCATAAGTCACACCATATTCCATGATTTCCAGATACAATTTCACGTCACATTTCCTGAGCAAAACTTGATTATATTTATTTACATCCCTGATCAGCGGGATGCATACCATTATAATCGACAAAACACAAGCTGCCAAGCAAAAAAGCACCAGCAGATATGGATATGTAACTAATCCTGTATACATCCACCCGTCATTCCATACCGAACGTGATAAGCCAGCTCCCTTATAAGAAAAGGGATTCCCAGGAAAAAGGAAGCTGCCGTAAGAATCAATTGACAAGCCCGTGAAATTCTCCTTATGCGGAAAGGGATTGCCAAGGAAAAGGCTGATAATACAGGCCGCAACCACACATATGATCAGATATAACAGAATACCTTTTATTTTTCCGCGTTTCATCCGTTTGTAATTGTATTGAATTTGTTTTTTAATATTTGAGGATAACATGTTGTTTGTAGTTCTCCATAGCTAATTTGTTGTCAGTTCATTTATAACTATCTGAAAATATTTCGCAGCTGCTATTTTGAAAACATTGCGTCATTTCTCGAAAGAAGATATACGCAATACTGATTCATGCTGATTCCTTCTCTCTGAGAATGTTCTGCCAGAGATCTGTGCAAACTACGTGGAATTCTAAGTTTAAACTGCCCGGAATAAGCTTCCAAACTATCTGGTTCATGAATCTCCACTCCTTCTTCCAATGCCGCTTCAATCCATGCTTTTTTTGCATCCAATGCATTTGCCACTGCGCTCTCCACAGTTTCCCCACAACTAATGCAACCAGGCAAATCCGGATAAGAAACCACAAATCCGCCTTCGTCCTTATCTTCTACAATTTCCATACGATAGGACATTGCCATATAATCATTCAGCGTCTTCATTATTCTTCGCCTCACTTTCTACAATCTGCCTTACCATTTCTACATATACTTTTTTGATTGGTTCGTGCTTCGGTATTGTAACTGGCATACATCCTTCCTTCCTAAACGTGTAATGACTACTTCCACCTCTCGGTGCATTCATTTCGTATCCATAACTTTCCAATACCTTCCGTAACTCATCAAACCGGAGGTCTTTCGATAAATTACATATTCGCATTATCAATTTATCCCATTTTGACATTTTTTATACCTCCTGCTTATATTATATGTGGTGTCGTATATGGTGTCAATGATTAATATAACTTCATTGTCCTGCTTTAATTTCAACAAAATTTTTCTAATAAATCCGCCCTATTACATAATGGCAGTTTTCACCTCTATCAGCTCTTTATCCATGAAAAAACCTTATCGACTTTCAGTTCTGAAAATCGGTAAGGTTTTTCTGTTATTACAGTATTCTATTATTCAGTGAATTATTTAATAAGTAATATTTAAAATGTTGTCATTTTATTGGCAGGGGTTATGCTAGTGTACTTGTAACTTTCATAAGTACTGACTTCTTCATACTATGTTTATTACTCAAACTTTAGGCAGCTAATATGCTATATAAATAAAAACCATTTATTTTAAGGCATTTTCAAAGGCTACCAACAACTAAAATCTATATAAAAAATACAATCGAAGTACATCTAGATTTATGCTACAAATCTAAAATTAAGCGGGGCTGAAAACAGCCCCGATGGGAATTGGAGATTTGAACCTCCCGGACTCTTCATGTCATACCAACCGTATTTTTTCTCACTGCCCCTGCACACTTTAGCAAAAATTCCCAGAAATTCCGTTGCCCACCATAATGCTTTTTACAGTTGTTATTATTGTCATAACCGTACCTCCTGATATTATAAATCTCCACTGAAATCTACTTTTAAATTGTTGAGAGTACATGACAGAGCTACATGAGAAAACACAAGCTAGCAATCCTAACCATGACTATTTAATTATTTAATATTTAAATAATATCATATCTCTGCAATTTCTTCAATAATTACAAAAAGAACATAATATCATCTCTGTCGGTTTGTCAAACAATTATTACATCGACTACAAATAATCCCGAGGTATTTGGATTTTTCCATCCCAATATACACACATAAGAAAGTTATGACACTCCCTACAGTCGTAGGATTTTAACCGTATTTACAATTCTTCAAAGAATTGTACGAAAGAACAGGTATAATATTCCTCAAAGTCTTCTATAAACCGACAATTTAGCTAGTTCATCAATGGCCGTGTACTGGAAAAGAATAGAATACCAAAAATCATCATATCGGCTTTTCCAGCGATAAATATCGCTATCTGTTAGCTTTATATTCGACAGTAGCTCGGGAAATATCTAAGTCTTGCGCTACTTCTCCAACTGATACAAATAACTTATTTTTCAAACGTATGTCATCTTAATTTCTTGTTAAGTTTATTATTTTTTATAAGTTTTCTGAATATTACGGTGCGGCGGAGCCGCCTGTCCGGTGTGGCGAGAGCCACCTGTCCGGACTAACGGAGCCACCTATTGATAGTTACTCGGCCTGAGCAGGATCCAGACCATATACCTCTCTCATGGAAAGGTCTTTTGATGGATCGATGCTCTCGATGTTGATTTTATATGAATCGTATGAAATGCGATCCATGATGGCATCTGCAAGAGTGTTCTCACCGCTGCAGATCTGCTGGTACCACTCGCTTTCCCGGAACTGGGAGCAGAAGATGGTCGATGACTTCTTCCTGCGTTTGTGGATCAGTTCAAAAAGATTTCTGGCTTCGGACTCGGTCAGCTTGAGCAGGAGCCATTCATCAATAATTAACAGAACCGGTTTCGTGTACTTCTTGAGTACGTTGGTAAATGTACCGGCATCCCTGGCTGCCTGCAGATCCAGCAACAAATCCGGAAGGCGGACATATTTCACAGTGTAATAGTGTTTACATGCCTCCATACCGAAAGCACATGCCATATAGGTCTTACCGCTTCCGGTGGCACCGGTAATAAAAATGTTGCGGTACTCTGAGATGTATTCACAGGTTGCCAGACGGCTGATCAAGGCTTTGTTCAGCTTCCGGCCGGATTGATAGTCGATGGCTGCGATGCTGGCGTCTGGCTGCTCCAGTTCTGCCTGACGGATCAGCCTTTTCAGGCGGTTGTTTTTCCGGTTTGTATACTCAACATCAACCAGCATGCCGAAGCGGTCTTCAAACGGAACTTCCTTCATTGCAGAATCATTCATCTGGATCCGGAATGCATCTGCCATGGATGACAGGCGCATCTCGATAAGTTTATCAATGGTACTCTGATTGGTCATGATCTTTTACCTCCGTAGTATCTGGCACCTCTTGTAATGCCACGTGCCTGTGATTGCGTCTCAGATGAAATTGAATCCAGATTCTGGAAAACAGGATCGGAATCCTCTTTCATGGCAGCTAATAAATTTTTGATACTTTTATAACTGGGTGTTCTGGAATAAAGGAGCGCTCTTGAACAAGCTTCTTCCAGTTTGCTGGGAGAATGCTTCTCAGCCAGTTTCAGCAGCCCCATACAGCTTCTGTAAGTCTGCTGTTCCACCCTGCCGGAGGTCAGGATTGCATCAACCACCTTCCTTGTGTTGATTCCAATCGAATCTGCCCATCTGCGGAAACGGTCACCGTTCCATTCCAGATATTTCTGATGATCTGGCGGCATATGTTCCATTACCGTGGAGTATTGGCCGCTCCTGCCATGGAGACGGCGATGCGAGGCAATCCGGTTGTGATGATAAAATATTTCAATCGTTGTTTCTGTTATGCGCACATCGACCTTATCTTTGATATACTGATAAGGCACGGAGTAGTACATCTTGTCTACTGCGATGTGATAGTTGAACTGGACAGTGACCTGTTTCCGCTCCGCCAGTTCGAAGGGTGTGGCAGGCAACGGTGCCAGCAATGGCTTTTCTTCCCCAAGAAATAAACTGAGCCTGCTACAATCCTTCTTTTGAAACTTTCTTGCATTGTAGGCATCCAGCTTTTCGCGGATCGCAGCGTTTAATTCTGCAAGAGAGAAAAACTGTTCATTGCGGAGGGCTGCAGTGATCCATGTGGAGATCTTACCAACGGAACCTTCCACATTTGGTTTATCCTTGGGCTTCCGGACTCTTGCCGGAATAATGGCGATATTATAATGTTCTGCCATCTCATGATAAGTAGTGTTCAGCACGGTCGTATACCAGTCGCTTTTCGAAGGGTTCACTGCCGTAGAACAGTTATCAGGAATAAGCATCGGTGTAACGCCGCCGAAGAATTCAAACATCTGGATATGCGCTTTGATCCAGTTGTCTGTCTTCTGGTTCAGGTATGCCTTTACAAAGGTATACTGGCTGTAAGTAAGGACTCCTACAAATATCCATGCCTCCGTGATCTCACCGGTGTCTGGATCGATGAGCTGTGCCGGATCACCGGCCCAATCTACTTCGATCTGCTCACCCGGTTTCCGTGGGATGTGCATGGTTGCCCTGCGTTTTTCTTCATCCTTCTGAATGTAGTAGCAGAACTGGGAATACATGAGAGGTTCTTCGCCATTCATACGGCATTCCTCACAGTATTCTACCCATAGGAGCTTCTTATTGACTCCATTACGCAGGAGTTCTCTGCGGATGTAGTCATAATCAGGCATCCGTTTATTGGTTGCTGATTTTGTCTTGGGGAAAAGCATTTCCTCAAGTGTGCTGTCGGTCATGTCATGATCCAGTGGCCAGGAAAGTTTTATTTCCGCAGCCTTTTTGACGACCTTAGCAACTGTGTTACGGGACACACCGCAACTATGTGCGATGCTCCGTTCGCTGAATCCTAAGCTTTTTAGGCGAAGGATCTCTCGGTATTTGGTCATAATGGTGACCTCCTTTAACTGTATTCACATCAGACGATGTGTTCTTACAGTATAAAGGAAATCTATGTAATAGAGCCTAAAGTGGCTCTGAATTACCGGAATATGTGGCTCTCATTCTCCGGAATGGTGGCTCTCAAAGTCCGGACAGGTGGCTCAAAGAGCCCCGGAATAATCAAGTTTTCGTTACTGTATTATTTGAGTTATGATATAATGTAAAAAACGCAATGGCCATTTTCATAGGAGAGCTTCATGGAATATACGATATGGATATACCGGTGCGCTGAAAGCGCCTGTCCGGTGTTTTGGAAATCACCTGTCCGAAAAGAGGGAATCACTGTTCCAGACAAGATAATGAATGCGGCGGAGACGCCATCCTGAAGAATAGAACCTC
>FCNR01000083.1 GCA_900016875.1 Eubacteriaceae bacterium CHKCI004 | reverse complement strand
GGTGCTTTGATTTACGATACCTATATCATTGAGGAATTACGCTGTGAGGGCAACAAAGGCTTTGAGCTTATCCCGCCGTTTGAAATCGTGGTGTCCAGAAACAATGTGACCGTTGACTTAGGGACACTGACTGATGAATACGAGAAAGAAATCTCTATCCATACCACAGCCACAGGCAAGGACGGCGAGAAGTCTATCGTGGCTGGCAAAGAGGTAACAATCATTGACACGGTTACGCTTGACGGGCTGGAAAAAGGTACGAAGTATCAGTTGAAAGGCTGGCAGATGTTGAAAGAGGAAAACGCCGAGCTTCTTATCGACGGACAGCGTGTGGAAAGTGATTACACATTCACAGCCGACAGCGAGGAAATGAAGATTGAAATAGAATACACGTTCAACGCTTCTTCTCTGGGCGGTCAGAACCTTGTAACCTTTGAGGAACTTTACGACCTTTCCAATGAGGACGAGCCTGTAAAGGTGGCAGAACACAAGGACATTGACGACGAGGGACAGACGGTGCTTATCAC
>FCNR01000056.1 GCA_900016875.1 Eubacteriaceae bacterium CHKCI004 | reverse complement strand
TCCAGGTTAGTCATTGACGATAGGCTGTGTTTTACCACGTGATATTTTTACCTATTGCTTTCTCAGGGCAAAATCTTATATGACCCGCGGTGTTTGGGTGTCCACCCCAAACGCCTTACGGGCGCACGCTGTCTACCATAATGATGGTGGCCTGGTCGTCGTCCAGGTCCCGAACAATGACCGGCATGGTCTCTTTGCCCGCCAGTTCGCTGGCCCGGTGCCGCCGGTGTCCGGCTACCAGTTCATAGCCTCCGTTAGGGTCTGGCCGTGCAATGGCAGGAACCAGAACGCCGTACTGCCGGATGCTGTCGGCGGTCTCCATCATGGCATCGTCATCCTTGACTTTGAAGGGATGGTCCTTGAAAGGGTGCAATTCAGACAGCGGTATCTCCATAACCTTTTCACGCTGGGCGTCGGCCCGGCCTTCCTCGGTGGAAAACAAATCATCGACCGATGCCAGCTCTACTTTTTTCGCGCTGCTTTTCAAGTTTCAACACCTCCTTCGTCAGATTTTTGTACCCCTCGGCCACCTTGCCGCCGGGGTCGTGAGCATAAATGCTCTTGCCCTCGGCGCTGGTCTCCTTGGCCCGGACCGAGTGGGGTATCTCGGTTCCGAACACCTTGATTTTGCTGCCATAGGTCTCCCGCAACAGGGTGGCGATTTCCCTGGCGAAATTGGTGCGGTTGTCCACCATCGTCAGCAGGATGCCGTCAATCTGGAGCTTCGGGTTCAGCTGTCGCTTGACCTTGTTGATGGTAGACAGCAGCTGCTCCAGACCCTTGGCGGGCAGATACTCCGCCTGGACGGGGACTATGATCCGGTTGGCGGCGGCCAGCGCGTTGACCGTGAGCATCCCCAGGGAGGGCTGGCAGTCAATGAGAATATGGGAATACTGTCCCTTCACCGTGTCCAGATACTGCCGCAGAATGGTCTCGCGGCTCATAGCGTTCACCAGCGACACCTCCATGCCGGACAGCTGGATGTCAGCGGGCATCAGGTCCACGCCCTCCGGGTGGTGCAGGATGCCCTCACCGGGTTTGATCGGCTCATCCATCAGGATGCGGCCCATTGCGTCCGAGAGGGTGAAGGGCAGCTTGTCCGGCTGCGGGTTGCCCAGGCTGATGGTCAGGCTGGCCTGCGGGTCAGCATCTACCAGCAGGACCTTCTTCCCTGCCTGGGCCAGCCCGATGCCTAAGTTAGCACAGGTCGTTGTCTTGCCGACGCCGCCCTTCTGGTTGGCAACGGCGATGATTTGAGTATTCAAAGATCAATTCCTCCTTAAAACAGAAAAAGCCACTCAAGTTTCCTTGAATGGCCTTAGTAAGTTAAAAAGCCGCCTATTTCAAAAAATAAGCGGCTTTATTGCATTATTCAGTTTTATTTAGCAGTTGTGACCGTCTTTTAGCTCACACATGGGCCAGAATCCCCATACAGATGCGCTTTTTATTTTTTATCTCTGATTGGTTATTTTTATTTTCAGACGTATCTCCCATAGAAATACCCCTTTCTGTTCTATAGTCGTACATTCCTAATCATAGCACAGAAAGGGGTATAAGTCGATGATTCATTCAATCACATAATTTCATATCGACGTCCTTTATTCTTACCTTTTGCCTTTATTTTTCCTGCATTTACAAGTTTGTTTACCAGTACTCTGGCCCGTGATTCTTTTACACCAATAAATTCTGCTATTTCGCTCGTTCTGTATTCTTCACCGGCATGCATGTTTTTGAGAATATTCTCCAGCTGCTGTTCTGTCTTTTTTGTCATTTTCTTTTTATCGCCACTTTTTATCGCCGCTTTTTTATCGCCATTTTTTATCGCCACTTTTTTTACAAACGATAATTTTAAAATAGTTCGATCCGGTCCATATTTTTCTACAACTTCGGGCTGTCTCCACCCCTGCTGTTCCCACACGCTGTATATATCCGGCACGCCGCTACCGGCTCTCTCACCAATGCCGATCAGATTAAACATTTTCATCAATGCTTTATTTCGTGGATCTGATATACCTCCTTTGAGCATCTGCTCTTTCCCTGTCCTGATGCTTCCCGGATTCTCCATCACGATAGACTCTGCATCTTTCCGTATCACAATCCCTCTCGGGAAATAAAAATCTGTATTTACGATACAGTTTGCCAGGGCTTCTCTCAATGCTTTGTGTACAGGTGTATCATCTACACGGGTTATTCCATCCAGCTTAAACGGAATCTTCAAATCTTTCACAAGCTTCCCGTAAACTCTGAAGAAAAAATCAAATAAATTTCCCGTCCAGTCACCGGAACTGGACTGCAGTCTGTCTGTCCAGCGGATTGTCGGATCAAGAATTTCCCGATAATCCAGAAAATATTCCGGAAATTCATACAAGATTTTATATTCTTCTCCAAACATCAAAAGGCCAGCCGCAGTAGGATGCAAAACGTTATCTTTGGCAGACAACTTTGCAGCACCTATCCTCTCCAAATATTCTTCATCACCGAGCCGCTCCCACACATGTTCCGTTCTGTAAGCCATATGCCGGTTACGATAAGCACGCACAGTCTCTGAATTAAGTACTGCCAGAGGCATATCCTGCAGGACTTTCATATCAGCGGTTTCTTCCGGCTGATCCCGAAGCATTGCAAGCACTTCGCTGCGGTCACAATGATAATCCCCCTCCCAGTTTCTGCGAAAAGTTCCATTAAATATATCTCCATTTATATATACCGGTTTCTGCTCCCTTTTTGCTTTTGGAACATAAATGACCATTATGACATCATCATTTTCTTCGTATATCTCCACATCATTATCTGTCAGAAGGTTCACTGAGACCTTATTTTTATTATTGATTGTATTCCAGAAGTCTTTTTGCAACTTATCCGCATTGTCAAGACCAGTCATACTCCAGCTTCCATCTCTGTTCTCTTTTACACCGAGAATAATCACTCCTCCATAACAATTGGCAAAAGCTGAATATGTCTCCCACACCGAAACCGGAAGACCGCCTTTCGCTTTTTTCACCTCCCGGCGATTATCTTCACGGTAAGAATCAAATTGAGATATATCAAAATTCAAATATTTCACCTCACCATCCGGAATATACCATAAAGCAATAGCGGCACAGCTCTCACAAGCCATGCCGCCGGTACGGAAATGGAGGGATTCGAACCCTCGCGCCGGTTGCCCGACCTACCGCATTTCGAGTGCGGACCCTTCAACCACTTGGGTACATCTCCAAAAATACAGGAAAGCAGATGTTATCTGCCTTCCTGTCTGTAAATTGTGCTCTACTATTCTATCAGACCTTATTCTAAATTGCAAGAATTAATTAGTGTCTGTACATGGAGAAGGAATCCAGATCCACTTCGGACAGATTCTCCAGAATGTTTCTGCCATCTGCTTCCTTGATCAGCTTATCACGGAAACGCTTGGTCTCCATCTCGGATTTATGCTTGCTCGGACCGCCGACACAGCCGCCCACGCATGCCATACCTTCGATAAAGTCTGTTTTTAACTTGCCGGCCTGCAGCATGAGGAGTGCTTTCTTACACTCAGCCGCGCCATTACATACAGTTACAGTCACATCGGCATTCTCATTCTCTTCTTTGAGGGATTCCAGTACGGCGTTGGTCACACCGCCGCTGTTGCCAAAACGTTTTCCGAATACGGAAGCCTGCTGGTAATCGTTCTCTGCCTGCTCCAGCTCCACATCTTTAGCCTTCATCATAGCGCGGAACTCACCGATGGTCAGAACATAGTCGGCGTTGCCTTCGATACCGGAATCAGCAGCCTCGCTCTTCTTAGCCACACAAGGACCCACAAATACAGTGACAGCATCCGGATCTTTTGCCTTAACCATACGGGAAACGGCACACATCGGAGATACTGTGGTGGAAACGTGATCCGCAATCTTCGGGAAATGTTTCTTTACCATATTAACAAAGCCCGGACAGCAGGATGTGGTGAGCTGTTTGCCTTCTTTGTAGGCCTCGGCCCACTCTCTTGCCTCAAAAAGCGCCGTCAGATCGCCGCCCAGACCCAGCTCGATCATATCGGTAAATCCAAGCTCTTTTGCCGCTTTTTTCAGGCTGGCCATTGTAATCTTATCACCGAACTGACCTTCCAGTGCCGGAGCAACCATGGCGTAAACCTTCTTGCCTTCACGCATGGCGTTGATGATATCCACAATATATGTGACAGAGCCGATGGCGCCAAACGGACAGCTGTGGATACACTGACCACAGGAAATACATTTCTCATCGTCGATCATAGCGATGCCTGTGTCCGGATCCACCTGCAGAGCATCTACCGGACAGCTCTTACGGCAAGGGCGCATCAGGTCTGCGATAGCGTTATATGGACAGGCTGCAGCACATTTACCGCACTCTTTACATTTGGAAGGGTCTATGTACGCCTGGTTCATACCGATAGTGATGGCGCCAAAGTTACAGGAATTATAACATGCCTTGCCCATACAGTTCTGACAGTTATTGGTAACTGTATATCTTGCGATCGGACATTCTTCACAGGCCGCCGGAATGACGTAAACAATCTTATGTCCCTTGGAATAATCCGGCTTCTCACCCATCGGCGTTTTGCCCTCCGCCAGATTCACTCTCTGTCTGATGACCTCTCTCTCCTTGTAAATACAGCATCTGAACTGCGCTTTTGGTCCCGGAATCATTTCATAAGGAATCTTTTCTCGTTCCTCCTCAAACTTTCCTTCATAAGCCAGCTTTGCAACTCGATACAGTACTTCATGTTTGATTTTCAAAATTGTAGCATCATTCGTAACCATAAATAATCCTCCTAAATCCTCGTGAATGACTGAAGCCCGCATGCGAACGGCGCATAAAAAGGGCTCGTAAAATACCGTATACTACTAAAGGTTAATTTGTTTATAGTTTAACATTCATAGTCCCATAACGCAAACGCTTTTTAAGAAATATTCTCAATGTATTAAAAAAAATCCACAGTTTATGCCATTCTGTTTTCTTTATTAAAAACAGCATATTCCCACCATTCATTTTTCCGTATCATTTCCCTGTTCCCGCATCTCTTTCAGCACACGAAACGCACCTGCCAGTTCTTTCTTCACCAGACGATTTTTTTTCTCAAACTGTTCCCGGTAAAAGACATGTTTAATCCTGTCCGGCGCATATTCCTTCCTAATATGAAGATTTCCGAGGAGCGCCTCTTTGATATCCGATACGTCGCCCACCGCATATGCCCCGAACAAACAGTTGGTCATGACGGCTCCCGCCGCATTTTCCAGAGTAATAGTCCGGCTGTCAAGCATGTCCGCCTTCATCTGATTCCACAGGGCGTCCCGGCTGCCGCCTTCTGTGATGGTGATGCGGCTTAAATCAATGCCCGCCGCGCGATACTGATCTGTGATTTCCATATAATCATAGCCTATTGCCTCCAGCACCGCCCGCCAGAGCACCGCCTGGTCTGTGTCCATGGTCATATTGAGAAAACAGCCGGAAGCGTCCGGGATCTCGTTCATGCCGCCGGTAAGATACGGCAGAAACAGCACGCCGCCCGCTCCCGCCGGTACGCATTCCGCCTGCCGGCTGAGAGTCTGATAATAATCTCCGTCTTTCTCCTGTCCGCATACATTGTCTTTAAACCACCGCAGCGCCAGACCGCCGGTACGAATATATCCCCAGTAAAAATAAGTATCGGGCAGCGTTCCGCTGTTAAAGATCAGCCCGGCTCCCCGGCGGCTCAGTTCCGGAATAATTCCGCTGGTGGACACGCAGAACATAGAACAGGTGCCGGCCACATCCACCGCCTGCCCCGGCTGCATATTGCCGCTGCCGATCATGGACTGCATGGTATCCCCCGCTCCGGCACAAACGGGAATTCCCGCCGGAAATCCGGTCTTTTCAGCCATTTCCTCTGTGAGATACCCCACGATATCCCACGGCTTCACGATCTTCGGCATCATGGACTCCGGTATGCCAAGAAGTGAAAGCTGCTCCGCAGACCAGCATTTATCCTCCACCTTGTATCCAAGGCCCCAGCCGGACATGGTTCCCCAGTCGATAAACATATCTTCCGCACCAAGACCAGCCAGATGAGCCAGAACATACGGAGCGTCGTGTACGAACTTCACGCCCTTTTCCTGAAACTCTTTGGAATTTTTCAGAAGCCACCGGGCAAAGAGCGCCGGAAACATACAGTTTGCCTCAGGATTACCAGTCTCCTTTCCCCAGATATCAAGATTCCAGCTGTTAATCTTCTCAGCATCCTCTTTCGTCCGGGAATCCAGATAATTGATATACGGCGTCACCGCATTGCCGTCGGCGTCCACGCCGCAGATACCGCATATGATCCCGTCTCCCATGATGGCCCGGACATCTCCGGGCTCCAGATGCTTCTCCTGCATGATGCGGGCACACTCCCGCATTCCCTGAATCGTCAGCTCCAGATACTCATCGCAGTCCATACTCACCCACCCCGGATGAGGATAGGTGAGAGTCGTCGGCGCACTGGATGACGCCACACAGTTCATTTTCTCATCATAGACTGCCACCTTCACACTCTGGGTACCCGCATCAAAACCAAGATAGTATTTCGCCATTTTTTTCTTCCTTTCCCTTGTCCTTTTATGTTCTTAATTGAATAATTCTGTCTGCAGCAGCCGTCCCTTCTTCCACATTGGGAAACCCCTGCTCTGCAGTGACACAGCTCGCCGTCCAGGACAATACGCCGGAAGAAAAAAGAAAAGCTCTGAAATCAACTGCCGCGCAGTCAATCTCAGAGCGTGATTGTAAATCTATTATACACAGCCGCCCCTTCCATGTACAATCAAATGTACAGGAGCGCCTGCTCTCTCATCTTCTACCATCCGGACTATACCGTCGGCTCCGGAATCTCACCGGAATCCTGCCTTTCGGCTCGCGGGCTCGCACAGATTCACGGCGCTTTGCGCCGCCCTGTGATTACCGCCGGTGGGGACTTGCACCCCGCCCTGAAGATCTGTGTTTGTTTTCTTGCTTATTATACCCTTTTATGTAAAGGTTTTCAAGATACATTTCTTAATATCTGAAATCCAGATCCAGAATAGACTTCCAGTTCTCCCGGGCTATGTACGAATCCAACGCCCTTTCCATCCTGAGCAGCTTTTCGGAATGTGTCAGCGGTACCGCTTACCAGATTCCTGCTCCCGCCATGGTGGAAAAACCATTCATCGTGGAAGCTCTAAAACAGGACTCGCAGATTGCCCGGGTTCTCGATATGGCCGAGATCTGCGACACCGCCATTTTTTCTGTCGGCAATCTGGAACGGCCGTCCATCCTTTACGAAATGGGGCTCATCACCCACGAGGAATATCAAAACATGATACAGAGGGGCGTCATCGGCGACTGCTGCTCTCATTTTCTGAATCGGGACGGTAATATTTTCGATCAGGACATGGACGCCCGGGTGGTCGGCGCTTCCCTTTCTACGATCAAAAAGATCCCAAACAAGCTTCTCGTCGTTTCGGGCAAAGAAAAAAAAGAGGTCATCCGCGCCGCCCTCATCGGCGGACTGGCAGACAGCCTCTATATCGATGCGCCAACGGCGCGGGAAGTATTGAAACAGTAAAATTAAAGCTCCGAGAGCTTATCGCAGATGGTCCGAAAATCCGCCTCCGTCTCCGGCAGCTTTGCCTCATCTCTGAGAATCGCCGAGGGATGATACACGGCGGTGAGCCAGACGCCCTTCCTGAGCAGAAAGTTTCCATGCTCTCTCGTAATCCGAAAGTCCGGACGGATGATCCGCTGCGCCGCCACCCGTCCCAGACACACGATGATCTTCGGCTTCAGCAGCCATGTCTCATATTTCAGATACGGCATACAGGCCTCCTGCTCCTCCGGCCTCGGATCCCGGTTCCCCGGCGGATGACATTTGATAATATTGGTAATATAGATGTCTTCCCGCGACAGCCCGATTCCTGACAGCAGCCGGTCAAACACCTGGCCGGACTGTCCGGTAAACGGAATCCCGTCCCGGTCTTCATTTCTTCCCGGTCCTTCCGCGATAAACAGAATGGGCGCCTGCAGGTTTCCTCTCCCCATCACTGCCCTGTGGCGGGTCGCAGCCAGCGGACAGCGCCGGCAGTGATCTACAAAATGTTTCAATTCCTCATAAGTATACATATTTTCCTTCCCCTTGACGGCAATCCTGCCTTTTTGGCATACATTTTTTCTTATTATAGTTCTGTTACATTCCAAAGACATTTTCCTCAGTATACCACCGGAAAAATCCCCCCGCAAGCGGCATGTTAACTTTTGTTGCTTGCCTTTAAACCTCTGATGGATATAATCAGGACTATCAAATGTGTTCGCCGGCACAAAAAACGCGCACGATGCGATGCCTGCGAACCACAAAGGGAGGTCATACTATGATTGAAGAAAATATCCGCCGCCTGCGGAAAAATGCAAAGATGAGCCAGGAAGATCTGGCGGAAAAGCTTTCTGTCGTAAGACAGACAGTTTCGAAATGGGAACGGGGTCTGTCTGTTCCCGATGCGGAGATGGTGATAAAAATAGCCGCTTTATTTAACGTTCCTGTCAGTGAACTGCTGGGTATGGAGACACAGGCTGACGGCAGCGCCGCACCACATTCTGCCGCAGTCTCAGATATTTCCACTAAAGAACTAACCGAGGAACTGGCAAGACTCAACGCAGAACTGGCAGAAAAAAACAAAGCAGAGCGCCGGATGAAGCTTGTCAGTCAAAAACGGGGCGTCATCCTTCTACTCTGCTTTGCTGCCGTTATTTTTTCTGCCAATATACAGAATCAGACATTGGCCGCCTGTGCGGTCGGCGTGTGTTCCATCGCCGCCCTGCTGATTCTTTATAAAAATCTCGCTCTCTTCACCGATACAGTTGCGGATGAAATGCACACCCGCGCGTTGACGATCACTACTTTTTTTAATATCGGTATGATTCTTGTGGTGATCACCGTGACGATGCTGACAGAATCCGGTGTTTTCACCCTCTCTGCCAGCGGAGAAAAAATCTTCGCCACAGCCGTCGTCGCCGTCATCATCATTTTTTCGGGAATGATTTCCCCACGACTGCCCTTTAACCGGCATACCGGCCTTCGTCTGCCATGGACCGTACGTGATGAAGCAACATGGAACGTAGCGCACCGCATCCTTGGCATTACGGCACTGCCTGTGGCGCTGTTCTACATTGCCGCCGCCATCGGGGCGGATGACCATATGAAAACCATCACCCTCTGTGCCGTGGCCTTCTGGATTGGTATACCGGCAGCGGTTTCCTACATATATTATCAGCGGAAAATGCACGGACGCGCTTAGGACTCATCCTTGCTGCCAGCCATCAGCAGCACCGCCACATCATTGACGTTGGTACCGGTGGGACCGGTTATAATAAGACCACCGCAAGTCTTCAGCGCCTCATAGGCATTGTTATCTTCAAGCACCCGATAAATATCAATGCCGCATTCTTCCAGACGCTGTTTCGTACCGCCGTCCACATAGCCGCCGGCAGCATCAGTCGGCCCGTCGGTCCCGTCGCTGCCGATACTGAACAAAGCGGCGTTATCTATGCCGGAAAGTCCCAGGGCGGCGGAAAGAGCTATTTCCTGATTTCGTCCGCCCTTTCCTTTTCCTTTCAGATGAACTACCGTTTCTCCTCCGGCAATAAAGGCGAGGGACTCGCTGGTATTCCGATGGGTTTTGGCGATAGACGCGAGAAAGCTGCCTGCTTCTCTTGCCTCGCAGTCCAGCTGGTCAGTCAGAATCACCGGCGTATAACCAAGCCGGCGGCATTCCGTTTCCGCCGCCTGGCAGAGCTCTGTAACACTGCCGCTGATGACGGACTCCACATTGTCAAGACTCTTCGGCGTCTCTGTTTCCAGACATTTACGGGCCGCTTCACTGATATTCAGGTGATACTTTTCCACCAGATGAAGCGCCTGCCGGCAGGTACTGGAGTCCGGGCTTGCCGGGCCGGACGCGATCATATCCAGCGGGTCGCCGAGAATATCGCTCAAAACAATACTGAACACCTCTGCAGGAGCGCAGTGAAGCGCGAATTTTCCGCCCTTCACCGCCGACAGCCGCTTACGGATCGTATTCATTTCCACAATATCCGCCCCGCATGCGAGGAGCTGCGCCGTGATGTCCGACAGCTCCTCTTCCGGAATCAACGGTTTTTCGAACAAAGCAGAACCGCCTCCGGATAAAAGGAACAAAACAGTATCCTCCGGATACAGACTCCCAGTCATGGAAAGGACTGCCTCCGTCCCTCGGAAAGAACCGGCGTCAGGAACCGGATGTCCTGCCTCATAACAGACTACTCCGGGAATCTCTCCCTGCACATGTCCGTATTTGGTGAGTACAATTCCTCCAGTCAGCCGCTGTCCCAGAACACTCTGCGCTGACGCCGCCATCTGCCACGCCGCCTTTCCCACAGCGGCAAGATATATATTTCCACTTGCAAATGTTTTCTCTGCCAGCGTTCGTTTTACCGCCTCATCCGGAAGCACCCGGCAAAGTGACTCCTTTATAATCTGCTCTGCATCCTTCCGTAATGTCATCTTCATTCCCTGCCTTTATATTATCAACTACTTCTCCCTGATCTAATGCTGCTGCACAAACTCTGCAACTACCTGATTGAACTTATCCGGCTCCTCCCAGAACAGCATATGTCCCGACTCCTCAAAGAAGACGGTCTTTGCACCCGGAATATTTTCTCCTACCCACGCGCTGCCGTGCCAGTCAAAAACATTGCTGTTTCTTGCCACGCACACAAGCGTCGGCAGCTTGATATTCGGAATAAAATCTCTCCAGTCCAGATTCGTGTGGTCGCGCATGATCTCAATGCGTACATATGGAGGGCAAAGAGAAATCTCATCTGCGATGAATTTCACCTCTTCTGCTGACGGCTCATGATGCAGGCATGCATGCGCCAGCCCTTCTGCTGCTCCTCTCGGATCATACTTGATATCGTAACAGGTTCGGATAAACATTTCCACATCATAGCAGCCTTTCTGCCCCCATTGCCAGTCCGGTCCGGTATACTGCGCCGGCGACTGATCCACACAGATCAGTCCGCTGATGCGGTGATTGCCAAACAGTTCGATGTAGCTCCACAGAATGGAGGCGCCCATGGACCAGCCAAGAACAGTAACATCCTCCACATTCAGATAATCCAGCAGATTCTTCACATCCATGGCATATCTGGAAATGCGGTGGCTGTGCATCACTTTCTCCGATTGTCCGTGTCCGCGCATATCCATGGCAATAACCTTGCAGCCTTTTGACAGCTCCTCCACATTTTTCTGCCAGAACTTTGTGGTACAGGTCCAGCCCGGGAGCAGAAACAGCGGACGTCCCTCTCCTCTCACCTCATAATAAATCTCCACATTATCATTTGTTTTAAAAACAGCCATCTCGTAACCTCCTCTTTTTTCAACGTTTTGTCAAAATGTGATATTCCATATCTTACAACAAACGAACAAAAAAATATATATTACAGAGAATGAGTTTTATCGCAATTAAATGTTTTTTATAACAAATAATTATTATTTCATTGTGGCTTTATGTGGTTTATGACAAATCTGACTCTTCCGCCCTCTTTACTGCATGTAATGGTGAAACTTCCATGCCATATAGTACACCGCCGTATCTGATGGCTGACGGATATCCCGCCCGGTTTCCTCCGCCATCTTCTTCAGCTTATACTGAACGGTATTTTTGTGGATGTACAGTTTTTCTGCCATCTTTATAATGGAGCCTTCACATGCAAAATATGTTTCCGTCATCTTCATATATTCTGCCAGACGTTCCTTCTGTACATTTCCAAATAATTTATGTATGTAGTCCTCCATGGTATTGTAAGAGATCTCATTCAGAAAAAGCTCCATATCCAGCTCATCATATCCTACAATACTGCTGCCGGAAGCCTGTGCCTGTGCCGCTGCTTTTTCCGCCTCATATACACAACGCCGCATGGACAGACGTTTTTCTCTTCCGCTGTCATATCCTACGGCAAGTTTTTTCCCATATTTTTTATCAATCAGACGGCTGATTTTCTCCGCCGCCGCCGTCATATGCGCAGTGGCGCACCATGGAAGAATACATATCTGCCGGGATGGTTCTCTTAAGTACAATATTTTCTGCCGTTCCGCCTCATGTCGTATAGAAGCCTCCATCTGCTCCAGCAGACGCTGTCCCTCAAATGTATCCGACAACTCCTGATATTCTTTAAACAGAAGAATCATCACCCGGTGAGGCGTTGTAACATCAATGCCCATTTTTGCCGCTCTCTTCTGAAAATCCATATTGCGGGAAATACCCGGATTATCCAGCCATTCCTCCAGGAGATAATACCTCTGCCTTCTTTCATATCGCTTCGCATCTTTCTGGATACTGTCCGCAATGAGAATCTCGGTCATACGCCGCACAATATTTCCGTAGCCGTACACCTTCTCCCGGTCTCCGGTGATGCCCACGACTCCCACCACATTTTCATCCACCACCAGCGGCAGATTGATCCCTTTTTTCGTCATGGCATTTTCCATTTCCCTCGTGATATAAAGCTCCGGCAGATGATTTTGTATAATGCGTCTTGCCCCCTCATGCAGATTGCCGATTCTGGAAGCGTCGGTACTTGCTATGATATATCCCCGCTCATCCATAAGATTGATGTGTGCTCCTATTTCCCCTCCGATTTCCTCCACGATTTCCTGTGCCGTCTCTCTGGAAATGTACATGCTGTCCCTCCTTTTTTCTTAAATTATAACACCTTTATTTTTTCCTTGACACCCTTTCCTCACCGTGATATATTCTGTACAAGCAATGAAAAGGGAGTAGCGAAACGTTTCGGAAGAAACGGGTTTGAAATCGTCATCCGATGCCGGAAGGCATCCGTATCAAATGAGAAAGCAAGACTTTTATTGTGGCAAAGGTCATGATAAGGGTCTTTTTTAATATCTGTAACCCGGCGACCAACGAGACAGCACTTTTTCATCGCTGTATCCTTATCAGCCTAAGCCCAATGGTCTGCGTACAGGAAAGAGAGGATATATTTATGAGTAACGAAATAATGAGACGGGAAGTACAGGAAGCGATCCGGGCAGGAGAAAATGCACTCCAGAGCCTGTATGCCGCAAAAGATCAGTTAAACAGCGCAAAGAACTGGGGACTCTTTGATATGTTCGGCGGCGGTTTTTTCACCAGTATGATAAAACACTCCAAACTCGACGGAGCCGCCGCTTCTCTGGAAGAAGCCAGATATAATCTGCAGATTTTTCAACGGGAACTTTCCGATGTTCACATCCCACAGGATCTGCATATCAATGTCAACGGTTTTCTTTCTTTTGCAGATTTTTTCCTTGACGGCCTCATAGCCGACTATCTGGTACAGAGCCGCATCAACGACGCCAGGGAGCAGGTGGATGACGCCATCGGAAGAGTGGAGACGCTGCTTAACG
Source organism: Eubacteriaceae bacterium CHKCI004 (assembly GCA_900016875.1). GTDB lineage: Bacteria > Bacillota > Clostridia > Lachnospirales > Lachnospiraceae > Anaerobutyricum > Anaerobutyricum stercoris. Next base: position 198 of record FCNR01000056.1, on the reverse strand, counting down.
ATTTACAATCATATGTGTACTGATTCTATGTATAATCCCGGGAATATTCCCGGATATCAGATTACAGATCTGGGGCTGTCGCACCAAAAACAGCTTATGCCCTATGGCAGGGATTCATGCTTTGCATGGAATCGCTGCCATATTTTTTTGAATAAGCGTGGGACCTATGGCATAATCGCAGACGACTTGCGTTTTGCG
>FCNR01000071.1 GCA_900016875.1 Eubacteriaceae bacterium CHKCI004 | reverse complement strand
ATAAAGATTACCTTCTTTTCTAGGATAGCTCTATTATACAGCAAGAGAAGCATTTCGGCTTGTATTTACTACAAAATATATGAACTTTTCAAGGTGCTATAGACAGGCTTTTGACCCCAATATCATATTATTATACTATAGAAGAAAATAGAAAGAAAGAAGTGTTTCTTTTATTTTCTGCCGTCCATCAAGTCTTCAAATTCCGGTGAATTACTCCGAAGTCTCGCCACACATTTTCTTATACTTTCCACCGCACGATCTATTTCCTCCATGGTATTCTGGCTGCCAATGGTCAGACGTATGGTTCCGTGTGCAATGCTGTCCGGCAGCCCCATAGCTTTTAATACATGGGACGGTTCCCTTGATCCGGTGCTGCACGCGGAACCGGCAGCGGCACAAATTCCCTCTTCATCCAGAAGCACCAGAAGCGCCGCTCCTTCTACAAATTGAAAACTGATATTGCAATTTCCAGACAGACGATTTTTCCAGCTTCCGTTCAGTCTGGCAAAAGGAATCTCGCCCAGAATTCTCCGAATCATATAATCCCGCATGGCGGAGGTTTTCTGTTCCCTCTCTTCCATTTCCCGGTGAGCCAGGCTGGCAGCCCGGCCCATGCCAACGATGCCCGGTACATTTTCCGTTCCGGCTCTTCTTCCTCTTTCCTGCGCTCCTCCGTGCATAAAAGGCGGAAGATCCAGGTCTTTTTTTATATAGAGAAATCCAGCTCCTTTTGGCCCCCGGAATTTGTGAGCGCTGGCACTGAGCATATCAATGCCGAGTTTGTTTACCGAAATTGGAAAATGTCCGTACGCCTGCACGGCGTCTGTATGGAAGAAAATGTTATGCCGCCGGGCAATCTCACCGATTTTTCTGACAGGCTGAATGGTTCCCACCTCATTGTTGGCAGTCATAATTGTAATCAGCGCGGTATCCGGGCAAATGGCCTTTTCCAGTTCTTCCGGCGATATCCGTCCCATTTCATCCACCTTCAGGTAAGTGACCGCGCAGCCCTCCCTTTCCAGCGCCTGACAGGTGTGCAGCACTGCATGATGCTCGATTTGAGATGTGATGATATGACATTTCTTTTTCCCTGCTCTGTATACAGATTTTATGGCCCAGTTATCCGCCTCTGTTCCTCCGGAAGTAAAATATATTTCCTCCGGTTCACAGCCAAGAGTATCCGCTATGGTTTTTCTGGCATTCTCCACTGCGTTTTTTGCTTCTGCAGAAATCTGATAGAGGCCAGAAGGATTTCCGTACTGCCCCTCAAGATAGGGCAGCATTTCTTTTAACACTTCCGGCAGCAGCGGAGTTGTGGCAGCATTATCCAGATAAATCATCGACATGATCGCACCGACCTTTCTACTCATTTTTAAGCCGTCTGTTTTTATTCTAAGTCGTCAGTTCCGCTCATATATTAAAAAGAAACTACTCGCAGGTGTTTCTATGTCCTATAAGAAAACAATATTTACCGGAACTCTTATTCTCACTTTATCCGGATTTCTTTCCAGAATTCTGGGTTTCTATAACAGAATATTCCTCTCCAACCTGATTGGTGCAAAGGAACTGGGAATTTACCAGCTCATTTTTCCCATATACATGCTCTGCTTTACACTGGTCTGCCATGGTTTCGAGACGGGCATATCCAATCTGACCTCCCGCTTTTACGCCATGGGAGAACAGAAAAATATACGCCGTCTGATCCATCTTACCTGCACGCTCTCTTTTCTGTTATCCCTGATCCTCCTGTCCATCCTGTATGAAAGCGCCGGGTATCTGAGCACACATCTGCTTCATGAGGCATCGGCTGCTCCCGCCCTGCGTATCGCAGCCCTCTCTCTGCCTTTTGTGGCAGTCAAATCCTGCCTTCACGGGTATTATATCGGCTTAAATCGCTCCAGTGTTCCCGCTGCCAGTCAGCTGGTGGAACAGTGTGCGCGGGTAGGGAGTATCTACCTGCTTTCTATTTCCATCTATCTGTTTACGGCTGATGCAAGAATCGCCGCCTGGGGCATGGTCATCGGCGAGATTGCTTCCACTGTATACACTGTTTTTGCCTATATTTACACCAATCTTTTCGGAGAGCGGATGGGACGCAATCGTTTTTCCTTGCGCCGTTCCCATCCTCATTTTCAATCAGTCTATACTATGCCTTTTTCCGTTATGGTCCGGGAATTTTTCTCTTTCAGTATTCCTCTGACCATCAACCATTTTTCTCTGACCATAATCAGCAGTCTGGAAAATATGCTCATTCCTTTTATGCTGATTCCGTATCTTGGCAGCCAGACCCTGGCACTGGAATGCTATGGAACGCTCACCGGCATGGCTCTCCCTTTTTTGTTTTTTCCGGCAACTATCGTAAATTCTCTGTCCGTTATGCTGCTTCCTGCCATTTCTTTTTCCTATAAACAGAAAAAAATGATGCAGATACGAAGCACCATTTCAAAAAGTCTTCATTACTGCATCATCATCGGTATATTCAGCACTTTCGGTTTTCTCCTGTACGGAAATACCCTGGGCAATATTGTATTTGGAAGCCAGGAAGCCGGCCATTATGTATATATGTTCGCCATTTTATGTCCGTTCATGTACGTGTCACAGACTCTGTCGAGCATCTTAAATGGTTTCGGCAGCACAAAACAGACTCTGTATCACAATCTGCTGGGCATGGGTATGAGGATTCTCTTCATCCTGACCATGATTCCTTCCTTTGGTATCCGCGGTTATTTATATGGACTTCTGGCCGGGTACGCCATACAGATTCTGACAGATCTGTTCTGTATACTTAAAGTGACCTCATTCTCTTTTTCAGTGGAAAAAACACTGCTGCTGCCCGCAGCTCTCGCCCTGGCGGGCGGCTGGCTGTCCCAGCTCCTTTACCAGCAGGTTTTGCTTCCCAGCGGTCTCCATCCATTTTTGACCCTGGCGGCCAGTGGTCTCTTTTATTTTGTATTCTTTCTCTCCCTTCAACTGGGAGTAGAACGCTGTTCCTGTTAAATGTACAGAATCTCCCGGTCCTCTGCCGATTCCACCTTCATCAGCAGCTTCTCATTCCGCGAATACACCGGCGATCTGCTCACATAATATCATCCGCATCATCTGGTGCGGAAATGTCATGGCAGAAAAACTAAGTTTCTCATTGGCCCGCCGCACCACGGCGTCAGAAAGTCCCAAAGAACCGCCGATGACAAAAACCATAGAACCAGACACAAGGCGGGCGCGTTTTTGCATCCGCTCCCGCCATCGCAAGGAAGAATTATGCACGCCATCGATACACAAAGCAATGACATAATCTTCTTCCTTTATCTTTTGAAGAAGTTTTCTGCCTTCTTTATCTTTAATCTGAAGTTCTTCCGTTTCGGACGCCTTATCCGGCGTGGCTTCATCGGCACATTCCACCACTTCCACCGGATACTTCTTTTTTATCTGTCGAACATAGTATTCAATGCCTTCACGGAAATATTTTTCTTTAATCTTTCCCACACAAAGAATCTTAATATCTTTCATAGCCGCACACTAATCGTCTCTTCTTCCAAACAGCAGAACAAGACGAAGGAGCTGCAGGATTGAGGACGCTGCTGCCGCCACATAGGTAAGAGCCGCCGCGCTTAATACCTTTCTTGCGCCGCGAAGCTCATCCTCATAGAGCATGTGCGTGTCTCCAAGAATCCGGAGAGCCCTGGAAGAAGCGTCAAACTCTACAGGAAGAGTCACCAGCTGGAAAAGCACCGTAAGGGAAAACAGGATAATTCCAAAAGTAATCAAAAAATGATTAAAGCTCAGCAAGATACCGATAATGATAATCGGCCATGACAGCATAGAACCAAAATTCACTACCGGAACGATTGCACCCCGGATTCTAAGAGGCGCATAGTCTCTTGCGTCCTGAATGGCATGTCCGCACTCATGAGCCGCCACGCCGATGGCTGCCACCGATGTGGAACGCCAGGTCGCGTCAGATAAATGCAGCACCTTGCTTCGGGGATCATAATTATCCGTCAGATGCCCGGAAATGCGCTCAATCCGCACATTATAAAGCCCTGCGCCATGAAGAATCTGCTGTGCGGCCTCTGCCGCTGTAACGCCGGAGTGACTTCTCACTTTCTCAAACTTCGCATAGGTGCTTTGTACCCTTGCGGAAGCGATGAGACAAATCACCACGCCGATAATAACAAGAAAATAGGTCGGATCCCAGAAAAATCCACCCATACCATATCCATAATACATAGTGATACCACCTTTCTAATATTTACCGGAATCATTTTCCGGGCAAAATCTATAAAGTCACTTCACTTGGTTGAAACATTATACTGTCAAATTATGTTCAGATTGTGTCCTGCACCGCCGCGTTCTTTACACATCCAGCTTTCTCACCGCACGAAGAATCATTTCTTCCGTTACCTTGTACGGATAATGCCGCACGTCCTCATCCTCTGTCATAGTATGCGCACAGGCAGCCACCTGCTCCACAGTAACATCAATATCGGACAAACATGTCGGCAGACCAACGGTCTTATTAAACTCTATGAGCTTTCTGCACTCGTCTTCTCTTCCATCCATAACAAGAAGCAGCAGAACGCCAAAGCCCACCACAACTCCATGGAGATGGTTCTCGTCAAATCCCGGCAGATTGCACAGACCATAGAAGAAGGCGTGGGCCACGCCGCCGTTATAATCCATAGTATGATCTCTCGCCACCAGCATGGATACCCATCCTGTGGTAATGATGATAGCCAGCGCCGCCTGCTCCAGATCATAAGAAGCGATTCCAGCCTCGTTATCGCAAAGCGCCTGCGCTCCGTGCTCCACCAGAGTCTCCATACACATGCGGCTCATATTCACGCCCATAGCCATATAATGCGGCAGGCTCTCGCCCCGGGCGGAAATGCTCACCTCATAATATTTGGCATAGGTATCTCCGATACCAGCCCAGAGATATTCTCTCGGCGCGCGGGCAATAATATCTGTGTCAATGAACACATGTTTCGCCGCCTCAAGAAAATGTACGAAATCCGCAAAGGAACCATCCTCTTTATAAACAATAGACACCGCGGAAGCTGCCGCACAATTGGAGGCGATGGTCGGAAAGGCAAAGTACGGCTTCTTTAAATCAATGCTCACCAGCTTTGCCGTATCGATGGCCTTGCCGCCGCCCACGGCAAAGATCATATCCGCTTCCTTCACCGCTTCCACGGTCTCCAGCCGTCCTGCCGCCTCAAAGGTGCATTCTTTTCCAAAATGTACAAAATCGAGGATCGTGATCTCTGTATCCTCCACAGCGTTCAGCAGCTTCTCTCTGGATGCGTTCATGGCCTTCTCTCCGCCGATGACCACCGCCTTTGTTCCATAGAGACGGGTGTATTCTGCGACGCTGTTATATGCCTCGGGTCCTACCGTATAAGGGACCGGCAAAATTGTATAATTATCCATAATATTCTCCCTCTATCTATTCTTCGTATTGTTTTTACTCTGAGATTCCTCTTCGTATTATAAACAAAGTCTTTTTATTCGTCAATGCAGCGGAGAAAATTTAGAGCCGCCGCCTTTTCACCATAAATATTCCATGATAAAATAATTATTATCTGCGGTTTGATCCGCAGACGATTCTGCATAGCAAAGGAGACAAAATAATGATCAACAAATATTACACATCAATGCTGTCTGAAAAAGACATCATTTTTGAGATATTTCAGTATTCACAGGAAAAAGCAAAGATTGTGGGTGCGGAAAACATTTATGATTTCAGCCTGGGCAATCCTTCTGTTCCGGCACCGCAAAGCGTCAATGATACCATCATCAAAAACATCCGGGATCTTGACGCACTGTCACTTCACGGCTACAGCCCGGGCATGGGTATTCCGGAGGCAAGAGCCGCCATCGCAAAGAGCTTAAATCAGAAATACGGGTGTCATTATCAACCAGAAAACATATTCATGGCCATCGGCGCCGCCGGCGCTCTGGCCCACGCCTTCCGGGCCGTCAACAATCCAGGCGATGAGGTGCTGACCTTTGCCCCGTGTTTTTCTGAATATAAACCGTACACTGCCGGAGCTTCCCTGAAATTATCCATCGTGCCGGCGGACGTCGACAGCTTTCAGATCAACTTTGATGCTTTTGAGCAAATGCTCACCCCGGCCGTGACCTCCGTGCTGATCAATTCCCCGAACAATCCTTCCGGCATTGTGTACTCTACCGGAACCATCCGGCGGCTGGCCGATATCCTCACTGCCAAATCCGCAGAATTCGGCCGCCCGATTTACCTGATTTCCGACGAGCCATACAGGGACATTGTCTTCACGGGAACAGACAGCCCATACATCGCTAATTTTTACAAGAATACGCTGACCTGTTATTCATTCAGCAAGTCTCTCTCCCTGCCGGGCGAGCGCATCGGCTATCTGGCAGTGAATCCTGAATGTGAAGGAGCGGAAAATATCATAGCTATCTGTCCTCAGATTTCAAGGACCATCGGCCAGAACGGCCCCGCCTCTCTCATGCAGAGAACTGTCACCGAAGTGTGCGGGGACACTTCCGACCTGTCCGTCTACGAGGAGAACAAAAAGATTCTTTACGACGCTCTTCTCTCCTACGGCTACTCCTGCGTGGAACCGGGCGGCACCTTCTATATGTTCCCTCGTTCCCTGGAACCGGATTCCTACGCCTTCTGCGAAAAAGCAAAGGAGAAAAATCTGATGCTGGTACCGGGCGACATTTTCGGCTGTCCCGGACATTTCCGGATCGCCTACTGTGTACCGACGGAGCGCATAAAAAAAGCGCTGCCGGTCTTTAAAGAACTGGCAGCGGAGTATCTGAAATAGAAATTGCTCCCTGAGCTGATGCTATGACAAACCAAAAGAGCAGCCGTTTTTTCGCTATACTCCTTTCTGACAGACATAAGTTTTGTCACTTGTCTGCCTGACAGGAGGTATCATCGGAAAATAACCGGCTGCTCTTTTTTAATGAAGCTTTTATTGAAATTATATGTTACTGCTCAAAATATCTCTCCAGGAACTGCCTGGTCCGTTCTTCCTTCGGATGTTCAAATACCTGTTCCGGACTTCCGTACTCAGCCACCATTCCTTTGTCAAGAAACAGCACCTTATCGGAGACATCACGGGCAAACTGCATTTCGTGGGTGACAATGACCATAGTTGTCTTTTTGTCCGCCAGTCCGCGGATTACTTTTAATACCTCTCCGGTAAGCTCCGGGTCCAGAGCGGAAGTCGGCTCGTCAAAGCAGAGGATGTCCGGCTGTAACATCAGGGCTCTGGCGATGGCTACACGCTGCTGCTGTCCGCCGGAGAGCTGATGTGGATAATAATCCATTTTCTCCTGCAATCCGACACTGGCAAGCACTGCCTCCCCTTCTGTCTTAATCTCATCAAGAATCTGCTTTTTATTGGTTTTAAAATCCGGACGCTCTTTGGCCATCAGTTCCTTGGCCAGCGTACAGTTCTTCAATACTGTATACTGCGGGAACAGATTAAAGGACTGGAACACCAGGCCGAAATGCAGACGGTTCTTCCGAATCTCCGCCTCGCTCAAAGTTCTGGCGTCCGCCCCGTCAAATACCACTTTTTCGTTAACACGAATCTGTCCGCTGGTCGGTCTCTCCAGAAAGTTCAGACAGCGCAGCAGCGTAGTCTTACCACTTCCTGACGCGCCAATCATGGCGAGAGACTCCCCCTTTTCCAAAGAGAAATCAATTCCCTTCAGCACTTCCAGATTACCAAAATTCTTTTTCAGATTATTTACTTCCAAAATCGCCATGTCCATACCTCCTTACACTCTGAAATAATCCATCTTTTTCTCAACCCAGCCAAACAGCAGAGAGAGAACGCCGACAAATACAAGGAAATACAGAGCTGTCGAGAATAATGGCCAAATAAGTCCCATCTTTGTAAAACGTTCCGCGCTCATGATAATCTCACCGATTCCAATGACACGAGCCAGCGCCGTATCTTTAGTAAGAGTAATAATTTCATTGCTCATCGGCGGCACGATCCGTTTTACCACCTGAAGCAGAACGACCTTGAAGAAAATCTGCGACCGGGTCATGCCGAGCACCTTGCCGGCCTCGTACTGTCCCACGGAAATACTCTCAATTCCACCGCGGTAAATCTCTGAAAAATAAGCGGCATAATTGATCACAAAGGCAATGACCGCCGCCGTGAACCGGGAAGACATCGGAATCCCGAACAAAAGTCCCGGCGCATACAGCACCACAAAAAGCTGCAGCATCAGCGGTGTTCCCCTTATTACCCAAATAAATACTTTTGTGATCCATTTCAGCGGTTTAAATCTGGACATGGAACAAAATGTAATGATCAAACCCAGCGGAAGCGCCAGAAGCAGCGTCACCGCAAACAGTTCCAGGTTTAACAAAAATCCGCTGGTCAGCGACTCGATCGGATTAGCTCCCAACATAGCGTATCTCTCCTTTTTTATGTATGATATACTTCGGGTTTCCTGCCCGTCAGGCGGAATCTGCCTTCATCAAAGGCGGCGTGATTCCAGTATTTTCACAATAAGAATCCGGCTTTCCTCTCTTCCGCCGCCATGCGGAATGCCGGAAATCCGGATTCATACGTTTACTGTTCGATTATTTATAGTGATTGATTCATCTTATTCTGCCGCTGCGGTTGCAGCTTCTGCTGCTGTATCACCTGTCGCTGCTTCAGGAGCCTCTGTTGCTGCCTGCGCATCATTCTCAATCAAAAGATCGGAAAGATTATATTTCTCAGCCAGCTGAGCTACAGTGCCGTCTGCGTACAGTTCGTCAATGGCATCGCTGACATGCTGCTCCAGATCGCTTCCTTTACGGAAACCGATGACATATTCCTGCAGACCAAAGTTATTATCCACGTTGATGACCATATCGGAATAATCGGTGTCAGGGCCAACCATACCGTAAGCTGCCACACTATCAACCAACGCCACATCAGCGGTTCCAGCCTTAACTTCCATCAGAGCCTTCGCCATGGAGTCTGAAGCCACGTAGTTGGAATTCGCAAAGTATTCCATCGCGGAAACTTCTACCGTGTCATCATCTGCGATAGTTCCCTGCAGTTTGCCCTCGCCGGTGGAACCTTTCTCAGCCGTAACGGTGAGTCCGTCCACACTGCTCATAATCTCATCTTCACGGTCTGCCTTCATAACCATAGCCTGTGTATTGTACAGATATGGCGCAGAAAGCGTCATGGTTTCCTGTCTCTCTGCTGTGCTGCACATACCGTTCCAGATACAGTCGATATTCTTGGAATTCAATTCGATCTCCTTGGAATCCCAGTTAATCTCCACAAAGTTGATATCGATACCCAGCTTCTCGCCCACTGCCTGCGCCAGCTCAGTATCAAAACCAACAAAATTATTATTCTCATCGTAATAGTTCATCGGCGCAAATAATGTCATACCAATGGTCATCTCACCCTTTGCGCTGACATCTTCCCAGTCAGACTCTGCTGCAGCCTGTGTACCGCCCTCTGCGGAACTGCCGCCGCTTCCATTGGAACTACCACATCCTGCCAGGGAAGTTACACACATGGCGGAAAATAAAGCCATGGCAATAAATTTCTTCATAACGTTTTCTCCTTTTACTCTTATTTCTTTCTTGATGTAAAGATTTATCAATCTACTCTAGTAAAGTATTATAGTCGAAGGAGAGGGAAAAAGCAAGAGGTAAATGCTATTTTCTGATTCTCACATCATAAAAGAATTGCTTCTCTCATTTCTCTGATTATAAAATAATCTGTAACCCCTCCCATAAATATTTTTTTACCTTTTCCAGATTATACGGAAGCACATAATAAGGATTCAAATGTTTTTTAGAATATTTATATTTCTCATCCGAAAAACAAATCAATATCTCCGTAAAAAAACGTTCCCAGCTTGGGTATCTCTTACATTCAATGTACTCACTTGGGTTATCCAGAATCGCATCTATTTTATTATTTTGTATAATCCCGGCTTTGAGTAAAATGTATTCAAACGACTCCGGCATCCACATGGAGATTCTTTTATCCAGATTATGTACGACAAATTCAAAGCAATCTTCAACCATCGAACCAAATACCGCACCATCTGCTATCACAAACATATTTTTTGCTGTTTGCTCTTTCAACACATTTACAATATTGGAATTCCCCTCTGCGCTGATTACCTCATTTTTTTCAAACAAAGCAGAATAAAACTCATACCCTGAATTACTGTCTTCTGTCACAACCACAGACATTCTGTTATTTTTCACGTCCGGGAAATTGCTGTACAACTCTTGAAAATCACAGAATACCTGCCGTACATCCGCCTGTTTTTTTCTTGTTTTAATCTCATATATTTCGTGAATACTGTAAGGAAGCATTTTCAGCGGCGATCTGCTTATAAACACGAAATAATTTCCGGAAGATAATACATATTCGGCAAATTCCCGTGAAAAGATAAAATTATTATTTTCTTCAATGAAGTGGTTTTTCCTGATGCACTATCCCCTTTAATAACGGTAATATTTCTTTTTATTTCAAATCGGAATACTACTTTTTTACTCCGCACCTCAAATTCATATTTTCCCTTCATTGACCATTTCCTCCGCCTTAAGCAGCTCGTTTACATACTCTTTTCCATTATGAACAATTTTTCCCGTATTCATAATCATAATTTCAAACTCTCCGGTAAATCTGAGCATATGCTGGAGATACACGATCAAATCTTTTTTTTCGGCAATTTTCAAAATCCATTTTGCACAATTGTTGCCGCAATTTGACATATTATAGACAAAAGAGTCATCTTTCAACATAAGAATCAAGACTTTGACGCCGCCGGACAGTTCTCTTGGCGTAATCGCTCCGAGAACCGGACTTTCAATAATATGCGGACTGATCACTTTAGAATTGTCAACATCTAAAATCATTTCTTTGACAAAATTGTCTTCCAGCCATTCGTCTTCATATACATTATTAAAATATGCCGGCGCATCTTTCATATATTCCACTCCGCCATAGTACCATATTTTTAACATCTTCTTCCCTCCCAACATTTTTCACTGATATATATTATAATTCCAACTCCATGGAGAACACGTCTATGCCATTTTCTTTTTTAAATCTTTTCTTCTCCTTAAAGCCACAGGAATCATAGACTTTTCTGGCACGCAGATTCCCCACCCTGACATTCAGGGTGATTATATCTATGCCGTCGCTTTTTGCCAAAGAAATCATTTTTTGTATTGCATATTTTCCAATGCCTTTATCCCGATATGCGGGGTCCGCAATGAAAATTCCAAGCTTTGCCCTACGGGTATCCTGCCCTTCCAGCCAGACGCTCCCAATATAATTTCCATCTTCTTCAATATACATCCACTTCAGATAGGAAGCTTCTAAATTCGGATATATTCTGGATAAATAGGTCGGTAAATCTTTGGCTTGCTCAAATACTTTGTAAGCGCTTCTGTTTTCTTTATCAACAGGAATCAGCCGCATATCGCACCTCCGTCATAACGTTTTCTTTGCATTTTACGCCCCTCTTACTTCTTTCCCGTTAAAAACAGTCTCCGGAACGGAAACAGCACCGTTCCATTTTTCCGGGCCGGATATGCATTTTTCAGGTTCGTAAGGACTTCGTTCATGAACATCTGCAGCTCGGTCTCGCTGAGTCTTCCTATGTGCGGGCGCAGGGCGGCGCCTTTTAAAAAGTTAAGAACCTCCTCATGGCTGTCCATGATGTAGCAGTAATCGGTGGTCCACATGTTGATTTCTGGGAAATGTTCTGCGAACATCTCGTAATATTGCAGAGGCGGGTGCACCACGAACTGCTCTTCTTCAATTCCCTTCAGCTGCTGTGTCCAGTTTTTCTCTGCGTCGGTGATACATCTGCTGGCCGGCATCTCGTCAAAGAGCGGAATCTGCACAGCAAGCACTCCGCCTTCCTTTAACATGGAAAATGCCTGATTGATAATTTCCTCCTGATTGGGTATCCATTGCAGAAATGCGTTGGAAAAAATCAGGTCAAATGTACCCATGTCCAGCAACGGCTTGCTGCAGTTTCTTCTTATAAACTGCACCTGCGGCATGGTTTCCCTGGCATTTTGAAGCATTTCTTCCGATAAATCCACGCCGATGACTTCGGCGTCTTTCCATGTGGAGAGAATCGCCGCCGTGCTCATGCCGCTCCCACAGCCCACGTCCAATATTCTTTTGAACTTTTTATCTTTTAAGCGGGCTGCCAGATCGATAGACGGCTGCATCCGCTCTTTTCCAAAACTATCATAAATATCCGCATTCCACATGAATGATTCCTTCTTTCTTTTTCCAGATTCTCCATCTACAATAATCACAACATTTTCTCCATCCGGACACAGTCAAAGGTGTCGCCGTGGATAATCTGTCCGTCGCAGATTTCATAACCAAGCTTTTCATAGAAACCCACGGCCACATCCCGGCCAAGCATCACGGAAGGAAACGTCTCCCCGGAAAGTTCATACAGACGGCAGGTAGCCACCGGAAATTCATCGTCCAACAGCACAATGTATTTGGCTTTTGGAGTGTCGTGTTCATCGAACTCTTCCCGGAGCGTGATATGGTACTGCCTGGCCATGGCCTGGATGCGCACATAGTAGGCGCCGGCCTGCTGCCAGAGTTCTTCTGCTCTTACCACATGTATCTTCATCATCTATATCTCCATTTTTCCTTTAAAGATTTCTGTTTTGAAAAGTATTACTCCTTTCTCCCAAATCCCCTCAGATCCATTTTCACAAGCCCTGTCGCCAGCAGACCAAGGAGCACTACTGCATCTGCCAGAAAAACTATCACGATATTTTCTGCCAGCCCAAACACGAACAACACGCCGAAAACTTCCGCCGAAAGGGCAACGAAACACAGAGAATTACTCAGATACTCTGATATTATTTTTCCGTAAATTGTGTTCATCTGCACTTTTACATAAATGTACGGTCTGAGAAAATAACGGATTGCAATACAGATAAGCGGGTAAGCAAAGATAAACTCTTTTCGTACCAGCGTACTTGCGATGCCCAGCTTCCATTGTACCGGAATCTGCGGGGGCAGTTTGCTGTAAAACAAGATGCCCACAAGCAAGCACAAAACGGTCAACACCATCCATGTCTGGAAGCTGCACCAAAGCCAGACAAAACTGACGGTATCCAGACGGAATACCGGCTGATTCTGCTCCCAATAATCCCCCAGTTCATTCACATATCGCTCCACCTGCAACGTTTCGTAGCTGAGTTCCCGGTCGTGAAGCATTTTATCGCAGAGCACCTTTGCCCTGTCCAGATCCGCCATCTGCTCATCCAGCCGTTCGCTCTGCCGCTCCAGAATCTCAGGGAGGGACTCCTTCCCCTGGATTACATTTCGTATGTCTTCAATAGATATCCCCAAGGTGCGCAGATATGCGATCTTCTTCAGATTCTCCACATCGCTCTGCGAATAATCTCTGTATCCGTTTCGCTCATTTCTTGAGGGCCGGATCAATTTTTCTTTTTCGTAAAACCGAACATTGGAGCGGGCCAGGCCCGTCCGCTCTTCCACTTCTTTTATGGTCATACTTTCGCCTCCTTTTATCTCTTCTGAGGCTTAAATATACAGTATAAATGAGGTTTACAGTCAAGGGAAATCCATCCTTTGAATTATAAAATCTATTCAAAAATTAAATGCATATTAGAATGTCTGTTTAAAGAATTTCTGTCCTTTTCTATGTAATCCCATGTTTTCTGAAATGTTCCCGGAACTGCAATTTGGTTATCTGATATAAATTCTATAAATTCATTTACTTTCCCGTCATATTTATCTGCAAAGTCGTCCGATAAGATTTGTTTTTCCTCATCGGTAAAGTCTTTTAACTCATCATATAACACATGTTCTAAATTGCAAGAATTAAAATAAATTCGATAAGGTATTCCATTTATCTTTCCTGTTTTCCTAAGTTTATATAAAATGGCTCCTTTGCGTCTGTTGCGATTTACAATTGCTTTTACATTTTTAACATCTATATGATCCTCGTAATATTGCGCCTTCTCCACATCTGCTTCTTTGATATCAATTTCCGGAATATATACACCATCCGTATCAACGATATGGATAATCATGATAAAATCATCGTGAAAGTAACGATATTTCTTTTTTACACTTTCTATCTGTTCATTGATTTTTTTAGAATATTGTCTTCAGAAACATAATCTTTCAGAGTGATATCCCCATATACCACAACAAATTGCACTTCATTATTTGAAAAATATTCTTTTATAATCGACCCAAGTGCAGCTTCGTCACTTGGTCCTTCCACTATAAACATAACGACCTTTTTTTCACTCATGCTGTATCATTCTACCCGCCTTTCTAAATGCGCGTGCGATTTTTAGGCTGTCTGTTTCTTCATAAATTACTTCATCCTGTCCACCAAGGGTAATTCCCCTCAAATACATATCCCTTTGATTGTTTGTTGCTTTTACATTTTTCATTCGAATATATCTTCTGTCCGGATTAGCCGTGGAAAGCATAATACTATCTTTATCCAGCATTTCGAGGGCACGAAGATTATGTGACGTAAAAATCAACTGCCCTTTTGCGCTTTTGCTGAAAATATCCAGCAGCTCTCCCAGCATATACTCAAAAATACCTGCATCCAATTCATCAATGACCAGACAGATAGAAAAATTTCCAAACGCCTGAATCAGCGCATTTAAAATAGAAATAATCTTAATAATTCCTTCCGATTCCATTCTAATTGGAATCGGAGCCATACCGTCCCGGATAGAAACAATCTCCACTCTGTAACCATTTTCTCCTGAATCCGTTAGCTGCATTCCATGATTATGAACCGCTATTTTCATTCCTGGAATAATTGTAAATAAAACCATGTTCACTTGTTCTACAATAACATCCAAAACATTTTTTCTTTCTTCATTTAAGATAATCGGTTCTGTTAAAGGGACAGCAAAATCTCCCTTCATCCCGATTTCGTCTTGTTCAATCCTGAATGCCATAGGCAGCAGAAAATTAGCAGAAATCACTCCTGAATGAGCGTTACGAATTACAAATAAATCTTTCAATGCAAACTTAAATAACGCCTTGATTGTCTCTGAATAGTGTCTGAAATCATTTTCATAACAACGACAGAAAATTTCTCTGCTGCTCTCTCCAAAAATATAAGAACAGTTCTCCTTTTCTGCCATTTTTCTCGCCACAATCAAATCCGTTTTATTTTCCGCATTCGCTTCAATCACTTCATTAAATCTCTTTCTCGGAGAAAACACTATATCTTTATCCATACGCTGATAATCCATAAAAACAGTCTTATTACTTCTGGAATCTCTTTCATTTACGGCACAACTCAAAGTTTCCCGAACAATCTCTGCATGTTTTCCATTTCTTTGCAAAGTAATTTTATAGCCCGCTTCATAAATAACTGAGTCTGCAAAAATATTAAAATCGGCAGTAATCTCTGCTTCCTTCTCATTTACCTCGATATAATCTGCGATTTCATTCTCCAACGCACTGCCAATCATAATCTTTTGTAAATAATACAAGGCATCAATCACCGCCGTTTTGCCAGAACCATTTTGACCATATAAGCCCAACACCTCTGCATGTTTATAGTCCAACTGCTTCCGAAAGGTATTGGGCATAATAATCTGTCCGTTTCTAACATTTTTTGTATTTGAAATTTTTAAAGAAGCTAATCTCACAACACTTTCCATTTGTTTTACCTCCACGGAATTCATTGTAACACAAACACATATCTCTTTTCAAATTATTATTTTAAATTCTGCATTTTTTATTCTATTTCAAAAATAATATTTGTGAAATCTTTTATTTTTTCATCTTATTTGCTTAATCCATTTGCGAAATCTCCAAACCGAACTCTCCCCCCTTCACACCGACAAAATTCATATAAAAATTTTTCAATTAAGGTGAGAGTTTTTTCTTTTTTGTGTACCTATATATATGAAGGACTCATTCCGAGCCAATCAATAGTAGGAAGGAGAAGACAAGGATGTACGTAGAACAATCCGTGCAAAACTGGTCAGGAAGAGTATTCGCCAGAAGCAAGACAAAGAAACCAAACACGAAACGAAACAACAATATACAGACAAGGAGGACAACACATAAAAAAACGATTTACAGCAATAGTACTTAACCTGTGCCTGATATTGGCGCTGCTGTCGGCCACGGCCTTTGCTCAAACCGCAGCCCCGGAAGAAGAGGCATCGCCGCCTATCACAGTCGGAGGAGTAGACTTAGAAAGCACCGCTGCCAATCCGGTGGCATACGCCATCACGTACGAAAGCGGCAACGTTGCGACTGAGGGTGCCAATGACACGAATTATAACGTCAAATGGGACGGGGAGACTCTGACCCTGCGCGACGCGACTGTGAAAGTCGTAGAAAACGAACATTCTGCAGCTATCGAACGTTCTGCGCCATTTACGCTGAAACTGGAAGGCAGGAATACCTTAACATCATTGGAAAACACTCATGCCGGCAAGGGCATTTCGGCAACAATCGAAGACTACGAAACCGTTGACCCTACTGTCCCTTACGCTCTGACCATCTGTGGAGATGGCAGTCTCGATGTCACTGGCTATATGGCAGGGATAGCCACCGGAGGTAATCTCATTATAAATAGCGGCACGGTGACAGCGAAAGCTACCAACAGCAGCGATCAATGTGCTGGTATCCTCGCAGAGCTGGGTAATATTTACATTGAAGGCGGCAAATTGACTGCCATCGGCGGATCATCTTCCACTCACAGCGCCGGTCTTTTCTGCATGGGCTACGGATACAATGGACAAACTATCGGCGGCGCTGTCCGGATTACCGGCGGCGAAGTAACTGCCGTCGGTGGAGAGATTACAGAATCTGAGGAAGATAGCTCCGACACAGGAAGTACAGCAGAACTGTTCCCAACAGGCAGTTTCGGCATCTGTGCCACAATTCTTTCTCTTAACAACGCCAGCTTCACCAACGGCGCCATCTCTGTCTCCCCGATGGAAGGTGAGGCCATTGAAGTTCAGGCGGGTGCGGACGCGGACACGGCAACAGCCATCCCGGGTTCTCCGTTTGACAACGGAGACCATGATATCACGGACGCTGTTTCCGATAAGGCATACTTCCACAGCAAGGCATTCACTCCTGCCCCGGAAGAGACGGAGCCGGTTGTTCCAACTGACCCGAAGACGCCATCCTCCCCGGCGGACACTTCGCAGCCTGCACCGGAAGCTGCTCTGCAGCCTGGCAATACCTATTCTGCCGGCGGCAGCACTTACAAAGCGACTTCTGCCAATACCGTGACCCTGCAATCCGCTGCCAAGAAAAAAACTATCAAAATTCCTGCCACTGTCACCGTAAACGGTGTAAAGGCGAAGGTCACCGCCATCGACAAAAACGCCTTCAAAAAGGCGAAGAAAAAACTGACCAAAGTAGTGATCGGCGCCAACGTGACCACCATCGGCAAGAAAGCTTTCAAGGGTATCAGCACAAACGCCGTCATCAAAGTGCCAAAGGCAAAAAAGAAAGCTTACGCAAAGTTCCTGAAAAACAAAGGCCAGGCAAGAAGCGTGATCATCCGGTAAAGGGATACTTCGCCACCACTTTCTGCACGGTTCTCTTCTGCCTCATAAGAGGCGGGCAAAAGAAGGCAATCATATCTAAATAATTTTTTTCATGATTAAGAAAAGGGGAAGTCTGTATTGTATTGCACTTCCCCTCTTTTTTTCTATATATTTTATTTAAATACTGGCACATCCTATATCATCTTTAATTTTTACAGACTCAAAGCAACGTCAATCACCTGTCTCAACATCTTCTGCCTCAGCTCTTTTGTCATCCCCCACTCCCAGGTTTCGTCAGCTTCACTGACAGGATGCCTGTCAGATACCATAGAGACGGATGCGACATGTAATTCCAGATACTTTCCCACACTGTACAAAGCAGATGTCTCCATGTCTACACCAACACAGCCTTTCTGGCGCCATAATGCTTCTTTATAGAAAGTCTGCCTGTATATAGCGTCCATCGAAACAATGGGCGCAGTTTTGTGATTCGGAATATAGTCCGCCAATTGCTGAAACAATGCCGTATCCGGCTCACTATACTCAATGGACTCATAATAATGCAGCGAAGTTCCCTCTTCCACATAAGCACGATTCGGTATAATGACATCACCCACATGGATGTCTCTGGCAAATCCACCCATCAGTCCCGCGGAAACTACATTTCGGACGCCCAATGCGCGCAGAATTTCCAGAGTATCCGCTGCCATGGGCAGATTGTACCTGCTTCTCTCCGGTCAGAACCGGTTTCGTTGTATCTTCTCTATGACACCACATATCATAGCTCCTTATCCATTCTCATTTTTCATTGCCCAACAATCTGTCTTGCAAATGTCCTGGCTCGTTCTTCTTTATCATCGCTGGCAAATGTAGTTTTGTAACCCAGGTGCCGTTCCGCCAGCATTCCTTCGTAACCAAGTTGTGAGTGTTTACAATATCTTCGGATACTTTCTTCAAAAAGATCCGCTCCTTTTTCCGGGCGATATCCGCAAGTGACTATGATTGCCACTTTTTTGCCATTCCAGAGTGATTGTATTACCGTGTTTACGCGGGCTCCCCATCAAAATTAAAACTTTCACTTGTCTCCCCCCTCTTTTTCTTCTCTGTATATATTTCGTCTCTTAAGGCTATTTCAGTTCTTATTTAATAAATTTCGTCTTCCAGCTTTTTACTTTCTTTTCATAAAACCTTTCTTTCAGGATTATTATAGTTCCTTCTTAAAATAAATCACATCCTCCATGGGATTGTCATAATAAGGCTCACATTCCTGGAATCCGGCCTCCCGGTAGAGGTGGATGGCCGCCTGGAGCGGTTCAATGGTATCGAGTACCATCTCTTTATAGCCGGCACGGCTGGCGTGCTCGACTATCTCCCGGACGAGTGTTCTTCCCAGATGGGCTTCCCGGCATTCCGGCCTGACGTAAAGGCGCTTCATCTCGCAGCGGTCGGCGGAATGTCTGTGATACGCCACCATGCCGACGACCGTATCTCCGTCAAATGCCACCAGCAGCTCGCCTTCCGGCGCGGTATATTTTTTCGCCGGGTCCGCCAGCTCTTCCTCCAGATTCTGGAAGGTCAGGTCCCGGCCCAGACGCTTTGTGTATTCTTCGATCAGACCTTTGATCTGATCAATGTATGGTTTTCCATCTACGATTTTCATTCTGATTCCTGCTCCCCTGTCATTCTGATTTCTGCTCCAGTTTCTCATACCGAGAATGTACTGTATCATAGTTCTGTATTTTCTGCCGCAGTACGATCATATCCACCAGCTGTTTTCCTTCTTCGTAGATGGGGTGATCATAATTATCAATAAAAAAATTTTTGATCACATGGAATCTGCGAAAACCGCATTTTTCATAAAAAGGTATCGTCAGAGGGCTGTTTCCGGTGCCCACCTGAAAGATAGAAAAAGAATCCCTGTACATTTCCTTTATAAAATGCAGCATCGCTCTGCCGTACCCTTTTCTCTGGCTTTTCGGCTCTACTGCCAGATTTTTGACTTCCAGCACGCCTTCGCCCTCGTCTGTAACGACGCAGACCGCCTTCACATTTTCTGTTCTATCTTCCTCATCTCTGGCAGCATCGGAAGCTTTTTCATCTTCATCTTCCAGCACATAAAGTGTTCCTCTGTCCAGATATCTGTCGATCATACTTTCCTGTTCGTCCGCCAGTAAAAGAAGAGGAAGATATTTCCTTTTATCTTCCTCAATTAAATAAATCTTCATCCTGTTTATTCTCTTTTCTCCGCTTTGTCGGTGGAATCTGCAGATTCCCCGTGAGTATCCGTATCTTCTCCAAGATTCTCCGGAAGGTATATATGCACACTCTCCACACGATTCTTATCCAGCTTCTCCACCACCAGACGGATACCGTCCTCCGTGCAAACCTCGTCGCCCAGCTCCGGCAGTCTGTTCAGATGCTCGATCAGAAAACCTCCCAACGAATCATAATCTTCGGAATCCAGGTTGGTATGAAGATCGTCATTGACATCGTCAAGGCTGGTGGAACCTTCGATGATATACTCCCTTTCTCCAACCTGACGCACGCGCTCGTCTTCCTGCTCGTCATACTCATCATGAATCTCCCCTACAATCTCCTCGAGGATATCCTCAAGCGTGATAAGACCGGCCATATCGCCATACTCGTCCAGAACAATGGCAATATTAAATGTGGATTCGCGCATCTCCACCAGAAGCTCGGAAATACTTTTATATTCATAGGTAAAATGAGGCTTCCGCATGATATCTCTGATCTGGAAATTCTCATTGCGGTCATAAAGAAGCAGATCCTTCATGTTAATGATACCGACAATGTTATCCTGGCTGTCCTCATAAACCGGAAGACGGGTAAACTTGTCCTCCCGAAATATCTCAATCAGTTCCTCGTATGTATTATTGATTTCCGCAAATGTAACATGAACCATGGGAACCATAATATCTTTCGCCTTGGCGTCACCCAGATCGAACACATTATAGATCATTTCCTTTTCTTCCGTCTCAATAATACCGTCCTCATGACTCACATCAACAATCGTCCGAAGCTCATCTTCAGTCATAGTCTTGTTCACCGCCGTCGGGTCCACGCGCAGCAAAAACATGATTGCTCTGCAAAAAAGATTAAGAATAAAAATCACGGGAGTCATTACTGTCATAAAAGCCCGGATGATCACAATATACCGAAGTGCAATCTTCTCGGCATTGATCGTGGCATAATTCTTTGGCGTAACCTCACCGAATACAAGAATTGCGAGGGTAAGAACCGCTGTAGCAATACTCACCATATAGCTGCCAAACACATATGCCAGCGACGCAGAGATGGCGGATGCAGAAAGATTCACGATATTGTTACCGATAAGAATAGCGCTTAACATCTTCGCCGTATGGTTCTCCGTTGTGTCGAGAACGAGCGCTGCTCTTTTGTTTCCCGCATCCGCGAGAGAACGAAGGCGAATCTTGCTCACAGACATGAGCGCTGTCTCATTGGATGAAAAAAATGCGGAAAGCATCAATAAAATTACAAGTACGATAAATTGAAAACTGTCACTTATATCCAAAGTTTTGTGTTCACTCCTTTAAATCATGCGCATCGGTTTCCAAAAACGATGCCTCATTTCTGAATAAAATTATACTATAATATAGCATAAAAAATAATATAGATACGCAAACAGTATACTATTTTTTGACATTCGATGCAACAGTTTTCATCTCATCCTAAAAACGCCTGGCTGATAATATAGAATTCATCCTGGCTAGGCCGGTACTCTTTTGCCATCGGCGGAAGAGCGTCGTCAAAACGGATCGCCTCCTGTTCGTCCACATCCATGACCGGACTGCCGGAGTAGATCCACTTTCTTCCGTCAAAGGCTCCTTCTTTCAACTCTTTCGCCAGCATGCCTGCCGGATATCCGCCGCCTTCCACGCAAAGGTTATACTTTTTGCAGCTCTTGAAGCCGCGGCTCACATAATTGGCCGGACTGCCAAAAATGACGATGGTATCGTATCCAAGCTCCACGGCCCGCTTAAAGGAATGTTCCATGAGCAGTTTTCCGTAGCCCATCCGCTGGTATTTCGGCAGAATACTGACCGGCCCGAAGGTGATAATCTCCTTCTCTTCTCCGTTTTCATCCGTCAGTTTAGCTTTGGTGTACATGATGTTACCAATAACCTTGCCGTCAAGCTCCAGCACAAAATCAAGCTCCGGTATAAAGTCTTCATGTCCGCGCATGATGTGAACAAGATAATGTTCCATGCAGCCTGGCACATACATATTATAAAAGGCCTCTCTTGTAATATCTTCTACGATTTGATAATCGCTTTTTTGTTCGTTTCTGATCTGTATCATTGAAATTACTCCTTCTTATGTTGTTTTTTTGATGGAATTTTCATTTCGAAGCATAGAGCGGATTCGCCTCGCGCACCGCATCCCTGTATACTTCTTTCAGCTCTTCGAACGCTTCTCTCACTTCTTCCGGGATGTACACATGAGCGATAAAATCTTTTCCTGCCGGGCCGTAGCCGCCGGCGTCGTCTGTCAGCCGCGGAATCTCTCCCATCAGGAGCTGCACATACCGCTCCATCTCCCACATGCCGTGAATGTCATCCGTATACGTCAGTCTGCCGTCCCGCAGCGCGACTTCTGCCCGGTAGGCGGCGTAGCTGACGGGCAGCACATCCTCCGGCATATATTTTCTGAGACCTGCTTCCATGCGAAGCTGCATGGTGGCGTCCTGACATAAAATAATGCTCTTCCAGGCAAACTTTTTCGCTTTGAGCAGCTCAAGCAGATACGTGATATTATTGCCGCAGTTGGTGGACTCTGTTTCCAGCCAGTCCGCTTCCCTCCCATACTTTTCCTTCAGGTACGCCTGAAACAGCTCTGCCTCGGAGAGCCCGTCTGTCCGCAAGCCCGAAATCTCCCTTTCCATCTGCCGGCACAGGGTTTCTGTAGTGTGCCCTCTGCCGCCCACGATCACATACCGGCGGGCGATCTTTTCTTCCATGGCGCAGGCCAGCACATCTCCTCCCGCTAGGATGCTGCCGCCAAAGAGCACCATCACGTCTGCCTGTTCAATTCCAAAAACTCTCTTTAATGCTGCCGGCGTCAGCTCCTCCACATCTCTTTTTCCGCAGAAACAGCCAAGGGTGTTGATGGCCTCTGCGGTTTTTTCCTCAATATGCATAATTATATTCTACCCTCCTGCTATTTGTCACAGCATTTCTGCCCTGCATTTATTCCATTATCAGGTTTACATTGCCAGACTCACTCCACATCCCATATCTTCCGCACGAACAGCCCCTCTGCCGCCGCCAGCTTTTCCAGCAGAGCAAGCAGCGTTTCATCCGGATTGTAGACGCTCAATATGGTATCGTCTTCGTTTAAAATAATCATGGCTTCTCCGTCGTTTAAAAGGATGTTCATGTAATCTTTTTTGCCGGAGACGCATTTTCGTATCCAGCTCTGCATTTTTTTCGGTGAAGGGTTCTTCGTACATTTTCCTTTAAATTTGACATCCATGTCATAGTAGCAGTTGAGCTTCAGGATGATTCTCTCAAATTTGCGGCAGATTTTTTCTGCCTCGCCGCTCTCGTGCCAGAAATATTCCACCTCGAAATACTGCCCTCTGCTTTTTTTCGGAACTTTTTCCGGAAGAGGATCAACGACATATACGGTTTTCTTAATCAGCTTTTCTATCATTTTATCCGCTTTCATATTCATTCTCCTCGCTTTTCCATACAGTCTTCTCTGTATGGCTATGTCTGTTGCTTTTCCTTTATATTCTTTGCTCTACTTCCACTGGAAGTTCTCTGTGCCTGCACCGATCTCAAAATGGCATTTTACGATACCGAGATCGACCTTGGAATAAAAACCGCCGGTGGACCGTGCAGACACGGTGCTGCCGTTTCTGGTGAATTCGAACTTCTGCTGGTTCATGGCCGTCGGAGCCAGAAGGGCACATTCCAGTCCCTTTTTGTACCACTGCGGCATCTCCGTCTCATTTTTGCAGACTTCGCTGATTCTCTTTATCTTATGGAACTCTCCCTGAGTCTCGCCGTAGCCGAGGGCCAGCACGCACACCAGCTTCTCGCCGCTTCTGATATCACATTTCTTCCTGGCGGCGCCTTTTCCGAAGGTCAGCGCCACCCAGCAGGTGTTAAGGCCAAGCATCTGCGCCTGCAGGGCGATCTTTTCGCCGTAATAGCCGATTCTCTCGTCCAGATCAGCGGCTTTCGGGCCAACGAGAGCGATATAATTCTGCACATTATGAAACTTTCCGTAGTGGGCAAGAAATGTATTGAATGCGTCGGCGTCGTCTGTGACAAGCTGCATATGCAGCCCGCCTTCTTTGTTGCAGGCGTCGATGGCCGCCGACAGTTCCTGCCGGATGTCCTCCGGAATTTTCCTGGAAATGTAGCTTCGCACAGAATGTCTTTTTTTCACTGCTTCTAATATTGTCATCCCGATTATCCCTCCTTAAATCCGGACCAGTAATACAAAAATCGGACAGACTGATACTTGCAGCCTGCCCGGTCGTTCTTTCAGATTATCTTACTCTTCTTCCCAGTTGTGGTATACTGCCTGCACGTCGTCGTCCTCGTCCAGCAGGTCAAGGATACGGTTCAGGTTCTTGATATCGTCTTCGCTGGTCAGTTTCACGTAGTTATCCGGAATCATGGTCACTTCCGCAGAAGCCATCGGAACGTTCTCTTTCTCGAGGGCTTCACGAACTTCACCGAAGGAATCCGGATCGGTTGTGATCTCGTAGCTGTCCTCTTCTTCCACAAAGTCTTCTGCTCCGGCGTCGAGAGCCAGCATCATGAACTCATCGGCATCGGTCTCGTATTCTTCTTTAGACACGATAATCTGTCCCTTTTTCTGGAACATGAAGGACACGCAGCCGCTGGTTCCGATATTGCCTTTTCCTTTGGAGAAAGCGGCGCGGACGTTGGCAGCGGTACGATTCTTGTTGTCAGTCAGCGTCTCCACGATAATGGCGATACCGCTCGGGCCGTAGCCTTCGTAAGTATTCTGCACGTAGTTGACCGATTCGGCGTCGCCGGCAGCCTTCTTGATACCACGTTCGATAGTATCGTTCGGCATGTTGTTGGACTTTGCCTTGGCGATAACGTCACGGAGCTTGCTGTTGTTGGCCGGGTCCGGTCCGCCCTCTTTTACTGCTACCGCAATCTCACGGCCGATGACGGTAAAAATCTTACCCTTAGCCGCATCGTTCTTCTCTTTTTTATGCTTAATATTAGCAAATTTGGAATGTCCAGACATCTTTTATCTCCTCGCTTCTCTATAATATGTATCTTTCTCACATTTTCCCCAGAACATGGGAAATGTGTCACTTCCCTGCCTTTTCCTCTCATCCGCCTGATATATGCGGCACTCCCGGAAAACGGCATACTTTATAAAGTGTATCACCGTTTCACCCAAGCGTCAAGCGTTTGGCCCAATGAAATTCAGCCCCAATATTGGCCCGATGAAATTCAGCCAAGAATTCCCGACTGCCGGATGCTCTCGATAGCTTCCTTAATCTGCTCCGGCGGCAGCACCAGGGCAAAACGGACATGGCCCTCGCCGAGGCTTCCGAAGCTGCTGCCCGGCGTACAGATGACGCCTGTCCGCTCCATCAGTTCCATCACAAATGCATTGGAATCGGTGTAGCCTTCCGGCAGCGATCCCCAGGCAAACATGGTTCCCTCACTGTCCGGGATATTCCAGCCGATGGCACGCAGACCTCCGCAGAGTGCGTCTCTTCTCTCCTGATATTTCCGGCACTGCTCCTTAACAACGGCGTCGTCGGTGGAGAGCGCCGCGATGGCTCCCATCTGTACCGGCAGGAAAATGCCGTAATCAATCTGAGAGCGGAACCGTTTAAACAGGGCGATTACGTCGGGATTTCCGATCACGAAGGACATTCTCGCCCCGGTATAATTATAGCTTTTGGACAGAGAATAAAATTCCACGCCCACTTCCTTTGCTCCCGGGAAAGACAGGAAAGACTTTCCTTCTCTTCCGTCATAAATGATATCGGAATACGCGTTGTCATGAATGATCAGGATTTCATTTTCTCTGGCAAATGTAATCAGCTCCTCATAGAAGGAATCCGGCGCGGTCTTGCAGATCGGGTTGGCCGGGTAGGACACGACCATGACCTTGGCCGCCCTGCACACGTCTTCCGGAATCGCCGCCAGATCCGGCAGATAATCATTCTCCTCCGTCAGCGGATAGAGCCACTGACTGGCCTGTGCCACAAATGCTCCCGTATTAAAAATCGGATATCCCGGATTCGGAAGAAGCACCACGTCTCCCGGATTGATCAGCGGCAGGAAAATATGCGTCATTCCCTCCTGGGAACCGTAAACAGACATGATCTCATTCTTTGCAATATCTGTGTGATATCTGTGTTTATACCGGCGGATCACCGCTTCCAGAAGCTCGTCCCGGTCGCTCAGTGCATACCGGTAATTTTCCGGATGAAGACAGGCTTCGGAAACCGCCTTCATGATGTGCTCCTCCGGCTCAAAATCCGGAGTGCCCACGGAAAAATTATAGATTTTCCGTCCCTGGCTCTCCAGCTCTTTTCTTTTATCGTCAAGAATATTGAAGATTCCCGCCTCAAAATTCTTCATTTTATCGGCCGCTTCAAAAATCATATGTATCTCCTCTCCTTCCTCTTTGTGTGACAGTAAACCATAGGTCGTTCCCTATGTAATCAGCTCCAGGCTGATCTTAAGCGCCCGGTCCACCCGGTGCAGCGTCTTTGCATCCAGATGACAGACCTTTTCTTTCAGCCGCTGTTTGTCAATGGTACGGATCTGTTCCAGCAGGATCACCGAATCCTTGCTGATGTCACATTCCGCAGCGGAAAGCTCCACATGAGTGGGCAGCTTCGCCTTGTTCATGCGGCTGGTGATGGCCGCGCAGATGACCGTCGGACTGTGACGGTTGCCGGCGTCATTCTGAATAATGAGCACCGGGCGAACACCGCCCTGCTCGGAACCGACCACCGGCCGAAGATCCGCATAATAAATATCGCCTCTTTTTATCATCAATTCTACTCACTCCATTTTTACTTCTTCAATCTGTATTTCATACATCGTTCCAAAAATATTTATCACGTTGACATCTGTTCTCTCTGATAAATCCTTCCCGTATGCTAATTGAAGTATTTCCCAAAAATGTCATGAGTATTCTGTTTTCGTGAGTATTCTTTAACTCCTGCGTCCTCCGTTACCGGATGACCGCATTCAGATGCCGGATCAGATCCCCGGCCATGAGTCCGTAGTATCCTTTCTCCCGGGCCGCTTCATCTCCCGCCAGTCCATGACAGTATACGCCCAGCCGGGCTGCCTCCAGGGCGGAAAGTCCTCCTGCCAGCAGGCCGCAGATGATGCCGGTGAGCACGTCTCCGCTGCCTCCCGTCGACATACCGTTGTTGCCGCTCATATTAATATATGTGGGAGCGCTGCCGTCAGACACAATGGTCCGGGCATCTTTCAGCACAAAAATATGACGCTGGTCAGCGGCTTCCTTCGCTGTTCCCATAAGATCATTCTTGATGTCCGCCACCGTCCTGCCCGTGAGCCGCTCCATTTCCTTAAGATGCGGCGTAAGAATCATCGGCGCGCCATAAGAATGGTAAAGCTCTCGTTCCTCTTTTTGCAATGCCGCCAATGTATTGATGCCGTCGGCGTCAATGACCAGCGGACAGCACCCCTGCGCCAGCACCGCAGACAGCAGCCGTCCGGTCAGTGCATTCTGCCCAAGTCCCGGCCCGATACCCACCACACTGGCCCAGGCGAGGGCCTCCGGCAGCTTTTCCAAAGCTTCCTCTTCTGTCCGGTAGGTGGTCATAATGGCCTCAGGCACCCGGCTCTGGAGAATCTCCCGGTTCTCTTCACAGGTAAAGATCCGTACCAAGCCGCTGCCTGTCCGGTAAGCGGCAGACGCCGACAGACAGGCGGCTCCCGCCATATTCTTCGCCCCCACAATGAGGAGCACCTTTCCGTATGTGCCTTTATTAGACCACGGGTGCCTCTTCGGAAGCCGGCACAGATCTTCCCGTGTATATGTCACAGTCTCCGGGCTGACGGCGTCCACCGCCTGTATCGGAAAGCCGATGTCCTTCACCACCACTTCCCCTGCCAGTGAAGCGCCGGGGTAAAGCGCCAGGCCTACTTTATTCAGGCCAAAAGTGATAGTTATATCTGCCTGAAAGCCATATCCCAGGATTCGTCCGCTGGATGCGTCCACGCCGGAAGGAATATCCACCGCGATCTTATATCCGTTCCGGCGGTTCACTTCTTCCAGCACTTCCCGCTGGATACCTGCCACCTCCCGCTTCAGTCCCACGCCGAACACCGCGTCTACCCACAGGTCGCTGTCGGTCTCCGGCAAAGCTTCCAGGAAACATACGCCTAGATTCTCGAGAATCTTTCGCTGAATCTGATAAGATTCCGACGCCCGGCGGACACCGCCGATCTCAAAAATGCACACGTCATAGCCTATAGCGAGAAGCAGCCGTCCCAGCGCCAGCCCGTCTCCTCCGTTATTGCCCCGCTCCGCGATAATGGTGACGGACGCCGGAGCCGGAAAGCGTCGGACGATCTCTTCTTCCATGGCAAGAGCCGCCCTCTCCATAAGCACAATGCCCGGAATCCCCATGGTTTCAATACTATATGCGTCGATGCGCTGCATCTCATCTCCTGAACCGATATACTGCATAGTTTCCCTCCTCACACTATTGCCGCCGGCGCACAAGCCGCTCTTATTCACATCCTTCATCTGCCTATAAAAAAGAAAGATGAAAAACCTCAGTCCTTCATCTTTCTGCCTGCTATTCATTTATGCTATGAATACGATAGGAAAGTGTCATAATACTTTCTGACAAATGCACATTTTCGACGATGACGTCCTCTGGTAAATTCAAATCCACCGGCGCAAAATTCCAAAACGCCTTCACACCCAGCTCAACCAGTTCTCTGGCTATCTTCGGCGCTTTGCTCCTTGGCAGAGTCAGTGCGGCGATCCGTACTTCATGTTTCGAAAGGAAATCCTCCAGCATGTCAATATCATAGACTTCCACGCCGCGCACAGTCATTCCCACCAGGCGGGGATTCACATCAAAAAGACCGATAATCTTAAAACTATTCTCTTCAAATTCCTGATTATTAGCCAGTGCTTGTCCTAAATTACCGGCACCCAGAATAATTACATTATTCGTTTTGTCAAGGCCAAGTATTTTCCCCATCTCATTATAGAGAAATTCCACATTATATCCATATCCCTGCTGACCAAATCCTCCAAAATTATTCAGGTCCTGTCGAATCTGTGAAGCGGTCACATTCATCTTCTGGCTCAGTTCTTTTGAGGAAATACGGACAACATCATTTTTCAATAAATCGCCGAGATACCGGTAATACCTTGGCAACCTCTTGATAACAGCAGGTGAAATCACTTTTTCATTGGCTGATCTCGCATTCACTTTCTTGTCTTCCATAGAATCCTTCCTTTGACAAAACTTTCGCATTCTATTCATTACACAGCAAATCAATTATACTCAGATTTTATTCATTTGTCAAACCAGTTTTTTCCCTTCCCTTATTTTTTCTTTCATGATAAAATAGCCAATGTTTGGTTTTTCGCTTTTTTCGCAGATTATAATAAGGAAGAGTTTTATCCTTTTTTCTGCGCGGACTGCACTTTTGTAAAAGATAAATATTTCACATTTTCTCTGAAAATTACGCTTTTAAAAATAAAACACACTGCATATACGGAGGTTTTTTATGATTTTAGCATGTCAAAAGATAACAAAAGCCTTTGGCGGCGATACAATTTTGAATAATATAAATTTTCTGATCAACGAGGGAGAAAAGGCCGCCCTGATCGGCATCAACGGCGCCGGAAAAACAACTCTTCTTAAAATCATCACCGGTGAATATGAGGCGGACGGCGGCGAAGTAGTGCTGCAAAAGGGCGCTACCATGGGGTATCTGTCCCAGGTCATCGACGTGACTTCCCGCCGCACCATCTACGAAGAGATGCTGGACGCCAAAAAAGAGATCATCGACATGGAACAGAATATCCGCACTCTGGAACAGTCCATCAGCCGGCTTTCCGGAGAGGAACTGGAAAATGCCATGGAAAACTATTCCCGCCTGACAGAGCGTTTTGAAAAGGCTAACGGCTACGCCTGGAAAAGCGAGATCAACGGCGTCCTTAAAGGTCTCGGTTTCACCGAAGAAGAGTTCGATACTCCCATCCATACACTTTCCGGAGGACAGAAAACCCGTGTGGCTCTGAGCCGGATTCTTCTGACTCAGCCGGATATCATTCTTCTGGACGAGCCAACCAACCACCTGGACATGGACGCTATCCGCTGGCTGGAGACTTTCCTTGGCAACTACCGGGGCGCTGTACTCATCGTCTCCCACGACCGTTATTTTCTGGACCGGGTAGTTTCCAAGGTCATCGAGATCGAGGCCGGCGACAGCCAGACTTTCCTCGGCAATTACAGCCAGTATGCGGAGAAAAAGAAGGCGCAGCGGGACGCCCAGATGAAGCTTTACCTGAACCAGCAGCAGGAGATCAAACACCAGGAGGAAGTTATCACCAAACTGCGCTCCTTCAACCGGGAGAAATCCATCCGCCGCGCCGAGAGCCGGGAAAAAATGCTCGACAAAATGGAGCGGGTTGACAAGCCGGTGGTACTCAACAGCCGGATGCGCATTGCCCTGGAGCCGGAAGTGATGAGCGGCAACGATGTGCTCACCATCGAAAATCTCTCCAAATCCTTCGAGAACAAGCCGCTCTTCCGCAACCTGAATCTCTCCATCCAGCGTGGCGAGGTCGTCGGACTTCTGGGCGCCAACGGCACTGGAAAGACCACGCTCTTAAAGATCATCAACCGACACCTGCGTCCGGACGGCGGTAAGATTCATTACGGTGCGAAAGTATCCATCGGCTACTATGACCAGGAACAGCACGTGTTAAATGACGAGAAAACGATCTTCGACGAGATTTCCGACGCCTACCCGAAACTGACCAACACCCGCATCCGAAATGTGCTGGCTGCCTTCCTCTTTACCGGAGACCGGGTATTTCAGCAGATTGGGACGCTGAGCGGCGGCGAGAAGGGCCGGGTTTCCCTGGCTAAGCTGATGCTGTCAAACGCCAACTTCCTGATCCTCGACGAGCCGACCAACCACCTGGACATCCAGTCAAGAGAGATCCTGGAGGACGCCATCAACGCCTATGAGGGCACGGTTTTCTACGTGTCCCATGACCGGTACTTTATCAATCAGACTGCCACCCGAATCCTTGACCTGTCACCAGAGGGCATCGTCAACTACAAAGGTAACTACACCTACTATCTGGAACAGAAGGAAGCGGGAAACATTGCCGCGGACAGCGAGTCTGTGGCCAATCTGTCCACGGCAGAGACCACACCTGCCACATCCTCTTCCTCCAAAGAAGACTGGAAGAAATCCCGTGAGGAAGCTGCCAGACAGCGGAAGCGCGCCAACGAACTGAAAAAAACTGAGGCGGAAATCAGCCGCCTGGAAGAAGAAAATGAAGAGATCAAAAATGAGATGAACAATCCGGAGATTGCCAGCAACGTAAGCCGCCTCATGGAACTCTCCACCAAATACGAGGAGAACGAAGCAGCATTGCTGGAACTATATGATAAGTGGGAAGAATTGTCGGAAGACTAATGGGGATTTGTGAATCTTCAAGTATACCACACAGGCTATTTCAGAGAAGGCTGTGTTCAGATACCTGGAAATTCACAAATATACAACGTGATAAAATAAATGTTTCTGGAAAAACAGATGATGTTCTGACTGTTCACAGATGAATTCGCCTGATTTGGCCTTCAGCCGAAGAGTCAGCCACAAGGGTACAGATGCTGTCGATCTGGAACAGGCATTTTTTGTAATCTGAGTGATGCAGTCAGACAGAGATTTGCGGCATGATATCTCAATAGAAAAACACAGCGGGAAAGGTCGGCGACGACTGTGAGCGCAGGCGTCATGGAAAAGTTATCATGTATATTTCCGCAATCAGCCTGCCGAGGTGGAGGAGAAGAGCTTCCCGTCTGCGTTTTTTTATGGTGTGTACAGCATCGCAAATCTCGTCTGCTCATACATCCTCTGATAATCTCAAAACTCACAGTTCCAATCGACAAATCACTATTTCTTTACTTCCACCTTCTGTCCCAGCTTGCTTTCGGTACCGGCCAGCAGGCGCTTGATATTGGCCCGGTGGCGGTAGATGGCAAATCCGGCGTAAAGAACGATCAGCACAAATAAATCCCATCGTCCCGGATAGAAGATAAGAATTTCTGCGATGAGCGCTGCCGAGAGCAGCGTGGACGCCAGAGAAACGTATCTTGTGGCAGCCACGACCACCACAAAAATCACCAGACAGCAAAGTCCCATTCTCCAGTCAAATCCCATCATGACTGCCGCTGAAGTGGCGATTCCCTTTCCTCCTTTAAAATGAAGGAAGAACGGGAAATCATGACCGAGAACCACTGCAAATCCCAGAACCAGCTGCAAAAGCTCTGAATTCAAATCCGGCACTGCCGGTCCGATGACCAGCTTCACGATGAGGACCGGAATCATACCCTTTAACGCATCCCCGAGAAATGTGATCAACGCGCGGCTTTTGCCCAGGGTACGAAGCACATTGGTCGTCCCCGCGTTGCCGCTGCCGTACTGCCGGATATCCAGTCCGCAGATTCTGCCGACAAAATATCCGGTCTGGATACATCCCAGAAAATAACCCACAATAATAGCTGCTATAAAATACCCAATATGCCCTGTCATTATTTCTCCTTTCTTTCCCGGTAGATGAATTTGATTGGCGTTCCCCGGAAACCAAAAGTAGTACGAATCTGATTCTCAATGTACCTTGTATAGGAAAAATGCGTCAGATCCTTGTCGTTGATAAACATCACGAAGGTAGGCGGCTTCACCGAAACCTGCGTGATATAGTAAATACGGAGTCTCTTGCCCTTATCGGAAGGCGGCTGTTTCATGGCCATGGCCTCCGTGAGGATCTCATTTAACACGCCGGTCTGTACCCGAAGCGCACAGTTGGCGATAACCGCGTCAATGAGGTCAAAGAGTTTCGGAAGACGCTGCCCGGTCTTAGCCGACAGGAAAATAAGCTCCGCGTACGGCATGTAGGAAAGCTTCTCCCAGATCTTCTCCGTAAACTCTTTCATAGTATGATTGTCTTTCTCAATCAGATCCCATTTATTGACGGCAATGATCATACCTTTGCCGCGCTCATGAGCGATACCTGCGATTTTCGCATCCTGCTCGGTGATGCCTTCCTCCGCGTCGATGATGAGCACTGCCACATCACAGCGCTCCACCGCGGTGACGGTACGGATGATACTGTATCGTTCCAGTTCTTCCTTTACCTTGCTCTTTCTGCGCAGACCCGCCGTGTCGATGAACACATACTCCTGTCCGTTTCTCGTCACGGTCGTGTCAATGGCGTCTCTGGTTGTTCCGGCAATCGGGGAGACGATCACTCTGTCCTCGCCCAGCAGCTTGTTAATAATAGAAGACTTGCCGGCGTTCGGCTTACCAATAACGGCGATCTTCGGCCGCTCATCCTCTTCCTCCTCCGCTGCCGCGTCAGGAAAATGCTTCACCACCTCGTCAAGCATATCGCCAAGTCCCATTTTGCCCGCCGCAGAGATCGGAATCGGATCGCCGAGACCCAGGTTATAAAACTCATACACATCCGGCATGAACTTCTCAAAACTGTCCACTTTATTGACGATCAAAAGTACCGGACGTCCGGAACGCCGGAGCATATCCGCCACCTTGAAATCCGCATCCACAAGTCCCTGCCGTACATCGGTCAGGAACAAGATCACGTCGGCGGTCATAATAGCTGTCTCCGCCTGTTCCCGCATCTGGGAAAGAATGATATCTTTGGATTCCGGCTCAATGCCTCCCGTGTCAATCAGCGTAAACTGATAATTCAGCCAGGAAACATCAGCATAAATCCGGTCTCTGGTTACTCCGGGGGTATCTTCTACGATGGAAATCCTGCTTCCCGCCAGCGCATTGAATAATGTGGACTTGCCCACGTTGGGACGGCCCACCACTGCTACAACTGGTTTACTCATGTCTTACCTCCATTTTCCTATATTGGCCGTCTTCACAGCCCTTTTACATACTGATTATTTTATTTACAAAATCTTGTCCTTCTGATTGTATAATATTCACCGGCACTTGTAAAGCTTCGGAAAGCTCCGAAAGGCTCATATCATCAAGAAAAATGTCCTCATCGGCCTTCAGCACATTGCACGGAAGAAGAAGCTCGTCCCCCAGTTCCCGGCCGGCAAGCTGCTTTCTGATGTCCTGTCCGGTGAGAAGTCCCGTGACGGTGATCTGCTCGCCAAAAAATGTATTCTCAATGCAGTATACATGTATATGCACGTTCGGATACTTTTCCATCACCTGCGCGGCCAGCTTCTCGATGGTCGGATACGCAAGCTTCGCCGTGGCGACGGACACCGTTTTCTCCCGGTCATCTCCGGCAAGCTGCGTGAGGCTTTCCTCCACCTCGGAGATGAGCAGACGCATCATGCCGACGCCGTTTTCCAGCTGCCCGAAGCCCTCATAGTAATCCACAGGAGGAAACTCCTCCCCTGCCAGAATGAACCACTCATCACTGGCGTGAACGAAGGACGTGCCGTTTTCTTCCAGAAAATGTTTCTGCCAGCCCTGGATCTGGGCAAGCACTTTTCCGGCGTCCTCCCGTGTGAAGGCGTCAAGCTTCGGAAGATCATCCCGGTACTTTGTCAGCCCCACCGGAACCACGGAAAGGCTCTCCATATATGGAAGAAACTCTCCCAGCTCCCGGATGGTCCTATCCAGTTCCTCTCCGTCGTTGATTCCTTTGCAGAGCACCACCTGGCTGTTCATAGGAATACCCGCCTCAGAAAAGCGGCGGATCTTTTCCAGCACATCTCCCGCAAAACGATTGTGAAGCATCCGGCAGCGAAGCTCCGGATTGGTGGTGTGAACAGAAATATTGATGGGAGCCAGATGATAGCGGATGACCCGCTCCACATCCTTTTCCTTCATGTTGGTGAGAGTGATATAATTGCCCTGCAGAAAGGACAGCCGCGAATCGTCGTCCTTAAAATACAGGGTATCTCTCATCCCCGGCGGCATCTGATCAATAAAGCAGAACATACATTTATTGCAGCAGGAATTATATTCATCCATCAAGAAGGATTCAAAGGCAAGACCCAGGTCTTCTTCTTCCTCTTTCTCTATCTCGAGCGTACATTCCTCATCGTCTCTGGTCAGAACTTCCACACTCAAAAATTCTTCTTCTATATAATATTGATAATCAAAAAAATCTTCTATCTCATGACCGTTGATGGCCCCGATCCGGTCTCCCGGCTCCAGTCCGCATTCCTCCGCAATGCTTCCCGGCTCCACCCCGGTGATGAGATGCCATTGTTTTTTCATAGTCGTTCTCCCTGCATTTTTATTCTGTTTCGGCGTCCAAACACATAAAACATCCCATATTTCCCCGCTTCCCGTGGCTGGCTCTGTGGGAAAAGAGCTTGTCATGGTTGCAGCAGGTGCAAAGATCGGTGACGTCCAGATGTTCCGGCAGGATTCCCGCCTCCGTGAGAATGATCCGGTTGGCTTCCCACAGATCAAGCTGATATTTACCCTGCCCTTTCTCATCAAAAAGCAGCGGAAACTGTTCCGGCCGGAATGCTTCCCGGAACGCCTGTGCCACGTCCTCACTGACCTCATAACATTTCCTGCAGATGGACGGCCCGACAGCCGCGATGATATTCTCCGCCCGGCTGCCGTATTCCTTTTCCATGAAATGTACCATCTTCGCCCCGATGCGGGCGGCAGTTCCCCGCCATCCGGAATGAGCCATGGCGACAACTTTCTTTTGCGGATCATAAAATAACAGCGGCACACAGTCCGCGTAAGAGGTATAAAGCGGAACGTCCGCTTCATCGGTGGCAAGGCCGTCGATGCCAGGCGCCGTCTCCTTTGTAATACCCTCACCCCTGTTTGCCGCTGTCACTTTCCGAATCTTTGTCTCATGAACCTGCGCGGAAAACACAAGCTGTTCCTCCCGGAATCCGATGGCGTCCGCAATCCGACGGAAGTTCTCCCGGACATTTTCTTCCCTGTCTCCTCTGGTAAAGGACAGATTCATAGTTCCCAGATACCCTTTGCTGACGCCTCCCATGCGGGTGGAAAATCCATGACGCACACCGGCGGCCGCCAGCTTTGGAAAGGTCAGATACACCACGCCATTTTTCTCGTTGATAATAGTTGAATGATTCTTATTGGCATAATTCCACTCCATGATTATCTCCTCATTCTTTTTCGCTATGTCTTCCGCTCCGTTACAGACTCTTCACATTCCCTGATACTCGAAGGCATTTTTTATCCAGCGGCAATAATATCCGCCGACAGTCTCCACGACCTCCACCACATCAAACCGCACCGGCTGACAGTCGTCCAGTCGGCGCTCCATGCGGAAATGATCGTACACCCGGCAGATTTTCCGCTGTTTCCTTACGTCCACAGCCTCGCAGGGATATCCCTGCCGGCTGCTTGTCCGTGTTTTTACTTCCACGATGAGCAGCGTATTTTCTTCTTGGCCGATCAGGTCAATCTCACCCCACCGGCACTGATAATTATGTAGCAGAATACGCACTCCCTGTTTTTTCAGAAAAGATGCCGCCGCGGTCTCTCCAGCGCGTCCCTGCTCTTTTCTGTTTTTCATTTATGCTCCTTTTTTGCAGCGTCCCCTCGCATGCATGCTGCTAAATATTTTTTCAATTTTCTTACAGGATCGACTTCAGAAAACTTCTCCGATGCAGTGGGCAAGGTCCCATCCGGTGCAGCGCTTCGATATGTTCCTTTGAGCCGTAACCTTTATTGGACGCAAATCCGTAACCCGGATACATTTTATCATATTCTTCCATCATCCTGTCTCTATATACCTTTGCCACGATACTGGCCGCGCCGATGGAAATACTTCTGGCGTCGCCCTTTACAATGGCCACCTGCGGAATATCCACAGCCGGGATGGTCACCGCATCGTTTAACAGAAGAGACGGTTCCACAGACAGCGAGGCGATGGCCTTTCGCATGGCCTCGTAAGTGGCCTGCAGGATATTGATCTCATCAATCCTGTCCTGAGTGGACAGCCCGATGCCGACGGCAAGGGCCTTCTCCTGAATCTCCGCGGAGAGCTCCTCCCGCTTTTTGGCGGAAAGTTTCTTGGAATCATTGATATAGAGAATCCGGCAGTCTTTCGGCAGGATGACTGCTCCTGCCACCACCGGTCCCGCGAGAGGTCCTCTTCCCACCTCGTCCACACCGCAGATATAGGAGTAATCGCTGTACTTTTTCTCGAAAGAGCAAAGCTCCTCAATACGCACAAGCTCCGCCTCATACTTTTTCATCCGATTCTCCTGCGTCTTCAGAAAGTCCTGCACGCCCTTTCTGCTGTCATCCCGGTACAGATCCATGTACTCCGGAAGCTTCTCCGGAGGAATCTGTTTGAATTCTTCTTTTATCTCTCGTATGCTTTTTACAGCCATGAATCTTCCTCTTTTTATACGTACTGTAAGCTGAACCCTAATCCACCGGCCCGAATTCAGATAGCGGCCAGATCCGTATCCAGACCTTTCCGATAATCTCGGAACGGTGCACTGTTCCTACCGCCTCGTAGCGGCTGTCGTAGCTTACCGGCCGGTTGTCTCCCAGACAGAAATACTCGTCTTCTCCCAGGGTCAGCGGCTCCTCAGCGATACCCGGCTCCTCAATGTAGTCCGTGATACCGTATACGTCATCGGTCAGCTCCTCACCGTTTATATAAACCTTTCCGTCTATAATCTGCACAGTCTCTCCCGGCAGGCCGATCACTCTCTTGATAAAATACTGCTCGCCTTCTTCTTCCGGTCCCGGGAAAATCACAATATCAAATCTTTTCGGATCAGAAAAATGATAGGATATCTTATCCATGATCAGATTTTCACCGTGAGCCAGGGTTGGGTCCATAGAATGTCCGTTTACCACGGTTCTTTGTCCAACATACCGCAGAACCAGAAATACAACGAGACAAATCACCGCCACATAAGCGATCGTACCCAGAATGTCTTTCATGATATTTTTCTTTTTGCCCTCCACCGGGTCATGTTTCTTTCTTGTATCTGAAACCTCACTCTGCTGCTTTTCTTCCATCTTTCATTCCTCCCATCAGACTGTTTCCGTAAAATCCGCCGGCCGCTCCAAAGATATCTGCCCCAGCCGCAGGGAACGGTAGTCATCAAGAACAAGAAGTCCTGCTTTCTCCACATCCACCTGACTGCCTTTCATAAGACAGCCCCGGATTTCCGCAATCTTTGAGAGAATCTCCACAGCATCTCCTTCTTCCCCGACACCGTAGCGTTCTTTTATAACTCCCGGATACTGTGCGCATAAAAACTGCAGCAGTTCCGTCGTCAGTTCTGTGGTGTTTAATATCTCTTCCTTGATGGAACCAATCCACGCCAGACGGAGACCAACTGCCTGATCCTCAAACTTAGGCCATAAAATCCCCGGCGTATCCAGCAATTCTACGTTCTTATTAATTTTAATCCACTGCTTGCCTTTTGTCACGCCCGGCTTATTTCCGGTTTTTGCACAGGCTTTTCCCGCAAATGAATTGATGAAAGTGGATTTGCCCACGTTGGGAATTCCCGCAACCATGGCCCGTACCGGCCGATTAAGGATGCCCCTCTTTCTGTCCCGCTCTTTTTTCTCGCGGCACGCTTCTTCCACCAGCTTCTTCACTTCCTTGATTCCGGCGCCTTTCTGCGAATTAACCTTTGCCACAAAGAAACCTTTCTCTTTATAATACTCTTCCCATTCCTTTGTCACCTGAGCGTCCGCCATATCCACCTTATTTAAAATGATCAGTCTGGATTTATTTCTTGCCAGCTCATCAATATCCGGATTCTTACTGCTGTAAGGCACTCTGGCGTCCACCAGTTCCACCATCAGATCAATGAGCTTAATATTCTCCTGCATCATTCGCCGGGCCTTAGTCATATGTCCCGGATACCATTGAAAATGCATATCATCCTCCATTTTTCCCGGCTGGCTCTGCGCGAAACATTTGACCGAGCCGTTTTTTCAGATTATTTGCCGCTGCCAATTCTTCCTGCTATTTTACCGACAAATTGTGTTCTTTTTATATTTCCGATATTCGCCACCCTGGAATCCTCACTGTTATTGCAGTTGTCTCCCATGACAAAATATTCATCTTCACCAAGTTCCACTTCGTAAGCCGCCAGTCCCGCAGACAGAATCTCTTCCTCGAAGGAATAATCCAGCGCCTCACCGTCAATCAGTATCTCTCCCCCGGTGATCTGCACGGTCTCACCCGGCAGTCCAATCACTCTCTTTACCGTATAATGAACGGCAGTTCCGTTTTCAATCTCCAGCAGTACCGGATCATAGCGCCCCGGATCGCCGATGCGATAACTGAGCTTATTTACCAGCAGCGTATCCCCCTCATAATAGGTAGGCTGCATGGACTCACCATGTACCGTCACTGTCTGAAAACAGAACTGGATGATCACAAAGGCCAGCAGAATCACTGCCGCAATCTCACCGACCCACAGACCAATCCTGCGAATCATACGGTCTCTTCTTTCCTTGTATCGATAGTTTTTTACTGCCATAACAAAATCTCCATATGGTAAAACAGGGCAAGTATAAATACTCGCCCCTGTCTCATCCTCTGATACTATTTAACTAACTCTTTAACCTTAGCCTTCTTACCGATTCTGTCACGTAAGTAGTAAAGTTTTGCTCTTCTTACTTTACCTTTTCTGATTACTTCAATCTTTGTAACGATTGGAGAATGTACAGGCCAGGTCTTCTCAACACCGATGCCGTTAGAGAACTTTCTTACAGTAAATGTCTCTTTTGCTCCGCCGTTCTGTCTTTTGATAACAGTACCTTCGAATACCTGAATTCTTTCACGGGTTCCCTCAACTACCTTTGCGGAAACGCGTACAGTGTCTCCAACACGGAAGCTGTCTACTTCTGGTTTTAACTGTGCATCTTCAATGCTTTTGATAATGTCTTTCATGTGTGACCTCCTATATAATCTTGGTGTTCTTAATACCTTTGTGTAACAGCGGACCACCTTTTTTCACAACTATAAGATAATAGCATGAATTCATCCTTCATGCAAGAACTTTTTCGCGATCTTTTCGCTTTTCTTTTCATTTTGTAGTAATGATTCGGCCGTGCGCCCAAAGAAAGTTCCCGGAATATCATGGTGTGGCTTTCTACTTATCTTTTGTCCAGCCGAGAGTCCGCAGATATTCTACGTCTTTCTCTGTAAGTTCCGCCGTCTCAAGAAGATCCGGGCGGCGCTCCAGCGTCCGCTTCAGCGACTGTTCCCGCCGCCAGCGGTCTATATTGCCGTGATGGCCGGACAAAAGCACGTCCGGCACCCGACTTCCCCGGTACTCCACCGGACGGGTATAGTGAGGATGTTCCAGCAGATTGTCATGAAAAGATTCAAACTCCGCAGAATCCTCGTTATTGAGCACGCCCGGCACCAGACGGGAAATGGCGTCCATCATCACAAGAGCCGGAAGTTCTCCGCCGGTGAGCACATAATCACCGATGGAAACATAATCCGTTACGATTTCTTCGAGAATCCGCTCGTCCACACCTTCATAATGACCGCAGAGAAACACAAGTTCCTCTTCCTTTGCCAGTTCCTCCGCCATGGACTGATTAAAAACGCTGCCCTGCGGGGTAACATAAATCACCCGCGGTCGCTTTTCCATATCCTTCACGATGTCCTCGTAAGCAAGAGCGATAGGCTCCGGCTGCATGACCATGCCGGCTCCCCCGCCATAAGGATAATCGTCCACATGTTTGTGCTTGTCTTTGGAATAATCCCGGATATTCACCGCATTTAGCTGGATGCGGCCGCTCGCAAGAGCTCTTCCGGTGACACTGGTATTCAGTCCATCCCTGATCATATCCGGAAACAACGTAAGAACATGAAATATCATCAGTCTGCCAGCCCCTTCATCAAATGTACAAGAATGATGCCTTCCTCCATATCCACATCAAGGATACACTCTTTGATGGCCGGAAGAAGAATTCGGCCGCCGTCCTCAGTCAGTACCTCATACACATCATTGGCTCCTGTCTCAATGACATTTTCCAGCTTTCCGATGGTAACGCCGCTGTCATCGATAATGGTAAGTCCCAGCAGATCCGCCACGAAATACTCGTCCTCCTCCAGCTCCACGGCATTATCTCTGGTAACCAGAAGCGGGCAGCGCTTATATTTCTCTACTCCATTGATGTCATCAAGTCCTTCAAATTTAACAAAAACAAATTTTTTAAAAAATTTGCAATATTCCACCTTTAATTCCAGCAGCTCGTCTCCCGTATCCAGCAAAACTTCTTCTAAATCAAGAAAACGCTCTTTATCATCTGTCGTAGGGAAAACCTTCACTTCTCCCTTAAGTCCGTGGGTCCCTGTAATGACGCCCACCTGTAATAAGTCTTCCATTGAAAATACTCCTGTATGTCCTGCTCATCTTCTCGTTTTATGAAAAAACTGCTACCCGTCAGACAGGTAACAGTTTCATGCCAATTATGAATAACTGTGATTCGTTCTCCGCCATAAATGGCTGGAACTCCTCTTATTTTACTGAGCGATATCCACTATCACTTTTTTATCCTCCCGGGAAGCCGCTGCTTTCACAACAGTACGCATCGCTCTCGCAATCCGTCCCTGTTTTCCGATCACTTTACCCATATCATCCGGAGCCACATGAAGCTCAAGAATGATGGAATGGTCGGTTTCCTTTTCTGTGACAACGACCTCTTCCGGATGGTCCACCAGAGATACTGCAATTACTTTCACTAACTCTTTCATTACATAAGCCCCCAGTTATTATTTTTCAATACCGGCATTCTTTAATAATCTTGCAACTGTATCTGTTGGCTGAGCGCCTTTGTTAAGCCATGCCTTTGCAGCTTCCTCATCAAATTTAACTACTGCAGGCTCCTGGTTTGGGTCATAGAAACCGATTTCATCGATGTTTCTTCCATCTCTTGGAGATCTTGCGTCTGCAACAACAACTCTATAGATAGGATTTCTCTTTTTACCCATTCTTTTTAATCTCATTTTTACTGCCATGTGATTTCACCTCTTTCATCTTTCTTATTCATCTATATGGAACCGATAATTCGGTATCCTGCATTTGCCTAAAATGGAAGCTTCATGCCTCCCAGATTAAATCCGCCTTTGCGGCGGCCGCCCTTGCCCATCATACCGTTCATCTGCTTCATCATCTTGCGGGACTGCTCAAACTGCTTGCACAGCTTGTTAACTTCCTGCAGACTGACGCCGGCGCCGTTTGCTATTCTTTTCTTGCGGGATGGGTTCAGAAGATTCGGATTGGACCTCT
This sequence comes from Eubacteriaceae bacterium CHKCI004, assembly GCA_900016875.1. Classification (GTDB taxonomy): domain Bacteria; phylum Bacillota; class Clostridia; order Lachnospirales; family Lachnospiraceae; genus Anaerobutyricum; species Anaerobutyricum stercoris. The sequence continues at coordinate 53,583 of FCNR01000071.1, read as the reverse complement.
CTTCCGGCGTCATTGAATAGATGATTGCCTCAATGCGGTCCATCGCTTTGTCATCAATATCAATATTCTTTATCTGACTGCCGACACCCGGAATCATGGAAAGCAGATCTGCGATGCCTCCCATATTCTTCACCTGCTGCATCTGCGCAAGGAAATCATCAAAGCCAAACTCAGCCTTGCGCAGCTTTTTCTCGAGTTCTCTGGCGGACTCTTCATCCACCGCGTTCTGTGCCTTCTCAATGAGAGTAAGCACATCTCCCATGCCCAAAATACGGCTGGTCATACGGTCCGGGTAGAACTGCTGCAAATCTTCCAGCTTCTCACCCATACCTATATATAAAATCGGCTTGCCGGTCACGGCACGGATGGAGAGCGCCGCTCCGCCTCTCGTGTCGCCGTCCAGCTTCGTCAGGATCACTCCGTCGATGCCGACCTTATCTTCAAATGTCTTTGCCACGTTGACCGCATCCTGCCCTGTCATGGCGTCAACCACCAGAACGGTCTGGGTCACATCCACATTATCCTTGATGTTCTGCAGCTCTTCCATCATGGACTCATCCACATGAAGACGTCCTGCGGTATCCAGGATAACGATATTTCTGTTGTTCTCCCTGGCATACTCAACGGATGCTCTGGCGATGTCCACCGGATTCTTCTTGTCTCCCATGGAAAATACCGGAACTCCCTGCTTCTCGCCGTTGATCTCCAGCTGCTTGATGGCTGCCGGACGGTAAACGTCGCAGGCTACCAGAAGCGGGTTCTTGCCTTTTTTCTTGAGCTGTCCGGCTATCTTCGCCGCCGTTGTGGTCTTACCGGCACCCTGAAGACCCGCCATCAGATATACGGTAATCTCGTTGCCCGGCTTGATCACAAGCTCTGTCATCTCAGAACCCATGAGAGCTTCCATCTCTTCTTTTACAATCTTAATGACCATCTGCCCCGGATTCAGTCCCGTAAGTACGTCCTGTCCGACAGCGCGGTCCGTCACAGTCTTGATAAATGTCTTGACCACGCGGAAATTAACGTCCGCTTCCAGCAGGGCACGCTTGACTTCCTTCATGGCCTCCTTGACGTCGGCCTCTGTCAATCGTCCTTTGCTTCTTAAGTTCTTAAAGACATTCTGCAATTTATCTGTAAGGCTTTCAAATGCCATAGCGGCCTCCTGTCAATGCTGAAATCTGCTTAGTACTGATCTAATATCTCACTGGCGATATTCTTGATATCCGCAATGCGCTCCTGCATCTTTTCTCTGTCTTCACAGTAAGAAATCTCCTCAGCATACTGGTGGATAATTCCCACCATCTTCTTAACCTTGAGGAAATGCTCCACCAGGTGAAGCCTCTGTTCATAATCCGCAAGAATCTTCTCACACCGGCGGATCATATCATGTACTCCCTGCCTGCTGATGCCCCGAAGATCTGCGATCTCGGAAACAGACAGGTCATTCTGAATATGCTCGCCATATACTTCCTTTTGACTCTCCGTTAAAAGTTCGCCATAGAAATCAAACAGCAGAGCCTTCTCCACAATTCTGTCCAATGATTATCACCTCATGTAAAGTGTTTTCCCTTTACCGAACATGATTATAGGAGAAAGCTTCTGATTTGTCAAGTATTTTTCCTTGCAAAATTTATTTTTTTCAGCACTGAAAACAGGCGCCTGCTTTTACCAAAGCAGACGCCTGTTAGAAAGGGGAGGATATAAGTTTTTTCCTGACGACTGTCATATCCGATGTCCCCATCGGATATTATCATTATTACCCGTTTAGAAAAAAATATACGCCTCTCTGAAAAAATCTTAGTAATTTTCCGGTTTAACCTGGAAGTAGGACTGTGGATGATCGCATACAGGACAGACTTCCGGAGCTTTCTTTCCAATGCAGATATGTCCGCAGTTTGCACACTGCCAGATCACATCGTTGTCTTTGGAGAATACAACTTCTTTCTTTACGTTGTCAAGAAGTTTTAAATATCTTGCTTCATGCTCTTTCTCTACTGCTGCAACGCCGTCGAACTTATCAGCAATCTCATAGAAGCCTTCTTCTCTTGCTTCTTTCGCGAACTGTGCGTACATATCTGTCCATTCATAGTTCTCGCCGTCTGCTGCTGCCTGCAGATTCTCCATGGTAGAACGGATTGCGCCGCCTTCTAATAATTTGAACCACATTTTTGCATGTTCTCTCTCGTTGGCTGCTGTCTCAGCAAAAATATTTGCAATCTGTACATATCCGTCTTTTTTCGCTTTGCTGGAAAAATATGTGTATTTATTAGTAGCCTGAGACTCTCCAGCGAATGCAGTCATTAAATTCTGTTCTGTTTTTGTACCTTTTAAACTTGGCATGATATACCTCTCTTTCCTACTCTTATCGAGCAATTAAAAAATAGTAATAACTACTGATATTTATATTATTCCATTCTGACCTGCTTGTCAATAGCCGGAGCCGGATTATTTTCCGTGCATCCGACAGGGTCATCTTCCTTTAAGATTTTTATTTCTCGTCCCCGTCAGCGGATTCTTCTTCCTGCCCATTTTTCTTCACAATCCGATATACCAGCATGTAGGCATACAGCAGCACCGGAAAAACCAGTGTGACCACCAGAGAAGCCATAAAATACCGGCTCCCTGTCACAGCAAAATACAGGGTCAGGAGAACCAGCGCCACCAGGATAACCACCAGCAGCAAAGCACCGATTTGTTTTAATTTATGCATTTTCCTCTTCCTCCCTGTTTCTTAAATGCTCCAGATGCATTTTTATCTTCTTCTCATATCCATTTTCTGTCGGAATATAAAACCTCTCATCTCGAATTGCATCCGGCAGATACTGCTGCTTCACATAATGCTCCGGATAATCATGGGCATACCGATAGCCAATGCCGTGACCCAAATCCCTGGCTCCCCCATAATGGGCGTCTCTCAGGTACGGCGGGACCTGTCCGGTATCCGCCCTCTTTACCATCTCCTGCGCTTTGTCAATCGCCATGATACAGGCATTGCTCTTCGGCGCGCTTGCCACATAAGAGGCTGCCTGTGAAAGAATGATCCGCCCCTCCGGCAGCCCCACCCGCTCTACGGCGAGGGAGGCCGCAACGGCAACCTGCAGTGCCTGAGGATCTGCATTTCCCACATCCTCTGAAGCGCAGATCATAATTCTCCGGGCAATAAACTTCGGGTCTTCTCCCGCATCAAGCATCCGGGCAAGATAGAACACCGCCGCATCCGGATCCGTTCCCCTCATACTCTTGATAAAGGCAGAGATAACATCATAATGATTATCCCCGTTCTTATCATAGTTTAACGCCTTCCTCTGGATACATTCCTGCGCCACGCTCAGATCAATGACAATCTTTCCGTCCTCTCCCGGCTCCGTGGTCATAACGCCCAGCTCGACAGCATTTAAGGCTGCCCTTGCATCGCCTCCCGCCATCTCTGCGATAAAAGAAACCGCCTCTTCGGTAATCTCAGCGCCATACGCCCCCATTCCTCTTTCGTCATCCGTCACAGCAATCCGTATAAGTCCGGCAATATCCTTTCCCGACAAAGGTTCCAGATGGAAAATCTTTGATCGTGATAAAAGCGCGCTGTTCACCTCAAAATATGGATTCTCCGTAGTAGCACCGATCAGCACGATCGTCCCGTCCTCCACATAAGGCAGCAGATAATCCTGCTGCGCTTTGTTAAAACGATGAATCTCATCAATAAAAAGAATTGTCCGGTTTCCGTACATGCCAAATATATCTTTTGCCTGGCGTACCGCCTGCTCCATATCTTTCTTGCCGGATGTGGTCGCGTTCATCTGCACAAACTGCGCGCTGGTCGTGTTGGCGATCACCTTTGCCAGGGTGGTTTTTCCGGTTCCCGGAGGCCCGTAAAAAATCAGCGAACTGATCTTATCAGCTTTGATTGCCCGGTACAAAAGCCGGTTCTTCCCTATAATATGAGACTGTCCCACCATTTCATCCAGAGTTCGCGGACGCATCCGCACCGCCAGCGGAGACTCCTGTTTTTTTCTCTCCATCCGCATATAGTCAAATAAATCCATGTATATCGTACCTTTCTTTTTGTACATTTATATATCAGGGCGTCGTTCGCAATCCCGGACACAGGCTCTAATCACCCAAATCGCCGTCCACACTCTGATTCAGGCAGCGGATGATTGCATAACCGTCCTCCAGATCCAGACGACTGTAGCATCCCTGCTCAAAGACAAAATTCCAGTAGCCTTCCGGCGGAAGCCCAAGGCTTACGGCAAGCAGATGTCCCAGCGTTCCTTTGTGAGCAACCAGCAGCACAGAAAACTCCCTGTCTTCTTTTTCAGACTTTTTTTTCAAATCGAAAAAAAAGCTTTCCGTCCGTTTTCTAACATCAAGAAAGCTTTCACCGCCCGGAATCCGGTAGCCGGAGAAATCTCTGTTCCAGTCTGCCCATTCCTGCGGATATTTTTTGGTCAGCTCCTGATATGTCTGCCCTTCAAAAATACCAAAATTCTGTTCTGCAAGCCGATCATCCCTGTATATTTTTATCTCTTTTGTATATTCTGCCATGATGATCTCAGCGGTCTCGGCCGCCCGTATTAAAGGACTGATCACACTGCTTTGCAGCGGTATGTCCCGAAAAAACCTTCCCAGCTTCCCCGCCTGCTGTCTGCCGCAGACGGAAAGCGGGATATCTGTCTGTCCGTAATAACAGCCCTTCCGATTTAATTCTGTCTCGCCATGGCGCACCAGATATATTCTCATTGTTGTATTCCTCTATAATCTACAGCATTTAATCTGCGGTATTCTCCACAGGCCGACGCTTTCCCGCAAGCCTGAACATCAATCCTCTGTCTTTACCACATGGGAAGCCTGAAGCCCCTTTTCACCTTCCACAAGATCGAACTCCACCTTGTTTCCTTCATCCAGGGATCTAAAACCTTCCATATCAAGTCCGGTATAATGTACAAAAATATCCTTTCCATTCTCGTCCTGGATAAATCCATACCCCTTTTGATTATTGAACCATTTTACTGTTCCCTTCAACATCGGAATACCTCCATCTTATATACTTCCCGTCTGTTCTCCGACAGGCACCCACATCTTAGCACAAAGGATAATTCAAGTCAACACAAATTCCGACTATTGAATTATATCGACATAATTTTCTGAAAATTATCTCTTTTCGTCGCGTTTTTGCTTTTCTTCATAAACACAACGGTCATCATAATGGCGGTATGCATCAACCAAATAATGGAGTCTCTTTATCTTGGAATCAAAAAGGCCAAGCCGATACAGGGTGACAGCGATAGTCCCCAGCAGAAGCGCAAGTATCATCCCCGGCACTCCCTGCAGCTTAAATCCCGTATAAATCAAAAACAACGTAGTCAGCGTACCCATACCGATGCTGTCCCCGATGATCTTCGGCTGCAGAACCTGTCTCGTAATCAGACAGATGACATAGATTATCAGCAGAACCACTCCCTGGCGAAAATGCCCGCTGAAAAACACAATGACAGCCCAGGGTATCAGCACGGTTCCCGTTCCCAGTATGGGAAGAAGATCCAGAAAAGAGATCAGCAGGGCAAGAAACAGCGCATACGGGTTGCGCAGAATCAAAAGTCCTGCCAGCAGAATCAAAAAGATGATAAACATGATCTTAAACTGAGCCAGAAGGAATCCGCCCAGAGCGGATACCAGCCTGCTCTTAATATTTTTTACATGTTCTTCCATATCTGCTGGAACCAGCCGAATCATCTGCTGCGCAATTTTCTCCCTCTCGGCAATGAAGAAATAAGCGGCCACGATCATCACCAGCGTACCGACAAGCCCATTGGTGATATTGGCGGCAGCGCTGCCTAAAAACTCCACTCCCCTCGGAGCAAAGTTATTGACCACAGCTCCCGCCTGCAGGAGCAGATCATCAAAAGCCGTCTCTATCTGACTGCCGAAATCACCGGATATCGGAGCAACGATATTATTTATCTTGTCACTTATGATCTCAATAGTATTGCTGACATAGCGATAATAGGAAGGCGCATCGGAAAGAAAAGATATCATCTCTCTTCCCAGCTTGGTAATCAGCAGATAACCGCAGCCCGCCAAAATCAAAAGCACCAGTATGATGATGAGCGCCGACGCCCATTGTTTATTCAGGCGAATATGCTTCTCCAGAAAATTGCAGAGAGGCGCCGCCAGCATCGCCAGCAGCCAGCTTGCCACAAAGGGCCAGAAAAATCCAAGCAGCCGCGGAACGATCAATACCAGCAGCACTGCAGCGATTAAAAAAAATAATATCTCCCCTATGATGTTCAAACCTATCTGCCATCGTTTCATCAAAGCACCTTCCAATCTTTTCCATTTTATCCTTTTTGTATCAGTATAACAATATCCCTATGACATATCAAGTCCGCCTTGTTATTTTTTAAAAATCGAAAGAATTCTTCCGCCTTCTCTTCGCTATGCATCGGAAGCCGCCAGAGTCAGCTGATCTTTTCTTCTATTATAATAATAGACAGAGTCGGATAAATAGTCTACCGGCAATACGATGGTATCGTTCGCTTCTCTTACCATCTCAAAAAGTCGTCCCGCATCGGCAAACTGACTGGCCGGCACCAGGATCAGCTCATGGATACTGCTTGGCAGAACATAGAAATCCTCCTTTATTTTATCCGCAAACTGACGGAGAACGCCGTCGTAAACGAGCACGGTCGCTCCATTGATCTGCTGTTCGTTGGTCATGATATACATGATCTTTCCCGGCATCAGCGGAGGCTTGCCCCTGCCGGATTCCACGAGAAAGCTGTCCATATCCATAATACGCGGAGGAAACAGCCTCCGGGTATTCTCCCGGGCAACCAGCAGCAGCTCATGCAGAGAGATCCCCCACAACGCAAGCTCCCGGTTCGTGATCAGAGCTGTGGAAATCCCGATGGAATCTGTGTGCGCCACCCACCGGAAGGTCAATGCCAGATCATGCATCTGTATACAGGGACAGTCTTCAAGAATCTCCCTGTTCTTCTCATAATTAACCAGACGAAAAATGATTTTTTTACGGATGCGATCGTACTGCAGAACATTCATCTCATAAAGAGCAGAACGTTCCATGGCCCACTGATATTCCTGCCGGATCTTCTCCATTACCTCCTCCAGATCCCCGCTCCTTTGATATAAATCATAAAACTCTTCCAGATAAATACAGGGAGCTACCATTTCCTCCATCTCTCTGATGGACAACCCCTGATATGTAATCCCGTTATTCTTTTTTGTCTCCTGTATTCTGACTTCCGCATTTTCCTTCCATCCTTTTAAAATATGTTCCTCCACATAGCACAGGAACTCTTCAAAATTCATCATACCCCTTCCTCCTGTTATTATTTATTATTTACAAATACTATAATAACACATATTCCATATTTTTCCAGTAAAATATTATATTTTTTTACTTTTTTTTACATTTCCAGGGGTGGGCGATGTTTTAGAGCGCTCTGCGCCAGAGCAGACCGGAAACTGCCCGGTCTGCCCGCAGTATTTTCCATATTCCGGTCAATATGCCTCAATGGAATTCTTTCCCATATAACGATAAATTTTCCCAGTATCTTTATCTACATAATAAATGCCAATTTTTTCGTTTCCGTCTGTTTCATAAACAGAGAACTGATATCCTTCCGCTCCGGAATCATTGTTATTGTAGGCTGTGAGATCTTTTATTTCATCTCTGACTTCATAATTTGCGCCGGAATTGTCCTTCTTAAGTTTTTCAAGAAGGTAGGTTTTTGCATCATCATAACTGTCAAAGGAACCGCCGCCCAGATTATCTATGGCATCTCCGACGCCATCCGCCACATCATCGGCCGCTTCACCAGCCCCCTCCACGATATCTTTCGCAGCATCCCCTGCTCCGTCTGCGATATCTTTTGCAGCATCTCCAACATCGTCCGCAGCGTCTCCCACCGTATCTTTACCAACTTTATCTTCCGTTCCCGTCATATTTTCCGGGGAATTTTCATCGTTTTTTTGCTCCGTCGTCCCGGAAGCAGCTGTGCTTTCCTGCGTATCCGCATTATTTCCACAGCCGGAAACAGCAAAGGCGGCCGTCAAAAGAAACAGCATGATCATCACGCTTTTTTTCAGTCTCATTATAAAAATCTCCTTTCATTTTGATTCTTCCTTATTATCCACATTTTTTCTTTATCTATACCATTCAAATTTTATTTTTGTTTTGTCAGTGATTATTTTCCCGCCTTTTGGATATACTGGATAACAGAACACAGAAAGGAGAATATATATGAAATGGATTGACTATATCGCTTTGACACTCACTATCATAGGCGCTGTTGTCTGGGGATTAATCGGACTCTTTCAGTTCAATCTTGTCTCCGCTTTATTTGGAGATTCCAGCTTCTTCACCCGGCTTATCTATGATCTGGTCGGTATCTCCGGCATTTACATGCTCACTATGTACGGAAGAATACGTCAGAACAGGGAATAGGTTTTTATCTGTCGCTGAAACACTTTTATGTCAAAGAAAAACCCCCTCTGCGGCATTAGCATGCAGCGTGCACATTATGCCACCGAGGGGGAAATCTTTTTATAAAACAGTATTTATTACATAGCATCGCGAATCCGCATCTGCAGATCCTTGATTTTCCGGAGAGGCCACCCAAAAAAGTCCAAAGACAGAACAAAAGTCAGAAGCACCGCAATCAACAGATATACCGGAATCCAGTAGTTTCCGCATCCCGACCGGACGGCATCACAGAATCCCGAATACATCATGACATAGAGAATCAGACGGTGCCAGAAATAAATCTGAAGCGTCCGGCTGCCTACCGCTTCCGCCAGCCGGATTCTGCGTCCCGGCATCAGGCTGATAAGGGCCGTACTCACAATCACTGTAATCACATAGCAAAGCAGACGGTGCTGCAGTCCGCAGCCAGCCACACGGATAAACGCATAGGCGTTTCTTCCCGTAAACATACGGATAATGGAAAAAATATCATCAATCCAGTAAAAACTGATAAAAAGGCCGGCAGCAAGCACTGCAACCGCGCACAGGCGAAGCCATTTCTTTCTTGTAAAGGCGAGAACAGTATCTGAATCCATCAGATATCCCGCATAATAAAATGGAAAGAACACAAGAATCCTTGATATATACAGGAAGCTCCCGATTCCGTCCACATAGCCGGCTAAAAGGGCCAGAATCACAGAAACAGGCAGGCATACTTTGGGATTTTTCTTCCTGATCACATATGCGATCACCATGTAAGCCGCCATGGCAAACATATACCATGGGATTCCCGTATCTGTAAACAAAGAAAAAACAGCGTCTTTGCCAAAGGCAGTCTTGATGGCATAAATCAGTACTTTCAGCAGATAACCCAGGATAATATAATACACCGGTTTATCCCACCGGAACGGTCGTTCCCTGGTCCATCTTTTCTGCAGCAGCCCCGCCACAAAAATAAAAAGAGGCATATGATAGGAATAAATAATAATTGACATACTCCTCATAAAGGAAGAATCCGGGTACTGATTTACAAAATGTCCAAGAACAACTGAAATCATCAAAAAGCATTTCAGATTATCCCAGATATAAACTCTCTGCTTATTGCTCATATCGCTCTCCTTCTTTCCACAGCGCAAAAAACCCGAGAGCTGTCTGAACAAATCTCTCGGGCGCGTCAGAAATGCGGATAACAGGACTTGAACCTGCACGGGTGCCCCACCAGAACCTAAATCTGGCGCGTCTGCCAATTCCGCCATATCCGCATAATAATATTGCAGGGCAATCCCTTCCCGGCAGTAAAATCTATAAAAATAACAACAAAGCGGGTGATGGGAATCGAACCCACGTATCTAGCTTGGAAGGCTAGTGTTCTACCATTGAACTACACCCGCGAACAATCGGGGTGACAGGATTCGAACCTGCGGCCTCTTGATCCCAAATCAAGCGCTCTAGCCAAGCTGAGCCACACCCCGGCATATTCTGTTGTTGACAAAAAGAGAAATCGCTGCTGCGGCAACGATTTCCAATGAGACATCGGGGATTCGAACCCCGGACAACTTGATTAAAAGTCAAGTGCTCTACCAACTGAGCTAATATCCCACAATGAATTCTCCATATAACAAAAAAATGAGCACAGCGCCCGGGCCTTACTCATTGCAGACGCAGAAATTCGAATCTGCGGTCCAACTGGACTAGCTGGATTCGAACCAGCGAATGCAGGAGTCAAAGTCCTGTGCCTTACCGCTTGGCGATAGCCCATTAAGGTGGGTAGAGGGATTCGAACCCTCGGCCTCCAGAGCCACAATCTGGCGCGCTAACCAACTGCGCCACACCCACCATAGTCAGGACAGCCTGACAAACGTGCCCGAAGGGATTCGAACCCCCGACCCACGGCTTAGAAGGCCGTTGCTCTATCCAGCTGAGCTACGGACACGTATTATGATGAAACAATATAAATTGTTCTTCTGCTCAAAGCAGAAGCGGGTGATGGGAATCGAACCCACGTATCTAGCTTGGAAGGCTAGTGTTCTACCATTGAACTACACCCGCAAGGGTATCGGGGTGACAGGATTCGAACCTGCGGCCTCTTGATCCCAAATCAAGCGCTCTAGCCAAGCTGAGCCACACCCCGATGCTGTTGTCTGTCAGCCGCTCTCGCGTTGACAAATAGCATTATATAACAGCCTCAAATAAATGTCAACAGTTTTTTTCATCTTTTTTCTAATTTTTTAATTATATATATTTTTCAGACAATTTAAACAAATAGAAGTTCCTTGTTGCAGAGAAGATTTCCCGCAATATATATGAAAACTCTTTGCGCAGACAAGCAAAACTGCCGTAACCCGCGCCCCGCATCTGTGATGCATCGGACAAACTGTTACGGCAGCTCATATCGCCAATATCAACACTTATTCTTCTGTTGCTTCCTCTGCATCATCGGCAGTATCTTCCGCTTCGTCCTCGTCATCGAAAAAATCGTCATCGAAATCATCGAAGTCTTCATCCACATCATCCAGATAATCCGGGGATAAATATTTATAAACCAGAGCTGCAATTCCTGCCACTGCGGCAACAGCCCCGATGATGGCAAGAACCCATAAAATCTTTCTGGATTCTTCCTCTTCCTTCCGGCTGTTCATCAGATTGGATAACTTTGCTACTCCAATTAATTCGTCGATATTTTTCATGTTCGTGTACCTCCTTGCTGTTTTCTTTTATTATATCACGCAAAAGGACTCTTTACCAATACATTATTTCACTTTTTTCAATTTTGCAAAAGATGCGAACATCTTCTTGCGGCCCACTCTGTCAAAATCCACGGATACCTCGAAGTCCTTCCCGCCATGGACGATATCCGCCACGGTGCCCTCGCCGAATTTGATATGTTTCACCCGGTCGCCCACGGCATAATCCAGGGAAGACAGAGGTTTGACTTTGAAATCATCCAGATAATACGGCTTCACGCCCTTCGTGCCGTAAGCATACTGATGCGAGGACGCCTGTTCCATAGCCTTGTCTCTCCTGTCCTCCGCAGGAGTCTTCTTAGCCCGGTCCAGATATTCCTCCGGAATCTCATCCACAAATCTTGATACCCGGTTATACTGCGCCTGCCCCCTCTGCATTCTCCGTCTGGCCGCGCTTAAATAAAGGCGCTCCTTTGCCCGGGTAATGCCCACATAACAGAGACGCCGCTCTTCCTCGATCTCCGATTCATCGCCGGAGATCATGGCTCCGTATCCCGGAAAGACTCCTTCCTCCATACCTCCCAGGAATACATTGGCGAACTCCAGACCTTTGGCGTTATGGAGAGTCATGAGAAGCACCTTATTGGAACTCTCTTCCAGATTATCAATGCCTGCATTGAGGGTGTACATATCTTTTTCCACCAGAAAATCCGTGAGAGTCGGGTCTTCATTGTTCTCCTCAAAATATACGATATCATTGATGAGCTCATCGATGTCCTCGAGACGGCTTCTTGCCTCGTCTGTCCCTTCCATCTCCAGCTCATTTTTATAACCGGTCACGTCCAGTATGTAAAGCATCAGCTCGCTGATATCGTTTTCCATGGCGTAGTCCCGGAAATTCCGGATCATCTCGCCGAATTTTTTAATCTTGGAAGCGGCTCTTCCCAGCTCCTGAATGGAATCTGCCCGGAATACCGCCTCAAGGAAGCTGATCTGGTGCACGATGGCGTAATTCTGGATTCTGTCCACCGTGGTCTGGCCGATGCCCCGTTTCGGCACATTGATGATTCTCTTGACCGCCAGGTCGTCGTTTCCGTTGTCCACCACCTTCAGATAGGCCATCAGGTCCTTGATCTCTTTCCGGTCGTAGAAACTGATGCCCCGGACGATGGCGTAAGGGATCGCCCGCTGCTTAAGTTTCTCCTCAAAGATACGGGACTGGGCGTTGGTCCGGTATAAAATCGCCATATCCTCGTAAGGCACGCCCCGCATGGCGAGGAAATTAATGTAGGATACCACGCCCTCCGCCTCATCGTATTCGGAGTCATACTGCTTGAAATGCACCAGCTCGCCCGGTACATTTTCTGTCCAGAGTTTCTTCTCCTTCCGTCCTTTATTATTGACAATGACGCCGTTGGCGGCATTTAAAATGTTCTGGGTGGAACGGTAATTCTGTTCGAGACGGATCACATGGGCGTCCGGAAAATATTTCTCAAAATTCAGGATATTGAAAATATTGGCTCCCCGGAACCGGTAAATGGACTGGTCGTCGTCACCCACCACGCAGAGATTGCGGTATTTGGAGGCAAGGAGCTTCACCAGCATAAACTGCACCGTGTTGGTATCCTGATACTCGTCCACCATGATATAGCGGAACCGCTCCTGATAATAATCAAGAACATCCGGATACGACTGAAACAGCTCCACGGTCTTCACGAGAAGATCGTCAAAATCCATGGCGTCATTTTCTTTGAGACGCTTCTGGTATTCCTCGTAAATCTCACTGATTCGGATATCCCGGTAGTTATCTCCACAGTCATTCCGGTAGTCAAGAGGCGACTTGCACTCGTCCTTGGCCGCGGAGATGGCGGAAAGCACCGCCTTCTCCGGGAACTGCTTCGTGTCAACGTTCATGGACTTTAAGACTTCCTTCATCAGGGACTTCTGGTCGCTGGCGTCATAGATGGTAAAACTTCTGTTGTAGCCCAGCAGATCAGCGTGCCTTCTGAGAATCCGGCTGCATGTGGCATGAAATGTACTGATCCACAGATTCTCCGAGCCTGGTCCCACCAGACTTACCGCTCTCTCCCGCATCTCCTCCGCCGCCTTGTTGGTAAAGGTGATGGCAAGGATGTTCCAGGGGTTCACCCCCTCCTCCTCAATTAAATGTACGATGCGGTGGGTCAGTGACCGGGTCTTTCCGGTTCCTGCTCCCGCCAGCATCAAGAGAGGGCCTTCGGTACAGAATACCGCCTCCCTCTGTTCTTTATTTAAAGTATCATAAATGCTCATAGACTTCCTTTCTGTTGTGCTGTTACTTTAATTTCTGACCGCAGTTCGGGCAGAAGTTTGCTCCGCCCGCTTTCTGTCCGCAGTTCGGGCAGAAGTTAGGGCCGGAAACGTTCTGCGCGCCGCCTCCCTGCTGCGTCTGGGTCATCTGATTTACGATCTGCTGTCCCATCATCATTCCCATCTGCATAGACGCCATATCTGCCGCCATCTGCCCGCCCTGGGCGTTGCCGGCGGTCATGGAATCCAGTACCGCCATCTGCTGATACCGGTTCATATCGCCGACCATGCTCTGGCTGGCCACCTTATTGATCATCTCCTGCACCTCTTCCGGATAGCTCACAGAATTGATCTGAAAACCGGTCATAGAAAGACCGATATCTGACAATTCCCGGTCCAGATCCGCCATAATGCCATCTGAAATCTCAGCGGCGTTGGCCTGGAGATTAAACATATCCTTTCCTTCCTTCACCATCCACTGCAAAAGAAGCTGATCGAGGTGGGACAGCACCCGGTCTCTGACCTCTTCCGTTGTAAACTGCTTTTTGATTCCGGCAACCTTCTCGATGAGCACCTCATAATCGCCTACCTTGAACTGGAAGGTTCCGTTGGCGCGGACCGGCATTCCTCCCGGAAGGGACGGATGCGGCAGATTCACCGCCTGCTTCGTCCCCCAGCGCATATTAAATTCCTTCGTATTGATGAACAGAACTTCCGCCCGCAGTCCGCTGTTGAATCCAAAACGAAATCCTTTCAATGTGGAAAGAAACGGAATAATATCCGACTCAATATCATAGTTTCCTTCTTCCCGAAAAATCCCCTCCGTTCTTCCGTTATACATAAAGATGGCGTCCTGCCCCGGGCGGATAATCAGCCGGGACCCCCTCTTGATCTCATCATTGTTCCATTTATAAAAAATCACGTCGTCTCTTGTTTCCTGCCATTCTACCACGTTGGCAAATTGTCCGCTGAAAAGACCCATAATCTCCTCCTGTCTGCTTTCTAAAAATACCAGTATCACGAGCTGTCAGAGCGGGAACACATCTTCCCGCAGTACAGTATCTCAATTATACAATACCAGACCGGGGATGTCACTCTAAAACCAGAAAGAAAAATTTCTCACAAAACCAGAAAGAAAAATTTCTCACTTTTCCTTGTCATCTGGTAATAAAAACAATATAATATAGATATCATGTCCCTGATGACTATTCACTGCCCCAGGCACATGACGGCATACTAATAATGACGGAGGCGATTTTTTGAATACAAATACAAATGACTGGCTGCTTTCCCTGCTGCAGGTATCATCCGTCCCATCGGCGGATATTCCCAACATTGACCTGTACATGGATCAGATAACGACTTTCATGGATACACATCTGGCAGATTCCAGGAGATACCCTGAAGACAAAATCATGACAAAAACCATGATCAACAATTATACGAAGAATCATCTTCTTCCTCCTTCGGTGAAGAAAAAATATTCCAGAGAGCATATTTTTCTTCTGATTCTCATATACCGGCTGAAAAACATGTTGTCCATCACGGACATCCAGAGTATCCTGGAGCCGTTGACAAAGGAATATTTTCCGGCCAATACTGAAAATGGCCTGTCGCTGAAAGACATTTATGACAAGCTTTTATCTGAAACATCCGACAGGCATCCCGACATAGAAAAACAGATTCTTTCAGACTGGGAGAATTCCAGAGACTCTTTTGCTGCCTTTTCCCCTTCCGAAGAAGACGGCGAATATCTGGATGATCTCATTTTTATTTATAAGCTGTGCTATGACATTTATGTCAGGAAACAGGCCATTGAGAAGATCATCGACTGCCGCCGCCAGAAGAATAGCCCGGCGGAGAAAAAAGCCAAAAAAAGTTCCAAGAACAATAAAACAGAATAGATAAAAAAATACCGCTGCACGGCCGCAGGCAGATGTACTTTTTCCGTCTGCATGGCTGTATGAGCGGTATTTTTCTTTTTGCCGACAATACATTTCTTCTGCATTGATTGTTTGATTTTGAAATCAATCTTCCTGCTGCTCTTCTCTCTCCTTCAGCCGCCGGATCACCAGATCATATCCGTCAGTGCCATAATTTAAACACCTGTTGACACGGCTGATGGTCGCTGTGGATGCCCCCGTTTCTTCCGCCACCTCATTATAAGTGCGGTGATTTCTCAGCATATTTGCCACCTCAAATCTCTGTCCGAGAGAAAGCAGCTCATTGATTGTACAAAGATCCTCAAAAAAGGCGTAACATTCTTCCACATTTTCCAGGCAGAGGATTCCCTTTAACAGCTTCTCTACCTCCGGTGTATGTACATTTTTTCCCATATCGCTTTCCCCCTATTTCTGATATTTCTTATTTATATAATCTTTAAACACGCCCACGGAACGATTCACGATCAGTTCTTCAGGAAAATCCAGATCCCGGATCAGCTCTTCTGAAAAATCCCGGCGCCCCACATCAGCGAATACATGCGCATCGCTGTTCATGATCACCGGCTGTTCATATTGTTTGCAAAGTTCCAGCATGGTAATCAGATTCCCCCGGGTATTCTTTCTGGCTCCCATGGGATTCAGAGAATTATTATTTACTTCCAGAAGAGTATTCGTCTCTCTGGCAGCTTCCACGATCGGCTCATAATCAAGCGGATAGATGCCGTCATCCGGATGACCGATGATATCGATCATAGGATTACGAATAGCTCCGAGCACCGCCCTGGTGTTCTCCTCTCTGGTTCCCGGCAGAATACACACACTGTGGAGGCTGGCAATCTTTATGTCAAGCTGCCGCAGCACATGGTCATCCAGATCCACATGTCCGTCATAATCCAGTATATTAAGCTCCGCACCAAGCATCACCTCAATGCCGCACAGGGATCTCGGCACAACTTTTAAATTGTGAAAATACATATTGCTGCAGCTTCCCGGCATCATCGGTGCGTGTTCTGTAATGCCCAGCAATTTTAGCCCTTTCTCAAATCCGGCTTTCGCCATCTCCATCATACTGTTATATGCATGTCCGCTGGCTATCGTATGAGTATGTACATCCAGTAAATAATCCATGTTGACTCCTTCCATACTTATTATAGACTAATTTTTATAGACTAATTTCCTTTTTACAGGCTTCCTCCCCCATGCGGTAATTCATCACTGCATATGTATGCAGTGATGAATGATTCGCAATACAGTGCGCTGACACATTCCTTCACTAAAATATAAATATGTCAGTAACCTAGTATAGCACAAAACGAAAAAGTTTGCCTGCTTTTGTAAAAAAAATTCATGCAGATGCTCCCGCGGAAGAAAATGCATCCTGAAACCATACTAAAATCATACCGAGACAGCTTTGCCAGAAACTGTCCTACGCCAGATCCTGATAAGTCTCATTAAGCGTTTCGCAGGATAAATGCAGTCTCTGTTTTTCCTCCGCACTTAAAGTGAGTTCCACAATCCGGCTGACTCCCATTCGGTTCACCACGCAGGGGATTCCGATAAAAACGCCATGTTCCCCGTATTCTCCCTGCAGCAGAGCCGATACCGTAAGCACGCTGTACTCATTTCCCAGAATGGCTTTTGTGATCCGCGCCATTGCCATTCCTATACCATAATAGGTGGCACGCTTTGCTTCGATAATCTTATAGGCGGCCATGCGCACCTCCTCCTCAATCTCCAGCAGCTCCTGAAAATGACAGCCTTCTGTCTCGCTGCACAGGTCAAAAATAGGTTTCGTCGCCATCATCGCCTGACTCCACGGCACAAATTCACTGTCTCCATGTTCTCCCATCACGTAAGCGTGCATATTTCTCGGGTCAATGATAAATTTTTCACCCAACAGGTAACGGAGTCTGGCTGTATCAAGAGCGGTTCCGGTTCCCACCACCCGTCCGGGAGGAAATCCGCTGATCTCATAGACAATCTTTGCCATGATATCCACCGGATTGGTGGCCACCAGAAAGATACCGTGGAATCCACTGTCAAGCACAGGTTCCAGAATGGACTGAAATACCTTCCGGTTTTCTTTCAGCAGATCCAGACGGCTCTGCCCCTCCTTCTGAGGCAGCCCCGCTGTCAATACCACCAGATCCGCGTCCCCGCAGTCCTTGTACTGTCCAGCGTAGATTTCCATATTTCCGCCGCTGAAAGCCACGCCATGATTCAAATCCATGGCTTCACCTTCCGCTCTTTTTTTGTCGATATCAATGAGCACCAGCTCGTCACAGAGATTCTGATTGAGCAGCGCATAGGCGTAACTCATACCCACCATGCCGGTTCCCACCAGAACAATTTTTCTTTTATCATCCCTTTTCACACTATACGACCTCCTTTCCGATGGCGTCCCCAATGATTTTCATCAGCTCCTCCACACTTTTCTTTCCATAATAAGCCTTTTCGCCGTTAACCATAAGAAATGGAACACTAAAGATCTGATGTCTTTCTTTAAATTCGGGGAACTGAGCCAGATTCACCACATGAACCTCCACTTTCGGGCTGTGAGCCGCCACCATCATGGCGCTGCTCACCAGCTCCGGACATTTGGTACAGGACAGAGTCACTCCCACATCCAGCCGCACCGGCGTCCGGATGGACCTGATCTGGGAAAGTATATCATCCATCAATGGTTTCCCCGGTCCCGCAGCCTGATAGAGTGTTGACAAAAAGCTGGAAAATTCGTGACCGCCCGGCGTCCCGTGAAAAAACATCCCCGTTTTCCCGCCGTCCTTTGAAGAAATGCTGATGGCGGGCACAATGGGGCCGCCGGCAGCTTCGGCTTCTCCCCCGGCGCTTTTCTCGCGGCTCCCTGACACACCTGTCTCCTCATAATAAATATGCACCTTCGGCATAGCCTCCTCCAGCTCCTCCATAAAGGCGCGCACCTGCTCCGAAGTCCCGGAATCATCCAGCGACACCCGACACTCCGGAATGGTCTCAAAACGGCTTTCCACCTCTTTGATCTCCGAGTAAATGTCTTTAAACCTGGAATCCGGACGAAGAACACCTTCCATCTGTTCGGACAAATGCATAGCTGCCTGCTGTACCGATGATCGCATCTCCTTGTGTCTGTCCATGACTGCCGGTTCTTCCTGCCCGGTATAAAGCTTTTTCTCCTCCTGGCCCTGAATCTGGCTGCGCACATTAGCGATCAGGGTGTCCTGTCCGGCGGCCCGGCTGTCCGCGCCGGTTTTGTTCTGTGGTTTACCGTCTGCGTCCTTCCCGTCTGGTCCGACACATGACGCCAGCTGATCCAGCGGATAATCGGCCACAATGGTCTCCGCCGCCACCGCGCCGTCGGCAACTGCGGTCACCAGCTGGCGAAGCCGTTTCTGACACACATCTCCGGCCCCGTACACGCCTTCCACGTTGGTGCGTTTTCCGTCGTCGGTGAGCAGATAGCCCTGCATGTCACAGATTAATTGTTTTTTTACAATATCCGTCTGCGGCAGATATCCGGCAAAGATAAAGATGCCGATGGTATCTGTATTCTCAAAGTTCCACTCCTTGCCGCTCAGCGCATTTTTAAAGACAATTTTCTTCACCGAAGTATCGCCCTCCACCCGGACGATCTCCGTATTGTACTCAATCTTAATATCCGGGTGCGCCTTCACCGTGTCGGCAAGCTTTTTGGCGCAGGTAAAATCCGGCTCCCGGACAATCATCATCACCGGCTTTGAATAGCGGGTCAGATAAATTGCTTCCTCCGCTGCGGCATAGCCGCCGCCCACCACAAAAATCGGTTTGTCGGTAAATAATTCTCCGTCGCAGGTGGCGCAGTAGGCGATTCCCCGGCCGGCAAACTCGCTCTCTCCCGGAAAATCCAGCTTCCTCGGCACAGAGCCTGCGGCGTAAATGATGACCGGCGCTTCATAATGATTTCTCTCGGTCTGAATGACCTTCACGCTGTCGGTGAGCGAAGCGCTGATAACATTTTCCCGGCGGATCTGGGCACCGAAATTCACAGCCTGCCGCCGCATGGTCTCCATGAGCGTCTCTCCGTCAGTGCGCTCCACACCGGGATAGTTGACCACTTCCTCGGAGATACGGATCTGCCCGCCTTCCTCCTCTTTTTCCAGCACCAGCACCTCATAGCCCGCCCTCCTCAAATAGATGGCTGCCGTAAGCCCCGCCGGGCCGCCTCCGATAATCACTGTCTGATGTTTTTCTGCCATTACAAAATCCCCACTAAATCAATGCCCGGTTTCAAGGTTTCCTCGCCCGGCTTCCATTTTGCCGGACACACGTCATCTCCGTGCTCCGCCACAAACTGCAGCGCCTGCACCCGGCGGACGATCTCCTCAGCATTTCTTCCCACATTTCCTGCGATGACTTCATAGGCGGTAATCTCACAGTCAGGATTCAGGATAAACGTTCCCCGTTCCGCCATACCGTCCTTCTCGATCATAATGTCCAGATCCCTCACCAGCAGGCCGGTGGGATCCGCGATCAGCGGATAGGTGAGCTTTCCGATACGCTCAGAATGGTCGTGCCACGCCTTATGCACAAAATGGGAATCACAGGAGATGCCGTACACCTCACAGTCCATCTTCTTAAACTCCTCGTATTTGTCCTGCAAGTCCTCCAGCTCCGTCGGACATACAAAGGTGAAATCCGCCGGATAGAAAAAAAGAACAGACCAATGTCCCGTCAGATCATTTCTTGTCAGCGTCTGAAAGCTGTCTTTCGCGTAGGCCTGTAATTCAAATTCACAAACTTTCTTTCCGATATAAGACATAAAAAAATACCTCCTTACGGAGGTAGTATCTGTGTTTCCGGGGAAACTATGCATATGAAATTATGACTTCGGCTGCGCCGATTAGTTTGCTTCATACGGACGAACCCGCAGAAACAGCCCGTTGTCGTCGCAGACCTTCCGGCAGGCCGCCACTTCCTCTTCGCCGATGATATCCACGACGGTCATCACCACATTTGGCACGTATTTCTGACAGTCTTTGGCGTAATCAATCATCGCCTGATAGGATTTGAGACCAAATTGATTCCGTGTGACGTCCACATATTTCTGTGCGTCGGAAGAATTGAGACTGATGGACACCGTATCCACGATTCCCTGCAGGCACTGCGCAGTAGGTTTTTC
Organism: Eubacteriaceae bacterium CHKCI004; assembly: GCA_900016875.1. Lineage (GTDB taxonomy): Bacteria > Bacillota > Clostridia > Lachnospirales > Lachnospiraceae > Anaerobutyricum > Anaerobutyricum stercoris. Next base: position 33,033 of record FCNR01000071.1, on the reverse strand, counting down.
AAATACCAGATCCGACAGGCCGTTGGTATTGACCCGAATCGGGATCTCCGGACGCACGCTCTTTAACCAGGCGCCCACTTCCACCATATCGTCAAGGCGCATGGTCGGCTCTCCGAACCCGCAGAAGATAATCTCTGCCACATGGGACCAGTCGTACTTCTCAAACTCTGCCTTCACCTCGTCCACCGTCGGCTCTTCCCGAAGCCACAGGCTGTTGTGCTCGTTAAACTCCTTCAGGCTTCGCAGACAAAATGTACATGCGCAGGAGCAGCGATTGGTCATATTGATATAAATTTTGTTGGGAAATCCGTTTTCTCCCAGATCAGACAGATCCTGGCGGAAATCCTCCAGATTATAATACACGCCGTTTTTTACCGTATATAATATCATTTTCTACAACTCCTTTCGGTATTCTGCAAAACATATGCCGCCGTTGTTTTACAGTTCCTTCAAATATTCTTCAAAACAAATGCCGTAGTTCCACGGCAGATTCTGCCGCACAGTAAATGCAATGGCTTTATCAAGAAATGCAATGGCCCGCCGCACAGCCTTCTCAAAATCGTCTCCCTGCATCAATGCTCCGGTGACGATGGAAGCAAAGACATCTCCCGTTCCGGAACGGTCGCCGCCGATCTTTCTGGTGGCGATAAACTTTGCATTTTTATTTTTCTCATAAACATAATTAAAGATACGTTCTCCCTGCTGCAATCCGGTGATGACCACTCTTCCCGGTCCCTGCTCGCTCAGCGCCCGGCTGATATCATTCAGGGATTCCGGAGACATATCCACATTGTGATAATCCAAATCCAGCATCCGGCAGGCTTCCGTGAGATTCGGTGTTAAAACGTCCGCAAACGGCAGCAATCGCTTCATTTCCTGACACATCTCATCAGTATAAGAAGAATACAGCTTACCGTAATCGCCCATCACCGGATCCACAACCGCCAGCGTATCCTCCTTCTTAAACCGTTCAAAAAAATCAACTACCAGAGAAATCTGCTCTCTGGAACCGATAAATCCGGAACTGATACCGTCAAAGGCAATGCCTGTTTTCTCCCAGCTGTCAATATAGGATTTGAGATACGGCGTAAAATCATGCAGATAGTAATCGGGAAATCCCGTATGCACCGATAAAATTGCTGTTGGTACCACACAGCACTGTATCTTCATGGCGGAAATAATCGGCTGTGCCACCGCCGCGGCACATCGCCCGAAACCGGTCACATCGTTGATGACCGCCACCCGTTTTTGTCTTCTCATAATATTCTCCATTCCGCTTTTCATTGTTCCGCTCTCGTATCATAACATAATCTGGCATTTTCTCAAATGGTCAATTCCATTTATTTTTCAATGCCAGATTGCCGTCCAATCAATATTACAATTTATAAAAATGCGGTTCCACTTCGCCGTTTTCCTTAAACTCCACCACAAGAAAGCTCGGTACAGGCGGCATCTGTCGCGGCTGAGCAATGCTTCCCGGATTAAAGATCGTCACGCCTTCCTCCTCATAGACATGGTAGGCCGGCACGTGGGTATGACCGTAAAACACCAGATCGGCTCCCATCTCAAGCGCCTTATCCAGGAGCTCATCCTCTCCCCAGTTGACGCCGTACTGATTGCCGTGTGTGACAAAGCACACGTGACCTTCCATCTCAAAAATGTCCTCACTGTCCCCGGCAAAATAATAATCGCAGTTTCCCTCTGCCAGATAAACAGGACAGTCCGTCATGCCCCGCAGCATATCCGGCGTAAATTCCGAATCGCCGCAGTGCACCAGAGCGTCTATTTTCCCTTTCATAAAATCCAGCGCCACTTCGAGATTCGCCCGGTTCCCGTGGTTATCGCTGACCACCAAAATCTTTTTTCCCATAATAATCCCCTTCGGTTATATAAAATGCATTTCTTCATCATTAAACGTTCCCGGAGACTTCAGTCAATATCCACTTCGTTTGTGTGCTGTCCCCGTGTTCAAGTACAGATTATACTTGATTTCAGCAGAAAAAGAAACTATACTATTTATGTTTTGGATAAAAAAGAGTTAAAAATTCTGATTTACGGCTATCTTACGCCGTATCGACAGGGCTGACAGCCAACTGTTCGAGCTGTCGTCCTCAGCGTTTTGTACATTTTGGAGGATATTATGGCACAGATTACTGACCCGATCGCCGTTTTTGATTCCGGCATGGGCGGCATCAGCGTACTGAAAGAAATGGTCCGGCTGATGCCGGAAGAAGATTTCATATATTTTGGCGACTCCCTGCACGCTCCTTACGGCACAAAGACCACCGAGGAAGTGCGTCGCCTGACCATTGAGCGGATCACCGACTTTATTGAAAATAAACACGCCAAGGCCATCGCTGTGGCATGCAACACCGCCACCAGCGCCGCCGTGGCCATCCTGCGCACCATGTACCCGGATGTTCCTCTGGTGGGCGTGGAGCCGGCCATCAAACCTGCTGTTTTTGCTTGTGATAATCCCCGGGTTCTGGTCATGGCAACCCCGGTTACTTTAAAAGAAGAAAAGTTTCACAATCTGGAAGCCCTTTATGACGATCAGGCAGAAATCTACCCGCTGCCTTGTCCGGGACTGATGGAGTTTGTCGAACAGGGGGATCTTGACGGAGATGATCTTGACAGCTATCTCCGTGAAAAAATCACCCCTTATCTCGACAAAAATCTCACCGGCGTGGTTCTGGGGTGTACCCATTATCCTTTTGTCAAAAAAGAAATCCGCGCCATCGTCGGCCCTTCCGTGGAGATTTTTGACGGAAGCTTCGGCACCGCCAGAGAGCTTCGCCGCCGTATCGAGACCGCCGGGCTGCTGCGCGCCGACGGTCACAAAGGACAGGTCACCTTCTTAAACAGCTCGGAAGATCCGGAGAAGATCCGGCTGTCAGAATATCTGTTTAAGCGGAAAATTTAATACACAATAATATCATACGACTTCTCAAATGTCTCGCCCTGCGCCAGCGCGATAATGCCCGGCTTCTCGGAGATGTCTCCTTCGAAGCCCCGGTTGTCACAGCGTCCGCACCATGGTTCCAGACATACATATGGTGCGCCCGGTTTTGACCAGATTCCGAAGTTTGGAAAATCTTTGCTCTCGAGAGCCACATATGGAGAACCATCCGGCAGAGCCAGGGCCGCCCACTGAATCTGTCCGCCGTCAAAAATCAGCGCATCCTTGTCAAACATGTCTTTTCTCAGACGATACCTGTGATCATTGAGCGCCAGCGGCCAGCTCTTGTCAGCGATGGCTGTGCCGCTCTCCGTATCAAGAATCATATATGACAGTTCATTCACATCCGGCGCAAATTGCAGAAAATAATCTTCAAACTTTGTATCCGGGAGCACTTCCACACGAAAGGCCGGATGGCCGCCGATGGTAAAATACATGGTTTTATCTCCCCGGTTTGTCACTTTCCATTCCACCGTCAGACGGTTTCCATTGAGATGATGCGCTATATCAAACAAAAATTCAAATGGGTATCTTTTTCTGGTTTCTTCATTGGACACAAGACGATGTCTAACCATATCCCCATTGCTTTCAATCCTTTTAAAAGCCATATCTCTGGCAAAACCATGCTGCCCCTCCGGATATTCTTTTCCATCGTAGGAAAAGTTTCCGCCATAATATTTGCCCACATTAGGAAACAGCACCGGCGCATGACGATTCCAGAATGCAGGATCCGCCTGCCAGATCAGTTCTCTCTGATTCGCTATGTCAAAAATATTAACCAGCTCCGCACCGTAATCTGCCACGGTCACTTTTAATTTGCCATTCTCCATTGTATAAATTCCCATGGTAATCCCTCCTGATCATATGTTAATATTTATTCATGAACATAGTATATCACACATTCTCCTGTGTCGGTAGTGTGTTTTATAAGAATTAACCAAAACTTATCTTTTATTTTCATTTTCTTCAGTCAATAATCACAAAGTTTTCTCTTTTTTTAGTCTTTCATATGGCGCCTCCATGGTTTTCCCGAAAGGAATCTGCACGAAATCCACTTTTTTGCATACACTGTTTTAGAATCATAGTTGGAGTTATGAGGGATTATTGATGAAACACAACCTTACTGGCAGAACAAAAACAGGCTGGACAGCCACTTTTCTTCTCGTGGGAGCTGCCGTTCTGGCGGCCGCGGTGAGCCTTTCCGGCTGCGGCAGTCCGAAATCTAATCTGAAAACTCTTCGGTTAAATGAGGTGGCCCATTCCATCTTTTATGCGCCGCAGTATGTGGCCATGGAGCTTGGATATTTTGAGGATGAGGGTATCAATCTGGAAGTCACCACCGGTTTTGGCGCCGACAAGAGCGCCACGGCCGTCATAAGCGGCGACGCAGATATCGCCCTGATGGGTCCGGAGGCAACCATTTATCAGTATAACGAAGGGAATGAAAATTATCTGGTGAACTTCGGACAGCTCACCCAGCGGGCGGGAAATTTTGTGGTCAGCCGTACCAACGACGCCGACTTCCGGTGGGAAGATCTCATCGGCAAAGAGGTGATCGGCGGCAGACCTGGCGGCATGCCGGAGATGGTCTTTGAATATGTCCTGAAAAAACATAACATTGATCCGCAAAAGGACGTCAATCTGGTGCAGAACATCGACTTTGCCAACACTTCCGGAGCCTTTGTCGGCGGCACCGGTGATTACACCGTAGAATTCGAACCGTCCGCCACTCTGATTGAAGAAGAGGGCGCCGGTTATGTGGTGGCTTCCGTAGGAACGGAGAGCGGTTACGTGCCATACACTGCCTACAGCACCACTAAAACATTTCTGTCTAAAAATAAAGAGCTGCTGCAGTCCTTTATCAACGCCATCGAAAAAGGTCAGAAATATGTGGAGAAGCATACTGCGGCAGAAGTTGCCGAGATCATTGCTCCTCAATTTAAAGAAACCAACGAAAAAACCATCGCGAAAATCATTGATCGCTACGCTGAACAGGACAGCTTCAAAACCAATACCTGTTTTGAGGAAGACAGTTTCACGCTGATCCAGGATATTCTGGAAGAAGCCGGGGAGTTAAGCCAGCGCGTACCGTACCAGGATCTGGTGACGACGGAGTTCTCCTCAAAATAAATTAAATATTCTGCCGAAAAAAGGTCATGACTCTATGCATTTCATAGTCATGACCTTTTTACCTGCATTTTACAAATCCTCACCGATATCTCCGGGCGATCTCATAAAATTCCTCTGTTCCCTCGATATAATTCTCGTAGACGATCAGCGGCTCTTTTCCGCCGTACACCTGGCAGATACCGCAAAGTTCACAGTTATTACGGCAGCGAAATGTCTCGGCAATATAATTTCGCCGCTCTTCTTTTGTGGAATGTTCTATTTCCGGTGGTCTCATTTTATCCTCCTGTGCCTTATGTTTTCCCGGCTCTTTTTTATAACAGCATCCTTCTCATGGCACGACCTTTTGGCGTCGTCTTTCTCCTGAAAACATCATTCTCCCATTGGCTCCAATGTCTCTGCCAGGCTTCGCATATCTTCCGGAAGCGCCGCGGCAAGCGTTATCTCCTGCTCTGTAAAAGGATGAATGAAACTCACCCGATAAGCGTGAAGCGCTGCGCGTGTGATATTCTGCGATGCGGCGCTGCCAGATGCTTCATATCCGGCGTACAACATGCCGTCTTCGGATATCCCTGCCTCATCACATGACTCAGCGCCGCCATAGAGCGCATCTCCCACCAGAGGGCAGCCCATGGCCGACATATGAAAGCGGATCTGATGTGTTCGCCCTGTCTCGATGGTTATGAGGCAGAGACTCATGTGAGTCTGGGGCTGATGGCCGGGCCGGCCGCCTGGTAAGCCTGGTAAATCTAAGCCTGATAGATTTGCTGCAGATATATCGCTTTTTATAACCGTATAGTGGGTAACCGCAGGCTTTGCGCCTTCTCCGGTTCCCTGCCGCATTTTCAGATAACCGCTGCTCCGGTCTTCTTCCATGGCAATGTCAATAGTGCCGGTTTTCGGCGACGGACATCCCCACACCAGAGCCAGATATTCTTTCCGGAACTGCCCGCACAGTCTTTGTGCTGTCATTCGTTCCGCCGTCACCTTATTTTTGGCGATACCGACGATTCCTGACGTATCTTTATCCAGCCGCCCAAAAAGATGGATCCCGGCATTCTGCTCTGTCTTCTTGAAATAACCGCAGATGCCGTTGCAGAGCGTGTCTGTCCGGTGGCCTTTTGAAGGATGGCACACAAGCCCCGGCGGTTTGTTGACAAACAGCAAGTCTTCATCTTCGTATAAGACAGACAGATCCATATCCGTTGGAAGAATTCTTCCGGTGTCCGGAAAAGAACCGTTTTCTGATTCGTTAAGCATCGCCTGCACTTTCTGGCCTTTCTGCGCTTTTGCCCTGACGGTCACCGGGATGCCGTCAAGAAGAATCCCGCAGGATTCCCGTTTCAGCGCGCGGATTTTACGGGTCGTGAGCATCATTTTCTCCCGGAGAAAATAGAGAATCTCTCTGCCGCCCTCTTCTTCTTTCACTATGTAGTTCAAATAATGTATATTTGTCAAATTTTCTCTTGCAGCCTCCATATTTTTGCAGTATACTGATTAACGGAAAAATGAATACCCCATTTTATTTGGTAAAATAGACGACATTCACTGCCTGGCTGTTGTTTATTTTTTTGCGTTTTGGCTATTCTTTTTCTATTTTATCATATTTTATAACGGAAAAGAGGAACTTAAGATGGAGTCTTACAATTTTTTACTTTTTCTCGCCATAATTCTTTTGTCAACCAAATTTCTTGGAATGGTATCCCGAAAAGTCCATATGCCTCAGGTTGTCGGCGCTCTGGTAGCAGGCATTGTCCTTGGCCCGTCGTTTCTGGGAATCATCAGCCTGGAAGGAGCCACCGGTACCTTTCTTGAATGTATCGCCGAGGTGGGCGTTATTTTCCTGATGTTTTCTGCCGGACTTGGTACAGATCTTTCAGAGTTAAAGGAAAATTGGCTGGGAGCCTTTATTGTGGCAACTGTGGGCGTTATCGTTCCGGTACTCGGCGGATTTGTCGGGTACGCATTATTCTTTCATGTACCGCTCAACGAATATACAGAATGTCTGAAGGCTGTTTTTGTGGGCGTCGTACTTTCCGCAACCTCCGTCAGCATCACCGTGGAAACACTCCGTGAGCTTGGCCGTCTTAAAGGAAAAGTCGGCACAACGATTCTGGGAGCCGCCGTGATCGACGATATTTTAGGCATCATTGTCCTCACTATCGTTACCAGCCTGCAGGATTCCAGTGTACATATCAGTATTGTTCTGATAAAGATTGTTCTTTATTTTGTAATGATCGCGGCCATCGCTTTTGTGGTCTTCAAATTCCGGTGGTATCTGGAACGCTGGAATCAGCTTCGAAGAGTTGCGATTCTCGCCGTCTCTTTCTGCCTGATTCTTGCTTACATTTCAGAAACTGTGTTTGGTATTGCTGATATTACCGGCGCTTATTTTGCCGGACTTATTCTGTGCAGTCTGGAAATCGGTCCATATGTCGGACGTCGTTTGGAGATCGCATCCTATTTATTCTTCTCCCCTGTGTTCTTCGCCGGTATCGGACTGAAAACTTCGCTGTCAGGCTTTAATATGGATATCTTTGCTTTTTCCATCATTTTGCTGCTGATTGCCATTTTCTCCAAAATCATCGGCTGCGGTCTGGGAGCAAAATTTTGTCATTTTACAAATAAACAATCTTTCCAGATTGGCGTGGGCATGATTTCCAGGGGTGAAGTTGCCCTGATCGTGGCACAGAAAGGATACCAGTGCGGACTGCTGGATGACACTCTGTTTGCTCCGATCGTGCTCGTTGTCATCGTCACCACTTTGATCACACCAATTCTTCTCAAAATTATCATGAAGGATTCTCCGGAACCGGGTAAGCAGGCGGCGCAGTAATCGCTCTGACAGGTTCACTTTTTCAATTGAAAAAGCACTGTCCGGCAGCCTTTTTCCTCCGATGGGAGTGACTATTCCAGCATCGGAAGATAACAGTCTGCTGCGGCAGTGCTTTTTTAACCAGTTGTCTTTCTCTTTTTCCCTGTCAACGTGCTGACACGCTGTTCTCATTTGTTTTTTCTCTGTGGGATTGGAAGAATTCCGTTAAAGTGTCAAGGCTCTTCATCCATACGCCAAGCTCCTCCGGGGTCAGACAGTTTACAAGAGCGTCCGTCATCTCCTTATGGAACTGCTTATGATGCTCATAGGCTTCCAGGCCTTTATCACGGAGATATATATTCACAACACGGCGGTCGTTCTCGCTGCGTTTTCTGGACACATATCCTTTATTTACCAGACTGTTCATGGATGTTGTCAGGGAGCCGACAGTAATATTCAGCTTCCTGGCTATATCTGTCATTCTGGCTCCGGAATCTTCTCCGATTGCCTCAATAATATGCATATCATTATTACTGATATCTCTGAACTTATCTGTAATTATTGCTTTTTCTTCCAATTCCAGTATCTCATGAAATGTATTTACTAACATTGTATTGATAGTATTTCTTATTTCATCCATGGATTTACTCCTCTGCATTTTTTCTGCTCTCATCTTCCTTTTGCCGGTATACGACATGTCTTTCTCCAGAAGAATGTCCGATATACCTTTTTACAGTCCAGATTATCTACTTGTTGTCCACAAATGTTATCCTTTTTCAGTTATGCAATGGGGTTATATCCGCCTGACCGCTCTGAACAGCTGATTATTCCTCAAAAAAACGGTAGGAGTCTATCACTTCCTTTACGGTGCCTATATGATCCGCCTCGTATGCTTTCCCTCCACAGAACAAAAGCGCCTCATCAAGCTCGCCTTTTGCAGCGTGAATCAAAGCATCCGTGATACAGTATGGCGTTGTGGCCGGATTGCAGGTATGGATACAGTTTAAGCATTTCACTGCCGGAACACGCTCGCCGCCCGCCACTCTGTCCATAAGTTTATTATGCATTGCTCTTCCAGGCATTCCCACCGGGCTTTTCACAATCTCGATATCCTTTTCCTGCGCCTGAATATAGGCGTTCTTGTATCTGATATCAGCGTCGCATTCCTCCGTAGGAACGAATCGTGACGCTACCTGTATACCGTCCACGCCAAGACTCATGGCATGTACATAATCTTCGTGACTGCGGATGCCTCCGGCAAGAACAACCGGAATCTTATGTCCGTATTTTTCTTCATACTGACGCACGATTCCCAGAATCTTTTTTACTTCCTCATCATAAAGCTCCGGAGTAAATTCCTCCAGCTGTTTGACATGGAAACCGAGGTGTCCGCCAGCCAGCGGCCCCTCGATCACCAGAAGATCGGCAGTTCGCTTATATTTTCTATCCCAGTACTTGAGAATGACCTTAGCAGATTTCTCTGTGGAAACGATCGGTGCGATAGCCACATCGCTGCCTTCGATGTAAGCCGGCAGATCTGCCGGCAGTCCTGCCCCGGACACAATAATATCCGCACCGGCTTTCACTATTTCATGGACATATTCTTCATAATAATTCATGGCAACCATGATATTAAAACCGATGATACCATCCGGCGCGATTTTTCTCGCTTTCTCCATCTCTTTATGGATAGCTCTTTTGTTGGCTTCCACAGTATTCTGATAAAAATCAGGCTCACGATATCCCGGATGAGCGGCGGAAATGATTCCCACAGCGCCTTCTCTTGCAACTGCTCCGGCGAGACCGCCCAGGCTGATCCCTACTCCCATTCCCCCTTGCAACAACGGAACCTTTACTTCTTTTTTTCCAATGGCAAATGTTTTTTTCTCCATAGACTCCCACCCCTGTGCTACATTCTTCGGAAACGAGCGTAACGGGCCTCTATTAATTCCTCTTCCGGAAGATTCATTTTTTCTTTGAGGAAAGCACAAATCATTTCGTCCAGGTGTTCACAGATTTCCAGCATAGTTTCCAGTGTATAGGTCTCCGGCTCCGGAATAATGGTTTCCACAAATCCTGCCTTGTAAAGATCATAGGAGGTCAGTTTCATTGCCTTTGCCGCCTTTTCCGCCAGACTGGCATCCTTCCAAAGAATGGAAGCAAATCCCTCCGGAGACAGGATGGAATATATCGCATTCTCCAAAGCCCATACTTCATCGGCCACAGCCATGGCCAGCGCGCCGCCGCTTCCGCCTTCTCCAATTAAAACAGACAAAATCGGCGTTTTTAAATCAGACATGTGGAAGAGATTGGACGCAATTGCTTCGCCCTGGCCTCTCTCTTCTGCTTCCATGCCCGGGAAGGCACCCGGTGTATCCACAAAACAGATAATCGGACGATGGAACTTCTCCGCCTGTTTCATGAGACGCAGGGCTTTTCTGTAGCCCTCCGGCATCGGCATGCCAAAATTTCTTTCCATATTTTCCTGGGTATTTTTCCCCTTCATCTGAGCGATAACAGTGACTGGCTGTCCGTGAAACATAGCGATACCGCCGCAGATGGCGTGATCATCACCGAAATACCGGTCTCCATGGAACTCTACAAAGTTATCAAAAAGTCCGTGAATATAATCTTCTCCAACCGGTCTTCCTTTTGCTCTGGCAAGCCCCACTCTTTCCCATGCCGTCTTGTCTTTGGCATGCTCTGTGGAAACCTTGTACGGCGCTTTATATTTTCCCTGTTTCTTTACTGCATCACTGATCTCCTGCAGTTCTCTTACCGCCGTATCTCCGGAATTTCTGTGCAGGTCGAGCAGATGGCACAACTCTTCTTTCATATTCTGCCGTTCCACGATACGATCCACAAAACCATGATCCAGCAGGAATTCAGAACGCTGGAATCCTTTCGGCAGTTTCTGATGTATCGTCTGTTCAATAACACGCGGTCCGGCAAAACCGATCAGTGCCTTCGGTTCCGCCAGCACGATATCGCCGAGACTTGCGAAACTTGCCGTCACGCCTCCTGTCGTCGGATCAGTGAATACAGAAATGTATAACAGTCCTGCATCGCTGTGCCGTTTCAAAGCTGCAGATGTTTTTGCCATCTGCATGAGCGAAGTCATACCTTCCTGCATTCTGGCGCCGCCGGAGCAGGCAAAAATGACAACCGGAAGTTTTTCCTTCGTTGCCCGCTCGATGCCTCTTGTGATCTTTTCGCCCACAACAGCGCCCATGCTGGCCGTCATGAATCTTCCGTCCATGACCATGAGGACAACTTCGTTCTCCCCGATTCTGGCCTTTCCGGTCACTACCGCCTCATCCAGACCAGTCTTCTCCTGCAGGTGCTTCACTTTATCCGGATATTCCTTCATGCGAAGCGGATTTGTATTGACCAGTCCTCTGTCCCACTCTTCAAAGGAACCTTCCTCTGTGACAAGAGCGATTCTCTCATAGGCAGGCATACGAAGATAACCTCCGCATTTCGGACAGATATACAGATTATTCTTATATTCTTCTGTAAAAATACCTTTCCCGCATTTATTACATTTTTTCAGAAGCCCTTTCGGCGCCTCCGGTCTCTTTCCTTCTTCCACCTGATGGCCGGACGACCTACGGATAGAAGTCTTTTTGAACATCCTATTTAAATCCATTTACTCTCCTCCTGCATTTCTTTCAAAACATTTTCCAAATAGGAAATAGTAATATTTCCTTCCTGATAATCTTCCCGTTCCATAATGTCATACAGGAAGTCAATGTTTGTCGTAATGCCTTCAATGATAACTTCGCCCAGGGCACTGTGCATTTTCGCAATGGCCTCTTTCCGGCTCTTTGCGTATACAATCAGCTTCGCTATCATGGAATCGTAATAAGGAGAGATCGTATAACCGCTGTAAATAGCGCTATCCAGCCGGATACCTTTTCCTCCCGGCAGATACATATCTGTAATAGTTCCCGGACACGGACGGAAATTATGCTTCGGATCCTCCGCGTTGATACGGCATTCGATGGCATGACCGGTAATGTGTACATCATCCTGAGTGTAAGACAAGTGACGTCCGCTGGCAATCCTGATCTGCTCTTTTACAATATCAATACCGGTCACCCACTCAGTTACCGGATGTTCCACCTGAACACGGGTGTTCATTTCCATAAAATAAAAGGTCTCATCTTCCTCCAGAAGGAATTCAATGGTTCCGGCGTTGGTATACCCCGCTGCCTTAGCTGCCTGCACAGCTGCCTGACCCATTTTTTCCCTGAGTTCTTCACTCACTGCAGCGGAAGGCGCTTCCTCAATGACCTTCTGATGATTTCTCTGGATAGAGCAGTCTCTCTCTCCCAGATGAATCACATTGCCGTAACTGTCTGCGAGAATCTGAACTTCAATATGACGGGGATTCTCCACAAAATGTTCCAGGTACATATGATTGTCGCCAAACGCGGAAGCCGCTTCTTTCTGAGCTGTAAGGAATTCTGTGGAAAATTCTTCTTCTGAATAAGCCACGCGCATTCCTTTGCCGCCTCCGCCGAGCACTGCCTTGATAATCACGGGAAAACCGATTTCTCTGGCAATCTCCAGCGCTCTTTTATCATCGGTGAGAGGTTCCTCACATCCCGGAATGACCGGCACGCCGGCACGAATCATTGTTGTTCTCGCCTCGGCTTTATTGCCAAGTTTGGCTATGGTTTTTGAATCCGGGCCAATAAAGGTAATATTGCATGCTTCACAAAGCTCGGCAAACCGGCTGTTTTCTGACAGGAATCCATAACCGGGATGAATCGCGTCTGCACCTGATACGATGGTGGCGCTGATAATCTGTTCCATGTTCAGATAACTGTCCTTTGCCGCTGCCGGCCCAATGCAGACCGCTTCATCTGCAAGCTGTGTATGAAGTGCTTCCCGGTCTGCTTCGGAATACACTGCAACGGTCTCAATCCCCATCTCTCTGCAGGCCCGGATAATTCGAATGGCAATTTCTCCCCGGTTTGCAATTAATATTTTCCGAATCATCTTTCTCTCCTTTTATCCAATCATAAATGTAAGTTCTGCTTTTACAACGACCTTGCCGTCTACGCTGGCTGTAGCCTCTCCGATTCCCATCGGTCCTTTTACCTTGATGATCTTTGTCTCCAGACGAACCTTATCGCCAGGAGAAATCTTGCCGCGGAAACGACATTTGTTGATTCCGCCGAAATAAGCAGTTTTTCCTTTATTCTCCTCCATGGAAAGGATAGCCACCGCGCCCACCTGCGCCAGCGCTTCCACCGTCAATACGCCCGGCATCACCGGTTCCTGCGGAAAATGCCCCCTGAAAAAGTCCTCGTGAAATGTCACGCATTTATAACCGACAGCGCTGACGCCCGGTTCCATATCTTCGATATAATCCACCAGCAGAAACGGATGTCTGTGAGGAATGATCTTCTCAATTTCTTTGATTCCCAGTCTCATTTTATATTCTCCTTCTTATCCTGACGCGGTATTATCCAATCCGGAATAAAGGCTGTCCGTATTCCACAGATTCTTCATTCTGCACATAGATTTCTTTTACCACACCGTCAAACTCGCTCTCAATCTCATTCATCAGCTTCATGGCTTCTACAATACCCAGAGTCTGTCCTTTTTTCACGGTATCGCCCACTTTGACAAATGCTGGCGAATCCTCTGACGGCGCTGCATAGAAAGTACCTACCAGCGGACATTTGACAATATTTCCGCTCTGGTCGTCAGCCGCCGGGGCTGCCGGAGCAGGGGCCGGGGCCGGAGCAGGCGCTGCCATCTCAGGAATCTCCACCGGCTGTCCGCCTTCACTCACTGATACTACCGACGCTGCCACCGGAGCCTGTTTATTCTCCGGACAGCTCATGACAATCCGGATGTTGCCTTCTGTATATTCAAAATTGGTCAGTCCCGCTTCGGAGACACCTTTCACTAATTTAAGAATCTCTTCGTACTGCATTTCTCTCACTCCTCATATTTTTTAACCAGCAGGGTGGCATTGTGTCCGCCAAATCCAAGAGAATTGGAGATGGCCGTTTTAACTTCCTGATGTACCGGTCCGCCAATAACATAATCCAGATCGCATTCCTCGCCCGGCTCTGTTGTTCCCACAGTCGGATGAATATATCCTTCCTCAACAGATTTAACACAGGTAATGAGCTCTACGGCGCCGGCTGCTCCCAGCAGATGTCCGATCATAGACTTGGTGGAGCTGACCTTCAGATGATCCGCCGCATCGCCAAAAGCCCGGCGGATTGCTCTCGTCTCAAACAGATCATTATGATGTGTTCCTGTTCCGTGCGCATTGACATAATCTACCTCTTCCGGTTTCACACCGGCTTCTTCCATGGCAAGTTCCATGGCTTTCGCTGCGCCGCTTCCGTCTTCCGCCGGGGAAGTGATATGGTAAGCGTCGGAGGTTGCGCCGTAACCGGCCAGCTCTGCATATATTCTGGCGCCACGTTTTTTTGCGTGCTCCAGTTCTTCCAGAATCACAACACCTGCTCCCTCGCCGATAACAAAACCACTACGGTCTTTATCGAAAGGAATAGATGCTCTCATCGGGTCTTCCGCTGAAGACAGAGCCGTCAGATTGGTGAAACCAGCCACCGCGATCGGAGTGATGCTGCTCTCGGTTCCTCCTGCGAACATCACATCCGCATCTCCATATTGAATGGCGCGCATGGCGTCACCGATGGAATGTGTACCTGTAGCACAGGCAGTGACTACGTTGGTACATTTGCCCTTGCATCCCAGAGCGATAGATACATTTCCTGCCGCCATATTGCTGATCATCATAGGAATCAGCATCGGACTCACTCTTTTCGGTCCCTTGGTGAGAATCTTCTCATGTTCTTTTTCCATGCTGGACAGACCGCCGATGCCGGAGCCGATGATCACTCCCACACGGTACGGATCTTCCTCTTCCATCTTAAGTCCTGCATCCTCCATGGCTTCTGTGGCCGCCACGATCGCATACTGTGAGAAAGCCTCCATACGTTTGGCAGATTTGAAATCCATTCTCTCTTTTGCCACGAAGTCCTTGACTTCTGCGGCAATCTTTACTTTATAATCTGTGGTATCGAACTTTGTGATCGGGCCGATTCCCACTTTCTGCTCCTTAACTCCGTTCCAGAATTCTTCCACAGTGTTTCCAATTGGTGTAATCGCACCCATTCCGGTAATGACAACTCTTCTTTTCTCCATTTATATAACCCTTTCTTTTTTCCTTTACATCACCATTCCGCCGTCAACCAGCAATACCTGCCCGGTAATATAAGACGCCAGGTCTGACGCCAGGAATACGGCCGCGTTGGCAATATCCTCCGGTTCTGCAAAACGTGCCAGCGGAATCTGTTTCATAGCCGTTTCTTTTACATCATCCGGAAGCACATCCGTCATCTCTGTCTTAACAAAGCCCGGCGCGATGGCGTTGGCTGTGATATTTCTGGACGCCAGCTCTTTTGCGACAGACTTGGTAAGTCCGATCAGTCCTGCTTTTGACGCGCTGTAATTGGCCTGACCCGCATTGCCCGCCACGCCTGACACAGAAGTGATATTGATGATTCTTCCGTATTTCTTACGCATCATCTGGCGGCTGGCGAAACGAATACAGTTAAAACTTCCCTTTAAGTTGGTGTCAAGCACTGCGTCAAAGTCATCCTCGGACATTCCCATGATCAGTCCGTCCCGGGTGATTCCTGCATTATTGACCAGAATATCAATCTTTCCAAACGTTTTTACTACGTTTTTGATAAATTCGCTGCAGGCGTCGAAATCCGCCACATTGCAGCGGAAAATCTCTGCTTTCCCGCCTGCTTCCTCAATCTCCGCCTTCACAGCTGCCGCTTTTGCTTCATTTCCATTGTAATGTACTGCAACAGATGCTCCCGCCTTGCCGAAAGCAACGGCGATAGCTCTCCCGATTCCACCGGAAGCGCCTGTCACAACTGCAACCTTTCCCTCTAACATTAACATTCTGTCAACTCCTTAATCTTTTCTACAACGGTATGCATCTCTTCCATGCTGCCGATCTTAAACATATTTGCTTTTCTGTCAATCTTGCGCATAAAACCGGATAAGGTCTTGCCCGGTCCGATTTCCACAAAAATGTCCACGCCCTCTTCCAGCATCCGGCGGACACTCTGCTCCCACATGACGGAACTTGATACCTGCGCCCGGAGCAGATCCTTCGTCTCGCTGATGTCTGTGATAACCTCTGCGTTCACGTTGGTCACATACGGGATGGCAAGAGGTTTCCAATCTACCTTTTCGAGCGTCTCGTAAAGCTCCTCGCCCGCCTCTTTCAGGAACGGAGAATGAAACGGCCCGCTGACATTTAACGGAAGTACTCTCTTGGCTCCGGCTTCTTTGAGGGCCGGTGTCACTGCCTCGATGGCGTCCTTCTTGCCGGTGATAACGATCTGTCCCGGACAGTTGTAGTTGGCCACGGAAACATTTTCTGCGGTGTCGGTCACTGCCTTCACCTGTTCTCCGGAAAGTCCGAGAACCGCTGCCATGCCGCCGGAGCCGTCCGGAACGGCGTTATGCATGAGAGTTCCTCTCTTCCAGATGGTCTTCACGGCGTCTTCATAGCTCATGCCGCCTGCCGCCACGATAGCGCAGTATTCGCCAAGGCTTAATCCCGCCGTCATATCCGGCTTCAGCCCCTGTGCCTCGATTTCCCTTGTCATGGCAAGACAGGTGGTCACCAGGGCTGCCTGTGTATAGTCGGTACGATTCAGTAAATCGTTCTCCTCAAAACAGATGGACTTGATGTCCATATCAAGTATCTTCGCACTCTCTTCATATGCGCTTTTTGCAAGAGCGCTCTGCTCATAAAAATCTTTTCCCATTCCGACAGTCTGTGCGCCCTGTCCCGGATACAGAAATGCAATCTTACTCATAAACCTTTGTCCCCTTTAACAGCTCTTCTGCCTGTGCGTTCAGGCCCTCCACGATATCCTTACAGCTTCTGATCTCTTTTACCAGCCCGGCGATCTGCCCTGCCATAACACTGCCGTTTACCACGTCGCCGTCCACAACAGCCTTTCTTAAACCGCCGAGGGTCAGATGCTCAAGCTCTTCGAGGGTTGCGCCTTCCGCTTCCATGCGGAGGTATTCCTGGGTCTGTTTGTTACGGATGCAGCGAACCGGATGTCCGGTACTTCTTCCGGTAACCTTGGTATCGATATCTTTTGCCTTTACGACTTTGTTCTTGTAATTGTCGCTGACAATGGACTCCTCGGAAGCCACAAAAATGGTTCCCATCTGCACGGCCTTGGCGCCCAGCATAAATGCTGCGGCGATTCCGCGTCCGTCGGCAATACCGCCGGCTGCGATGACCGGAATAGATACGGCGTCAACCACCTGCGGAACGAGAGCCATGGTAGTTGTCTCACCGATATGTCCGCCGGATTCCGTTCCTTCCGCGATCACAGCGTCCGCACCGGTTCTCTCCATACGTTTTGCAAGAGCAACACTTGCAACTACCGGAATAACCTTCACGCCGGCTGCTTTCCACATCTCCATGTATTTCTCCGGATTACCTGCGCCAGTGGTCACAACCGGTACTTTTTCATCCACAATAACCTGAGCAATGGCATCGGCTTCCGGATTCATCAGCATGACATTTACGCCGAAAGGCTTATCTGTCTTCTGTTTTACCTGCTGGATCTGTTCCTTTACCCAGGATGCCGGCGCTCCGCCGGATCCGATGATTCCTAAGCCCCCTGCTTCCGATACGGCGGCTGCCAGCTCGTTGGTGCCGACCCAAGCCATACCGCCCTGAATAATCGGATATTCAATTCCGAGAAGTTTTGTAATTTCCGTTTTCATAATATCTTACTCCCAATCTCTGTTCTTCCTGGCAGGCCCGATGTTTCACATCAGCCCTGCCGTTGTCTTAGTTACTTTTGTAAGTATCTGATCACTACTGATGATTCTCTTTGTAAGTATCTGATTATTACTGGTGATTCTCAATGTAGTTGATGAGATCTCCCACTGTATCGATGTTCTCCAGATCTTCTGACGGAATCTCCACGTCAAATTCCTCTTCCAGTGTCATGACCATCTCGAACAAATCCAGGGAATCGATGTTAAGGTCATTCTTGAAGGACGCATCCATGGTCACCTGCTCTTCATCAACGCCAACTTCTTCTACAATTAAATCTCTAATCTTCTCGAACATAACTTGTCCTCTCTTTCATCCTTTTTCATTCATCATTTATTGCGCTTTTATGTAATCCGGCAATGCCGGTGATTACCATTCCAAAGTTACCATTCCAGATAGAAACCGCCCCAGGTCAGCCCGGCGCCAAATCCGGCAAGTACCAGCTTCGTGCCCGGCTTCAGGATTCCCTTCCGGTTCATATCATCAAGAAGCATCGGGATACAGGCAGAAGAAATATTGCCGTTATCCATGATGTTCATCGGAAACTTGCTCTCGTCCTGCCGCAGCCTCTTGGCAATGGCGTCAATGATTCTTTTATTTGCCTGATGCAAAACAAAAAAGTCAATCTCATCTGCAGTATGACCGCTCATTTTAAGAACTTCGCGGATAACCTCCGGCACTTTTCTTACGGCAAACTTAAAAATAGCCTTGCCGTCCATGCGGTAATACTCGTCAAAAGGCACCTTATGCTTCCCATGCCCCAGACTGCACGTGAGCGCTTCTCCCAGACTGCCATCGGCATGAAGCACACACGGGATCTGAATATCTTCCGGCGCGCAGTCTGCCTTAAGTATAGCTGCACCCGCTCCGTCGCCAAAAAGAATACAGGTACCTCTGTCCGTCCAGTCCACATAGTTGGAAAGACATTCGCTTCCTATGACCAGCGCGGTCTTCACAAGTCCCGCCTTTATCTGCGCCGCGGCAGCCTGATATCCGGTTATGAATCCGCTGCAGGCGGAATTCACATCGAAAGCCGCCGCTCTCTTCGCTCCCAGCGCTTTCTGCACATCACAGGCGATACACGGCAGACTCTGTTCTGCGGATACCGTGGAAACAATAATCAAATCAATCTCTTCCGGGGAAATACCCGCATTTTCAAGCGCCCGCTCCGCAGCCTTCGCCGCCATGCCGGCTACGGTCTCATCTGTGGCTATATGGCGGGTCCGAATCCCTGTCCGGGTCTGAATCCATTCATCGGAAGTATCTACCTTCCGGGCAATCTCAAAGTTATCGACCACCCTCTCCGGAAGAAAGGATCCCGTACCTGCAATCTTTACAAACATATCTGTTATCCTCTTTCTTTCATAGCTTAACCTATCCGGAACATCTCTCTGTCTCTGCACAGATCCTGACTGAACCCGGAACAGTTTTTCAACCTTTGTTGCACATTACTCTTTATATTGTTTGAAGTTTGAATATTTTGATTTTCAAACTTTTTGAGTAACAATATATCACAATATTTCTCTAAGTCAAGTATTTTTAGCAGAACATGGAAATTCCAGCAAAAACCTCTATAACTAAAAAACCCTTCTTCCCCCGGCTGATAATCCGGAAGAAAAGGGTTCTTCTGCTGTCTGTGATCGGTTATATTATCTGTGAGCCGCAGGGAAATATCTCAGGATACTCACAGAAGATGATATTCGTTAAGCTTCGCCGGTTTCGCGAAAGTCTCCTCCTGAATCCGGGAACTCACTACATCCACCGTACAGATCTCATGCTCTACCTTCAAAAAATCATGAATCTCTTCTATGCCCTCTCCCGTATAGGAGCTGGTGAAGAAAATATGCTCGCAGCCTGTCAGGCGCAGCCATTCCGCAGCCTGTTCCGGATCGGCACACCAATGATCGGTTTTGGTCACAATGCCGATGGTCTCACGGTTGCTGACCGCTGCCACATTCGGCGGATACAGAGAATACGGCTCCGTAGCGCTTAATACAATCCCAACTACGTCCGCTTCCGCAATATAGAGAGCAATGGCGTGCGCCAGATCAATATTCTCCGCATACTCTCCCGGCATATCGATCAGACAGTCATACTGGCTGACATACTGTGTCTTATGATAGGTAATCTTTTCTCCTCTGAGCGCCTGTTTCAATGTTGTCTTGCCGCACTCGCTGCGGCCGATCAATACCATTCTTCTCATTATACGTTTCCTCCCTGACCCAATACTGTCCCCGACAAACTTCAGCCTCTTTGTCGGTGCCGTCCGGCTCTTGATATATTTAATAATATAACACTTTTTTTTGAAATTGTAAAACGAAAATGTATCTTAGCCAGATTTTAACTGGACAAATAAAAAGGGAAGTATTATACTTTTTCAATACCATATTTACAGATATGCCACGAGAAAGGAGTACTATGAAAAAAGTCAAACTGAATAAATATTTTCTCATACCGCTTATTGTGATTTTGCTGGGCATTTACTATTATGTAGCGCTCCCGGCCATCAATATTCACAATGCTTCTATCTGGAAGTTTATTATTGCGGTTCCGGTGATTCTTCTTATTTTATATGTTTTTCCGAAGATTCGCCTGACCGGCAGCAAAAAGAATCCGGTTAAAGTACAAAATGTGTTTGGAACAGCTGTTTTTAAAATCCTTGCAGGCATCATCCTGCTGCTGCTCATCATATACGGAGCAGGCACGCTGCTTTCTTCACCGATTATCAACGCTTCCCGTTATCAGAAGCTCATGACAGTGGAGACCGGGGAATTTTCCAGGGACATCACCCAGATATCCTATGACCAGATTCCTCTTCTGGACAGGGCATCGGCTGAGCTTCTTGGCGAGAGAAAAATGGGAAGCCTAGTGGATCTGGCATCCCAGTTTGAGGTAGCAAACCTCTATACCCAGAGCAATTATAACGATACGCCGGTCCGGATCACCCCGCTGCGATACGCCGATATCATCAAATGGTTTACAAATCATAAGGATGGTATCCCGGCCTATATTATGATCGACATGGCGACACAGGAGACAAAGCTTGTCCGGCTGGAGGAAGGCATGAAATATACGCCGTACGACCATTTCGGACGCAATCTTTACCGCCATCTCCGCTTTAAATATCCGACCTATATTTTCGACAACATCAGCTTTGAAGTGGATGATAACGGCACGCCGTACTGGATCTGCAGCACGAAGAAGTACAACATCGGACTGTTCGGCGGACAGACTATCGGAAATGTAGTCATCTGCAACGCCATCACCGGCGAATGTACAGATTATAAAGTAGAAGATGTTCCGACGTGGGTGGATCAGGTATACCGCGCCGATCTTCTTATTGATCTTTACGATTATTACGGCACACTGAAGCATGGTTATATCAACAGCGTCATCAGCCAGAGAGACTGTCTGGTAACCACTAACGGTTACAATTACCTTGCCATCGGCGACGACGTGTGGGTTTATACCGGAGTCACTTCCATCACCAGCGACCAGTCCAACGTGGGATTTGTCCTCATGAACCAGCGTACCATGGAAACCCGCTATTATGAAGTGGAAGGCGCCATTGAAGATTCCGCCATGGCTTCCGCAGAAGGAAAGGTGCAGAACCTTGGTTATAAATCCGCCTTCCCTCTCCTGCTGAATATCGATAATGAGCCGACGTATCTGATGGCACTAAAGGACGCCGCCGGGCTGGTAAAAATGTATGCCATGGTCAACGTACAGAACTATCAGATCGTCGCTACAGGCAATTCTGTGATAGAATGTGAAGCCGCTTATAAAAACCTCATGGCTGACAACGGCATCGAGACAAGTGAAACAGAGCCGGACAAAGGCGAGCTTAAAACCGTTACCGGCGTGATCAGCAAAATTGCGGAGAGCGTCGTGGAAGGCAACTCTCACTACTATCTGCTTCTCGATCAGTCAGATACCATCTACGATGTCAACGTAGCAGAACACATTTCCATCATCCGGTATAATACCGGGGACAGCATCACTCTGGAATACACGGAAGGCAGCGACCGCTGCAGTGTGGTCAAGATTCCGGAGGATGAAGGCGGCGCTGACGCCGCAAGCGGCTCCGGAGAGGAAGCCGCGGGAAGCGATACTTCCGGCGCTGCCAACTAATCGCAGATTCGCCGCAGCGTAATTCTCGCGAAGCATATTCTTCCAAAGTAAAAATCAGCACCTCCATTTAACGGCGGTGCTGATTTAACGTTAATCATCAAATCTCCTTATCAATTCACCATACTTCACATAATCTACCTTATATATATTCACCGTATCTTCCGGTCAAAGCTGCTCTTGATCCACAGCTCATCCCGGTATTTTGCCACGGCTCTCCGTGAGATGTGAATCCCTTCCATAACCAGCAATTCCACCAGCTTGGCGTCGCTGTACGGTCTCCGTTTATCTTCGCTGTCTACCAGGGAGCGGATTCTCTCCTTGATGTGCTCAGCAGAGAGTTCTTCTCCCTTCTCACATGCCACCGCTCCGGCAAACAGCTTTTTCATCAGAATAGTTCCGACCGGTGACTTGATGTATTTTCCCCGCACAGCACGGCTCACAGTAGACGGATGCACATGAAGTTCCTCCGCCAAAGCGCACATGGTCATGGGAACCGGATTACTCCTGCCCGCAAAATATTCTTTTTGTTTCTGGAGCAGTGCCCGTGCAATGGACTTCATAGTCTCTCTCCTCTGCTCCACGCTGTTTAAAATAAACCGGCACCGATCCAGATTCTTTTTAAAATATCCGGACAATTCAGCATCCCGGGAACTGCGCATCATTTCCACATACTGCTCATTGACATGATAATTCCCTGACCACCGGTCATTGATAGATATCTCCCACTGGCCATTTTTCAGGTCATACACAATATCCGGTACAATGTAACTGACCTCAGCCTGCTGAAGTCCGGAGAGTGGTTTGGGATTCAATTTTGCGATTTTTGCGATATATTTGCGGATCTGAGCTGTAGAAAGTCCGGTCTGTCTTGAAATGACACTGATTTTACCTTCGCTGATTTCCGGCAGATATTTATCTACTACCAGTTTAAGCCCCTCATCTTCTTCTCCCATGACTTCCAGCTGCTTTAAGAGACATTCGGAAAGTCCGGAAGCAAATACTCCGAAAGGTTCCAGATCTTTCAGTCTGGCAAGCACTTTCTCCACTGCATCTTCTGTCATTCCGGTCAATTCCGCTGCCTCCCCGGCACTCATGCGGAAAAAGCCATCATCTTCGAGACAGTCAACAAGATAATCTGCCAGTCCCCATTCCTCATTTGTGAAGGCATTCATCTCAATCTGGCTCAGTAAATATCTTTTCAGATAATCCGCATCCGGCGCCGCAAGATTATCCCGGGAATCAAAATCTTCATCCTCATCTCCCCGGCTTCTTCTTTTTCGTTTATCATCATCAAACCACCGGATATCTTCCCCCATGCCGGAAGGCACGCTGCCGTCGAGATTACAATCCAGAAGCGGATTGCTCATATACTCATTCTGGAGAAATTCTTCTAATTCAATGGCGTCCATGGCCAGAATCTCCAGAGATTGAATCTGTGACTGGCACAGGATCTGTTTCGTTTCCAGCGCGACGTGTTGTGATAATTCCATCTTTACCCCACCTTAATCTGCTCATCGGTAGTATTCCTGTTAAAAAACTCATTTCTAACTCTACCACAAGAATGACAAAAATTCAACAAATCCAGCCATTTTATTATTATTTTCTCCATTATTTTATTTATATTCCTAAAAAAAGACCGCCATAATTCACAAAAGTCAGAAATTAGAGCAGTCTTTTTTATCATTATTTTATAAGAAGAGCTATATGCAACAATATATACTCCGGTCAGTATGATCGGACGTATCGTCTGGGGAGCTGTCACAGACCACACGGACAAATACGTGACTCTCTGTATCATCTGCGCCATCCCGGTACTCACCATGGGATTCCTGGCGTTCTCTCCTGGCATGATCCCGGCCATCATCTGCATGGCGCTCACAGCGCTCTGCTACGGCGGTTTCGGAGGAACCATCACGCCGATCACCGCCGATCTGTTTGGTTCCAAATATATCACAGAGAACTACGGCGTCATGTACCTGATGTTCGGTATCGCCGGACTGCTCGGCCCGCGTATTGCCGTCACCTTAAACAACAACGGAGATTATTCCCGCGCTTTCTTAGTCGGATGCATTCTGGCAGCAATCTCACTGATCGCGGCATTTATCGTCAGAAAGAAAGTGAAATCCTCTATGAAATAAATGAACTACATGTGAAAGCGCGCCGCCGGGCGCGCAAAAAATGCTCCCTTCCGGGCGACAAGTTTGATTCTCTCGCTTGCCTGCCTGAAAGGGAGCGTTTTGGTTTATGTATGAGATATACTAATATGCCCGATTATTTGCTCCTCGATATTTCTTTAAATCAAGCAAAATGTAAGCCGTGTCCAGGGCTTCCCCGGCAACAGCCAGACGGTGCATAACCAGATCCTCTTTTGTTCCGTTTTCTGCGAAATCCAGCTCTGATAATACATCAGATAAAGCTTCCATCTGCTCATCCTGCAAATCAACCAGTATCATTATATCAATATCAGAATCTTTGCGATTATCTCCTCTCGCATATGAACCATACAATATAATTTTCTTTAAATGATTTCCATAAATTTTACATAGATCGTTTGTATAATTTTCCAAAATCATTGAAATATTTTCCGCCATTTACACACATCCTTTCAGGAAATTTCTGTGTACTCTGCCATTCTGTCAAAAGCCCATAATGGAATATACCGGCCCCTCTCACAGGAAAAATGTATTTGCTGCTCTTCTCGTATAATGCTCTCTGAGCATCTCCACATGGGATAAAAAGTCCTCATCTTCAAAATGTTTTGCCTGCGTTGGACAGGCACGGATACAGGCCTGGCACTTGATGCAGACGCCTTCCACCACCGAGCAGTCATCGCTGCGGATACTGCCCATGGGACAGACGGAGGCGCAGGTACCGCATCGGTTACAGAGATTCTCATCGGTCACCGGCTTAGCTTTCAGGAACTTCGCCGGCTGTCCGTCCGCGCGCAGCGGCGTATAATACGGCCCCACCGGATTATGTCCGGTGATCTGCAGCGCCGAAACACCGCAGGAGGACTTGTTGCCGCTGACAATCTTTTCTTTCCCGGAAAATTCTTTTATTTTCTCCGCCGCCCTTCTGGCAAAGACGCGCAGTTCTTTTTCATCCTGTTTATCGGGCCGTCCGGTGCCGATGTCGTCAGAAAATGCGTGGCGGGCCGCCGCCGCAGCGGCGGCGGCCACACAGAATCCGTGGTTCTCCAGCAGAAGCGCCAGCTCCATGAGTCCGTCGTCATAATTCCTGTTTCCAAATACGCTGACCGCCACAGCCAGCGTCCCGTTTCCCTCAAAACTCCGGTCCACATCGGGGAGGATTTTGTTTGGAATCCGTCCGGCATACACCGGCGTCCCGAGGATCAGCAGATCTTCCTCCGTAAATGTGCAGCTCTTTTTTCTCTCGTCCGGCAGAGTAAAGGAAATCTTATGTACCGGAAGTTTCAGGCATTTTCCCATCTCCTCCGCCAGCAGGCTGACGATGTGCTCCGTACCGCCGGTGGGACTGAACGACGCCGCCCATATTTTTTTTATCATCATATTTTACCTTCTCCTTTTTCTTGCCTTCCCCAACTTTATCTTTTATACATTTTATTATTCGCCTTTTTTACGCTGCGGTTACCGCTGGTCACAATGGCGTTTCCTCTGGATGAAGCATATGCCTTGTTCCCTTTCAGCGACACATTTTTATAGCGTGAGGAAGAACGGGTGACAACCTGAATTCCCTGGCGATAACCATACACTGTGTTATTTGCCACAGTGATTTTTGATTTATTCATCTTCTTTCCGGAAGTCTTCCCCTGAATAGTGATGTTCAATCCCACAGAATAAGATTCATTTTTTCGGGTACTGTGAGTAGTGATCACATTGTTTTTCACAACGGCACTCAGCGTGTTATAGAGAGTACATCCCTCGGCACTGTACCCGGTCAGTTTATTCCCCTTGATAATAATCTTTTCATGAAATTTATTTCTGTATTTTTTTCCGTCGGATGCAGCATAATTAGCACACACGCCCCTGCTGCCCTCAATCGTATTATTCAGTATCTTTATATTCTTGCAGGTCTGCCCGTTGACGAACTTCCTGCCGTACTGTGCCAGAACCGGCGCGGTTTTCGGCGCTGCCACATCAATCTGGAGCGCGTCTTCCACAGAATTCTTATCTTTCTTTCCCTGAACCTTAAGGGTACTGTTTTTCACCGTTGTATTCTTCATGGCAATGAGCTCAATGGCATGAGACTGATAATTAGAGATAATCGTCACATTATCAATGACCACATTGCTGCCATGATTAAATGCCATGACGGAACAGGCCGCCTTTTTATCCGTGATCTGCCAGGTGCCTCCCTGAATCTTAACATTGGTAAGGGAGCGATAATTAACCGCATCCGGTTTATTGGACAAAATCCCTTTATCCTTCGAAGTCATGACGATGGTCGCGCCATCGGCAATGATTGTCGTGTTGCTTCCCAGGTATACCATATTAGTAAGCTCCACCCGTGATCCCGGCGGAATCACGATAGTTTTTTTCTGATCTCCGCTGCACAGCATATTAAGCGTACTCGAGTTGATATAACCTGCGCTTTCTCCGCCTTTCTTTTCCGTGCATACATTCATCACAATCTGTCCCTGCTCGTTAAAAGTACCTGCCAGTTGTTTTTTCCTGCCCAGAATCTCCACTCCGGTCAGATCAGAGCTGGCGGCAGATGCAGGTACCGCCGTCAGAAAAAATGCTGCTAATACAAAAATTGCGACAACTGCCGTCATCATGCCGGAGAAAAGTACATGTGCCTTTTTCTTCGGAACTGATAAAAATGTAACCTTTTGTGTTTTCCTCCCAAAATACTGCATTGTTTCCCCTTTCTTTTGTACAGTTATTGTACACTTTACCTCTTATACATTTTATTGTTTTTATTTACGATCTTCCTGGCCGCTCTTTTATTCAGCGCAATGGCACTTTTCTTTTTCGGCGCATAACACTGATTACCTGTCACTACAGCCTTTTTATACCGGGATGACGTCATGGAAAACAGCTGTATCCCCTGACGCACACCATAGACGGTGTTTCCTGTCACTGTCAGACGGGCTTTCTTCATTTTTTTCTTTGGCGCTTTTCCCTGTAAAGTAATATTCAGACCTACTGCATATGATTTTGTCTTTCGTTTGCTGTGAGTCGTAATCTTATTATTCTTTACTACCGCATTTAACGTATTATAAATAACACATCCCTCGGCAGTATATCCTGTCATGGTATTCCCGATTATAGTAATTTTGTCATGGAACTTATTAATATATTTCTTATTTCCGCTTCCATCAAAATTGACGCACAGCCCCCGGCTTCCCTCAATGGTATTATTGAGAATCTTGATATTCTTACAGGTCTGCCCTTTTACATACTGAGAACCATACTGCACCAGCGGAGGAGCTGTTTTCGGAGTAGCAACATCAATCTGCAGAGCCTCCTCCACAGAGTTCTTATCCATCCTTCCCTGCACCTTTAATGTACAATTCTGTACCGTTGTATTTTTCATGGCAATCAATTCGATGGCGTGGGATTCATAATTGGAAATCACCGTCAGGCCATCGATCACAACGTTGCTTCCATGACTGAACCGGATAACAGAACAGCCCTCTTTCTCATCCGTCAGCTTCCATGTTCCACCCTGAAGCCGCACATTCTGTACAGCTTTATAATTGACTGCGTCCGGCCGGGTAGCAAGAATTCCCTTACCGCTTCCATTCATCACAAGCGTCGCGCCATCGGCGATGATCGTTGTATTGCTTCCCGGATGTATCCCGTTCATCAGCTCCACTGTGGCTCCGGACGGAATAACTATGGTTTTTGGCTCATTCCCGCTGCACAATGCATCCAGAGCGTTGGAATTCACATGATCATATCGAATTACCTGCCCGCTTCTGGCTGTGTAATCCTCTGTGCAGACATTCATTACAATCTGCCCTTGCGCATTATAGGTTCCTGCCACCCGGTTCCATCCGCCCATTACAGTTTCTCCTGCCTGATGTGCAGAAACCGAAGAAATGCAGAGTCCCCAGCCAAGTACACAGCAAAATACGAAAGTGGTCAAAAAGCTTAACTTCTGCCAGTTTATTTCTTTTTTCATACTTATCTCCTTTTTCGAACAATATTCACATACATTTTTTAACGAATGATAGTTCCTGTCTTGCCCAGATATCCTTCCAGAGCTTTGTCAATGGACGTAATGACCACGCGCCGTCCCGCGCCTTTTTCGATGAAAGACACTCCGGCCTCCACCTTCGGCAGCATGGTATTTGGCTCAAACTGATCCTCACTCATGTACTGTTTCGCCTGCTCCACAGTAATCTCATTGAGAGGAGTCTCAGACGTTGTATGATATCCGATAGACACATGTTCCACACTGGTGAGAATCATCAGTTCATCAGCATTCAGCAGTTCTGCCAGACGTCCGCTGGCATAATCTTTCTCGATGATAGCGCTGGCTCCTTTCAGCTGCACGCCCTGTGCCAGCACCGGAATCCCGCCTCCGCCGCAGGCAATCACCACATGTCCCGCATCTAATAACGTCCGAATAGAATCGATTTCAATGATGCCCTGTGGTTTCGGAGCCGCCACGATACGGCGATATCCGCCTTCCACCTCGGTAACATAATTCCCGTTGCGTTCCTCTTTATCCGCCTCTTCTTTGGTAAGAAGACGTCCGATGATCTTCACCGGCTCTGAAAACGCATCATCGTATGGATCGACCATCACCTGTGTGATAATGGTGCAGACCGGTTTGGAAATTCCTCTTGTCAAAAGTTCTGCCCGGAGCGCATTCTGGAGATCATAGCCGATATATCCCTGGCTCATGGCAGAACACACGGACATCGGCGCCTGCGTATAGTCTTTTCTTTTTGCGCCAAATTCATTCATAGCTGTGTGTATCATGCCAACCTGCGGCGCGTTGCTGTGGGAAATCACGATATCTGCTCCGGCTTCAACCAGATTGGCAAGAATCTTCGCCGTCCTTTTTGTTGCCTCATACTGTTCCGGCAAGGTTGTCCCGAGCGCCCGGTGTCCGAGCGCCACTACTACTTTTTTTCTGCTCATATTACACAAATCCCTTCCTAAAAAATAATCGTAAAAATTATCAGCCCGCCCGCGCGGGCTGCTATACGTAATATATGAATATACCAGTTTTATTTTAACAAAAAGCTCCTAAAACATCTATATATATATTCATCTATTTCCAAAATAATATTGTCTTCTACCGTTCCAGGTATTCTTTCATAGCCGCTATGGAGTTCCGTCCGTCTTCCAGCCCGATCTGATATAACGCCTCCAGTTTTGAGCGGTTCTTCTCTACCCGCCCTACATTTACTTTCTCCTTCGGACGAATGAGAAAAACTCTTCCCTCCTCCTCTTCTTTCTCCAGAAAGGCCAGAGTATCATTGTAACGGATATGACGATTTGCCATCTTCTTTACAAAAGCTTTTGACTTCGGATAACGCATCTTCAGCAGACGAATGGCGCGGTTTGGTTCCTTCTGATATCCTTCCTCCCTGGTCAGAATCACTACATTTTTTGTATTGCCGTCTGCCAGAGACTTCCGGATCGGAATACTGTCTGCCACGCCGCCGTCCAGATAAGTATGTCCGTTTACTACCAGAGATTTTGATACCAGCGGAAGGGAACTTGACGCCCGGATGGCCCACATCTGTTTATTCAGATCCTTCACCTTCACATAAACCGGTTCTCCGGTATCCACATCAGTAATAACCGCATAGAGCGTACCAGGATATTTTTTGTAAGCTTCAAAATCAAAAGGATCCAGCACATTGGGAATCCTGGAATACAACATATCCACTCCGAAAATATTGCCGGTACGCAGAAAAGTTCTCGTTCCGCAGTAATCCGGGTCATCGAGATAATCTACCGCCACCCGGAAGGCGCGGCCATATTGTCCCGACATATAACTGCACGCATGGCAGCTACCCGCTGATACACCATATATTTTTTCAAACTTTATATCATTTTCAAGAAATGCGTCGAGAACTCCTGCAGTATACACGCCACGCATTCCGCCGCCCTCTAAAATTAATCCTCCATGATACATAGATAACACCTGCTTTCTTTTATTCTACAATATGATCTGCTGCCGCACCCACTCGGATACAGGAGCCCGCCCGCTCTTTGCCGCCGCCGTCTGCTCATAGAGCTGGGCTGCGCGGATATCCGCCTCAAACAGACGTTCCGCCGCGCTCCCTGATTTAAAACTCTTCCTTCCCTGCGCCGGCTTCTGTATCAGCGGAATCTCTGCCTGTGCACGAATACGCTTTAAAAGAGGAGCCGCCCGCTTTGCAAATCCCAGAACCCGCGCGTAAGGAACCGGTACGTCCGCTGCCGTTGACAGGAAGTCTTCTTTCTTTATATGCAGCACCCTGTGCAGCAATGCCCGTCTCCAGGCGGCATCCGTCAGTCTCTTAGTGTGGAGCTGATCCAACAAAAAGGAAAATGAACATCCCGACTTATGCATTTTCTGTAATCTTGCCGCCATATCCACGTCGAAACCAAAAAACTCTTCCACGTCTTCCTCCTCCATCAATATAGCATAATCAAGACAGCGCATCAAATCATCCCAGCAAACCGTATCATCCTTCTTCCAATGCGACAAAAGCAGATCTGCTCCTCCGCCCATGGCTTCTGTCAGAAGATCGCACAGCGCATTTTCTCTTCCGCCGTCCAGAAGCATTTTTCTTATTGCGGAAGCAGAAGGATATTTTTGCCGGATATTCTCATCATGATAACCGGCCCCCTCTCTCCGGACAGTCACCGGAATTATCGGAGAATTCATCCTGTTCAGCGCCTTCAGATACTCCAGTCCCAGGATATGATTCGGCGTCTCCAGGATATCCCACAGAATCTTTTTTTCCGGATATTCCCGCTCTGCGCAAGCCTTCACAGCATCTTTTCTGGCCAATGGGAAATTTTTGCCCATTTTCAGCTCTTCCCGCAGCCGCTGACGGAAAAACGCAGATTCTTCTGATAAAATCTTAACGAGAGGCGCATAGTCTTTCACCTCCGCCCGTTCGCTTCCAAAGGATAAATAATCAACACACCCAAGATTATGCAGCAGCCTCACGCCGGCAGATGCGAAATATTCCGCGCTGGCTGTGGAATAAATGACCGGCAGCTCGATAACCAGATCCGCTCCCCCTTCCAGAGCCAGACGGGTGCGGAGATATTTATCTGCCGCCGCAGGCTCTCCCCGCTGTACATAATCACCGCTCATAACAGCAATGATATAATCTGCTCCCGTCTTTTTCCTCGTCTCTCTGATATGGTACCGATGCCCTCGGTGAAACGGATTATATTCCGCGATGATTCCCGCTGTGATCATAGGTTTGTCCTGCCTTTCCCTTTCATCAGATTTCTTTATCATACCTGAAATCAGATAAAATAGCAACTCTCCCCATGTTGGATTGTATTTTTTTTAGTACAAAAATAATTGTATTTAGTTTCGAACAAAATCAATTATTGTTAATTTTGAAACAATTCGAAATTTAAAAATGAAATCTGGTTGCCTTAAAATAACAAAAAAAGCCTAGATTTTATACAATATAATACATTTTCAAAACTATCGTTTCGTACTATAATTTCTGTATAGTAGATTTATAATTAGTGAAATTATGGTTTCGCTTTACTAAATAACATTTTTTCAAAAGGAGACACGAACATGAAAGTTTTAATTATCAATTGTGGAAGCTCTTCTCTCAAATATCAGGTGATTGATTCCGAGTCAGAGCACGTATTGGCTAAAGGCCTTTGTGAACGTATCGGCATCGATGGCCGCATGACCTATCAGCCGGCCGGCAAAGACAAAATAAAATATGACGCTCCGATGCCAGCCCACCGTCAGGCAGTAGAACTCGTATTAAAGCAGCTCACTGACCCGGACAACGGTATCCTCACATCTGTTGACGAGATCGACGCTGTGGGACACCGTATGGTACATGGCGGAGAGAAATTTGCCTGCTCCACACTTCTTACGGACGAGGTTTTAAAAACTGTAGAATCTTTCAACGACCTTGCTCCTCTTCACAATCCTCCGACCCTCGTCGGCGTAGCTGCCTGCAAGGAACTTATGCCTGACACTCCAATGGTCGGCGTATTTGATACCGCTTTTCATCAGACCATGCCTCCGGAAGCATACATTTACGGACTTCCATATGAATATTATGAGAAATACGGCGTTCGCCGTTACGGTTTCCACGGAACATCACACAGATATGTTTCCCTGCGTGCCGCAGAGATTCTCGGCAAGAAGCCGGAAGATCTGAAGATTGTTGTCTGCCATCTGGGCAACGGTTCTTCTCTTTCCGCTGTGGACGGCGGCAAATCCGTTGATACCTCCATGGGACTGACCCCACTGGAAGGTCTGGTTATGGGAACCCGTTCCGGTGATATCGACCCAAGCTGTATTGAATTTATTGCACATAAAGAGAACCTGTCTCTGGAGCAGGTAATGGAAATCGTCAACAAGAAGTCCGGCGTTCTCGGTATCTCCGGTATTTCTTCCGATTTCCGTGATCTCGATGAAGCGGCAAGAAGCGGCAATGCAAGAGCTGCTCTCGCTCTTAAGATCTTCTGCCACTCCGTAGTCAAATATATCGGAAGCTCTATCGCTGTTATGAACGGTGTAGACGCCATCGTATTCACTGCCGGCATCGGAGAAAATGACGATGTTATCCGTTCCGCCATCATGGATCACTTCGGATACCTGAACATCCGTCTGGACGACGAAGCCAACAAGATGCATGGCCAGGAACGTATCATTTCCACTGATGACTCCAGCGTAAAGGTTATCTGTATTCCGACCAACGAAGAGCTGATGATCTGCCGCGATACCGTAGAGATCGTTACCAAGAAAATGGTTGAAGACGCTGTGAAGGAAGTTATGGCTAATCAGTAAGCGAAACGACTTGACTATATAACAAACATAAACACATATAAACGTAAGGGGCTGTCGCACCAAAAACAGCTTATGCCCTATGGCAGGGATTCATGCTTTGCATGGAATCGCTGCCATATTTTTTTGAATAAGCGTGGGACCTATGGCATAATCGCAGACGACTTGCGTTTTGCG
>FCNR01000057.1 GCA_900016875.1 Eubacteriaceae bacterium CHKCI004 | reverse complement strand
ATTTGGCACTGAAGTTTCTTCTTTGTCTGGACATGATAATGAACCCTCTCTTTCGTATTGATTTTAGTATATCAGATTCATTAAAAATTGTCCGAAAAAGTGTCTTAATTTATGATACCATTATAAAGGAAGCGTTGCACCCGAAAAAATTAGCATTGGAAAGTATAAAATACTGGCAACGGTACTTGCGATTTTCATATTTGGTGCTATTCCACCAACCATCATACCAATGCTAAACATAGACAACATTACCAACACGAAAGATAAGAAAAACTGCCAAAAACTTCCTATTATCTGAAAATCAAAAAATAAAAAAGCCACTAAATAAATGAGTGCCAATGACACCAATGAATAAATACAGTAAATAGTTATTTCGACCAGTAAAATTGTAATCGGCTTAACAGGTGTCACTTTAAGTCTCTTTAAAATTTTTCTGTTTCTATAATCAGATACAACTAAAGGCAAGCCCATTAGTCCGCCAGCACAAATAGCTATTGTAGATACTGCACCGAATGATTGTTGCAAAAAAGTATATTCAGCATCAGCAAAAGCAGGTTTATCGCCATAAATAATACCCAATAGAACTATTACTACCACAGGCATACAGATAGCAAAAATGAACATATCCATACCCCTAAGAGAAAGTTTTAATTCTGTTTTTAGCATAGTCTTAAATGTTTTCATTTGTCATGTCCTCCTCTGCATACCAAAGATAAACTTCCTCAAATTCTTTATATGGACTGCTGGCAATCGCTTCTTCAATTGTCCCAGAAAAAACGGTATTTCCCTTTTTCAAAATCATAATCCTATCGCAAAGATTTTCTACCTCGTCCATAAAATGAGAGGTAAGGAAAATAGTTAATCCTTTTTTCTTTAGCTCCGATAAACATTTCCATACATCACGGCGGGCTTTGGTGTCCAATCCTGTCGTCAATTCATCTAAAAAGACTACTTTAGGGTTAGGGATAAGTGCTAAAACAATAAATAGTTTTTGTTTCTGTCCGCCAGACAGTTCCGATACAGGACTTTTTAATTTGTCAGACAGTCCGAATTGCTTCAATAAAATTTTATAATCCGTAACTTCTTTATATAGGCATTGTGTTTCCTCGCATAACTCTGACACCAAAATTTTTTCTTGATAGTTTGACTCTTGAAACTGTACGCCTACGTTTTCAAACAATCGTTTTCGCTCTTTTGTCGGACACATTCCAAGTATTTCTACTGTCCCACTGTCTGCCTGTCTCGTTCCTAAAATACATTCAATCGTGGTGCTTTTTCCTGCCCCATTCGCTCCCAAAAGTCCAAAAACTTCACCTTCATTTACAGAAAGACTTATATCATTGACAACACAAGTATTTCCGTAGGATTTTTTGAGATGTTCAACTTTAATTGTTGTATTCAATTTTATTCCCTCCTTTATTTTACGGACAAATAATAACACCAGAGAAAACTCTGGTGTTAAAATGTAGGGTGTATTTAAAAGGATTTTTTCATATTAATTAGGGTCGCTTTCATAAATCGAGCATTTTCAGAAGCGTCATTAAGTGACAGCAATAGCTTATCGCAAGCGGTTATAATATCTTCGTTTTCTTCCGGCATACCAATCACAGATTTTATATTTATGTCTGGATTGACCGATAAAGCATTTAACATTCTAAGAATAGAAGATAAAGAATAGTTAGCACATCTTAATGCTTTAATAATGCGTAATCGTTTTATATCATCATTTGAATATACTCGATAACCATTTGCTTTACGCTTAACACACAGTAAACCGTTCAACTCCCAATTTCGCAAAGTGTCCATTGTAATGCCTAAAAACTCTGATACTTCTTTACGTTTCAATAATACCTGATTAGGACTACTTTCTCCATTTAAGAGTTCATTTACAATTTGTATTGCCTGCTCCGCATTATGTTTTTCACGCTCAAGCTGTGATAAATATTCATCTGTCAATTTAATAGCCATATCAAAATTTCCTGTAGCAGAAACTTTAATAATATTCATAGCTTTTTTTCTCAATCCATTTTGCAAAATTTCAACTTTTAAAGCTGTACGGGCTAAACGAAATTGCTCTATGTGAAAATCCGTAAAAATGCGATATCCATTTTTTTGGCGTTTTGCCAGTGGTATTAAATGAAGTTGTTCATACAATCTAACTGTGTTTGGGTGTACACCAATTATTCGAGCAACTTCTGTTGTTTGATATGTATTCATCAAAAAACCTCCTATCTTACTAAAAGTATATCATCACTTCAAAGGTTGGTGTACTAATGGAGGGTTAATTATATACAAAATCATAAATATATGCAAGAGTTAAAGGCTTGCGTAGCATACGATACGATGTATGACGCAAGCCTATTGACTACCTTATGATTTTCCAGTTGCTATCTTTATGTAGCGTCAGCTCATACTGTGATACCTGTGTTGCCTTTGTCTGATTATCAATGAATTTCACCGCAACACTCACTTTCACGTTGTCGCCGTCAGCCGTAAATACTGGATTGACAAGCTCGGAAAAGAGATAGTCGCCGTTTATCGGTTCAAGGGCATTTCCCTCTACATAGTAGGCAAGCTCCTTGTCCGTTGCAGTAGGGTACAGCTTAAAGAATGTTTCCAGAAACGCCGTGGCGTCATTTACTGTGTCAGCGTCCACACTGTTGTCTGCTTCCTGTGTCTTTGGTTCATAATCGGATTTTTCCATAGCGGGAGCAAGGGTCGGGTTCTGGATAATCACCATATCCCCGTCAGCGTCCACATGGACGGTCACGGTATAGGTTTCTGATACGTCCCTTGTCTGGTCGCCCTCTTTTATCTGTTGATCTACCTCATAGGTGACAGAAAAAGCGTTCTCCCCAGACTGTTCCACGTCCCAGATAAGTACGTCCGTGACCGTGGAGCTGGTCGGTATATCCGTTCTCACCGTATCAACATTCAAATCCTGCAATTCCTGTGTCAGATAGGCACTGATAGCCTGTGTCCTTGCTTCGATTGCTTCCTTGCTGTTGCTCCATGTGTAATAGGATTTACAGAAATTCTTCACGAAATTTTCTATGCCGTTGGTGTCATTCAAGCGGAGCTGTATGGTTTCTATCTCATGCGTGGTGTGTTGGTCGATAGCCGTAAAATTCTTATACACACCAAAGCTCACGCTTGCGATAAGCACCACCCAGAGGGCAATGACGGACTTCTTATGCGTCCCCACTTTCATAGTGCAGATTTTCTTTTCCTTTATCGGTTTTTCTTTCTTCTTGAACATGATATTTCCATTCCTTTCTTTCTATTGCTTAATTCTGCCAGCCCCGATAAGGTGCTGTTGCCAGTAGCTATTGTTCAAATCAGCGTAGCCTATCGGGTCGCCAGCGTGGTACATCTGGTTATTTCCCACATAGATACCGACGTGGGTTACATACGTCCCCGCATTGTAGGTACTGTGGAAGAACACCAAATCCCCAGCCTGTGCCTGTGATAGCGGGATATGCTGGGTAGCGTCATACTGTGCCTGTGCCGTTCTCGGTAAGGAAATACCTGCCTTGCCATAGCACCATTGAACCAGCCCTGAACAGTCAAAAGAAGTATTAGGATTGCTCCCGCCGTACACATAGTCCCAGCCTTGATATTTCAGAGCTTCGTTCATTATCTTCTGTGCCAGCTCGCCCGATACTTGATTGACGGTGAGATACTGGCTGACAAGCTCCACATAGAACATATTCCCGTACCCGTAACGCCAGCCACCGTTGCGGGCAACAGCGATAGGGTTCGTGTAAGTGACTTTTGTTCCACCAGACTTGTCACGGGCGAAATTCTCTGCCAGCGTGAAGCTGTGCTTTTTCCCGTTCTTAGCTACATAGTCGATATATCCACCGCCATAGTTATAGGACTGTACCACGACGTTTATATCCTCTATGCCTTGACTTTCTGCTGAAGAAAGCAGAGACGCAAAATACTTGCACCCCTGCTTGATTGAGCTTTCTGTATCAAGGGAATTAGGCGGTAAGCCCATGCTCTCGGAACTCTGCATAACGTCCTCGGCTGTCCCGCCACTTTCCACCTGTATGATTGCCAGCAGATAGGGGACGTACTCGGATATGCCGTATTCTCTGGCGTATTTTTCCACCATAGGCTGATGTTTCAAGACCTCTGCGGACAGGTTCATACCCGTTACCCATGAGGAAGAGCCACCGCCCCCGTCGTCGTCCTCGGCACTGATAAGCACACCAAAGAAAAGCACTATCGCAAGAAGAAAGGGAAACAGACTGCCGATAATGGCGATATGTCTCAGCTTCATTTCTTACGTCCTTTCTTTTCCGTGGTGTTTATGGTCGCTTTCTTAATGTTTCGCTCTTTTCTGGTGGTCTGTCGGTTCAGTTCCACACCATTAAGCCTTGTCCCGTGTTTCTGTGGCATAGGTTCATCAGATTTTGAAGCCAGCGGACGTTCCTTGACAGATTGTGGCGTGGTCAGCTCGGTATGTACCTTGTCAGTAGTGACAGGACGCTTGATTTCCTGCATTTTTCCTGTGTCTGTCTTTGAAGCAGGAGAAGCGGTCACAGGTCTTTCATGGGGACGGGTAGCTCCTGTTGTCGCTGATCCGTCCGTCTTTCTTCCAGTCTGCCTTGCTTCCTGTGCTTTTTGAAGCTCCATACGCTTGTCAGCGATATTCTGTCTATGTTGTTGGAGCTTGTCGGCACGTTCGCTCTGTCTGGTTTCCTGCCCCTGCACAATGCCACGCTTGAAGTCGGACACATTTGCTTTTGCCTTTTCCTTTGCGGAGTGTACGGCATAGGCAGTCTGGGTCGGCATATCCTTGATATTCTCCTTGACAGTCGTTGCCTTGTCCTTGACCTTGTTTTTCGTATCAAGCACCGCACCCACAGCAGAACCAGCTCGGCTTCCAAAAGACGCATTTTCTCGACGCTCTTTTCTACCCGTACCAGCTCTGGCAGATTTCCCAGAACCGTCATTCATGGCTGTTCCGGCTACTGTACCAGCCACCGCACCAGCGACACTTCCAGCACCGACAGCCCTTGCGATACGGTGTTCCATACGCCTAGCCCTGTGTCGCATGAACAGATACGGGCGACGGAATATCCTGCGTCCCATGCTCTGGCTGTCCCCAGCGTTTAAACTGAACATACTCATAAGGTCGCCCAGCTTCATGTAGATACCCGCAAAGCAGACTATCTGTAAGAACGCAATCATAAAGAACGGGTAATCGGTGGATATGTTGTAGAACATACTGGAAATACTGAAAGCCACCGTGACAATGAGCGTTATTCCCGCCCTTGTCATAATCGTATTGAACACTCGCACGATTGCCTGTTTCGCCATGTTCTCATAGCTCGGTATCATGGAGAGCAGGAAGCTAATCGGCAGGAACATGGCAAAGATGATAAAAAGTATCTGGGAGAATATCATCATGCCCGTAAGCAGGAAAACAAATATCGTTATCCCCAGATTGAAGATAAGCAGGAAGAACACCATTCCCAGACGGTTGATGACCTGCGGTATCGTCAGATTGTCGTTGTCGTTATCCTCGATTTCCGTTTTCACCACGTCCTCACGGGTCGCCCCGTCGTCGGCAGAGGGACTAGCCGATACCAGAGCTTCCACACGGTCAGCCCCGATTTCCTCTATATCGCTGTTTCCAAATTGCAGGAGTAGCCACGGCTGTTGTACCTGTATGGAGAACAGGCTGTCCCTTATCAAGTCCACGCTGTCTTTTCCTTGACTGTCGCTGTCGGGGAGCATGATTTTTGTTCCCAAATCCAGCGAAGCGGTACTTATATCACTGGAAAAATCGTTAATCTTCTTGATATAGTCGGGAGCATAAGCGATAAAGGAAGCGGACACGATAAACACCACAACGAAGTTGATAACGGCGTGGAGTGCCTTGCTGGTTTCTCGCTTGATAAGCCCTGTGTAGGCTACATACATACCCACGATAAGGATAATGAGGAGCAGGAAGCCTACATAAAAGCCCGTACTTCCAAAGCCGTTTTCCGTCACACCCGCTAGGGTCTGTATGCTCTTTCCGATACTGTCTGCCATGTCGTTGATAAAGTCCAGCTTATACGCCTGCTGGACGACGTACCCCGTGGCGTTACTTAGATACAGGCTGATAGTCCAGATAAAGTTGGTGATACAGTACAAGCCGTACTGTACGGACTTCCCGATACCGTCCAGCCAGTTCCACGGAAGCCAGCCCCAGCTATTGTCCACATAGAAGTCAAGCTGGTAATTCTCCAACGGGTACTGTGAATACAGGTTGTCCGCATTGACGGTATCATCTACCAGCCCAGAAGCGTGTGCCACCGTCCCGAACAGGGAGAGGAACACAATAGAGGTAAAAATGACTATCAGAGCAATCTTGAAAAAACGAAAGAGCTTCTTTCTTGTCAGAAGCCCCTTTATCCTATCTTTCATCACTCCACCTCGCTTTTCACGGGCGGTCTGGTATCAAAGGCGTGCAATAGTTCTTCAAAGACAGGGTGTATCTGTACCACGCCCACACGTCCGTACAAATCTTGAAGCAGGCATTGTCCGTTCTCCAAGTCACGAAGTCGTTTCTGGTTGTTCTCGTCGTCCTTGTCGATACCGAAAAATTCAAGGGTCTGCTTTATCTCGTTGATGTCCGTAGAACGGAAAGCGAATTTCAGACCGATATTGTTCTTTAGGCTCTCTTTGGACACGTCGCCAGAGGATTGTGTGACGAAGTACACGCCAGCCTGCATAGCTCGCCCTGCACGCACCAGCTTGTTAGAAAGGGTTTCGCCCTGCGCCACGTTGAGGAACGCCCACGCTTCATCTAAATCCACGATTTTAAAGATACTGCGGTCTGAATGAATGAAGTCTAAGGCAAAGGTGGAAATGACAATCAGCATAGCCACGGACAGCAGTTCTATGGTCGTGTATTCCTCAAAGGTCGTGTCCTTGTCTGGGAGTACCAAATCTGCCACCTGTATGATATTGAGCTGATTGTCCAAGCTGATAGCATTAGACACTGAACCGTCAGAGAACAGCAGATGTGCGAAATCATAGTCCGTAAAGCTGTCGATATGGTCGGCAATGTTGCGGGCTATCGCCGTGTCCTCTCTGCGTAGCTCGTCTATCACATGAAGCAAGCCTCGCTGATCGCTCTGGGTCACGGCTCGCACCGCTTTTCTAAGGACAGGGAATTTCTCACCGTCCCTAGAGGAAATCCCCGTAAGGAATGTGAGAATGTCTATCGCCAGACTTTCAGCGTCTTTGACGTTCTTCATAATCACGAACGGGTCAAGAAGCCCTGCATTTTCCTTATCGCTGGTAAGATTGACGATATTGATTTCATGGGCTATCTCTGGGAGCGTTTCTTTCCAGTTCCCACGCTCGCTCTTAGGGTCGAGAATGACCGCCTGCCCGCCAAAGAGGACGGAATAGTAGACGATAAGATTATTACAGAATGACTTCCCACCGCCCAGCGAACCGACAAAGGCAGACGCCAAAGCATTGGTGACTGTCCCCTTGATACCCTGTGAAGCAAGGGACGGCTGTAAATAGACGTTTCTTCCTGTGTCCACGGAATAGCCGATATAGATACCTGTATTTTCTCCTAACTGCTGGGTCGCTCCGAAGCCA
Organism: Eubacteriaceae bacterium CHKCI004; assembly: GCA_900016875.1. Lineage (GTDB taxonomy): Bacteria > Bacillota > Clostridia > Lachnospirales > Lachnospiraceae > Anaerobutyricum > Anaerobutyricum stercoris. The sequence continues at coordinate 13,722 of FCNR01000057.1, read as the reverse complement.
AGACCTGCCAAGAAGTCGGATTTCACATACTGCACATAGTCATTGATGTAACGCTTGCTGGCGGGGAGAAATTCAGAGTGAAGCCCCAGCATATCCCCAGCAGGACGGACTAACTTTACATTGAGGTCGTCGTAGAAGTCCTTGACCTCATCACAGCGTCGTTTCAGCTCGTCAAGGTCGGGAGCTGATACACGGATAACGTAAGAAAGTTTATACATACTTTCCTTGCTCTGGTCTAAGTCGGTTTCCAGCTCGTCCACGCTGTCCAGTGCGTCCACCACATTTGAGCTTGTTTCGCTTCCAGACTGATAGGCGTGGTTGTCCAAGTCTTTCAGCTCTTTTTTCTTGTTGCGGACAGTCGATAACGCTTTTCTGTTTCCCACGATTTCTACATTCATGCTTGTATCAACAGGAAACGTGAACTGCTGTTGCTGGAAGTAAAATATCTCACTGGACGGGAAGTCCAGCTCACCCACAATCGCATTGACGGTAAAGTAGGACACGAAGCTCTCGCTGTCCTCATGTTCCAGCCTTATGTATCGCTGGCTTTCCTCTACCAGACAGCGGGTAGGACGGATAAGGTCGTACTGCTTGATAAGCGTTGCCTTTTTCAGCTTCTTCTTTGGAAGCGAATATTCGTAGTCCTCATACGCCACGCCGTCCCTGCCGTAGATATGCTCGATAAGATACCCGAAGTCGTTCTTGTCCAAACGACGGAACTTGAAACGGCGGGAGATTTTATTTTCCAGCAGTTTTTCCATTTTCATGTAGCGGTTGATTTCATCATCTGGCATGGAGATAAAATCGTTCATCAGCGTGTGGTTGACCTCGTTTAGAAATTCCTTGAACGTCAGAAACGCTGATTTCTTCATGCTGTCAAGGCTGACCTTTTCCTCGGTCACAATGAGCTTGAAGCCGATAAAAAAGCGGTAGTCCACTTGATTGTCGCCAATCATGGAAACAAGGGCTTCCGTCTGTTCATCTATCTTCTGTATCGCCACATCACGAAGTCGCCCCGTCACCAGCTTCTTTGACTGCTCCTGTATGCTTCTGACGGAGCTTTCCGTTGCTATCTGCAAGGCGTGTATCTTCCCCTCACGGCTCTGTGCGATAAGCTGACGGAAGCTGTCATGGACGATAAATTTCTGTTCAGCCGATAGAAAGCTGTAATTGTATGGTATCAGCTCATAGTAGGCGAATACCTCATTGTCCTTGTTCCAGACAAGGTTGTTGTCGATATACTTAATCGGGAACATACATCACACTCCTAACCGCCGTGACGGGTTCGCTGAACACTTCCTTTTCCAGCTTCACGGCTTTTCCTGCATAGGTCACTTTTGGTCGCAGAGCAAACGTAATCTGCGATTTCAAGAAGCTGTAAGGCTTCTTGCCGTCAAAGGTCTTTTGGCTCATGAACCATGTGAGGGCAACGGGAATACCGAAGTATTTTAAAAATGCCCCCTCGATAAGCGATAACGGCGGTAAGTCCCCTAAGAGAATGACAGCAAACTCCGTGATGACAAACCACGTTATCTGGGTAAAGGTAACGGGAAACGGGAGAGTAAAGTCATTGATTGCGTATAAGACTTTTTCCACGTTCCAGATACCCGTGTAGCTCTTAATCTTCTTCAATTCGTTTCAGCTCCTTTCGTTGTAATGGAAAAGGACAGCCATTTTCAGACTGTCCTTGATAGAAAAAGCTGTCAGTAGCAACAGTTCCTGTCGCTGATCTGCCAGCTCTAATATGGTATCTCGCATATCCCTCGGCTTGTTTCAATAAATGTCCCCTCTATGGACAAGTCCCTGCCGTATGCTTCATAGTCGATATAGTTCTGCAACGGTAGCGGTATCTCACCCAATACCTGTAACTCGTCAATGAAGTAATAGGCAATATCGGTCATGTCCTCACAGTCTGGGTAGAAATAAATGTCGTCCTTGTGTTCGTAGACCTCTTCCAGACTTCCATAGTGGGAAACAAACTCGTCCAGAGCGTCGGTGATATAATCGGGAAGCTCACAAATCATCTCGTACATCTCATTGAGTTCTTGAATGGAGATATATTCCCCGATTTCAATCGGAAAGTTGTCGGTATCATGGACAGCGTATTCTTCATAGTAGCTGTTCAGCCCGATACGCTCCGCAACATCTTCCTCGTCGATAGGGAAAGAGAACCAATCCCCGACAAGTTCGCCCTCATTGTACTTGCCAAGATTAGCTATATACACCCTCATGTCGTCAACCACAGGCACACACCTCTTTTCTACGGAAGCTCATAGATACCGTGGTCGGTTTCCACAAAGCGTCCGTTGTCGTCAAGGTACTGTCCGTAGGCTTCAAAATCGAAATAGCGGGTGAAGCTCTCACTAAGGGAAGTAAAGTCTGGGTCATTGTTCAGAATGTGGCGGGCAACGTCCGTCATGTTCTTACACCATGAGTAATGAATGATGTCGTTTCTATATCTGTGCAATTCATCAAGGTCAGTGAAATAGCACATCAGCTCCGTATAGTCCTCTTTCAAATCAGAGGGTAAATTTTCGTAGGTATGGTACAGGTCATTGAGCTTTTCCACGGTGGTATCTTCCTGTACTTCATCAGCAAAGGGAAGCTCCTTGCCTGTGATATAGTAATAGTCTGTATCTACATCAATCCCCAGCATTTCTTCCACCTGTTCTGTGTCGATAGGCAGGGTGAACCAAAAGGCTCGGATTTCTCCGTCTGTTGGTTCTCTGGCTTCAATCTGCACACGCATTTCTTCCATGTTTCATCACTCCTCTCTTGTCAACGCTTCCTGTATGACGGCGTAAGGCACACCGAATACATAGCGTGAAAAATCTTCTAACTGTTTCTTAGGGTAGTCAGACAGGCAAAGGCGTTTCATCTCAAACCAGACCGTACGCTTGTAATAGGGCAGGTCGGAAAGATACGGACACCCAATTTTTGCCTGCATATCGGTAAAAATATCTTTCAATCAATCACTCCAATCTGAAATTTGAGTATAGAAAAAGCGGTTGATCTCCAAAGGAGTAACCGCTTTGTGTGTGGGATATGAAATTGTAAAATTATGATTTCGTATACGCCAACGTGATAATTATTACTTTTTATTTGGCTTTCTCTTAATTCCTAGTAATTTAATAAAATCTTGAAACATTGATGTATCGGTGGGTTCAAACATTACCCATTTACCATCTCGATAGGTTTTAGCTTCATCATAGATTTTTTGGACTTGTTGAGAATAATCATTGCGTTCTGCTTCAAATTTTGCTCTTTCGTCTTTTCCAAAGATAATCATAAATCCTATACAATTTTCTCTAGCATATAACGCACAGAGTGTCTTACCACCTCGGCGATATTTATACTCATAAGTCCATGCCTTTCCACCTTTATTCCATAGACGTTCCATTTCATATTTTTCGTCAATTAAAGTACATAACTTATTCCATACATCATACAATGATTGCCCAACCAAAGTCATCATTTCCTCTGCACTCGGTATTTTATCAAGCATAATTTTTTCCCTCCAAACACTTTGATTTATTGCATACAAGCATTTACAAACTTCATAGGCGTGTATCTCATTCCATCCGCTAACTGTTCCGTATCTGTTTCAACAAACCCCAGTTTACGATAAACGGGTACAGCATATGGAGAAGAATTAACGGTGAATACATTTCTTTCACTGTGGTTTAAAACATATTCCCAAAGAGTTCTTCCAATTCCTTGCCTATGATATTTTGCTTTTACAAAGAAACAGCAGATGTGCTTTCGATTTTCGCTTGTAGCAATTACACCTTTCAATTCGTCCTGCTCATAAGCTCCAAAAAATTCAAGCGTCTTTAGGATTTCATCATTCTCAATAAAATCCTTAAATGATTGAATACCCTCATCTGAATAGTCGGGAGCTTCAAATTGTAAAAATACTTCCCATATCAAAGTGATAGCTTCGTCAATCTCAAAGGGTTCTAATTGTCGAATTTCCATACAGTCACCTCACTTCTTATACTGGCTTAATTAAATTTGCTTCTAAGAGAGTTTCAAATGTATTTACAGAACCACCATGTTCAATGATTTTTCCATTTACAACTCTGTCTATATTGACACCTGTAAATGATAATTTCTTATGAGTGGGTTTAATACCTATCCATTCACCCTCATGTGTACCTGCCATTATAAATTCAGAAATCACATATTCCTTATCATTGAATTGACGTACTATTTTCATTGTATAGTCTGGATAAGTCTTTTTTACGGATATTAGATGTTGCTTCATGCCGTCCAACCCCAAAGGTACAGTTTTGTCTCCGAGAGTCAGAGCACAGTTTTCTGATACATATTTAGATAATTCTTCAAGTCTATTTTCTGAAACAATCCTCTCATAGAAGTTCTTTACAATCATTTTGTCATTCATTTTCTACCCTCGCAAATTTAATTTATGATTTCCATACTTACATTATATCAGTTGAAAATCAGCCATTCAATGAAATTCATAGCATGACTATTTTTTATCTGTGTACCATTCCGTCACCCCCTTTCATTCCCCCCTATGCCCGAACTCCCATAGGGGGGGGACAGGTAAGTTTGCGTGTCCGCAAACTGCTGATTGTTACGCTCCAATGATACGGTTGAACAGCTCTAACAGCACGTCTTTGACCCCGCCTGCATTGAATACCAGCCCGACAGCGATTAAGGCAATCACAAGGAAGCCGATTAACTTAGAAAACTCTCTCTTAAATCCTAAGTAGATACCGATAACCACGATTGCCATAAGCACCAAGCTCTGGGCGTTGCTTAAAAACCAGTTGTATAAGTTCTGTCCGAAATTCATTCTTTATCAATCCTTTCTTTCTTGATTTCTTCCATTTGTTCATCAGCCATTTTGCTGACCTGTGCGATACACATAAGGACGACACCGATACCCATTCCCAGCGATACCAGCACCAAGTCCTTGACAAGTTCTGCCATAACCAAATTTCTCCTTTACTCTGTGATAAGCTCCTCTGTGTCCGCTGTCTGCTGTTTGATTATCTGCAAGTGCTTTTCCGTCAGCTTTGCGTTGTCCTCAATCTCTTTCAGATAGCTTGTGCTGTTGCCAGCGTCTATCTTTTTCAGCATTTTCAGCGTAGGGGCGACCTGTCGGCTTATCCAGCCCAGCGTCCTTTCCAGCGTGTAAGGCTCTGGGTCGGTTGTCAATTTGATAGGCGGGCGGTCTTTCCCGATAAACCACGCCCAGCGGTCATTGAGCTTCCAGTCTGTCTTTCGCTTCTCCGGCTCTCTGTCCACGAAGCGGATATAGTGATTGATGATAGAAAATGCTGTCTGTTCTGCGTCATAATGGGTCAGCAGTTCACGGACAGCATAATAGGCTCTTTCATCTTTCAGTCGTATCTCGAAGCGGTTCTTTATCGGAGCTTCCTCAATCGGCACGCCCAGCTTTGCGTACTGTTCATAGTTCTTCTCATAACAGCAGAAGTAGACTTCCGATTTCAAAGAGCCGATATACAGCGTGTGTCCCATGCCCGCCTTGTCCTGCTCGTTGTGCTTCACCAGCTCGCCCGAAGCATAGGACTTGAAAGAACGGAACAGGGACACACATTCCTCACGGTTGCATTTGGCGGTCAGATCTGGAATATCCAGTATGCCCGCCCTGTCGTTAATCGCAAGGTCAAGGCGTTTCATCACACCGCCCTCAACCAGAGCGTCCATGAGGAAGTCATACCAGCTTCGCTCCTGTGCCAGCAGATAGCTTTCAAACTGGCGACAGCCTTTTCCTTTCAGCTCTAGAAGCGTGCCTTTTTCCTCGTCCTGCGAGGTGTAGACAAACACATCACCCAGATAGTAATGCTCGGTGTATTTGTAGTGTCCGTAGTCCTCATGGAGCATATAGTCGATATTGAGCTTCAATATATCTTTGATAACGTGCTGGATATCCAGCGTGGGAAAACGGATACGCACATAGTCGAACAGCAGGAACATGGGAGCGTCGGGATTGAATTTCTCGACAGCTTCCATGAGCTTTTCCTGCATATCGTCCGTGAGCGTTACCTTTCCCGCTTCGATACGGTTCAAGTGTTCACGGCTGATACCAGCCATGATTGCAAGCCTTGTCTGGGACACGCCGTAAGACTGACGTTTCTCTTTCAAGGCGGTTATAAAGGTGCTTTCATTCAGCCTGCATACCCCCAATCGTGAAAGTGTGATATTTTCCGCCGATTGTCACAGTCAGCTATGAATGAGAGAAAACCCTTTTATCAAGCGGGATTTCCAGACTTTTTGACCGTAGTTTCCAGCGGAATTGTGCCCCTCTGTTAGATACCGAGGGGCTTCTTTCGCTGGCGTGGCTTACGCCACACCAGCAAGGCTAGTCCGTTCCGTCGCCTTTCGCTTCGCACGTCGCCGTCCCGTCCTGCCTTATGAGGACGAGAGAACCGATAGCTTGTAAAAAGTCATGCTCCTTTGGAACAAGGGGAGTATAAAATTCCGATATGACACTTGTACCTACATCACAATAGCCACGCCCTTTGATACGCTTCTGGAAAAACTGTTTCTTTACGTCGCTTCCAAAGAGCATACCGTAGCCTAGCTCACTGATACGCCCCAAGCCCAAACGGAAGTTGAAATTATCTCTGATACCGTCTGAAAAATACTTTGCGTCGGGACGCTGGCAGGCAACAATAAGGAAATAACCCGCCTGTCTGCCAAGCATGACGATTTTCTTTAGTTGGCTTAAAAGGCTCATGCTTTCCTTTGTCCCCAGCATTTCCAAGAACGCCACATACTCATCAAAGATAAGGAAGCAGGGCGGTAAACCCAGATAGGCATAGTTCTCACCCGTCTTATAGTCTGGGTGCTGTTTCATTTCCTCGCTTCTTGCTACCATGCCCTCATAGAACGCATTGACACACTCTATCATATCTTCTTTTGTGTGGTACACGTTATCCATGACCGTACCCAAGTCCGCAAGATCAGCGTTCTTAGGGTCTAAGATGAAAAGCTGTGCGTTGGTCTGTAAGAGGGCTTCAATGATTGTCAGCAGGAAATAGGTCTTTCCACCGCCAGTCCCGCCACAGATAAGGGCGTGAGGGAGTGCGTCATATTCCCATGTAAGGTTCTTCATCAGACGCAAGCCCCCGTTTTCAGCCTTTACCTCGTCAATCGTGATACGGTTCGCTATCATGTCATAGAGCAGGGTGTACTCGATATAGCCGTCATGGAGCGTCTTGTCGGTCAGCTCGCAGTAAAGCCCGCTTTCCAGTTTATCTTCCAGTCGCAAAAGCTGGTCTTGATACTTCCCCAAAGAGATTTCACAGCGGATATGGAGCAGTCCTGTGTCCATTTGATAATAGATTTTAGGAAACCAGACGATTTTTTCCCTTGATCTGCTCTGCAGGTCAGTGAAAAAACCGCTGTCCTGTACGGTCTGGGCTTCATACCACTTATTGTCCAGTATCATGCGTGCCAGTTTTTGACGGTGCAGGAGCTTCTTAAAGCTGTCATGGAAGAAGCGGTAATAAAGAAAAGCGACCAATGTACAAACACCAGTCGCTATCCCTATGGTTATGAAGTTGTATGTGGAAAGCGTCACGCCATTATCAAGCAAGCTGAAATGCTCCCAATCGGTACGCAAAAGCTGTCCCATGTTCAGTAGCAGGAGAACCACCACGAGCAGGAGCAGGAGCGTACCTGTACAAAAGCGGTACACAAGGTTCTTGTCGCTGGCTCTGATACGCTTTCCCTTGTATTTGTATAGGTTCATAAACACCCCTTTCTGAATATAGAAAAAGCGGTTAATCGTATAGACTAACCGCTTTATTTCTAAAGAAACCATGTCCAGTTATATAGTAGGAAATTACTTGCACAAGCTAACACTAAATAAATAACTGGCTCCGAATTTCCCAATGAAATAGTTCGCTGTTTTTCTTTTTTGTTAAAGAAATGATTTCCAATCAGTTTCCATACAACATATCCTAAAACCGCACCTAATGTATTCATCAGCAAATCATCAATATCTACCAAACGATTAGTTGGTAATTGAGCAAATTCGATAAATACTGAAAACACTAATCCTGTTAGGGCGACTTTTATTGGATTTCTAAAATTTTTCCATATATACGGCAATAAAAATCCCAATGGCATAAGCATAATTATATTCATGCAATAAGTAAATAAACCATCTGACTGAAACGGGATAATTCCAATATTTGCCTGTTGAAAAGTTTCAATCAGCCCGCCTTTTGAAATGATGTCCCATACAGAGCCGATACCCGTAACAGAAAAAACAAGCCATACATAAATCATCATAGTGTATGTCCAAAAATAATGTGTAGAAGTTGATTTTCTCTTACACAACAATAAAACTACTTGATACAGCATTACTGGAAATACAGTTAAAATGATTGGAATAATCATCATTAAAATCACTATCCTCACTCCTCTCTGAAACTATGTACAATATTTTACTATATTATTCTGAAAAAATTTCAAAGATAAGCAAAATAGTTTCTTAATTTTATCCTACAATTTTATTTTTTCTGCTGTCCCTGTGGAGCGTGGTGCTGTGGATTGCCTGCGGGCTGACCGCCTTTATTTTTCAGTACAATGTCGTCTGCCTTGATGTACCATTCCACGTCTGCCCCTCGGTAGTTGGCGTTTGCCACCGTATCGGCAACAGGATTGATAAGCTCCACCTCGGCATTGTACGGGTAGTCCTTGACAGGGATTTCCGCTGGGATAGATACCTGTATCGTGCGTTCCTGCTGACTGCACTTCAAATCATAGGTTCTACGCTTGATTTCCTCGCTGGTCGTCCCGTCCTCATTCTCCACTCGCACTTCATGTCTAAGTGCAGAGAATTTCAGCACTCCAAACGTCTTTTCCTTATCTAACACAATTCCATTCGCTAATCTCATAATCTGTTATCCCCCTTTACTTACTTTCCTCGACTGGAAGCATATCATCAGCCGTTAAGATATAGTTTGTGTAGCCACGACCTCGCACGTTCTTTCCCTCGGCGGTAATCTTAGGATTGACGAGCTTGACTTTCTGCTCATACTTGAAACGCTTCTCCCCAGTCTTTGCGGGAAGCACCACGATAATGTCGTCGGCTCTCTGAATGTCGGAATACAGGTTATAACTTCTCGTTACGGGGACAAAGCGACCATTGACACGCTGTTGCTCCACGTCATTTTCTCCTGCAAACTCCAAGTTACCAAAAGTCTGTGCCATGTTAGGCACGATATATTTCAATTTCATGTGTTCATACCTCATTTCTTTCTGTGATTAATATGTGGGGAGCTACACTCCCCACGCCCCTAGTGGACTGTTCTTTTCCGTCAATCCGCAAGCAGATTAACAGAAAAGGAACAGTTTAAATTTTCATTTCCTGTTATAAGTACATACGGCGGGGAACGTGATTTCTTCATCATAAGCAGACCATTCGATTATGAACGTCTACGCTTGAAGAAATATGTTCCTGCCACGCCTGCACCAGAGAGAACAAGAAGCCCTAAGAATAAGGCAATGTTTGTATTATCGCCTGTCTTTGGAGCGTCTGTTGTCTTGTTCGGTGTATCTGGTGTGGTCGGCTGTTCCGGTTCTGTTGGTTCTTCCGGTGTTTCTGGTACTTCTGTGATTGTCACCGTCTGCCCGTCGTCCTCAATGTCCTTATGCTCTGTAACCTTAGTCGGTTCATCTGGATTGCTCAAATCGTATAATTCCTCAAAGGTCACAAGTTCTTTCCCGCCAAGCTCGGAAGCGTCGAATGTAAAGGCAATCTGGACTTCCATGCTTTCACTGTCGGCAGTAAAGGTATAGTCATTCTCGACACGTTCACCATTGATGATAAGTTCTGCATTTTCGTCCTTAATCATCTGCCAGCCTTTGAGCTGATACTTTGTGCCGATTTCCAAGCCGTCAAGAGTAACGGTATCAATGATTGTCACGTCTTTTCCAGCTTCAATCTCTTTCTTTCCGTCCTCGCTGGTCGCTGTGGTATGGATAGAGATGATACGCTCTGTGATAAGCACAGTCTGTCCCTCGTCGTCAATGTCCTTGTGTTCAGCCACCTTTACAGGCTCGTCCTCATTGGAAAGGTCGTAAAGTTCCTCAAAAGTTACAAGGTTCTTGCCACCTAAATCAGACGCATTGAATGTATAGGAAATTTCCACTTTCATTTCTTCATCATCAGCAGTAAAGGTGTAGCTGTTCTCTACACGCTGACCGTCAATAAGAAGCTCGGCATTTTCCTCTTTCAACATCTGCCAGCCTTTCAACTGATACTTTGTGCCTTTTTCCAGCCCATCAAGCGTAACCGTGTCAACGATTGTTACCTTTTTACCTGCCACGATAGATTTCTCGCCGTCCTTGCCTGTGGCTGTGGTATGGATAGAGATTTCTTTCTCGTATTCATCAGTAAGCGTCCCTAAGTCAACGGTCACATTGTTTCTGGACACCACGATTTCAAAAGGTGGGATAAGCTCAAAGCCCTTGTTGCTCTCACAGCGTAATTCCTCAATGATATAGGTATCGTAAATCAAAGCACCTTTGCTGTCGTCTGGCTCGCTTGTTCCAAACCAGATACCGTCCTCGCTGGTCTTTCCTGCGTTGGTGTTGTTCTTATGGGAAGCCCAGTCGGAAGAAGTGGAGAACTGCCCGTTATCATCAGTTACGATAATGTGGCTCTCACCTGTGGTCTTGCTTGTGATCCTAAACGGAACTCCCGCAAGACGTTGGTGTGTGCCAGCACCAATCTTGACACCCTCTAGGTCGCCACGCTTCACTTGATTGTAGATTGATGTGTCTGTCCCTGTAAGGTCAACGATTTTTCCGTCCTCTGTGATTTCAAATTCAATCGGTTCTGCACCGTCCGTCAGATAGCCCTCTGGAGCTTTGCTTTCCTCGATACGGTATTTTCCGTAAGGTAACAGGTCGGCAGAAGTAGAAGCCACGCCCTCAATGTCGGTAAGGATTGTCTTTACCACTTCATTCTTGCTGTAAAGTTTCCCCTCGACAAGTACAGCGTTGTCATTCAGAGAAATGATTTCAAATTCAGCGTCTTTCAAAGTCGCACTTCCTTGACCTTTGGTATCGCTGGTTTCTAAATCTCTTTTCTGGATTTTTACACCGCCACGGATAACCTTGTCTGATACATGGTACTGATTGCTTCCAGACAGTACGGCAATGTCGCCGTCCTCGGTAATCTGTGTAAGGTACATTCCTTTAATCTGTTCCTCGCTTCCGTCAGTCTGCATATATGCACCGTCAAGAAGATAGCCGTTAGGTGCTTTCGTTTCCTCAACGGTCAGCGTTCCTAAAGGAAGCACGTTCTTTCCGCCCTGTGTATAGAAGCTGTCCCCAGATACCTTGTATTCATCAGAAAGGCGGGAAACATAATGGATAGTGCCGTCGCTGTCCTTTTCAGCGATTGTCTTTGTCACCCATGTTTTTGTAGGCTCACTAGGGAGATTGTCAGCGGTATAGTGTCCCGCATAGAATTTCCATGTGAACTCCGCACCCTCTAAGGAAGCGTCGCCCTGTGGAGCGTCTTTCTGTGTTTCCATGTCAATCTTGAAAAGCTCGATAAGGGTGTCTGTGACCTTTGGCGTATCTGATACATTGAGTGTCGCTGTCTTGCCAGCTTCCACATTTAAGGAATAGACAGTGTTGTCCACCTTATAACCAGCAGGAGCAGAAAGCTCTTTGATGTAGACTGTTCCAGCCTTTACTTCCACGGTATCAGTATTTCCGCTGTTATCAGTCGTAAGGGTGGCAAGCTGTTTCGTACAGTCCTTATCAGAATAGACACCATATGTCGCACCAGCGATAGAGTAAAGCCCGTTTCCGTCGGTAATGCTGGCATTACTGGAAGTCTTTTTAAGGGTGGCATTTCCTACGGCAAGTTTCGCCCAGAACTGTCCAATGTCCTGTCCCTCGCCAGAGTAGATATAACCGCCACATTCATAGCGTCCCTTGTTCTCGCTGGCAAAGGCTTTCGCCCCAGCGTAAACTTCGTCCTGTACGGCTTTTGAGATTTCATCATAGGAAGCTCTGACGTTATCGCATTGCCAGCCAAGATGAACGCTCAATCTCTGCCATACGACGCACTGTTTCAAAAGATAGATATGCTGACTGCTCAATCCGCTGTGGCTCTGCACATACTGATTAACATACTCGATTGAGAGGGCAACATCTGAAATCTGGTCGTAGCTCATGCGTGTGCTTGCGTCGGCTCTGGTCTTATAACCGTTGCGGAAGTTGGTGTTAATATCCACGCAGAAAGCGTCCTCGCCCTCAACGGTCATGTGTCCCTCATTGAATGTCGAACCGATAGAACCGTCATTCATTACTTTTTCAACGATACCGACACGCTCTGCACTTTCTGTCCAATATTGCTTCTCGGAAGCGTGGACTGCCGTTGTCGGCAAAGCGGTAACGATAGTCGCAAAGGCAAGGAAGCCTGTGGCTAATCGCTTCAATATCTTTTTCATAGCTTTTAATTCTCCTTTCATTCTCAAAGAGAAAGGACGCTCATTTCTGAACGTCCTCTTTAATACGAGTATCTTTTTTTCTTGTGATAAATGATGTAAAATTGATTTATATAACGTGTGGATTTTTAAGGCTGATTTGCTCCGTTCTGCTAACCGTTTGCTCACACTTTAAAGTAAATTTGAGTATAGGTCAGTTTATCAGCTTCCAGAAGGAACAGAGACTTTTGCCTGTATTTCCGCTGTTAAACGCCACCGTAAGGATAATCGAACCACTAGCTACCACGTTCCGCAAGGAACTCCTAAGCGAGGGGTCGGAGGTTCAAATCCTCTCGGGGACGGTATATCAAGCGGAAAATGGTTAGCAAAATTAGCAAAACCATCTTCCGCTTTTTATTATTTTCGATGAAGAAAAAGCAAGTGAGAAATGAATTTCCAGCTAATTTGAAGTGATATTCGTTAGCTGGCAGCTAATCAAAAATACTGTTTTGCAAACGGGAAAAAATGGACTTCCTGCTAACATCGGGGTTCGTTCCTATTGAAACCTCAGATTGGGGATGTAAAACAGGGTAAAGCGGTGTAAAATCCTTCTCTGAAAGGAACTTCTGCAAACTTCTATTAGCTGAAACAATAGAATATTTCATTAGCTGTAGCTAATGGCAAACGGAATGCTCGTTTGGATCAGATTCAAATAAAAGAATCTAATCTGAACGAGCATTTTTTGATGCAACAGGGGAGCATAAGCGGAACAATCCGTGTTGCAGGAAATTTTGTTTGGATTACAGGAAAAGGAGGAGTTCAATGGCAGGAAAAGAAAACGAATCAAACAGGCTGTTTGAGAATGAGAAAGTCATAGAAATTGAGATTGAAAGACTCAGATCTTTTAAAGACCATCCATTTAAAGTGACTGACGATAAAGAAATGCATCTCCTGAAGGACAGTATCAAACAGTATGGTGTATTGAATCCGCTGATCGTAAGGCCAGTGCCGGATGGAGTATATGAAATTATCTCAGGTCACAGAAGAAAATATGCGGCTCAGCGGCTTGGATACCGGAAAGTGCCTGTGATCATCCGGGTTATGAATGATGAGGAAGCCATTATAAAAATGGTGGATTCTGTGCGCCCGTAAGGCGTTTGGGGTGGACACCCAAACACCGCGGGTCATATAAGATTTTGCCCTGAGAAAGCAATAGGTAAAAATATCACGTGGTAAAACACAGCCTATCGTCAATGACTAACCTGGA
>FCNR01000061.1 GCA_900016875.1 Eubacteriaceae bacterium CHKCI004 | reverse complement strand
GCTGTCGAAGGTGGAGCCGGTAACTGGGGTGAAGTCGTAACAAGGTAGCCGTATCGGAAGGTGCGGCTGGATCACCTCCTTTCTAAGGAAGAACAAGTAGAGGTTAGTTTTGTTATTCAGTTATCAAGTGAGCTGTCTTAGGACAGTAAAAGTTGATAACGAACCTTCCGGGTGGCGATGCGCCCAGGGGACACACCCGTACCCATCCCGAACACGATGGTTAAGACCTGGACGGCCGATGGTACTATGCTGGAGACGGCATGGGAGAGCAGGTGGCTGCCCGGTTCCCTTTCAAAAGAAGAGGAGCCGCAGGTGTGAGACGGAAGGAAAGGATGTACATTGAAAACTGCACACAGAGAGTTATATTCTTAGATAAGAAATAACGACATCAGATTCCTATTTATATTATAAAATAGAAAAAACGCGGACTGCC
>FCNR01000066.1 GCA_900016875.1 Eubacteriaceae bacterium CHKCI004 | reverse complement strand
TAATAAAAAAGATGAAAAGGAAGAAGAATCAGAAGGTTCTTCTGAAACAGCTCGTCGGCGGTATAGTTTACAATGGACAGGATTGGTATCTCTAAAGTGACTTCTTTTTGTGTATTGTGCAGTTTCAAACGAATCTGCATGTTGTCCGGGGTGCCTGCCGTCTGCCTTAGAAACAGCACGGCGGACTTCGGGAATGAGAGAACGAGGGCGTCGTCCAGCTTCTCGCTGTCGTCCAGGGCAATCTGTGAATCGTACTCGAACATCCGCCGGTCCATGGTGGCGTCGCCGGTGCTCTGGCATTCCAGGTGGTAACGGATGAGAACGATGCCGGAGACAGTGAAGCTGCTGTCGGTGATGCGTTTATCACTTTGTCCATGCCGCTGGTTCATAAAATGTTCATTGGTCCCGAAGTGGATGGGTTCCCTGCCGGAGTAATGTTCTCCGAAAATCTCATTTAAGAGAGGGTGGATAAGATCCCGGCAGTCGTTGAGTATGGTACGAAAGACATCATCGTAAGTATTGTGCTGCGCAGCCATTCTGATCCCTCCTTGCTGTCGGCTGCGTCTCTCCAGGCGGGCAGCGGCATGAGTGTTTCCAAAATGTGCCCGCTGCCTGATGATTCATAAAGATTTTGATATTTTTTATGCATCTTTCAGATGTGTCCTGTTATTTTATGATGTGTAACGTGCATTGGATTTTCAATATATTTTGATGTATTTATTATAACAGTTTTTTCAAGAAAAACAATAGAAAAAATATAAAAATTATTGTAACAATATTGTTGTTATGCCTGTGGAAAAGTATTAAAATAATTTCTATAAACGTGTCTGTATGCCGGAATATGAACGTAGCAGAAAGGAATTCGTTAATTATGATGTCGGATACAAGGTTAAAAAAAGAGAAACGTCGACCATTCACCCTTGAGGTCTGTGTGGACAGTACAGAATCTGCGCTGGAAGCAGCGGCAGGCGGCGCTACGCGGCTGGAGCTGTGCGCGGATCTGGTCATTGGGGGAACAACGCCGGGGCTGGAACTGTTTCGGGAGATCCGGTCGGAGTCGGATATTGATATCAATGTGCTGATTCGCCCTCGGTTCGGTGATTTTCATTATACGGGGCATGAGATTGCAATCATGTGCCGGGAGATAGAAGCGTTTGCGAGAGAAGGGGTCCATGGGATTGTTATGGGAAGTCTTCAGAAGGATGGAAGTCTGAATATATCGCAGATGCGGGAGATGATTACGGCGGCGGGTGACTGCCGCATTACCCTGCATCGGGCATTCGATGTGTGTCGGGAGCCTTTTCAAGTGATGGAGCAGGCGGCTGAGCTGGGTGTGGATACGATTCTGACCTCAGGGCAGGAGGCGGATTGCCTGGCAGGCATGGAAGTTCTGGGAAAGCTTATAGAGGGAGCGCCTGAGGGACTTGATATTCTGATCGGCACCGGTGTGACGCCGGAGATCATCCGTCTGTTTCTTGCAAAGATGCCGGCGAGACATTTCCACATGTCGGGAAAAAAGGTGATGGAAAGTGAGATGCAGTGGCGTAATCCAAAGGTGAGTATGGGACTTCCGGGAATCAGTGAGTTTGAAATTTACCGGACCGATAGCAATGTGATACGGGAGGCCAGACATATACTTGAAATGGCATGGCGAGGAAACATGTAGATTATTCCGGTAATGATAAACAGGCTGGCTGTGAATAAACGGGAGAAAGGAGAAAAAATGAGTCGTTTAAAAGAATTGAGAAAATACGTAGATGCTGAATTATTGCAGATGGAAAACAAAGAAAAAATGATCAGTGCGGCAGCGCATTTATATGGGGTATCGCTGGCAGCCACAATGATTGCGAAGAAACGGGGAGAGGATCCGGAACTTGCCTCCATGGCAGCCATGCTCCATGATATGCATGCGTATAAAACAGGTTCCTATGACGATCACGCACATAAGGGAGCAGAACTGGCCAGAGAGATTCTGACAGATCTTGGTCTCACCAGCGGCGAGGAGACGGAGATCATCTGTTCTGCCATTTATCATCACGATGATAAACTGGTGGAAGACGGGCCGATGGATGAGGTACTGAAAGATGCCGATGTGATTCATCACTGCATGAATGATCTGTCCAAGGCAGTGAAAGAGAAAGAAAAAGAGCGCTTTGCAGCGCTCTGTGAAGAATTCGGCATGAACCGGCAGACCATGTGACAATGTGTTTATAATCTGGCAGATTGAAAACGCAGGCACAGTAATAATCTGCTTAATGGTCTGTTCTGCTGTCTAACTTTATCCTGTCTTTCAGTACCGCACAGCATGACAGGTCGCCGATGACGTTGACACAGGTGGCGCCCATATCGCACAAAGTGTTGATGCTTATATACACACCCATGACTCCTGCAGGAAGACCGTCCATGGAAGCCAGAGCTGTAAAAGATGCGATGGCGCCGCCCGGAACTCCGGGAGTACCGATGGAGAGCAGTACATTAGCAAGAAGAAGTACAGCCATAAGTCCGATACTGATATTAACGCCGCAGGCGTTGGCAAAGAACATGATCATGAAAGACATCAGGATAGACACTGCGTCCATGTTTACAGTAGCTCCGAGAGGAATGACGATACTGGTAATCTTTTCGGAGACGCCGTAATCTTCTTCCATACATTTTTTACTGATCGGGATGGTTGCCGAGCTGGAACAGGTGCCGAAGGCATTCAGTGCGGCAGGAAGAATAGCCTTAAAGAATTTGACGGGACTTCCTTTTCCGAGAAACTTCACCGACAGACCGTACACGATAAAAGCAAATCCGAAGAAGGCAATGTACAGAATGATAAGCTGGGTCGCCAGAGAGATAATGGTGGATGTTCCGTTGGATTCAACAACCGGCACAATGGTACAGAATACACCGATAGGAGTAAAGTACATAACGGTGCTGATGATTTTCAGGCAGATTTCATGGATGGAATCAATGAGATTTAATAAAGGCTGTCCTTTGTCGCCGACTGCCATGATGGTAAATCCGATGATAACGGCAAATACAAGTACCTGAAGCATATTTCCTTCCGCAAAAGCGGTGACGGGATTGGCAGGAATCAGATTCTCGATGGTATCGAGGATACTTGTCATTTCTGTTGCCTGAATATCAGAAGTGGACATTTCAAATGTGACACCTTTTCCCAGATCGATCAGACGTGGAATGATAAGGCCAACCAGACTGGCAAGAGCTGTCGTACAGAGAAAGTAGACCATAGTGGACGCGGTAATCTTTCCGGTGGTGCGGATGTTGCCGATGCTGGTGATTCCCATAATGATGGAACAGAAAACCAGCGGAAAGATCATCATGTTCAGGGCGTTCATGTAGATGCCGCCCACGAGACCGGTGATCGTCAGGACTGGCTCAAAGCGTCCGGCCAGGAATAAACCTGTCAGGATTCCAAGCACCAGGCCGATGAAAATAGCCCCGGTGATGTGCTGTTTGTACCATGAATAAAATGATTTCATACGTTTTCCTCCTTTAAATTTCTCAAACTTTATTATTATCTCACTTTATTTCTGAAATGGCAAGACGAAAAGCGGAAAACTAAAAAACAGGAAATCAAAAACACCGGCCGTTGTGATGGCAAATCATCACAATGGCCGGTGCTTTTATGCATTTGCATATGCCGCAAAATGGAGCGGCAATGAATATGGACTAATCCACAACCTGAACCTTCATCATATTTGTAGTTCCGGAACGTCCGATCGGAACGCCGGAGGTGATGACAGTCACATCGCCGTCTTCCAGGTAGCCTTTCTTTTTAGCTGCAGAGATGGCGCGGTCGAAGAGAACAAATACTTCCCATTCCTCCTTCAGAAGAATCGGACGAACACCCCAGGACAGATTCAGCTGCCGACAGACTTTATCTTCAATGGCGCAGCCGATAATATCGCAGGCCGGACGGTATCTGGAAATCATCCTTGCGGAGAAACCGGATTTGGTTACCGTAATAATAGCCTTGGCGTTCAAGTCATAAGCTGTGCTGCAGGTTGCGTGGCAGATGGCGTCGGTCACGCCAGGGTTCTCGCTTAATGTCAGAGCGCTGAAACGTTTCTGATAGTTGATGGCTCTCTCAGCACGCATAGCGATCTTGGACATGGTTTTTAAAGCCTCTACAGGGTAAGCGCCGGCCGCAGTCTCGCCGGAGAGCATGATGGCGCTCGTACCGTCAAAGATGGCATTGGCAACGTCAGTGGTTTCCGCTCTGGTAGGGCGCGGATTTTTGATCATGGAATCCAGCATCTGTGTCGCGGTGATAACGATCTTGCCGGCGGCGCATACTTTGGTAATGATCATTTTCTGGAGAATCGGTACTTCCTCTTCCGGAATCTCTACGCCCATGTCGCCGCGGGCTACCATGACGCCATCAGAAACCTCAATAATCTCATCAATGTTTTCGATGCCTTCGGCATTCTCCACCTTAGCGATAATGCGGATATCTTCGCCGCCATTTTCCTTTAAGAGCTGACGGATCTGGCGGATATCGTCCGCATTTCGTGTAAAGGAAGCAGCGATAAAATCAACATCTTCCTGAATGCCGAACAGAATATCAGATTTGTCTTTTTCACTTAAATATGGCATGGAAATCTTCACGCCAGGCAGATTTACGCCTTTGCGGTTGGAAATCGTTCCGCCGTTGATAACCTGGCAGTGTGCGTCTTCTCCATCAATGGAAGTAACGGTGAGCTCGATAAGACCATCGTCGATCAAAATGCTGGAGCCGATGGAAATATCTTTAATGAAGTCTTCGTAAGTTACACTTACAATCTCTTCCGTTCCTTCCACATCTCTGGTAGTCAGGCAGAAATCCTGGCCCCTTTCCAAATGGATGCTGCCATTTTTAAAGGTCTTAATACGAATCTCCGGGCCTTTGGTATCCAACAGACAGGCAACCGGACGATGATGTTTCGCTCGCAAAGCCTTGACCTTGTCCATTCTTTCTTTTTGTTCTTCACAGGAATTGTGAGAAAAGTTAAATCTTGCCACGTCCATTCCTTCAATAATTAATTGTTCCAGGACATCATCGTTGTCCGTGGCAGGTCCCAGTGTACAAATAATCTTTGTTTTTCTCATCTTGTAGTACTCCTTGTTAAATGGTTAGTTATTGCTCGCACTTTCATTGTAAATCAATTCAAAAAATTGTCAATGAAAAAAGTTGTAAATTTTCTGCAAATACAGATTTTTATGATATACTGAAAAACAGAATAACAGTCTGCAGGGTTTTGTATAGCAGATGAAAGTCTGCGGCGAACAGGAATGGAGGAAAATGAATTGAATAATATAAGAAAAAAGTTTGTTGTGTTCCCGAAGAGAAGACGGATGGTCTTTCTCGGCATGTTGTGCGTGGGAGCGGGGGTATTTATGGGAAGGATGCAGGTGAATGCGCTGAATATTCCGGAAGAATACTCTGTACCGGAAAAGGTTTCCCAGCTTGCGGTGGTCCGGTATAAAGGAAACAGCAAAGGACGATTTCGATTTTACATAAAAAACAGCAAGGGTAAATGGAAGAAAAAGTTTGTATGTACGGCATGGGTCGGAAGACGTGGTATCGACAAAAAGAGAGAGGGAGATCAGAAGACGCCGACCGGTCTCTATTCTCTTGATCAGGGTTTCGGAATTCTGGGCAATCCCGGTACTAAAATGCCTTATGTAAAAGTAAACAGTCAGCATTACTGGTGCGGCGATTCTTACAGCGGATATTATAATCAGCTGATTCGCCGGGATAAAACGGGGCATGAGTGCACAGGGGAACATCTGATTGATTACAGGGGCGTATATGATTACGCGGTTTCCATCGGATATAATAAAAAGGGAAAAGCAAACAGGGGCAGTGCGATTTTCCTTCACTGCTCAAGAAACAGAGCTACGGCAGGATGTGTGGCTATCTCAAAAAAATATATGAAACGTGTGCTGAAAAAGCTTGATCCTGCGGCAAATCCCCGCATATTGATTTATTAATGACCGCTGCGGACGGCGAATCCTGTTTTGTGGAATTCTTCACTGTGAAGTTCTGACAGCATATTGACAAACGGTACTGATAATATTACAATATAGAAATAAAAACTACATTATGTGGAATGTAAAACAAGAATATGATGCAGGGCACTCTGTAAAATGCGATGCGATTGTCTTCTTGTATGGAAGTCATATTGTAGAAAGAAAAAGGAGACCACTATGAATTATAAAATTATCAGTGACGGATGCTGTGATTTGAGTAAGGATATCATAGAAAAATACCAGCTTCATATTATCCCTTTTTACATTTCCTTTGACGATGAAACGTACTATAAGGAGATTGAAGAGATAGGGATCCGGGATGTTTATGAACGCATGGTAAATAATCCTCATGTGTATCCAAAGACCTCTCTGCCGTCGGTGCAGAATTATATCGATGCATTTATGCCATATGTTAATGAAAATGTACCGGTTATCTGTATTTGTTTCACGCCGTCATTAAGCGGTTCCTACAACAGTGCCTGTAATGCCAGGGAGATTGTCTGCGAGGAACATCCGGAGGCGAAGATTACGGTCATTAATTCGGAGGCGGCGACGGTATCCCAAGGGCTGATGGTCATTGAGGCGGGCCGGATGTGCATGGATAATGTTCCATACGATACCTGTGTCCGTATTCTGGAAGAAATGAAAAAGACGAACCGTATTTTCTTTACGGTAGGCAGTGTGGATTATCTGAAACACGGCGGAAGAATAGGAAAGCTGGCGGGGCTGGCAACAAGCGCCCTGTCTTTAAAACCGCTGATTACGCTGGTAGACGGCGCCATCGAAGCGTCCGGTATTGGACGGAGCCGCAAAAAGACGGTATTAAAGACGATCAGTCTCATGGAAGGCTACTTTAAAGATAAAGGAGAGTCCATGGAAGATTATAGCTTTGCTGTGGGATACGGGTACGATATGGACGAGGGCAGAGCGTTTTATGACAGAGCAGCGGAGAAGATCCATGCTTCGGCCGCCGACAAAGATATTAGCTTTATTCAGATTGGCGCTACCATTGCCGTGCACACCGGGCCGCATGCCATTGGCATAGGGATTATCAAACAGTACGAACATTTTCTATAGAACGGGCTGATTTGCAAAAACTAATTTATAATAAAAGATTCTTCATAACTTTTATCCTTCTTCTCAGGAGACTGCATGGCAGAGAACAAACAATTTCTGTGTGCAGTCTTTTTTTGATAAAAAAATGTGAAGAACTTCCCGGGAGGCATTCTTGTCACCAAAAACATCCTGTGATATGATTAGCCAGAGATAGTTCGTCTTTGTGAATATATACAGAAGGAAAAGGAAGGAAAGATTATGTGGATAGCCAGAAACTGGAAAGAATATGAAGTGATTGACTGCAGCGCGGGAGAAAAACTGGAGCGCTGGGGGAAATATGTCCTGCTGCGTCCGGACCCTCAGGTTATATGGGATACGGAAAAGAAGGACAGACGCTGGAGACGTCTGAACGCCCATTATCACAGAAGTAAAAAGGGCGGCGGACAATGGGAATTTTTTGATTTGCCGGAACAGTGGGATCTGCATTACAGGAACCTGACCTTTCATTTAAAACCATTCAGCTTTAAGCATACGGGACTATTCCCGGAGCAGGCGGTAAACTGGGACTGGTTTTCTGAGAAAATCCATAATGCCGGACGCCCTGTGAAAGTGTTGAATCTGTTTGCCTATACAGGAGGCGCTACTTTAGCTGCCGCTGCCGCCGGCGCCGCTGTCACCCATGTGGACGCTTCCAAAGGAATGGTAACCTGGGCAAAAGAAAATGCCGCTGCCAGCGGATTGTCCGAGGCTCCCATCCGCTGGCTGGTGGACGATTGTGTGAAATTTGTAGAACGTGAGATTCGCCGGGGTAATCACTATGATGGAATTATTATGGATCCTCCATCTTACGGCAGAGGACCGAAAGGGGAGGTGTGGAAGATTGAGGAGAAGATTTATTCTCTTGTTTGTCTCTGTGAGAAGCTTTTGTCAGAGAATCCGCTGTTTTTCCTGATCAATTCCTATACCACCGGCCTGCAGCCGGCAGTGCTTTCCTATATGCTTGGAAGCGCGGTGGCAAAAAAACACGGAGGTATCGTGGAGGCAGAAGAAATCGGCCTGCCTGTGAGTGCCAGCGGTCTGGTGCTGCCATGCGGAGCTTCCGGAAGATGGGAGAGCAGGTAATGAAGAACGGGAAAAAAACCGCATTTTATGGAATGTTTCTGGCGCTGGCGCTGGTGGCGGGGTATGTGGAACAGCTGATACCTGTCAATCTGGGAGTGCCTGGCGTAAAGCTGGGGCTTGCCAATATTGTGACCATGGTTTTGCTGTATACGCTGGGAGCCAGGCCGGCAGCGGGCATTACAGCCGTCCGGATCTTACTGTCAGGCATTTTGTTCGGCACTGGTTTTTCAATTGTATACAGTGCAGCCGGCGCGGTGCTCAGTATTCTGGTTATGATGTTATTGAAAAGCACAGATAAGTTTTCTTACATCGGCGTCAGTGTGGCTGGCGGTGTTTTCCATAATGCAGGGCAGATTCTCGTGGCGATTCTGGTGCTTGAGACAGGAGCGCTGGTCTATTATCTCCCGATTTTGATCGTCGCCGGTCTTGTTGCCGGTCTCATCATCGGATTTCTGAGTGGTTTTCTGATACGCCGTCTGGCTCCGGTAATCCGGCAGACGATGGAATAAGAAGAAAGGAAATACAGGATGGAACAAATGCGAAAGAACAGACTGCATATTTTCCGGCATTGGCATACAAAGAGAAACGGCATAATGTTCCCGAAAGGTGTTCGGGCAATAACACCTGTTTTGGTGATGGGGGTGCTGCTGTCGCTGTCCGGCTGTGCTGCGAAAACGCAGAACGGGAAAGAAACGGAAACATTTTCAGCAACAAATTTTGTTATGGATACAGTGCTGCAGGAGACAGTATATGGTCAGACGGATGTGACACAGGAGATTGCCGATCGTCTGACTGAGATAGAAACCGGGCAGCTTTCCTGGAGAGAGGAAGACAGTGAGGTCGCGCAGATTAATGCGCGCTGTGCAAAAGGTGAGAGAGTCGCCATGAGCGAAGATTTTTACAACTGGACGAAAGTGTCTCTGGATTTGGCGGAGAGAAGCGGCGGGGCCTTTGATCCGACCATCGGCAATCTGACCCGCCTCTGGAATATTGAGGGTGAAAATCCGGTAGTGCCGGAAAAAAACAAAATAGACGAGACCCTTACTCATGTTGGATATCGTTATATTAATATAGAAGATGAGGACAGAGGGATTTCCATGGAACAGGGATGTACCCTGGATCTTGGAGCCGTGGGGAAAGGAATAGGCTGTGACGTGATCAGAGATTATCTGGAACAGCAGCAGGATGTATCCGGAGCGGTTATCGCTGTAGGAGGCAGTATTCTTGCCTATGGGGATAAGCCGGACGGCACAGACTGGAATGTGGCCATTCAGGATCCGGAGAAGGAGGACGGCGAGTATATGGGAGTGCTCAGTCTGCCCGGGACTGTCTGTGTCTCTACTTCCGGGGATTATGAGAAATATTTTGTGCAGGATGGAAAGCGCTACCATCACATTTTAGATCCATCCACCGGATATCCGTCAGAGAGCGGTCTGTCTTCTGTCACGGTTGTCTGCCCGGATGAAGGAGAATGGGAAAACTATGCCGGGCTGTTGTCAGACGGCCTTTGTACCGCCTGCTTTGTGCTGGGAGAGGAAAAAGGTATGGAATTGCTGGAGCAATACGGAATGGAAGGGGTTTTTATTGACAAAGACAAGAATGTGACGGTTACCGATGGGCTGAGAGACGCTTTTGAACTTCTGAACGAGGACTATACGGTAAAATAGGCGGTAATGCAAATGGAAATAAATGTAAATGGAGCTGTAATCGGCGCTTGACATATGACCATAACCAATGTAATTTATATATTAGAAGCAAACAGCAATATTTTATAATTACAGGAGAGGGAAGTATGAAAGCAACATTATTTACAAGGTGGAGATCCTTCGCCAGGATTTCAGCCGCGGCAGCGGTGTTCACAGCAGTTTTCGCGACTCAGCCGGCACTTGTTCAGGCCGCTGATTATCCTCACAGTACGAAAGGCTGGCTCCAGGCATGTCAAAAGGTCGGAAGAAAGCTCACCAAGCATAACTTTACATATGGTATACGAAGCCGGGATACCTTAAAAGAGGGAATTGAACACGGAAGGAAAGCGAATTGCGCCGCTTATGTTTCCTGGTGTCTGCAGGAGTTCGGCGTGGTCGGAGAAGGAGATACGCTGTATACAAAAGGCGGCAAGCTTGTGACAAGGTTTGATACGTGGCAGCGGCGGGTAAAGATCATCAAGGTTAAGAAGAAGGCCGGAAAGGTGACAAATCTGAAGCCGGGCGACATTGTAGGATGGAAGGATATCGTCCATATGAATATTTATTCCGGGGAGAACTCTTATGGGGAAAAACTCTGGTTAGATGGCGGTTCCGCAGCAACGGCTCCCGGACGGCCAAGACGATATTATCGAGCCAACCAGATATTACCGTATAATTATCTTGATAACCACAAGATTTCCTTTATCATTCGCATCAAAGGATTATAAGTATAGAGGCGTATAAATCAAAGGATTATAAGATAATAAATAAGATAGAAGCGTATAAGTCTCTGCGGCTTATACGCTTTTGCTTGATATGCGCGTTTTGTGTGCTATCGTTTTGCAGTTTTGCATGCACGGTTTTGCATGTTATAAAATAATTTCTTGAAAAACAGTATAAATTCTGTTATAATATAGAACATGTGTAAAAAGACCAGGTCATGGCGACACATTTCCGAAACATGTAGGGATACATGAAAAAACACAGATTTTATAAATTATTTAACAGTTTTGTAATAATTAGATTAGAAGATTACAAAAGTGTTAAATATATCCTTGACAAGTGTTAATATCTGGTGTATTATTTGTTACAGATAAGTTACAGAATATTATGCTTGGAAAGGAATGAATCATGATAACAACATATTTTGCAAACTGGAAAACCTGCCTTCGAATATCGGCGGTCGCAATGGTTATGATTGTGGCGGTTCTTGCCGTTAAACCAGTATCGGTGGAAGCGAAGGCGTCTGATTATTCTCAGGACATTGACGGTTGGCTTGAGGCGTGTCAGAAGGTTGGGAAAGATTTGACAAAGTACAATTTTACATACGGAAGTCACAGCAAGTCCACATTTGCAAAAAGTGTAAAAAACGGAAGAAAAGCAAACTGTGCATCTTATGTTTCCTGGTGTCTGCAGGAGTTTGGCGTATTAAAAAAAGGACAGACTTTTTACACCAACAGAGGAAGGCTCGTTAAGAGATTTAAATCCTGGAGAGGAAAAGTGGAGATCATCCGGATTAATAAGCAGACAAGCAAAGTAAAGAATTTAAAGCCGGGCGATATTGTTGCATGGGGCGACATCGTTCATACCAATATTTACGCCGGCGAGAATGCAAAAGGTGAGAAGCTCTGGCTCGACGGAGGTTCCGCTGCAACAACAAAAGGAAGCGTAAGACGTTATTACCGTGCTGATAAGATAATGACATATGATTATTTAAATAAGCACAAAATCGCGTTTGTCATTCGAATTAAAGGATTATAAAATAAAAGCGTATAAGTTTTCATGGACTTATACGCTTTTGTCTTATATATTGTGAAATTTTTTTAAGTCAGATATCTGGATCAAACGCATCTCAAATTGCTGCCGGTCCTTTTGACGTAGTGTCTGAAGAATGATTCCTGCAAATAATGAGATGATCGCGGCCATTACGATAAATCCGCAGACGATCAAAGTTGGAAAATTAGGAACCAGTCCGGTATTGGCATAGGTGATCAGGATCGGTATAAAAAATACAGCAGAAATAATCGTCAGTACCAAAGAGATAATGCTGAAAAAGTTTAACGGCTTGTAGTTCTTGTACAACCGCAGGATTGTAAATAAAACTTTAAGTCCGTCAGAATATGTGTTTAATTTGGATTCGCTGCCTTCCGGGCGGTCACGGTATTCAATGATGACATTTTCAATGTACATATTTTTATCAATAGCATGGATGCTCATTTCCGTTTCGATTTCAAAGCCTTTGGAAAGAACAGGAAAGCTTTTTACAAATTGATAACTGAATGCCCGGTATCCTGTCATAATGTCTTTTATTTTGCTTTTGAATAAAAAATTGATGGATTGACGGACGATGGTGTTGCCCATGTTATGGAACGGACGTTTGTTTTCCTCAAAATAAGTGGAGGAAAGGCGATCGCCGACAACCATATCAACATGTTTCTCGAGAACCTGATCGGTCATCTGACGGGCATATTCGGCGGGATATGTATCATCGCCATCGGTCATGATGTAGCATTCCGCGTCAATTTCCCGGAACATCCGGCGGATCACGTTCCCTTTTCCCTGCTGATACTCGTGCCTTACGACAGCGCCGGCTTTTTCTGCCAGTGCGGCAGTGTCGTCAGTGGAGTTGTTATCGTAAACATAGATGACGGCTTCTGGAAGGGCTGATCTGAAATCTGAAACTACTTTTTCTATGGTTTTGCTTTCATTATAACAGGGAATTAATACTGCGATTTTATCCATATTGATTTCTCCTTTTATATTATTGCGGGGGCAGTGGTGAGTTGCCAGAACCCCTGAAAAACAATGTGTCTATTTTATCATACAAACATAATTATAGCAATTTAAAAATGGAGGATGACTTTTTTCGCAGAAGTATGTATAATCGTTTGCGTGGGACAGTGATGGGAAGGTTGGAAAGGAGACAGATAAATGATTGTTCGTCTGATCATGTGCTTTATTACTGCAGTTGCGTTATGCATGCGGTTTGAATTGCCGGAAGAGCTGAATGCCCTGGCCGGAGGGAGCCGCATGCTGAACATATTTTATAATTTTCAGCTTAGTCTGACGGGAACCATGGCGGCCGCGACGGCTGTTTTTGCAGCCCTGGTGATACTTGAGAAATATTTGCACAGCAAAAAAGCGAGGAGAGACTGGTTTTTATATGTCATCTGCTTTTTTCTGGCGGTTATCTGGGCGATGGGAGAAAGTTTCCGGAGAGTGGATTCGCTGGCGCTGCTCCATGCCGGAGCCGGACAGGCGGTAAAAACCATTGTGTATATTGCCGGGGTGACCTGGCTGCTGGCAGGACTGGCCGCATTGCTGTCGGCTTTTCTGGAGTCGGGATGGGACTGGCGGCCGGCTGAAAAAAGCCGCTGGCGCAGTCTCTATGCAAAGCATTCTTTTATGATTTCTTTTGCAGGTTTATTTGTGTGCTGGCTGCCTAATCTGCTTTTATCGTATCCGGCAACAATGTGCATTGATGTATGGAATCAGATGCTCCAGTTTTTTGGAGTTCAAAAGTTCACGACACATCATCCGCCGGCGCATACGGTGCTGGCAGGACTTTCAGAAAAAGCAGGGCAGCTGTTTGGAAGCGGAAATCTGGGACTGTTTTTGTATGTCCTTTTGCAGACCTTGTTATTTGCGCTGATCATGGCCTATATGCTTGAAACGATGCGAAAGCTGGCTGCCCCGGTATGGCTGAGGACGCTTACAGTAATCGTCGCTGTGGTTTCGCCATATTATACGCAATACATTGGAATGATTATAAAAGATACGATTTATTCTTATTTTATCGTTCTTTTTGTGATTGAGATTGTATATATGATCGTGTTAAAGCAGGAATACTGGATGAAGAAAAAGCATCTTCTTCTTTTGGGTATTTCGATAATTGGCTCTGTGCTTTTCAGAAATAACGGGAAATACGTCATATATCCGATGATTCTTTTGATACTCATTATGCTTGTGATACAAAACAGGAAAAAGGCGGGAACGAAAGTTGTTCTGACGGCATTTGCAGTCCTTGTCCTGTCAGCGGGCGCTGCGTCCGGCCTGCAGAGCGCTATGGTTCATCATTATCAGATTGAAGACGGAAGTATCAAAGAGGCGTTATCGCTGCCTTTTCAGCAGACGGCGCGTTACGTGAGAGATCATGGGGACGAGGTGACAAAAAAAGAAAAAAAGGCGATCAAGGCGGTTCTTGGCTATAATAAACTGGCAGAGCGGTATGATCCCAAGATATCGGATCCGGTGAAGGCGACATATAAAGAAGAGGCAACCATGGATGATCTGAAAAATTATTTCATGGTCTGGATACAACAGGGATTGAAACATCCGGTCACCTATATTGAGGCGACGATGAATCAAAATTATTATCTGGTATATCCGCTGGTGGAAAATAATACCCTTTATGATACGACCGCGCCGGAGAAAACCGCGGCGAAAGAATTGGCAGATGAACTGGGAATACACGAGATACCGGTCATTCAAAAATTAGATAAATGGAGAACAGGATTCAATAAAGTGCTCTTTTCGCTGCCTGTTTTTGGGCTGCTGGCAAACATGGCGTTTTTTAATTTGATTTTAATTTATTTATGTTATGGTGCCATAAGAAAAAGAATACCGGAAATGGTCATGGTTTTGATGCCCCTTCTGCTGAGTGATGCGATCATTGTATTGGCGCCGGTTATCAAAGGGCATCCAAGATACGCATTTCCGATTATTTATGCTATGCCTCTGGTATTCGCTTCTTTTCTGTTTTTTAAAAGAAAAGTTACGAAAAAGAAATAATCGTTGAAAAAGCGAAAGAATTAAGAAAGAGGTTTGCTTGACTTTTTCTGGTCAGGAGGATAGAGTAGGTATATTAAAAAAATTAGAGGAGGATTTTATGAAAACAATGAACATGAAAAAAACAGTACTGGCAGGTGTCATGGCGGGAGCGGCATTGTATGCTTTCAGCTTTACCGCTGTGCCGGGAAATGTACAGAAGATGACCAGGGTGCAGGCCGAGGAGACGGCTTTCACCGGCAGCGGAGAATATAATGGAATCCTGTATGAAAATGGAGAGCCATTCACCGGAGTTAAGGACAGAAAATACTATGTTGACGGCGTATTCCAGAGCGACGCCAACGGCTGGGAAAAAGTCGACGGCAAGAGATATTATTTAAAAAACGGCAAGGCCAGAAAAAAAGGCTTTAAGAAATTAAAAAGCTATACAGGAGATAAGAAAAAATACAAATATTATTTCAATGAAGATGGTTCTCTTTCCACAAACTTATTTAAAGACTGGGGATACAACAAATGTATCAAGAGTAAAATGACCATCGAAATCAACACAAAGACGCATAATCTGACATTTTATCTGTATGATAAGAAGTCCAAAAAATATATCATCCCGGCTAAGACGGTTATCTGTTCCACTTCAGCCAAGTCGAACGGAACGCCGAGGGGACACTTTTTCCTCATGAAAACTTCAGCCAAGAGATGGGTACATGTTCCGAACAATACAACCCGTAAATATCAGTGGGCTGTCCGAATCGCGGGTACCCCGACACTGATTCACAGCAGTGTTTACAGACAATATGGAAACAACAAGTCTTTGATCGCAGACTACTATAATACACTGGGCAGCAGCAATACTTCCTATTGTGTCCGCCTGCAGGCAGTAAATGCCAAGATTGTTTATGACGTCGCTACAAAGACAAATACAAAAGAGCGTGTGTGGGTTAATATTGTAAAGAATAATAATAAAGGGCCTTTCGGAGTTGTTAAATTAAAAGATTCCACAGGGAAACTGAAAAGCTCAAGAAAGACAGACCCGACAGATCCGGCTCTGTTCCCGACAAATCCTTTTTCTGTTGATGAATAATCCGTTCTTTTGGGGAAGAGGAGATTATAAACATGCAGTTTTCTAAAAAAGATACAAATGTTGTGAAGGGCGTTGCAATTATTGCGATGCTCTTCCATCATTGTTATGTGACAGGTGTAAGTTTCAAAGCGCATGGCGTTTCTTTTGCGCCTTTTTCAAAGGGGACTGTGGTTTCTCTGGCGCTTTGGTCCAAAGTGTGTGT
This sequence comes from Eubacteriaceae bacterium CHKCI004, assembly GCA_900016875.1. Lineage (GTDB taxonomy): Bacteria > Bacillota > Clostridia > Lachnospirales > Lachnospiraceae > Anaerobutyricum > Anaerobutyricum stercoris. Next base: position 60,901 of record FCNR01000066.1, on the reverse strand, counting down.
GGGAATTTTTGTGTTTCTTTCCGCTTATGGAATCACGCTGGCTTTGAAGCGGCTTTATGACAATGGACAGTTTGACAGAAGTAATCTATCGGGGATGTCCGCCAGGAGAATATGGAAGATTCTTGCTGGTTTCTGGCCGGTTTTCATTCTGGCGGTGCTGGGCTGTGCCCTGTGGGCGCCGGACAGCTTTGAAGTATATGGACAGGGACTGACGCGGATCATCCATGTGGTTCTGGATTTTCTTGGTCTGGCTGATTTGTTCGGGACTCCTACACTGATTGGAACCTGGTGGTATCTGAGTCTGGCTTTTGTGGAAATTATGCTTCTCCCGCTGCTGTATTATATATACCGGCGGTGCGGCGCGTTTCTTACCCTTTCTTTAAGTGTTTTCCTTCCGATGGCATTGTCGCTGGAGATGTCCAATCTTGTGCGTTACCTTCCGGTCATGGTGCTGGGGATCTGGTTCGCGCAGGAAAATCTTTTTCCAAGGATTGCACGGTGGAGGATTCCTCATACAGGGACAGCGGCTACCAGGACAGTGGAATTTGCGCTGCTGGCAGTGCTTATTCTGGGAACTGTGTGGCTCAAGAATTCTGATTTTGGACAGGCTCATGAAAATATCACGGACAGTGTGACGCCGCTGGCGGTGATTGTGTTTACCTGGCTGTTTCTGACAGGTATTCCTTACCTGCGGGAGATTCTGGCTGTGCTTGGAAGATATTCGATGAATATATTTTTACTGCATAACTTTATCCGCGCCAGATGGTTTGAAGATTTTTCTTATTCCTTCCGTTTCTGGTGGCTGATCGTTCTTGTGCTGCTTTTGGATAATTTCGTTCTTTCAGTGGCGATCGAGTGGCTGAAAAAGGTGCTGCGCTACAACAGTTTTGTATCAAAAATAGAAAATGTGATTCAGGCCGTAACAATAGAGGGCAATAATAAAGGGAAAGTATGATGGAAAATATGACACAGCAAAACAGAAAATATTTTGATGAGATCACCATTGCAAGAGGAATCGGAATTCTCCTTGTCGTACTGGGACATGCTCTGAAACAGACCGGGGTGACCAATACGGCGGTGGATGTGCTCATTGAGGTGATTTACAGTTTTCATATGCCATTGTTTTTTGTTCTGTCTGGTTTTGTTTCAGTAAAGATTCTGCAGTACACAAAGGCGGAGGAATATATCCGTTATATCAAGAGCAGAATGTTGAGACTCCTGCTTCCGTATTTTGTCATGGGTATTCTCTATATGCCTTTAAAATATTTTTTATCTCGCTTTGCCAGAAATCCCTATGATTTTTCCGCGGCCTGGAAGCTGGTGATCGGGATTAATCCCAATACTACCATGTGGTTTTTGTACACTCTCTTTTGGGTATCGGTAACGGCATTGTTCTTTGTGAAGAGGAGAGTGCTGCTTCCGATGCTCGCGTTGAGTTTTATACTCTCGGCGGCTGCTTTTTCTTTTGACTGGGGAATCCGGACGCCAAAGTATTTGTTTTTCTTTATTTTAGGACTCTGTATAAGAGAACATTATGAAGAATTTTTGCATTGGAAAGAAAAGAAATGGTGTGTCGCTCTGGCGGCTGCACTGTTTCTTGGGTGTAATGCTGCTTTGTACGGAGGCTTTTCTGCGGCAGAATTCATTACTTCTGTGACAGGGAGCATACTCTGCATTATTCTATCTCTCTGGTTCGGCACGTTTACCGGAGGCCTTGCCGCGGGATTGAAAACGCTGGGTGAGAGCAGTATGGATATCTATATTTTGTCAGATCCCGTGCAGACGGTATTGCGATTGCTATTGTGGAACATACTGCATATACCGAATATACTGGTTGTGATCTTGTGCTTCCTTCTGGGAGTGGCGGGATCTTTTATGTCGGCCAGATATATTCTTCGCAGATTTTGGATATTCCGGCTCCTCCTTTTTGGAGAAAAATGATGCGGAAAGCATCAGCCGGAAAAAATGACAGTTAATATGAGACAGAAAGGAAAATTATGAATAAAAATTGGTTAACGCGGACTGCGGCGGCGCTGATGGCAGCAGCCGTTTTATTTGGCGGCGGTATGACGGCGCAGGCTGCAGAGAATGTGGATACACAGGATGACATTTCTTTATGGGTAGGTGATTCCCGGACGGTTCTGATCTATCAGGATCTGAATATGAAAGCGCCCAACGGAACGGCATACAGAAATAAAGCAAGAGTTTCCGGAGGATATCTGTATCTTACCTACCGGGATTGCTATGCTGCAAGAGGCAGCGGGTATGACCTGGTATTAAAGGCTGATTCCAAAATAAAAAGTGTAGTTGATAAAGAGGGACGGCAGAATGTTGTATTTTCTTCCGGATTAAATGACCTTTATAAGACGGAAGTTAATCCGTTTTCCACCCGGGTAAATGGAAAAAAAGTGACAGCAAGTCCGGAGACACTGGCTAAGAAATACTGGAAATTATACAAGAAGAATTATATTAAGAAATATCCGGAGGATCATTTTTATATTACATCCATGAATCCGGTGTACAGTGCGCTGTATTACAGAGGCAACTCGGTGACCAACGACAAAGTGGTTCGCTTTAACAAGAAGATGAAGAGCCTGATCGCTAAATCCTCGTTTGAAAATGTATCTTATGTGGATACTTATAAAAACATTTTTAAAAAGCAGGGGCTGATCCATAAAAAGAGCGCATACAGATATGCTCTGAAGTATAGGACGACGAATGTTCGTTATATGAGAGAAAGCTCCAGTTATCAGCTTCATTTTTCTGATAAGGTAAATAAAATGATTTACAATTATGTGAATCAATTTATAGAACAGGATCAATAAATAGTACAGGCGCAGAGGAGACTTCGTTTTTGTTGAGAGAACGCGGTCCGGCGCTCAGAGAGGGAGAGTTTTCAACAGTAAAGGGGGAAGAATAATAATGAAGAAACTTGGAAAGCATTATCTGGCACTGTTGATCTTTGCGGCTGCTTTTGTGATATTTGCTCAGAGTGGCTGTGCTGCCAGAAAACCGACACAGTTAAGCGAAACCAGCATAACTATGGTGGCCGGAAAAACAAAGAAGCTGAAGCTTCGTAAGGTTAAGAACAAAAAGGTAAAATGGTCCAGCAGTAATAAAAAAGTGATTTCTGTCGATGAGAGAGGACAGGTATACGCTTTAAAGAGCGGTTCTGCTTATGTGAAGGCTAAATATAAAAACCGTGTTTACCGGTGTAAAGTTACCGTTATCGGATTTAATAAGCAGAAACTGACTCTTGCTCACGGAGACAAATACACCTTGAAATTGCGCAATGCGAAAGCAGTTCGATGGTATTCCAAGAATACAAAGGTTGCGAAGGTATCTTCCAAAGGCGTGGTAAAAGGCAAAAAGACAGGAAAGACAACCATTGTCTGCGTTACTTCCGGCGGAAGAAAGATTAAATGTAAGGTTTATGTGGCAAGTCTTAACAATGCGGTCAGCGAGGCGGTTATAGGCACATCCTATAAGGTAGAGGCGTTAAATACGGGTAATTCCTGCACATGGACTTCCTCATCCCCGGATGTGGCGACAGTCGCCGCCGACGGTACGGTACAGGCCATCAAGAAAGGTGATACGACGATCCAGTGCAAGACCGGAAAGGCTGTCCTTTCTTACAAGCTTAAGGTAATAAACCCAAATAACATCACTACCAAAAAGTCAGATCTGCCGTCTAACACCAGGACAGACAAGCTGACGGTGACGATCAACAGTTATCCGTCCAGCAGAACCTACAATATCTGGAAGCAGAATGGAAAAGATAATATCAGCGAGATCTTCCCGCATTACATGCAGGGGCACGGCTGTTCAGCCTCCTCTCTGGCAACCGTACTCAGCGCGTACGCCGGATATACCGAAGATCCGAAATATCTGGTGGAGACCGTGGAGAGAAATCTTTTTGGCGATGACTGGGTACGAAATTACAGTAAGGAAGATACTAATTCCAGCAAGAGCCGTCCGATGCCGATCAGCCTTTATGGTATGACGAAGGTGCTGGATAACTACAATGTGGGTTACAAGCTGGTCAGAGAATTCGACGACGCCAGCGCGCTGGCAGAGATCGAGGCGCATTTAAAGACGGGCAACCCGGTTATCTTCATAGTAGATAATACCAGCAGATTCGGCGGCACCGCCAACAAGTGGACTACCGGTTATCACTGCATGACCATGCTGGGCATGACAGATACCGGAGAGGTGATCGTGGCAGACTCTGTTGACCGTTCCTCCAGTATCTTCGGAGATAATCAGCGGATTAAGTATGCGTCACTTTACGAGCTGCTGGGATATATGTTCCCGTGCACCAATGCTACCTCCACATCCATCTACTGGGGAGGAAAATCCAGCAGCGGCGGATATATCCTGATCAATCCGCAGGGATGATACAGAGGAAATGTTTTGCCTGCATATCAGGAACTAAAAATAAAAACTGCATTATAAAAAGATATAAAAAGAGAGATTGGACTATTGAATAAGACTGGACTATTTAAAATAAGAAGAAACACAGGAAACAAAGTAATTAGGTCTTTGGCCTTCGCTTTGGCGCTGTCGCTGGCGGCGCCGGCGGCGGCACAGGCCAAAGCGGTGACGACGCCGGAAGCCAGCCTGCCTTCAGACTCCGATGTGGGTCAGATCACAGTGGCGGTAAACGGAGATAAAGGCGTCAGGAACTTCACTATCTTCGGACAGCATAAGAAACCGTGGAAGAAAGATAAATATCTTGCGCTCCATGGCTGCGCTGTGAGTTCCCTGACCACGGTGCTCTCCGGATACACGAAGAAGTACAGAAACTATACGCCGCAGAAGGTGAGAGATGTCGTTGAGAAAAAAGTTTTCGGGACAGCAGTGTGGAATAAAAACTACAGCAAGACGATCATGAAACAGATGCCGGTTTCCATGTACGGGATTTCCCGTGTTCTGGAATCTGTCGGAATAGATACAAAGTATGTTCGTACATTTAACAATAAGAGTGCCAGAAAAGAGATAAAGAAGCATCTGAAAACCGGAAATGTTGTGGTCATAGAAACCAATAACCGTACCCAGCGCAATGGAAGATTCAGCAGCAAGACCACTACCAGATGGTCCCGCAGCAAGCACACGATGGTTCTTCTGGGACTCACTGATACCGGTAAGGTCATTGTGGCAGACTCCTCCCAGAGAAAATGGTCGGGACAGAATCAGAGGATAAAATATACGACGGTAAAAGAAATCGTAAAATACATGATTCCTTGTACCTCCTCGGTAAAGACTCACTATTTCTCCAGCACGGCGAACTCCGGAGGATATGTTCTGGTGAATCCGCAGGATTAAATATTTCTTCTATATAAAAGGATGCATATAACAGAGAGAATGCACAGCAGAGAAGAATGCATGGCAGCACCCGGAGGGCAGAAGCTTTCCGGGTGTTTTTGCACATGCCAGCCGCATAGCTGAACTTTTTTTAAAAAGTGCTTGATTTCCTGTAAAATATGTGTATAATAAAACATGTTGTGTGACATGATAGCGATGAAGCGTGAGGTTGCTGCGCATGGCGCAGGTTTTCCGTGGAGCGAATGTCAAGTCAAGATACTGGCGACAAGTCACTGTACAATAGATACAATCTACAGATGCGTAGAGACGCAGTGTGGTATCAAGTATGATACACACGGAGGAGTGTACAGTCACCGCTTGTCGTACTGAATGAAAAGTGCGAAAAGGAGGCGACTTTTTTTATGGCAAGTCAAATTATGAGAATCACGTTAAAAGCGTACGATCATCAATTAATCGATGCATCTGCAAAAAGCATTATCGAAACTGTCAAGAAAACAGGATCCAAGGTGAGCGGACCGGTTCCGATGCCGACTAAGAAAGAGGTAGTTACCATTCTTAGAGCCGTTCATAAATACAAAGATTCCAGAGAACAGTTCGAGCAGAGAACTCACAAGAGATTGATTGATATCATCACACCTACGCAGAAAACGGTTGATGCTTTATCAAGACTTGAGATGCCAGCAGGTGTCTACATCGACATCAAGATGAAAAACAAATAATTTATGTCCTATGGCTAGTATGATTGCCCCGGGTTGATATTGGGTAATCCGCTGTAGACTAGTATGATTGCGGCAGCTGCTGCAATCCGCTGTAGAAATTAGGAGGAAGACAGAATGAAAAAGGCTATTTTAGCAACAAAAATCGGCATGACTCAGATCTTCGCAGAAGATGGAGAATTAATTCCGGTTACAGTGTTACAGGCTGGACCATGTGTGGTAACACAGGTTAAAACAGTTGAGAACGACGGTTACAGCGCTGTACAGGTTGGTTTCCAGGATATGAGAGAAAAATTATCCACCAAACCAATGAAAGGTCACTTTGAAAAAGCAGGCACATCCGTAAAGAGATTTGTAAGAGAGTTTAAACTGGATGACGCAGAGAACTATACACTGGGTCAGGAGATCACAGTCGACGTATTCGAGGCTGGCGACAAAGTAGATGCAACTGCTATTTCAAAAGGTAAAGGTTTTCAGGGTGCTATCAAGAGACACGGACAGCATACCGGTCCTAAGACTCATGGTTCCAAATACCATCGTCACGCAGGTTCCAACGGTATGGCATCTGATCCGTCCAAGGTTATGAAAGGCAAAAAGATGCCTGGTCAGATGGGACACGTAAAAGTTACTGTTCAGAATCTTGAAGTAGTTAAAATAGATGCAGAGAATAATGTTATTTTGGTAAAGGGTTCTGTTCCTGGACCGAAGAAAGCTTTAGTAACATTAAAAACATCAGTAAAAGCCTAGGCGCTTAAGGAAGGAGGAACTTACAAATGGCATCAGTATCTGTTTATAATATGGAAGGTGCTCAGGTTGGTACAATCGAGTTAAGCGATTCTATCTTTGCAGTGCCGGTTAATGAACATTTAATTCATCAGGCTGTTGTAGCACAGCTTGCTAATAAACGTCAGGGTACACAGAGCGCAAAAACACGTTCCGAAGTACGCGGCGGCGGAAGAAAACCATGGAGACAGAAAGGAACAGGTCACGCAAGACAGGGTTCCATTCGTGCACCACAGTGGACTGGCGGTGGAATGGTATTCGCACCGAAGCCAAGAGATTATTCCGTAAAAATGAACAAAAAAGAGAAACAGCTCGCTATGAAGTCTGTTTTATCTGAGAAAGTAAATGAGAATAAATTCATCGTTTTAGAAGAGCTCACATTACCGGAGATCAAGACAAAACGAATCAAAGCAGTTTTAGATAATCTGAAAGTTGAGAAGGCTTTAATCGTGACAAAAGAGAAAGACGATGTTGTGGTTAAGTCCGCTAACAACTTACCAACAGTAAAAACTGCAGCTCTTAATAACATCAATGTATACGATATCCTGAAATACGATACAATTGTTGTTACCAAAGAAGCAGTTGCAACGATTGAGGAGGTATACGCATAATGGCAGATTTAAAATATTATGACGTCATTTTAAAACCAGTCGTTACAGAAAAAAGTATGACTGCTATGGCAGAGAAAAAATATACATTCTATGTAAATCCGGACGCTAACAAGAGCCAGATCAAAGAGGCTGTTGAGAAAATGTTCGAAGGCGCAAAGGTTGCTAAGGTCAACACCATGAACCTGGACGGAAAGAAAAAACGCCGCGGTATGGTTTACGGAAAGACTGCAAAAAGAAAGAAAGCAATCGTTCAGCTTACTGAGGACAGCGCAGATATTCAGATTTTTGAAGGTCTGTAAAAACGACGAGACATTATACGCAATAGAAGCGTGAGACTAAATATTCGGAAACGAAAGGAGAGACAGTAATGGGAATCAAAACATATAACCCATATACACCTTCCAGAAGACATATGACCGGTTCTGATTTCTCTGAGATCACAAAGACTACTCCGGAGAAATCCCTGACTTATTCCTTAAAGAAAAACTCCGGTCGTAACAATCAGGGTAAGATTACAGTAAGACATCGCGGAGGCGGAGTCAGAAGAAAATACAGAATGATCGATTTCAAGAGAAACAAAGACGGTATTCCGGCTAAGGTTGTTGCTATCGAATACGATCCGAACAGAACAGCTAATATCGCACTGATCTGCTACGCAGACGGCGTAAAATCCTATATTATCGCACCTTATAAACTGGAAGTCGGCACAACCATCATGAATGGTCCTGACGCAGAGATCCACATCGGAAACTGCCTGCCGTTAGCTAACATCCCGGTTGGTACTGAGGTACACAACGTAGAGCTTCATCCGGGAAGAGGAGCACAGATGGTTCGTTCCGCCGGTAACTCCGCACAGCTTATGGCTAAGGAAGGTAAATATGCCACATTAAGACTTCCATCCGGTGAAATGAGAATGGTATCCTTAAACTGCCGCGCAACCATCGGACAGGTTGGAAACATTGACCATGACCTGATCAACATCGGTAAGGCAGGACGTAAACGTCACATGGGTATCCGTCCTACAGTTCGCGGTTCCGTTATGAACCCTAATGACCATCCACACGGTGGTGGTGAAGGTAAAGCAGGTATCGGACGTCCAGGTCCATGTACTCCATGGGGTAAACCGGCTCTCGGCCTGAAGACCAGAAAGAAAAACAAACAGTCTAATAAGATGATTGTAAGAACAAGAGACGGAAAGAACGTTAAATAAATAAGGAGGTAACACATGGCTCGTTCACTGAAAAAAGGACCATTTGCTGATAAAAGTTTATTAAAAAAAGTAGATGAGATGAATAAGTCCGGCGACAAGAGTGTGATTAAAACATGGTCCCGCCGTTCTACGATTTTCCCGACATTTGTAGGTCATACATTTGCCGTACATGACGGAAGAAGACATGTGCCGGTATATGTTACAGAGGATATGGTTGGACATAAATTAGGAGAATTTGTTTCCACCAGAACCTACAGAGGACATGGTAAAGACGAGAAGAAGAGTAAAGTTAGATAGTTTGACAGCCTGAAAGGAGGGTTCATCCATGGCAAAAGGACATAGATCCCAGATTAAGAGAGAAAGAAATGCAAATAAAGATACAAGACCATCTGCAAAGCTTTCTTATGCAAGATGTTCTGTGACAAAAGCATGTTTCGTACTGGATGCCATCAGAGGCAAAGACGTGGAGACAGCTTTGGGTATTTTAGAATATAATCCAAGATACGCATCTGAAATCATTGGCAAGTTACTGAAATCTGCCATTGCCAACGCAGAGAACAATAACGGAATGAACAAAGAGAACCTTTACATCGCAGAGTGTTATGCGAACAAAGGACCGACAATGAAGAGAATCAGAGCGAGAGCACAGGGCAGAGCGTACAGAATCGAGAAAAGACAGTGCCACATCACCATCGTTCTGGATGAAAGATAAGGAGGTTTACAGATGGGACAGAAGGTTAATCCTCATGGTTTAAGAGTCGGAATCATTAAGGATTGGGATTCAAGATGGTATGCAGAGAAAGATTTTGCAGACAATCTTGTTGAAGACGATAAAATCAGAAAATATATCAAAAAAAGATTATACAGCGCTGGAATTTCCAGAACAGAAATCGAGAGAGCGTCTGATCGCTTAAAACTCATCATTCACACCGCTAAACCAGGTATCGTTATCGGCCGCGGCGGTTCCGCAATCGAGGAATTAAAGAAAGAGCTTCAGAAACTCACATCCAAAAAGCTCATGATCGAAATCAAAGAGGTTAAGAGATTTGATGTGGATAAGGATGCTCAGCTGGTTGCAGAAAACATCGCACAGCAGCTGGAGAACCGTATCTCCTTCCGTCGTGCTATGAAGTCCTGCATGCAGAGAACAATGAGAAACGGCGCTTTAGGTATCAAAGCATCCTGTTCCGGACGTCTGGGCGGTGCTGATATGGCGCGTACAGAGTTCTACAGCGAGGGAACAATTCCTCTGCAGACATTGAGAGCAGATATTGATTATGGTTTTGCCGAAGCTGATACTACTTACGGAAAAGTAGGTGTAAAGGTTTGGATTTACCATGGTGAGGTACTTCCTACAAAGGAAACTAAGGAAGGGAGCGATAAATAATGTTAATGCCAAAAAGAGTGAAACGCCGTAAACAGTTCCGTGGTTCCATGACTGGAAAGGCTACAAGAGGAAATAAAATTACTTACGGTGAGTTTGGTCTGGTAGCACAGGATCCGGCATGGATCAAATCCAACCAGATTGAAGCAGCCCGTATTGCCATGACACGTTATATGAAGCGTGGCGGTAAAGTTTGGATTAAAATCTTCCCGGATAAACCGGTTACAGCGAAACCAGCTGAAACCCGTATGGGTTCCGGTAAAGGTTCACTGGAATATTGGGTAGCAGTAGTTAAACCAGGTCGTGTAATGTTTGAAGTTGCTGGAGTACCTGAGGAGACAGCGAGAGAAGCTTTACGTCTTGCAATGCACAAATTGCCTGTAAAATGTAAAATCGTTTCTCGTGAAGATTTAGAAGGCGGTGATAACAGTGAAAACAACTAAGTATGTAGAAGATTTAAGAACAAAATCCATCGCAGAACTTAATGAGGAATTAGTAGCTGCTAAAAAGGAATTATTTAATTTAAGATTCCAGAACGCAACAAATCAGTTAGATAACACCAGCAGAATCAAAGAAGTCAGAAGAAACATTGCCAGAATCCAGGGTATCATCGCTGAGAAGAATGCTGAGTAATCGGGAAGGAGGAATTTGTTGTGGAAAGAAACCTGAGAAAGACTCGTGTAGGTCTCGTAACAAGCGACAAGATGGATAAGACTATCGTTGTCAGCGTTACTGATAATGTGAAACATCCTTTATACGGTAAGATCGTAAAAAGAACCTATAAATTAAAAGCACATGATGAAGAGAATCAGTGCAGAATCGGTGACAGAGTAAGAGTAATGGAGACAAGACCTTTATCCAAAGATAAGAGATGGAGACTTGTCGAGATTGTTGAAAAAGCTAAATAGTTAGCACGGAAGGAGGAAACAGCATGATTCAGCAGGAATCTAGACTCAGAGTTGCTGACAATACAGGAGCAAAAGAACTGCTTTGTATCCGTGTTATGGGCGGCTCAACAAGAAGATATGCTAATATCGGTGATATCATCGTTGCTACGGTTAAAGATGCAACACCAGGCGGTGTTGTAAAGAAGGGCGACGTGGTAAAAGCCGTTGTTGTTCGTACGAAAAAAGGTGCTCGCCGTAAAGACGGTTCCTATATTAAATTTGACGAAAATGCTGCAGTAATTATCAGAGATGATATGAACCCAAGAGGAACACGTATTTTTGGACCGGTTGCCAGAGAACTTCGTGAAAAGAAATTTATGAAGATCGTTTCCTTAGCACCGGAAGTATTATAAGGAGGTATTTTCGTGGCTCAGAAGATTAAAAAAGACGATATGGTAAGAGTGATTGCCGGTAAAGATATCGATAAAGAAGGAAAGGTCATCGCAGTTGACAGAAAGAACCACAGAGTCATCGTGGAAGGCGTCAACATGCTTACCAAACATACGAAACCAAGTATGCAGAACCAGGCTGGCGGAATCATTCATCAGGAAGGACCGATTGACGTGTCCAACGTAATGCTTCTTCATAAAGGTCAGCCGACAAGAGTTGGTTTCAAATTTGTTGACGGTAAAAAAGTTCGTTTCGCAAAATCCACCGGCGAAGTTATTGACTAATTTAAGAGAGGAGGCTGACAAAGTTGAGTAGACTGAAAGAAATGTATGACAGCGAGATTAAAGCTGCCATGATGAAAAAGTTTGGCTATAAAAATGAAATGCAGATTCCAAAGCTCGTAAAAATTGTTGTCAATATGGGTGTTGGTGATGCGAAAGATAATCATAAATTACTGGATGCGGCTGTAAACGACATGCAGATCATCACAGGTCAGAAAGCCGTTATCTGTAAAGCAAAAAAATCAGTTGCGAACTTCAAGTTAAGAGAAGGAATGCCGATTGGCTGTAAAGTAACTTTAAGAGGCGAGAAAATGTATGAATTTGCTGATCGTCTGATTAACCTTGCTTTACCGCGAGTACGTGACTTCAGAGGCGTGAATCCTAACGCTTTCGATGGAAGAGGTAATTACGCACTGGGAATTAAGGAACAGCTTATCTTCCCTGAAATCGAGTACGATAAGGTAGAAAAAGTCAGAGGTATGGATGTAATCTTCGTTACAACCGCTCACACTGATGAAGAAGCCCGCGAATTACTTACTTTATTCGGAATGCCGTACGCAAAATAGTTAGGAGGATTTCTAATGGCTAAAAAAGCAATGAAAATTAAACAGCAGCGCAAACAGAAATTTTCTACAAGAGAATATTCCCGCTGTCGAATCTGTGGCCGTCCACATGCTTATTTAAGAAAATACGGAATCTGCAGAATCTGCTTCCGTGAATTAGCATACAAAGGTCAGATACCTGGAGTTAAGAAAGCAAGCTGGTAAACCAAGAGAATCAGGAAGGAGGCAAAACCAATATGACAATGAGCGATCCTATTGCAGATATGCTTACAAGAATCCGTAACGCAAATACTGCAAAACACGATACAGTAGATGTTCCGGCATCTAAAATGAAACTTGCCATCGCAGATATCCTCTTAAAAGAAGGATATATCAAAAGCTACGATGTAATCGAAGATGGTGTTTTTAAAACAATCCGTATCACATTAAAATACGGTGCAGATAAAAATGAAAAGATTATTTCCGGTCTTAAGAGAATCTCCAAACCGGGACTTCGAGTTTACGCTGACGTTGAGAACCTTCCACGAGTACTCAACGGTTTAGGTGTGGCTATCATTTCCACAAACAAAGGCGTACTCACAGACAAAGAAGCTCGTTCCATGAACGTGGGCGGCGAAGTTCTTGCTTTCGTATGGTAATCAGAAGGACAACAGTCTGAACTGAGCGAAAGCTGATATTTGACGGGCGCCGCTTTGAAAGCGGCAGCCGGATTATAGATTTAAATATATAAATAAACTGCTGAAAACAGAAGAGACATACTCGTCTCTTCCGACAATCTAAGGAGGTGCACTATGTCACGAATTGGTAGATTACCTATTGAGATCCCTGCCGGTGTTGAAGTAACCATCGCAGAGAACAATGTAGTGACTGTGAAAGGTCCAAAAGGAACTCTGACAGAGAGTCTTCCTGTAGAGATGGACATTAAAATGGAAGATAATCAGGTAGTAGTTACAAGACCGAACGACTTAAAGAAAATGAAATCTTTACACGGTCTTACAAGAACCCTGATCGCAAATATGGTAACAGGTGTTACAAAGGGATACGAAAAAGTTCTGGAGATCAACGGTGTTGGTTACAGAGCACAGAAACAGGGTAAGAAACTTATCCTCTCCCTCGGATATTCTCATCCGGTAGAAATGGAAGACCCGGAAGGTCTGGAATCTGTACTGGACGGACAGAACAAGATCACGATCAAAGGTATCGACAAACAGAAAGTTGGTCAGTACGCAGCTGAGATCAGAGATAAGAGAAGACCTGAGCCGTACAAGGGCAAAGGTATCAAATACGCTGATGAGGTTATCAGACGTAAAGTTGGTAAGACAGGTAAGAAATAATTAGGAGGACGTAAGAATGATTAGTAAAAAATCAAGAAGTGAAGTACGTGTTAAAAAACATAGAAGACTTCGTAACCGTATCAGCGGAACCGCTTCTACTCCACGTTTAGCCGTATTTAGAAGTAACAATCATATGTACGCTCAGATTATTGACGACGTCGCTCAGCATACTCTCGTTTCAGCTTCTACAGTACAGAAGGACGTAAAGGCAGAACTCGAAAAAACCAACGATGTTGCTGCAGCAAAATACCTGGGAACAGTTATTGCCAAGAGAGCGCTGGAGAAAGGTATTACAACAGTTGTCTTTGACAGAGGCGGATACATTTATCAGGGCAAAGTTCAGGCTCTGGCAGAAGCAGCCCGTGAAGCTGGTCTGAATTTCTAACAAGGAGGAAAAAACATGAAGCGTGAATTAATTGATGCTAGTCAATTAGAATTACAGGAAACAGTAGTGTCAATCAAACGTGTTACCAAGGTAGTAAAGGGTGGACGTAACATGCGTTTTGCTGCACTGGTAGTCGTTGGTGATAAAAACGGTCATGTTGGAGCTGGTTTAGGAAAAGCAATCGAAATCCCTGAAGCAATCCGCAAGGGAAAAGAAGCTGCTATGAAGAAACTGGTTGAGGTACCTGTAAATGAAGCGGGTTCCATTCCACATGAGTTTATTGGTAAGTTCGGCAGTGCATCCGTACTGTTAAAAGCATCTCCGGAAGGTACCGGTATCATCGCCGGCGGCCCATCCCGTGCAGTACTGGAGCTGGCTGGATACAGAAACATCCGTGCGAAAGCACTGGGTTCCAACAACAAACAGAACGTTGTACTTGCTACGATTGAAGGTCTGAAAGCTATGAAAACACCGGAGGAAGTCGCAAGACTGCGCGGCAAATCCGTTGACGAGCTCTAAAAGGAGGGAACGAAGATGGCAGATAAATTAAGAATCACATTAGTTAAGTCTCCTATCGGTGCTATCCCAAAACAGAGAGCAACAGTAGCAGCCCTGGGACTTAAAAAATTAAACAAAACAGTTGAAATGCCTGACAATGATGCCATCCGCGGCATGATTTGGCATGTTAGACATCTCGTAAAAGTAGAAGAGATTTAGTTGCAGATAAGGAGGTATCCGTAAATGAATTTATCCAATTTACATCCTGCTGCAGGTTCTAAACACAGCGATGCATTTCGTGTAGGCCGTGGACACGGTTCAGGAAATGGCAAAACAGCAGGCAGAGGACAGAAAGGACAGAAATCCCGTTCAGGCGGAAAGGTCCGTGTAGGTTTCGAAGGCGGTCAGATGCCTTTATACAGACGTATCCCGAAAAGAGGATTCACCTGCATCAACTCCAAGAAAATCATCGGAATTAACGTTTCCGATCTGGAGAGATTTGAGGCAGACAGCGTAGTAACAATTGAAACATTAAAAGAGGCAGGAATGGTAAAGAACTCTTTTGATGGTGTAAAAATTCTTGGAAATGGAGATTTAAGCAAGAAGCTTACAGTTCAGGTAAATGCGTTCTCCAAAGGCGCGATTGCTAAGATTGAAGCTGCTGGTGGAAAAGCTGAGGTGATCTAATGTTTGAAACTCTCAGAAACGCTCTGAAAGTAAAGGACATCAGAAAAAAGCTTCTCTTTACGCTTTTCATTTTGATCATAACAAGGCTGGGCAGTCAGTTGCCGATTCCGGGGATTGACAGCGCCCGCATCAGCGAGTATCTGAATTCGCTGCTGGGAGATTCTTTTAACCTGTTGAATTCCTTTACTGGCGGCTCGTTTGAGTCTATGTCCGTATTTGCGCTGAATGTAACGCCGTACATTACGTCGTCGATCATCATTCAGCTCCTTACTATTGCCATCCCGGCGCTTGAAGAGATGCACCGGGACGGAGAAGACGGACGTAAGAAGATAAACAATATCACAAGATTTGTGACACTGGCTCTGGCAGTTCTGGAAAGTGCCGGTCTCGCCATTGGATTTGGACGTCAGGGATTGTTATCCGATTTCAGTCCGCTGATTGTTATCGAGATGGTTGTATGTCTGACAGCCGGCGCCGTATTTGTTATGTGGCTGGGTGAGCAGATCACCGATAAGGGAGTGGGAAATGGTATCTCTATTATCCTCCTTATCAACATCGTTTCACGTATTCCGGGAGACCTCTACAGTCTGTATCAACAGTTTATAGAGGGAAAACAGATTGGCGGTATCGTGATTGCGGTGGCAGTGATTTTGGTTATCATTATTGGAACTTTTGTATTGACAATACTGTTAAATGATGCGGAGAGACGTATTCCGGTTCAGTACTCAAAGAAGCTGCAGGGAAGAAAGCAGATTGGCGGACAGGGTTCTGTGTTGCCGGTCAAGGTAAATACAGCCAGTGTTATTCCAATTATCTTTTCATCCTCATTGCTGCAGTTTCCGCTGGTAATACAGCAGCTTGTGGGGGCAAACCCGGATGGTATTCCAGGATTCATTTTTGCTTGTCTGAATCAGGCAAACTGGTGTGATCCGGAGCATCCGGAGCGTTCTGTTGGTTTGGTTGTTTATCTGCTCCTCACTGTGTTATTTGCATATTTTTATACATCCATTACATTTAATCCGTTGGAGATTGCAAATAACATGAAGAAACAGGGCGGTTTTATTCCAGGTATTCGTCCTGGAAAGCCAACTGTTGATTATCTGAATTCGATTCTCAATTACATTATTTTTGTTGGAGCAATCGGTCTGTGTATCATCGCAGTGATTCCTATTTTCTTCAATGGAGTTTTTGGAGCAAACGTTTCCTTCGGTGGAACATCTCTGATCATTATCGCCGGAGTTGTACTGGAGACAATCAAACAGATTGAATCACAGATGCTGGTAAGACATTACACAGGATTTTTAAGTGATTAATTTGAAAAATATATTTTAAGACAGCCGTTTAGATGAGGCCTTCAATCAGGACAGCGCGGATGCAGGATTTTCCTGCATATCCACTGGTCTTGATTGGAAGGAAGAATCTGACGGCTGTTTTGTATTATAATTCTTTCATGTTTATAACGATATGTTATTTTTCTTTCATATAATAGATAGCTATTGCAATAATAAAAGCAAGAGAGTACAATTCTAAATATTATTGTAATATAGGACAACAGATGAAATATTTGAGTTTTTATGGGATATCATAAAACATACTTTTTATTTGTTGTCTGAATGCAGGAGGAAGAAGATGAAAAGGGAATTTTTATCAATTATCGTTCCGGCTTACAATGAGGAGCCAACCATAGAAATTTTTCTCAATGAAGCAGAGAAATATACATCACGGATGCCGGTGGATGTAGAGTATCTTTTTGTAAACGACGGTTCCTCAGACAATACCCTTGCGGTGCTGAAAAAATTAAGTGAAGAAAATAAAAAGGTTCGTTATCTGTCTTTTTCCAGAAATTTTGGGAAAGAGGCTGCGATATATGCGGGAATGAAATATTCAAAAGGAGACTATGTTGTGATTATGGATGCGGATTTACAGGATCCCCCGTCGCTGCTTCCGGAAATGTACCGTCTCATCACAGAAGAAGGATTTGACTGTGTGGGAAGCCGCCGCGTTGACAGGAAGGGAGAGCCTCCTATCCGCTCGTTTTTTGCGCGTTTGTTTTATAGAATGATCAACCGTATGTCCAAAACAGACGTTGTGGATGGCGCGAGAGATTTTCAGATGATGCGGAGAAAAGTAGTCGACGCGATTCTCAGCATGCCGGAGAAAAATCGTTTCTCAAAGGGTATCTTTGGCTGGGTTGGTTTTAAAAAGAAATGGCTGGAATACGAAAATGTGGAAAGAGTGGCCGGCGAGACAAAATGGTCCTTCTGGAAGCTCCTAGTGTATGCGCTGGACGGAATCCTCGCTTTCACCACCGTACCTCTCGTGTTCTCTTCTTTGCTGGGAATCCTTTTCTGTCTCATCGCACTGATCATGATATTATTTATTATTGTCAGAACAATCGCTTTTGGAGATCCCACTTCAGGATGGCCTTCTCTCGCATGTATCATTATCTTTGTATCTGGCGTTCAGCTTTTCTGTATTGGGATACTGGGACAGTATCTGGCAAAAACCTATATTGAGACAAAAAACAGACCAATCTTTCTGATTGGAGAAACAAATATAGAGGAAGATATGACAAAGGAGGCCAAAGAAAATGAACAGTAAGAAAAAAGAGAATTTGTTCTATCTTGGCCTTTATACTCTCGTGTTTGCCGCTATGTGTCTTATTGTATTTCAGCAGTTCTGGTCAGCAGGAAAATCACTGGTATGGGGTATAGACGGATGGACGCAGCATTATAAGGCACTGCAGTTTTATTCGGACTGGCTGCAGGGAATCGCTAAAAATTTGTTGGAAAATCACAGGCTGATCATCCCTCTTTGGAGTGAGTGCATCGGCTATGGAAGCGACATTATCACAATGCTGCATTACTATGTGATTGGCGACCCTCTATGTCTTTTGTCGGTATTTGTGCCGGACAGGTATATGGTAAATTTTTATGATGCGCTGATTATTCTCAGATTGTACCTGGCAGGGCTTTCTTTGTATGCTTTCTGCCGATACAGGAACAAAAGAGAAGAGAGGGAAACAGGATGGAAAAACTGGCTGATAAACAGTACAGGGATGCTGGCAGCAGTTTTTGTTTATCTGTTTTCAGGTTATGTTTTTGTCATGGGGCTACATCATCCTTATTTTCTTAATCCGATGATTTATCTTCCGCTCATGCTTATAGGGGTGGAGAAAATTTTAGAGAAAAAATCTCCGGCTTTATTCATTGCGATGGTGTGTATCAGCGCAGTCAGCAATTTCTATTTTTTCTATATGATTGGCTGCAACGTTATTGTGTACGTTCTTGTCCGGTTATTCACAAAATATGGAGTACATGATTTGAAAACAATCATGTGTAAATTATTGCAGACGGCCGGATATACATTGACCGGAATCTGTCTTTCCGGAATTATGCTTTTTCCTGTATTAAAACTGCTGATGCAGACAGAGAGAATGTCGGAGCAGTCAGGCATACAGCTGTTATATAATTCTGACTTTTACACCAATCTGCCCGCGGCCTTCTTCAGCGCATTAACAGTTCCGGGAATGCATCATACTTTCATGGCGTTTTCTATGCCCGCGGTATTCTGTCTGATTCTTCTGTTTATGGACAAAAAGAAAAAGAGGGAGCTGAAAACACTTTTCATAGTTCTGACGCTCGTTATGTGTCTGCCTTTGGCCGGAAAGATCTTTCACGGATTTGCCTACTCCTCCAATCGCTGGATGTTTGGTTATGCGATGCTGATGGCGTGTATTACGGCGTCTGAATGGAATAATTTGTTTCATGCGGGATGGAAAAAACTCATAGGAATGGCTGTTCTGATCGCTGCGGTCATCGGATATCTGATCAGATGGCAAAATGGATCGGCGGATATTGTAATTTCAGTGGCTGCCATTTTTATGAGCTGTATTTTAGTTCTGCTGTTTATTTTTCAGATGTTGGGGAGAAGAAAAATATGGCTGCAATCCCTGGTATTATTTGCAGTGATAGTCGTTTCGGTCGGAACAAACGCGTTTTATAACTTTTCCAAAAACGGTTACAATGGATCCGCAGACTTTATGGAAAAAGAAAATGTGAAAGCTTTTTTTGATGCGCCGGCGGATACGGCGCTGAGAACAGTTCTTGGCAATGACCCTGGATTGGCAAGATATTCGGGAAGTTTTGATGCCATCGAAAGAAATTCAACCTTAAAAAGTGGTTTTATGTCCACACATTACTACTGGAGTCTTGCCGATAAGCGCCCGGCTCAGTTTTTCGAAGAGATGGGAATTAATAATAAAAATGACTATAACTACCGGAATTTAGATGACAGGACTGTATTAAATTCTCTTGCCAGTGTCAAATATTATGTTGTAAGAAGCAGTGAGGAAGGAAATATTCCCTATGGCTATAAAAAACTAGGGGAAAGTAATGTCAACACAGAATATGGTGCGGAGACATACGAAGTGTATGAAAATATGTTTGCACTGCCTCTGGGGTATACCTATGACGGATATATAAGCCGATCGGATTATGAGAAACTGAACAGTCAGGAAAAAGAGAGCGCGATTTTGCACAGCGTGCTGCTGGAGAACGATTTACCGGATTATAAGAAACAGACGTCTTCTTCCGGTTCCGAAGAAATAGGATGGGAGATCAAAGAGCAGAAAGACGTCACATTTGACGGAAATACTTTTCATGTTAGAAAAAAGCACGGACACATCACACTGCAGCTGAAAAATCAGATCGCCAATTCTGAGACTGCCGTTCTGATCAAAAAACTCAGCTTCAGCAGCAAAACAATGCCGCGAAAACAGGTGGAGATCAAAATAGAAGCTGAATCTGCAGGTAAGCCTGTTGTAAAAAAGAATCTCCTTTATTTGATGCCCGGATTTGCAAGATCCATAGGAAGATCTGATTTTTTGATCAATCTGGGATATAGTGAAAACGGGACGGATAAGATCACCATATATTTTCCGAGGCAGGGAAATTATAAAGTGAATGATTTTCAGATTCTCGGACAGACGATGGACGGATATGAAGAAGGCATTCGTGAAAGGAAAGAAAATGTGCTGGAAAATATACAGATCGGAACAAACCGCATAACCGGTCAGATCAATCTGGAAAAAGATAAGATTCTCTGTCTCACCATTCCGTACTCGGAAGGCTGGACGGCCCGGGTGGACGGAAAAGAAACAGAGATTCTGCAGGCTAATACCATGTTTATGGCAATACCGTTGGAGAAAGGAAGTCACAGCGTTGTTCTCACTTACAGAACACCGGGGATGATGATCGGAATCGTCATGACGGCAGTGGGCGCTGGCCTTTGTGTTATTATTGCTGCTAAAAGAAGATATAACAAAAAGAAAATGTTATAAAATTAACAAAAAACTGAATTTCTATTTGATTTGCCGGCGTGAAAATATACAAAAAATAAAAATTAGTACAAAAAAATTTGAAGATTTATGTGCTTTTTTAGTTATAAATTAATGACGAATTGAGAAAATGTATATTTTTGCATAAGTATAAGGGGTTTCATTAGGCATTTTGTAAAAAATGTATAATTTACAATTTGGAGAAAATGCGGTAATATATATGCATAGAAACGAGTGATAAAAGCCAGTCTTATTTGTATATTTTATGAAAAAACTATGTGGTTTTTTTGCGCGATTTTGTGCAATTGGTAGACCTGATGGCTGTTTTATGTACAAATACTATATCTAACTTGCTGTCTGCGGCGCCCAACGCAGACAGCGGCTGGATTTGTCTGGCCGGGAAATCTGCATGAAATTTATAGACAAATCAGATGCACTCTGGTAATTTTGTAACAAATTTTGCGGATTTGAATAGGCAGACGGGCTTTTTATCATGCGGGCAAAGCAAATGGAGGTAAAAAGACATGTATGACATTATTGTAATTGGTGCCGGCGTTGTCGGCACTTGCGTTGCCAGAGAGCTTTCAAAATATCAGGCAAATGTCTGTGTGATTGACAAAGCTGATGATGTGGCATCCGGAACTTCAAAAGCAAACAGTGGTATTGTTCATGCGGGATATGACTGTAAGCCAGGTACCCTGATGGCGAAGCTGAATGTGCGGGGCAATGAACTCCTGTATCAGCTGGCAGAGGAACTGGATTTCCCTATCAAGAAGAATGGTTCTCTGATTGTCTGTACGATAGAATCAGAGAGAGGGAAGCTTGATGTTCTGCTGGATCAGGCCAATGCCAACGGTGTGCCGGATGCAAGAATCGTGGAAAGAGACGAGCTGCTTGAGATGGAACCAAATCTGACTCCGAATGCCGTAGCTGCTCTTTACGTTCCGACCGGCGGAATCATCTGTCCGTTTAATCTGGCTATTGCCATGGGTGAAAATGCCGCTGTCAATGGCGTGGAATTTAAATTTGAGACAGAAGTGAAGAATATCGTAAAGAAAGACGGCTATTATGAGCTTGACACCAACAAGGGCGTTCTGGAGACAAAGGCTGTTGTCAATGCAGCCGGCGTTTATGCTGATGTTATGCATAACATGGTAAGCGATAAGAAGATGAAGATTGTTGCACGTAAAGGTGAGTATCTGCTCATGGATAAAGAGCTGGGTGATTACTTCAAAGCAACGATTTTCCCTCTGCCGGGTCCAATGGGCAAGGGTGTTCTGACTGCGCCGACTATCCATGGAAATATGTTTGTGGGACCATCCGCAACAGATATTGAGGACAAAGAAGGTGTCAACACTACACAGGAGATCATCGACGATCTGGTACAGAAGGCATCAGCAAGCCATCTGACAAAAGACCGTCTGCCAATGAACAAGGTCATCACTTCTTTTGCCGGCCTTCGTGCCCATGAAGAACATCATGAGTTTATCGTGGAAGAAGTTGCAGATGCACCGGGATTCTTCGATGCGGCAGGTATCGAGTCTCCGGGTCTTACCAGTTCTCCGGCCATCGCAGAGATGCTGGTTGGACTGATTCAGGATAAATATAACTTCCCGAAGAATGAGAACTTTATCGCGAAGAGAAAAGGAATCGTTCATATGGAAGACCTTTCCATGGAAGAAAAGAACGAAATGATTAAAAAGAATCCTCAGTACGGCAACATCGTATGCCGCTGCGAGATGGTAACAGAGGGCGAGATCGTGGACGCCATCAACCGTCCGATCGGAGCAAGATCCTTAGACGGCGTAAAACGTCGTACCCGTCAGGGTATGGGACGCTGCCAGGCAGGCTTCTGTACTCCAAGAACAATGGAAATTCTTTCAAGAGAGCTTGGTATTCCTATGACAGAAATCACCAAGAAGGGTGAAGGTTCCAATATGTTAGTAGGAAAGATCAAAGAAGACTAAGATTGAAAGAAAGTGAGGAATAATGCTATGAAATCATATGATGTCATAATTGTCGGCGGAGGCCCGGCAGGTCTTGCTGCTGCAATCTCTGCAAAAAAAGAAGGAATCGACAGTATCTTAATTATCGAGAGAGATAACCAGCTTGGCGGTATCCTGAACCAGTGTATCCACAACGGTTTCGGCCTTCATACATTTAAGGAAGAGCTGACAGGACCGGAATACGCTGCCCGCTTCATCGAACAGGCTGCAGAATTAAATATCGAATACAAATTACATACCATGGTCTGCGACATTTCCCATGATAAGGTTGTGACCGTGATGAACCGTGAAGAAGGTATGGTAATGTACCAGGCGAAGGCTGTCATCCTGGCTATGGGATGCCGGGAGAGACCGCGTGGCGCCCTGAACATTCCTGGTTATCGTCCGGCAGGTATCTATTCCGCAGGTACCGCACAGAGACTGGTGAACATCGAAGGCTTTATGCCAGGTAAGAAAGTTGTCATCTTAGGTTCCGGCGATATCGGACTGATCATGGCAAGACGTATGACTTTTGAAGGCGCAAAAGTACAGTGCGTGGCAGAGGTTATGCCTTACTCCGGCGGTCTGAAGAGAAATATCGTACAGTGTCTGGATGACTATGATATCCCGCTGTACTTAAGCCATACGGTTATTGACATTGAAGGAAAAGACCGTCTGACCGGCGTTGTCATCGCTGAGGTGGGACCGGACAGAAAACCAATCCCTGGCACAGAGATGCACTATGACTGTGATACCCTGCTTCTCTCCGTTGGACTTATTCCTGAGAACGAGCTGTCCAAGAAGGCAGAGGTTGAGATGAGCCCGATCACCAACGGCCCGATCGTTGATGAGAGCCTGGAGACCAACGTGGAAGGCGTATTTGCCTGCGGTAACGTACTTCATGTACATGACCTGGTAGACTATGTTTCCGAGGAAGCCGCTCTGGCAGGAAAGAACGCTGCCCAGTACGTAAAAGAGCGCTACGGCAAAGATGTACAGAAGTCCGGAGAAGTTATCGAGATCAAGGCAACAGACGGCGCACGCTACACTGTTCCTACATCCATCCATATGGACAACATGGCAGATCTGCTGACGGTACGTTTCCGTGTGGGCAACGTGTTCAAAGACAGCTACATCAGCGTTTACTTTAATGATGAGAGAGTACAGCATCGTAAGAAACAGGTTATGGCTCCGGGAGAGATGGAGCAGATCATCCTGAAGAAAAAAGCGCTGGAAGACTTTGACGGCTTGAAGACCATCACTGTAAAGATTGAGGAGGAGTAGGATATCATGGAAAAAAGAGAATTGACATGTATAGGATGTCCTCTGGGATGTCAGATTACAGTTACAATGGAGAATGGTGAAGTAAAAGACGTGGCAGGCTATACCTGTGCCCGCGGTGAGAAATACGCAAGAGAAGAAGTGACAAACCCAACCCGTACCGTAACTTCCATCGTGAGAGTGGAAGGCGGCAATCTGGCAGCGGTATCCGTAAAGACAAAGGAAGTTATCCCGAAGGCAAAGATCTTCGATATCTTAGAGGAGATCAAACCTGTCATCGTGAAAGCACCGGTAAAGATTGGCGATGTTATTATTCCTAATGTAGCCGGAACCGGAGTAGACGTAGTTGCCACCAAGAACATTGAGGCAGTGTAAAGCATCAGGTTTGGAGGTTATATTATGAAGATTATTATGTTAGGCGCACCGGGCGCAGGAAAAGGAACCCAGGCAAAGATGCTTGCCGGGAAATACGGGATTCCGCACATTTCTACCGGTGATATTTTCAGAATGAATATCAAAAATAATACAGAGCTGGGTAAGAAAGCTAAAAGCTATATGGATGCCGGCGAGCTGGTTCCGGATGAGCTGACGGTGGATCTGGTCATCGACCGAATCAAAGAGAAAGACTGTATGAACGGATTCATTCTGGATGGTTTTCCTCGGAATATTCCGCAGGCAGAGGCTCTTGACTACGCTTTGAATAATCAGAATGAAAAAATTGATTACGCAATCAACGTGGATGTGCCGGATGAGAATATTATTGAAAGAATGTCCGGAAGAAGAGCGTGCTTAAACTGCGGCGCTACCTATCACATCGTAAATCTTCCTAGCAAGAAGGAAGGCATCTGCGATGTATGCGGTGAGAAACTGGTTCTCCGCGAAGATGACAAGCCGGAGACTGTAAAGAAGAGACTGCAGGTATATCATGAACAGACCCAGCCGCTTATCGACTATTATAATAAGAAGGAAGCCCTTCTGACTGTGGATGGAACAAAAGATATTCAGGTTGTGTTTGATGAGATTACAGCAGTGCTTGGTTAAAATCAGAAATAATTCTGAAAATAATCAAAATAAACAGAGCAGGATCGCATATGGCGGTCCTGCTTTTCCTGGTGTGCTGACACGTTTGTTTTTACCGGGCGGGATGAAGGTGTCAGCACATTAGTTACATTTGACAGAATAACAGATTCCGATTATTATAGACAAATGAATTAAAATCATTTTAGAACAACACAAGGGGAGAAACGATGTCAATTACGATCAAGAGCGAACATGAGATTGAATTAATGCGGACTGCCGGTCAGATTCTGGCGAAGGTCCACTATGAGCTGGGAAAAGAACTGAAAGAAGGAATGACTACCAAGGACATTGACCGATTGGGTGAGGAGATGATTCGAAGCTTTGGATGTATCCCGAATTTCTTAAATTATAACGGCTATCCGGCCTCCATCTGTGTGTCTGTCAATAACGAAGTGGTTCATGGCATTCCGTCAGACCGGCGCTATATCAAAAATGGCGATATTGTCAGTCTGGATGCCGGGTTGATCTATAAGGGATATCATTCGGATGCAGCGAGGACCCATGGCGTGGGAGAGATCAGCGATGAGGCGAGAAAACTCATTGATGTGACAAAGCAATCTTTTTTTGAGGGAATAAAAAATGCAAAACCGGGCAAACATTTAGTTGATATTGCCAGAGGAATCCAGACTTATGCTGAAAAGAATCGTTTTTCCGTTGTGCGCGATCTGGTAGGCCATGGTATAGGAACTTCACTGCACGAAGAGCCGGAGATACCAAACTTTGTCCGCCTGCGGCGGGGCGCAAGACTTCAGAAAGGTATGACTCTTGCCATAGAGCCGATGATCAATGCAGGTACCTGTGACGTGTGGTGGATGGACGACGACTGGACTGTCGTCACAAGGGACGGAGGCCTTTCCGCTCACTATGAGAATACCATTGCCATCACAGAAGACGGATGCGAGATTCTTACTATGCTGCCGGAAGAGAAATAGGGAGTTTTCTGCGGAATATGGGCAGTTTTCATAAAACAAAACAGATAAATTAAATTTACTTTTTAGAATTTTTTGCTTGTAACGGAGAAAATATATGATAGAATATAAAGCAGGTTATTTTGCCACCTCACTCTGCGGACATGATAAAGGCAGACTTTATATGATCGTCAGCGAGGATGGCGAGATGGTCGGATTGTGCGACGGCGTCCACAGACTCCTTGCCAATCCGAAAATGAAAAAAAAGAAACATATTCAGATGATGCGCTCTGAGAAAATGGCAGACGCTTTCCCGGCACTGGTTCAGTCAGCCGACGCGGATATGCAGATTAAAAAAGCGGTGCTGGCAGCGGGAGAGCGCAAGTAAAGAAAGCAGGAGGATTTTAAAGTATGTCAAAATCAGATGTTATTGAAGTAGAAGGAAAGGTAGTGGAGAAGCTTCCGAACGCCATGTTCAAAGTGGAGCTGGAGAACGGCCATCAGGTGCTGGGTCATATCAGCGGCAAATTACGTATGAACTTCATCAAGATTTTGCCTGGAGATAAGGTGACCATCGAACTTTCCCCATACGATTTAACAAAAGGCAGAATTATCTGGAGAGATAAGTAAAAGGATCATCTGCAGAAATGATCGTCCTGATGCTCCGGAGCAGGATGCTTCAGGGCAGATGTGAGACAGACAAGAAGGCTTTGTACGATTTACCCGTGAAAGAAGGCATATTTATGCCGACTTTTGGCATTTTCGTGCTTGCTTTTTGTATAGAGAAATGCTATAATATTCGCTGAACGTTTTGGAAAGGAGAGTTTATCGTGAAGGTTAGAGCATCAGTTAAGCCTATCTGTGAGAAATGTAAAGTCATCAAACGGAAAGGCGCAATCAGAATCATTTGCGAAAATCCAAAACATAAACAGAGACAGGGATAAGAATTAGTTCGGCACCGCCCAGGCGGTCAGGGATTAAGGAAGATACTTGATTTTTGTTGTGTCATTGGTTACGGTACCCGGGATGGGTATTGTACGACATTGCTACCGTCATGGCAATTATATTTTTAAATAAGCGGCTGCGGTAAACGGAAGTTTACCGATTTTATTTTAAGAGAATTATTTTGAATTTTGAAAAGAGCATTCGATGAGAGACACGTTAGTCATTTCACCGTACTGCGGTAACGATGGATTGATTCGAATAAGATTTTTAGTGGAGGTGCACACATGGCTCGTATTTCGGGTGTCGATTTACCTAGAGAGAAACGTGTAGAAATTGGTCTTACTTATATTTATGGAATTGGAAGAACAAGCGCTGACAAGATTCTTGCAGCAGCAAATGTAAATCCGGATACACGTGTACGTGATTTAACAGACGATGAAGTTCGCCGCATCAGCGAGATCATCAACACAGAGTACACAGTAGAAGGTGATCTTCGTCGTGAGATCGCGATGAACATCAAACGTCTGCAGGAGATTGGATGCTACAGAGGTATCCGTCACAGAAAAGGACTTCCGGTTCGTGGACAGAAGACAAAAACAAATGCCAGAACACGTAAAGGTCCTAGAAAAACAGTTGCTAATAAGAAGAAATAAGTGTGAAATTATGTTTCACACTATCCTTATGTCTGCATGAGGAATATATAAAAGAAGAGATTAAGTATATTTTATAGATTTAATAACCTACAGGAGGGTTTCGTCAATGGCAAAGAAAGTCGCAAAAAAGGTGACGAAAAAACGTGTCAAAAAGAATATCCAGCATGGACAGGCACATATTCAGTCATCCTTTAATAATACAATTGTAACATTAACTGACTCTGAAGGTAATGCGATTTCCTGGGCAAGCGCAGGAGAGATGGGCTTCAGAGGCTCCAAAAAGTCCACACCATACGCAGCGCAGATGGCAGCGGAAGCAGCTACAAAAGCAGCAGTTATCCACGGCTTAAAGACTGTAGAAGTTATGGTAAAAGGACCAGGTTCAGGCAGAGAGGCAGCAATCCGTGCCCTTCAGGCATGCGGTCTTGAAGTAACAAGCATCAGAGACGTTACTCCGGTACCACACAACGGATGCCGTCCACCAAAGAGAAGAAGAGTCTAGTCTGATAGGAGGTAAGTTAGAATGGCAATTGATAGAACTCCAGTCCTGAAGAGATGCAGGTCTTTAGATATGGATCCTGTATATCTGGGCGTGAATAAAAAATCCAACAGAAAGTTAGTTCGTTCCAGCAGAAAGATCAGCGAGTACGGTCTTCAGCTGCGTGAGAAACAGAAAGCAAAATTCATTTACGGTGTATTAGAGAAACCTTTCAGAAACTACTATGCAAAGGCTGAGAGAATGCAGGGTCTTGCAGGTACTAACCTGATGGTTCTCCTTGAGACAAGACTTGACAACATCGTATTCCGTATGGGATTTGCGAGAACAAGAAGAGAAGCAAGACAGGTTGTCGGCCACAAACACATCCTTGTAAACGGCAAATGTGTAAACATTCCGTCCTACAGAGTAAGTGTTGGCGATGTTATCGAAGTAAAAGAAAACAAAAAGACAATGCAGAGATACAAAGACATCGCTGAAGCAACAGATGGTATCTTAGTACCGGCTTGGTTAGACGCTGACCTGGAGAACTTCAAAGGAAGCGTAAAAGAACTTCCTTCCAGAGACATGATTGATGTACCTGTCAATGAGACATTGATCGTCGAGTTATATTCCAAATAATTAATGATTCTTCCAATTGGATGCCTGTTTTCAGGCATTCAATTGTGGTATGTATTGAAGTTTGTCCAAAAGGAGGGTCCCATTCGTGTTTGATTTCGAAAAACCAAGAATTGAAATAGCAGAAATTTCAGAAGACAATAAATATGGTCGTTTTGTGGTGGAACCGCTGGAGAGAGGTTACGGCACAACTTTAGGTAACTCCTTAAGAAGAATCATGTTATCCTCATTACCGGGGGCAGCTGTCAGTGCAGTGAAGATCAAAGGCGTCCTGCATGAGTTCAGTTCCATTCCGGGTGTAAAAGAGGATGTCACTGAAATCATTATGAATATCAAAGAGCTGGCCATCAAAAACAACAGCTCTTCCAATGAGCCGAAGCGCGCTTTTATTGAATTCAGCGGTGAAGGTGTTGTCACAGCTGCTGACATTCAGGTTGACAGTGACATCGAGATTATCAATCCGGATTTGGTCATCGCAACGTTAAGCGGCGGTGCAGACAGTCATTTTGAAGCGGAGCTGACAATCACAAAAGGCCGCGGTTATGTTGGAGCAGACAAAAACAAAACAGAAGACCAGTCCATTGATGTAATTGCAGTGGATTCTATCTATACACCGGTCGAGAGAGTAAACTTGACAGTAGAGAATACTCGTGTCGGACAGATTACAGACTTTGACAAGCTGACTCTGGATGTTTTCACCAACGGAACACTGGCTCCGGATGAAGCAGTGAGTCTGGCTGCAAAGGTACTGAGCGAGCACCTGAATCTTTTCATCGATTTATCTGAAAATGCAAAGGTTGCCGAGGTTATGGTTGAGACCGCTCAGGATCCGGTTGACAAAGTTCTGGAGATGAACATTGACGAGCTGGAATTATCCGTTCGTTCTTACAACTGTCTGAAGAGAGCAGGTATTAATACAGTAGAAGAGTTGACCAACAAGACTCCGGAAGACATGATGAAGGTTCGTAACCTTGGACGGAAGTCTTTGGAAGAGGTGCTGGCTAAATTAAAAGAGCTGGGTCTTTCCCTCAACTCAAGCGAAGAGTAAATAATCGGCTTTTGCCGATATATTTCCTGTGCCGGAGAAGCGGTTCAGGAGCAGACAATAGACCCGCCTAGGCTGAAGGTGAAGTAAGCATGGCGAAAAATAAACAGGAGGTCCATTACAATGGCAAAATACAGAAAATTAGGCAGAACATCCAATCAGAGAAAAGCATTATTACGTAATCAGGTAACACAGTTACTGTATCATGGAAAGATTCGTACAACAGAGGCAAAGGCAAAAGAGATTCGTAAAATTGCAGAAGGTCTGATTGCACTGGGCGTAAAAGAGAAAGATAACTACGAAGTTGTTAAGGTTCAGGCAAAGGTTGCCAAAAAAGATAAAGACGGCAAGAGAGTAAAAGAAGTTGTAGACGGTAAGAAAGTTACTGTATACGACACTGTTGAGAAAGAAATCAAAAAAGATCTGCCTTCCAGACTTCATGCAAGACGTCAGATGTTAAAGGTATTATATCCTGTAACAGAGGTTCCGGCTGAAGCAAAAGGAAGAAAAGCAAATACAAAGAAAATCGATTTAGCACAGAAGATTTTTGACGAGTACGGTCCAAAATACGCAGGACGTAACGGTGGTTACACAAGAATCGTCAAAATTGGACAGCGTAAAGGTGACGCTGCTCTGGAAGTTATCATCGAATTAGTATAAGGTATAAATGATCGGAGGAGACTGTTACGGCGGTCTCCTTTTTTGTCGTTTAATATATAGTAAGATAAATATGAAAATAATAGAGACATTAAATTTAATTTTTAAATATAAGACTTATACGGAAAATCAGGAAGCCCCGGAAGAGAAGACTGTCCTCGATGACGTGTCCATCTCCATAAAAAAAGGAGATTTTGTAGGTATTCTGGGACATAACGGTTCCGGTAAATCCACTCTGGCCAGACAGTTGACGGCGCTTCTGCAGCCCTCCGGGGGAACTGTTTTTATAAAAAATATGGATTCCTCCCGACCGGAAAATATTATTCCAATCCGAAGGACTGCGGGGATGGTGTTCCAGAATCCGGATAACCAGATCATCGGCAATCTGGTTGAGGAAGACGTTGCCTTTGGTCCGGAGAATCTTGGCGTGCCAACAGAGCAGATCTGGACTCGAATCGCCGAGGCTCTGGAGGCAACAGGGATGACAGCTTACCGGGAAAAGTCTCCGGGCAGCCTCTCCGGCGGGCAGAAGCAGAAGGTTGCCATTGCGGGTATCCTCGCCATGGAACCGGAATGTATCGTTTTCGACGAGCCAACCGCCATGCTGGATCCGCGAGGCAGAAAAGAAGTGCTGGACGCCATCCGTCACTTAAACCGGGATAAGGGCATCACTGTCATCTACATCACTCATCATATAGAAGAAGTGGAGCATGCGGATTACATTTATGTGATGAACGAAGGTCAGGTTGCCATGGAGGGACGTCCGGAGCAACTCTGGGAACAGGCGGACGCCATCCGGGCGCTGGGTATTTCTCTGCCATTTGACAAAGAACTCCTTTTCCTGTTGCGGCAGGGCGGTATGGATATACCGGCGGAGATTCAGGACGGCAGAGCGCTGGAAGAATTTCTGCTGCAATCCGGACCGGGAAATATTGAACAAGATAATTCATGAGAGACGGATAGAAAACCAAACAGGGCCGATTGATGAAAGAGCCAGATATTTTATATCGGCAGCCCTGTACATTTGACAGGAAATAATTATGGGAATTGTTTTAAAAAATATCAGTTATCAATATAAAGATCAGTGGCAGGAAGAAAAACAATACGCCATCCGGGACATCAGTTTCTCCCTGGAAAAGGGAGAATACGCGGCGTTGATCGGACACAGCGGTTCCGGCAAATCCACTCTTCTCCAGCACCTGAACGGTCTGCTCAGGCCCATGAGCGGAGAATATTATTTTGACGGTGAAAATGTGTTTGACGGGAAGTTTTCACTGCAAAAGCTCAGGCAGAAGGTGGCTCTCTGTTTCCAGTACCCGGAATACCAGCTTTTTGAGGAAACCGTCTTAAAAGACATTGTTTTCGGCCCGAAGAATATGGGATTTGATCAGCAGACCTGTGAGGAAAAAGCGAGAAAAGTTATGGAGCTGGCGGGCATCTCGCCGAAACTGGAGACGGCATCGCCCTTTGCGCTCTCCGGCGGACAGAAACGGCGGGTGGCACTGGCGGGCATCCTCGCCATGGAACCAGAATATCTCATTCTTGATGAACCGGTGGCAGGTCTGGATGGAAAGGGAAAAGAAAATCTTTTCTCCCTGCTGAAATATCTCAATGAGAAAGAAAATATCACTATTCTGCTCGTATCTCATGATATGGACGACGTGGCAGAAAACGCCCGGCGAGTTCTGGTCATGGACCGCGGACAGCTTGTCATGGACGACACTACAGAAAAGGTTTTTTCAAGAGAAAAGGAACTAAAAGATATGGGCCTTGCCATACCCCAGTCTCTGCAATTCTACAATCGTCTTACAGCCGGAGGATACTTTAGGAATTCGTCCGGCGCGGACATCAGAGACGGTGCGGCAGCCGGGGAGACGATGCAGACAAAAACACGCGGAAAAATCCCGCTGACGGTAGAAGAGCTGGCCGCACGTATTTTGGAGGAACACCAATGCTTCGAGAAATGACTTTAGGACAATATTATAAGGCGGATTCTCCTCTGCACCGGCTGGATCCGCGGGTGAAACTGGCGGGTACCCTGCTGTTTGTGATTACTCTGTTTTTCCCGAGATCTGTTTTGGGACTTATTGTGGCGACTCTTTTTCTGGGCAGCGTCATCGTCATGTCCAGAGTGCCGTTTTCTATGGTAATACGTGGAGTAAAACCGTTGTTTATCATTATCTGCTTTTCTGCGATCGTGAACCTGCTGTGTACGCCGGGCACAGTTCTCTTTGAGGCAGGGCCGGTTAGAATCACCCAGGAAGGCATCTGGATATCCTTCTATCTTGTGGTGCGTCTCGTATATCTTGTCATGGGTTCATCCATCATGACATTTACCACCACGCCAAACCAACTCACCGACGGTCTGGAAAAATCTCTGGGATTTCTTCAGCGCCTGCACATACCAATCCACGAGCTTTCCATGATGATATCTATCGCCCTGCGGTTCATCCCGATTCTCACGCAGGAACTTGATAAGATCATGAAAGCGCAGATGTCCCGGGGCGCCGACCTGGAATCCGGAAATATCTTCCAGCGGGCAAGAAAACTTCTGCCCGTACTGGTACCGCTGTTCATCTCAGCTATCCGCCGGGCCTCCGACCTGGCTCTCGCCATGGACGCCCGCTGCTATAGCGGCGGAGAAGGCCGGACCAAACTGAAACCGCTTATATATAGAAGAAATGATTTTATTGCTTACGGAATTCTGCTCTTATATGTGGTGATAATGATCGTATGCGGATTCTGGATAGCTTAAAGAGGAGATTTCCATGAAGAGATTTAAACTCACTGTCGCCTACGATGGAACCGGCTACTGCGGCTGGCAGATTCAGCCCGGTGTTCCGACCATAGAAGGAGAACTGAATAAAGCTTTGAGCCGGCTCACCGGAGAAGAGATCCAAGTGATCGGAGCCAGCCGGACGGACGCCGGGGTTCATGCCTTCGGCAATGTGGCAGTTTTTGATTCCGGCACGCCGATACCGGGGGATAAACTGCTCTTTGCATTAAATCCCCGCCTGCCGGAGGATATCCGCATCGTGGATTCCTGTCAGGTGTCAGATGATTTCCATCCCAGATACTGCGATACAAGAAAAACTTATGAATATCATATCCAGACCGGACGGACTCCGCTGCCGACCAGAAGACTGTACAGCCACTGGCTGCCGCATCAACTGGATGTTGCGGCTATGAATAAAGCGGGACAGTACCTGGTGGGAACCCATGATTTCAAAAGTTTCTGCGCCGCCCAGACTCAGGTAAAGACCACGGTGCGGACAGTGCTTGGAATCACAGTGGAAGAGCGTTTTTCAGACAGAGCACTTTCTTTGACGGAAACTGCAACAGGACAAATCAGGGGAAAACAGGGGAGCATCGACTTGTGCGATGAACGGCAGCCTGACAAAATGTCTGCTCATGAAAATAAGCCTGAAAATGTTCATCCGCAGGACATCGTCATCCGCGTGGAAGGCGAAGGATTCCTCTATAACATGGTACGTATCATCAGCGGCACTCTGATCAAAGTCGGACTTCATGGCTGGCCGCCGGAATATGTGAAAGAAATCCTGGAAAGCCGGGACAGAACCCGGGCTGGGGAGACCGCCCCGGCCAAGGGATTATTTCTGAAAAAAATTGAATATCTGTAGATTCACGGCGTCGGGATATCACTGCCCTATGTATTGTCTGGTCAAACGGCGTATGATAAAATGAAAGAGAATCTTACGGTTTGACCAAAAGAAAAATGAACGGGAGGAATTCTTTATGAAAAAAAGCTGGATTTTTAGCAGTATGCTGGCGCTTGTATTTTTGTTCTGTCTTCTGCCTGCCAGAAACGCGCAGGCGGCAAACCCGCAGGAAGTGGATCTCACGGGAAGCTATTATACTAGCTATGACATCACCGGAGATGGGGTGAATGATACCATTCAAATCAGAAAAAGACAGACGACATCCATTGGATACGATAATTTTTCTATTATGATCAACGGACAGGAGGCCATTTATTTAACCCATGACTATTATTTTTATGAGGATTATGTCAAACTATATACGCTTCAGGATGGAACGGTTATCGTATACGTCTATCTGCAGGGAGATAATGGAGACGGTCCGTGCGCCTTATATGTCTATGGCGATGGAAAGCTGAATCGGTTATTGGATTTTCAGACATTTTTTAGATATGGTTCACATAATACCGGAGAAGTTCTTAAAGTGTCCGGAAATCGTCTGAAAGTAAAACTCTTTTCCATGTCCCAGGCGTTTGCAGGGATTGATTTGAAATATACTTATCAGTATAAAAATGGGCGGCTGGCTCCTGTGACGAAATACGGAAAAGTAAAAGTCTACAAAAATTACAAATACGGCCGCGGGAAAAAGGTAACAGCGAGAAAGTCTTTCTGGCTGCACAAATCTGCCACTTCTTCCAAAAAGAAAATCCGGGTAAATAAAGGGCAGAAATTCCGGGTGGAGAAATGTTATGTGAATGGTTCCCGGGTACGCTTTAAAGTGAAGCTCACCAACGGCAGGACCGGATGGGTGAAGTCGCCGAAACGTTCCCTCAAAAATGGTCCGCTGATTAAAGAAAGTATGTATGCCGGATGAGAGTGCTCCGGCAATCCGGATACAATATAACATTGCACTACGATATAAAATATAAAAATTCATGCCGCCGGCCGGGCGGATGCACAGCGAAAAAAGATAAAATATCCTGAAAAAATTCGTTGACACGCCCGGCGGGATATTATATAATATCTAACTGTGATATGCGAATAAATGCGTCTCAAAGCCCCGGGATGCATTTTTTTCATAGACCTGCACAGGCAGGATTTGAATGTGATGGAGGGTCCGGACAGCCAGGAAGTCACATTCCGTACAAGATTGATTCAGATTTTAACAGGAGGAGACAGACTCATGAAAAGTTTTATGGCTAGCCCATCTACCATCACAAGAGACTGGTATGTAGTTGACGCTACAGGACATACATTAGGACGTTTAGCATCTGAAGTTGCTAAAGTTTTAAGAGGAAAAAACAAACCGATCTTCACACCACACATGGACTGCGGTGATTATGTAATTATCGTAAACGCTGACAAGATCAAAGTAACTGGTAAGAAATTAGACCAGAAGATCTACTACCATCACAGCGATTACGTTGGTGGAATGAAAGAAACCACATTAAAAGAGAAACTGGCTAAGAAACCAGAACAAGTTCTTGAACTTGCCGTAAAAGGTATGCTTCCTAAAGGACCTCTTGGAAGACAGATGTACAGAAAGCTTTATGTATATGCTGGTCCAGATCACAAACACGCTGCACAGCAGCCAAAAGAGTTAGAAATCAAGTATTAATTTAAGGAGGAAAAGTAAGTGGCTACTACAAGATATTACGGAACTGGTAGAAGAAAAAGCAGTGTTGCAAGAGTTTACCTTATGCCAGGAACAGGAAAAGTAACAATCAATAAGAAAGACATGGATGATTACTTTGGATTTGACACATTAAAAGTTATCGCACGTCAGCCATTAGAGTTAACATCCACAGCAGATAAATTTGACGTATTAGTAAACGTACACGGCGGCGGCTACACAGGACAGGCTGGCGCAATCCGTCACGGTATCGCAAGAGCTCTTCTGGAAGCAGACCCAGAGTTCCGTCCGGTATTAAAGAAAGCCGGATTCCTTACTCGTGACCCACGTATGAAAGAGAGAAAGAAATACGGCCTCAAGGCTGCCCGTCGCGCTCCGCAGTTCAGCAAGCGCTAAACTTTATCAAAAGTGGTCAAAAACCCCGGAACTACGCGGTTTCCGGGGTTTTTCCTTTTCAAATGGTTTGACGCAATTTGACAGAACGAAGCCTCTTTTAACCCGTTTTCTATGGGTTAAATGGTGGACAACCACCCCAAAAAGAGGGCTTATGGGTTAAAAAATAGGACAACCGAGACGCGATTTTGGGATGCCAAGGGGATGTTTATTTATACATCTCCAAGAGACCTTTTTCGTGAAAACGGTTTGTCTGAATTTGACCTAATTTGAACAAAAGAGAATAAATCTAATCGCCAAGCGCTCAGTATTTTCTACTGGGCGCTTTTTGCGTTTCCGGGGAATTTCATTCCGGGATAAGAAAAGGCCGTCACTTTCAATTTTTGAAGTGGCGGCTTTTTCTATTTCCAGAAGCCATAGAACAATTCAGAAATGAGGTGAAGTCATTGAACACGCAAATCATCGCCATCGCCAACCAGAAAGGCGGCGTTGGCAAGACAACCACCTGCGCGAACCTGGGGATTGGGCTGGCGCAGGCCGGAAAGAAAGTGCTGCTGATCGACGGGGACCCGCAAGGCAGCCTGACCATCAGCCTGGGCCACCCCCAGCCGGACAAGCTGCCCTTTACCCTGTCCGACGCGATGGGCCGTATCCTGATGGACGAGCCGCTGCGCCCCGGCGAGGGTATCCTGCACCACCCGGAGGGCGTTGACCTGATGCCCGCAGACATCCAGCTCTCCGGCATGGAGGACTCCCTGGTGAACGCCATGAGCCGAGAGACCATCCTGCGGCAGTATCTGGACACGCTCAAGGGACAGTATTCCCATATCCTGATTGACTGCCAGCCATCCCTGGGTATGCTCACGGTCAACGCCCTGGCCGCCGCCAACAGGGTCATAATCCCCGTTCAGGCGGAGTACCTGCCCGCCAAGGGCCTGGAACAGCTGCTCCAGACCGTAAACAAGGTGAAGCGGCAGATCAACCCCAAGCTCCAGATCGACGGCATATTGCTGACGATGGTGGACAACCGCACCAACTTCGCCAAGGAGATTGCCGCCCTGCTGCGGGAGACCTATGGCAGCAAAATCAAGGTGTTCGGCACCGAGATTCCCCATTCTGTCCGGGCAAAGGAGATCAGCGCCGAGGGCAAAAGCATTTTTGCCCATGACCCTAATGGCAAGGTGGCCGAGGGCTATAAGAATCTGACCAAGGAGGTGATAAAACTTGAAAAGCAGCGCGAAAAAAGTAGAGCTGGCTCCATACGATGATTTGTTTTCCACCGAGGAAAGCCGCCAGGATGCCAAGCTGGAGAAGATACAGGAAATTCCGCTGTCTGAGCTGCACCCATTTAAGGGGCATCCCTTCAAAGTCAAGGATGACGAGGCCATGATGGAGACCGCCGACAGCGTTCGGCAGTATGGTGTTCTGGTTCCGGCGATCGCCCGCCCGGACCCGGAGGGCGGCTATGAGCTGGTTGCCGGTCACAGGCGGCACCGGGCCAGTGAGCTGGCCGAGAAAGAAACCATGCCTGTCATTGTCCGAGACCTGGACGATGATGCTGCCACTATCATCATGGTGGACAGCAACTTACAACGTGAAAGCCTGCTCCCCAGCGAAAGGGCCTTTGCTTACAAGATGAAGCTGGAGGCTATGAAACACCAAGGCGCACGGGGGGACTTAACTTCGTCCCAACTTGGGACGAAGTTGCGTGCAGATGAATTGTTGGCGCAGCAGGCTGGTTCGAGTAGGAACCAGGTGCAGCGCTATATCCGCCTGACGGAGCTGATTCCCGAACTGCTGGATATGGTCGATGAAAAGAAAATCGCCCTCAATCCGGCTTATGAGCTGTCCTTTCTCAAAAAAGAAGAACAGCGGGATTTGCTGGACGCGATGGACAGCGAACAGGCTACCCCCTCTCTCTCCCAGGCTCAGCGACTCAAGAAATACAGCC
Source organism: Eubacteriaceae bacterium CHKCI004 (assembly GCA_900016875.1). Lineage (GTDB taxonomy): Bacteria > Bacillota > Clostridia > Lachnospirales > Lachnospiraceae > Anaerobutyricum > Anaerobutyricum stercoris. Next base: position 23,085 of record FCNR01000066.1, on the reverse strand, counting down.
AGGAGGGACATCTGACCCTCGATATGATGCGCGTCATCATGGGTGAGGAAAAGAAAAGTGATCTCGACAAAGTGACTTTCACCTCCGACACCCTGCGGAAGTATTTCCCCAAAAGCTATACGCCCCAGCGGATGCAGGAAACCATTATCAAACTGCTGGAGGCGTGGCAGAAGAAGCGCCAGAGAGACCAGGAACGATGAAAGGAGCCGCCTATGAGGGATATTTCAGCCCGTGAGCTGAAAGGACACAATATCTTGGCCGTAGAGCGTTTTCAGGACAGCACCCGCTGGATGATCGAGTTTTCCGTTCAGCGCCCTTGTTCCTACGGCTGCCCCGGCGATGATATGCGGCTGTTTCTTACGGAGGACGGGTATCAGGCCGCCCTCGTAAGCCAGAAGCGTCGGGAAATCAAAATCAAGCGGTATGCCCGTGTGATCGAGGGCCATGTGCTCGACTTCAAACCGGACAAGCGCCGCCGCCACCCGTAAACTCATTATCACTACGAAAGGAAAGGAATGAATATGTGTACTGTCCAGAGCATCAAAGATGACATCCGGGAAAGTTGCCAGTCCCAGTATGATATGGAATCCACCGACATTGACCGGGTTTTGCAGACCCTCCCGTTTTCGGAGCATGAGCCGATGTTCAGTCATCCGCCGAAGTACAAGCGTCCTTACCGGCCCTGGCAGAACAACAAAAACAGCTGAAAGCCACAGTCTTTTTCACGAAGGATTGTGGCTTTTTTCATGCCCTAAAATTAGAAAGGAGTGAAGTCAATGGCCGTTTTTCGCATTGAACGGACCAAAGATTATACCGTGATGAGCAATCATCACCTGCGGAACCACGAACTATCCCTCAAGGCAAAGGGGCTTCTTTCCATGATGTTATCCCTGCCTGATGACTGGAACTATACTACCCGTGGACTTGCGAAAATCTGCAAGGAGGGCGTTGATGCCATCGGCAGTGCGCTGCGGGAGTTGGAAACCGCCGGTTACATCGTGCGGAACCAGCTGCGGGACCAACAAGGCCGGATCAGCGACACCGAGTATGTGATTTATGAGAAACCCCAGCCCAGGCAGCCAGAAACGCCAAGGCCGGATACGGCTGTACCAGATACGGCTTCACCAGATACGGAAAACCCGTATCTGGATAAACCGGATACGGAAAAGCCCGCAGAATTAAATATAGAGAAACCAAATACTCAAAAACAAAATACTCATGGAGCAAGTACCGATTCCATTCCCTTCCGGGAAACAGCGGCAGCACAGCTGCCGGAACGGAAAGGAAGGGATGCGATGTCTGTCTCAGAGATAGAAAATTATCGGGAATTGATTCTGGAGAACATCGAGTATGACTATCTGTGCAGAGAGTTTTCGACCTACCGTGAGGACCTGGACGAGATTGTGGAGCTGATGGTGGAGACCGTTTGTGCCAAACGTAAAACCACTCGGATCGCTGGCAGCGACTTTCCCCATGAAGTCGTGCGCTCCCGGTTCTTGAAGCTGGATAGCGAGCATATCCGATTTGTCATGGACGGTATGCAGAAAAACACCACGGAGGTCCGCAATATGAAACAGTATTTGCTTGCAGTGCTGTTCAACGCGCCCACCACGATCAGCAATCACTACACCGTACAAGTCAATCACGATATGAACACAGGCGGCTGGTAAACAGCCGCTTTTCTGTTGCCCGGCAATACCGGGAGAAAGGATTTTGCCATGAAACGACCTCTTGCCTACATTACGGCTCCCTGGAGCAACAACCAGTATGAGAACGCCGAGAACGCTGCCACCTACTGCCGCCAGGTGTACGACGCCGGGTATTCGCCCATCTGCCCGGTTCTGTTCTTGTCCACCTTCCTCAAGGACGAGATTCCCCAGGAACACAAGGACGGGCTGGATATGGTGCGAGACTATCTGCGCCGGTCCCATGTGCTGGTGGTCTGCGGCCACGGCATCGACGAGACCGTGAAGAATGACATCGCCACCGCTGAGCGCCTGCGGATCACCGCTACCACCCTGGACGGTATCCTGACTGTGAAAGGCCAGGGACGCGGGAAAGGAGGTGCGCGCCATGCCTGAGCGTAAGACCGTGGGCCAGCTGATGGAGGAAATGCGGCTCAAGGCCGGGGCGCAGAACTACCACGGCCATGAGTACATGGATTTGGAGCGGTTTGCCGAGGACACCCGGCACATGATTATCTTCGATGTGCTGACCCACGATTCGCCGGTGGGCTGGAAAGGCGAACGGACCCGCCTGTTTCTGACGGAGGCCGGATACCAGAAAAGCCTGGAGAACCAGGAAAAGGGCCACATCAAGATTCTCAGCCATGCCAAGGTGCGCCAGGGACATCTGTACTATGACCGCTCCGATCAGCTGCGTTGAAAGGAGCCTGCCATGATGAAATACCTGCTGCGGCGGCTGGTGGTCCCGCCTTAGTATCAAGCGCCACCCCTGCAAAATCCGTGGAAAGGAGGCGATGACCTATGCAGGAGGAAGTGGAAAACAGGACTTTGACGCTGGTAGTCAGCGGAACAAAGTTTACCGGGCGGCTGTTTAAGGCCGCCATCACCAAGTACCTTGCCCACCGCAAGGAAAAGAAGCTGCAAAAGCAGAAAAGCCGGGATACCCCCGTGATTCCCCACGGCAAACAGACGGTGAAGCAGCTGATCGGCCAGAATCAGGGCGTTTCCAACATCGAGATCACCGACCCCTCCATCAAGGAGTTTGAAAAGATCGCCCGGAAATACGGCGTTGACTATGCGGTGAAGAAGGACCGCAGCAGCTCCCCGCCCAAGTACCTGATCTTTTTCAAAGGCCGCGATGCGGATGCCCTGACCGCTGCCTTTACCGAGTACACCGGCAAGAAGGTCAGAAAGGCGCAGAAAACAGAGCGTCCGTCCGTGCTGGCAAAGCTGAGCCAGTTCAAAGAGCTGGTGAAACACGCCGTTGTGGACCGGAACAAGCGGAAGGAGCTGGAACGATGAAGATGAAAAAGCAACTTGACATCAAAAAGCTCCTTTTGCTGAATATGCCCTATATCCTGATGGGGCTGTTCGCAACCAACTTCGGTGAAGGATGGCGGATGGCCGTGGGTGCGGACGCTTCGGCAAAAATGCTTTCGTTCTTCTCCACGCTGCCGGTGGCGCTGGCCAGCTGGTGGCCCAGCCTGCACCCTTTGGACCTGCTGGTGGGGCTGTGCTGCGGCGCTGGCCTGCGATTGGCCGTGTATCTCAAAAGCAAGAACGCCAAGAAGTACCGGCACGGTATGGAGTATGGCAGCGCCCGCTGGGGCACCCATGAGGACATCGCACCCTACATCGACCCGGTGTTCCAGAACAATGTGATTCTGACTAAAACCGAGAGCCTGACCATGAACAGCCGCCCCAAGGACCCCAAGACCGCCAGAAACAAAAATGTGCTGGTGATCGGTGGCTCCGGTTCCGGCAAGACCCGCTTCTGGCTGAAACCGAACCTGATGCAGATGCACAGCTCCTATGTGGTGACAGACCCAAAAGGCACCATCCTGGTGGAGTGCGGCAAAATGCTTCAGCGCGGCACACCCAAGCTGGGCAAGGACGGCAAGCCCATGAAGGATAAGCACGGCAAGGACATCTATGAGCCTTATCGGATCAAAGTCCTCAATACCATCAACTTCAAGAAGTCCATGCACTATAATCCCTTTGCCTACATCCACTCCGAAAAGGACATCTTGAAACTGGTCACGACGCTGATCGCCAACACCAAGGGCGAGGGCAAGGCCGGGGACGATTTTTGGGTTAAGGCCGAGACGCTTTTGTACTGCGCCCTCATTGGGTATATCCACTACGAGGCCCCGGTGGAGGAACAGAATTTCTCCACCCTCATCGAGTTCATCAACGCGATGGAGGTCCGGGAGGATGACGAGGAGTTCAAGAACCCCGTGGACCTGATGTTTGACGCGCTGGAGGCAGAGAAGCCCAACCACTTCGCCGTCCGTCAGTACAAAAAGTACAAGCTGGCTGCGGGAGAGGTATGCTCTAAGTGACTTCTTAATCATGGTTTTTGTCATGGTTAGTGAAGCAGTCACTTAGAGCATTTTCATTTCGGGAGGTACAGCCATGAGAAACGAGAAAATCACCCCACTGTATGAGCGTTTGAGCCGCGATGATGAGTTACAGGGCGAGAGCAATTCCATCTCCAACCAGAAAAAGATGTTAGAGGACTTTGCCCGCCGGAATGGGCTGCCGAACCCTACCCACTTCACCGATGACGGCGTATCGGGAACCCGTTTTGACCGCCCCGGCTTTCTGGCAATGATGGAGGAAGTCGAGGCCGGACGGGTGGAGGCCATCGTTATAAAGGACATGAGCCGCCTGGGGCGTGACTATCTGAAAGTCGGCCAGGTCATGGAGATTTTGCGGCAGCGCGGTGTCCGGCTGATTGCCATCAATGACGGTGTAGACAGTCTGAAAGGCGATGATGATTTTACCCCTTTCCGCAACATTATGAACGAGTTTTACGCCCGCGACACCAGCCGGAAAATCCGCTCCGTGTTCAAGTCCAAAGGCATGAGCGGCAAGCACCTAACCGGCACCGTTATCTACGGCTATCTGTGGAACGAAAAGCGGGAACACTGGCTTGTGGACGAAGAAGCCGCCGCTGTGGTACGCCATATTTTCGCGCTTGCGATGGAGGGCTACGGCCCCTATCAGATCGCAACCAAGTTGTCAGAAGAAAAAATCGAAATGCCCGCCGTTCACCTTGCCCGCTATGGCGAAGGAGTAAACAAGAACAAGACCTTTGCGGATATTTATCGTTGGAGTGCCTCTACCGTTGTTGAAATCCTGAAAAAGCGGGAGTATTTAGGCCATACGGTCAATTTCAAAACCCGCAAGCACTTCAAGGACAAGAAAAGCCACTATGTGGATGAAAGCGAGTGGACGATTTTTGAGAACACCCATGAGGCCATTATCGACCAGGAAACCTTTGACAATGTGCAGCGTATCCGGGGAAACGCCAGACGCTACCCAGACGGCTTTGGCGAGGCCCATCCTCTGACCGGCCTGATGTACTGCGCCGATTGCGGCGGCAAGATGTATGTTCACCGTACATACAACGGCAAGCGCGTCCCGCAGTACACTTGCGGCCAGTATAGTAAGTACCCTATCGGCTCCCTTTGCCCTACACAGCACCGTATCAAGGCCGAAGCTGTTCTGACCTTGATTGCCGATATGCTCAGGGCCATCGCGGAGTATTCCAAGAATGACCGGGCCGAGTTTATCCGCACCGTCCAGGAAACGCAGGCCGCCCAGCAGACCGCCGACATATCCAAAAAGCGGAAACGGCTGGCCGCCGCCCAAAAGCGGTCTGGGGAACTGGAAAAGCTGATTTGCAAAATCTATGAGGACAACGCCCTGGGTAAGCTGCCGGACGCCCGGTATGAGGCCCTGGACGCACAGTACGCCAAAGAGCAGGACGCCCTCAATGCGGAAATCGTGGAATTGGAAAAGGCCGTTACCGGCTATGAGCAGAGCCGGAAATCTGCGGAGAAGTTTATTGCTCTGATTGACAAGTACGAGAACTTCGACACGCTGACAAACACAATGCTCAACGAGTTTGTAGAGAAAATCCTTGTCCATGAACGCGCCCGCAAAGGCAGCCAGGACACCACGCAGGAGGTTGAAATCTACTTCAACTTTGTGGGCCGCTATATCCCTCCTGCCTTGCAGCCGGTTCCCCTGACCCCGGAGGAACAGGTAGAACTGCGGAAGAAGGAGGAACGCAAGGACAGGCTTCACCAGAACTATTTGCGCCGCAAGGCAAACGGCAAGCAGAAGGAATGGGAAGAACGCTACAACGCCAAGCGCAAGGCCCAGGTGGAGGCGGCAAAGGCAGCTATCCGGGCCGAGGACATGGAGAAGGGCATTTTTACCACCGTCAGCCAGTTACCCAGGCAGGAGCCGCGCAAGGCCACCGTATCGGCCAGCGCCGCAGTTTAACCATCACAGTGCAAAGGAGGACGAACATGAACAAATTGACTTACACCCGCTGCGGGGATTACTACATCCCCGACCTGAAACTTTCCGAGCAGCCGGAGGCCCCCATTGGCAAGTATGGCCGTATGCGGCAACGCTACCTGAAGGAACACCGGCCCGGCCTTTACAGCAGCTTGATTTTGAGCGAAAAGCTGTACCCGCACCTGTTGGAGATTGACCGGACGGCGCGGGAGCGCATGGACGCCATGCTGCCCCGCATGATGGAGGCGGCGGGCGTCACCGAGGAACTAAAAGCCCGTGACCCTATGCGCTGGGTGGGGCTGATGGACACTCTGAAAGTGCAGGTGGAGGAAATCATTCAAGACGAATTGATCTACAATTAGCTTTTAGGTAAAGACTTCGATTTGCATTAAATTATAATAATACCGACACATTTCCCACCTTGTATTCCGCAAAACAAAGAAATATAATTGGATATATGGGAAAAACCCGGATAAATAGTTTGAAGTCAAAGAACAGAATTTGCAAATCATAAAGGAGAAGTGGGATGAACAAAATTTTAATTATAGATGATGATAAAGAATTATGTGAGTTATTACAACGAAGCGTATTGGTAGAAAATATAAATGCTGATGTTTGCCATTCGGGAAAAGATGGAATATTTCTTCTCTCAACCAAACAATATCAGTTAATTGTATTAGATATAATGATGCCTGGATTGGATGGCTTTGAGACAATGGAGCATATCAGAGAAAAAAGCAATATCCCAATTCTGATGTTAACGGCGAAAAGCGATAATCTTAGTAAGGTTCGGGGACTGCGGGCTGGCGCAGACGATTATCTGACAAAGCCGTTTGATGTTGATGAATTTGTGGCGCGTGTTATATCTCTGATTCGTCGTTTTACCCAGTTCAGTGTGATTGATGATACTTTGGGAAAACTGGTTTACAAGGGGTTGGAGATCAATCTGGACGAGCATAGTGTTACCACGGAAAAAGGTACTTTTGAATTGCCAAATAAAGAATTTGAACTTCTTTTATACCTTGCGCGCAATCAGGGAAAAATTCTGACAAAAAAACAGATTTATGAGGCTGTATGGAAGGAAGAATATTGTTTTGACGATGCAAACATCATGGTTATGATTAGCAAACTCCGCAAAAAAATAGAACCGGATTCTGACAAATCTTCTGTTATTCAAACGGTAAAAGGTATGGGGTATCGCTTTAGTAAGGAGGTGTAAGGCTTGCTGTATTCAAATGCTTTTGTATATGCCCTTGGAGGATGTATATTTTTCTTCCTCGTATCAGTGATACTATGGGCGAAACTGATTCATACAAAGAAAAAATTTTCAGATATGGAAGAGGCTTTGGGGGAAATTGAAGGTGGAAATGCAAACCTTAAAATACTTGCAAGCCAAAGTGACCTGACAGCCCCGTTAGCCTATAAAATCAATGCGATTGTAAATAATTATGAAAGCCGCATTATTTCCATGAACAAACTGGATGAAGCCAACAAACAGCTAATGTCAAGCCTATCTCACGACGTAAGAACACCGCTTACCATTCTGATCGGCTATCTGGATGCTGTTCATAAAGAAATTGTGGTTGGGGCTGATAAAGAAACCTATATAGAAACAGCCCGGAAAAAAGCCCATGATTTGAAAGATTATATCGACATACTGTTTGATTGGTTCAAATTAAATTCAGGAGATCTTGATATAGTAATGACACCTACTGAAGTTACTGAATTTACCCGTACAATATTGAAAGACTGGATACCTGTCTTTGAAGAATGCGGATTGGATTTTAATATAGATTTTCCATCTTCTGCCTGTGAAATCATGATTGATGAAAATGCTTATACCCGTATTATCAACAATCTGATACAAAATGTCATATCTCATAGCCATGCCAGTTCCATTGAAATTATCATGCACAAAATGGAACGTCATATTGAAATTTCTATCTGTGATAATGGTATTGGAATTAGCAAGGAAGATTTACAGCATGTTTTTGAACGATTGTACAAATGTGATAAAGGGAGGTCTGGAAAAGGGAGCGGTTTGGGTCTTTCCATTACAAAGCAGTTGGTTGAAAAAATGGGAGGAGCAATATCGGTCAGCAGCGTTCCTAATAAAAAAACAATATTCATGATAGATTTCCCCTTGAGTGCTTGAAGTTTCCCCTGCCAAACGCAGGGGACTTTTTGTAAGAGGATAAATTTTAGCTGCCGGTTAGGTTTAGGTTAGGTTTAAGTTAGGTTGGCATGGTAAAGTATAATCAGTGGCAAAAAGGAGGCTATGTATAATGAATAATTATGTTATTGAAACACGAAATCTTACTAAACAGTATGAAACACAAAAAAGTGTTGCGGACTTGAATATTCATGTAAAAAGGGGACGTATCTATGGTTTATTGGGGAGAAATGGAGCCGGTAAAACTACAACCATGAAAATGCTGTTGGGGCTGACAGAACCAACTTCCGGAACTGTGCATATTTTTGGCAGGAATATCCAGACGGATGAAAGAACAATACTTCCCCGTATTGGTAGCTTGATTGAATCGCCGGGTTTTTATCCCAATTTAACTGGCACTGAAAATCTTCGGATTTTTGCAGAGCTTAGAGGCGTGCCGGGAAGGGATTCCATTCGCCGTTCTCTTGAATTGGTAGGGCTGCCTTATCGGGATAAGAAGCTGTTTTCCCAATATTCTTTAGGAATGAAACAGCGTCTTGCGATTGCCCTTGCAATCATGCATGACCCGGAACTTTTAATTCTGGACGAACCAATTAACGGACTTGACCCCATCGGTATTGCTGAGGTCAGAAAATTTATCCGCAGCCTTTGTACGGAACGCGGAAAAACCATTTTGATTTCAAGTCATATCTTGTCCGAAATTGCACTGCTGGCTGATGATATTGGAATTATCGATCATGGTGTTTTGCTGGAAGAAGAAAGTTTGGAAGAATTAGAACAAAGAAATGGAAGATATATTCATTTTAGAATATCAGACGCTGCGCAGGCGGGGCGCATTCTGGAAACAGAGTTCCATACACAAAATTTCAGCATAAAAGACGACCATAACCTTATGCTGTACGATCTCAATCTGGACGCGGCTTTTATAATTCATGCTTTTGATTCCAACAAAGTTGCAGTCAGCGAAGCTCACCTTTGTGAAGAAACATTAGAGGATTATTTCAAAAAGGTTACCGGAGGTGAAGGAATTGCTTAAATTGATTAAGTGTGAATTTTGGAAATTAAAGCGCAAAAAGTTAATTTATGCGTTTCTGTCATTGGCATTGTTTTTCCCTGTTATTTTGGTATATATGACAAAAGCCGGTTCGACGGCAGATACGACAGAACATTATCTGCAAACCCGATTTGATTACGCCTACACCATGATGTTGGGATATGGCCTGGTATTTTTGCTGCCATGTTTAATCGGCATTATTGCTGCTGTTCTGTTTTTTATGGAACGTGACTGTGATACTTTCAAAAATATACGAACGATCCCCGTTACGAATACGCAACTCATTTTGGCTAAGATTTCACTGCTATTCATCTTTGGTATTTCTTTTTGCATAATCAGCACACTTGCAGTTGCTGTTTTTGCAAAAGTCTTTCAAATGGGAATGGTTTACGGGATGGGTTACAAGCTGATTATGAGTATTGTATTTGGTATTCTCATCGTTGCAGCATCTCTTCCGATTGTTCTGCTGATTATTTATTTTAACCGTACATTCCTGTTGTCCATCCTGCTGTCATTCTTTTACTCGATTTTAAATTGGGGAATACTGGGCACTGTTGGAACAACAATCAGCGAAACTAAAATTATGTTTTTGAACTCTTTTCCAGTAATCTGTGTGATGAACTGGACCAGCGGCTCCATGATGGAGCATTTACAGAAAGATAATCTTCTGCCGGAGGCATATGCGATTATTCCCAGTACACTCCATACGCTACTCCTCATGCTGATTACGGTTGCTCTTTCTTTGTGGCTGATTATTCGATTTTATAAAAAATGGACGAGGTGAACAGGATGGGAAAAATAGTAAAGATGGAGTTTATTAAACTGAAACGATACTCGGTTGTGAAAGCCGGTATAATTATGACTTCCCTCTCAGCACTTCTGTCTCTCTTTTATTCAACGGCTGATGATGGAAAAACATGGACATTTGAATATTTTATGCGTCAGGTTTTGATTAACAACTGCACGTTGTTTTTTCCGATTATCATAACCTTGATTGCCGGTTATATTATCACGAGAGAATATACCAACGATACGATAAAAAACATTTTGACGATTCCTTTATCTTATCGCAGACTGCTTGCAGGAAAATTGATGATCCTTTTGCTTCTTACGATTTTTTTTAGCTTTTTTAGCAATCTGATTGGTTTGACGGTTAGTGCGGCAGCCGGATTTCCAGGAATTAGCGTGGGTTCGGTGTGCAGCTCACTTTTACAGATAACAGGAGCAAATGTTCTCGTTTATATTGCTGTTTTACCTATAATATTGATTATGAGCTGCTCTCCCAATAATTTTCTCGGGGGCGTTGCGATTGCATTTGTTTACGGCTATTTTGGTACTTTTGAAGGTACGTTGCTTAATTGGTATCCAATTAAGGCAAGTATGATTTTGATGGACCCTGAGTGTGGTGTTGAAAATGGAATGAGTTATCATCCTTTGCCTGCAATCTTTATATTATTGGCCATTATCGGATGTTCCATATTATTGCTGGCAAAAAAAGGGCGAAAGCCGCAGATACTTGTAGCCACGAAGAAAAAAAGAAAGACGGCCAGAAAACGAGGCTGGTGAGCAAATGAAGAAAAAGATCTATTTCATATTAGCGCTGACGTGCGTATTAAATTTATGTGGTTGTTCAAAGGTCTTTGAAGCTTTAGCTGATGGAAAAGACGCTGTTCTTGAAAACCTGATAAATGGGAAAAATGCTCTTTTAGATTCTGCCGCGAACCTTGCTGATGACGAGGTAAAGGACACAATATTAAATGCTATAAATTCAGTCAATGAGGCAGGCGGAAAGACTGCACTTACAAATGAAATCTTTTTGCAGGGTAAACGTACAGCAGGAGAAGATAGCTATACTGGCACATATCAGGCAGATTATACTCGCTTTTCAGGAACAGAAATTTTATTTGGAGGAACTACTGTAGAGCGTGAAAAAGGATCTACCGTTGAGGTGGAATGTACTTTAACGATTGAAGAAGGCGAAGCTATTATTTTCTTACAATCAGGAAATAATGACCCGACTGTAATTCTCCAGGCGAATGATACCTTTACCGGCAAATTTGAGGTCGGTAACGGAAGTAGCTATTTCGGAATATGGGGAGAAGAATTTACAGGTAGTGCAGAACTTAATATTGAGTGAAATATTCTGCCGGACGACGGCAAAGAAAAAAAGCCGTCGTTCAGCAGACAATCATCACGCCTAAAATGGAACGGCGGTTTTGAGTACATCAAGACCGCCGTTCTTTATGCCCTCGACAAAGGAGTGACGCCTACACACTGACACGGCGGCTTACGGAGGGAGCCGCCATGAAGCACACTGACCGCCGACAAATTCAGACGATGTTTGCACTACCGTCAAAAAAAGCCCAGCCACTGAACAGGCCCCGTCTGGCAGCCAGTGCGAAAATTGTCACAATGTAACTGAATACCGTATTTTTTGCGCTCGAATAGCTTTCTGCTGTCCGGGCGCTTTTTCATACCTGTGGGGACGGAACATCGGGTCAACATGGCCCGAGCCCTGCCCCCGGTGCCGTTCCCCGCCGCCCCGTTCAGATTTTCCCGCAAAAAATCTGAACGGAGGAAAGGCAGATGGAAGTCACCATCAATTACGACGGACAAGCTGTGGCCGTGGAGGTCACGCTGGAAGTCTATGAATTTCTTGACCGGGCCGACCACAAGACCGAGAACCTGTTCCATGAGCAGCGGCGGCACTGGGATGGCCGGGAGTTTGACGAGTACATAGTTGCCACCGAGGGCGTGGGTATCTACGGCGAAACGCCGGAGGACTACCTTTGCCGCATGGAAACGCTGGGGGAGCTGATGGCCGTCCTGGACACCTGCACCGAGGCCCAGCGCCGCCGGTTCCTGCTCTATGCCCTGGACGGGCTGAGTTTTTCGGAAATCGCTGCCCTGTGCGGCTGCTCCAAGAGTTCGGTGCAAGGCTCCATTGAAGCGGTCAGAAAAATTTTTCAAAAAATTTTGAGAAACCACCCATACGAATGACCCCTTTTCGGGCTACCAAGTGAAAGGGATTGTTTCCCTTATCCCAGCGGGAGGCGGACAGCGGACAAGCTGCCCGCCTCTCCCATTTTCAGGAGGTAAGCCTATGAAAACAATCAATCTGCGGTGGATTTATCCCCACTACCGGCACGACGAGTTTGTAGAGGTCAGCGACGAGGTCTGGGAGGCCATGCGGCAGGCCCAGCGCGAGATGAACAACTATGAGCGCCGGAAGGTCTACCACCGCGCCTGGTACTCCCTGGACGCATATAGCTGGGCGGAGAACTACGCGCTGGAACACGGCAGATCGCCGGAGGAAATCCTTTTGGAGCGTGAGGAACGGGCCGCCCGCCTGCGGCTGGTTGCCGCCTTGCCGGAAGCCCTGGCCCATGCCACCCCCACCCAGGCCCGTCGTGTCCGGGCCTACTACATTGCCGGTATCAACCAGCCGAAAATTGCCCGGATGGAGGGCGTACACAGCAGCAAGGTCAGTATTGCCATCCGGCGGGGTCTGCGGAATATGCGCCGCTGCTATGACGGCCTTTTCCCGTCAGAGTGAGGGCGGGCCTATGCAGACGATCAACCTCAAGCAATATTACCCGTTCTGCACCGAGGACACCTTTGTAGAAGTGTCCGATGAAATTGTCGAGGCGTTCCTGCTGGACAAGCGGGCCGAGGCCGCCAGGGAGCGCAAGATGTACCGCTATAAGGCGTTTTACTCCCTTGACTGCGATGATGGGATTGAGAACGCCGCCATCGGCTGGGCGCAGCCATCGCCGGAGGATTACCTGATGGAAAAGGAGGCGCAGGCCGAATATGCCGAACTGCTCCGGCGGCTCTATGAGGCCCTTTCCTCTTTGCCCCCAACGCAGGCCCGCCGTGTCCATGCCCGGTATATGCTGGGGATGAAAGTGAAGGATATTGCCGCGATGGAAGGTATTACCCCATCCCAGGCAGGAAAGTCCATCCATGCGGCGCTCCGGCGGCTGCGCCGGTACTTCATACACCGGAAATGGACAGGCGGCCTATGAAAACCATCAACCTGAAAAAATACTACTACCCGATTTGTAAGAAAGACACCTTTGTGGAAGTGCCGGACGAGGTGGCAGACGCCATTGTAGAGGAAAGCCGCGCAGAGGACGCCAATGACGCCAAGCAGCACTATCACTGTTACTCTCTGGACGCATCCCCCGGCATGGAAAACCATTTCCCGGAGCAGGCCGTTTCCCCGGAGGATATTCTGATGGAGAAGGAAACGGAACGGGAACAGGAGGCCGCCCGCACCCTGATGGTGGAACGGCTCCGGGAGGCCCTTGCCACGCTGACGCCCCGGCAGGCAAGCTGCCTTCATGCCCGGTTTTGGGAGGGCAAGCAGTTTAAGGAGATTGCCGAGGCCGAAGGCTTCACGACATCAGCGGCCATTGTCACGGTTCGCAACGCCATTATCAAGTTACAGAAATATTATATCAAGCGCGGCTGGATGAAGCCGCCAAAGGAGAAAACGATATGCACAAAGACAGCACCGCCCAAGCGAAACAGAAAAAAGACGAGCGCGAAGAAGTCCTGAAGGAAATCCGGCAGCTTGAGAACCGCCAGAAGATTTTGGAGAACAAGCAGCGTAACGAGGAACGCAAGGCCCGCACCCGCCGCCTGATTGAGCGCGGGGCCATTTTGGAGGGCATTTTCCCTCTGACCCCCGACCTGCCCGGCATAGAGGTCAAGGCGTTTCTGATTGCCCTGTCCCATCTTCCGGGGGCGGCAGAACTGGCCGCAAAACTGCCGAAATCCGGGGACAAGCCGTAAGTCCCTTGTTTACAAGGGCGCACTTATACACCGTTGCCGGTGTCGTGCGCCCTGCCGGGGGCTGTTGCGCTCTCCGAGCGCGATGGGGCGCTACACTCCCCAAACTCCTTGTGCGCCCCGCGCAGCCAGACACCCGCTTCGCGTCTGTCCGGCTCCACGGAGCCTGAATACCCCTTACCGAAAGGAGGTGCCACCCATAGATTTTTGTCATATTCCCGTTAGTATCATCAAGCGCAGCGAGGGCCGTTCCGCTGTTGCCGCAGCCGCCTACCGCAGCGGAACAAAGCTGACGAATGAATGGGACGGCCTTACCCACGATTACACCCGCAAGGGCGGCGTTGTCCATGCGGAGATCATGCTGCCCGCCCACGCCCCGCCGGAATTTGCAGACCGCTCCACCCTTTGGAACAGTGTGGAGCAGATCGAGAAAGCCAGGGACAGCCAGCTTGCCCGCGAGATCGAGGCGGCTTTGCCCCGCGAACTGTCCAGGGAACAGCAGCTTGCCCTTGTCCGGGCCTATGTGAAGGACAACTTTGTGGACAAGGGGATGTGCGCTGATTTTGCCATCCATGACAAGGGAACCGGCAACCCCCATGTCCATATCATGCTGACCGTCCGGCCCTTAAAAGAAAACGGCGCATGGGGCGCGAAGTGCCGCAAGGCATACGACCTGGACGAAAACGGCCAGCGCATCCCGGACGAGAGAGGCGGCTGGAAGAACCACCGGGAGGACACCACCGACTGGAACGACAAAGGGAATGTGGAGATTTGGCGAGCAGCATGGGCGGCTTATACCAACCGGGCATTGGAGGCAGCCGGTCAGCCTGCCCTGGTAGACCACCGCAGCTACAAGCGACAGGGCATTGATAAAATCCCCTCTGTCCACCTGGGGCCAGCGGCCAGCCAGATGGAGAAGCGCGGCATCCGCACCGACAAGGGGGAAGTCAACCGGCAGATCGCCGCCGACAACAAGCTGCTGAAAGAAATCAAGGCCCGCATTACCCGCCTCTACAACTGGTCGAAGGCCGAGGCCGAGAAGCCGGAGGGCCAGCAGCCCAGCATGATTGACTTGTGGGAGGCCCAGCAGCAGCTCAAGCGGCCCGACACCCGCACCGGCAAAATCCGGGCTTTACAGGAGAGCGCCGCCCTGTTCAGCTTTTTGCAGGCAAACGGCATCCAATCCATGCAGCAGCTCCATGAAAAAATTGCCGGTATGAACACCCATTACTATGACCTGCGGCGAGAGATCGTCAAGGCTGAGCGCCGGATCGCTGTCCTCACCGAGCGCGGGGAGATGTGGGCGCAGTACAACGAGTATAAGACTGTCCACAAGCAGCTTGCCAGGGTAAAGCCGGAGAAGCGGGAACTGTTCGAGCAGCGCCACAGCCGGGAACTGATCCTCTATGACGCGGCGGCCCGGTATCTGAAAGAACTGAAAGCCAGCGGCGAGGAAATCACCCCGAAGGAATGGCGGCGTGAGATCGACCTGTTGACCGCCCAGAAACAGGTGGACAGCATCGACATGAAAGCTATGCGGGAGGAGCTAAAAGCTGTGGAACGGCTCCGCAAGGCCGCCGACCAACTGGCCCGGCAGGAACGGGACAAGCCCCGCGACCGGGGGCCGGAGCGGTAAAGGGTACGGCGCTTTGCCGACCCCTTTCAGGTGCGTCGCGTTTCACGACACCCTTTTGCACACAGAAAAACCGCCGTACAGGTTTCCCCATACGGCGGCAGATGGTTTATTTGCCGAACAAGTCGCTGTGCGACCCGGTGCGGGCAAGCGTCAGCACCAGCACATCATCCTCGATACGGTAAATGAGCAGCCAGTCCGGGAGAATGTGACATTCCCGATGGCCCACCCAATCGCCGGACAAATCGTGATCGCGGTTTTTATCCGGCAGCGGTTCGCCCATCGACAGCAGCGCCACGACCTGTTCCAGCAATTCGATTTTCAGGCCGCGCTTGATTGCCCGCTTGTAGTCCTTTTTGAAAGCGGTCGTGTACTTGACGGTGTACTTTGTTTTCCTCATTTTTTCAGGTCGGCAAACAACTCGTCAAGGTCATTGTATCCCTTTACAGACGGGTCTTTTGCAATCCTTTCCGCTTCCAGCATGGCAGCAATCGTTTCCTTGTTGGGCTGTTCCAGCTTCACCTCAAAGGGAATGCCGCCCTCACGAAGCGACTGGCGCACGAAGATGTTGAACGCCGTGGATAAATTCATGCCGAGTTCCGCAAACAGGGCGTCGGCCTGTGCCTTCAAATCCGCGTCCATGCGGATGCTGATGTTTGTGGTATTTCCAGCCATATCATCAACCCCTTTCTGCTGGTACTTTTAGTATATGCCATTTGCACGAAGAAAACAATACTTTGCACGAATATTTAACAGTAAATTCATTGAAGGAGGTCACTGTATGAAGCAAATTATTTTGCCCGTCACTATCCACCTGAATATCCGCCTGCCCCTTGCCCTCTTGCAGCCGGAATCGGCAGACGCGCCCACCGGCCCGGAGCCGGAGGCCCATGCCTGCCAGGGCTGCGGCAACTGCGGCGGGTGTGGGAAGTGCCAGCATGAAAAAAAGCAAGCCTGAACCCGTCCCCGTCATGGACTACCGCCAGTACCGCAGAGCGCGGCGGCTGGTACATGAGTGCTGCAACTATGACGGCGGCCACTGTATCGCGCTGGATGATGGGGAGGAATGTGTCTGCGTCCAGTCCATTTCCTACTCCCTGTTGTGCCGGTGGTTCCGGGCGGCGGTGCTGCCGCTGGACAGGGAACTGGAAACGGCCCTGTTCCACCGCCTGGACGCCAAGCGGTGCGCCGTCTGCGGGGCGCTGTTCACCCCCGGCTCCAACCGGGCCAAATACTGCCCGGAATGTGCTGTTCAGGTACGCCGCCGCAAAGAGGCAGAACGACAGCGGAAAAGATACTACCTTTCTACGCATTTAGGGGCTGAAAAACCCTTGTAAATCAAGGACTTTTTCGAGGGTGTCGCTGGGGGCCTGATAGATTTATCCTCTGGCCCCCAAAACAGCCCTCTAAAGGCGTACAGACCCCTGAAATAAACCCCAAGGAGGAACCCTATGTCAGACAACCGAAAATATTACTACCTGAAACTCAAAGAGAACTATTTTGACGATGACTCCATCGTGCTGCTGGAAAGTATGCAGGACGGTGTTCTGTACTCCAACATCCTGCTCAAGCTGTATTTGAAATCTCTGAAACACGGCGGGCGGCTTCAGCTTGACGAGAATATCCCCTACACGGCGCAGATGATCGCCACCATCACCCGCCAGCAGATCGGTACTGTGGAGAGGGCCTTGCAAATCTTCCTGAAGCTGGGCCTTGTGGAAGTGCTGGACAGCGGCACTTTTTACATGAGCAATATCGAGCTGCTGATCGGCCAGTCCTCTACCGAGGCCGAGCGAAAGCGGGCGGCAAGGCTCCAAAACAAGGCTCTTTCCGCGCCCCGGACAAACGGCGGACATTTGTCCGACATTCGTCCACCAGAGATAGAGATAGAGTTAGAGAAAGAGATAGAGATAAAGAGAGAGATAGAGAAGGGACACCCCGCCCGCGCCTATGGCCGTTACCAGAATGTTTTCCTGACGGACGAGGAACTGGCAGACTTGCAGGCCAGCTTTCCCACCGTATGGGGCCAGTACATCGAAAAGCTGTCCGAGTACATGGCTTCTACCGGCAAGCGGTATCAGAGCCATGCCGCCACCATCCGGCGCTGGGCCGGTGAGGACGCCAGGAAAGCGGCCCCGCCCACCCGCAACCGGGATTACAGCGTAAAGGAGGATGAAACCGTATGATTGAGATTACAGCAGAAATCCGGGCGCTGATCGACAAGGCAGCCGCCGGTGTGGAGCTGGCCGGGGACGAGTACATAGACCCGGCAGACGGCCTCATTCACTGTAAGAAGTGCGGCGGCCAGAGGCAGACCGTTGTGCCATGCTTTGGGAAACCCGGCTACTTCATGCCCCGCTGTGTCTGCCAGTGCCAGCGGGAGGCCGAGGAACAGCGCAAGGCCGCCGAGGAACGGCAGCGCCGCATGGAGCGTATCAAGCGCCGGAAGGCCCAGGGCCTGCAAGACCGCTATCTGTACGACTACACCTTTGCCAACGACAACGGCCAAAATCCCCTGATGGACAAGGCCCGCGCCTATGTGGAGAACTGGAAGGAGGCATACCGAAACAACACTGGCCTGCTGCTGTTTGGGGATGTGGGAACCGGCAAGTCCTTTTTCGCCGGTTGTATCGCCAACGCCCTGCTTGACCGGGATGTGCCGGTGCTGATGACGAACTTTCCCACCATCCTGAACCGCCTGACGGGGATGTTCTCCGAGGACAGGGCCGACTTTATCGCCAGCTTTGACGAGTACGACCTGCTCATCATTGACGATTTGGGTGTGGAGCGCAGCACCGAGTATGCGATGGAGCAGATGTTTTTCGTCATTGACAGCCGCTACCGCAGCCGCAGGCCCATGATAATCACCACCAACCTGAAGCTGGCCGAACTCAAGAACCCGCCCGACCTGGCCCACGCCCGTATCTATGACCGTATCCTGGAACGGTGCGCCCCGATCCTCTTTGCCGGGAAGAACTTCCGGGAGGAAAATGCCGGGGCCACCAAGCAGGCGGCGAAAGATATTGTAAACCGTAAGAGCGAATAATTGTTTTGCCGGACGGCGCAGCCCCGCCCGGAGAAAGGAGCGCCATGAGCGAAGAAACCCGTACCATGCAGACCGTAGACACCACCCCGGCCAGAGCGCCGGAGGACGCCCCCGCGCTGGTAAAGAAAATCGGCAAGACCACCTACAAGGTGCGCGTCCATTTCAGCAATACCAGCACTGAAACCATGAGCGACAAAATCAAGCGTATGCTCAAAAACGAGATACAGCAGATGTGACCGGCTGATAAAGCCAGCCGCCTTGTGTTAAACTGATGATGGTACACACCAAAACTTTTAGCCAAGGAGGACATGAAAATGCTGTACGAAGAAACGGAAAAGAAAGAGATTGAGAGGGTTTACGCGGTGTTTGCCGACTACATCCGGGAAAGCCCGTATCTGGAATGGTTCTGGTCTGACAAGCTGGGCTATCTGCTGCTAAAAATCGGCGCGGAGAAACGGTATATTGCGGAGAATGTAATCGTCTATACCGCCGAGCAGCTTGCCCGGATACTGTTTTCCGAAGTGTCGATGGATGTGTTGCAGATGACCGGCAACGACCACACCGAACAGACCGCCGACCCTCTGGAATTGGCCGAGATAAAGCGGCGCTGGCAGCCCTTCCTTGAACGGTTGCCGGAATACCAGACCGTTTGTGAAAAAATCCTTGCCGGGGAAAAGTAACCCCACCCGCCTGAGTGTCAGGAGCATGAGAGTGCTTCTGGCACTTTTTTTGTAGCTTTTTTGTGAATTTGATTAAAAAGTCCTTGACAACTCGTTTCGGGCAAAACCGCAAAATCCATCCTGATTTCCTGCGGTGCGCGCCTTGCCGTGTTCGACATCGCGGAGCTGCGGGAGGTCACGGCCTACGACGAGCTGGAGCTGGATACCCTGGGAGACCGGAAAACCGCCTTGTTCTTGATTATGAGCGACACGGACGATAGCTTTAACTTCCTGATCTCCATGTGCTACACCCAGCTGTTCAATCTGCTCTGCGAAAAAGCGGACGATGTGTACGGCGGGCGGCTGCCGGTCCATGTGCGGTGCCTCATTGACGAGGCCGCCAATATTGGACAGATCCCTCGGCTGGAAAAGCTGGTTGCCACCATCCGAAGCCGTGAGATTTCCGCCTGCCTGGTGCTGCAAGCACAGTCCCAGCTCAAAGCTATCTACAAGGACAACGCCGATACCATCATCGGCAACATGGATACCTCCATCTTCCTGGGCGGCAAAGAGCCGACAACCCTCAAGGAGCTGGCCGCCGTGCTGGGCAAGGAGACCATCGACACCTACAACACCGGCGAGAGCCGGGGCCGCGAGACATCCCATTCTCTTAACTACCAAAAGCTCGGCAAAGAGCTTATGAGCCAGGATGAACTGGCCGTCATGGACGGCGGCAAGTGTATCCTCCAGCTGCGCGGTGTGCGGCCTTTCCTCTCGGACAAGTACGACATCACCAAGCACCCCAATTACCCGTACACCGCCGACGCGGACCCCAAGAACGCCTTTGACATCGAGGCGTTCCTGTCCACCCGGCTCAAGCTCAAGCCCAACGAGGTCTACGATGTGTATGAAGTAGACGCAGAGGGCGTGTAAATCTGTTCCGCTGTGAAAGACCTGCTAATAAAAGTCAAGTAGAAATTTCAGATTTTTAGGGAGGCGAAAAAATGCAATACAAAATCAAGCCGCTGAGCATCTCAAAATTAAAACGGCGGCCAGCCAGATGGTATAGAGTGTAAAAATCAGTCGTGCTCCAGGGATTCCAAGTAGGCTTTCACAGAAGCGTAGTAGATGCGCAGGAACTTGTTGGCAGAGGCCATCATGTAGACACGATATGGCTTGCCTTCAGAGCGTTTCTTGTCCATGAACTGGTACACCGGCTCGTCTATTGGAGCACATTGCAGGATGACGCTCATCACCAGAAAGAGCGTCCTGCGCAGTGAGGCAGATCCTCGCTTGGAAATGCTACGGCTACGGACATCTATTTGACCGGATTGGTAGGGCGGGGCGTCAATACCCGCAAAGGCAACCAACGCTTTTTTGGAATGAAAACGGCGTACATCGCCAATTTCAGCCAGGAGTTGAGGGCCGAGGGTTGGGCCAACACCAAACATCCCCATCACTACAGGATACTCCGGCAGAGAAGCTGCCAGGGATTGCATCTCCTGTTTGAGAGCAGCTAACGCGGAAGAAGTTGTCTGGAGTTGAGAAATGGCCTGTTCTACCAAAAGTTTTGCCGTATCCGTTTTCGGTATGACACCGAAGTGTCTGCAAGCAGAGGCATAAATATCCAGCGCCTTATCCTCGCTGAAATTGTAGCCGTGCTTTCTGCACCACTTCTGGTATTGGGTAGTAAAGGCCTTCTCAGACCGGCCACAAACGCACTCGCAATGCCAAAAAGTAGCGACAAAGTCCACCCACTTCTCGCTGCCATCGGCGCGGGGCGGACTGGTAAACAAGCGATTTGCGTCTGGGAAGGTGGTGTCCAGCAGGGAGATCAGGTTATTCTTCAGCATGGTCTGAACTTTGGAATACTGTTGGTACTGCCGGTAGCAGATTTTCAGCATGAGTCGGGTATCCTCCTCCGGGATATATCTCGGCAATGTGAGCCAGTGGTCAAGACCGTAGTTGGCCAGCTTTACGGCATCCTTTTTGTCGGTTTTGGCCCGTCTTAAACTGTTGTTTCCGTAGTCATGCACCAGCATTGCATTGACTACCGAGACATAAAGGCCCGCGTCGTGGAGCAGCCAGGCCACCGGAGCATGGTAATTACCCGTGGATTCCATCACCACACGGGTCTCGCCGTCCAGGCTTTTGAGCAGTCCTGCCAGCTCGCTCAGTTCATTGGCGGTGTGACGTACTTCAAAGGGTGAAACCACTACCTCTCCGAAGGGCCGCATGACTGCAATCATGCTCTTACCCTTGGAAACATCGATGCCAACGCAGTTCATTCACATTCCTCCAATACAAAGAATCTGCAACCGGAATCCATCTTTTCTCGCTGCCGATTCAATCTATTGTGTGACACGAACTCTCCGACATCCGGTGGTTCAACCTGCTTAAATCGAACGCTGCAACGAGAGGATGGCTAACAGTCTTTCACACGGACATACAAGCCCAAGGAGTGATTGGTCAGCCAGTTGCTCCTCTCATTGTAGCTTAGGCACGAGATGGAGGGAAAGCCGGACTGGCTGTCCGGCTTTCCTGTCCAAATTTATTGTAATAGGAGTGATCTTATCTACCCGCCTCAACCGCCCCGGATGGGGCCATCGGCGTACAAAGCGGACAATCACCAAAAAATAATGAAAAAAGGAGGACAGCCGGAATCAGGCCCCGGAAACCGGGTGCCGATTGTTCCGGCTTTTGTATGCCTATGAATGACTAAATCAAACTTTTCAAATGATTCCGGCTAACTATAATTTATGGCATTTTTCAATCAGGCTATCACCGTTCTTCAGACCCTCGTTATCGCTCTGGGCGCTGGTCTCGGCATCTGGGGTGTCATCAACCTGCTGGAAGGTTACGGCAACGACAACCCCGGTGCGAATGCTCATGTGCCATAAAGTAACACATAAGAATTGATAGACAGCAGCCCACTATTCCGCAGCAACAGCGAGTTGCTTGTTAAAACCCCATTTTGAAGTTATAATGAGTAAAAACAACCTTTAGGAGGGACGGGCATGGAAATACAAGGTATTCTTAAAAATTTACGCGAGAAAAACAACCTTACGCAAGAACAACTGGCTGAACGTGTGCAAGTTACCCGACAGGCGGTTAGTCGCTGGGAAACAGGCGAAACGCAGCCAAATACAGATACCTTAAAACTGTTATCACGAGTTTTTGATGTGTCAATCAATACGCTTCTGGGTTCTCCACGGCAACTTGTTTGTCAGTGTTGCGGAATGCCATTGAATGAAGATGGTCTGATTAGCCGAGAACCAGACGGAAGCTATAACGAGGACTATTGTAAATGGTGCTATGCTAATGGGAAATTTGCATATCAATCCAAGGAATCTTTATTGGATTATCTGGTTGCGAATATGCCAAATCCCGATAACGCAGATGAAGAAACCAGACGTAATCAGTTTGATTTGTACCTTTCGCAATTAAAGCACTGGAAATAACTATATTGTCATAGCAAAGCCAGCCGAGCCAGTCAACGGTCAAGATGAACGGCGCGTACCGCGCCGCCGTTGACAGCCCCGCCCGCCTTTGCTGGTAGGCAATCAAGGGGCGACAGCAAGGAGTGCTGCCGCCCCGCACTATTATCAGAGAGGGGGAATTTCCATGACCGAAGATGAAGCCTACAAAGTGCATATCCAGTACACCTTTAACGCCTTTTGCAAGGTTGTCATTCGTCACGCCGCCATAGATATAATTTTGAAGC
>FCNR01000084.1 GCA_900016875.1 Eubacteriaceae bacterium CHKCI004 | reverse complement strand
TGTATAGGTGTCAATGATTGGTAACACTTCACCTGGAAAGAAATGTCAAGGGTAAGGGGGAGATTCCCGTAGGGAATACTACCTGACCTTGACTTTCTCTTTGTGATATAATGGTTCCCGGCGGCAGCTCTCGTTGCTGCCGCCCTTGTCCGCTTTAAAACATAACCCCCTGATATTTTCTCACAATCGTATTCGGACTTTTCATTCCCAGACAGGTCTTGATGTAGTTATTCGATCTCCTCTGATATACCCTCAGCTGCTTTCGGCCATCTTCCAAACTATACATTCTCATATGTTTATAAAACCTCTCTTCATCTATCCGGTGCTGACGTTCTACTTTCCCATTATGCCTTGGTGTTGCTATCTGTATCCGGTGATACAAGATCCCCAGTTCCAGGAGTGCCTGTTCAAACATCGTTAAATGCTTACTCTTGATCACCAGCAAACGGTTGGTAAACTCAGTTCCATTATCTGTCTGCACCTCCCGGATCGGAAAGGGAGCATGCCGGATCAGTTTTTCCAGAAAATCTCTGGAACTATAGGTACTGTGTTCATCATATAACTCCCGGTACGTCCATCTGCTGCATTCATCCACTGCTGTATATTGATAATATTTTCTCCCGTCTGCTATGCAATATGAAGGCACATATTTCACATCGATCTGTATTTTCTGTCCTGGATAGTCTGCTCGTCGATACGGTTTCAGCTTTCGTTTCTGTTTCTTCTTTTTCGATGGTTTCAAGCCTTTCAATCGGGCTGCAATCCGTTTGAATCCTCCATAACTGCGTGTATAGCCATCTATCTCTACCAACTCCTGATACGCCAGGAGTAAGTCCGACC
Organism: Eubacteriaceae bacterium CHKCI004; assembly: GCA_900016875.1. Lineage (GTDB taxonomy): Bacteria > Bacillota > Clostridia > Lachnospirales > Lachnospiraceae > Anaerobutyricum > Anaerobutyricum stercoris. Next base: position 352 of record FCNR01000084.1, on the reverse strand, counting down.
ATTTATATTTCTTTAACCGGCGGCGGATCTGACGGAGTTCCTGTTCCGTATGGCTTCTGGGAAACGTCTTTGGTCTGTGGCTCCGATCTTCTAAACTGCCCAGTGTCCCGTCATATCTGGCCAGCCATTTATATACCGTCTTTCGGCTCACTTTATAGCGGATCGCTGTTTCAGTTACAGAATGTTTCTGTGCATATTTAACAATACGTTGACGCTGATATTTCGGGTGTGATAAACTTGACATGCAAGGATTCTCCTTTCGATGCAGCTATTGGTTTCTGGACAATTCCAATATATCACATCAGGGTGAATCCTTGTTTTTATTTTGTTACCTATCTATTGTATCTCAACA
>FCNR01000067.1 GCA_900016875.1 Eubacteriaceae bacterium CHKCI004 | reverse complement strand
CGGATGCTCCTCTCCCAGTACCTTACTGCTCAGCTCATATACTTTATCATCTATTTCAAGGGAATCCTTATACTGTCCATTATTACCGTACGCAAAAGCAAGCTTATGCAAAGCTGCAAGCGTACGTTCATCTTTTTCGCCATAATTTCTTTCACACTGCTCGGCTATTCTCTCCGCCCAGGCGAGTGCATGGCGGTAATCAAACCCGACATCTATGCCGGTACTATACATATCATAAAGTTTTTCCATCGCCTCGATCAGTCCCGCCTCCGCAGCATAGTAGATGAACATGTGGCCCCGCTCCTTGTTCACCTCCACACCAATGCCGCCAAGATACGCGAGGCCGATCAGGAAATTATGTTCCGGCTCATTATTCTCCGGCTCGCCGTCATTTTCAGCAGCCGTTATCTTCTTTATCCTTTCCAGTAGCGCCTGGTTTACAATATCCCCATCTTTAACGTTGCATATCCCCTGTGCCATTTTATCATCCACAAGTACGGAATGGAGGAATTTCTTCAGTTTCTCCTCATACGGTACGGCGGTGGGGTCCATCGTCACGCTATCCAGATACTGCCTTTTCCCGAATTTGTCCGCACGGGCATAAACAGGGTCTAAGCCCGTCTCTATCATGATCGGCAAAACGGTGATGCCGTGGTCCCGCGCAAAGGGAACATCCACATCCATGGCCCGGTTTGGCTCCAGCAGCAGCTTGAGGGAGACGGGTATCACAACAAGGTTCATGGCAGCGATGTCCAGCTCCCTGTCCTCCTGCGGGATATGATATTCCATATCAGGCGTGTAAAAGATCGCACAGTTCTGGGCAGCAAAAATATCGGCGCATATTTTTTCAAACGA
>FCNR01000085.1 GCA_900016875.1 Eubacteriaceae bacterium CHKCI004 | reverse complement strand
AATAAATATGGAATATAGTCATCATGAACTTTTGGTATGGACGGTATGGCAACACTTTCTCCCGTATATTTGAGAAACTCTAGGAACTGACGTATTACAATGATTTCGTTTTCAATAGAACTGCTTTTTCCCGAAAGGGAACCAATCCATTCGTTGATGAAATCTTCCGTGATGTGTCCGGGAGAATCCAACCGGTTGGAAACATACGAGTCAAAGCGACGCAAATAGCATAATTCGTGTTTTTCTGCACTTTCACTCAATGTTTCCCGACGCAGCCCGTAATATTGTGATAACTGATCTGAGTAAATGCTATTAAACATGAGGGATCACCTCCCTGCCAGAAAGATACTCACGGAAAATTCCTGTAGGGATCGGAGGATCTATGGAACACATCCGCAGATTCTCAATATCCGCTTTAGCGTAATGCTTGATAACATCTGGATTTGAATGTCCCAGTATCCTTCTAACCACCTCATAAGATACATTATCATTTACCATTGAACTTGCGAGCGATGACCGAAATGCATGTGGACCATGCTTTTTCCCCGCTGTATTGACATTTGCTGCAACAAAACATTTATTTATAACATGTCGTATGATGCTTGTAGTAATACGGTCATACGGAGCCTTCATGCTATGAAATACGTACCCGTCTTCTAAAGAGTATTTATCATTTTCAAGATGCATTGAAATAGCATTCACAACTTCATAAGGCATCTGCAGTGTGAGAGGCATTCCTGTCTTTTCCTGGGTTATACTAATGCATCCCGTGCTAAAGTTGATTTCCGATAGTTTAAGCTTTGCAATATCGCCTGCACGGAATCCCATCCGTGATGCCAATCGGATGATGGCAAGATTTCTCTTCCCAATAGTAGTATTGGTATCGACAGCAGCTTCAATCCTGCTGATTTCATCTGGCCTATATGTAGTAGGGAGTACTGCGCCTCTCTTATAGTGTGGAACAATCCTGGCAAGATCCGCCTCTATGAGGCCTTTTTCAGCAAGATAATTCAGGAATTGTCGGATACGTGCATAGGCATCCTTATTGGAGAATGTAAGCAAGGCCTGTGATATGATACCAGTGTTTAATTGGGAAAAGTCAAAACAACCTGCATTTTCCACAAAGTTTAAAAAAGATATACATGTTCTTTCTTTTAAGCAGATCGTAGTCGGTTTATTACCCTTAGCCATGCATTCTTGTAGAAATCCGTTCAAAGTGTTTTCAAACACCAAAGGGACCTGTTCGTGATAGTCACCATGATGGCACCTATAAGGTTTTCCGTCAATGTAGTCATCCAACCTTCGAACTGCACAGGCATAAGCTACTAGGGTGGATTTGCTGACATCTGAATTGGCAAGAAATGCTTTGCCTAATTCAGGAGTGTATATGTCCGTGTCATGATGATTCAGAAAAATATGGATGCGATTGTGGGTTCGTTGATATACAGTCAACGTTGAATCCATGTATTTCTGAGATTTTAATTGCTCCAGAACTGCTTTCATCAGTTCATCAAATGGTAAGATTATATTTCCCATATGCGCCTCCTTTATAATGAGATGAATTAGTTACATTTTCATTGTAAAGGAGTACTATCGTTATTCAAGAAATATACTGTAAAAAGCAACATTTATGCCACATGAAGACTTACTTCTGGGATAATAATACTTCTGGGATAATG
>FCNR01000070.1 GCA_900016875.1 Eubacteriaceae bacterium CHKCI004 | reverse complement strand
GTTTTACTGCTTTGATTTTCTTGCTCGTATCTCTCACCAGCCATTCGTTGAACAGATTTCGCAGAGGGGTAAAATCGTTGTCCATGCCGCCGTTTGCGCTGTCCACATTGTCGTTGACAGCGATAAACCGCACGCCCTTTTGCGGGAACAGCATTTCCGTGTAAAACCCTACCTGCAAGTAGTTTCGCCCTAACCGGCTCATGTCCTTGACGATAACTGTACCCACTTTCCCGGCTTCAATGTCTGCAAGCATGGCTTGAAAACCGGGCCTTTGAAAGTTCGCGCCGGAATAGCCGTCGTCGGTGTACCAGCGCAGGTTGGTAAAGCCATTTTGTTTTGCAAAGGTTTCGAGTATCCGTTTTTGGTTCGATATGGAATTACTCTCGCCTTGCAATTCGTCCTCATGGGACAATCTCGGATAAAGGGCGGTAATGAGGTTTTGGGTGGCTTGTCTTAACATAAAATCCTCCGTTTCCGACAGCCAGCCCCACTATTCCGTGGTTTCATTGTACCACGGAACAGGGCTGGTTGTATAGCGGCAAAAGTGTCAAATCTGCTTCTTTACAGCTTATCAAATCGCCGGTTTTTGTGTAGCGTCTTGTTGTGCCGGTTTCAGTAGAAAAGTTCATCTTCCTGTGATATACTCATATCAGCTTCAAAATCCAAACATAAGGGAGAGGTACTCTTGGATAACAACAACAATAAGCGGGAAAAAATAATCATATTCATTTTGGGGGCTGTTCTAATCATCGCCGTCTTGTCCATAATCGCCATATTCAGCAGTGCAATCATGCGTCTGCTCGGCTTTGAGTATGAGAGTGTCGGCGGCTTTATCCTGTATTTCATAATCGCGTCGATTGTTTCATATCCCATGAATTTAGTCGCAGGCGCATTTCCAAAAGCATTGCTTAACCTTGACAGAATAACAAGGAAAATGGCCGTCTGTATGTATGTGCTGTTAGATACTATCACTACATTTTTCGGCTTTTATATCGTCGATTATTTCATGCCCTCTGTATCTGCAAATACGATTTCGCTGATTGTTTTGGCTCTGGTGTTTGCACTCTTTGGGATTAGTGATGTAAAGAAAAAAGAGTCCTGATTTCAGCTTTTCCAGTTCCAGCGGCCACGCTCCCCGGCATGGCCGCTTTTTCCATTCCCCGGTTCACGCCGGATAGGTCGGCTCCTGTGTAGCAGCGGCTTCCGCTTCCAGTACCCGCGCCATTTTGTCGGCGGCGGTGGTCGTGGTGTCTTTCTTGAAATAGCCGGACACGACAAGGACGGAATTGCCCATGCGGATTTCCGTCACGCAGTCGGGGCGGCGGGCGGTGCGGGTGTCGTGCTGCTTGTTATCTGCCATAGGCAATACTCCTTTCAGTCGGTAATCAGTTTCTTCATGCTCTCCATTTTCCGCTGCGCGGTTTCCTGCCGGAAATTCTCGCCGGTAAAACGTACTGGGACGCACATGGAAAGCAGCCGGTCATAAATCCGGGAATGGGCGGTGTCCTCCGGGTTTCGCAGGTCGTCCAGCGTGAGGTTGGTCGTGACGATCAGCGGCTTGCCGCTGCGGTAACGGCTGTCAATCACATCGAAAACCTGCTCCAGCCCGTATTCCGTTCCGCGCTCCATGCCGAAATCGTCAAGGATAAGCAGCGGATAGCGGCAAAGGCGGGAAATGTACTCGTTGCGCCCCTCAAAGCTGGCGGCAAGGTCATTGAGGATAAGGGCAAAGTTCGTCATGTGGACGGGGATTTCTTTTTCCATAAGGGCGTTTGCGATACAGCCCGCAAGGTAGCTTTTCCCGGTTCCCACGCCGCCCCAGAACAGGCAGCCGATATTGTCGGTTCGCATATCCTCCCAATGCTCCACATACCGGCGGGCAATCCCGGTCTGCGGGTTCCTGCCGTTGTCGTTCTCAAAAGTCCAGTCCCGCATGGTGGGGTCGGTAAAGCCCCGGCGTTTCAGTTCCTCCACGGTGTCAAGGTGCCTGCGCCGCTTCTCGGCGGCCTCCCGTTCCTCGCGGGCGGCTCTCTGGCAGTCGCACTCTGTCGGGTGGCGGTCACGGCCAAAGATAGCGGCCTTATCCGGCGCAAAATAGGCTTCTTTCGGCTTGCGGCACTTGCCGCAGTACAGTAAACCGTCCTCGCCGGTGTAGTCCTCCGGCTCCGGGGTGGCAGCCGTCATATTTTCCAAAACAGCGTTGATTTCGTTCTTCATAAACTCTCGCCCTCCTTGCATGAGTAGTCAGGGATGCCCTTTTTCGGGGCGCCCTTTTTGTCGTTCCCCGCCCATATCCGCAGGGCGGCGGCATAATTCTGGTAGCTTTTCCCGCTGGCGGCAAGGTAGCGGCTCATTTCCTCGATGAACCGTTCCAGCCTGTCGGGGTAATCCTCTTTCAGTTCTGCGTATTCTGCTTCTGACAGGAAAATATTCCGGTATCGGCCATAGGGCGCGGGCGGCTCCCCACTCGCTCCCATTGTTTGGCTCTCTGTAAGTTTGTTTATAGTAGTTTGGTTAGGGGACGGTTTTCCGACCATCATAAGGTCGGTTTTCTGACCATCAGTTGGTCGGTTTTCCGGCTCTATGAGGGTCGGTTTTCCGGCCATCAGTTGGTCGGAAAACTGTACCTGTGGCACACGCGGCACTTTCACATATAGCCGGTTCGGTACGGAGAAGCCGCCCCGTTCCCGTTCCAAAAGCCCCGCCATGTCCAGTTCATTCAGCGCCCCCTTTATGGTGGTGCTGCCTTTATCCAGTATTTCGGCTATCTCCGCGATGGGATAGATAATATAAATCCTGCCCTTGTCGTCCTGCCACTTGTTTTTCTGTGAAAGGGTGGAGCGGTCTAACAGCAGCGAATACAGCAGCTTGGCGGTCTGGGAAATCTCCATTTTCAGCAGAAAACGGGGATAAGGCAGAAAGAAAGGCAGCGGCGTGTCTGCCATGATATAATCAGCGATAATATCACCTCCCTGTGTTCGGGTTGATTTTGGCGGTTTGTCACGCATTAGGACGGCGTTTCCGGGGGAAAAGGATAAATGTATCGCGTACCCTTTGACACCTGCGAAAAAAGCCTTGATTTATGCGGGTTTGAAAGGCTCTAAAGCGTGACATCTCTGCCTTTGTTTCCGCTTTCTCTCGGCGGCTTTGATTTTCTTTATGCGTCCGGCGCAGTCGGGGCAGTATTTCCCCCGGTTGGATTTGGGGACAAATGCCGCCCCGCAGACGGCGCAGCGTTTCCGGCTCCCCCGGTACAGGAGGGCTGCGGCCAGTTCCCCGTCAAGGGGCAGGACAGCCACACGGAACCAGCGGCACATGAGGGAAAGGGAAATGCTCTGGACGCACACGCAAGGCTCCCCGTCGTCTAACAGCAGGCAGTTCCCCGCGTCGTAGTTACAGCACTCATGTACCAGCCGCCGCGCCCGCCGGTGCTGGCGGTAGTCCATTCTCGGTAACTTATCGCTCATGGCTCTGCTCCTTTCTGCGGCGGGGTTCCTCCCGGCGCAAAATCTGGTCGATGTTCCGCTTGACCGTCTGCAACTCCTTGAACCGCTGTTTCTGTTCGTGATAGGTGTTATACAGGCCGTCTTTCTCGGAGATAAGCTGCTCGATCTCGTCCTGCAACGCTTTCCGGGCGGGCAGCTTGGTAATTCCATGCTCCCGGAAATATCGGGCGGCTGCGTCGGCTATGATAAAGTCGCTCTCATGCGCCTGCCGGTATGCAGCGCGGGCTTTCTCGGATTTCTGCGCTTTCAGCCCGTCGCGGGCGGGCTTGGTCTTGGCGTACGCAAGTACCTGTTGCTGCAACTCCTTTTTCCCTTGTAGCTTCGTTTCCAGTGCTTTCAGTTCGCCGCTGGTCTGGCGCATTTCCTGATAGGCGGTATCAACGGCGGCTTCTAACTGCTCCGGGGAAGTGAAGCCGTATTCCTGATACACATTCAGCGTCGCGGCCATCTGTTTGAGATTGTGCATGGTCGCCCAACGCTCATAGCCCCGGCCTTTGCCCTCGGCTTTCTTCTGCTCAATGTCCACAAGCCGCTGCACATTCGGAGCGGTTTGAGGGGCTTTTGTGGGCTGTATGCCGGTTTTCCCATGCCGCTGGTATTCGGGTATGGCTGCGGCCTTTTCTGCGGCTCTGGCGGCGTTCTGCTCCAAAACGGCAAGGACAGCGGCGCGGTCAAAATCGTCGCCCAGCTTGCGGGCGGTAATGGTCTTTGTCCTGTCCGGCGTGAGGTAACTAAGCCGCCCCCGGCTCTCCTTGACGGCCACGCCCTCCCGCAGCAGCAAAGAGGAAAACTCGTCAAAGCTGGTGGCGGTGGCAAGGGCTTTCCGTATGGTCTGCCGCAGCTTCTCCTTGTTCGTTTCAAACTTGGTCTGCCGGGGCGTGATACCGCCTGCAATCATGGGGGCGTTCTGCTTGTCCAGCGCGGCCTGTCCCTTTTTCTGCGCCCAATACTCCCGGTCTGTGACGCGGTTCTTGCTGCCGTTCAAGAGGTCGATTTGGTAAAGCCCCTCCCGGTGGCACATCTCCATGACTTCGGACTTGAAGTAGCGCAAGGCCGCGTCGGTACAGCGGTGCTTGCAACCGGCTTTCGTGTCGGCTGGCCTGTCCATGTAGGGCAGGAACGGGACTTCCTCTATCCGTAGCGAATTGATAACGATATGCACATGGATATTTCCGCTGCGGTTATGCCCGTCCGGGTGGGTACATACAAGGGCCTGGTGGCCAGGGAAATGCTCTTTACAGAATTGCTCCCCCAATGTCTGCGCCCGGTCTATGGTCAGGCCGTTGTCCGGGCCGTCCCGTGGGTCAAAGCTGATGATATAGTGGTGGCTTTTCACATCTTCCCGCCGCTGGTTTTTCTCATAGCGAAGATTTGCCCGCATACACGCAACGGCAAAATCCTCCCCGCCGCAGTTCAGCGTGGACAGCCGGTAGTCCTCGCGGGGGATAAGCCTGCCGGTTTCATCAAGGACGGGCTTCATGGTAAACTCGTCATGCTCAAACAGCAGGTATTGTTCGGCGGCTCCGTAGTCGGCGTTTTTAGAGTTGATATGCTTGAGTGTTGCCAACCGCGTCACCTACTTTCCTGAGGACTTCATACTTGAGGGCGGCAAGGTCGGCTATGGCTGCGCGTACCTCGCCGGAAAGCGCGTTGTAGGGTGCGCCGTACTCGTTCAGATACCGGGCAATCTGGTTGAGGTTGCCGCCGATTTTGCCGTACTCGGCTGTGAGTTTCCCGACAGCGGAAAGCAGCTCGTCATTGACCGCCGATACATGGATAATAGGGCGTATGGCGGTGCGCCGTATCGCCTGCCGGAGAAATTCGGACTGGCTGATACCATAGGGCGCAAGCCGCGCTGTGAAGTCGGCGTATTCATCTTCGGACAGCCGGGTTTTCACAACGCGGCTGCGGTGGGGTGTGTTGTATCGCTTCGGCATGGGCTGTAAACCTCCTTTCACTTATCACAAAAAATAGGCTGGTCTGTTAGGTATTTCCGGGGCGGTTCTCGCAAAAAAGCGGCCTGCCGGACGGAAATATTTTTGCGGTGCAAGCCGCCATAGCAGGGTTTGGGGAAGGCACTCCCCAACAAGTTTCCCGCGAGGGGCAAAACCGCAGAATTGCGGATTTTGGCACCGTGGTAGAAACTTGCTCTGTAACTGCCGCAGACTGCTCCCGTCTGGTTTTTCCGTACATAGAACGGATAGGACAGGGCTTGCGGCCCGTTGTGGGCGGCCTTTTTTCCTTTCCGCTAAAGATACATTTCAAAGGCCGCCAGCTACCCGCTGGACGGAGATTTTTCAAAATTTCTTTTGCCTTAGTAATCCGGGCAACAGGATTTTGGCAACCGGCGGGCAGAGAATTTTCCCTTTCACTCCCCACACCACCGCGTTTTGAAATTTGCCAAACAAAACGGCTTATTTTCTCTTTGCTTCTTACTACGGACAAAAATCAAAAATGCCAAACGCCGGGGCAGAAAAATTTCTCCCTCACTTACTACTACAATCTGAACAGGGCAAAATGGCCGGGAACGGAGCCGGGCAACAAAAAAAGCAGCAAATCTTTTTCAGACTTACTGCTTTCGCTGACCGCGCCGGTGGCGGCTGGTATTCAGTTTTGAATATTTAGGGCTGGCCGGTTTGATAATAATTCATTTAGTAAATACAAACTTCTATCTCAAATCAAAAAGAACACTTTCGTAGTCCTTTACGAAATACTTTATGTTTGTACGGCCTTTCTGAATAATTGTGTGGCCTTCTGCTTCCAGCTTTTCCTTCTGTGCTTCTACACCACCGGGATATTTTGCGTTCAATTCCCCGTTTGCCTTTAAGGTTCGCCAATATGGGGTTTTATCTTCGGAACGCTGATAACTCGCCCATGCTGCAATAGATACAAAAATTCCGGCTGTGATAGGCTCTGTGAAATCCGCCCCATTCAGTTCAGCAAAATATTCACGGATTTTTCCGACAGTGATTACTTTGCCATAAGGAATTAGTTTCATCACCTTGTCATAGTCGATTGGTGGGGCAAAGTACATTCTGCTTCCACCATATTTTTCAATGCTTTTCTGGTCGGTAATGGTCTGAAATTTAGGCATATCCTTGCTATCGTGTAGCATAGCATTAAAATCCTTTTTATCTTCGTTCGCCATCTCTCAACACCTCCTGCCTTAATTATAGTGGAGCAAACCATTCCATGCAATGAGACGGTTTGAAAAGCAGCTTGAATTTTTCTTGCTTGATATGGGATATAGCTCAACGGTCGAAACGAAACTTGAACAGCGCGGCAATTAGCTTCTGCTTCACATATTCCTCAACCTCGGCATTGACTTTCCCGTGTACTTTGGAACAGTAGCGGATATATCCGGCGTAGTGGGAAAGAACGGTGTCGATTGCGTCCGGGTCGCCCTCATGGGCTTTGACGATTGTTTCATAAGGGAGAAGTTTACTCATAGCGTTTTCCCTCCATGAGCCGCCGGAGCCGCTTCAAGGCAAGCTGGATATGCCGCCCCGCGGTGCTGCGCGTCCGTCCGATATATACGCCGATCACTCGCTGCGGCTGGCGCAGGAAATAGTAACGGAAAATTTCTTCCTGTGCCTGCTCTGGCAAGAGGGCAAGGGCGGCGGCAAGTTCCGCATGGTACAGAACGGCGGTCTGACCGCAGGCAGTAAAAAGATATTCTTCAAGCTGCTCCGGCTCGGCAAGCTGGACAAACTTCTCATTCATCAGATAGTCAAGGGAAACTTCCCGTTCCCACCTCCGGCGCAGCTTCAAAATTATATCTATGGCGGCGTGACGAATGACAACCTTGCAAAAGGCGTTAAAGGTGTACTGGATATGCACTTTGTAGGCTTCATCTTCGGTCATGGAAATTCCCCCTCTCTGATAATAGTGTGGGGCGGCAGCACTCCTTGCTGTCGCCCCCTTGATTGCCTATCTGCAAAGGCGGGCGGGGCTGTCAACGGCGGCGCAATGCGCCGTTCATCTTGACCGTTGACTGGCTCGGCTGGCTTTGCTATTCAAACTTTATCTATATCAAATCTTTTTTTGCAAAAATCTTATTTGAAATCACAAACGATACAAGCCATATCAAAATCCCGCAACCATACAAAATAGCTACTGCTATTACTGAATTTGATTGCATAAGTGAAACTATTTTTGAGGAAAAGCTAATTCGTTTCGTTGCTTCTATAATAACGGGAGAAAGAACCAGTAAGACAAAACTGATAAACTTTGTCTTTTCATACCCGAATTTGTATTGTATCGGAAGAAAAATTCCCATTCCTAACGCTTGAATTAGAAAGACCAACGCAGCAGTTCGAGCAAAGTTAACGAGTTTAAGCTCTGGAACAAATTGCATTTCAACTAAATACGCAATAAAGCAGACTATATAAATAATAAAATAAAGTGCATATTTTGAAACAATTACTTTCCCTTTGGTATAAGGAGTTGAAGAAAGCAGAGCAGTTGCTTTCGGATATTGATTTTCCTTTTCAGATATTGCTAAATTAAACGCGACTGAAGAAATCAAAACTGCCATTAATAGACTAATCATACCGCCCATTTGAGGCTGCCGCCATGCAAGTAATAATGGCAGGCCAAACGCTATTGCAACAACTCCCAAAGTATAACCTTTGACTATCGTTAAATCTTTCTTTATCAGGGGCATCAACATCTTATTCACCTTCCTTTACATACGCCAGCATTATATCCTCTATCGAAGCCTTTTCAAGAAGCACGTCGGGATAAAGAGATTTAATTTTTGACGCATTATCTGAAATTCCTGTAAATCCATATTTGCTTTTTTCAAAGTGAAGCATAAGCGATTTTATATCCGGGGAAAGATACTTGACATCACCTTTTACAACTCTAAATTTTTCAAGCAGGAAATCCTTCTCTTCTTCAAAAAGAATTTTTCCTGCATTTATCATTGTCAACATATCTGCTGATTTATCCAAATCAGTTGTATTGTGAGTAGAATAAAAAACAGCTCTACCGCCTGGCTCTATATAGGATTTCAAGATGTTAATAAACTGTTCTCTCATTAACGGATCAAGTCCACTGGTCGGCTCGTCCATAATGAGTAATTCTGCATTATGTGATAACGCTAACGCCAAAGCGTACTTCATTTTCATTCCCTTAGACAATGTTCCGATTGTTTGCTCCTGTTGCAAAGAAAACCTTTCCAAATATTGTTTGTAGGTGTGATTGTCCCATTCTGAATAGGCAGGAGCAAGTAAAGCTGTCATATCCTTTATTGTCAATTCATCATAGAAACAACCACTGTCAAACACCACGCCTATTTTATCTTTGAACGCCTTTTCATCTGTTGAAATGTCTTTGCCACGAAACTTGATTATGCCGCTATCTCTATGGACTAAATTCAAAAGCGCATTGATAGTAGTTGTTTTACCTGCACCATTCACACCGATAAATCCGGTTATACAATCTTCATGGATTGAAAAACTAACATTTTTCAGTTCAAAATTCTTATATGATTTTTTCAATCCAGATACTTCTAAAATTGCAGCCATATGTTATACCTCCTCGTAAAGAATATCCATCATAGCATTAAGTTCATCTTTGCTTATATTCAATGATTTTGCAGTCTGTATCATATCCTGCATTTTTTGTTCAACAAGGCGTCGTTTAGCATCTCTTAGTAATTCAACATTACTTGCAGATACAAATGTTCCAATACCAACTTGACTTACGACAAATCCCTCTTGCTCTAATTCTTCGTATACTCGTCGTATCGTAAGGACACTAACTTGCAAATCATTTGCAAAAGAACGAATTGACGGTAATGGGTCACCCTCAACTAATTCATTTTTCAAAATAGCGTCTTTTATCTGGTCTTTAATCTGTTGATACAAAGGGGTGTCGGAAGTATTTGAAATAATTATTTTCAAAAATCAGCTTCCTCCTTATCTTGGTGTGATGTTTCTACATACACACTATACACTAAATGCACTCGTTTGTCAATCAGTATAAAGGCAAGTACAAAACGCAGGACAAGTAATTCAGTCCTGCGTTCTACGGAATAGTGGGGTAACTGTCTGTTTTCTTGTTTGTGTTACTTTATGGCACATGAGCATTAGCGCCGGGGTTGTCATTTCCATATCCTTCCAGGAGATTAACAACACCCCAGACTCCCAATCCAGCGCCAATGGCTGTTACCAAGGTCTGCAGGATCGTAATACTACTGCTAAAAAATTGCATAATGTTCTGGTAGCCAAAATCACATTTCCATTTTATTTAAAAAAGCCCAAAAGAAAAACGAACCCTGCTCCGGTCCGTCTGGCTGTGACTTTGGCGTCTCCTTTCTTCTATTTTTTGAAATCTTCTGGGCTTATGATTCTCTCCTTATGGTAGGGGACCGTATCTGAACTTCCATGTGTGCTTCTCCTGATCTATATGGTCTTTTACTAAAATGTTGTTTATCATGATACCGTTCCCAAATCCCGCATGATCTCTACTAACGCAGGATAGCTCATTCCAAATACATAACGGGAAAAATCATCCAGCTGCGACGATTCCCACTCATTTGACGGCATCCGGCACAATTCAAACCAGACTGCCTTTCGATATCTTGGAAGGTCAGAAATATATTGGCAGCCAACCCTGGCTTGCATATCGCTGAAAATATCACGCATTTACAATCTCCTTTCCGTTCTCTGATTCCACATCCGTTTCATACAGTTCAAATTTTTCCTGCCGGTTCATTTTCAGTTCACATTTCAGAAAGTTCTCCACGTCGAACGTATTTCTTTTGTCATAATCCGAAAGTTCCCGGTATCTTTTATGCCTGGTAATATCAAATTTATCCGACAGGAATGGACGGACACCCCGCAGCTGCAGGATACATTTATTTCCATCCATGACCGCCAGCTCGTCCTGGCTCATCAGCTGCTTCCCTGTTTTCTGATAGTTCAGACCATAGGAGCGGCTCTGGCCTCGGGTATCCGACGTGTTATAAAGATCAATCGTCTCCTTTCCCAAGATCTCCGAAATTTCTTTCAGGGTGCTGCCCTCTTTGCCACCCAGAAAAAGCATGGTGTCGCAATTCCCCAAGATAGTCTCAGCGGCATCCCGGTAAATGGTTTTCAGCTGAGATTGGGACTGCAAAATAATGGAAGCTGATATTTCCCGGCTTCGGATTGTGGCGATTAGCTTGTCAAATTTCGGAATCTGGCCAATATTGGCAAATTCGTCCAAAAGCAGGCGTACATGGTATGGAAGCCTTCCGCCATACTCATCATCCGCTTTATCACAGAGCAAATTAAAAAGTTGGGTATACATAATGGCTACTACAAAATTGAACGTATCATCCGTATCGCTGATAATCACGAACATCGCTGTGCGCCGCTCTCCCAGCCTCTCCAGTTCCAGTTCGTCATAGGACATGATCTCCCTCAGTTCCTGGATATCAAAGGGAGCGAGCCTGGCCCCACAGGAAATAAGAATACTTTTCGCTGTCTTGCCCGCTGCCAGCTTATATTTTTTATACTGGCGGACGGCAAAGTGTTCCGGATTGTCTCTCTCCAGTTCCTCGAAGAGAAGATCTACCGCATTTTTGAACTCCTCATCGTCTTCCCTGGCCTCAGAAGCATTCAGGAATTCCAAAAGCGTAGCGAAGTTCTGCTCTTCTTCCGGCGCTTCGTAGTAAATAAAGCCGATCAGCGCACAATACAGCAGCCTTTCGGCTTTGACCCAGAAATCTTCCGTGGATTTTTCTCCTTCCCCCTTTGTATTGGCGATAATCGTATTCGCCAGTTTTAAAATATCTTTTTCGCTGCGGATATATCGGAAAGGATTGTAATGCATGGACTTTTTAAAATTAATCGTATTTAAAATCTTGATTTCATATCCGGCTTTTTTCAGCATCCGACCGCATTCCAGCACGATGGTCCCTTTCGGATCCGTAACAACAAACGATACTTTCTCCGGCATCTGCATCAGCTGCGGCTTCACGTAAAATCTGGTCTTTCCACTGCCGGAACCGCCGATCACAATGACGTTTTTATTTCTGGCGTACTGCGGCTTGGCCGGCCGACTGTTGAGCGTCAACCGCTCTGTCTGGGTCAGCAGAATATTGTTCTCAAATACCGGATCAATAAAGGGACGGATATCTTTTTCCGTTCCCCACCTGGCAGAGCCATACTCTTCTCCCGGCCGGTACTTCTTAGCATTCTTCGTCCGATAGGTTACCACCGCCCAGAGAACCGCCGCCCCGGTCATCCCCGTCATCAGGTCAATGGGATGAAAACTCGGAAGAAGATTTTCAAAAGGCAGCCCGAAATTCATCAGAACCGCCAGTACCCGGTCAAAAGCGGAACCTCCGATACAGTGCCGGTACAGCCAAGCTTCTTTGTCTACCAGATAAAAAATAATCAAATACGGAATGCTCCGGGCAACCAACCGGGTTGGTTGGATATCTCCCAGTTTTAACCGGAGCGCATCTCTGGCCTTGCGCCAAATGGGCGGCTTCCCTTTCCCGTTTTCCCTCATCGTGTCTGCCCCCTGTCTTTTTGCTTGTTCAGTTCTCTTTCTCTGTGCTTAACCGTCCGCTCAATCGCTTTCTGCAGCCGCTTGCGGATGGAAACCTTTTTCCCTTTCTGCAGTGTTACTCCGGTGTATTCCTTAAACGCCGCCGTCATAACGTCTGTATCCTTCGCCCGAAAAAACACCAGATACCGGGGCGGCTCCGTAGATTTATCTTTTTTCAGGCTGTAGTCGATACTGTATTTTCTGGCCACCCGCTCAAAAGAGCGGATATTTTTATCTGTGATCTCAATATTCGTCAGCTGGCTTCCATCTTTCATCATGTCATCCAGGCTCTTTTTTCCCCGTTTTACTACTTCCGGGTTCTCTTTTGCCGGAGATTTTGGCTGTGATTTTGCTTTTTCCATTTCTCTTAAGAGTTTCCGGAGCGCCGCTTTCAGAATCTCCGCCGTGATCTTGCCGCCCTTGACGCACAGGGCGATTGTTTTCTCATTGACTTCTTCCTGCATGGATTTTTACTCCCTCCTTTCCCGGTTGGTTCCCTCCGATAATGGAAGAAGCAGATCCACATTTCCAATCTCAGGAATCCCCACCTGCTGTTCCACCACCGGAAGATACCCTTTGCTCTTTAACAGCTGGTATAAAAACACCCGCCCTTTTTGCGTCCACTCCGTCTGATATTTCACTTCCATTGTTCCGTCCCTGCGCCGTATCTCCACAGACGTGCTGCAGGTATATCCCTGGCCCTGATAGGGAGCGTATAATATCCACTGATTCCGGCATTTGTACTGGACACCCCAGGCACAAAGAAGTTTGTTTAGCCGGATGGCGCTCATACCGTAATCCTTGGCGATCTGCGTTGTAAGTACCAAGGACGGCGAGTGCAGAATCTGATCCAGATAAACCGCTTTCGGACGGAGCCTTGCTATCTGACAATTCTGCTGCTGAATCTGCCCGTCCAACCGGCTGCACTGCCAGGAAAGTTCCCGTACCTGCTGGTTTGCCAGCTGCAGCGCCCTGGCCATAACTTTTTCCGGGGAATTCCAGGCCTTTTCCAGCTCCAAGAAATACTGCCGGTAGAGCCGCCCCTTCTCACTCCGCTGAATCATGCAGATGTGCTTGGCCATATCAATACTAATCTGATAATCCACCATGGTTTGCATCCCGCCGGCGGTCGAACATTTTTGGTACAGCCTCTCAAAGTCCTCATGCTCGCTAAAACCATAGGCACACATCCGTGGAAACCATGTGCGAAACTGCGTCTTAATCCCCAGCCCGCCGTGTAAATCTCTGGCAGATACTGTTGGATATGCTTCCTCAAAATTTACTTTGATCAAATCTTCCATCCTCTTCACCTCTTTTCTGCCTGTGTTTCGTTTCCGCCGTACATATCGTAATGCGCCAACGCTGTATAGTAGCTGTCAATGGTCATGGGCGCATTGTAAAGCGATGTAAGAAGATACTGCTTGATACTGCGTACCTTCGTTGTGTTTTCCTTAAAGCACTCCAGAACGTATTGGATATGCTCGTTATCCAGCTTCATCAGCTGGCTTTTGACTACCTGTATCGGCTTTTCATCCCCGGCAATGCGTACCGTCCTCCGCCTGCTGCTGCAGATATCTACTAAAATCTCCAGCATTTCATCCAGCACCTTTGCGTCATAGGGATAAGTATTTTTCAGATACTCAAACAAGCATCTCTCTTTAAAATAGTCCCGATAAGCCTGCCGCTCTTCCATCATCCTATCCGCCAATCCGGCTTTTGCTGCTGAAATGATTGGATCAGTATCACTGTTCTCAGTATGATTCTTCTCAGTATTATTAGCGTGTCCTTTTAACATCTCCAGAGATGTGGTTTCAACATTTCCAGACATGTCATTTTGACACGTCTGGGCCTGTCCTTCCGGCATCTCCGGCAGCGCACATTTATGGACATAAATCCGGTCTGGCTTTCCCAGTCCCTGCCGCACCCGTGTGACCAGCCCGATTCCTCTCTTATCGTCCAGTTCCGCCAGCAGACTCCCGGCTTTTTTATTGCCGCAAGATAAAGATTTCATGATATTGTCCACCGTATAGTAGATGAACACTTTCCCCTCTTCATCCACCCAACCGTTTTTCAGCGACAGCTGCATCCGGTCTAATAAAAGCCCATAGAGCAGCTTGGCGTCAGTGGAAAGTCCTTGAAATATTTCCTGCGTAAAAAGGATTTTCGGAATCCGGTAAAAAGTATAACTCTCCGCTTCGCCGCCATAATGAAACGGGAATATGCTCTTTCTCTCATCTCCCATCTCTCCCCACCTTCAGTTCCTGCATAATCTTTCGCAGGCAGTACCCAATGCAAGGAAAGGCTCTCCCATACGGACAGCCGCCGCATCCGTTTTGCCCGGAAGCGTCTTCCGGCGGGAGAGAATCCGTCTCCTCCGGCATAAGGTAAAAACACTCCTCCAGCTCACAGCCGGCTTTCTTCCCGCCCCAGAAAAAACAATAGGTGCAGGACTCCGGCTTATCTGCCGCATATTTCCCGCCATCCGGCGCTGTACTGACTTTCAAATCCATCGCCTCCTTTCTGCCGATTTGTGCCAGACAGCACATGCATACGGCGGAGCCATGATACTTTTCCTTTGGCTCCGCCGCATGGTATCTGCTGTTTGATCTATGTTTGCCCTGCCCTCCCGGACCCGTTCCTGCCCCGGCTCTTCCGGTGCGTATTTCAGGCAGAGGCACGCAGGGATGCATACTCGACTGTCTGTATCATCCCAGGAAGCAGGGTTATGAAGCGAAACGCTTATTTTTCAAGGTACGAAAAGGAGCTTTGTCCCTCCTTTACTTACCCCAATCTCCCGAAAGCGGATTGCAAGCGTTTCCAGATAAATTTGCAGGCAGAAAAAATCCCCGGCCGCATTGACCGGGGATCATAGCCTCAGACAATCCCGTTGTTTCCGGTATTATCTGCCCTTATTCTTTTTTCGCAGAGCGATGATTGCTCCAAACAGTCCCAATGCGAGCAGGCCAATTCCAGCCCATACAGCGACCGGGCTGTTATCTCCCGTCTTCGGGGAATCTGTCTGGACGGTCGGCTTCGCCTCGTCTACCATGACAACCTTCTGGATTTCTCCGGTATCTTCCACCGTAAACTTCACGTCTTCCGCAACTAAATAGCCATCCGGCGCAGACTCCTCCCGCAGGGTATATTCCCCAATCGGAAGTTTCTCAATATAGTGCGCTTCTTCTGTGGAAGTCCAGCTTTCCACCACATTCCCTTCCGCATCCAGAATGGTCAGCTTCGCTCCCGGCAGTTCGTTTCCGGCGATGTCCGTCTTGGAGATCAGCACTTTGGTCACATCATCTTCCATGATATGTTTCTGAACCTCCGCAGTATTTTCCACGGTAAAGGTGATGCTCTCCGCTGTTACATAGCCATCCGCCGGTTTGGTTTCGGTCAGGGTGTAGGATTTCCCCACTACCAGCTCTTTGATCACATGCGGCTCCTCCGTGGAAACCCATTCCTCTACCACAGTCCCTTCCTCATCGGTCAGCTGCAGGTGCGCTCCCGGCAGTTCTTTCCCGTTGGTTAGGTCGGTCTTGGTCAGTTCTACGGTGGTCGGCTCATTCTCGAATGTAAATTCATAAGACGCCACCGGCTGATCCGCACCGGCATACGCAAAAGTAAATTCCTGCTCCTCGTTTGTGGTCACAAAACCATCCGGAGCATACAATTCTTTTACATAATAGGTGCCGTCCAGCGGCAGGTCTGCCATAAAGGTAATCTGTCCGTTTTCATCAGTAGTCTTCAGTTCAATCAGAGTATCGGCTTCCATCAGCACTTCCCCGTTCATTCCCACAATATCGTTTCTGGTGTACAAGCCGAAAATGCCTCCTGCGAGCATATGCTCAGAGTCCTTTTCCTTTTTCAGCACCGTCACGCTAACCTTCTGACGGGCATTCTGCCACTCTTCCTCAAAGGTTACCACCGGCGTATCCTGGTCACGGTAAGTCAGATCCACATACCGAATCTCCTCGTCTAGCACATACCCATGCGCTGTTTCTTTTTCTTTCACATAGTATTTCCCCAGAGGAAGATCGCCCAGCTGCGCAATGCCACGGTCGTCCGTGGTAATCGTTGCCACCAGCTCATCCGCTTGGTAATAATCCTCGCTGACACCATCCGCAGCGTGAATATCCTCAGCGGCATAAACCTCAAAGGTAACTTCCGTCAGGTTTCCGGTCACATACTCAAAGAGATGCTCCACGATCCCTTTCAAATTGTCCAGCAGCGTGATCTTCTCTAAGAATTCCCCCTTCTTGTTGATAATCAGCAGGCCAGTCGGCACTTCGTCCTTCATCTCTACTTTCTGGATTTCCGCCGTATCTTCTACGGTAAATTCCACATCCGTTGCTTTCAGGTAGCCATACGGGGCAAACTCTTCCCGCAAAGTATAGGTTTCTCCCACAATCAGACGCTTGATCACATGCGGCTCTCCCTTTACGGAAGTCCAGGTGTCCACCACATTTCCGTCTCTATCCAGCACCGTAAGGCTTGCGCCCTCCAGCTCTACGCCCGTAGTAATGTCGGATTTCGTAAATTCCACCGTCGTCGGCTCGTTCTCTTTTACCTCTTTCAGCTCTATCGTCTGAACATCCTGTCCCTGATAGGAAGCGTCAAATTCCAGAATTTCATCCGAAGAAACATACCCCGCCGGCGCTTTCAGCTCTTTCACATAATACTGTCCCAGCGGCAGATCCAAGGTGCAGACCGCAAGACCGTCTTCATCGGAAGTCATTTCCTGTAAAAGCGTATCCGCCTCTACCAGAATTTCTCCGTTTGCGGCGGCAATATCTTCCCTATTATAGAGGCCGAATACTGCTCCCTCTATGGCTGCCCCGTTTTCTTTGTCCTGCTTCTCCACAATAAGCGCCACTTTCTGGCGTTCGTTTTGAAACGTCACTTCCTGATCTACCACCGGCGTATGCTGATCTTCATAAGAGAAAATCACTTCCTGCGCCTCCGTATGCAGGCTGAAGCCATACGGCGCTTCCTTTTCAACTACCCGGTATTTACCCAGCGGCAGGTTTTCCAGGACTGCCATTCCGTTTTCATCGGTGGTCAGTGTATCGACCAGCGTCCCTTTCTCATAGATGACCGTCCGGTTGCCATCTGCGTCTGTCTGATGATCCGGCGTATAAATATCTTCTGCCGCATACACCTCAAACACAGCCCCTTCCAGGACAGCTTCTTCATACAGGAAGTCCTCTTCATATCCGAATAACAGCTCTCCGGTCTTGATTACAGTGAGTTTTCCTTTAACCGGATGATTCTCGTACTCCACCTCGATCACAATATCTCCACTGACCGGATCTGTCTGATAAGCGATATTGGAATCCACAGCAATCTCCACATGGCTGCCGCCCAGCGTATAGCCATCCGGCGCTGTCACTTCCTCAATCCGGTAATGTCCAATCTTAAGATTTTCCGGCAGAATCAGGTAACCATTGCTGTCGGTAAAGAACGAAGTGTGAACGGTCGTGGTCGGGTAGGTGGTTACCTGCTGTACATAGGTCTCATTGTCCATGTCATAAATCTTAAACTCCGTTCCTGGAAGAAGTACGGTCTGCTTCGTCTCATCATCCTTTTTCACAATCTTCAGCTTCGCCTCAAACTCGTCATCCAACAGTACCCGCCAGGTCTGTGGCTCATCCGGTTTATTTTCTGTAATGGACACTTCGAAATCGTCCACCGGCGTGTAATTGTGCGGCGTTGTTGTCTCCCGCACGATATACGTCCCGTATGGCAGGGGAATGCTGCAGGCATAGCCCTTCTCATCCGTAAACATTTCCGTCTTGCCATCGGCAGTCAGCACAACCGGGACAGCGGAAGCAAAATCATAGCTTCCATCCGCATTGACTTTCAAGTCTCTTTTCAGATAAGCGGAAAATCCTGCGCCGGATAACAAATCCGCATTGGTGTTTCCGTTATTTGCTGCCTTAATAATCTGAAACGGCTGTTTCTTTACCGTATCTCCCAGCACAGCGGTTCTCTCCACCGTAGGAACTGAAGACCCCTCATAATTACAGTCAATGTCATGCTCCCGGGTATCCAGCAGATATCCTTCCGGAGCGGTAATCTCCCGAAGATAATATTTCCCCAGATACAGGTCATGCACAGACGCTTTTCCGTTCTGATCAGTCGTAAGCGTAGCAACCAGCGCATCTTTCTGATACAGGATGCCGGTCTTTCCGTCCGGATGCACGATATTTTCCCGTGCGTACAGCCCGTAAACCGCCCCCGCCAGTGTGGCGTCGCCCTGCGCTTTGCTGCCTGTTTCCGCATCCTCTTTGACCAGATGGATAGCAGCGTCTACCCGCTGATCCGTTACCGTTTGGGTACTGGTCTTTCCAATGTTTAACGTCACGTTATACGCTTTTGTGTCGATTACATAGCCCGCCGGCACGGAGATTTCTTTCAGGTAGACCACATCCTGCGTCTTTTCCAGAGACACACTGGAAGCGCCATTGCCGTCTGTCGCCGGCATCTGTACAATCAAATCCGTACCAGCTGCGTCACGGTAAATCCCATATACCGCCCCGGCAAGGCTCTGGGAGGTCTCCGCATCTTTCTTGACAATAGATACGGAGCACTGTTTTGTCCATGTAACCTGGAAACTCACACGCTTCTCGTCTCCCACAGCCTCCCCGAATACCAGCGCCAGATCCTGTGAAGAGCCGCCCGTCACAATCTTATAAGCGGAATAATCTTTGGTAATGCTGCCCTTCATGGTGGTGGAGAAGGTCTCCGCCACATCCTCTGCCTGGGTCAGCGGTGCGGTCAGATAAAAGCGTGTGCCGCCGCTGATTTTCACATCTGCGCCTGCAGCGCTGGTCTTACCTGTTGTCTCATTAACCAGGCGGACACCTTTCGGCAGCTGAAACGTGATCGTCTGCAGTTCATCAGCCTTAAACTTAACTGATTCCGTTCTCTGGATGTTGCCCTCCACATAGGCTTTTACATTGGCATTGGAAAAACTCATTTCCACATCCGGAATATCCGGCATACTGACGCAGTAATCGTAAAGTTCCATGGCAAGGGACCGTCCCGTGGCATTAGTTCCGGAATCCCAGTCACTGGAACCATTGGCATAAGCTGCCGCCAGATGCGTAATGATAAAACGTTTTCCCTCTGAAAAATCCGGATGCTTTTCAGCAAAGAATCCGTTTTCTTCACTGGCCTTCGCCCCGTAATAGCAGACCTTGGCAAGCTCTTTACTGTCCGCCAGCTTCGTTATGGTATATGTCCCATCGTCCGGCCCCGGTTTGGAAGGCTGCACGCAATACGCCGTGGCGCTGATTCCTCCCCAGCTCACGTAGTAGGGCGCAGTCCGGTAGGAACCCAGGTTATAATCCGAGTATTCATACCATGGGCCTCTGGTAACCGAAACTGACTGGCTCCCAGTTGCGTTCGCCGCCATCAGCGCCGGCATCTCAAATACCACGGTTTCGCCAATATCCATGGAATTCAGATCAATCCCCTGATCTACTGCCTCCGTCATAACCTCTGACAACGTAACGCCCGACTCCGGGTCAACAGTCTCCTGTTCCTGCGTCCGTTCCAGCTCTTCTTCAAACGCTTCTTCCATCCGGATCACTTCTTCATCCGGTTTCTGCTCTAAATGTGAGTCCGCATCTGCGTCCTCCCCGCCGTCGCTCTCATCCGCATTGCCGCCGGAACCTTCTTCCGTAGCCGTCAGATTCTCCCGGCTCTCCGCCGCCGGCTCTATGACAGTCACAGTGCGGCTGAACCGATAAGCCGGATGCCCACTGACCGGCTCCACATAATAGGTGGCCTGATAACTGTCCGCATGGTAGGTAGAGAAATCCTCTCCTTCCTCATTCTGCGCTTCATAAAAGCTGACCTTTACCTTTTCTTTCTCATAGGAGATTCCGGTAAAATCATTTTTCAGATCAATCTCCGCACCAATTTCCACTTCATAATCTGCTACGGTTACCAGCTCCCCGGCGTCCAGCTGATCCGCTACTTCCTCCATCTTCGGAAGAGACGATACATACGCCGCCAGGTCTTCTTTAGGAGAATGCTCCGCCGCCATCACTGTCATCGGAGAAATCGCCGATGTAAGCAACGTGACCGCCGTAAGCATACCGGACACCACCCTTTTCAACCATCTTTTCTGTTTCATCTGCTTTCTGCTCCTTCCTTATCAAGATTTATAAAAATAGAATCCTGCCCTGCGTGCAAAACGCCCGCCTTTTTCATTCCCTCATATCCATCCGCCTCCTTTCCGGGGACAGGTTTCCCCTTACTTACCCCAAAAACAGCCGGTTCTATTGCAAGTGTCCAAGTGCAAATTTACTTTTGTAATCAGAAATACGCCGAAAAAGACAGCAAAGGCCGCCGCCGGCGCAAACTCTCTGCACCGACAGCGGCCTACTATGCTTTTTTCTTATGAAGATTACTGTCCTCTCCGGCAAAAACAGTTCCTGCCCCCGCAATTTTCATCCAACCCATACAGCTTCCGCAGACGAGCCAGTGATTTTTTCAGGCTGTCCGTTATTGCCTGGTGGCTTGTCCCAAGCATCCGGGCGGCTTCCTCATGAGTTTTCCCATTGACTACGCAGAGCATAAGGATTTCTCTCTGACGCCCGGTCAATTTCTCCAGGTGTTTATCAAGCAGTTCGATCTCTTCTCTCTTTTCCTCTTCCTCCACCAGCATTCGAAGTGGATCATATAGGCCACGGTCGGATAACGCTTCCCACCAGACTTCTGAATCATAGACATTGACCGAAACCGTCCTGCTCTCCTTCCTGTTATTCTGATTATGCACCAGCCTGTCTTTTCCCTCCACAAAGACCCTTACCTGCCAGGGCTGATCTGCAAATTTCTCAAAGGGAATCCTCTGCTTTTCCATCACAGTGGTATACTCATAATCTCCGCACACATGGAGGGGGAAGACTGTTGTCCGATTTCCACACTGATACACGACATATCCGTTAGTGTAAATAACCACACTTGTATTCTCGTCCAGCTGATCCGCCAGCGCCGGGATTCCTTCCTCCGCCAGTTTTACAACAGACGGGACTCTCTTTACTTTTGCTGCCTCCGGAATCTGATTCAAAACTTCCTGCAATGTCATGATTGACCACCTTTCCACGGGTGGCCAAAAATAGCCGGTTTCTAGTCAATCAGATTCAATGTGAGCAGCACAACACAGCTTTCAGCTCACCCGTTTTTTTTAACGGGGAGCATGAAAACTGATTGTTTCTTAATATCTCCCATACAGCAGGACTGCCTGTCTGCATCATCAGTTTATCGTAAGGTTTCTTTGGCATGAACACCGTAAATAGGGAACTTGAAAAAATAATTCCCTATATTTGGGAGATTTCAGAAAAAAATAAAGCGGCAATCGGAGTATGCAACCTGACTGCCGCCCTATATCCTGTTTTCTTCACTTTCTTTTACCCAGTTGTCCTTCATCAGGGCAACCGCTATCTGCAGCTGTTCCTCCCTGGAAAGCTTCCGGCACATATCCAACACTGTCTTTTGAGAATATTTCCCACTCTCTGTATCTGCCGGTTTCAAAAAGGGGAAGATTTCATCCACCTCCATCCGCAGTGCCGTTACCGTCCTAACCAACGTCACAAAATCCATAGACGTATTTCCATTCTCATAATTGGTAAATGCGTTCTTATATCTGTGAACCTTTTCTTCTATTTTCTCCTGCGTAAGATTCCGGCTCTTACGGGCATGACGGAGGGCTTTTCCTGCTTCAATCTTAATCTTCTGATCGTCCCAGTCATCACTAACGCAAAACATCATGATCGCCCTCCTTCCGCATTCTTCCAATAAAGTTGTCTTATTCTATCCTGTTTTCAAAATTTTGTAACTGTTCAATTTCTGTTTTCTCACAACCCTGCATTGGTTTTTTTGATTACCATTTATTACCCATTGCAGGCACTAATCAGGTAAATAACCCTATCTACAGGAAACACTCTCTCCATTTCATTACTTTTAAGTTACTTTTGAATTACTTTTTATTGACCTTTTTATTCTGTCCGTGGTAATATAAGTACAACGATTACTGTAAGAAGAAAGGGCGATAGCTATGGCTAATTGGAAATCATATTTTACATTTCCCGTTTTCTACACTGCTGTGTTTAAAAACAACACACATTTAAATCAATATGACGCTGTAAACGTCCTTCTAACAGGCGAAAGACTGACCGGAACTGATGAGACAGCGTTCCACATCACGCCCAATATGACAAGCCACTATGTCCGTGGAGGAAAACCGATCAGCAAAGAGATTGTAGGAAATTTTCTGGATCTATCGCCGGATGAACGGGCACTCCGAATTGCAAAGGCAAGAATGATCAGTAAAAAAGACGGCTCTACCTGCCTTTACCGGCTGCTTGGCAGTGAGCATATCCTTATGGATGAAGAACTGCGGCAACACCTGTTCCAGCTCTATCAATATGACACCGACGCCTTCCTCGATATCTCCATGCACCAGTCTATCTCTTGTCCCAGGAGTCATCTGTCCAAGTTGGATGATAACATGATTGCCGACATTCTCTCCTACCGATCGGAGAATAGAATCTCTGATACTCGGAAAAGAAGTACTACGGACAGAAACACAGATAAACAATCTACCGAGGATCCGCAGACTGATTTCAATGCGGTAAAAGATTCGGATAATGACATGAAACCAGATGAAACTCTGCAAAAATTTCCGACGGAGGTTCCAGAGCAAAATCAGCTAATCCGAAAATCTGCCATCTCCCATCTTTTCGGCATCAGCGGTGCTCTATGCTTCGCTCAGAAACGGCTCTTTACCATTTCTGATATGGAAACAGTAGAAAAATACCTTACCATCCTGTCGGAACTTCCATGTATGATATCGCTTGACAGCAACGATATACCGGCAATTCTTCGGAACATTACTAATTGCAACTATGCCTGCATCACGGAACTTCATGTGCCGATGGAAGATCTTGCCACATATCTGCAGATGAGCCTCCCTTCTAACGTGGTATACGCACTCTTATTTGTAGAGGGAAATATAGGGTTGACAGAACTGAACGGTATAACAAATATAGTACAGGATTTCTGTGGTGAAGACGCCTCTTTAGAGCTTTATTTATATTATGACGAAAATTACCCTGACGGGGACTTCTCCTTGCATTTGCTGACAGCTCATCACACGGAGATAATTCCTCCACCTGATGATGAGGCGAAACCAGAAGAACAAAAGAACCCATTCGGACACGTTGTTAATTTGATGAATACAGATAAGAACCCCGTAAAAAAGATTGAAATTCCCAACTTTCTCAATAATAAAAAGAAAAATGATTAATAAAGAAAACCGTTGCGGCAATACTGATTTTGCCGTCAACGGCTTCTCTTTGTATCACATATTTTCTATCGGTTATGACTCTCTCCGGCAAAAACAGTTTCTGCCACCACATTTTTCATCCAGCCCATACAGTTTTCGAAGACGAATGAGAGATTTTTTCAGGCTATCCGTAATGGCCTGGCGGCTTGTCCCAAGCATCCGGGCGGCTTCTTCATGAGTTTTCCCATTGACTACGCAGAGTATAAGGATTTCTCTCTGCCTGTCGGTCAGCCTCTCAAGATATTTATAAAGCTGTTCGATCTCTTCTCTCTTTTCATCCTGTTCCTCCATCATACGGAGTGGATCATATAATCCTCTGTCTGATAATGCTTCCCACCGGACTTCCGAATCATAAGCGTTGACCGAAACCGTCCTGCCCTCCTTCCGGTTATTCTGGTTATGTACCAATCTGTCCTTTCCTTCCATAAAGACCCTTACCTGCCAGGGCTGATCCGCAAATTCAGTAAAGGGAATCCTCTGCTTTTCCATCGCAGTGGTATACTCATAATCCATACACTCATGGAGTGGAAACACCGTCGCCCGGTTTTCACACTGATACACAACATATCCGTTACTGTAAATAACCACACTCGTATCCTCGTCCAGCTGATCCGCCAGTACCTGGATTCCTTCCTGCGCCAGTTTTACAACGGACGGAACTCTCTTTACTTTTGCTGCCTCCGGTATCTGATTCAAAACTTCCTGCAATGTCATGAATGGCCACCTTTCCACGGGTGGCCCAAGACAGCCAATTTCTGTTCAATCAGATAAAATGTGAGCAGCACCGCAAGGCCTCAGACTCACCCGTTTTTTTTAACGGGGAATCCAAGACCTCGCATCTGAAAACCTCCTCTCATATACCCCAAACTTCTGCCTTTATAATGCAAGCGCACGAAAAAAATAAAATGAAAATATTTGAAAACAAAAAAAACGGCAAAACGATGAACGGGATACTGCTCTTCCTGCGGTTGATCCCGTTTTCACGTTTTGCCGGACTCCTGATGATTCTTGTGCAAAATACGCCATTTGTAGTTTCAATTAAGGGCAAAAAATGGCGAAAAAAAATCCGGCAAAGCGCAAAAAACATTTCCCCGGGCCGCCGGGGCTACGATTGCGTTTTGCCGGACTCCTGATGATTCCTCTGTCAACTACAGTCTCATAAGCAAACTCTTGGCATTCCATGCCGAACCTCCGGGTTCCTGCCCGGTACAACGAATTCATGAAAGCCTCATTTTGTTTTTATATATGGTTACGGCGGAGAGCTATTACCTGGAATTCTCCTCTAACAGCGTATCTTCCTTCTCTTCTCGGGTAAACTGTTCAAGGCTGAGCGCAAACTTTCTGACTCTGGCTAAAAACTGCTGGCTCTGCATCTGCGCCGCCGGCATCTCGATCTGTACGCCGTTTTTCAGATATACATAATTCTCATATCCACATTTCGGGCAGATAAAAATAGCATCTGCCGCATACCCTTTCTGGTGAATCTTGCCGCATTTCAGACAAGTCACACAATAACCCGTTTTACTGCTTTCTCTCATCAATACATCATCCTCCCAGTGATAGATAGATTTTATCTCTCAAACGGATCAGGGAAAGTAAAACCGTTGATGAGACTGGACAGACGATTCCGTAAGCACCGAAGCCGTGCCGCCTGTCTGCTTTCCTGTCCGGGACCGCCTCCGACAGTCCCGACTTCGCTCTGCCTGTCCCCTGCTTCTCCTCCGCTTAGCGAAGCGGCCGGATCACATGAACCGCAATTCCCTGGATACTACACTCTTTCGTGTAGATATCCGGGTACTTTTCATTCTCCGGATGCAGCCGCACACATTGCCGCTTTGCGTCCAGATACAGCCGCTTCAGAGTAGATTCATTATCCACAAGAGCCACCACGATCTGACCTTCCTCAGCCGTGTTCTGCTTCCGAATCACGACCAGATCTCCATGGTTGATCCCGGCTCCTGTCATAGAATCTCCATTCGCCCGCAAGATAAAAAACTCTCCGTCTCCAAAAAGGGATACCGGGAGGGACACATACTCTTCCACATATTCCTCCTCCAGCTGGGGCAGCCCACAGGAAACGGAACCAAGAATTGCCGCCGATTTGCTCATCGGAGACAATTTCCTCGTTTTCTCAGTCTCGATCTCCCCGTCGTGGTAGCTTAACATTCCTCTTTCATTCATCTCGACAAGGTACCGATAGACTGTGCTCTTGACTATACCGAGCGCCTTTGCGACTTCATTGGTAGAAGGAGAACGATGAAACTGCAGGCGAAAATCCTCTGTATAATCCAATATTTGCTTCATTAAATTTTCGTTCTTCGATCTCATCTCTTCGCCTTTCTATCAGAAACGCATCGTTTCTGATAGAAATTATACCTGACAGATGTGTTGCTGTCAATAGTTTCACATAAATTTATCGAACATATTTTCGTTTCTCTCTTTGCTGCACAAAATCAAAATTTCTTTGTTTCTTCTTGAATCAGGCCAAATCTCTGAAACATAGGATAGAGATAGCTGGCGCCATATACGCCCAGCTCTTTTGGTCCTCTGATCTTACCATCTACATCTATCACTTTTTTCAGCGCCATATTTACACTGCTCCTGACAATGGATTTCTTTTTCCGGTCTACCCTGATTTCATTCCCGAATACCGTGTAGCGAAACACCAGGCTTTTCGCTGTAGTAAAGCGATATCCTGCAAAAATCCGGATGGCATCCCACAATCTGTCCTCAATGGATGAATCGCTTTCCAGTTCCCGCAAGGATTCTACCGCTTTTTTCCTTGCCCGGTATAGCCTGCACCGCTCTGCATAGAGACTTAATTCTTTCAGATTATATATGGACTTGGTGTAAGGCAGGTAAGAATGAACGGAGGAACGCTTCAGACCGGTCAGCTCCATAATCTGCTCAATGGTCTTTCCCTCTGCTTTCAGCTCATTCACTTCCTCACTGATCTCTGTATGATATACGCCGGCAGTGATCAAAAGCTTCCTGGCCTTCATCAACGTGATATCAAATTCATTGGCAATCTGGCGGAGAGAGACTGCAGGTGGGGATGTTTCCCCTTTGCCATTACCGCCAGTGAGGTAGGCATCAGAGATGGCAGACAGTAATTCCTGCATGATTATTTCTTCATTGTATGTTGGTTTCTTTTTTGGGCGTCCTTTTTTTGTATTCATTTTTCGTGTTAATCCAATCAATAATAATTTAGAGAGGAGCCTTACACTGGCTCTCCAAATGATGGTTCGGTTCTAACGCTTTTTCTGGTGTTTCTCCAGCCCTTCCTGATCTTATACAGGATTTAAGAGCTTGCGTCACTTTTCCACCAGATTACCGGGAAGAACCAAAATCATATGCAATAAATCCCATACTATTTTAAATACTGAGCTATACGATAATTTTTTTTATAGGAATAATAGCATACAAATACTGCAACACCTGACACAATGATGAATCGCAAACTATATGAAATTTCAATATAAGCCACCATTTGAATTATAGTCAAAATATATAAAATTGGTCGATGAATCAAATATATACCTGTACTCAAATTTCTTAATAGTACTGTCTTATTACTTTTTTTCTTCCGTCTCACACTTAAAAGTAGCAAGCAGAAAGTCACCGGAATAGACATAATGAAAATTGACCCATCATCTCGCAAAGTCTTTTCCTTTAGTACAAATAATTCAATTAAGTACAAACCATAGCATACAAAAAATAAAATCGTAACAACTTTGTCTGGTATTGGTTTCTTTTTATAAAGTTTATAGGCAAAAAAGCCTACCCATAAAACAAAAAATCCATAAAAAATACCATTTCGTGCCGACATTGCTATTTTCAAGTACAAGCTAACATATTCTCCCAAAGCACTATTCTCTATCAAAAAATAATACGAATTACAAATAAGAGCAAAAAGAAACAGAGGAATTCCTAAATAGAATCCCAATCTTTCTCTTTTCTTTTTCAATATCACAAAATAAAGCAGCCAAATTCCTATAATCATTGCTTGAATATACCAAAGTGCACCGTATGGATAGAAAATCACAGACTGGACAACTCGCAGTACAATATAGAAAATATTTCTTCCCTCCAATAAAAAAATTATAGACATAAAAGCAATCGAAATAGGCTCAAATACAAGTAATAATCGAGCCAATCTATGAGAAAAATGCTTTACACATGTATATACCCCCCCTCTCATATCAATTTTCATTGCAAGCAAAAATCCAGAACATAAAACAAAATAGGGAACCGCTAAACGAAATAAACTTTTTTCTATCCAGTAATGAATTTCAACATTTTCTGCAAACAATTCCGTATGAATACCAACAATAAAAAAGCAAAAAATAAATTTAATTATATCCATAATCGGAAAGCATTCCTTTTGTAATTGATACCCCTCTTTCTCCTTATAATCCATATTTCCCCTTCCTAACTAATTAGTTCTAAAAGTTTCTTTTCAAATTCTTGATATGAAAATACTGCTGCTCTTTTCTTTGCTAGCACTCCATATTTTCTCAACAACTCTCTATCATTTGTTATAATCTGAATTGCCTCTGCCAAAAGACGATCACACTCTTCGATCACTGTTGGATCATAACTTCTACTATCTGTCATAGCTTGAACAAGTATTCCATATTTCCCGTACTGTATACCTTCCGTTCGTTTATGAATATCATCTTCTGTTAAGATTTCGCGAGGTCCAGATAAACAATCAGAACTCAATACCGGTGTTCCAACTGCCATCGCTTCAACTAATGCATTTGGAAAACCTTCTGTTATTGAAGGCATAACATATAAATCTGCTTTTTTCATAAATTTGTATGGATTTGATTGTCCCCCCATAAGAATAACAGTGTCTTCTAAACCAAGATACTTAATCATGCTTTTTAAATCACCTTCACGACTGCCATGTCCTAAAATATATAGTTTAAGATTCGATGAATCAAATAATGACAAAGCTTTAATCAAATGATAAAAACCTTTTTGATTTTCAAGCCTTCCTGCCGAAACTAATATTATCTTATCATCAGGAATGGCTGTTTCTGTTATATTTTCATTAGCTCGTTCATTTATCAACTCTAAATCGTACGGATTATACAAATAATTACTTTTTTCCTTATCAATATTAAATTTTTCCTCAGCATCTGCCTGGATCAACTGGCTCACAGCAATAACCTTATCAGCTTTATCATAAATCATCTTCTCAATCTTATAATTAAAAAAATAATTGTATAACCAATCATATGATCTAATCCCTATTATCGTTTTCTCTTCGCATTTTGAAAACACATTACAAAAATTAGCATTTTGTCCATAGGCAATTACATAATCTGGTCTTGTCTTCTTTTTATACTCTTTCAATTTTCTAACTCGTTTTATTGTAGTTAGTATTTTACCGATTTTGCTTTTTTTAATTTCACAATTAAGAGACGTATATTTAAAATCGGGGTTATAATCCGGGTCTCCGCGAAACAATGTTACATAATCAACGTCATATCCATTTTCTAATAATATTTCTCTTGCTATAAAAGATACTCTCTCCATTCCTCCGAAATACATTCCTGGAAGGACTATCAAAACTTTTTTATTCATTCTTTTCCCCTCTTCCGGTAAACATTCTCACTAAGTTTAATACATCTTTTTTACCTCTAAGAACAATAACATAAAAGCCAAAGTATACAATGATACATATCAAGACAGATATAAACTGCATAAAATACGATGTGCAAAATCCGAGCATTGCATATCCAATTATACTCATAACAATTGCACTCAGTACTGGCTTAGCAATACATTTAATTATTCTTATTGGATTAAATTTGAATCCAAACCAAAGAATCCCCCAAAAAACCAGTATCTGTTCAGCTTTTACAAAAGATCTTGCATAAGCAAGAACTATAAACCCATGGTTAGCACTAATTATCAAAATCGGGATGAGTGCAGCTAAATGTAGAACTGTCATCAACACATTGGCTTTAGGTTTACCCAAGCCACGAAAATATTCTGATGAATACTGTCCAAGTATCAATGTCAAGCAACTCATTAATCCATAAATACCTACAAATGGTACTGCTTCTGTCCACTGACTTCCTAAAAGTATTTGCGTTACTAAATCTTTGTAAACCATTGTCCCAAAACCAATCGGAATAATCAAAATAGACACGATTCGAATAAAATCAACAAAATACTTATCATATTCCTGTTTATCACTTTGTAGCCGGGACAATGATGTAAATAAAACGGATGTGGTTGCGGTTGTTATTATTGCAAATAATCCGTTAACTGTGGTCATTGTAGTTTTATATAGCCCTACGTAATATTGAGATAAAATACTACTTACAATAAAAGTTCCTATGTAAGACGAAAGCCATGTACCGAGAGATTCGAATAATGACCATACACTGAAGGATAGCATCTCCAAAAATTCTTTTTTTCTAAATATTAATTTGGGTTTCCACGGAGATAATACTGTAAGAATAATTGCAGTTGAAAAGTTCCCTATGATTGTCCCAATAATAAGTGCCCAGTAACTTAATCCTAATAAGGCCAGTGGCACTGTAACTATCAGGGGAATTACAGCACTTACAACTCTAGAATAAAATAAAACTTTAAAATTAAATTTTCTCCGGAACAAAGCTGCTTGAATACTTGAAAACGATGTTGCAGGTAGGGAAATCCCTGCAACAATAATAACTACACCTAAGCCAGGATTTCCCACTAAGCTTGCAATCCTATCATTACAAAGACAGAGCAATCCCCATAAACATAATGATAAGATAATATTACTTGAAAAAGCCACATTGGCTGAAATTCTCAAATCTTCATCATTATCAAATTCATGCTGAACTAGAAACTTTTGAAACCCCGAATCACTAAACATGTCAGCAAAACTAATAACCATTGTAACTGTTGCAACAACCCCAAATGCTTCTGGTGTTAATAGTCTTGCCAAAATCAGATTAGAAATTGGCGTTACTAATTTTGCAATTATTTCAGCCAATGATGACCATTTTAATGCTTTTGAACTTTTCACTTGAATGTCATTCATTAGCCACTCCCTCCAACTTATTCAAAATTGTATTCAAACGTCAATTCTTTAATAACTGCCGGATTCCCAACAACCAGACTATGTGGTGGGACATCCTTTGTCACAACTGCATTAGCACCAACTATAGAATCATGTCCAATAATAATCGGTCCTAAAACACAGGCGCCAGCGAAAATAGCAACATTTTGCTCTAATGTAGGGGCTCCTGTAATAGGCTTACCGTTAATTATCTTTCCATTTCCTCCTAATGTTACGTTTTGATATATCTTGCAATTATCTCCTACAACAGTCTTTGGATGAAAGACACATCCCAATCCATTGTGAACTAACTGTGCACTCTGAGAAAATTGTACTTCTGCAGGTATGTCACACGCAAAAACAATTCTAAGTATATTGGTATATAATAATGCTCTCTTATAGCATTTGCGCATATAGTACATATGTGCTTTATCCATTATTTTTTCTGCTTTACGCCTCATATAACCCTCCACATTTATAAGTACTTTTTAAATTTCTACACATACAAAGGAGTATTACCGCATATAAAAATCTAGAGCTTACAATATCCGGTATGAACATAGCTCCAATCATTACCAACCAAAATAACCACATATAAATTCCTGGATTGCGTCTTGTCTGCTTAATAAAAATATAAAATGGAATTAAAAAAAGTATTGTACCTATTATCCCCATTTGAACCAAATACTGAATAATAAAATTGTGAATTGCACCTAATCCTGTCAATTTATTAAGATTTTCCAACCCCAAACCGTATCCAAGCATTGGTTTATCCGCAAAAAATTTAAGGGCTTCCATATACATTTCAACACGTCCCGATGAGTCTAACAAATCTTGTCCACCTCTGATCGAAAGCAGTCTTCCTGCCAAACTTGGTGCCACAATGCAAATCCCGATTATAACTAAAACCAATCTAGGATTTAATTTATTGAAATTAAGAATTACGTACAACAATCCTACAATTGCCAGAGCAAATATACCTGTTCTGGCTGATACCATTAATGTTGCAGACAACATTATTCCTTCAACTAAAACAAAACGAATAAGTGATATCTTTCGCTTGTTAACATATTGCAAAAAAATTAACAAGGCTCCAGTGGCAATATATAGGCTAGCAAAACTGTAATCTCCAAATAGTCCTGCATACGCAAATCGGCCAGATCCCATTGCGGCATAATGTCCGATAACATGTCCCGTTGCCATAATATAAAATCTTTGAAGAAAAACCTGCACTGCAACGCTCACTGTACCGTACAAATAATAGATTGACATTTTCTCTGTCAGATCATTGTATGAATAATTTCGCACGTAAGAACCAATTAAAAATGCAAATAACAATAACATTATTGTCAATAATTGTTTAAGCGAATTACCCAAACTAGGCATGAACAACGAGTGCATGAGCTCAAATATTCCAAATAACATAATAGATACAAAATATTTGGCATTTAGCTTACCCTTTATACCAATTAACATAACCAGGATTAAAACAATGATATTGAACCATGTTAAGGGTAAATCCCCATAATTAGTTCCTATTATTGATATAGTAGAAGTTGGAATAGCTATAATACTCAGAAGTATTAGGCTATCAATATTATTATTATCTTTTTTTAACATTTTTAAAATGTAAAGATAGACCAAAAGAGATATAACTATTACTCCCACGCGCGGTAGTACAGAATAAAAAATCATCCCTGCGCTATACAAAACCATCGGTATTATTATTTTCCAACTAGCAATATTTCTACTCATATTCCTCCCATTACTATTCAAAATATATCCTTTTTAAAACAGAAATATAATGAGCTTTATTACAAAATCTTTTTGCATTATTTTTACAACTAATTGATTTTTGGATCAACAGTTCATTATCCGCATGCATTTTTCTAATTGCATCTACAAAGTCATTATCACTCTCGCATAATGCACCACATGATTCATCAACAATATTCACCAATCCTCCCACTGGAGTACATAAAACAGGTGTTCCAAGTATCATTGATTCAACAGCAACTAATCCAAATCCCTCATACACAGAAGTCATAACTAACATTTTCGCATTTTTCATAAAGCAGTATGGATTCGAAGTGAATCCTTGCAGATCTACATGCTCAGTCAAATTATTAGTCTTTATATATTCTTCACAGCTTTCAAATAAAGGACCTTGCCCAAGCATTACCGCTTTTACATTAATCCCATTATCAACCACACTTTTTACAATACGTAAAAATCTTAATGGATTCTTTGCTTCAGCAAACCTTCCTACGTAGAGCAAATCAAATTTTCGCCTATCCCCTTCTTCTGCCATACGAAGCACTTTCTCATCATCTACAATATTGGGTAAAGTCACATATTTCTTACCTAAAAATTTATTAAACAAAAATTCTTTTCGAATTGAATCTGACACTCCAATTATGTATTTAAATCTTGAAATACACAATGCGTATACAATCGTTCTAAAATCAATTTTCGATAACCACGAAGCGTTATTATGCAAATGCGAAATTACGTTTTTATATTTTGCAACTTTAACACTTGCACTAAAATCATGCGCCTGAATAAGGTCTGGCTTCAATTCTTTTATCGCTCTATCTATTTCATGCTGTGAAAACGAGTCCAATAAGAAATATCGAATTTTTTTTTCTTTCAATATATTTTCAATAGGTCCTCTAGGCGACACATAAATCATTTCTATTTCATCAGAAATAAGTGGGGCCATTTGTATTATCTGACAAACAACACTTTCTGCTCCCGAATATTTCGTACTTTGTAATAAATGAACAATTTTCATCTTCAACCTCGATAATTCTATTATTTAAGTACAGCTGCATAAATAATATCCATTTCCTTTTTTACATTCTCAACATCAAAAGGTTTTATAGCAATAAGATTATTCTTCCTCATTAAATTTCTTAAATTTGAATCTGAAATTATTGTTTTTAATGCATCACAAAACGCAGAAGCATCATCAGCTGGACATAAAAAGCCATTATGACCATCCACTATTAAATCAGTATTACCTCGTATATTTGATACTACACATGGTAAACCGCTAGCCATAGCCTCCATCAATGAGCGAGGCAATCCTTCTTGAAATGAACTAAATAAAAAACAATCTGAAATACTAAGTAGAGATTTAATATCATCCCTATATCCCAAAAAATGAATTTGCTCATCAACTTTTAATTCTCTAGCCAATGCTTCTAATCTTTTCTTTTCAGGACCATCTCCACAGATCAGGAAATGTACATTTTTATTATTCAATAAAGCAATTGATCTAATTGAAGTTTCATAATTTTTACGTTTAATCAAATCTCCCATTGCGATACAAACTATATCTGACTGCTTCAATTTTAAATCATGTTTTTTTTCAACTGCAACATCTGTCGAGCTTTGGTACTCCTTAGTTGAAATTCCCACTCCATGAACACTAAAAACTTTTCCGTTACCTTTCAATTTCATCTTTTGAGCTGCATAATAATCTTCTTGATTCATGGTTATTATTACGTCTGTTTTTTTGGCCATAATTGTTTCAAGTTTCTTATAAATAAAGGGGCCTACCCCTTTGGCACCTTTATAAAAATGAAAACCGTGCGCTGTATAAATAACAACATCTACTTTATTTTTGGCTCCACATATTCTTCCAAGCGCACCTCCTATTGGGGTATTGCAATGAATAGCGTCTGGTTTAATCTCCTGTATCACTTTATTAAGTTCATGAATAGCCAACAAATTCTTGGGATGAAAGGGAAATCTTTTCAAATTTATATGGTGAAAGTGTACATTCGCATACGTTTTTTTCATCTCATCAGGCATTAAAGTAAAATTTGCTGCGAAATGAAATTCGTAATTATTGTTCTCTGCTGCTTCAATAGAAACCATGTGGAAATTTGATATCTTTTTACATATATTTGAAATAAATAATATTCTCTTCATATTCGCTTAACTCTTGTTTGTATAAATATTCTTCCGGAAAATAACTGTTTCAATAGTTTTTAATACTATTTTTACATCAAGTAAAAATGAAACATTATTTGCATACCACACATCATTAATGCGTTTTTCTCTCATTGAAATACTGTTCCGATAGTATGCTTGAGTGTAACCGGAAATGCCTGGTCGAACCTTCATTTTATCAAGCTCATCTTTCTGATATGCTTCCAGTGAATCCCAGGTACTAGCACGTGGGCCAATAAGACTCATATCTCCAATAAGAACATTAAGAAGTTGTGGTAACTCGTCGATACTGGTTTTTCGTAATAACTTTCCTGTTTTGGTTACTCGAGGATCATCTTCAGAATTATAGGTGCTTCCATCCGCATTGCGAATATCAACATTATTCTCTTTCATAGATCGAAATTTCAACATATATATTTTCTTACTATCTTTTCCAATACGAGGAGCCTTGTAAAATACACAACCTCCATCATCAATCTTTATGAGAATTGGTACTATAATCCATATGGGAAGCAAAATTAATAAACTAATTCCAGAAATAATTATATCCAGCATACGTTTTATATATTTTTCATACATGCTCTTACCTCATAAATTTAGGATTTTGGAGTCAATCTCACTTCAAAACTGTTTTTCTCGAGTGTCAAAGATTTAGCAGGTACTACTACTTCTCTCTCATGTGTATTATGAGACAAATAACAAGAAGCACCAATAAGGCTGTAATTTGCAACCTTTATTCTATTTCGCAATGTAGAGCCCATTCCGATGAAACAATTGTTACCAATTTCTACCTCTCCACCCACTGTTACATTTGCTGCAACGAAATTATTGTTTCCTATGGCAATATCATGTGTCATTACTACACCTGTATAAAAAACATTATTGTTTCCTATAGAAACATCCGTTCCTATATACGCACCTGGGAATACAATATTTCCTGCCCCTTCTATTTCTGACAAAACAATCGCTCGATCAGATATGAAATTGACAAACTGATAGCCTAATTGTTGGCATTGTATAGATAACCTTTCACGTGTCCGATTCATATCCGTATATCCTACTGTATTAAGGATCCAAATTGGCATATTGGGGGAGCAATACCTTTTTAAATTTTCTAGTGCATAAAGCTTCACACCTCTTTTGTCGCACTCTGATTTAACATCCTGAATATATGCCTCATTAACAGTATATCCAAGAACTCGATATTGCTTCTCTTGCTCTATAAACCGTTGTATCATAAAAGAATACTTCGTTGCTCCAAGAATAAAAATATCTTTCATGCTCTTTACTCCCAGATTATTCCATCAATAATCCCAACATCATTTTTGATTTTGACTGTTAACAGTTCTTTAATATGCTCTCTTCTCTCCATAAGTTTATCATGATTATCAGCCTCAATAATCACAAAAAAACGACTTGTCTTATCCGAATTTGTTTTTATTGTTTGCCCTACTTTCAGCGTTTCAAAATTGTTGTGGTATGTATAAGGCAGATCAATTACCTCTTTCATTCCACGAATCTCCACCACCTCTCCTTGCCGCAGGAAAAAGGAGATATAACAACAACTTTTATTTTGCCATGAAAAATCTGGAATCTTATTAATTTTCCCAGTTGCAACACCAAGTAGAAATTCTTCAGTCTCCAATCCGGTCTGCAAATGAATCAAATCGGAAGAAATAAAGACCCCGCCACCTCTCCCAGCGATTTCGAGCAAAATTACATCTTGACCATCCAAAATATATTCACCGTGAGTAATTCCTTGCTTGAATCCAAATCCTTTTGCTATTTTTTTGTTAATGTCAAGCACCTTATTTATAATTTTAGGATCTGCAATTGACGGAAACTCTCTTTTTGTAGCAGAAAACACATCCGGAATATCGAAATAATCCGTATCCCCACAACATAAGTTTTCATACTCATAATTTACAGCAATTCCCTCGACAACAAACTCACGTCCAACAATATACTCTTCCACTAGCACACTACCACTTCTAGAGTATTTTATTGCTTCCAAAAATCTTTTTTCTAATTCCGCTCTTGAAGACACTTTATATACGCCTTTGCTCCCTTGATTATCAACCGGTTTCAATATAACATCCCGATTTAAACCATCATAAAAAGCATTCGCTTCTTCAAGGGTCTTGCACATTTTATACTCAACAGTTTTTACACCAATTTCTTTACATTTTTCTCTCATGAGATACTTATCGGTAAAAATTTTTGCCACTTCATAATCGTTTCCTGGTAAACCAAGCTGATTTGCAACGTACGCCATTGTTCTAACCGGGAGATCAGTCTGATCAGTAATAATACCGCATATATCGTATTTTTTTGCCAATTTAAGAACTCCCTCTTCATCAACAACATCACATGCTTCCGAATATGTAGCGATCTCATGACCTGGCTCATCAGTTACAGGAGATACAACAAGGGTTTTATATCCCAATTCATTAGCCTTCTCTATCAATGGTAACTGTAAACTATTTGCGCCAAGAATCAATACTGTATTTGTCATTCTTTATTCTCCTTACTCGCTTCAAGTACTCTTCTAAAATTCCCTATCACATACTCTGCGTCCTCATCCGTCAATTTTGTATGTAAAGGTAAGGTTATTTCCTCCTTGAAATAGTGATATGCATTAGGGAAGTCCTTGATATCCCACCCATATTTCTTATATGCAGTCATCATAGGCAATGGCTTATAATGCACATTGCACGCAATCCCTTGCTCGGCCATCTTAACAATAATTTCATTTCTCTGTTCACAGCTAATTCCCGGAACTCTCGCTAAATATAAATGCCCGGAGGACTGACAATCCTCTCCATAATGAATCAAGTGCTTTACACCTATCTCATCACATACAGCATCATATTTTTCAATAATTTCTTTTCGTCTGGAAAGCAATTCAGGATAGCGATCCAACTGCCGCAAGCCAATGGCTCCCATAATATCTGTCATATTGCATTTATACCATGGGCCGACAACATCATATTCCCATGCGCCAAGCTGTGTTTTTGCCAGAGCATCCTTCGACTGCCCATGTAAACTGTATAACTGGAATTGATGATACAGCTCTTCGTCATCTATTCCCGGTATGCTTCTCCATGTGGCAGCTCCGCCTTCTGCAGTCGTCAGATTTTTTACCGCATGAAAAGAAAAAGAAGAAAAATCCGCAATCTCTCCTGCCATCTTCCCGTGCCAAGATGCCCCCAGCGCATGGGCACAATCCGCCACAACAGCTACACGACCTATAGCTTCCTGAATATCATTGGATGGTTTGAACAGATTCCTTTTGTTTTCAACCGCTTCGTAAATCCGATCATAATTACAAACAACACCCCCCAAATCAACAGGAATTACTGCTTTCGTTTTTTCTGTAATAGCGGCTTCCATGGCGTCATAATCCATTTCACAGGAATCCGGTTGTGAATCAATAAATTTCACTGTAGCGCCCACATGAATTGCCGCAGAGGCGGAAGAAGTGTATGTATATGCCGGCACCAGAATTTCGTCTCCCTCGCCAATTCCAAGTAAGCGAAGGATTAATTCCTCTGCCGCTGTAGCGGAGCCAAGGCAGACTACCTTATTGGTGTGAACGTAATTCGCCAATCGCTTTTCAAATTCTTTCACACGAGGGCCTGTAGTAATCCATCCGGAACGAAGCGCCTCACAAACTTCCTGAATCTCAAGTTCTGAAATATCCGGCGGACTAAACGAAATACTCCTCTTTTCCATAATGAATAACTCTCCTCAATTATTTTTATGACCTGTAGGGTAAATTCCCCTATTTTTTTACTAATCTCTCTGATACAAATCACGGGTATAAACTTTTCCCTTCACATCATCCAAGCAACTATCGTACCTGTTTGCAATGATGGCTTTACTCTGTCTTTTAAACTCTGACAAATCATTTACAACCCTACTTCCGAAAAATGTACTTCCATTTTCTAATGTCGGTTCATAAATGATTACCGTTGCTCCTTTTGCCTTTATTCGCTTCATGACACCCTGTATACTACTCTGACGGAAGTTGTCCGAATTACTCTTCATGGTAAGCCGATACACTCCCACAACTACCTCTTTTTCTTTGGAAGCGTCCCAGCTGTCATTGGCTTCATAAGCCCCGGCAATCTCCAGCACACGATCAGCGATAAAGTCTTTTCGTGTCCGGTTACTCTCCACAATTGCTTCAATCAGGTTTTCCGGCACATCTTCATAATTAGCCAGAAGCTGTTTTGTATCTTTCGGCAGACAATACCCACCGTATCCAAAAGAAGGATTATTGTAGTGGTCGCCAATTCTCGGATCAAGACATACGCCATTAATAATCTGCTGGGTATTCAGCCCCTTCATTTCCGCATAAGTGTCCAACTCATTGAAATAGCTGACACGCAGCGCAAGATAGGTGTTGGCAAACAGCTTCACAGCCTCTGCCTCTGTAAATCCCATGAAGAGCGTATCAATATTCTCTTTGATTGCCCCTTCCTGCAGTAATGCGGCAAATTCATGTGCTGCATTTACAAGCCGCTCGTCTTGCTGATCTGTGCCAACGATAATCCGGCTGGGATACAGGTTATCGTAAAGTGCCTTGGATTCCCGAAGGAATTCCGGACTGAACAGAATATTTTTGCTTCCTGTCTTTTTCCTGATGCTCTCTGTGTATCCCACCGGGATGGTTGACTTGATTACCATAATTGCGTCCGGATTGGAACGCATAACAAGATTGATTACCGTTTCCACTGCCGATGTATCGAAATAGTTTTTCTTGCTATCATAGTTTGTAGGTGCAGCAATAATAACGTATTCAGCGTCCTTGTACGCTTCCTCTGCATTTAGCGTCGCTGTTAAATCCAATTCTTTTTCAGTCAGATACTTTTCTATATAATCATCTTGTATGGGCGATTTCTTGTTGTTAATCAGCTCCACTTTATCCGGAATAATATCTACCGCTGTAACCTTGTTGTGCTGCGCTAAAAGCACCGCCAATGACAAACCAACATATCCGGTGCCAGCAACTGCAATCTTTCTGTTCACTGTTTTTCTCCTTCCACTCCTCACCAATTTTCAGTTCCGATATTGTTAATCTCTATATCT
The DNA here is from genome assembly GCA_900016875.1 of Eubacteriaceae bacterium CHKCI004. Classification (GTDB taxonomy): domain Bacteria; phylum Bacillota; class Clostridia; order Lachnospirales; family Lachnospiraceae; genus Anaerobutyricum; species Anaerobutyricum stercoris. Next base: position 21,539 of record FCNR01000070.1, on the reverse strand, counting down.
TGTAAAATTTCTTATACCACTCAGCAAAGCGCCGAAGCCCTTCTCTTAAACTTGTATTAGGTCTGAAGCCAAAGTCTTTTTCAAGCGCACTGGTGTCTGCATAAGTAATCGGGACATCCCCCGCCTGCATAGGAACCAGTTCTTTATGTGCGTCAAAGTCATAATTCTCCGGCAGCACTTTTGCCCGGATCAATTCCTGCTGCAGAATATCCACAAAATCTAACAAGTTTTCCGGATTACTGTTTCCGATGTTGTATAGGGCATACGGTGGTACAGGAAGACCATCTTCTCCCACTTTCTTTTCCGGCGGAGCCTGCATAACCAATTTCACTCCATGGACAATATCATCTACATAGGTAAAGTCCCGTTTACAATTTCCGTAGTTGAAAATCTGAATCTTCTCGCCTTTCAGTAATTTATTGGTAAAACCGAAATAAGCCATATCCGGCCTGCCGGCCGGGCCATAGACGGTAAAGAACCGAAGACCTGTAGACGGGATGTTATAAAGTTTACTGTATGCATGAGCCAACAGCTCATTGCTTTTCTTTGTAGCCGCATAGAGGCTTACCGGATGATCCACCTTATCCTCTGTAGAGAACGGAACTTTCGTGTTTCCACCATATACAGAAGAGGAAGAAGCGTATACCAGATGTTCCACGCCTTTAGCTCCATTATCGTAGGAGTGACGACAGGCTTCTAAAATATTGTAGAAGCCATTCAGATTAGAACTGATGTAAACGTCCGGATTGGTAATGCTGTAGCGTACACCCGCTTGCGCCGCCAGATTTACTACAATTTCCGGTTTATAAATCTGGAACAAGACATCCACCACTGACTTATCGGAAATATCCGCTTTGACAAATACCCAGGAAGATTCCGGATGTGCTGCCGCCTGTTTTTCAATTTCTTTTAATCGGTACTCCTTGATAGACACATCATAATAGTCATTCATATTATCAATACCGATTACTGTAACGGGTGTAACCGTCCTTAATATTTCCTGTACCAGATAAGAACCTATAAATCCGGCTGCCCCGGTAATCAATATTTTTTTATTTGCCAAATCTATGTGTTGCATGTTTTTGTCCTCTGTTTTTACATTTATCTATTTTTCTATCAAAGCATTCATATTCAGAACTTAGTTCTTTATTGTTTCGAAGGCTTATCTGTTTGAATCTTTATAAAACTTATTTTTTAATCTGTAATTTACCGCAATAGAACGTACAGTGGTTTTCCTCCAACGGCTAATAGCCCACTGTCTCCAAAAGAAACAAGTGAGCTAAGCCTTTACCTCCTTATTGAATTTTTCTACTCTGCATTGTGGGTCAACCCAAGAGTATCCAAGAAGCCATCTCAACCTCTCCGGGTACTCGAATTTACCTCCAATCCGTAGAAAATTTCAATTTCGGGACTTGGCCTAAACTCGTGAAACCCTTGAAAAATCAAGGTTTTTTCTTGGTTGTCCCTATTATACAGTTATCACCCGGTGCCCGTCCAATGCCCCTTTTCCCAACTGCGTCTGGCCATATATTCGCTCTCCCGCCAGCTTCACTGCCATGTGCAGAGACGCTGTTCCTGCAGATAAAGCCACTGCGTGGCCGCAGCCCAGCTTTTCGCATACGATGCGTTCAATTTCGTTGATGTTGGCGCCCACTGTGGACATCCAGTTGGTCTCGTAGGCTTCTGTCACATATTTTAATTCTTCCCCGTGCATGGTAGGGGAAGAAAGCCATATTTTATTTTTAAATGCCTGAAATTCCATTTTCGGTTCCTCTTTTTATTTCTTAGAAAATGTATTGGCCAACATGGTACATTATATCACCGATGTGCGTTTATGTACATTTTGTCGTCACATTTTCCAGTTAACTCCCCTCACCCATTCGTTACCGCTGCCACTGCCTGCGCTTTCTGCGGTCTGGCGTAAACAGCTTCTCCAATTGATGCGCTTGTTTCTTTCTGCGCTTTCTTTGGAAGCGGGCGCTCTTCGCCGGTCGGATTTTTGCCTACCGGGTGGAAGGTCGGCACGATGCGCTCCACCAGTTTTACGATATCGCCGCTGTTTTCGTAGCTGGCCTTGGCCAGCTCTTCCAGGTCGCGGAGGAACTGCTCGGTGTCGAACGGAATCGGCTTGCCGATATGGATGAGTTCGTTGTCGGTCTTTTTGAGGCCTTCTTCGGCCATCAGTTTCTCTTCGTAGAGTTTCTCGCCGCTGCGCAAGCCCGTGTAGACGATCGGTATCTCGGTGTCCGGCTCATAGCCGGACAGCTTGATCAGGTTGCGGGCCAGGGTGTCGATCTTGACTGGTTCGCCCATGTCGAGGACGAAGATCTCGCCGCCCCAGGCGTAGGTGCCGGCCTGCAGCACGAGGCTGACAGCTTCCGGTATGGTCATGAAGTAGCGGACGATGTCCGGATGGGTGACGGTCACCGGGCCGCCGGCTTCAATCTGTTTTTTGAAGAGCGGGATGACGGAGCCATTGCTACCCAGTACATTTCCAAAGCGGACGGCTACGAACTGGGTGCCCGTTCTGTCCTGGTTTTTGACGCTCTCAATGCGGAGACCGGATTTCCGTCCTGCGGCGGCTGTCTGTGCTGCCGCTGCGCTGTTTTCCCGGGCAGTCGCGGCAGAATCTGCGGATTCTCCGGCATCCCGGGCGGCTCCGTTTGAAGAGCCCCGTTCTGAGGCCCCTGCGCCGCCGTATACGGCCATATGGTCCATCGGGTCATAAACAACCTGCCCGTCAATCTGTTTGTCCTTATGGGCGTGGATGAACGGCAGCAGGTCGATGCGGCCTTCTTTGCTGACGGCGTCCATGCTCTGGATGACCATCTCGCAGAGACGCTTGCTGGCGCCCATGATGTTAGTCGGATTCACAGCTTTGTCGGTGCTGATGAGGACAAAGCGCTGCGCGCCGTACTTTAAGGCGGCGTAGGCCGTCTTGTAGGTGCCGATGACGTTGTTCTTAATGGCCTCGTTCGGGCTGGTCTCCATGAGCGGCACGTGCTTGTGAGCGGCCGCATGGTAGACGATGTCCGGTTTGTACTGTTCAAAAACCATGTTGATGCGGCGGCTGTCGCGGACGGAGCCGATGAGCACCACCAGGTTCAGATCTTTATATTTTCGTTTTAATTCCTGTTCGATGTCGTAAGCATTGTTTTCGTAAATGTCAAAGATGATCAGCTGCTTTGGCTCGTGGGCGGCAATCTGGCGGCAGAGCTCGCTGCCGATCGAGCCGCCTCCGCCTGTGACCAGGATGACTTTCCCTTTCAGGTACTGGAAGATTTCGTCCATGTTGACCTTGATCGGGTCGCGGCCCAGCAGATCTTCCACAGCTACGGCCTTCATCTTGCTCAGAGAAACATCGCCGTTGGCCAGCTGGTAAACGCCAGGGAGGCTTTTTAACTGGCAGCGTGTCTCCTTGCAAATGTTCAGAATATCCTTTCGGTCCTGCGGCGAAGCCGTCGGGATGGCGAAAAGGATCTGGTCAATGTCGTATTTTTGCGCAGCCTTCTGGATGGATTCCCGGCCGCCGACGATTGGAACGCCTTCCATAAAACGGTTCCATTTGTTCGGATTGTCGTCAATGACGCAGCGCGGCTTCGTGTCCAGCTGACCGGAGTTCTTTAATTCCTTTAAGATCACCTGTCCGGCGGCGCCGGCGCCGATGACCATGACGTTGTGCTTCGCCCGCATGTTGTTCTCGCGGCGGCTGCGCAGCAGCGTGATGTAGCGATAAGAGAAACGGACTCCTGTGACCAGCACAAACTGCGTTACCGCTCCGATCATATAATAGGAAATCGGCATCCGCTGTACAAACAGTGTAATCCCGGCCGTATGAACCACGGAGGTGATCACAGACGCGGCAAAGATCCTGTTCAGTTCACTGAAGCTGGCAAAACGCCAGATACTCTTATATAAACGAAGCACAAAAAAGACCGCCAGGACGAATATCGTGTAAAAAGGACTAAAAACCAGGAATGAATGGAAATATTCCGGCGGTATATTGGAGTAGCGTGCGTCAAAACGCAGCCACAGTCCCAGAAAATAAGAAAAATTAATTGCGATAATGTCGAATATAACAAGATAGAAGGTAATCACCTTCCAGTGTTGGATATGTATCTTTTTTACCGTTGATTTTTTGCGGCCAGAGATTCTTTCCCTCTCTCTTCTGCTTTCTGACTCTTTTTTCATACTTTTATCCTCTGCCCTGTTTCCTCATATTTATCAGCACAGATCCTTCTTCTGCGAAGTCTTCTGCACATTTTCATTCATTTTATATATAATTCGTGCATTATATAACGACATATAACCCACGATTTCAATAATATCAGGCATTTCTACTTTTTTCAACTGCAAATATTACCACTTTTCCTGCATTTTATGTACATTTCTCAAATGGTACGCTCTCCGGAACTCATGACTCCCAGGAACCATTGGCTGCATTTGATATGCGGATTCATCACCCTTTTTACAAAAAAACAAAAAAATGTCCTCGTAATGACAAATACCTAACCATAAGTGGCAATTTTTATATTAAAATATGATATATTTTTAAATAATAAAATCAATACTGAGGTGTAAATCGTAACAAGTTTTCTTCCCGACAGATAATATTTTCTTACCCCCCCACTTAACAGAAAAATTTTATTTGAAAGGAAGGGATACAAATGAAAAAATCAGATAAGGATCTTAATCTTCTTATCAGCAGGAAACTTTATGAATACCGCATGGAGAATTCTTATTCTCAGGAACGCATGGCGGAAAAACTTAACATTTCACCGCGAAGCTACTGGGAACAGGAAAAGGGAAAAAGCGGCTTCAGCGGCAGAACCATCTGCCGGCTTCTCTGCATTCTCCCTCCGGAGGAAGTGAGCAGTCTGATACACAGCCTGCGAACCGAAGTATGGAAGGAGGATTACGAGTAAAGAAAAGCCAGAACACAGAAGGCCGCCGGGACTTACATTCCGGCGGCCTTCTGGCACACATCCTGCTATTTACTTTACTTTTTATAAGAGACTTCTTTTACCACATATCCGTATACAGAATCTTTATCTTTCTTTACCTTGAGAACGGTGCTGCCCATATCCTCGGAACCATTCTCTCCGTAGATACCCATCTTATTCTGAATCTCAACCCGATACAGATTCTTCTTAATCTGAACAACCTTTTTAATCTTATACTGAGGAATACAATCGCTGAAATCTCCGCCGCAGTACATGTACGGATCATTTGCGAAACTTCTGTCTGCAGCGCATACAAGCATATCTTCCTGGCCTGTCTTCTTGAGGACATTGACCTTTGCAGCCTTGCCGAACAGATCCTTTGTCTCTCTCTTTAACTCTCTGGCAGTAAATCCAAAATCATCTTTATAGTTGTAACGCACAAACGCGCCGATTGATAACTGATTCGCTCCGTTCAGCGGAATCTCAACCTGTCCGCCTGAAATATTGCCGCTGAGATTCATCGCTGTAGTATAAGCGGCAAACATCTCAGAAACCTGCTTCAAATCACGGTCACCGCTCATCTTCTTCGTGACATTCGCCGCAGCCGCATGAACCGGCACTGCGGATACCATCAACATCATCGCTGTCAATAATGCCATAATCTTTCTCTTCATAATGAATCTCCTCCTGTTGTCATATTCGAGAGCATCTCGCCCTCAGATGCGTTTATTATAGTTTTTCCCCTGCAAAATTGCCATAACAGAAATATTATTTTTCATTACGGAGAAAATAAAAATTGTAACAGAAATGTTGCAGAAAGAGCCGATTCAGAGCCGCAAACACAAAAAGATTCTTATTTATGTCACAAGAAATCCACACGAAATTAATTTCTTTTTCGTCTCACTTTCACAACCGGCCTCGTCCCCTCCTCTTACTACAATCGAACCATCGGTTCAAAAACTGAGCCAGACTATTTTACACAGGAGGAATGCAGATATGCCTAAACCACGAACCGAATCCGGCGAAAAAAATCTGATCAGCAAACGCCTGGCCAAACTCCGCCAGGAGCACCACATGTCCCAGCGCGACCTGGCCAACAAACTGCAGCTGGCCGGCTACGACATGGACAAAAACGTCATCACCCGCATCGAGACCAACAAACGCTATGTCTCCGATCTGGAACTAAAAGCCATTGCGGAAATATTCCAGGTGTCTTACGTTTATCTGATCGATGGGGAGGAGGAGTGATCCTCCTCTTCCTCAATGGAAAAATTTGTAATTTCATACATTTATCAAAAGTATTTACATCTTCTGGTTGACTTTACTGTTTTTTATGTTATGCTAAGGGTGACTTGAAAACACATGCTGAAAGATAAACAGGAGAGAGAATATATGCAAAGTACAGGAATTGTCAGAAAATTGGATTCATTAGGCAGAATTACTTTACCGATGGAACTTCGCAAAAGTTTTGACATCGGCGACAGAGAACCTTTAGAAATTTTTACCGAAGACGACAAAATTATCATTAAAAAATACAATCCAAGCGATATTTTCACAGGACAATGCGAGGATCTGGTTGAATATAAAGGAAAAAAAGTCTCCCGCGACTCCATACGGGAGCTGGCACGCATCGCCGGTTTTACATTATCAGAAGAATAAACCGGATGCTTCACCAATCCCAGTACATTTAAATCGGCAGAGAATTTCTGTAAATATAATATATGATTGATAAAAAGGTCTTCCATGATACTGTCATACATCATGGAGGGCCTTTCTTGTTTCCTTATTATCAAAAATGCAATCTGAATAATAAACATCTCAAATAGATCTACGTAAATGTTGATCTATCCACATCCGCTGCCGCAGGCAGCAATACTTTCCACTATTCTAAAAAAAACAAAAATTAAAAATTAATTTTCTTTGTCTCATTTTCACAACCGATCCCATCTTTTCCTCTTACTACAATCAAACCAGAAGGTTCAAAAAACGAACCAAAACTATTGTACACAGGAGGAATGCAGATATGCCTAAACCACGAACCGAATCCGGCGAAAAAAACTTAATCAGCAAACGTCTCGTAAAGCTACGTCAAAAACATCACATGTCCCAGCGCGACCTGGCCAACAAACTGCAGCTGGCCGGCTACGACATGGACAAAAACGTCATCACCCGCATCGAGACCAACAAACGCTACGTCTCCGACCTGGAAATAAAAGCCATCGCGGAGATATTCCAGGTGTCCTATGTTTATCTGATTGACGGGGTGGAGGAGTAGGAAATAAAAAATTCTACTGCCATTGGAGGCGCAACACGCAGACAATTGGGAGCTTAATCCTGCAGAGAGTTTAGGGAATTAAGCGCAGGGAAGGAGCAGCATAAACACTGCTCCTTTCTTCAATTTCTTATTTTATTATATTGGTATTCTGGTTATTACTATTCATCCTGGCCAAATGTTAATTCCATCAACTCCGCCGCGATTTCTTTATCTCTTATACGCATGATGCTGTCTTCTATTTTTTCTTTTCCCAGCAAATGAACATTACCATACCATACTATTTCCTCGTCTATGATCGCAAAATTCTCGCAGGATTCTTCTGTCGTTTTTATAAAAAATCCTGCCTGCCACATTTCTTCATGGAGCTGCATCCAGAAAGAAGCATCGCCAAATCCGTAATTATCCGGCGCCCAGGTAACGATTGTTATTTCTACTCCAAAAATCTGTTTTTCTTTCAGCATATCTATGAGTTCGTAAACTTTCGCTCCGCTGATAACCGGACTCGATATCACAATCCTCTTATCTGCTTCCAATAAATCTTTTTCAAATATTTCTTTAAAATTTTCACCGTCAAAAATAGCGTTGGCACTTTGTTTTTCACAGTGCAGACCGCTCCAGATTTCGTATCCAATCTGGCGGTATGCCTTCAGCCGTTTCGCATACATTTTGTCAAACATCGGAATATGACTGTCAATATAATCGCAAATAATCACATTTCTTTTTCCTTCATAATCCCGGTTCAGCCGCCCTGCATACTGTTCCACCACACTCCGAAAAGAAACCGGCGTCGCCATGATAAGTGTATCAAGGCGTGGGAAATCAAATCCCTCGCCAACAAGGCTGCCCGTAGCGACCAATGCCAGCGTTTCATTTTGGGCCGTTTTCTGCAATTGATCCCGGATATATCTGTGTTCTTTTTTTGAGTTTTTTCCTGTCATGAGAAAAACCTTGTCCGCATATTTTTTCACTCTCTCATACAGCCGCTCTGAATGGTCTTTATATCTCGATAAGATTATCGGAGTTCTTCCCGCATCAATGCATTTTCTTACATCTTCCAGAATCTGTTCATCCCTTATCTCATTATTCCGGAGAATTTCATATGCTTCATTTGGATGCATTTCCTCCTTTAGTCCTCTCGGCGGAACCACTCTTGTAAATCTCGGGTATACCAAATGCGGTATTCCCTGTGCTTTTGCCTTTTCTTTTGCTGTATAACTATATCGGATCGGCCCTATTAACATATAGTTTATCTTTTCCAGACCATCTGCCCTCTTTGGCGTTGCCGTCACGCCGTATACATACTTTGCCTTTACATTTTTCAGTACATTTGCAATGGTATCAGATGCCGCATGGTGACACTCATCCACGATTACCATTCCATACTGTTCCAACAGCGGATGCCATTCTCCTTTTTTGCGCAAAGAACCAGCCATGGCGATATCAATAATACCCGTCATGGAATCATGTGCACCCTGCAGCTTCCCTATCAAGCTTTTCCGGACTCTGACGCGTCCGGTTTTCGTTTTATATTCCGGAAATTCTTCATCTATGTCAAGGAATTCCCTCAACGCTTCCTTCCACTGGTCAAGCAACGCCGATGACTCAAGGACAATCAGCGTATTTACTTTTTTCTCTCCAATAAGCGCCGCACAGAGAACTGTTTTCCCGAACGCTGTAGCCGCATGCAAAATGCCATTATCGTATTTTATCATTTCGGCCAGCGCCGGTTTCTGTTCTTCCCTCAGCTGCCCTTTAAATGTGACATTAATTGGTCTGCCGGCCTGCCGTTCATCGTTTATCTCATAAGAAATGTCCGCTTCCTGTATTTTGTCTATCAATTTGTCATACAGGCCTCTGGGAATCTCAATATAACCGCTCAGATGATCCTGACCCAGATAAATCCACTGGGAAGTGTCAAAATTCGACATCCCCATCGCCTGATTTTTATAGAAAAGCGGATTCCTCATGGCCGCAAGCCTTCTAATCTGATTCTGAATCGCCGGTTTCAAATTTAAGTTGTCTATGTAAATACCGTTAGAAAGAGTAATACTCATTTTGCCGTTCACATTTTCACGTTTAAAAATGACCTCTTTTCTCCATGGCTTTTCACGTTCTTCTGCATTTTCTCTGTGATCAGAGCCCCCATATCCCTGATCAGACGCCTCATAAACATTCGAAATCTCCCACTCTTTTATTTTTGCCTCCATAAACTCAGCGGACAGCCGCGGCTTGCTCCACAACACTTCCCACTGATTCGGATAAGCATTCCAGCTGCTGTCCACAAACGCACTGTTTCCTTCCCGCAGAGCTCTCCCCTGCAAAGGTAGCGCAATCAAATTGCCCAGCCCGCCTTCCGGAAGAGAATCCTGCATCGGCAGCATCCGGTCATAATATTTAAACGACTTGAGATTTATCTGTTCCGCACCTCTTTCCAATAAGGCAAAACCGAATCTTCGTGCCAGCGCCGCCGAAATCGGACTGTCAAAAAAGATCCACAAATGCGCACCCCTGCCGGATCTGGAGCGTTCTACCAAAGAATCTATTCCATTTAAAATACATATGGTCCGCATGGCCTCCACTTCTTCTATCCATGCATCATCTGTATTGGCAAAATCCCGTTTTTCGGCTCCCTTATCATGATTATCAAAATCATATACAAGAAAACGACACGTTCCATTCTTCAACAGCGGATACACTCCTATCACATCAGAGCCATTATAGGATTTTCCCTGCAAATGAGCGAGTATATCCTCTTTTTTTAATTGTCTATATGCCTGATACGGACAGTCCTTACAGTTCATTTTCTGACGATGCTTTTTTGGACAGACCTCTTTCCAAAAATTGTAGCACTGCGTATAATATCCCGCCTCTCCCGTGCCTTTCTTCTCACTTCTTTTGGCATAAACATCCTGCCGTCCCCAGAACCTGGCGTAAAAAAGATTCGCCATTTCCTCCGTAATCTGTTTTGGATAAATAATACGGGCACCCTGATTGGAATCATATCCCTCAGCATCCCCGGATTCCCGCATACGTTTCAGTTCCTGGACGTAAGAAATACCGGAACGCTGCAGAATGTGTTTCAATATTTGATTTTCTAACTGTAAATCATTGATCTGCTTTTGCAGCGTGGTGATATTATCGGTTGGGGGTCGCATTTATTTATTGTCCTCTTATATTTTATCTTTCTTATCAATACATAAATTCGTAGTGTGGTTTGTGTGATCATTATAATAGATAACGCCTCTATAGAATGTTATCAAAATCTCACTAGTCGAAGGTTCTATAAAAGTCCACAAGTAAGACTATCCTGCTGCCTCGCATATCATCAATAAAAAGATTCCTTATAAATCAATCTTATTATAAAACAACCTTTCAGTTACATATTCACAAAAAAATTTTACACTCTTAAAGCAATCCTCGGGAATCTCTAATAAGGATGTCCTCCAATCCTTCCCACTAAAACTTTTTCCCCTCTTCCTACTTCTTCATCTTTCCATTGAAAATAAATTCTCAAATTAAAACCTTTATTTATTAACTTTAAATGAGGTTCGCACATAATATCTTTCTCTCTTGCTACCGTTTTTCCTTCAAAAACTTCTTCATATGTAAAAGAAAAATATAAAATAAAATTCCTACACCTGCAAAAAAAGAAAATATAACTATATTCGGCATACTGTTTTTTAACCTTATCTACTTTCATAAACATTAACTGATAATTTTAGCTTATATCCTACCAAAATCATACTCCTGCGTTTTATATATTATTTTTATCCTTTGTTTGAAAAGTACACTTTTCCTAATCTCCTTTTAACGTATCTTAGTATACACCCCTTCCTGAATATCGTCCAGTCAACCGGAAAGTCTCTAAACTAAAAATGGGGCCTTTCAAAACAGCCATTATCGAAAAATATCGTCACAAAGAATCTTCCGTGAAAAAACTCTCTTTGAGATGTACTGGCCGATATTTCTGTTCTTGTTATCTTGGGCGTCAGCTAGAATAACTTCTGAGAAATTCTTGCTGCTACAGAAAGAATGAAAAAAAATTATGAAAGCCGACTCACTTTTTTCGTATGGCTGAAAGAACATGAACTTACAGATATGCGGTTGATCATCGGCAATAATAAACTTCGAATCAATATTGCAATCACCTCAACCGTGAAATTAAACACCGTACAAAAACAGCATACTCTTTGCCTGACGGGCAGAGAGTCTTGATACTCGTATGTACCAGACTGCGTAATGTCGCAGCAACCAACTGGAGAACCAGATGCTATATGAACATAGATCATCCGCATTTTGTCACATAATACTTTTTAAAAATAACAGAGTATTTTCTTTCAAGAAATTACTCTGTTATTTTTCATAGTACTCTATTTTGGCATTATTTGCCAATTTTTTTCTCTGACTTTTACTTAAAAGCGGCTTTTCTTCACTTCCATGAATCTCTGAATGATATCTACTTCTTTTAGTCGGTTTATATTTAACTATGGCATTTACCTTCCTGCATTGTCCAACTGTAAGAGATATAATGCAACCCTTAAAAAATTTCTGCATCTCTTCTATGACTTTTTTATCTTCTCTAAAATCTCCTCGTTCAACAGACAAACCTTCTTGATCTGCAAATGCAGCAGATGAAACAGTTCCGTCTCTTTTCCAAAACATTTCCATATAAGATTCGGGGAAAACTGCTCTATATAACTTTTCTTCATCAGGAAATGTATCATTCATAGAAACTATTCACCACCTTTATAATAGCTTCTACATTGGCTACAATTGAAAAAAAACATTCTTTTCCCTTATTATTGATTTTAAACACTTCCCATGTATCTGCCGGACTTATCTCGATTTCCAAATATGAACTATCTTCTTTTTCATATTCAATTTGTATTGAATTACATGCTGTTGGAAATATCTCAGGTTGAACTTCTAAAGCAGTGATTATCTCTCTTACTTTAGAGATAAATGATGCTTTAAAAGCTTTTGCAGTATTACCATTCCAACCATCTTCTAAAAGTTCAATTTGATCTAATTTTTTTAGATTAAATATTTTCTCTTCATTCATAATTATGTTTTCAGTACCCGATTCAATTATTTTATCCGTATTATATCCCGTCAAAGAGAAATTAATACCTCTTTGTAATGTATATGTTTTACATATATCAGCTTTATCAGAACAGATAATACTGGCACCTCTATCCATTAAACAATTTGCTTCCACTGTTGAAATACCATTATCTGACAGGCACAAACTTATAAACAACATTACCCCAATTGTCGTCCCACATGTTCGATTTATCGTTAGCATCATTACTCACCTGCTATCACTTGAATTTTATATTCGCCTAACTCTTTGTTATTCAACATTACTTTTGTTGAATATAATCCTATCGCTCTAAAAATCAAATTTCTAATATCTATATTAAATTGTATACTTGCACTTTCATTTTCTTTTATTTGCTCCGGAGGCAACTGAAATTTAACTTTCCCTGTGTCATATAATACATTATTATTCGAATCAGAAAAAATGATTTGAACCTCATTTTCTTTAGATGCATTAAATCCAGTAATACTACATGCAATAGCAAACGAAAAATTCCCTGGTATTGCAATTGGCGTTAATGACTGCAGCGGCCTAATAATTTGTTGTTGTGGACCTTGCGGTGTCATTTGAGTCTGTATTGTATCACAATATGTAAATGATGAAATATACTCCATACCTATTCTCCTTTCATTTTGCACAAAATATACTAATCTTATTATATAATTTTTTTTATTTATTTACAAATAAATTTTTTCTTTCTTCATGACTGTTCTTAATTACTCCATCGTATCCATTAATAAGTTAACAATAAGCTCTAAGTTAATAATGCAGTCAGATACACAATTATTCCAGCCTTTTGCGAGTTGGAGTAATTGTGTGCCTGACTGCGTTATAACACAAACAAGGGCAAAGCCCTGAACAATCGACCCTGCCCGGAGTAACTAATGGCATATCTTATATCATTTTTTAGTTTACATAAAACTTGAAACGGTCTCATTCTCCTGCCATCTCTCCTGACCTATTTTATATCCAATCTATAGATAATCTCTTATATTACTTTTTATTTTATCTACAATTGATAACCATATTTCTTTTGCTGTTTTTGGTCTGTATCCAGTAGATCTCGCCATTTTTCTATAAGAAATACTCTCAATCGCATCAACGTAGAACAATTTATAAAAAAATTGGTATTCCAGCTCTGATAAACATCCCCGCACCAATTTCTGTAATTCTTCCTGCCTTTCCTTTTCAATAACAATTTCTTCCGGAGTTAATCTTTCATCCCTCACACTATATATTCTATCAAAATCCACCCGCTGTATACGCCTTTCCACGAGCAAATCATTTCTCACAGTTTCTTCCTTTGCTCCAACATCCTCCGCCAACATTTCAATTGTATAAGGCAGTCCAGCCTTTTCATATTTTTGTCTGGCCTTTTCCAACTTTTCTATTTTTTGAATAGTATGATATGGTATCCCTGTTTCTTTTGCAATGTATTGAGAGATTCCTCCATAAAACCACCATTTAAAATATGTAGTCGGAGAAAATGCTGTATTATATTTTCCCAATCTTTCACAGAAAACAATAAACAACACTCCCTGCATTTCTGTTATGACATCTTTGTGAACATTACGATTGCCGCGTTTTCTTATCCTTTCATGTACCAGAGAAAACCCATATCTTTTTATTGACTCGAACAATAGATTCCTCAAATCATATAATTCTTCTTTTTCTACTGTACTCAGTTTTTTCTCTTCCTCTTCCAGATACAATATTCTAACTCTCGGCATATACTGAATAAATAAATCCTTTACATTTCCCATTGTAGATTCCTTCTTCTGCATTTTACAAATCATTTATTTAGGTGAACAACAACAATATACAGAAAACAATTACCCCATTGGCAAGGGAAATAAAAATATTCTTTTGGTTATAAACCAACCACTGTTTCATATTTCTAAACTTCTTACTCAATCTTTGCAACAAAGTCTCTTTATCATCACAAATAAAAAAATTCCAGGCAAAATTCCAGGCAATTACAATTTCAAAAATTGATTCGTATAAAGTTTGAAATGCATCTAACCCTGTAGAATAATATTTCACTAACATTGCAAATCCCATAACCAGATACGCCGTTATTATTATGCTTTGCTTACAGTTTTGTGACAGAAATGACTTTAAGCCTTCTTTATAGTCTGGATTAATAAGATATGCCATACCCTTAGACATACAATCCGCACAACCAATGAAAACAGCAAACAAAAATGGATTAATAAAAAAAGCATATTTCCCATTTAACTCAAAACTAACAGAAAAAACAATATACAACAAATTAAATACATCAAAAAATGCCAAAAATATTATAATTACTATTGGTTTCCCATCATCATAAATATTGGAAATAGACAATGCAACATTGTTACATTTACATATCAAAAAAAATGCACTGATCAACACAACAATTGTTACATATATCGCAAATAAAGTCATAATGACGTACCTCATTTTGTAAAAAATATTTTTTCTATATTATAATATCTTTAGGAAAGCGAGGCAAGTAATTGTCTGCAAATTAAAATCTAGAAGTTATTATCTATTACTTCTTGCTCTTCCAGATAATTATAAAAAGCCTTAACAGATGCAATTTTTCGTTTAATTGTTTTTTTATTTCGTTTTCAAGAATCCACTATAGTTTTTAATAATTTCCCTAATATATTTACTTCACCTTATATGTCAATTCCACATCGAATGATTGTCAGGAATCCGTCTTTCTCTCTTAAACATCCATGAGAAGGCCGTGTCTGTATTAACAAACACTACAATTCAATTAAAAAAACAAAAACCATCGTGAATATATTTTGTGTGCCTATGTTTATTTGGATTAATGCAGAGGTGTAAAGAACAGAACAGTCGAAATATTCTCATCATGATCTATCTGAATAATTGACATTTTGAGCAATCACGGTTCAAAAAGTTAGTTTTTTCTAAAATTATATAAAAAAGTGTCTTTGACACTTCAACCCCCTAGCCCCCATTCATGGGGGAATTAGGGGTTTCTTTTTGTGCTGTTTTCCTTCATAATAGTCTTATGAATATCCTTCAAAGAATTTTTACAGACCATTATGAAGAAATTATATATACTCTCCACCCAAGAAAAACTGTGGTGGAAAATATCGATAAAATGATCAACTGTGGCAATCCCTCCTTTGGCGGGGCAATGTTCGGCTGCCCCAAATGCGGCAAACTGAAATTTGTCCCCTTCCGGTGCCACAGCCGCTTCTGCCCTACCTGCGGAAACCTCTACTCCATGAGGCGTACCACCTCCATGTCCTTCAAGCTGATAAACGTTATCCACCGGCATTGTGTCTTTACCATTGACAAAAACCTCCGCCGGTTCTTCCTTGATGACCGGACATTGCTCGACTGCCTCTTCCACGCTGTCAACAGTGTTGTTTCCCGCATGTTTTTCAAACAGAATAAATCCTTGAATCTTACTCCCGGTTTTATCATGGTCCTTCATACCTTTGGCAGAGATTTGAAATGGAACCCCCACATCCATTGCCTCATTTCTGAAGGTGGTTACAGTGACAATGGCTTCTGGCGTAATATCAGCCACTTCAACTATACTTTCCTTCGTAACGCCTTCCGCACCGCCCTCCTTAATGAAATGGAACACAGGATCGGCCCCTCTTTCAAAAAGAGCAAGGCTCTCTGCTACCGGGAACATAAAGACGGTTTCTATGTCTATGCCAAACCCAACAAATGTGACCCCAAAACCGTCATTAAATATATCGGCCGTTATCTTGGCCGTCCGGTAATCGCCACTTCACGGATCGATAAATATGATGGAGATCTTGTCACTTTCCACTACAACCGCCATGAAGATGACAAATACGTAGAAGAAACCGTTCCTGTTATGGAATTCATTCAGCGCCTCATCCAGCATATCCCGGAAAAGCATTACAAGATGATACGCTACGGTGGTCTTTATGCGCGACACCGGGAAATAGATAAAAAGCTTCACAGGGTTATCTCCCGGGAAAAGCATCACATCTACAGAAGCTTTAACCAGTGGCGTACTGCCATCCTTTCTGCTTTTGGCTATGACCCGTTAAAATGTGCATGTGGTACGACCATGCTGTTTTTAGAACTCTATTTCAACCACAAACGCGTTTCTCTGGAGGAAATGTACGAGAAAGTCATGTCCCGTTCTCGTAGAAAGCGGTCGTCTGCATGACTTCCTTCTCTCTTATTCTTATGGTATACTCCTTTCAAAGGAGGCTTTGCATATGAACCCACAAACAGAGAAACTGCGAAAAAAATATATGGATAATCCACCGGAAGGAATGACATCCGAGGACATTCGCCATATGAGCGAGGATGATCTTCTCGATATGGATTATTTTTTAAATGAAGATGATCTGTTTGATGACGAGGCTGGCGTAGAAGGTTTTTATATCTTCTAACCCGTGTCGTCTTATCTTCCTGCTCAAGCAAGAGTTTATCTAACATATGTTCGGTGAACTCTTGCTTTCTTTTAATTCCATAAAAATCGGAATTTCCTATCAATCAAAAAAATAGAACGCCGTCGCAACGCCGTCCTTACAAAAACTTATAAGTTTTTATGATTCTGGTTCCATTATATGCGTATTTTTTTGATTTGTCAATATACTCTCTCAAAAAATTTAAACACATTTTACCATTGACTATCCAAAGAACGCTGAAATAACTTTACAAGCAAAGTTGTAATTACTTTTAATCAACTCATTGTTTTGGAAAAACTCTCTTTTTTCAGGCATCCGATGAAAAAATAACTTTTTAAGTTCTTTTATTCGATGATATTTTACCTTACTTGATACAACTAATTTATATACATAAAGTAAACAAACAAATTCTAACATAGGTCTACAAGATAATTTCTTTCGACGTTGATTTGAATTGATGGCAGCTATTTTGGCTACTTCTTGACTTATTTTATGTGGAGCCCTTGAAGTACCATGTTCTAAATCAGCTAAAATACAGTTATTATGTGCAGCACCATTTCTAAGACTTTTCACTAAGTTTATAATAGCTATAGGTATTTTTGCGAAATTTCGGGATGAGTAATAAAATGCATAAAATTTAATAAAATCTCCGAATGTAAGCATTTCTAATAAGACCCACGCAGGACAATCATCATATGCAGTAATTCTATTTTCGTTCTTTTGTTTAGAAGAATTGTATGTACGTTGTATAGTAAAATATTTATGAACTAAATCACTAGTAAAAGGAGAAGCACTTGTAGCTTCAAGTTTTCCAATAATATAAATATTTTGACACAAGAACTCTTTTACAATATCATAACCATCTGTAAACGAATCACCCTCTATATCTTTTAACATTTTAACTTTTAAATCGTGTTCGATATCCAAACACATTTTAGAAACAATAAACCGAAAATGCATATCAATAGTAGATAGCTCCTGTAAATATGCAAAGTCCAATCCAATATATTTTCCTCTTTTGTTACCTTTTGTATACTTCTGATAATTTTTTCGATATGCCGCCGTGCGGAGATAGTTATTAACATCCGAAAGATAAATTTCAGCATCCTTTTCAGATGTATATTCAAAAAGAATTCCTTTTTCATTTTTCATCTTCGCTACCAATTGACTGGCAGTTTGTTTTGGTTTATCAATCTTATTCCCCATAAGCATCTTCCTTCTAAATTAAACTATTATCTTCATAATCACCGGCACTGGCCAAAGGAGTTTCATCTAATATCTCGCAATTACACAAATCAATCAGCATCAAAGTAAAATAATTTTTAGTTTCCATTCCCTTAAGTTTCTTCTTTACCGACCAATATATTTCTTCATCTACAAAAACCAATGTGTTCTTTTTCTTTGTAAATAATTTCGGCTGCCATTGATCAAACAAAAATAATAGCGCCAATTCTTTTATAATATCTGTTGCTTTTTGATTTATTTCTCTATTTTTTTTATCGTCATTCAAAATTTCCCCTGTCATCTTCTGATTAATCACTTTTATTAACCATGTATCACACCCTTCAAATAAATCTGTCTCATAACAAATATCATAATTTAGCACTATTCCCGTCCTGGTTAAAATTTGCCTTCTTTTGCTCTGAGGAAGAATTTTAACACCAACACCACGCATTAATAAGTCATCAGAAAGAATCATTCGTATCAACTGGTTGCACTCTAAAACAGATGCTTTTACTGACTCTGAAATATTATATATCCTGGAGTTATTTTCTATTTCATTCTCGCTTTTTCTCCAACCATTCGCTTGTAATAGTTGTTCCAAAGTAATATTGCTTTCTACCGAAGCATGTTCTGCAATGGACTGCAGCAATGTTAAAGACGTTGCTTTCGCATTTTTCTTATTCACTATCCTTGAAAAAGTAGCAGGGCTGACACCACATTCTTCAGCAAACTGGCTCATTGTTCTTTCTGCGCCTTTTGCAGTATTTATCAATTGTGACAGCTCATCAAAATCGGGTAAATACTGCTGCACCCAATGACTCTCATTAATATCGAGTACATCTTTGATTTCACTCATGTTTTTCTCCTTTTCACGTTTTCATGTTTGTAAAATCCGTATGATTATAACATACGTTCGTTAAAAAGCGCAATAAGATTTAAAAACATTTTTACATTTCTGAAAATTCATATTACTATTCATATATAAAGTAAGCGCCTAATCCCGTACGCATTCCCAACTTCGCATTTCTATGCCATAATCATAAGCAGGCACTTTGCTCTATTCTTTGCCAGAGAGCAAGCGTTTTACTTTATTTATGGGAGGTATCTTATGCGGGCAAAACCTATTCCAATGGAAGAACAATGCAAACTGGTACTGGAATGCCGCCAGAGTGGGCTTTCTGACTATCACTGGTGTCTAGAACACGATATCAAACCGGGGACTTTTTATAACTGGGTGAAACGTCTCCGCAAGGCAGGGACCTATACGATCCCGGACCCCGCCGGCAGAGACACGTATACAGCCATGCCCAGACAGGATATTCTCCAAGTCGAACTTAAAGATCCCCAGACAAGGATATCCTGCTGGCAGTGATACGGAGCATACTGACAGATTTTGAAGTGCTATAATAAAGTTGTAACAACAGTGGCTAATAAGATATAATCAATTTTACAAAGAAAAGAGATACATATTATGCCACAAAGTTACACGCCTGAATTTAAAAAAAGATTGTCCGCCTCCATTTGGAGGAGGGACGCACCTACAAAAGTATCATTGCAGAGTATGGCGTATCAAAAGCCAGCATCTCCAAGTGGTGCCGTGAATTCAACGAAGAATGCCTGACAAGCCCGGAAACAAAAGAAGAATACGATTATATGAAAGAAATGCTTAAGCTCCGTAAAGAGAATGAAGAACTCCGCAAGGAGAATCTTTTCTTAAAAAAAGCAGCGGCATTCTTTGCAAAGGAAATCGATTAGAGGCTTATCGGTTTATCGAAAAATATCAGAAAGATTTTGGGCTTCGCTGGCTGCTGCGTCGGTTGGATATTTGCCCGAATGCTTACTATAACTACCGGAAACACCGGAAGGCGGATTACTATACTCAAAAATCCAAGGTACAAGCGCAGATCCGAGAGATTTACCACGAGCACAATGGAGTGGACGGATACCGAAGCATGACCGTTTATCTGGCTCGCAAAGGCTTCCATTACAGTCCGATAACCATCCATAAGTATATGAATCAAGAGATGGGGCTGTATGCGATTGTACGTCCTAAAAAACCAGAATATATACATGGGAAGCCACACAAGGTATTTGAGAATAAGCTGGCTCAAAATTTCACTGCTGAGCGGGCAAATCAAAAATGGTGTACAGATTTCACCTACCTGTTCCTGAAAAATGGGGAGGTACGTTATAACTGTGGTATTCTTGATCTCTATGACCGCAGCACCATTGCGAGTATAACGGATCGCCATATCACATCAGAACTCGCTATCCGTACTTTACAGAAGGCCTTGGATTCACAGCCGATGCGGAAAGGAGAATTACTCCTTCATAGCAATCAGGGGGCACAGTATACATCGAAAGCATTCGTTGAGTATTGTGAATCCGTTCATGTAACCCAAAGTATGAGTAAAGCTGGATGCCCGTATGACAATGCACCAGTGGATGATCGCTTCCCTGCAGGAATCCCTGGATGCAGCCAACCAGCTCGCGGCGCAGAGGCTGGAAACGATCGAGTATCTGAAAAAGCAGCTTTACGGAGCGTCCAGCGAAAAACGCAAAAATCTGGAAGAGTCGCAGGCGGACGGCCAGCTTACGCTCTTTGATATGTATGCCCAGATCTTTGATGAAGCAGAGTATCACCATGACCCAAAAGCCACAGAGCCGGAGCAGGCAGTGGTCGTGAAGGAACATGTGCGCAAGAGCCGGAAGACAAATGCAGAAAAATATAAGGATCTTCCGACGGAGGTGGTCGAAGTCCCTCTTCTGGGATCGGAACAGTCCTGTCCGGACTGCGGCGCCCCGCTGGTCCGTGTTGGGAAAGGAATACGTCCGGGAAGAACTGGTGTACATCCCGGCAACACTCAAACTGGTGAGATATTACCGTACGACTTATAAATGTCCGGCCTGTACAGAAGGATATCATCTGGACCAGAACAGCTATAAATTTGTGAAGTCTTCGGTCCCGCCGGCGCTGATCCCCCACAGTCCGGCATCCCCGTCAGTGGCCGCATGGTGCATCTATCAGAAATATAGCCTTTCGCTGCCCCTGTACCGGCAGGAAAAGGACTGGCTCCAGTTCGGGGTGGAGCTTTCCAGGACGACGATAGCGAACTGGATCATAAACTGTGTGGACCGGTACTTTATCCATGTATACGGATTCTTCCACCGGGAACTCCTGAAGAGGGGCTTCCTGATGGCGGATGAGACGAGGGTCCAGGTGCTGAAAGAACCGGAGAGGCGCGCACAGTCGCAGTCCTGTATGTGGCTGGTAAGATCCGGGGAAGACGGTCTCCCGCCGATCATCCTTTTCGGATATACGGAGACCAGGGCAAAATACCATATCGAAAGATTCCTGGAAGGATACGGCGGCGGATACCTGGAAACAGATGGATATCAGGGTTATAATAACCTGAAAAATATCAGGCGCTGTTGTTGCTGGGCCCATTATCCCAGAAGTATTATTATCCCAGAAGTAAGTCTTCATGTGGCATAAATGTTGCTTTTTACAGTATATTTCTTGAATAACGATAGTACTCCTTTACAATGAAAATGTAACTAATTCATCTCAT
>FCNR01000072.1 GCA_900016875.1 Eubacteriaceae bacterium CHKCI004 | reverse complement strand
TAGATCAGTGCGCTTTTTCAGCAGCGCAAGCGCTGTAATTGTAGCCAAAGCAAACAGATTCTGCTGAAAATGCGCACAAAAAGTCCGTCAGCAGTTACGGTCGTTAGACCGTTACTGCGACGGAACCGTTCATTTCTGAAAACGTTTCAAGTTATCTGGTCTTGATTTTCAAAACGTTGGACCATTCTGAATAATATGTCATGCCGGCCGCTTTCTTATAAGTACGCACTCTCACAAAATATTTTTTCTTTGATTTGAGATTCTTAAATGTATATTTCTTTGTTCCCTTTTTTACCTTAACCTTCTTCACGTTGGAAGAAAAATCTTTCTTTGTGGAACACATAACAACATATCCGGTAACCTGTTTTTCCTTTTCCGCCCACTTCGCTTTGATCTGCTTCTTACCCTTCACAAGCTTTTTCAGCTTGGTTTCCTGAGGGCGGATCTTGAAACTCATGATCCTTGATCCTGTGAAATTGCCTTTGCCGATGACCATAACGTTCGCTACGCCAACCTTTTTGTTATCCACGTAGCTGATCGTATAATCCGTACCTTCCGTCAGTATCCTTTTTCCCAGCACCGCATTCTGTTTACCGGTAACCGTAAAGGTAAATTCCACTTTCGGAGTCAGGGCCTTTCCGGTATAGGTGTAGGTTTTATCCGAAAGGTTCGGTGTGTATGGCAGGTCGTAAATATTCTTCGCAGATATCTCAAAAGTCATCGTTCTCTCTCCGGTATAGTTCCCGATGCCCTTTACTGTGGCGGAAGCCGTTCCCACATTTTCATTATTCACATAATCTTTCACCCGGTAATCTTTGCCGCGCTCCAGCTTTATATCATTATAATACATATTTACATCGGCATTAATCGGACTGCCCCGGTATACCTTGTCTTTGCCTTCCATCTGCAAATCAGCGATATCTTTCTTATTGATGGTAAAGGTAACCGTTTTAGTTCCCGTATAATTATTAATGCCCTCCACTGTGACACTAGCTTCTCCTGCATTGGTATTATTATCGTATTTTACTGTGTAATCAGTACCTTGTACCAGGGTCACTTCCTGAGATGTATCAGCCCCGGAATCGCCGCTGCCGTTCTCTCCGCCAGTTTCGGTATCTCCGGTCTGCGCGCCGGCATTACCAGTATCAGATCCATCGCCGGTTCCTGTTCCGCTGTCTCCTGTATTATCATTCTGCACTGTGCCCTTGACAGTAACCTCCGGTGTGATAGCACTTCCGGAATATGTATACTCATTATTGGCCAAAGTCACTTCAAAACCGGAAATATCAATCGTCTCCGTAGTTTCCGAATCCCCCGGTGTCGTCGTCTCCGTACCGGTGCCGCCGGACGTTTCCGCCGCCTTCACGGAATAACCCGCCATGCCGCAGGCAAGAACCCCTGCTGCCAGCAATACAAAAAGTCTGCTTTTCCATTGCAATCGCATCATAAATACCTCCTTTTCCTTGATTCCGGCCTTGTTTCCACAAGTTCTGGATGATTTTGTAACTTTTCTGTAACATTTTACCATGAAAATGTGGTGCGAAAATGTAATTTCTGTTCTTCTTTACATTTGTCCAGCCAGATAACTGATAAACTGCTGTGCGGTCCTGCCGGAAGTTCCCCCGTGGGACAGCTCCCATTTGTTGGCCTGGGCGCAGAGTTCTTCGTCAGACAGAGTAATCTGCGGATATTTCTTCGCCAGATTGCGGACAATCTCGAAGTATTCTTTCTGGGACGGTTTGGAGAAGTTGATGGTAATTCCAAACCGGTATACCAGAGACAGTTTTTCCTGCATGGTATCGGAACGGTGCAGTTCCTGATCCATGTCAGAACGGTCGTTCCAGGTCTCCCGAATCAGGTGACGGCGGTTGGACGTAGCGTAGATGAGCACATTGTCCGGCCTTGTCTCCATACCGCCCTCGATAACCGCCTTGAGATATTTGTACTCAATCTCAAATTCCTCGAAAGACAGGTCGTCCATGTAAATGACAAAACGATAGTTGCGGTTCTTCACATGGCTGATAACTTGGGACAAATATTTAAATTGATGTTTGTAGATCTCTATCATTCGCAGACCCCGGTCATAGTATTCATTTAAAATCGCTTTAATGCTGGTGGATTTACCTGTTCCGGCATCTCCATAAAGCAGACAATTATTCGCCTCTCTCCCATTGACAAAAGCTTCCGTATTATCAATGAGTTTCTTTTTCTGAATCTCATATCCGGTGAGATCATCAAGGACCACTTTATCCAGATTATTGATCGGCACAAAATCCGGTTCGCCATTCTTCTCCACAATACGGAAAGCTTTATTCAGCCCAAACATTCCCACGCCGTATTTTTTGTAGAAAGTCACCACTGCATCAAAAAACTGCTCCACATTTTCTGCAGCGGCCAGCTCATCTGAGAGCGCTCTGACCTTCTCGCTGACATTTTTATTGTACATGCGCTCCTGCTTGACAACCGCCTTATATTCAAGCAGGGTGGAGAAACAGTCGATACCCAGTGTTTCTTCTATCGGACGGAAATCATAATGGAACAGGTTCATAAACGCCTGAAAATCATTCCGCGCAAAATGATTGACTGTCCCGTCATTGGCTCCCACTTTTTCACAGGTAAGGCTGAAGGAATTCTCATTGGTCACCAGCACAAAGGTCAGATAATTGTGCCAGAGATTCTTGTCAAAACCGTAGGTGGTCGCCAGATCGAGAATTGCTTTTACCTCTCTGTAAATATCTGTAATCAGTTCCTCGCTGCGATAATGACAGCTGTCAAAGCGTTTAAATATCTCAGAGAGCCTCCGCAGAATACTGTCTTCTCCCAGATTTCTATATAAAATCAGCTTCGATACTTCACGATACATGTTCCGGATCCTCCTCTTTTAAAATGTCATCAAGCATCCCGTCTACATTCATGCTGTCAAGCTGGGAGGCGAACTGCTTTTTCATCTCGTCAATCTTATTCTGTGCGCTGTCCCGGTCTCCGTCAAAGGCAGTGTATCCTTCATAATCGGCTATGGACGGCTTTCCGTCTTCCCGCTTTCTGCCGGAGAAAAGCTCCAGCCCCGGGAAGGAATGGCGCGGTTTATCCTCATCGTGGATATTTCCGTTTCTGATGTCCTCCAGGGTTACCAGTCCCGGGAACGCGTGCTTCGGCCGGTAATCCGGCATATTGAACACCTCAAAGCAGTCCAGGATATTCACGTCCGTCAGATCTTCCGGTATTCCGTCTTTCAGATATTTTGGAAAATGTTCTTTATAAAATTCATAAATGACCTGTTTTACTTCCGGTCGTTTCAAATCCGCCGGCATCCGCTCGTCGTTGACATAAAAATAATATCGGTCCACGTAAGGAAGAATCCTTTCCTCCGCCGTGATCGTGGTGATTTCCGGCACATTTTCATAATGCACTTCTTTCTCCCGGTAGGTAGACTTTCCCTTTTTCGTCTGGGTGATCCCCTCCATTTTATATTTGTCCATCTCAAAGAACAGACTTTTCAGCAATGAAAATTCAAACATTGTTTTCCCCTTTCTGCTATTTTCCTGCCGCTATCGGCAGTTTTATCTTCCGGTCATGCCAGAAGTTCTTCCATCTCATCCAGCAGCTCGCCAAACAGCCTGAGTGCCGACTGCACCGGCTCCGGTGTGGTCATATCCACGCCGCAGAGCTTTAACAGGTCGATCGGATTCATGGAGCTGCCGCCGCTTAAGAACTTCATATATCCTTCTCTGGCAGCCGCGTCGCCGCTTAAGATCTTCCGGCTGATGGCGATAGCCGCGGAGTATCCTGTCGCGTACTGATATACATAAAATGGCGTGTAAAAATGCGGAATTCTCGACCATTCCAGGGCAATCTCCTTATCAATGACGATGCCGTCTCCAAAATACTGTTCATTGAGTTTATAATAAATGTCGTTTAATATCTCCGCGGTCAGCGGTTCTCCTCTTCCCGCCATCTCATGGGTGATCTTCTCAAACTCCGCAAACATAGTCTGGCGGTAGAGAGTTCCTTTAAACTGCTCCAGAAAATAATTGATCAGGTAAGCTTTTTCTTTCTTATCTTCCGTATGCCTGAGAAGATATTCCATCAGCAGCGCCTCATTGCAGGTGGAAGCCACCTCCGCCACAAAAATGCGATAGCCGGCGTAAAGGTACGGCTGATTCTTATCGGAATAATAGGAATGCATGGAATGTCCCATCTCATGAGCCAGGGTAAACACATTGTTAAGATTATCCTGATAGTTCATGAGCACGAACGGATGGCAGCCGTAGGCTCCCCAGGAATAAGCGCCGCTTCTCTTACCCTGATTCTCATAGACGTCAATCCAGCCGCCGTCCATACCTTCAGAAAGCACTTGAATATATTCTTCTCCCAGAGGCTCCAGTCCTTTTTTGACTATTTCCTTTGCTTCCTCAAAAGGAATCTTCATGCTGACCTCATCCACCATCGGCGCATAAAGGTCATACATGTGAAGCTCATCCACGCCCAGCGCTTTTTTGCGAAGCGCCACATAGCGGTACATCAGAGGCAGACTCTCATGTACAGTGTCAATGAGCTGTGTATATACAGAAACAGGAATCTCGCCTCCGTCAAGAGCCATGGCAAGCGCTGAATCATAGCGCCGCATTTTTGCAAAAAAGGCGCTGCTCTTCAGGTTAGCGCTGTAGGTGGCAGCCAAAGTATTTCTGTACTGTCCGTATTGAGAATAGACAGAAGAAAAAGCTTCTTTTCTCACATCCCGGTCCCGGCTCTCCATGAGCAGACTGTATCGCCCGTGAGACACCGGAATCTCCTCCCCGTCCTTTCCTTTGATAGATGGAAACTTCACATCCGCGTTATTGAACATGGAGAAAATGTTTGAAATATCCTCGGACATATCGCTCACATCAGCAAGGACCGCCTCCATCTCTTTGGAAAGCACATGCTCCTGCTGACGAAACAGTTCATAAAAGAATCTCCGGTACAGTTCCATGTCCTCTGTCTCTTTAAACCAGCCGTCAACGGTTTCTTTTCCCACAGCCAGCAGCTCCGGTTCCTCAAATACTGTTACGCTGCTCAGCTTCAGAGAAAGCATCTGCGCCTGCGCCGTCAGCTTCTGGTAGACTGCGTTTCCCGTATCCTCATGATACTTCTGATTGGCATAAACGTAAACCGCTTCAAAACGCTTCATGATCTCCTGCTTTTTATTCATATATTCCAGAAATGTATGAACGCTCTCTCCCAGTCTTCCCTCATAGGACGCAAGCTCCGGGATGCTCTTTTCCAGAAGTTCATAATCTTTCTGCCAGAGGTCATCGGAGGCGTATAAATCCTCGATATGCCACTGGTATTTCGGGTCGCATTCCTCTCTTTTCGGGACTGCTTTTACTTCTTCCATTGCTATTACCGCCTTTCTATCTCGTTATTTTCCATCAGACTGTTCCTTCTGCCAGCATATACATAAAGATCTCTTCTTCACTATCCGGCGTATTGTAATTACTGATCTCAATACTGGTGGTTCCATTGCTGATCTCTGCATAAAGAGTGACTGTCGCATATCTCCCGACCGGAAGAATTCTTGTATCTTCTTTGTCAGCCGCTGAGGCGGAATCTGTATTCTCATACTGCATATAGACCTCCCCATCGCTGCTGTTCAGATAAAATGAAGAATATTCCACTTTTTCCGGCTGACTGCCCTGATTATCAACTGTCAGATCAAACCGGTACATCTGATACCCGTCTCCGGCTGTCCGTCCCTGGAAATCAGGAACCACCTGAGAACTGACATTGATAATCCGCAGATCCGAATAACTTTCAGTTTCCGATTCTCCGAACAAATCTCCTGCTGAATCTATCAGAGTCGGCACGACAGAAATCAATACATTGGCAAGCACAATGATAATTATAATATATTTTACCACAGGCAGATTACGTTTTTTCTCTTTTTCCATTCTCTTTCCCCCCGCTTTACTGGTTTAATGAAATAGAAATATCAATAACTTCAGAGTATGCTGCCACATCCGTATGATCCGGATCCACAACTTGACATGGCAAACTCAGAATTACCGACTGGGTATCGGCGTCCACAAAAAATATTCCATAACCGTACATATCCTTATATCCGGCGCCATAAACTGACGCTGTCTCTATTCCCTCCTCCGTAAACCGATATCCATCATCCAGTGCGTCTGCATCCACCATCTCCCGGAAATTTGTACCATCAAAAACATAAGGTTTCTCCCAGTCATAGCCATCGTAATCCAGCGTGGACTGATTATTTTCCATCCATATTCCAATACATTTCTCCCCTGCCGGAAGATCTGACAGTTCACCTTCCTGGAATAGTGTCTTAGCCTCTCCCACGTAGTAGGTAAGATCTCCTACATTGATGCCGGATGCCGCTTCCTCTGCAGTGATCTTCTTAACCTGCATCATCTTGTATTCCTCTGTGTTTTCGCCCTGACCAAAATTCCATCCCCGTGTATCAGCAATCCGCAGCAGCACTGTCACAGCAATCAGCACAATACAGACCACCACGCAGAACGCGACTACTTTTCCGATGATCGGGGCTCTGCCGTCTCTCTCTGCCCGTCCATATGACCGGTCAGCGCCGTCTCCTTTCCATCTGTCCCGGCGGGAATCCGACAAGCGATGGCCAGTGCTTTTCCGGCGGGACTTTTCTGACATTTCTTTCTCTCTCCGGTTTATGTGCTTTTTCTTCGACCATCTGGAATGTTTTTCTGGAAAGAGTTCTTCCAGACCTTCGCTTTTAGGAAGCTGATAACTATTATCTTCAATATTATAATGTTTCATCCATTCTGTATCCTGCTGAACCGCTCCTGGCTTCCGGTTATAAAAACAACATCTCGGACACACACCTTGTCTTTCTTCATAATCAAAGGTTGCGCCGCACCGTTCACATTTTGCCATGCCGTCCTCCTTTCCTCCCCTTCGAGAATTCCTGCATGAAAAATTATTGTTTCTTAATATTTTTGGTATTTCCATTATACCTTATCCTCTTTGGGATGTAAAAGAATTTCTATAAAAGAAAAACCGGAGCCATTGAAAGCTCCGATCATATCTATTCTTCTTTTTCCCATTTTGCATAAAGGGTATAATTTTGACTATTTCCTTTTTTAATGACGGTCACCTCATTTTCATAGGTTTTATCGGTATACCATCCCTCAAAATCAAATCCTTCTTTCTCTGGTTCTTTCAGCACGATCTTTCTTTTCCCCGAAGCAGTAGCCACATTATCCGAAGAATTGATTCCCACTTTTTTATATGTGATAGTATAGCCGCTTACCTTCACAGTACACTTCAGCTTTTTATTTCCAATGGTTGCCGTTATGACGGCGTTTCCCTTCTTCTTCGCCGTAACACAGCCAAACTGGTCAACCTCCGCCACACTTGTGTTAGAACTCTTCCAGCGGATCTTTCCTGCTCCCGCCGGTGTGGTTCTCATAACATATAGCTGCTGCTCATAGCCTGCGCGCATCTTCAGACGACGCTCCGACAGTTTCGGCCTGCCGTATTGTCTGCCGGCGTAATCAACAGAAATACTCCCTGCTCCCCTCCTGGCTCCAGTCAGGTCTGTAATGTAATAACCGATAGTACTGTCTGAATTTCTGTAAAAACGACCCACATAGGCAAGCTGCCAGAAATAGGAGGATACCTCATGCTTATATTCCGCTGCCGACACCTGCCGCACCTGTTCTTTCAGATTTCCTTTATAATCCATACGGTAAATAGTATCGTTCAGAGAAATAAAAATCATCTCGTTAAATTCCTCTGCCCAGCCGATGTGTTTATCGTCTGCCGGTGCGTATACCGTCGTTTCCTCACTGCCGTCTAATTTTGACTTCTTGAGCATATTACCTGTTGAAATCCAATACCAGTATCCTTTTTGATAAAACAGGCAGGTTTTGGCGGAAATACCTGTACGTATGGCAGAACGGACCGGAATATAATCAGACTGTGCCAGCGCGATCTTCCGGGTATTCAGTCCGTCAGAGTTCCCTTCTCCATATATATCCTGCATCGTATATCCCGGATGAGAAGACAGAAAAGAACCCACTCCCACCAGACAGCTTGAATAACTGATCACCGTACCCTCATTGTTTCCCGTACCGATTCCATTGGTCAGATCACAAAAATACCAGGTTCCGTCGATACGCACAAGATTCCAGGAATGATCTTTGGAATAATTACTTACTACCGCACAGCGTATGCCCAGTGTATTGAGCGCCAGAGCATAGGCATTGGCAAACCCGTCACAAACACCTGCGTGATTGACCAGCACGTCATATCCTGTATGACAGTCTTCGGTATTCTCATATACCGTATTTTTAGCCAGGTAGTAATAGACAGCCATGGCCTTGTCCGCGTCACTCATTCCAGGCTCCACACACGACAGCACTTCTCCCAGCGCCCGCATGATTTTCTGATAGCGTCTGCGATACAGTTTTCTGCTGATCGTCTTCGTACTGTTAAATACTGTGTGCTCTCCTGAGGACTCCACCGCATAATAGTTTATCCAATTACCGTCAAGAAAATCTATCCCTTCCGCCATCAGCGCTGCCCGGTTCTGTACAGCCGCCTGCCTCAGCGCATTCTTTCCGGTATTGCCTTTGGCAATCTGGGCATAGATATCCATATTTTTCTTCTCCACGCCATCCTTCATCAACTGGGAGAGCGCAGCCACATATTCTTTTTTCTGTTCTGCCGTCGTCCTTGCTTCCACAGTACTGTGGAAGAAGAATCCACCAAAGAAACAGCATACCAAAATGAATACTATCGCACGAAACCTTTTTTTCATTTATGCTCCCCCTTCCTATACAAAATATCAATAAAAGTGTGAATTTATCATATCATTTTGATGCAGAAAAGGCAAACATTCTTTCGTTTTCTGTATTTATGTATTCTTTCGTTTTCTGTATTTATAAATATTTTCCTTCATAAATTAAAGCAGGATGACTATCTGAATACTTTTCTCTGTCAGGAAGAAAAAGATATGCTATAATAATTTAAGTGCCGTCAATAACGGATAAATATCGGATATGCTTATATTTGATGTACATTTCGATATGAATGTTAATATGTATTTATGGAAGAAAGAGGGAAATCATCATGGCAAATACAATATCAAAAACAGCAGAGTTTCACACTTTGCTGCGTAATTACCGGGGAATCGTCGGCAATATGAGAATCGGGGGAATCTGGATTTCTTTTGATTCCTGCTTTTTCAATTATTATGATGACGATGATGAGATTCAGTTTAATCTCGCCGGTCAGGAAGGGATAGTAACCATTCCAACGGTAGAAGAATATGATAAGCTTGGAGAAGATGAGGAATTGCTGGAAGATTCCGTCGCAGGATATACTGCCCGTCTCAAAGGCGATATCACCCTTACTGTCTACTGTTTTAACGCAAAAAATCATCCGATGGATTAATGCCGCCGGCACAGTCACGAGTGCTTCCCGGAGAGTTTTTTATTTTTTAATAGAAATACTTTTTTAAGAACCAAAACAAACGAGATCTCTGCCGGGATCTCGTTTTATTCATCGGTTAATACCTGGATTCTATATTCTTTTTTATTCTGTCGCCTTTTTGGTCGCTTCTAAAAAACGCTTTACCGTATCGGAAGGCTGCTGTGAATGCAGCAGGCCGTACGGAATACTGTGTTTCCATTCCACCGGAATAATCTTTAAAAGCGGATGTACATTTTCCCACACAGAAACAGCCATCAAAATATCATTACCGTTTTCACAGCGGTTAAAAACGTTGACATCATAAAAATCAAAATCAATGATATTGATCTGTGGATGATTCTGCCAGATATCATCCCGGAGACGATCCACATACATGCTCCAGTTCCGGCGCATGAGCATCAGATTCTGCCCGTACAGATCCTCCATCCGCAGGATGTTTTTCTCCGCCAGAGGATGGTACACCGATACCGCACAGCAGAGAGGCGTATAAAACAATTCCAGCCCTGCACAGCCGCGCAGCCGGAGCATGGTCTCGTCAAATATACCGCCGACCACATCGATGTTCTGTCCGAGATTACCCAGAATATTTCTTGCGTTTTCCGGTGTATTCTCAAAGGGTACGATCTGAAACTTCATCCCTGGACAATTCTCCTGAATCTTCGGCCACAGCTGCATGAGAAACTGCACCGGCGTCATAGGAGACGTTCCAATCCGGATGACATCCGTATTCTCCTGCATGGCATTCTGTGCCCGGATCACGGCCTCTTTACTGTATTGAATCACATATTTTGCATCCTGATACAGGGATTTTCCCGCTTTCGTCAAAACGATTCCTCTGTGCGTCCTTTCAAAAAGCTGCACATCCAGAGACGCTTCCAGCAGATTAATCTGTTTGATCACTGCCGTCGGTGTGATGAAAGACTCTTCCGCCGCCTTGTTAAAACTCCCGGCATCCGCCACCCGCAAAAACGTCTCCAGCTGGGGATTATACATCATTTGCCATCACCATTTCCTTTAATCTCTTTGCATTTCCAGATATCCTGTTTTTATATTATCACAGCGCTGATTTCCTATCAATGTAAAATGAATAACCTGAGATACAAAAATCCCTCCACTGCCGTCATCCTTTTTCCATATATTTGTCGTTTGCGGCAAATGGCGCGCAGGTGATGATGTACTGAATATAGTCATCCGTCGGATTGGAGCATTTATGAAATTCTCCCGGCTCCACATGTAACATTTGTCCTTCCTCCACCATTGTCACCACCCCGTCAATTTCTACTTGCAGGGTGCCTTTCAGCACATAGAAATTCTCTTCCATTATGCGGTGTTCATGAGGGGCATATACCTCTCTCGGTTTAAGCTGACAAATACCAAAACTTGATCTCGGTCCCTGCATTAAATATTTCGGACCATGGTCGCCGTAGCGATATTGTCTGTCTTTTTCATCTACTACATACATTTTATTCTTCCTCCTGATTGTTTTCTTAATCTATTAAATTCCATGGCAGTAAAAAAATTGTAATTTCAGAAGAATTATCTAACTGAAAAAGGCACCCGGACGTACTCTATATAAGTACTTCCGGATGCCTTATCATTCAGTGCGGATAACAAGACTTGAACTTGCATGAGCGATATTGCTCACTAGAACCTGAATCTAGCGCGTCTGCCAATTCCGCCATATCCGCTTACAAGAATGAATGATACCACAGGTTTTCTTAAAATGCAAGTACTTTTTTTATTTTTTTTAATTTTTCTGTTTTTCTGAAAAATTAATATTTATAGCATCCGGAATGGAAACTGGCAGACACAATGCCGGGATACCTCCGGCCAGGCTTTTTCTTACTATCCGCTAGTGTATCTTTCGAAGATCATTACAACCTCAATGACCAGAGTTCTCTGGTGCTGGTCATGGCTCCCCGAAATCCGGCCTTCTTGCACTGCTCCATTTTTTCTCTTGTATTGACAAACCCGGCAACGTAGTAATCTCCCTGCCAGACCTCTCGAAATACCGGAAGGAGTTCCAGCGCATGGTAATAGGGCCTGAGCTCGATAGCATTGAATTTTACCTCTTCAATAAATTTGAATGCATTCTGAACAGAAATAGAGTCCACAAGAGAAATTCGGTAAATTGTTTTCATTTTCAGATTTTTCATCATATGAAGCTTTGTCACGCTGGAACCAATCACTGTATCTACATGATACATTTGCTTCAGCATCTGAAACGCCATTTTATCGTTGCCAAGTCCTCCGATCAGCTCATGATTCACCACAACTTTTTTTCCCGCCTGATGGCAGAGAGTGATCCACTGCTGCAGACTTCCTATATGAGCACCTGTCGGCTGTATATATTCGTTTTCCAGTGACAGTGCATATTTCAGATACTTCATTTCCCTCACTGACGGTATAATCCGAAATGTATTCTCCATCTTCTATCTCCCTGAACTCTGTTACATCGTGTATATTTATTGTCTGTATTTCTCTGCCTGCACAGAACTTTTATTCATCGCAGTGTCTTACATGCCACCAGATCTACTCCGCTTCCTGCCAGATTTGTTTTTATAACATCTCCCATTTTAACAGGCTGCTTTACACAGATTTCCTGAATTTCTTCCATTGCCTTTTTCATCAGCTTTTTAGAAATTGCTTCTCTGGTTTTTACCGGAATTAATGTTTCTTTTCCATTAATCACGGCATAAACGGTACTTGTGAGCATTCTTTCAGGATCTACCCATTCTTTATATGCAAATGCCTCTCCTCTTGGACATGTATTTCCCTCTACTTTTTGCACCTGATTCTGTTCGTCAATAGTTACCCGCAGAGCACATCCGGAAGGGCAGGTCGTACAGCACATCGTTACTTCTTTCATTTTAATCCACCTCCGATTTTACAGTCACTTTAATTTCCTGGCAAGAGCTTTTCAGCATATCTGCTTTTATATTTACACTTTCCATGATACTCGGCACAAATTTTCTTGCTTTTTTGCTTTCAAATAATACCTGATCTCCGGCAGTCACCAGAATCTTTCCACTATTTTCCGGTCTTCCCACCCGAAATTTAATTTTCACAACCGGCGTTTTTTCCGGATAAATTTCTGATGGAACCGTATAGCGAACCAGTCCTTCCGGCACAACAGAGATAGCCTTGTCTTTCTCCTCCTGTTCTGCGGATACCTTCTTTTTATTATTTACATAGGCAGCTGCAAATTGTCCCGCATCCTGGGCTTCCTGAGTCACCTGATCCACCAGATCATGAACATGTAGAACATTTCCACAGGCAAAAATTCCCTCCACGCTGGTTTCCAGAGAATTGTCCACTTTCGGGCCGTTAGTCGCCGGGTTCAGCTCCACGCCTGCTTTTTTGGACAATTCATTTTCCGGTATCAATCCGATGGACAACAGAAGCGTATCGCACGGAACAATTTCTTCCGTTCCCGGAATCGGCTGGAGATTATCATCTACGGCAGATACTTCCACGGCCTGTATTCTCTGTGAACCAATAATTTTAGTTACTGTGGTACTTAAATGTAACGGAATTCCAAAGTCATCCAGACAGTTTTTAATATTTCTGTATAAACCGTTGGCATATGGCATCAGCTCATATACACCCATAACCTTGATTCCTTCCAGCGTCAGTCTTCTCGCCATAATGAGCCCAATATCTCCTGAACCCAGGATGACCACACGACTGCCCGGTCTGAAATTCTCAAGATTCACATAACGCTGTGCCAGTCCTGCTGTAAAAATACCTGCCGGACGGGTTCCCGGAATCTTGATCTGTCCCCGTGTTCTCTCCCGGCATCCCATGGCCAGTACAATAGCTCCAGCTTCAAAAATCTGCATGCCTTCTTCTGTCATGGCAACAATCTGTTTATCTTTTGTGATATCGATGACCATGGTATTCAGATAACAGGCAATGTCTGTTTCGGCTGTTTTATCCACAAACCGCTGCGCGTACTCCGGTCCGGTCAGCTCTTCCTTAAATACATGGAGTCCAAAACCACTGTGAATACACTGATTCAGGATACCGCCCAGCTCATCATTTCTTTCCAGGACAGCAACCTTTTCCACAGTCTCTCTTGCTTTCAGCGCTGCCGCCAGACCCGCCGGACCACCGCCGATTACTACAACATCATATTTTAATGTTTTCATTTTCTTCACCTCATCCCTTTTAACTTTCCAAACAATACCTGCGCTCCTTTTTCTTCAAAAAGAACTTCTTCTTCAGGAATTCCCAGTTCTCTGGAAAGAATCTGCATAACCTTGTACTGACAAAAACCACTCTGACACCGTCCCATTCCGGCGCGGGTTCTTCTCTTTACACCTTCTACCGTCGTGGCTCCCAGCGTTCTGTGAATGGCCGCCACAATCTCTCCTTCCGGAACTGTCTCGCACCGACATACAATTTTACCCCAACGGGAATCCTGCTTAATCATGGCATCCTGTTCTTCCAATGTCATCTCACTAAAATCAGGAATCGGCTGACGATACGGATCATAATCTGCTTTCTCTTTTATATCCAGTCCTGCATTCGCCAATAAATCGCGCACGTATTCCGCGATAGCCGGAGCGGAAGCTATACCCGGAGACTGGATTCCTGCTGCATGAATGAATCCTTTGACCGTATCAGATTCTTTAATATAGAAATCATTTCCATTATCCAAAGCCACCGGTCTCTGGCCTGCAAATGTACGAATAACACTTTTAGCGTCAAAATCCGGAATCAACAGCTTGGCACCCTCAATCAGTTCTTCAATTCCATGGGCGTCATTGGTCACATCATATTTATCCTCCCGCATGGTGGCGGTGGAACCGATCAGGCAATTTCCCGATACCGTCGGAATCAGCGCGATTCCTTTTGTATCAGGACCCGGACACGGAAACATGACAGTATGTATCGGAATCACTTTATCCAGCACACAAAGGTTGCCATGCCGTCCCTGCATTTTATATTCATGAATACCTGCCATTGCCGCCACATCATCTGCATGTACTCCGGCTGCATTTACAATAAAACGGGTTTCATACTCTTTATCTTCTGTGTATAAAACAAAATCTTCTTTTCCACGTTTCGTTATTTTACGAACCTTCTGGCAAAGCCCCAACTCCACGCCGTTATCCATAGCATTTTCCATAAATGCAATGGCAACTTCAAACGGATCTACCATCACTGTCGTATTGGCAAGAAGCGCCCCCAGTGCTTTTTTGTTGATATGCGGTTCCCTTGCCTGTAATTGCTGTGCATTCAGTTTTTCCACACCTTCCACGCCGTTCACCCTGGCATTTTCCATCAGTTCATCGACCTTTTTCAGATCCTGATCTGAATAAGCGACAACCAGCGTTCCCGTATGGCGAATATGGAATCCAAGTTTTTTAGAAAGATCCGGATACATTCTGGCTCCCGGAGGATTTAATTTGGCTTTCAGGGTTCCCGGATGAGGATCATATCCCGGATGAATCACGCCGCCGTTTTGTTTTGTGGCTGCAACTGCGATATCCGTTCCTCCCTCCAGCAAAATCGTTTTTAATTGAAATTTTGCCAACTCATGGGCGATGGCGGTTCCCGTAATTCCACCCCCGATAATTATAACATCGTATTTCATTTTGAACTCCTTTCCTAAAAAGAACCTGCCGGACAATGAAAACTTCTTCCGGTGTTTCCCGCTGTAAGGCCAGGAAACACCGGTATACCAATTCAATTATACTGTCAGGCAGGCTCTATTCTTCACGCAATCCCGTACTTCTATTTTGTTATCATTTCATTTTACAGCCAGTCTTTACATTTTTCTACTGCTTTGCACCACTGACTGTACAACTTCTCTCTTGTCTCCTCATCCATTTTCGGAGTAAATACCTTATCTACTTCCCAAAGCTTCTTGATATCATCTTCGCTTTCAAAAATACCACAACCCAGCCCTGCCAGGTAACATGCGCCAAGAGCAGTTGTCTCAATGTCTTTCGGACGCACGACGTTACAATTTAAAATATCTGCCTGGAACTGCATCAGGAAATCATTTTGAGAAGCACCGCCATCAACTTTTAATTCTTTTAATTTGATGCCGGAATTTCTTTCCATTTCTTCCAGCAGGTCTCTTGTCTGATATGCCATAGATTCCAGTGCCGCTCTTGCCATCTGCTCTTTTGTGGTAGCGGCGGTTATTCCGATCATCATACCTCTGGCGCCGGTGTTCCAGTGCGGAGCTCCCAGTCCGGTGAATGCCGGAACAAAGAACAGTCCTCCGTTATCCGGAATACTTTCTGCCATTTCTTCTGTCTGTGCCGCTGTCTCCACAATATTAATCTTATCTCTCAGCCATTGTACCACCTGACCGGCAATCAGGATGCTGGCTCCCATGGAATATTTTACTTTGCCGTCTTTGCCCCATGCCACAGTCAGCAGACCTTTCTCTGTCTCCGGCGCTGTATCTCCTGTATACATTAACGGCACGGCACTGGTTCCGTAAGTATTCTTTGCAGAACCTTCCTCGAAACATGCCTGTCCGAACAAGGCTGCCGACTGGTCTCCCGCAATACCGGTGACAGGGATTTCTGCGCCAAAATATTCCGGATCAGTATATCCGAACACTCCTACAGACGGTTTGATTTCCGGCAGCATACATTTCGGAATATTCAGCATTTCGAGCAGTTCGTCATCCCATTTTAATTCGTGTGCGTTCATTACCATACTTCTTGCCGCATTGGAATAATCTGTAGCATGAACTTTACCTTTGGTCAGGTTATAGAGCAGCCAGCAGTCGATACTTCCGAATAACAGCTCACCTTTCTCTGCTCTCTCCTGAGCACCTTCCACATTGTCAAGAATCCAGCGGATCTTAGAACCGGAATAAGTAGGATCAATGACAAGTCCTGTCTTTTTGTTTACCATATCATTGTAACCTTTATTGATTAAGTCCGCACAGATATCCGCTGTCCGACGGCAGCCCCAGACGATGGTCGGCGCAATCGGCTCACCTGTCGCCTTATCCCACACCGTTGTTGTCTCTCTCTGGTTGGCAATACCGATGGCAGCGATATCTTTACCTGTAAGCCCCGCTTTTTTCACTGCGCTCTGTGCCATCCGCAGAGTGACATCCCAGACTATCTTTCCATTCTGCTCCCACCATCCGGAATGAGGATAGAACTGTTCGTATTCTTCATAATCGAAAGCAATGAGTTTACCCTGCTCATCATAAACCACGCCTCTTGAACCCGTCGTTCCCTGATCCATTACTAAAATATACCTTCTCATTGTGTAACCTCCTTTATTTTTTGTAATAAAAAGTCCTGCCTAATAAGACCGTCCCTTCTCAAATATCTGTACGGTCTTACTAAGCAGGAGCTTACTCTTTCCTACATGGCTCTTTTGTTATACAGGAAAAATCCGGCTACGCAGAATTACTCTGAATTAGTCCGGCATATCGTTATAAAAGACTTCCAGTATTTCGGCAGCTGATGCAGCTCCCGGGTCCAGATGTCCGATAGCACGTTCTCCCAGTCTCATGGCACGTCCCTTTGTTGCCACAATATTTCTGGTGGATTCCAATCCTTCTTTGCCTGCCTCCACAGCTTTTGCCATGGCCTCCTTGGCCGAAGTTCCTCCCTCGTATTCTGCCCGCAGTGTCTCCACCGCCGGAACAAAGGTATCGAGCATCGTTTTCTCTCCCGTGGTTGATTTTCCACGTTTTTTGATAATGGCAACCCCCGTCTCCATCATCTCAATAAATTCAGAGAAAGTCGCACCCTCTTCTGATCCTTTCTTTTTAATTGGAAGACCGAACTTCATGAAAAAGCTTCCGTAAAGGGGTCCTGAAGAACCGCCCACCTTATCCAGAAGAGCTGTTCCTACATTTTTGTAAAGATCTTTGACGCTTAACTCTTTCCATTCTTCAATATGCTTATCTACTTCTCTGAATCCAATGGACAGATTCATTCCATGGTCGCCATCGCCGATGGCGGAATCCAATTCTGTAAAATAATCTTTTCTGTTTTCAGCCAGTACAATCAAGTCTCTGATTACCTGTACAAAATATTCTTTGCTTAAAA
Source organism: Eubacteriaceae bacterium CHKCI004 (assembly GCA_900016875.1). GTDB lineage: Bacteria > Bacillota > Clostridia > Lachnospirales > Lachnospiraceae > Anaerobutyricum > Anaerobutyricum stercoris. The sequence goes on along the minus strand of FCNR01000072.1, from coordinate 70,142 downwards.
TATATTCACTCATCACTATCGCCTTTTATTCTGTTATTATTTCTGAGTAAAGTATGGAGTATCACAAGGAGCATCCATCAACTCTTTTAACTCGTCGTCAAGTTTCATCAAGGTTACAGACATTCCTGCCATATCCATGGAACATGCAAACGGTCCAACCAGTGCTTTATATACTTTGATTCCTTTTTCTTCAAGAATCTGTGCCACTCTCCGGTAGCAGATATGAAGGTCGATCAGCGGAGTAGCGCCAAGGCTATTTACCAGTACGTAAACTTCATCGCCCTCTACAAACGGAAGATCTTTTAAGATCGGCTCCATGATCTCATCAATGACTTTATCTGCCGTATCGATCTTTCCTCTTCTTACACCCGGCTCTCCGTGAATTCCCATTCCGATTTCCATGTCGCCGTCTTCCATTTCAAAGATCGGGCCGCCTTTGGATGGCAGTGTAGCGGAAGACATTGCAACGCCCATGGAACGTGTATTGGCATTAGCTTTCTCTGCTGCTGCAACGACTTCATCCAAATCTGCACCTGTCGCTGCTTTTGCTCCTGCAACCTTAAATACAAAGAAGTCTCCTGCGATACCACGTCTGTCGGCAATATTATCGGAGGATACTACATCATCGGTAACCAGCACAGTTTCTACTCTGATGTCATCTTCTTCATCGGCTTTTTCAGCGCCCATATCAAAGTTCATAACATCTCCTGCATAATTGCCGTATAAATAGATACATCCCTTGCCGTTATCACAAGCCTTTGCAGCCGCATAACATGGATCCGGTGAAGGCGATGTATTGATATTACCAATAACAACACCATCAGCAAAGTTCTCTCCAACATATCCAATAAACAGAGGTTCATGTCCGGAACCGCCGCCGATAATAACGCCGACTTTATCCTTCGTTCCGGCATCCTTTGCCAGCACTACCCTTCCCTGTGCTTCGTCCAGATCACACATCTTTACATACTCTTTATGCGCCCCCACATATCCTTCAATCATCTCTTCTACAACATCGTAAGGATCGTTAAATAATCTTTTAATTTTGGCCATGATAAATTACCTCCTCATAATTTAAGCTTTGTTTTATTATACCTTATGTGTATTCCTTGCATCTTCCGATACACGGATAACCTCCTCTACATCATCCGAAATGGTTGCCTGCACCACTCCTGCAAGAGCTCCCTCTACAATTGGAGCGTCCACAATCTGTACCTTCTCAGCAAGATCTTCATCAATAATATCGATCGCTGTCTCCGCACTTAAAACGGAACTTCCCAGATCCGCATAAATGAGAATATGTTCGCAGTCTTCTAAAGATTCTATGGCATTCTGAATCCGGATAGCACTGGTGCCAATTCTCCCTCCGTCAGCTCCTCCCGCCGCAATCACCGGCACGGAACCATCATTCATTTCGTTGACCAGATCTTTCAGTCCATTTGCTATGTATTCGCTGTGGGATACAATCACAACTCCTATTTTTGCCATATATTATGCCCTTTCCTATTGTTGTTTTGCTACATATTATAATTATTCTATCTCATGCATCATGAAAATTCAAGAATAAAATATAATTATGTACAAAAAATTTATCTTTTCCTTTCTCAAATTGTGCGTTTTTTATAATTCGGCATTCGCTCATTTTTAAAGTCCAAGAACATCCCGGATAATGGCATTGAAATTATCTGCCTGCCATGCAGAACGCCCGATAAACAGGCCGTCAATATGTTCCATGCGGCTTAACGGCACTGCATTTTCTCTGTTGACACTTCCTCCATACAGAATCGGGATCTGTTCCCCTGCTTCTTCTCCGAAAAACTCCACAAGAGTCTCCCGAATTACAATATGTATCTGCTCCGCATACTCTTTAGTGGCCGGCTTCCCGTTTACGCCGATGGCCCATACCGGCTCGTAAGCAATCCATAATTTATCCAGCATTTCTTTCGTCACGCCGTAAAGTCCTTTTTTTAACTGAATACGAATAATCTCCTCAGAAATCCCATATTCTTTCTGTTCTTCCGTTTCTCCTACACAAAGCAACGTGGTAAAATTATGGTTAAGCGCACAGATCACTTTTTTATTTTCCTGTTCATCTGTCTCGCCGAGGACATGTCTGCGCTCTGAATGTCCGACCATAATCAAATCTGTTCCAATCTCCTGCAGCATCAACGGAGAAATTTCTCCGGTAAACTGTCCTTGTTCTTCCCAGCCCATATTCTGAGCACCTATCATCAGAAGATCCTCATTTTTTAATTCATTGGCATCCTTCAACGTCGTATATGATGGAATCACAAAAAGAGTAATGTCATCTCTGCTGATATCTTTTGTCAATTCCTGAAGTTCTGACACAAAAGCTCTCGTATCTTTGATCGTTTTATACATTTTTGTATTTGTTCCAAAATAAAACTTTTTTTTCATCACCTTCTCCTTTCTAAAAAAAGAACCCGCCCGACACGGCGAAGCACACTCGTGCTTCTTTTTCTATGTCTGGCAGGTTCTCTAATACGCTCCGTCCTGTACGTTTATTTTGTTATTACTATTTTACAACTAATTCCTTTGTTTTTCAACTTTTTTTCTATATTTTATCTGATTTTTTATATTTTCTCAAACAAATCTGCCTATTCCGCCGCCGTATCCGTCTCGGCTGCGGTATCAGAGGATGCGGTGCTCTCCACTACGTTGGTATAGTTGAGCAGGTTCGTCATCAGCTTACTGTATAACAGATCGGAACGAATCTCATCTTCTGTATAGTACTCCATAATCTCCTCTTCGTCTTCGTAGCCATAATCGTCAATATAAGTCTGTATCTCAGCCTGATATTCTTCATCTGTCACTGTCAGCCCTTCCGCTTCCACAAGAAGATCCTGAACGCACTGGTTCATCAGTGTCTCCTGGGCGTAATCTTCCAGAGACAGGCCATAGTATTCCTCAATAAAATCTTCGACCTCCATACCGAAATATCCTGCCCATTCTTCATTTTCCGCTGTCAGATTAGCTACTTCCTGATCAATGATGTCCTGCGGGAAATCTTTCAGCTGCGTACAGTTTTCCACAATCATATTCCAGAGGTCATCCTGCACCGCCTGCTCCGCCTCGCTGTTATAGGAATCCTCCAGCTCCTGCCTGGTCTGTTCCCTGTATTCGTCTACAGTTTTGCAGTCTGTATTTTCACTGATGAATTCATCGGTAATCTCCGGAAGCACCTCTTCTTCAATGGAGTTCACTTTCACTTCCATCACGCAGTCTTTTCCTGCCACTTCTGTATCATCATAATCATCCGGGAATGTAAAGTTAATTGTGACGGTATCGCCAACTTTAGCCCCTGTCAGCTCTTTGTCCAGATCAAACGCTCCATCAACACTGTATTCCTGAGCTCCGATCTGCGTGTCCACATCAGTCTCCGAATAATCTTCGCTGGCAGTTCCATCGATGGTGCAGGTATAGTCCATATTGACATAATCATTTTCCTGCACGGTATCTCTGTCGGTAATCTCCTTATATTCCGCATAATCCTCCGCCAGAAGCTGAACCTGTTCTTCAACTTCCTCATCTGTCACTTCCACCGGCGTTCTCTCTACGGTGAGACCTTTATATTCACCCAGCTGCACATATTCACCCGCATCAATATTGATGGTCTGTGATTGTCCGGTCTGGCTCTCCGCCGCTGTGGTCGCCTCCGGGGCATTGTCTTTGGAATTACCGCAGCCGCCAAGCGCCAGAAGAGCCGCCGCAAGTATCGCTGCTGATATAAACTTTCTCATAAATTAAACTCCTTATTAAAAATCTTTTTGTCAGGCTATCCTGACCTCTGCCATCCAGTTTCAAAGCCGTAATTTTATTATTATACGGCAATTCATACAAAAATTTCTTCTACTTTATCATTTTGTTTCGGAAAACTCAACATTCTTCACAAAAACTACATATATTGACCCTTTATTGTCACATTTCTATTGAATATCGGTTGCATTCTCCAGGAAATATCTCTCCGCTTCCAAACTCCATACGCCGCCGTTTTTATCCACAATTGCAGCCAGTTCTTTCTCAAACTGTCCACATTTTTCTCCAAAGGCGTCCACAGCGGTCAGCGGATAAGACTTGCCGGAATAGCAGATTTTCTTACCTCCCGGAATGGACGGCAGCTGAAGAACCGTGTCGCAGACAGCGTCCAGACCCATCACATGGGTAGCGATCTTACCTACGCTGACCGTTTTGTTTTCAATAAGTTTCACCGCATCGATCATATCCTGAGTGTTGCTCCCGCTGGTTCCGACATAATGAGTCGCATTATAATGAATATTATAGAAATTCACCGGCGCAGTAAAGCCCGCGTCGATCGGTCCCGCAAAGAAATTCAGACATCCGTCCCAGCCCAGCAGCTTTTCGCTCTGGTTGACCACCTTTTCGTCAGCCACCATCACAAACACATCGTCAAAACCTTTGCCATCGGTATACTGACGCATGGCCGGGCTGAAATCCTCCTGCCCGCTGGTATTATAGTACACGAGACGAACACCGTTTTTCCCGGCTTCTTCCTCAGGATAAAGCTTTCTCAGACGGTTCAGCTTCTCCTCATTTCTTCCTGCCACCACCAAAAGGCCCGGCCGGCGTTCTCCGTGAACAGCCAGGTCAATGGCGAGAGATCCCATCGGGCCTGTTCCGCCGATGATAGCCATATTTCCGCCTTCCCTGATTCCCATCACATAATCATAATCATTCCTGTCACGCAGATGGAAGTTTGCCTTGAATCCGGCGATCACACAGGACAGCGGCTCCGCCATGGCCCCCTCAAAGAAAGTATCTCCCTTGTATGGCAGAAGGCATCCCTTCTCAATGGCTTCATTCATAATGACACTATAGGTGGATTCTCCGCCTACATACGGGAAGGAATATCCCAGAGAAAATGTATCGGCTCTCCCCAGATTAGGCTGCGCCACAAACTTATCTCCCGGCTGGTATTTATCTTTCCATTTTTCTCCCACCTTCTCGATAACGCCGCAGAACTCATGTCCCATGATCACCGGATTCTCTTCCAGATTCTCCGGCAGCTTCTTATGAGCAGAACCTTTCTGCGCCACCTTGTAAGTGGACAGACAGAGACTGTCCGTCACGATTCGCGCCAGAATCTCATCTTCCCGTATTTCAGGCAATTCAAAGGTATCCATTCTCAGATCTCTGACTCCGTGAATTCTTACTGCTGTTGTTTTCATTCTCATAACCCTCCCTGAATTAATATCTAAATTATTTGCTGTTATTGCTCAGCCTGAACACTCTCTTTGTACCGACGTGGCTGCTGCTGGCTCCACCTGACCGTTTTCCGTCACGGCAAACCTTCTGTCACTCCCGGACGATCTTTGCCTTCCGGTAACGGTTCAGACAGGCAAACAATTCCTGCTTTCTTGGAAGAACCGGATGTCCACAGGAATAATTTGGTGGAATAAAAGTCTGTAATCCTTTCTTTTCTATCTGGCGGTACATGTCGTCAAGAAGGCTGGTAATGGCGGTTTTCTGCCGCTGGTTTGCCAGAATCCATCCCATCAGATAGGCAAGCCCCACCGTCTGTCCGTCATCTGCCAGCTGTTCCAGATACCGCACATCCACCGTATCCCGGTCAATCATCACCGTATCGGTTCCCATGGCTTTCATTTTCATCCGTCCGGCGCCCGCCGGCTTCAATGCTCTGGTAAAATCCGGAAAATCCAGGCTGCCCGCCGGATACTGTCCTTCAATCCGCTCCTCCCGGCATATGATTCCGGCCGCCTCCGTCACATCCTTGACCTCATAGCGATCCATCTGCAGCACATGATCAGCCACAGACAGGTAATCACCGGAGCTCCCCACCACAATCACAAAGGAAACACCGTGACGCTCATAAAGTGAACGTATGTGCCGCAGCAGCGTCGTGATCGGCTCCCGGTCATCGGACACCAGACGCGCCATCACCTTGTCCCGTATCATAAAATTAGTGGCGGATGTATCTTCATCCAGAAGCAGCAACCGGGATCCGGCTTCCAGCGCCTCCACCAGATTGGCCGCCTGCGATGTGCTTCCGCTGGCGTTTTCCGTAGAAAAATCCGTAGTATCCTGTCCGTTTGGCAGATGATTGATAAACATGGAAATATCTGAGTGGAGAACACTTCTGCCGTCTTCGGCCCGGATTTTCATGGCATAATCCCGGGACAGAACATACTCTCTGCCGTCCCCTGCAATGTGATTATAAACGCCCTGCTCCAAAGCCTTTAACAATGTAGATTTTCCGTGGTAACCGCCGCCCACAATGACCGTGATTCCTTCCGGAATCCCCATGCCGGTGATGACACCTCTGTGAGGAAGACAAATCTGCGTCCTCAATGTCTCCGGTGACTGAAATGCCACCGCCCCTTTCATAGGCAGATCAGAAATACCGCTCTCCCGTGGAAGAACGGATCCGTCCGCCACAAAGGCGGCAAGCTTTCTTTTCTCCAGTTCTTCCCGCAGCGCCTTCTGGTCATCCGCCAGAAAGACCGCATCCTTCAGTCTCTGCTGGCTTTTGGCGTCCCATTTATTATAAAACAAACATCCCTCTGCCAGCTTTGGCAACGTATCAAAAAGAAGTTTTATCATCTCATCAGCAAGGATACTCCTGCCTCTGGCCGGAAATCCCATCTCAAACCGAAGTTCCATCTTATTTTCCGAGAAAACTACGGCAATCCTCTCCAGCACTTTTTGTCCGGTGCGGCAGGTTGTAATTCTCCCGCTTTTGCCAGACCCCATGTTTCCCCTGTCCATTTTCCTCAAAAATCCGTTGAACCGCCGGAGCACCTGATCTTCCAGCGCCAGTTTCCGGTGCTTTTCCTGCCAGTATTCCTCCGGAAAACCATGATTATTCTTCCTGATTTCAAACCGCAGACGGGACGGAGAAGCAAAAGGATCTCCCTGCACGTGGTCAATGTGCAGCATGTACCTGCCGCAGTCATAGGATCCTGCCAGGTTTTTATACATTCCATAGCTTTTATGATTGATTCTCTGCAGCACGCGCCGCAGCTCTTCTATTTTATTCATGCTTTTCCTCTTTTCTATGAAATCGCTCCGCCATCCGTGTCCCTGAGTTTATAGAAATAAAAGCTCTGCACCTCAAGACTGCCGGAAAGAAGCCGGTCCACGGATATCCAGTCGCCAAAAGCGCTGGTAGCACGTTTCGGCAGATAATTGGAATCCAGCAGAAGATATTTATCTCTCTTTTTACTGTAAGCGCCAATGACCACATAATGGCCTTCCACATGAACAATGGCCACATCACCGGCCTGCAGTTTTTCTTTCAGCATATCAATACTTCCACTTTTGCCGTCCCAGGCAAAATTATATTTTCTGCCAAATTTCTGGCACGCCGCTTTAAAGATTCCGTCATCTGTACCACTGCCCACAATCCGGTAATTCTTCTCCACCGCATAATCTGCCAGTTCCATCACATCCATATACTGACCGGACAGCGCGTAAACCGCATTGACGGCAGCCAGCACACCACAGCCAGCCGTTCCCATACTTCCGCCTCCCCCATACGGAGTCCCGCACCACTGCGGATCATACTGGGTAAATACCATCGGCTGCGCCCGATTCAGCGTTTTTTCCACAGCGCTGACTCTCCAATGACTGGCATCGCTCTGACGGTTTTCAAGCAAGATTAATTCTCTCTGTTCATTTTGTGCCAGAAACAGGCGGCAGGCCGTACTCTGAATAGCAAAGGAACCTGTGTTCCGGTTAAAATGAAACAGACCATATTCCTCATCCGGCTCATCTGTCCAGACTGGCGTCCAGGAAGCATTATCGCCGGAAGAAGCTGCATCGGGAGTAGTCGCCTGGCTGGAAGCCGCCGTGTTCATCCCGGAGGATGCCCGCTTCACAGACAGATACTCTCCTGTCTCTGTATTTTTTATAAAATAATCGTTATCAGAAACGTAGGTAAGTTCCAGCGTATAGCTATCATAAGCAGCAAGCCCGGTCTGGCTTCCGAGGGCTGCGCCGCCATCGGCGTCATCTGCATAACCGCATTGAAACAGATAGGTACCGTCCGAAAGAGCCTGTTTCTCCCGTCCGTCATAAAGCAGACAATTAGAAAACGCATCGCCTGTCATCCAGCCCATCTCATAACCGTCGCTGGTCTCGTAAATCACCTGCCGGTTATTTCCTTCCCGGCTCACCACAATGATTCCTGTATATTTTTTGATGGTGCCGCGCACCTGATCAAAACTGCTGTCAGTATAGGCATACATGGCGTCCCTGGTTGTGGCGTAAACTGGTTCATAGTCCGGATTCTCCACAAAGGTATCGATAGAAAACCATCCGCTGCCCTGGACATCTCCGCTGACATAGTCACCGTATATGGCGTCGTTCTCCGCCCGGAAAGCAGTGAGGCTGAGACCGCCGCCATCCACCTGCCCGATCTGCTGTGTCAGGGCAGAATCAGCATATACATTTACTGTACCGTAATTGATGGAGTGGGCAATCAACGGCTGTACGTCCATATCCGTTGGAAACGCGCGGGCAACCTGCTGTCCGTCGCCATTTATTTTCTGCGCTGCAGCAGAGACAGATGCGCTGCTCCCACAGACCGCTGTTTCTGCCGTATCCGCCGCTTCCGTGCGCACCGTCATAAGCGAGAGGATTCCAAATGCCAGCAGCAGACACAGTTTTATGTTGGCAAGGGCGTCCGCCAGCGCATTGTTGACCGGCTGTTTTTCTTCTTTTTTCATTTTCTTCATATAATTCTGGACATCCTTTTTCGACACGCCTGCTCCTTCCCGTTTCCGTCTCTCCTCGAATGCTTTCATGGACTCTTTATGACCGCAGACGCAGACAAACTTCTGATTGTCTTTCTGGCCGATGAGCTCCATCTTTTTATGACACACCGGACACCGTGCGTTGGTGAGACGGGAAACCCGCTCTTTATATCCACACTCTCTGTCCTGGCAGACGAGCATCTTACCCTGTTTTCCATTGACAGCCAGCAGCCGCTTGCCGCACTGAGGACAGTGCTTGTTAGTCAGGTTGTCGTGGCGGAAGGTGCCCTCACCGCCTTTGATCTCTTCCGTAAGCTCTGTGGCGTAGGAACGGATCTCCTTCATAAATGTATTCTGCCTCATTTTTCCTGCCGCTATATTAGACAGCTTCATCTCCCACTGAGCCGTAAGCTCCGGTTTCTTCAGATCCTCCGGTACCAGATTAAGAAGCTGTTTTGCTTTGCCCGTCATGTGGATTTCATTTTCCTTTTTCTCAATGAGGAAGGAACGGAACAGTTTATCGATAATGTCCGCCCGGGTGGCGACGGTGCCGAGACCGCCGGTCTCCTGCAGGGTTTTCGCCGCATTTTTATCCTTGCTCTGCATATATTTTACCGGATTCTCCATGGCCTGCAGGAGAGTGCCTTCAGTAAATCTCGCCGGCGGTTTGGTCTTGCCCTCGGTCTGTTTCAGGGCCGGGCTGCCCAGCCGCTCGCCTTCCGTCCACGCCGGAAGCACGGCTTCTTCTTCGCCGTCCTGATCCGTGAGCACTTCCTTATATCCCATGCGAAGCGGTACATTTCCTTTCACCTCAAACGTCTCTCCGCCGCAGTCCACGGTCACCGCCGTCTGTTCATATTCATAAGCCGGATACAGCACTGCCAGAAAACGCCGCGCCACCAGATCAAAAATCTTCCGTTCATCCACTGAGAGCTGCGCCAGAATCACCGGCTGTTCTGTCGGGATGATGGCGTGGTGGTCGGACACCTTTTTGTTATTGACAAAAGACGGTCCGGTCTTGATTTTTCCTTTGAGAATGGTATTGGCGTAGGTCCGGTACGGGCCCACGGCCACCGCCGACACCCGCTCCCGAAGCGTCTCCGCCACATCGGTAGTCAGATACCGGGAATCGGTTCTCGGATAAGTCAGCACCTTGTGATGCTCATAAAGGCTCTGCATCAGATTCAGCGTCTGCTTGGCAGAGAATCCGAAGCGCTGGTTGGCGTCCCTCTGCAGAGTTGTCAGGTCATACAAACCGTCAAGATGGGAACTCTTCTTTGTCTTTTTGACGGAAATCACCTTTCCATCGCTGTTCTTCGCCCGGTCATATGCCTTATCTCTCGACTCTTTTGAGAAAACAGAGGAGCTGTTGCTGCCTTTTTCCTTCCATGTAAATGTAACGCCCTTCCACCGGGCCTGCAGACCATAATACGGCTTCGGCACAAAATGCCGGATCTCTTCCTCTCTGGCCGCGATCATGGCAAGGGTCGGAGTCTGCACCCGGCCACAGGAAAGCTGCGCATTATATTTGCAGGTCAGCGCCCGGGTGGCATTGATACCCACCAGCCAGTCGGACTCCGCCCTTGCTACTGCCGCCCGGTAAAGATTATCGTATTTCTTTGCATCTTTCAGATGAGCGAATCCCTCCCGGATGGCCTTATCTGTCACCGAGGAAATCCACAGCCGCCTGAGCGGTTTCTTGCAGCCGGCTTTCACCAGAATCCACCGCGCCACCAGCTCACCTTCCCGACCGGCATCGGTGGCGATGATCACCTCAGAGATATCTTTGCGTTCCATCTGGCTCTTCACCGCCTGAAACTGTCCTCTGGTCTGAGGAATCACCACCAGCTTCAGATGCTCCGGCATCATCGGCAGGTCTTCCATCCGCCAGGTCTTAAGTTTCTTGTCGTAGCCCTCCGGGTCCGCCAGCGTCACCAGATGCCCAAGCCCCCAGGTGACCACGTATTTATCGCCCTCTATATAATTCTTTGTCTGTTTTTTGCAGCCCAAAACCCGGGCGATATCTCTTGCCACAGAAGGTTTCTCTGCTAATACTAATCTTTTCATTATTATTCTCCGTTGTTCTTTTTCGTATGCCGCATCATTCACTTTCCGCAGATTGATACAGTACACTAGTATATCTCACATCCTTAACATTATTTCATTATACACGAACTTTGATATTTGTGATACATTTTTTCTTGTGTATGGTATACTGTTATCATGACGAATCTCTCTTTCTCATACAGAGAAACAGTACCTGCAATTTATATCAGAACACACAATTATGACGGGGATGTGAGAACAATGCTTTTATATCATAAAATGAAAAAAGAGAGCCTGCAGGGCATAAACAAATCCTGCCAGGTATCGGCAAGACAGCTCCAAGCCATTAAAAACTGTATCGCCATCATTAAGGAAACCGGATTTTCTCTGCAGAAAATCATTTTATTCGGAAGCTGCGCCCGAAGTCAGTCACGTTACGAAAGCGATATAGATTTACTGGTCGTAGTGAAAGAAATTCCTTCGACTAAAGATATTCTCCACATCAAAGCCGAATTAAATATACAGATTCCCATAGATGTGGACTTAAAAATTGTATCTGATGAAATGTTTTCAAAAAATGATGATTTCTTTTTGAATAAGATCAAACGAGACGGGGTGATTTTATGGCAGAACTGAGAACATATAAAGATTTTGCGGATAATTCTTACGCATATTTTATGTTTGCCTATGACAACGGTCAGATTTTTAATGAAATGGGCGCCATGGCACAGAGTATCTGCGAACGATATTTAAAACATCTGATCGCAGAATACGCCGAACCAGAAAATGACAGCGAGAGCGACATCAAAGAACGCGCTCTCAGAAGTCACAATCTGCGTGTTTTAAGCAATTTTTTGCGCCATAACATGGAACTTCCCATGTCAAAAACGTTGATAACATCCCTCAATTCTGTGAACGGCTTCTATTTTTCTACCAGATATCCCGGAGAAGATTCCACCACATTAACCCGGGAAGAATTGGACGAGTGCGCCGAAGCCATTCAGTTGTGCAAAGAATACGTGGAAGATACCATCAACCAATTGGGTACCACAGACAATTAATTCATAACGCTTCTCTATTTCCCCATCAGCTCCGCCAGTGTCTGATACAACACCGAGAAGTCAATCGGTTTTGAGATATGCGCGTCCATACCCGCCTCTGTGGTCGCAGCGATATCTTCCGCGAAAGCATTGGCTGTCACGGCAAGAATCGGGATCGTTCGGGCGTCAGTACGATTCATGGTGCGGATAGCGCGGGCGGCCTGACAGCCGTCCATCTCCGGCATCTGCATGTCCATGAGGATGGCGTCAAAATATCCTTCCGGTGACTGCGAGAAACTCTCCACTGCCTCACGGCCATTCCACGCCTGGGAGACTTTTATGTCGTGCATCTCCAGAATTTCCGTGGCAATCTCCATATTCACATCATTATCTTCCGCCACGAGAATACGTTTGCCGGCCAGCTGCAGGATCTCCTTCTCTTTTTGACTCCGTTCTTTCCCGGCAGCAGATTTCTGTTTTTCCACACTCTCGAGAGACAATGTTACCATGAAGGTGCTGCCCTCGCCCAGCCGACTTTCCACGGTAATCTGTCCGTCCATCTGGGAAACAAGGCTCTTCACGATCGGCATGCCCAGACCGGTTCCCGCAATGCCTTTTGCGCCAAACCGGACTTCCCTTTCATATGGTTCAAAGAGTTTATCAAGAAATTCCGGAGTCATTCCTCTTCCGGTATCTGAAATGATAAACTGATATTTTTTTATTTTCTGACTGCCCATCTGACGTACTCTGACTGTGATCGAATCTCCCTCATCACTGTATTTTACCGCATTAGAAATCAGATTATTGAGAATCTGTGTGATACGGGAGGAATCTCCCAGCACCACCGGATTCTGCAGATCAAAAGAAAGATGAAACTGTTTCTTTTCTCTCCCTGCCTGCGCCCGGAAAATCTCTGCACAGGATTCCACACATGCCCTTATATCAAACGGTTCCCTGTTCAGATCTATTTTCCCCTGTTCCAGACGGGATATCTCCAGCAAATCGTTAATAAGCGTCAGCAGCTGGTGGCTTGCCGTATTAATCTTTGTCAGATATTCCGCCGTCTGTTTCACATTTCCAGAACTTTTCTCTGCCAGTTCGGTCAGACCGATAATAGCGTTGAGCGGCGTTCTCATATCATGGGACATGGTGGAAAAGAATCGATTCTGAGATTCTTCGTTTTTCCTTGCTTTATCCAGCGCATTTTCCATCAGCGCCATATGGTGAAGCTGTACCTGCTTCTCCTCATCAATCTCCCGGAAACATATGACCACTTCACCCTGACTCAAAGACTCATCAAACAAAAGTCGTACATTTACCCATCGGTATTCATCATTAAACAGCCGAAGAAAATCTCCTCCATAATCCCGAACCCGGCGTTTCACCAGTTTTTTGACATTTTCTATGGAAAAACTCTGTTTGAATTCCATATAAGCGTTCTCTTCAATGATAGCCGCCGCCTCATCGAGAAAAAGCTGATAATCGCCTTTCTTCGGAATACGTTTGCGGATATAGTCGGATCCCTTGATCATTTCATAGGTTCCCTCTTCATAATCAAGACGATATATGGCATAATAAGCATTTCCAAGCACTCGTACCGTGTCGTTGGTTCTCTCCACTCTCCGGTTCAGACGGGAATTACGTATACTCACCAAAACAGAAAAGCCTAAAAACAGCAGGAACATGACAGAAAAACCAAGAGTGAACCGCCGAAGATTGCCAAGAATCGTACGGCGCGGGACTGTCACAATAGAAAACCAGCCATTTTCCGATATACTATAGTATACATTTCTTTTTTTACCGTCCAGATCAATAATATAAGAATCCTGCCTGCTGAGATTTCCCTTTTCCATACGTTCTATAATGCCATCGAGATATTCCTGCATCTTTTCTCTTCCGACGGAAAGCTGCGTCCTGGCGTACAAAAGGGTTCCCTGGCGGTCGCAGAGAAAGTAAGAACTTCCTTCCGGCAGAGTAATCTGATGATCTGTCACCTGAAAATCTTCCGGAAAAATGTCGAAAGCCAGCACATTGCCATCCTCTCCGCTTTTGACAGCAATCGTGACTACTTTCCGGCCATAAACCGCATCTTCGTAGAGATCTGTATATATAACTTTTCCCTCCGCCTCCATGGCACGCTGATACCATTCTGTGGACGCATAATCGTAATCCTGTCCCTGTGCCCATTCTCCTTTTCCGGTAAACGTACCATTGAGAACGGCGTAAGGATCTACCGTACCGCTGGTCACATTCTCAATATCTTCAAAAAAACCATTGATCCATTTCTGCAGTTCCTCAGTGTTGGATGTTTCCTGAACCATCCGGTCAAGACTGCCTGCTCCCATTCGAATGAGCGCTTCATAAGAAGAAAGGCTTCGCTCTTCCTCCACAGAAAAACTCCTCGCCAGCGAAGCGCCTGTGCGCTGGGCATTTTCCAGCAGACTATTCTGCAAAATGTGCAGGCTGGCAAAAGATAAGATCAAAAACGCCAGAAGAGTTATCATATAAAACCTGTTTTGCTGCCAATAATACTTCCAGCCTTTCCTCCGTTTTTTTTGCTTATTTTTCATATTATTCTCTCCCAGTCTCTCAAATCTGTCCGTTTATAGCAGCTGATGAAGAATACGCAGTATCTCCCGCATATCCAGAGGTTTTGCAGTATGGGCATTCATTCCATATTCCATGCAGCGCCGGATATCTTCTGAAAAGGCGTCCGCCGTCATAGCGACAATCGGTATATCCGAGTCTTCCCGTCCGGAGGAACGGATTGCCTCCGCAGCTTCATATCCGTTCATCACCGGCATCCGCAGATCCATTAAAATGGCATCATAATATCCCGGTTCTGACTGACAGAATTTTTCCACACATATTTCCCCGTTTTCAGCCCAGGTTAATATAAATCCAAAAGATGACAACAGTTCATCAGCAATCTCCCAGTTCAGTTCGTTATCCTCCGCAACCAAAAGTCTCCGGCCCTCAAAATCAGGAAGAGCATCTTCGGCGGTCTCCGGAGTCTCTCCCGTGTCATCCATAAAATATCCTAGACCATAATACAACGTCGACTTAAACAAAGGTTTTGATATAAACCCGTTAACGCCTGCCTTTTTTGCGTCTTCTTCTATTTCTGTCCAGTCATAAGCGGAAATCAGCAGTATGGTAATATCTTCTCCTATCGTTTCCCGGATTCTTCTGGCTGTCTCGATACCATCCATACCCGGCATCTGCCAATCCAGAAGAATTGCCTGGTAATCCCGGTGTTCATCGTGACGTTTTCTGGCTTTCTCCACAGCCGACGGTCCATCCATGACCCATTCTGCCTTCTGTCCGATCTCTTCAAGAGCTTCCGCAGCACTGATACACAGCTGCTCGTCATCGTCTACCACCAGCACATCCCACGGTTTCAGTATCATATTTTCTTCCGGCTGATCCTCTTTCTCCAAATCAAGAATAATATGAAACTCGCTGCCCCGGTTCAACTCACTCTTCACCTGAATCTCACCTTGCATGGCATCTACAATATATTTTGTTATCGCCATTCCCAGGCCGCTTCCCTCTGTTCGGTGCACTCTCTTACTGTCTTCCCGGGCAAAAGATTCAAAAATATGTTTCTGAAATTCCTCTGACATTCCCATTCCGGTATCTCTGACCCAAAAATGAGTCCGTACATAGTTCGCTCCTTTCGGAGACGCCTCCTGTGAGACAGTAACCTCAATCCTGCCTCCGGCCGGCGTAAATTTCAATGCATTGGACAAAAGATTGATCAGTACCTGATTCAGACGGACACCATCGCAGCAGACCACTTCCTCCTCCACATTCTGTACCAGAATATCAAATTGCTGCCGTCTGGCACGGGTCTGCGGCTGTACGATGCCTACAATACTTTCCATAACTTCACGGAGAGAAGTTCGTTCTTTATTCAGCGTCAGCTTCCCGCTCTCAATCTTTGACATATCAAGAACATCATTAATCAGTCCCAGCAGATGTCTGCTGGAAAGAGTAATTTTTCGCAGGCAGTCTTTAACCTGCTCCGGCTTATCAATATTTGTGGTGGCAATGGCAGTCATCCCCACGATGGCGTTCATCGGCGTGCGGATATCATGACTCATATTTGCCAGAAATTCACTCTTCGCCTGACTGGCATGTTCCGCTTCCTTTCTGACTTTGTCCAGCTCTGACATCTGCTTTAATGAAAGCCGGAAATACATAGCAAATACAAGAAGCGTCGCCAGTACCAGAATCCCGCATCCGGCCAGCGAAGTCCAGATACGCTGACTGCCCAGATCGGCAAGAGCCTCATCAAGAATACTGTGGGGCATGACCGTCACCATGCTCCATTCCGTATTTGGCATTGGGACACAATACACATGCTGCCGTTCATTAAAAATGGAGGTCAGTATACTGCATTCTTTCTGTTCCATGACCGTCTGCTTCATTCGCTCCACTATATCGTCAATATCTTCGACGCCATCTTCATATCCACATTTCCGAAGCCATTCATAGCAGTTGTCTTCTTTCAAATTTGAGTTCTTCACAATAAATGTACCGTCATAACGGATAATATGCGTATAAATCAAACTATTGTTCTCTTCCAAAGCCAACGCCTTGCTGAGATTACTGACAGGTACCCCCGCCAGCAGAGCTGTACATGTCCGCCCATTGGACATAGCGTAGCCCTTACCGTCAGGGTAACCCACTGAAATGCCGTAAAGAAGTATCATTTCACCATCGTTCGTCTCCCCGATAGTAACCATCTTTTCACTACTATTCATCGCTTCCAGAAAGTCACTTTCATCCTCTATGGTCAAATCGTCTCCGTAAATAACTTCTGCTTCCCCCTCGGTACTGTAAATCGAAAGATAGCTGAATCCCTGCGCTCTCCCCCGCATTTCCAGTTTTACCCGTTCTTCCTCATCCAGCTGCGTCTCACTATCCGGCCGTACCACCCGCACAATGCCTTCCACCTGACCCAGGCGAAGATTCACCAGTGTCTGAAAATGCTGTTGAAGCTGTGCGCTCATTCCTTTCATATAAGTATCCACCACTTGATTCAGAGTATCGGTATTCTGTCTTATCATAAACCGATTAATGAGCAAAAACACACTGACGCAAAGTATCAGCAGACAGACAAAACTGACCCACAGGAAACGGATAATTTTTTTATTTAATGCTGCCGTTCTGCTCCCGTGTATCTTATTTTTTAATGTATTCATACCCTCTCCCCATTCATCTGTTACGCCTCCGGCGCACCGATCGCTTCTTTTACATTCTCATACAACCGGCTGATCTCAGGCATCATAGCAAAAGCGTCTGCAGGCTTCTCTTCTCGAAAGAGCTCCACCTGACGGGTAAAAAGCTCTGACAGTTCCATGATGGAGAGATTACCGCACATTCCCTTCATCGTGTGTGAAGCCTGCAGCGCCGCCTCTGCGTCCTGCCTCTCCACCGCTTCCACAAGTCTTTGATAATTCACATCCGCTGCGAATTTCTTCAGCATTCGTTCCAGAAAATCATCCTTACCCATAAACCGCTCCAGAGCGTTATCCACATCAATCCCAGCCGCTGTCAGAGTTTCTTTTCGTAAAGTATCCATCTCTTATCCTCTCCTTTTTCCCATAAAGCCATCATGCGGACAACTTACACTCCTACGGAAATATATCGCCGCACCGGCTTCCGTATTTTATTTTGCATCTTCTTTGCCATTGGCGTCATACATTTTCGCAATTTCATCTTCCACCGAAAAAAACGCATCCAGCAGGCGGGGATTAAACACCCCGCAGGAACCGTCCCGGATCATCTCCACCACCTTCTCTCTGGGAAATGCATCCTTATAAATACGTTTGCAGCTCAAAGCGTCATACACATCAGCCAGAGAGACAATCTGCGCCCACGGCGAAATCTCATCGCCTTTAAGACCATCCGGATACCCTCTGCCATCCCATCTTTCATGATGATGCCGCGCAATATCCTTGGCGTACTCATAAGCAAGATTTTCTTTTAGTTCCGGTATTTTTTCCAGAAGCTGTTCTCCCTGAACAGTGTGTGTTTTCATAATCTCAAATTCCTCCGGCGTCAGCCGGCCCGGTTTGTTCAGGACTGCGTCAGGAATAGCGATCTTCCCGATATCATGCATAATGGACGCCTGCGCAATCTGCTCAATATCATAATCCTCCATTCCTTCTCCCCATTCGGTATATTTGAGCATATATCGCGTGATATCATGAATACGCCGGACATGATCTCCCGATTCTGCGCTGCGAAACTCTATGGCTGTGGCAAGTCCTTCAATCATTCCCCTATTAAGCCGGATAATCTGTTCTGCCTGTCTCAGAAGCTCCGACTGCTGCGCCATAACCTGATTGGACAAGCTTCGGCGAGCCCGAAACAGTTCCACAACAGAATTGATCCGCCGCATTACAACATAGGGAATCACCGGTTTACTGATCACATCCATAACTCCCATCCGATATGCCTCTTTCATCACAGCATCATTAGCTTCCGCAGTGATGAGAAAGACCGGAATTTCGTCCAGAAGCTCCTCATGCTTCAAATGTCGCAGCGTCTCCAGGCCGTCCATTTCCGGCATCATAACATCAAGAAGTACCGCGCAGTATTTCTCCGGTGTATCCAGAATCTTTTCCAGCCCGGTTCTGCCGTTCTCTGCTTCCTCCACCTGATAGTCATCTGCAAAAATATTGTCAAGAATCCCCCGGTTGATCTCATCGTCATCTACAATCAATATGGTCTGCGGGTCTCTGTATGCAACACTGTGAATCCTGTGCCCCATCGTATTATCGTCTCCTGTTCTGTTCCGTTTCATTACTTGTTTTTGTTTCAGTATACAAAAAATCCGTTTATTCGGCAAGCGGTTAATTCCCGCAGCCATTCAGAATAAAAACTGCTTCACGGCGCTTACAGATATTTTTCCATCTCCGGCAAACGGATGTCACATTCCTCCTTCAACCCCTTCAGAATCGAAGCCAGTCCGTCGGTCACCTGTACCGCTGTGATGCCTGCCCGGCGGGCGCCCTCACAGTTTGCCTCCAGATCATCAAAAAAGACGGCATTTTCCGGTTCAATACCGCACCTTTCAATGAGAGTCTGATAGATCACATCGTCCGGCTTCATCTGTTTCACCTCATAAGAAAATATGCCGCCATCGGCATAATTTAAAAATGTATACTTTTCCCGGTTCAGCCCCAGCAGCGTCTCCCCATAATTAGATAAAATATAAATCTTATATCCCATCTCATGAAGTGTGCGCAGCAGCTCCTCCGAATAGGCAAACGGATGACACACATTACAGAAATTCTCCTTCTGCCAGATACGGTCGATATCCTCCGCATACTGAGGGGACTCTTTTTTCATCTCCGCGATGACATTGGCGTCGCCCATGACTCCCCGGTCAAACTCCTGCCACAGTGGATTCTGGAACATGGCCTTCGCCAGACCTTCTTTCTTCTCTCCCTCATAACCCATATCTGTCAGAAACTCTCTCCAGCGAAAATGTACCAGAACCATTCCCAAATCAAAAATCAATGTTTTCATATGTATATCTTCCTTTCTTAAAATCTGCCATCAACACGCACAAAGGCGCACGGACAACATTTTCTGTCGCCCATGCGCCCATTATATCCTATCTGTCGCTATCTGTATAGATTAATGAATTGCTGTTCCCTCCGGAACGCTGTCATCCACAAAGATCAGCTTGCAGCCGCAGTCGTCGTGAGTAGCCGCCAGCAACATTCCGTTACTCTTCACGCCGGCAAACTTCGCCGGTTTCAGGTTGGCCAGAACGATGATCTTTCTGCCGATCAGCTCTTCCGGTGTGTACTCGTCACGGATGGAGGACACGATGATTCTCTCTCCCAGTCCGTCAAAGAGTGTGATTTTTAAGAGTTTCTCTGCGTTCTTCACGATCTCGCAGGCGGTAACCTTGCACACACGCATATCCATCTTGTCAAAATCATCGATGGTAATCTGCGGTTTTACCGGATCGATGGCTGCTCTTCTCGCCTCTTCTTCTGCAGCTGCCTTGGCTGCTGCCGCTTCTTCTGCTGCAATTCTCTCTGCCTCAGCTTTAGCTGCCGCTGCCAGCTCTTTCTCCTCCTCGGTCTGCGGTGTGGAGAAGTCCAAAAGGGAGAGATATCTCTCCGGCTCCACAGCGTAGAGGAACAGATAGAGTCTCGGGCCTGCTGCCTTGCCGATCATCAGATTATATGCATTCTTAAAGAAGTTAGCCTGCGCCGTCTTCTTATTTTCCTCATCAAAGTTCGGATCTGCTTCCCTCGGAATGGTATAAATAAATGTATTCAGCGCGTCAAGGTCATATTCACCATTTTGAATATAATCATGAAGCAGGGCGATTTCCTTCTTCTCCACCTCATTTAACTGGTTATAGTAATCCCAGTTCCGGTATCCGAGCAGGGTATTCATGTTCTGAGGCGCGCACTTCTCCAGCCAGTATTTTGCCAGCTCCAGACGCTCTGCAAACTCTTCCTTCTTATATGGAGTTCCGATCTTCTCAAAGACTGTCTCCAGCATGTCCGCATTGAAGTCAACCACAGAACCAAAGTTCACAATCTGCTGCATCGGTACCGGATGAACGGTTCTTCCTTCAATCAGGCAGTTATGCATGATACCTTCGATATAATCAAAGTTCTTGCCTTTTCCTGCCTGATACGTTTTGAGCATCTTGTCAAACTCAAAATACTGACGAAGAATCTCATCGTCAAAACAGAAATCAAATGCTTTGTTCGGCTCAGACTTGGAGTAAAGCCACAGAATCACTTCCGGCTGATAAATCTTAAGCAGTGTCTCCGGTGTCAGGTTAAGACCGGTGGAACCGGACATCTTTCCTGTGGTACCTTTGATTCCGATAAACTCATATCCTTTGAACATCGGCGCATTGATGCCGAATATCTTCTTGGCGATAATCTTGCTGGTGTCATAGCTTCCGCCCGGACTTGCATGATCTTTTCCGCCCGGCTCAAAATCAACGCCTTCCACCATCCAGCGCATCGGCCAGTCAATCTTCCACGCCAGCTTGCAGTTGAAATCCTTGCTGAAATCCCAGTGTCCGCTGTGACCGCATTTACAGGTGTACTCGCAGGTCACGCCGTCCTCGGAAGAGGAAGTGATCGTCGTATCATCCTTGCCGCAGACCGGACAGTAAATGCTCACCGGATAGTAGGCTTCTCTCTCTTCCGGAGTAGCCTCCTGCTGACGGAACTTGTCCAGAATATCAAAAATCTCTTTTCTCTTCTGGATAGCCTGAACCACATATTTGGCGTATTTGCCGCTTCTGTAATTCTCGCTCTGTCTTCTGGCGTCTACCTTGATGCCGAAGCGGGCTAAAGACCGCTCAAATTCTTTCTCAAAATGCTCCGCATAGGAACTGCAGCAGCCATACGGATCCTTCACGTCCACGTAAGGCTTGCCGATATCTTCCTCCAGCTCCGGCGCGATTTCTTTTACATTTACCGGAACCTTTCTCAAACGGTCAAACTCATCCCAGGAAAATAACAGTCTCGCCTTTTTTCCCTGTTTCAAAAGTGCTTTATATACAAAATAGCTGGTAGCTATATCTCTGAAATTACCAATGTGAATGGAACCCGACGGACTGATTCCCGCCGCGCATACGTACTCTTCTTTGTCCGGAGACCTTTTAATGATATCTTTTGCAATCTTCTCAGACCAATGCATCGCTTTTCCTCCTAAATATAAATGAAAATCCCTTGAGAGCCGCTTTCTATGCGGCTCACAGCCAATAAGTCATTATAGCAAATGGCACAGGGCATTGCAAGGGGAAGTTTGAGGGAAAAGCAAATGCTTCCATGCCTCCCGCACGCTCTCCACGGTCTCCTGGCAGAGCGTCTGCAGGGATATCTTTCGGTACTTCCGCATAATAGTGTATACTGTCGTTCCCAGCGGCTCCGTCCACTTCGGAGTCAGAATCTTCGTCCCGTACATGACTCCCAGAATATTGAGCACCGGAGCGGCTGTGCAGTCCGCATCCTTGCCTTCCATACAGATGATGGTGGCTGTCCTGTCAAAATCTCCGTTACCGTACCAGAGCGCGATAATTTCCGCGGCTGCGTTGGGATACACATGAATCCAGTTATAGTCTTCATATTTTTTCTCGCACTGCCGCCATGCCTCCCGCCAATTGTCTTTGTCCCGGCACTGTCCCAGAGCAAAAGTCAGAACCTGATAGAATTCGCTGTCCTTCGGAATGCAGTCCACCACTCTCACTACCAGCTCCCGCACATCCCGCAGCACAAAAGCCATGGATACGAGAACCGCATTAAAGATTCCTCCCAGCAGTCCGCTGTTAGAATGGGAAATCACGCCGTCCCTCACGGCAAGCTCCGCCGCCAGGACGGGATTGCCCGGCGCTGTCATACCATGAATCATCGTCCGCATCTGCACACCAATCCAGTCCGAATAATAATTAAGATGCGTCCCGCTCTCCGGCGGTTGAATTCCCAGCCGCAGGTTACGAAGCGCCACTTCCTCCGCCGAATACCCATCGGCGATCAGCTCCAGCCATTTTTCCGCAATCTGCTCCGACGTGACCGCATAGCCATGCTCCCGAAAACTGTCAAGAAATGCAATCTCATAGGTGATATCATCGTTGTACGTCTCCGGCAGACGCAGATAAGATGTAATCGTTCCGTACACTTTCTCAATATTATCGGTATTATACCCTTCCACCTGAGTTCCCAGCGCACCGCCGATGAGCTGCGCCGTCCACCCGGCACGAATCCGGTCAGCATAATCATCAGAGAATACATCCACGGCTGCTCTTCCTGATGGCCAGGAAACATCCGTTCCAGTCTCCCGGCTTCGCTCCGAGACGATGCTGGCCTCCTGGCCTTCCTTTACAGAAATGCTATCCTCCTGGTCTCCCATCTCCAGAAACGTACTGTTTGCCCGGATTTCCTCCCAATTCGTATAAATATGGTATTTCCAATAATCTGATGTCTTATCCTTCGGCGCTGTATTGAGAAGATGATATATCCGCGCCGTGATTCTCTGCAGAGCAACCCCGTCTTTCTCTTTCGCCGCCCTCAGCCCTTCATCAATATATTTCTCCGCCTCCCGGACGTCATATCCCCGATTCCTCATGCACTGTATGGCCGCCACCACCAGATGGCTGGGCGACAGGCTGCCCGGCACCTGGCTGATCCAGTCCCGGAACAGCTTCTCATCGCTGGCATTGCCCGACTCAATATACGTATTCCAGTTCATCTCCTGGCTCTCTGTCAATGGGATGGGATAGGCATCCGCCATCCAGGCGATCTCACGCTGGCCGGCGGTTAAAGGAGTATTCTTATTTTTTTCATTCCTAGTCATTTTATCCTTCCTTATCCTCACACTGTCCTTTCTTCTCCAGATTCAGCAGCCGTTCCAGTTCCGCTTCCTCCATCGGTATACGCGCCGCGGCTTCCTGCAAGCTCAGCAGACCATCCCGAACTAAATCTACATAAGCTTCTGTCCGACCTTTTGTCCAGCCTTCCTCTATTCCCTGGTTTAGAATAGTCTTGGCTTCGTATTCCAGTATTTCGCCTCCCAAAACCTCAAGCACCTCCTCTCTTACCTTTTCATATTTTATACACAGATTGTCTGCCACTTTTCTGCTCAGATCAAGGATTGTCCGACAAACATATTCTGTAATACTCCCCTGCTGATTTAACTCTTCCAGCTGTCTGCGCATATGGCAAAAGGCATCTCGCAAGGCCTGCCTTTCTCTCTCATCTTCTTCCATTTTTGGAAAAAGGCTCTCATAGCGAAACAAATGGAATGGCAACAGGATAAGAAGTTTCTTCCGAAAAAGTTCTTCCATCGTGTAATCTATAATATGTACGATTGGTATCTCCATGCAAAATTCTCTGCCGTTTTGCTCGATATATATCTGCATTTTCTCTGTCGTATGTGCTGTACGTCTTAAAAACAATACTGCTGATTTCGGAAAGGGAAGATACAGTCCATCTTCTTTTTCCTCGCTATCTTCCAGCGCAATCTGAGAATATCTCATTGAGAAGAGGAGGAATCAGCCCCCGGCAATCGTTCAGTATTGTCCGAAAGACATCGTCATAAGGTGTAGAACTCTGGCTCATATAGCTTCTCTGCCTCCTTACTTCTGATGTTGTCATTGCTTCCTTTTACTTTACCTTTCGTTTTGCCGCTTTTTTCATCCTCTGTTCTTTTTATTGTCCCTGCAAGTATACAGCGCATTCCGACAATATTTTCCATATTTTCATTATATCCGCCTTATAGAGAAAAAGCAATAAAGATATATAGCTTTTTAAAATAAAATATTTTTTTAAAATTATTCTATTGAATAAAAAAACTGCCATCCTGCTTCTTGCAGAACGACAGTTTCAACGCTGTTTATGATAACTGATGGGATATCCATCTTCTCTCACTTTTTTACCGTGCGGTTGGCTTTGTACGACTGCCAACAGACGTTACCTCTACAGTTAGCTCGAACCAGGCACCCTCACGGCACACAAGAAGCACTCCTTAGTGCTGCTTCGTTCCCGACCTGACACGGTTCAGAGGTTCCTGTTGCGCGAGACCCAATTGTCAACACCACTTATAAAGGGCAGCTCCATCCACAGAACGTCCGGGGCCAACCATCACTCCTGCTATAGCGGATTGCAGGTACAGGACGCCGCTAACTCCCCAGCTGCACGGTAAGTACCAGTATAAATGATTTTAAAATATCTGTCAATGGATAACAACGCAAAAATTTATTGAAAAAATATTTCCCCATGCCTTATTTCCGAATTACTGTTCTGAAACTTCCGCCTTTTTCTCTTTCTTTTTCTGGCGAAGTTTCCGGAAGAACGCCGACAGCATTTCGGAACATTCTTCTTCAAGGACGCCTCTGGTGACTTCCACCTGATGATTGAATTCCTTCATCTGAAGAAGGTTCAGAATAGAACCTCCGCATCCGGCCTTCGGGTTCATGCTGCCGATGACTACCCGTGGAATCCGCGCCTGCACGATAGCGCCGGCGCACATCTGGCAGGGTTCCAGAGTAATGTACATGGTACAGTCTTCAAGACGCCAGTCTCCTGCCTTCCTGCATGCCTTGCTCATGGCAAGCAGCTCCGCGTGGGCCAGCACCGTCTTATTTCTGTTTCGTTTATTATAGCCGCGGGCGATGATCCTGCCGTCACTTACGATCACACAGCCGATAGGCACATCTCCGATGGCTTCCGCCTTTTTTGCCTGGCGGATGGCCTCTTTCATAAATTTCTCATCTTCGGTATATTTTCTCATTTTCCGCCCGTTCTTCCTTTCTCATTTTCAGTATTTATCACTCCTGCAGCAGATGCAGCCAGTATCCAAAGCCTCCGGTTTTAATCCGGTTTTCTGTCAGCGATAAAAATATCGGAAACTGATATAGCTGCGCCATATACCGTTCTCGATTCTCATAAATACCCGGAACCCCGACACAGTACCTCTCTTCGCCGGCATAGATAACTTTTCCGGCCAGCAGATGATGATACATGGCGTACCCCTTTGCCAGAAACTGATTGTCGGACAGTCTCCGGGCTTCGGGGCTGAAAGCTCCCAGCTGCTCCAGCGAAATCTGATAACCGCTCCGGAAGGCGGGATTAAAAATGTTATCCACAGGTTTTACATTTTTTTCGGTATCTATCCACATATTTTTCAAAAGATCTCCCGATTCTGTGGATGAATTTTGTTCTATCTTTTCTGCTTCCCAAACGGCACTTTCTTCCGGATGATAATTATGCCGGGCGGTTTCTGAAAAACTCCGCGGATTTTCTGCAGCTTCTCTTTGTCCGGATGGCGCAGGAGACGGCGCGGGATGTAAGCTTTCCCCCAGCGGGCGGCCCTGCGGACGGTTCCCGGCGTCCATATGCGGCGTATGCTCCTCCTCCATGCAGGAGGAATCCTGTTTTTCAGAAGGCGAAGCTCCCGGGGCATCGTCTCTCTCTTTTTCCTCAAAATTCTGGCTGTCCCTCTGCATTTTCTCCACAGAGGGGCTCCCGGGAATCTGCATTTTGCCCTGATGGACAGCTTCTTCTTGTTCCTGTCCTTCATCCTTATTCTGACGGATACCAGCTTCGCCATCCCGGATAGAAGAAATAATTTCTTTCTGATAAATGTTCAGCAGCTCTTCCACCGGAATCTCATCGCCAATCCATACACTGCCATAAAAAAATGATTCCTGATAGAAAAGAATGACACCATATTGTTTTCTTATATCAAATCCCTCCGGCAATTTTTCCGCCGGATAAAACAGTACGGTTTCTTCATGATGCCGGGTGGATTCCAGAAAGGCAAGCCGCCGCATTTTCCACTGATTCTCCTCTTTTCCATAAAAGCAGAGTTCCAGCTTTATGTCCTCCAGCAGCCGGTCGTCGTCAATCTGCAGAGTGATTTTCATCCCGTTCTTTTTCTGCTCTGCTTTGACAAATCCTTTGCAGTCTGTCTTGTTCTTTTTATCATAACGATACAAATACGAGAGTATTCTGTAATAGTCGGCCATGAAAAAACTCCTTTTTTCATTAATGTATTCCCGGTATTGCAGATTATGACTCCCAATTACTCCATCAGCAGATCTGCCAGTCTGGCAAACTGCTCCAAATCAAACTTCTCGCCCCGGATGGACGCCGGAAGCCCCATGGCTTCCAGAGCCTTTACCACTTTTTCTTTTGGAATCTGGAGTTCACTGGAATTGTGAAGGCCGTTCTGGAGAGTCTTTCTTCTCTGGTTGAAGGAGGCGCGTATGAGCTTGAACATAAACTTTGCGTCTTTCACCTCCACCGGCTTCTTTTCGTGGCGGGTCAGACGGATGACCGCAGAACCCACCGCCGGACGGGGCATAAAGCAGTTAGGCGGTACATTGGCCACGATGTAAGGCTCGGCGTAATATTGCACCGCCAGGGACAATGCGCCGTAATCTTTGGAGCCGGGACCAGTCTGCATCCGGTCTGCCACTTCTTTCTGAACCATCACAGTGATGGATTCCAACGGAACATCGCTCTCAAACAATCCCATAATGATAGGCGTCGTAATATAATATGGAAGATTTGCCACCACTTTAATCGGCTTTCCCCCGTTTTTCTCCCTGGCCAGAGCCGCGATATCCACTTTCAGAATATCGTCATTGATGACCGTCACGTTGGAGTATGCCGAGAGAGTGTCGGCAAGGATCGGTATAAGGTTTTTGTCAATCTCCACGGCGGTGACCTCCCGGGCCGCTTCTGCCAGATACTGGGTCATGGTGCCGATGCCCGGGCCGATCTCCAGCACAAAATCATCCGGGCCGATCTCAGCCGCAGCGATGATCTTATCCAGCACATGAGTGTCAATGAGAAAGTTCTGCCCGAACTTTTTCTGAAAATTAAATCCGTATTTCTGAAGGACCGCAATGGTTTCCTGCGGATTTCCTAATGTTGCCATATTTTTTCTCCTACTATATTATATTGTTCCGACAATCACTGCACCGCCGGATTATTTTACATTTCCTTACTGCAGACCATACAGCCGGCAGGCATTTTCATAAGTTGCCTGCTCCACTTCTTCCGGGGAAATGTCCCGCAGGGCTGCGATCTCTTTAATGACCAGAGGAAGATACGCGGAGCTGTTCCGTTTGCCGCGGTGAGGCGTTGGCGCCAGATACGGGCAGTCCGTCTCCACCACGATATGTTCCAGCGGAATCTCCGCCGCAACCTTTTTTAACACCTTGGAATTCTTGAAGGTTACCACACCTCCGATGCCCAGATAGTATCCGAGCTTCACATACTCTCTGGCCATCTCCAAAGAGCCGGAATAACAGTGGATGACGCCGCCGGTTGTTCCGGCATGTTCCGCCTTCATGATGTCGAAGGTATCCTGGGAGGCGTCCCGGCTGTGAATGACCACCGGCAGATTCTCTTCCTTTGCCAGCCGCAGCTGACGGATGAACCATTCCCTCTGAACTTCTTTGGGGTCGGTCATCCAATAATAATCCAGACCGATTTCCCCCACCGCCACGATTTTATCCCGGCGGCAGTACTGCCGAAGTTCCTCCATGCGTTCCTCGTTCAGATCACTGACCTTACATGGATGGATTCCCGCCGTTCCGTACATAAAAGGGTATTTCTCAATGAGAACAAACGAGCGGAGCATATCGTCCCAGCCATTGCTGATATTGACAACCCGCTCCACTCCGGCGTCCTTTAAGTGGAGCAGCACCTCTTCCCGGTCTTCATCAAACTGCTTGTCGTCATAATGGGCATGTGAATCAAAAATCATGGCTTCCTCCTTTTCCAAGTCCACATACAGAAAAACTGCCGCCCACTTTACATGGGCAGCAGCCTATTTTCATTTGCGGAAATCCTGGTTCGAATCTCCCTTTTCCGGCAAATCCTCCCGCGCCTTCCGCAAAACATAAACAATTATCAGCAGATCTCCGCTCCGGCAGGCATCTTCTTCTCAGGAACCATGAGAGACAGCTCGCCGTTCTCATCTTCTGCACAGAGAAGCATACCTTCAGACAGCACGCCGGCCAGCTTTGCCGGTTTCAGGTTCACAAGAACCATCACTTTCTTGCCAACCATCTCTTCCGGTGTGTAATGACCTTTGATACCGGATACGATCTGTTTTACCTGGCTGCCGATCTTCACCTGGGAACAGAGAAGCTTTCTGGACTTCTTCACAGCTTCGCAGGAGATGATCTCTCCCACCTGGAACTGCATTTTCTCAAAATCCTCAAATGTAATCTCTTCCTTGTTCTCGATATCGATCACAGGCTCTTCCTCTGCTTCCGGCTCGCCTTCACCCTCGGCTCTTGCCGCATACATTTCTTCCACCTTGTCGAGAACCTCTTTCACATCCAGTCTCGCAAAGAGAATCTCCGGTTTTTCCACAACCTTATCGCCGGACCGGTACAAACCGAACATCTCCAGCTCGTCCATAGTTCTCTCGGAAGAATTCAGCTGTTTAAAAATCCGCTCTGCAGTTTCCGGCATAAACGGAGCCAGCAGGGAAGCACCGATGGTAATGCTCTCCACCAGATTATAAAGAACTGTGGATAATCTTTCTTTCTGCTCCGGATCTTTTGCCAGCGCCCAAGGCATGGTCTCGTCGATATATTTGTTGCAGCGCTTGAACAGATTGAAGATCTCTGTCATGGCGTCGGCCACACGGAGCTTCGCCATTTTCTTCACCACATTATGTTTTGTGCTTAACGCAACCGTGATCAGATCCTTATCAAAGCCGTCGGTAACGCCGCAGTTGGCCACCACGCCTCCGAAATACTTGTTGGACATGGAGATGGTACGGTTCACCAGATTACCAAGGGTGTTGGCCAGATCAGAATTCATACGCTCCACGATAAGCTCCCATGTGATCACGCCGTCATTCTCAAACGGCATCTCATGAAGCACGAAATAACGTACCGCGTCCACGCCGAACAAATCTGCCATATCGTCGGCATAGATCACATTTCCTTTTGACTTGCTCATCTTGCCGTCGCCCTGCAGCAGCCACGGATGACCGAATACCTGCTTCGGCAGAGGCAGATCAAGCGCCATCAGGAAGATCGGCCAGTAAATAGTGTGGAAACGGATAATATCCTTACCGATCAGATGCAGGTCCGCCGGCCAGTATTTGTCAAATAACTCGCCATTATCGCCGTCCACATCATAGCCAAGACCCGTAATGTAGTTGGTCAGCGCATCAAGCCATACGTAAACCACATGCTTCGGATCAAAATCTACCGGAATACCCCAGGAAAAAGAGGTACGTGACACACATAAATCCTGAAGTCCAGGGAGCAGGAAGTTATTCATCATCTCATTTTTGCGGGATTCCGGCTGAATAAATTCAGGATGAGTATTGATATGCTGAATAAGACGGTCTGCATATTTGCTCATCTTAAAGAAATATGCTTCTTCCTTCGCTGGCTGACACGGACGCCCGCAGTCCGGACATTTACCGTCTACCAGCTGAGACTCCGTAAAGAAGGACTCACAAGGAGTACAGTACATTCCCTCATAATATCCTTTATAGATGTCTCCCTGATCGTAAAGCTTCTTAAAAATCTTCTGTACCTGTTTCTCATGGTCTTCGTCTGTGGTACGGATAAACTTATCGTAAGAAGTGTTCATTAAATCCCAGATTCTTTTGATCTCTCCGGCCACATCATCCACGAACTCTTTCGGGGAAACGCCGGCCTCCTGAGCCTTTAATTCAATCTTCTGTCCATGCTCGTCGGTTCCTGTCTGGAAACGGACGTCATACCCCTCTTTTCTCTTAAATCTGGCAATAGCATCAGCCAGAACAATCTCATAAGTATTGCCGATATGCGGTTTACCGGATGTATATGCAATCGCTGTTGTAATATAGTATGGTTTCTTACTCATCTCTGCCTCCTGTTCCATATATCGCACCGGCCGCGTTCCCGGTACTTCTTTTGCGTATTTTTTTATTATAAAATAAACATGTCGGTTCGTCTATGGTCAAAATACTGAAAAATTAATAGTTTTCGGTTCCAAAACATAGTATAATATGGAAAACTTTTCGTTCACCATCGATTGAAGGGAGTCCTCCGATATGTTACCGACATCATTTGTAACCTTTTTTTCACGCGTGCGGCAGCTTTCCCTGACCGTATCCGGCGCCGGGCGCAGGCTTTTGGCGGCCCGCTCCGCACGCCGTCTCCTTGTGCCACTCCTGTTTATTCTGGCTCTCACCGGCTGCGGCACCAGAGAGCACTCTGATCAGGAGCGGTTTGACGCATTTCTTAATGACTGTTTTCAGGAATACGTATCTGCCGACACCGTCACTCTGCATTTCAAACTTTCCGACCCGTCTTCTTACGGTATAGAAGAAAACACCTCTCCTTCCTACGGGGATTTTTCCGTGGAAAAGCAGCAGGAACTCTGCGATCGTTCCGCCGAACTTCTCGAGGAACTCAATTCCTTCGACCCCGATACTTTATCGGAGGAAGGCGCCTTCACCTGGCAGATTTTTAAAAACTTTCTGGAATCTTCCGCTGCCTCCGAGGACTATATTCTCCATCAGTCTCTCCTTGGCACCAATGGACTGCAGTCCCAGATTCCCGTCACCCTGTCCGAATACTATTTTGACGATGAAAAGGACATTCAGGACTATCTTGCCCTCGTGAACCAGGTACCGGAGCTTTTTAACCAGCTTCTCATCTTTGAGCAGCAGCGCCGGGACGCCGGACTCATAAGCCCCGATTTTGTGCTCAATGATACCATCGATCAAATCGACCAGTTTCTGAATGCCTCCGAAGAAGATAACCTGCTCATCGAAACCTTTGAAGATAAAATAGAAAATGTACCGGACTTGGGCGGCGACCAGAAGCAAACTTACATAAATAATAATCGCTCTCTGATACGGCAGGTGGTTCTTCCCGCCTTTGAATCACTTCGAAACTCTCTGAAAGAATATCTGAATGACAGTGATTCCGGCAAGGAACGTCTCTGCCAGTACGACGGCGGCAAAGAATATTATAAACTTCTTTTGTCCGCCAATGTGGGAACAGACATGACGCCGGAGGAATGTATAACAGCTCTGGAAAACACACTTCAGGAGACCGCCTCCGACATTGTCGCCCTCACCCGGGAGAATCCTGATCTTTACACGGATTATCTGGCGGCAGAGCCGTCGCTCACCGACGCTCAGGAGATTCTCACAGAGCTTGAAAACAATACCTATATCGATTTTCCGGAGCCTCCTGATGTATCCTACACCTTAAAAAATGTACCGGACGCCCTCGCGTCCACCTCAGCCAGCGCCTTCTATCTTCTGCCGCCCATTGACAGCGATGACGCCAATATCATCTATATAAATCAGAGCCGGGTCAGTGATGAAGAACAATTTTCCACCCTGGCCCACGAAGGATATCCGGGGCATCTGTATCAGACGAATTATTACCTGAGCACAGACCCCTCCCCTATCCGTTCCATGCTCCGCTGCGACGGCTATGATGAAGGATGGGGCACCTACGCTCAGTTGTACAGCTATAATTATCTGGAATTTAAAAACACAGACCGGGAGACTACCTCTCTTCTGCAGCAGCTGTACCGGGATAATGATATCCTTTCTTTAGCTTTGTCATCCCTCAGCGATTTATACGTCAATTACGAAAATTATACGCTGGATAACCTGTGTGAATATCTTTCCGGATATGGTATTGCAAAAGACAATGCCCGTTCCATATACGAATATGTCGTGGAAAACCCAACCACCTATCTTTCTTACAGCATTGGATGGTACAAATTGGAACAACTTCGAAACACCATGGAAGAGGAACTTGGCAGCCATTTTGACATCGGAGAGTTCCACGAGGCTGTTCTCTCCTGCGGCTCCTGCCCGTTTTTCCTGCTTGAGGAAAGAGTCAGCACACTAATGACTGAATGAGAAAAACTTTCAAATGAAGGATTTTACCTTTTCTTTTTCTCCTTCCTTCAAAATCGAATTTTACCGCCCGAAAAATTTCTTCCATAAAAGTGAATTTTATGTTTGAAAAATGCCGAAAAGAGTGTATAATACCCCTGTATAAGAGAGAAGACTTTTTGCAACATTTCATAGCGAATCTTGCATAATCTGATACCCGCAGTTCCAAAGCTGCGACAGTTCCCACCGGCGCAGCTTTGGAACTGCGGGTATCATGAAGTCGAATATCTGACTTCAAAAGATAAAACAGAACATATTCAGGAGGTTATTATGATGGAAACATATGGACTTGAGAAATTAGGTATCGTAAATCCAAAAGCAGTTTACCGCAATTTAACACCTGCACAGCTGACAGAAGCAGCTCTCGCCAGAGGCGAAGGAAAACTGTCCAACACAGGTGCTTTAGTTGTTACAACAGGAAAATACACCGGACGTTCTCCAAAAGATAAATTTATCGTAGACACCCCGGCTGTTCATGATGACATTGCATGGGGCAGCGTAAACGTTCCGATTGAAAAGGAAAAATTTAATGCTATTAAGGCTAAAGTAGTTGCATATCTTCAGAACAGAGAGATCTTCTTATTCGACGGTATGGCAGGAGCAGATCCTGTCTGCACAAGAAAGTTCCGTATTGTCAACGAGCTGGCAAGCCAGAATCTTTTCATCCGCGACCTGTTAATCCGTCCGACAGCGGAGGAGCTTGCAAACTACGGCGAGCCTGACTTCACGATCATCGCCGCTCCGGGCTTCAAATGCGTACCGGAAATCGACGGCGTGAACTCCGAAGCAGCCATCATGGTTGACTATGAAGAGAAATTAGTCGTTATCTGTGGTTCTCAGTATTCCGGAGAGATCAAGAAATCCGTATTCTCCGTTATGAACTACTTAATGCCGAAGGAAGGCGTGCTTCCGATGCACTGCTCCGCTAACATGGATCCTGAAACCCAGGAGACAGCCGTATTCTTCGGTCTGTCCGGAACAGGTAAGACAACACTTTCCGCTGACCCGAACCGTAAGCTGATCGGTGACGACGAGCACGGCTGGTCCGACAGAGGCATCTTCAACTTTGAGGGCGGCTGCTATGCGAAATGTATCGACCTTACAGAGGAAAATGAACCAGAGATCTACAACGCTATCAAGTTCGGCAGCCTCGTGGAAAATGTAGTGATGGATGAAGAGACCCGTGAATTTGACTTCACAGATGATTCCCTCACAGAGAATACCCGTGTGGGATATCCGGTAGACTTCATCTCCAACGCACAGGTACCGGGCGTCGGCGGCATCCCTAAAGTAGTTATCTTCCTGACAGCAGACGCATTCGGCGTACTGCCTCCAATCGCAAGACTGGATCAGGATGCGGCAATGTACCACTTCGTAACAGGATTTACTTCCAAGCTGGCAGGAACCGAGCGCGGAATCACAGAACCGCAGCCAACCTTCTCCACCTTATTCGGCGAACCTTTCATGCCGATGGAGCCTTCTGTATACGCTAACATGCTTGGTGAGAGAATCCAGAAATACAACACAAAGGTTTACCTGGTAAATACAGGCTGGACCGGCGGCCCTTACGGAGTCGGAAGCCGTATGAAACTGAAATATACCCGCGCCATGGTAACAGCTGCCTTAAACGGAAGCTTCGACAACGTGGAATACAAACACGACGATGTATTCAACCTTGACATCCCGCAGAGCTGCCCGGATGTTCCATCCGAGATCATGAACCCTCGCGATACATGGGCAGACAAAGACGCTTACGATGCACAGGCTAAGAAGCTGGCTAAAATGTTCCAGGAAAACTTCGAGAAAAAATACCCGAACATGCCGGAGAACATCAAGGCAGCAGGCCCAAAAGCTGAATAATTAAAACAGACATAAAAATATCCCCTCCGAACGGAAACATTCACGCTCCGTCCGGAGGGGTTTTATTCTTAAAAACTATTCTGGAACAAACAAAAATCTTTTCTCTGCTCCAGCTATCCTGCCCTATGGCCTGCACATCCTCTCATCCGGCAATTTCTCAATTAAAAAATCCTGCCGTATAAAAACATTCCATCAATATAATAACAACCAGTATTTTCGTATAAAAATCATTAGCTTTAAAATCATATTCCGGATGCTTCCTTTTATAAAAAAACGACACGGCTATCAGCGCCAGAAGAACCAAAGCTGATCCTGCAAACAAAGGGATGGTAAAAGCAATAATCCCCAAATCCGTGAGCAGAAATTCCAGTACCAGAACCGGCGCTACCACATAGTACAGAATAATATTGATTTTGTCCATAATCTTATCATTCATATATAATTTCCTCAATTCTTCTTCCAATGCATGATTTCAGACGCCACATGAATATTAAAAAAATTATAACATATGTATAATTCACAGAAAAGGAAATAAAAACATCTTTTAAAACTTATATAAAAATTTATATTCAGCAAAAGCGGCCACAGACGATACTAAATGAGATTAAGGCACTAAAAAGAGACTCCTGAGAATCAATCATCTCAAAAATAACAGTATTATGATAAATACGCTATTCTTTTGAGACAAGTTCTGCAGCAGTCTCTTTCACATCAATCTACATTTTTAAAAAATATTATTGCTCCGTTAAATCTTATGTAGATATTTTATAATTCAGATACTTATATATCTTTTTAGAATTTGAGTGTTCTGTAGAAATAAACAGAGCCCTGGTAATAATTACCGCAGGTAACACCTTTCTTAGTATTTACCTGAAGTCTGATATAATATCTCTTTCCAATCTTAAATGATTTTTTCTTAAACTTTGTCAGTTTAATCTTTTTGCCAGGTTTTATATTTTTAACCTTTTTAAAACCTTTGTCATATTTCGTTGACATATAAAGAGTATAGTTCTTTACTCCGTTTACCTTAGGTACCTTAATCGTGCAGGCTTTCTGATTTTTAACGCCTTTAAACTTGATCTTTTTGCTGTCAATTGTTGAAAAAGCCTTTGCATCAGACCACTGTGATGTAGGCGTTCCATATTCATCGGAAACTGTCTGAGCTCTGTAATAATATACCTTATTCTTCTGAAGACCGGTAACTGTTGCATAAGATAATGCATCGTCATATGCCACCAGTCTGTCATTCTCATCAAAGACTCCTATTCTTGTCCAGGTACCATACTGATATGCGATACTGAAACTTGCCTGAGACTTATCCGAACTGATATAGCTGATAGCAAAGTCCGGAATTGCCATGGTCTGAACCTGTCCTTTTCCTGCGTCAGCATTTCCAATCTGCATCTCAACATCTGCTGCGTTCACTTTCGCTCCCAACGCAAATACCATACACAGTGCGAAAGCCGCTGCAAATAATCCCAATGACTTTCTTAAATTTTTCATAGCATTACTCCTTTTTATTGTTTGAAGAATTATTAGTTTCCTGACACTAGAATATCATACAAAACTTTCCCTTGCAACAACTATTTTTCGTTAATTATTCACAAAAAAGTCATAAAAAAAACACATTTCACTTTTGACAAACAATAATTTTCAACTCTCAGTCGCCAAAATTTTTACCGCCTCGATCCCTTGTCTGATCTCTTCTATCGTATTAAAATGCGAGAAACTGAACCGCACGGCGCCCTGCTCTTTCGTTCCCAGCGCTTCGTGCATCAGAGGTGCACAGTGGGCGCCCGCCCGGGTGGCGATTGCAAAACGGGTCAGCAGCTCATCGCTGACCTGACCAGAATCATAGTCTCCAATATTCAAGGTTACAATCGGCGCACGTTTTTTCTGTGTAAAATCACCGTACACCTTTACCGATGGGATGTTTCGGACGCCTTCATAGAAGATCTCCATAAGACGATGTTCTTTCTCATACAAATGATGAATCCCTCCTTCCCGGAGGTATTCGAGTGCAGCATACAGTCCGGCGATGCCATGGGAGTTAAGCGTCCCTGCTTCAAGGGCCGTAGGCAGCTCCGCCGGATGAGTTCTGCTGTAGGAATGAACACCGCTTCCTCCCACCAGCAGCGGACGGATGTTCACGCCCTCCCTCACCAACATTCCTCCGGTTCCCTGGGGACCCATGAGCCCTTTATGGCCGGTAAAGCAGAGTACGGAAATGTGCGTTTCCTGCATGTCAATGGGCAGCACGCCGGCAGTCTGAGAGGCGTCCAGCACCAGATACAGGCCGTGCCTGCGGCAGATATTTCCTATATAAGAAATATCCAGTACATTTCCTGTGAGATTGGAAGCATGGGTGCAGACCACCGCCCTCGTGGTCGGACGGATATTTTTCTCTATATCATCGTAATCGATATTTCCCTGTTTATCCGCCGAAACCACCGTCATGGCTACCCCTCTGCTTTCCATGAGATACAGAGGACGAAGTACAGAATTATGTTCCAAAGCAGTGGTGATCACATGGTCTCCCGGATTAAACATCCCCTGAATAGTCATATTTAGTGCCATGGTCGCATTGGCTGTAAATACGGTCCGCTCCGGACTGTCGCCATGAAACATCTCGCACAGCATCGCTCTGGTTTTATAAAGAATCCTCATACCGGACAACGACGCCTCATGAGAGCCCCTCGATGCATTTCCCACAGTACAGACGGCGTCTGCCACGGCTCTGACAACTACCTCCGGCTTCTTCAAAGTTGTTGCCGCGTTATCAAAATATATCATAAGCTCACACTCCTGTATCAAGACAAAATTTAATATAATTATAGCATTTTTACATTTCCAGATAAATCTTGACTTTTCTACACAATTTCATTAAAATTACAATATAATTGACAAATTTTCATGCATTATATATGAAATTTACGGAGGGAAGGTATTATGGCAGCAAAAATTTTAATGGTTGGCAGTATTATGATGGATCTGATTCTTCAGATGCCACGGATTCCGCATCCAAGCGAGAGTATCCTCGGCACTACTTATTCCAACGCGGGCGGTGGAAAAGGCAGCAATTCTGCTGTTGCAGCCGCAAAGGCCGGCGGAGAAGTTTCGGTTTGCGGCACTCTGGGTCAGGACGCCAACGGAGAGGCGCTTCTTGACATGTTAAAAAATGTAGGGATTGATGTTTCCAATCTCCATCTAAAGGATGGCTCCAACACCGGAATGGCTGTAATTATGCTGGAGGAAGACGGCATGAATCGTCTCGCCATCTACACAGGCGCAAACAACGACACCACGCCGGAATCCGTCGAGGAAGCTTTCAAAGGCAAGGAATACGACGCGCTGATGATGCAGCTTGAGATTCCTCTGGAGAGCAATGTACGGGCATTTGAACTTGCAAAGGAGAGAGGTATGATCACCTGTCTTGACGCTGGCCCGGCACAGGATTACCCGATTGAGAAATTCCAGGGTATCACCATTCTCTCCCCGAATGAGACAGAGACTGAAGCCCTGGTTGGTATTCTTCCAAAAGACGACGATACCTGTATTGCAGCCTGCAAGATTCTTCATGAACGCTCCAACTGCAAATACGTTGTTTTAAAGATGGGCGACAAAGGCTCTTTCATCTACGGCGAAGATATCTGTCAGATGGTTCCTACTTTTAAAGTGGACGCCGTTGACCCGACTGCAGCCGGCGACTGCTTCACCGGCGTACTGGTAAAACAATACGCGGAGACCGGCGACATCGTGGCATCAGCCAGATACGCCAGCGCAGCCGCAGCTATTTCTGTACAGCATCTGGGCGCGCAGCCGTCTCTTCCTGCAAAAGATGCCATCGAGGCATTTCTCGCTGAGCGGGCATAATTGACTTAACCTGACATACATATTGATTTTGGCTGTCCTCTCAGCAGGACAGCCTTTTTCCGTTTCACCAGAATTTGAAATATATGCCGTATTCATGCGCCTGGGGCTTGTATTCACTCAAAAAAAATGTTAAGATAACCTGATTACTTTTTTAGAAAGGAATGGCTTTTTCCCATGAGAAATGATGAAAAAATAGATATCCAGCTTACAGATGGCTCGGAAGAAGATCTGACGGCGGAAGAGCTCGCACAGCAGCATTATAATACCGCTCTCAGGTACATCAACATTGCCGAACATATGAAGCAATTTGAAGATCAGGATAAATATTATCACAGGGCAATCAAATATCTCCGGCTTGCCCGTCCATATATGGAGGTTCGTCCATTACTACGGGATCTCCGCAAAAAGAAATATACTGCACGGGCAGAGGGAAAAATTGCCCTCTACGAAGAAGCCTGTCAGATTCGTGACAAAGCGGCAACTCCCAATGACTATTATTCTGCCCAGACAGTTTTCGACAGAATCCATCGCCATGAGCTGAAACATAAGATTCCGAAACGGAAAGTTTCTGAAGAATTATACGAACGGCTCAGCCACTGTGCTGATTCTGAACAGCAGGCCATCGAATGCGGACAAATGGCAGCGCAGAAAGCAGCCGAGATGAAGCGGCACAGCCTTTTTATGAGTCTCGCCGTCATTGCTGTTATCATTGCTCTTCTCGCATTCTCAAGGACAACTGCCTTCTATCAGTGTGCCGGAGCAGCTCTGTCTTTCATTGGCGACCATGAAACAGCATGGCATTGTTATCAGAGAGTATATGAACGCACCGGAGATTCTGATGCCTATGAAGATTATCAGGAACAACGATATCAGGCGGCTGTCGCTGCCGAAGACAGCACCGATGAGGACACCATGGAAGCAGTCTACACAAGCTTCTATACTCTGGCCAGAGACAATTATAAAGATAGTGCCGAGCACCTCATCGACATCGAAAAAGAGAGCATCCGCCAGACAGAAGAACTGGGGGACATCGTCACATTTGCCAACCTGAACTGGCGTGTTCTGGAAAAACAGGACGGCCAGGCACTGCTCATCAAGGACGAGTCCATCAGCGATATCGCTTTTCAGACAGAAGATGAGACAGCTGACTGGGAGAATTCCTTCGCCAGAAAATGGCTGAACAGCAACTTCCTGGATGAGAATTTCTGTGACACAGAGATCGCTGCTCTAAAAGATACCAATGTCACCGCTGAAGATAATCCGGTATATGGCACCGACGGCGGCAACGATACTATTGACAAGGTTTATCTCTTAAGCTCCAGCGAAGCTTCCCGTTATCATGACATTCTTCACGGTACAAAAACCTGCTGGTGGCTGCGAACTCCAGGGGCATCCAAAGGCTCCATGAGCTTCGTCTACCCGGACAAGACGGTTATGAATTACGGTTATGACTGTACAGATGACACCTTTAGTATTAAACCGGTAATATGGGTGGATATCAGTGAATAATATTAAAGAAAATGCAAAAAGGCAGGAGCCGATATTGATCTGCACCCCGTCAAGAGGACAGAGAAAAAATATAAAATTTTTCCGGCCAGCAGCCAAACGTTGCTGGCCGCTTTTTATGCAGCAAGGCACAACTTGTGTTTTTCCATTGGTGTCAGCACGCCTAAGTTACGCTGCACTCGTCTGGTGTTGTAATAACGGATGTAGCACTCAATCATTTGCACGAGTTCCTGTTTGCTGGTGAAGCGCTTGCCGTAATAGCGTTCCTGCTTCAAAATGCCCCAGAATCCTTCCATAGGCCCATTGTCAATGCAGTGGGCTACACGGGACATACTCTGTGTCATTCCAGCCTGTACGAGTTTGTGGTGGAACGATCTGCTTGTGTATTGGAAGCCTCTATCACTGTGGAACAGGGGATGGGCATCCGGGTTTGCCTTAACAGCTTTGTCAAAGGTTTTGTAAACAAGTGGATTATCATTGTGCTCACTGAGCACATAGGACACGATACGCCGGTCACAGAGATCCAGAATGGCACTCAGATAGAGTTTATGTACCTCAATGCCCTCATACCATTTGAATTCTGTCACATCGGTAAGCCATTTCTCATTTGGTTTCTCCGCGTGGAATTGTCGGTTCAGCA
The DNA here is from genome assembly GCA_900016875.1 of Eubacteriaceae bacterium CHKCI004. Lineage (GTDB taxonomy): Bacteria > Bacillota > Clostridia > Lachnospirales > Lachnospiraceae > Anaerobutyricum > Anaerobutyricum stercoris. Next base: position 29,973 of record FCNR01000072.1, on the reverse strand, counting down.
GGTTTTCAGCATGATACTGGGGAGTCTTTGCCCGTCTGGTACAGCCACGGTTATTGTATTTTACAGTGGAACGGATCTCTCTGACCCGGCAGATGCGCAACACCCTTTTATCATTGACGTAGATGCCATAGTCATGGCGGAGATCGTCGTTCAGTCTCCGGTAACCTTTATCCGGGTTTTCCAAATGAATCTTTTCAATCTTGTCGGCCAGTTTCTCATTCTCCGCAGTCCTGTGGCTCAGCTTCCCGGATGCCCATTTGTAGTAAGCAGAACGGGCCACATGGAGCAGTTCGCAGGCTGCCTCAACAGGAAACCCGTATTCTTTACAGCACTCTTTAATGGCCGTATAAATTTTCCTCTGCCTTACTTCTGAGAGGCATCCCTCCTCTCTACCTCGTCCAATTTTTTTAGAAGTGCATTCTCCATTTCCGCCAGATACAGTTTGTGCTTGAGCTGCTCTATCTCAATTTGTGCCTGTTCCAGCTCAGTACAGGGAGTTTGATCCTTCTTGCGCTGGCCACGCCGGTCTTGTAATCCCGCTTCTCCCATTTGTTCAAAACGAAGTGTCCAAGTACGAACTTGTTGGTAGCTTACTTGGTATTTTAAGGCTATTTCTCCGTAGTTTTTCCCTGTGGCGATACATTCCCTGGCAATTTGAACTCGTTCCTCAAATGTGGTTTCTCGTCCTTGCTTCATGTAACTTCCTCCTCCAGAAAACTTTGTGGAGTTGAAATCTCCATGATCATTATACACCTTTATCCAGTTACTGAGTTGACGATCATTTCGCAACTTATATCTTTTGCTGATTTCTCCGATACTGCCCGCCCCGGATAGATATTCCTGCACCGCCTTTAACTTTAGTTCTGGCGGATAAACTCGGTTTTTCTGATATGGTAAAAACCCGGCCGCCCCTTCTGCTTCATACCGTGCGCTCCATCTATAGATTGTCGTTGTCCCAACCCCCGCATCCCGAGCCGCTTGAACTAAGCTTATTTCCCCTTGCTGGTACTTTCTGATAATCTCGACTTTTTCTTCTGTGTTTAGCTTACTTTTTTGTGACATAGAATTGCTCCCTTCATGATGACAGTTTGTTTTTTCACTGTCTCTCATAAAGGGAGCATATCATATTTGGTTCCTGCCTTTTTATTTTCAAGCCGTTCTATTATCTGACTGTGACCTTACATGAAGCTTTCTTATTACCAATCTTTACTGTAATAACTGCTTTTCCCTTTTTCTTAGCAATAATCTTTCCGTTGCTGTCTACAGACACAACCCCTTTTTTCGATGATTTCCACTTCATCTTATCTGTAGATTGCTTAGGATTTACCTTATAAGAAAGAAAACGTACTGTGCCACTCTGTACTGTCAGCTTCTTTTTCATAGAAACTTTTTTGGTTTTAACGGCATTTTTCTTCACATTAACTGTTACTACTGCAGTTTTTCCTGAAGATGTGCGAATCGTTATTTTTGCTTTTCCTGGTTTTTTCGCTTTTACCATACCGTTCTGACTTACCTGTGCCACCTTTGGTTTCGAGGAAGTAAATGTAATGCTGTCAGTCGTATTCAACGGAGTCAAAATTGTAGATAATTTTATTTTTCCACCCTTTTTCAATGCAATGCTCTTTTTAGCAACCGATATACCTGTTGCCGGAACTCCTGCTGTTTGTGCCGGTTTTGTTGAATTCTTTACTTGCGTTGTTGCAGTTGTTGAAGAATCCGATGGATCTGGTGACGGCGGCTGCGGGGAATCTTCTTTATATGCATTTGGATTTGTAGACAATCCCACAGTAAAAGAACCAGTATCATAACTGTTAAGCAAACTTGTAGCAAGATAGTAAACTTGATTGGCATTCAAATTCATAGCCAAATTAAAATTAAGATTTTCGCCATTGTCGTCATCCCAAACCATCTGATTATATGTTTCATTATCACTATTAAAAGAATATAATCCAGCTACTGAATCCTCTTCCCCTTTAGAATAAAAATAATATGTCCCTGTTGCAGACGGCGTAAAGGTAAACCACTGCACTGCACCCGCTTCCTCTATCGATACATTTTTGGTTTCATTTAAACTTATATTTTCTGGATTTCCTACAACAGAATTTGTGATTGTATATGGATTATTTTTAGAAACTTTTACAGTAAAATTTCCGTTATCAGGCTCTCCAAAAAATCCGATTCTCAGATAATAAGTTACTTCAGCTTCTAAATAAGTTACTATACAAAAATCATATGGATTTTCACCTACACTATGCACTACATCATCACAGTAATTATTATCATTACTATTTAAATATGTATACACTCCGTCAGCTTGTTCATATAACGATCCACGAGTATCTGTCGTACTCTCTGCATAAAGATAATATGTTCCTGATTCATTTGGAGTAAATGTAAACCATTTGTCGTCGTCTGATGATTCAAGCAAAACTTGATAAGGTGTATCTTCTTTTGTTATTTGTTCAGGGGTTCCAATTACTTCTCCTGTCAATGCTGTTGGATCAATATCAGATACTTTAATATCATAACTTCCTGTCAAATCATCTTCGTATAAACTTGCACACAAATAATATGTAGTATTCGCCTCTAAATCTATGCCTATACAAAAATCTAACCCTCTCAGTGATGTCCAATAATCATAATAATGGTCATCATTGTTAGCTATACATTCATATATTCCATTAGTAGTTTGTTTATATAATGCTCCGTATGGATCTGAATCTTCTCCATTGTTATTACTGTTTAATGAATAAAAATAATAAGTTTTTGTTTCATTTGGAGTAAAAGAAAACCAATTCTTTCCTCCTGCAGAATTTATTGTCACAGTTTCTTCCTTATTCAATGCTAAAGAAGCTGCTGCTTCTATAGCTTCTTTATCTTCTTCTGTAGCATAATCCGGATAATATGATCTCGCCATCACTGCCTTATTGGATATCTTTTGTTCTGTCTTTTCTTCTTTCACGTCCTGTTTATCTTTGGCTGAAGCAGTCACTGGAAGACACCCCAAGCACAAACAAAAACTTAAAATCGCCACAAGACATCGTTTCCATGTTCTTTTTGAAACTTTCTTTCCTAGTTTCATACTCTCTCCCCCTTATCTCTCTTTAATTGGTCAAATTGCATATTTTTATTTGTTAAACATGCAATATTTTATGTATACAGAACAATTTTATCATATTTTTTATTGTTCTGTCTATACTTATTCAAAAAAAAAAAAACCGCTCCAACACATATTTGGAGCGGTTCCTTTATTACCTCATTAAGTTAAGTCTATTGGCTTCATTCAAAAATAAATTTCTTAAGAAAAGTATTTTTTTAGAACAGCCCTGTAATCTTTCCGTCGTCGTCCACGTCGATACCGAAGGCCGCCGGTTTCTTCGGCAGACCCGGCATGGTCATGATGGCTCCGGTGAGGGCAACTACGAAGCCGGCACCTGCGTTGACGAAGACATCGCGGACGGTGATGGTAAAGCCTTCCGGACGTCCCAGCTTAGTCTGGTCGTCGGAGAGGGAATACTGGGTTTTTGCCATGCAGACCGGAAGGTTTCCGAAGCCCAGGTCTGTCAGCTTATCAAGCATCTTGGAAGCAGCCGGGTCGAAGACAACGCCGTCGGCACCGTAGATTTCTTTTGCGATGGTGTTGATTTTCTCTTTCAACGGCATATCGTCCGGATAGAGTACGTGGAAGTTGCTCTCTTTATTCTCCAGGGTGTTCAGTACCTTTTCTGCCAGAGCGATTCCGCCCTCGCCGCCTTTAGCCCATACTTCAGACAGAGCGAATTCACATCCTCTCTCTTCGCAGAAGTTACGGATGTATTCGTATTCTGCCTCGGTATCGGTCACGAAGGAGTTGAGGGTTACCACAATCGGCACACCAAACTTCTGCAGGTTCTCGATGTGTTTTTCCAGATTGCAGATACCTTTTGCCAGCGCGTCCAGATTCTCTTCGGAGAGCTGGTCCTTCAGTACGCCGCCGTTGTATTTCAGTGCGCGGACAGTGGCAACCAGAACAACGGCGTCCGGTTTCAGGTCTGCCATCCGACACTTGATATCCATGAACTTCTCTGCGCCCAGGTCTGCACCGAAGCCGGCTTCTGTGATGACGATGTCAGCCAGCTTTAACGCGCTCTTGGTGGCGCGGACACTGTTACAGCCGTGAGCGATATTGGCGAACGGTCCGCCGTGCACGATGGCTCCGGTATTCTCCAGAGTCTGAATCAGGTTTGGTTTGATTGCGTCTTTCAGCAGCGCAGCCATGGCTCCCACTGCGTTGAGCTGTCCGGCAGTCACCGGGTTGCCGTCCAGATCGTAGGCTACGATGATTTTGGACAAACGCTCTTTTAAGTCAGCGATATTTTCTGCCAGACAGAGAATCGCCATGATCTCTGTGGCAACAGTGATAACGAAATGATCTTCGCGCACGAAACCATCTGTTTTCTTTCCAAGGCCGATGACAATGTTGCGCAGCGCGCGGTCGTTCATATCAAGACAACGTTTCCAGATTACCTGTCTTGTGTCAATGCGAAGCTCGTTGCCCTGCTGAATGTGATTGTCCAGCATGGCTGCCAGCAGATTGTTGGCAGATGTGATGGCGTGGAAGTCGCCGGTAAAATGCAGGTTCAGATCTTCCATCGGAACTACCTGCGCGTATCCGCCGCCGGCAGCGCCGCCCTTGATACCAAAGCAAGGTCCCAGAGACGGCTCGCGGAGAGCGAGAAGACATTTCTTATCAAGCTTTGCAAATGCCTGAGCCAGACCGATGCTGGTGGTGGTTTTTCCTTCTCCTGCCGGAGTCGGATTGATGGCGGTCACGAGAACCAGCTTACCATCCGGGCGGTCTTCCACTCGTTTCAGCAGTTCATCTGAAAACTTTGCTTTATATTTTCCGTATAATTCCAGGTCATCTTCACCGATTCCGTATTTCGCAGCCACATCGCGAATCGGCAGCATATTGGCTTCCTGTGCAATCTGAATATCTGTTTTCATAAATACTTTCCTTTCTTTTTATCTTCCTATCAATAGTATCCCTTTGAAAATGCAGCCTTCCACAACGGAGGATTGCCGCGACTGACACTACTTTATCAGCGCTTACGCGCCGGAAAATCCCCCGTTTTGACTAAACGCCGTAAAATAAGAAAAGGGCAACTTCAAAAAGAAGCTGCCCAGACGGTCGGCTGATAACAGACAGCGATGAAACGCTGCCTCCCCGGCCACACTGTGTAAACTCACAAATCCGTCAGCGGCCGGTGTTTGTCACTGCAAACAGTAACAATATTACTTTGTATGATGTCTTGTCAGAAAAATCTCTGTCTTCCCGGCAAATTCTTAAAATCATTTATATAATTGCATATTTAAAATTCTTTGTCAACACAAAAAATCTCGCCGGACGCTAAAAATCTCCTGTCAGAATACAAAAAACAAATTGCCGATTACAACCGTTCACTTTTATTTTACCAGATATGTCCTCACATTATAGACCGTATTATCATAGAAATTAAGATTCAGCCGTCTTGCGTTTTTCTCCAGAGACCGGATTTTTTTCATACATTTTTTATAGGAAGCTTTTTTGCCGTTCACTTTCATGGCAGAATAGTAAACGTCGTACCCATAAGAGTCACTGTACTTTCTGACGACCTTTCCCTTCGCAAACGCCGGATAGGTATCGGATCTCTGATACTTCACCAGACTGGCCTTTTTGCCATTCTTGCCCAGACGATAGCAGGACACTTCCATAGTTCCCGTGTTAGCATAGGTATCCACAAAATAATTCTTATTCTTAAAGATCGATACGCTTGTAAAGCGTCCCAGTGATTTTACTTTTCCTTTGGTATAGGTATAGATCCGATGCCATCCGTCCATGTGAGACGCCTGTGGATAGCTTAAAATCAGCTCTTTCACGCCGTCTTTATTGATATCCGCACTGGCAAACTGCACCTGAGAAGAAGGCACGTTTGTCCATTTTGACCATTTGATCTGACTCTGCGACAGGAATTGCTGATAAGCCGCCAGCGCTTTCCTGTTTTTCTTCGCGGATGCTGCGCTGACCCCTGCCGCCGGCAGAAGCACAGCCGCACATAAAAGACACAGAGTTATAATCACATTTCTCTTTTTCATGGTATCCTCTCCCTCCTTTTTGGCTTAAGTATACTTTATCCGGGAGAGGATGTCCACTTTTATTAATACATTTGGGGAACAAAGGACGCAAGCCGGTTGGCCGTCTTCATGGCGGCAAATACATCTTCCGGCGTTACAGTAAATGGCATATTGCCCATGGTGTCATCTTTATCACAGCTTGCCTGCGCAGCGCTCATCAGCGCTTCATCTCTTACATCGGAAAGATTCAAATCTTTGAATGTGGTCGGAAGTCCCAGGCTCTTGCAGAAAGAAATCAACATTACGATTTCCTCAAACGGACGATTTTCCACCGCTTTTGAACTTACATTTTCTTCCACGGCAATTTTGGCCTTCAAGCCGTCTTCAAACAGAATCTCCCGGCACAGCTGGCTGAGGGCGATGGCCGCCCGCGTGGACTGTCCGCCCGCCATGGTCACGATACCGGACTGCTCGCAGGCCTCAGCCTCATAACAGGTTGCCAGAGCATCTCCGATTCCGGCCACCAGAAAACGTACCGGCGCCTTTGCGATGACCTCCGTATCCATGATGACCATGTCCGGATTGGAGCGCAGAGGAAGATATTTTTCAAAGGTTCCGTCCTCTTTATAGATAACCGCCAGGCGGCTGCACGGTGCGTCGGAGGACGCCGCCGTCGGTACGATCATCACCGGCATATGCGCATAAAAGGAAACTGCCTTGGCGGTATCAAGGGTTTTACCGCCTCCGATGCCGATGACCATATCGTACTTGTCCATATTATTTTTGTGCTTCTCTATTTCCTTCATACAGCACTCCCCACCAAATACATTGAAGGAAAATGTAATATTTTTCTTTTGGAAGCTCTCTGTAATCTGCTTCTTATACTGTTCTGTGCTGAAAAAGCTGTCCACAATCATATAGGCTCCCTTTACGAGAAATAAACCCTTTCTGTCCGCAGACTCATAGTAATCCGCCAGCCGTTTCATCTCTCCCTTGCCCTGAATATACTCTCCCGGTGAACAGATAATCTTACTCATGTTTCTCCTCCTCCATTTACTTTTTACAATAAAATGTACAAATATTTTTAAATGTATCATTTGAAATTTAATATGTAAAATGAATGATTTTTATATTATAATAGATTTTATATATAATAATCAGGAGGTTTCCTATGAATCTGTATCATCTTCGCTATTTTATCGAACTGGTCCACACCAGACACTACACCAAAGCCGCATCCAGACTAGGCATCACCCAGCCAAGCTTAAGCCACGCCATCTCACAACTGGAAAATGAGCTGGGCATCCCGCTGTTTGAGCGCATCGGAAGAAACACATCCCTCACCCGGTTTGGCGAGGAATTTCTCGCCTACGCAGAAAATTCTCTGAGCATCCTCGATAACGGTATCGAATCTCTGAAGCACAGCGCCCGGGGCAACGGTCTCATCCGTCTCGGATTTCTTCGCCCGTTGGGCGTGGAATTTATCCCGTCTCTGGCCGCAGGTTTCTTACAGCAGCATCCCGAGCTGGACATTGACTTCATTTTCCGCACCGGCTCAACTTCCTATCTGCTGGACGGTCTCGCCGCCAAAGACTACGACCTGATTTTCAGCTCGCAGGCGCCCGAAGAATATAAAGAATATCACCTGACCAGCGAGCCGGTCGCCTATCAGGATCTGGTCGTCATCGTCCCGAAAAATCATCCCCTGGCAGGTCGGCGCTCGGTATCCCTGGAGGAGACTCTGCCCTACCCTTACATTTACTTCGCAAAGGGTGCCGGCATCCGCAGCGACGTCAACGAACTGTTCCGGCTCCTCGGAGAAAAGCCGTCCATCGCCTACGAGGTGGAGGAAGACCAGGTGATCGCCGGTCTGGTGGCCCGGAACTTCGGCATCGCCATCGTTCCCTACATGGATCTGCTGCTGCGGCTGGATGTGCAGATTCTCACCATCACCAACCCCGTCTACAAACGAAAGATTTACATGGTCAGCAGCGCAAACTCCTATCTTCCGCCAGCAGTCCAGCTCTTCCGGGAATATGTGACCGAGCAGGATTTTCTGGGAGAAGACGAAGGAAAAATTGTTTTGTAACTTACTTTTTATTTTTTTCCACTATTGCGAAATATCTGACACAACAATATTCTTGAATTACTTCCTCAAATACGTTATATTTAATAATACAAAAGTGGAAACCAGAAAACAACTTCCCCTCCAAAGCTTTTACGAAATACTTTATGTATCTGCCGTCAGCTATTGCAGTAGTTGGCGGCTATTTTTTATCTTTATAAATCTGATAAAACACCCCTCCTCTTTTAAAATCTTTACATTTCCCTCAAAAACAGTTGACTTATGTACGAAATCGTATATAATAACCATGTACGAAATCATACATAAATTCAAAAAAGGGGTTGACTTATGCACTATTTGAAAGCAAATCAATATACATATCTTGCCGGCGAGATCAATGCGCTCTATCATGAGGCAGCCGTAAAAACGGGCGTCTCTGACAGCGTGCAAAACATTTTATATGTCATTTGTGAAAAGGGAGACCGCTGCCTTCAGAGCGAAATCAGCAAACTGACAGGCATCAGCCGGCAGACCATTAATTCCGCCATTCACAAGCTGGAAAAAGAAGGAATCATCACACTGGAACAGGGTAAGGGGAGAAATACGATCGTCTGTCTTACCGGGGAAGGAAAGGCTTTTGCCCGCCAAAAGATTTATCCATTATTCGAAATAGAAAACAAAATCTGGAAAGATTGGACGGAGGAAGAGCAACAGCAATATTTACTCCTCACCCAAAAGTATAGGGACGGACTGAAAAAATATATGGAAAACGCTTTTTAATGCAGAAGAAGATATATTGTACAGACACCGTCCCTCTCAGGGAGGTACAAAATGAACAGAGAAAATAAGAGAAAATTATATCAGAAAGGCTACTACAAAACACATCCATGCAATGACAGCTTCACCTGCAAGGTCTGCGGCCGTCCGGTCGTATCCGCCGGTTCCGGCAGCAATCACCGCAACCACTGCCCGAACTGTCTTTCAAGCCTGCATCTGGACATTGAGCCGGGCGACCGTGAATCCGACTGCGGCGGCATCATGGAACCGGTGGGCGTCTGGGTCAGAAACAAAGGCGAATGGGCCATCATCCACCGCTGCAAACGCTGCGGACATTTAAGTTCCAACCGGGTCGCCGCGGACGACAATCCCATGAAGCTCATGTCCATCGCCATGCGCCCGCTGTCAAGACCTCCATTTCCGCTGGAACGCATCGAAGAGATGACTGCGCTGATGGGCGGAGACGGATGTCTCTATAATACTAAATAGCTTCTTTATAAAGAAATGTACCAAATCAAGTAAATGCACAGAACTAAATAAATGCATTGAACTAAATAAATGTACAAGATAGTCACGCTACCCATACATTTGCAATAATATAGACACAATCTATAATTTCATAAAAAATATTCATTAGAATTATCCCCCTCCCGGTGGTACATTTATACCGTACAGTTATACTAAATCGTGCATTTACACTGCATGATAATGAAAATGTATCTTATTACCGGGAGGGATTTTACATGCTGACAAATGAAACTCATCACATATTCCGCGGAGAGCTGGCTCTGGTTCTCGCCGTCATCATCAACAGCTTCGGCGTGGTGCTGATGCTTTATTCCGGCTCCGGCATCTCTGCTATCTCGAGCGTTCCCTACGCATTTTCTGAAGTGCTGCCCGCTCTTTCCCTGGGCACATGGACATACATTTTCCAGGGAGTGCTTATCGCCGTTCTCATGCTCATGCGCAAACGATTCGTCGTCTCCTACCTTTTCAGCTTTGTGGTCGGATTTTTCTTCGGCATTATGATCGACGTTCATGAAATGTGGATCTCTCTGCTTCCGGTATCACTGCCTCTGCGAATCCTTTATTTTATCCTGAGCTACGTCATCATCTCCTTTGGCATCGCGCTGTCCAACCGCTGCCAGATGCCAATCATCCCGACAGACCTCTTTCCGAGAGAGTTTTCTGAGATTACCCACATCGGCTACTCGCGGGTCAAAATCTCCTTTGACGTTATCTGCCTGGCCGTCACCGCCTGCATGACATTTTTCTGCCTCGGTCACATCAAAGGACTGGGCATCGGCACCGTCTTCGCCGCCTTTACCATGGGCAAATGTATCGGCATCATCGGAGAAAAAATGGACAAAAAAGTCGCGTTTACGTCTTTTTTGTCCACTCATAAATTAGCATAATATAGTTAATCAGACAATGGCCGCCTCAATCTTGGCGATGGCCGCCTCAATCCGGGCGATAGTCTCGTCCTTGCCGATCACTTCCATAATCTCGGTGGCACCGCCCGGCGTCATCTGCTTGCCGGACACAGCGGTACGAACCGGCCACATCACGAAACCATTCTTGTACTCGTGGTCTGCCGCAAACTGACGCAGTGTCTGGTAAAGGGCGTCGTTGGAGTAATCTTCCTGCTCTTTGAGCACCGGCAGAAGTCCTTTGAGAACATCCAGAGATTTCTCCGGTGTTGTCTTATTTTTCTTGTGGGTGTACATGGACACATCGTAGTCCGGTACTGCCTCGAAGAAATCCACCATTTCATAAATGTCCGGGAACACTTCGATTCTCGTCTTCACCAGAGCAGCGATCTTCTTCAAATCATAATCCTTAGTGATGGCTTTCTTCAGATACGGCTCTGCCATCTCGTAAAACTTATCGAAATCCATGGCTTTCAAATACTCGCCGTTCATCCATTTGAGCTTTGTCATGTCAAAGACAGCCGGGGATTTGCTGATATGATGATAGTCAAAAGTCTTCACCAGCTCATCCAGGGAGAAAATCTCCTGGTTATCGGACGGGCTCCATCCAAGGAGAGCCACGAAGTTCACAACCGCCTCGGATACAAATCCCTGCTCGATCAGATCCTCATAAGAGGAATGTCCGGAACGTTTGGACAGCTTCTGATGCTCCTCGTTGGTGATGAGCGGACAGTGAATATATTTCGGCTCCTCCCATCCGAAAGCGTTGTACAGACGGGTGTACTTCGGAGCAGAAGACAGATATTCATTTCCTCTTACCACGTGGGTAATGCCCATCAGATGGTCGTCCACCACATTTGCAAAGTTATAGGTCGGATAACCGTCGGACTTAATGAGAATCATATCATCCAGCTCTTCGTTCGGCTGAGAAATATCTCCGTAAATCTCATCGTGGAAACAGGTTTCTCCCTCATTCGGGATATTGGCACGGATGACAAACGGCTTGCCCGCTGCCAGATTAGCCTCGATCTCCTCTTTGGACAGATGCAGACAATGCTTGTCGTAGCTGCTGATCTCCTTGCCGCCTACTACCTGCTTGAGAGAATCCAGACGCTCCTGGTCGCAGAAGCAGTAATAAGCCTCGCCCTTATCAATCAGCTCTTTGGCGTATTTCATATAAAGACCGGAAGCGCAGCGCTCGCTCTGAATGTACGGGCCGTAACCGCCGTCCTTATCCGGACCCTCATCGTGCTTAAGCCCCGTGGCTTCCAGCGTCCGGTAAATAATTGGCAACGCCTCATCCATAAAACGTTCCTGGTCGGTATCCTCAATTCTCAAAATAAAATCTCCGCCCTCATGCTTCGCAATCAGGTAAGTATATAAAGCAGTCCGCAGATTACCCACATGCATTCTTCCCGTCGGGCTCGGGGCAAATCTCGTTCTAATCTTGCTCATTGCGTTATCCTCACTTTCTTACTAAAATGTAACATTCTCCCCGGTATTATAGTATAAAACCCCCGCAGAAACAAGCGTGTCTCAGTAAAAAATCAGAAAGATACTCCCCGGGAAAAAATTGCGTAAAACCGCATTTTATGCTAGTGTATTGACAGACTACGATGCACACGCCGCTTCCCGCGGCATAAGATACACAAAGGAGGAAATTATGTTTTCAGATTTCATTACATTTATCACGGAGCTGCCTGCCCAGATCATGCACACCGGCACCTTTCTTCCGGATTCTTTTGAAAGCGGAGCCGCCCATCTGGACACCATCAGCAGTTATATCAGCGGTATCGACACATCCTACAAGATCATCGCCACCACCGTTTCACTGATCATCGCCCTTCTGGGCTGTTTTTTCGGTTATAAACTGTCCAAGCTGTTCATGAGTCTGACCGGACTTCTGGTGGGAGCCGTTGTCGGAGGATTCATTGGAACAAACTTCCTTGACGGTTCCGGCGGCATGGTTGCTGTCTGCGCTCTGGTGGGCGCCATTCTGCTGGCTATCCTTGCTTACCGGATCTACCAGGCAGGCATCTTTCTTCTGTGCTTCGGACTGGCCTTCATGGCCGCCGCGTCCATCCTTCCATTCACAGGGGACATCCAGTTCTTCCTGTCCGTGGTAGTCGGATTCATCGTCGGCTCCCTGGCACTGAAATTCATCCGGCCGGTCATCATCATCACATCAGCCGTTGTGTGCGGCTCCTCCGCAGCAGGACTGCTCATTACTCTCTGCGACCTCATGAACATCGGCAGCTTCTCATCTTATCCGCTGCTGTTGACCGTGGGCATCGTCGCCCTGGGTATCCTGGTGCAGTTCCTCACCACATCGGGCGGGCGACATGGCCGTTAATTATCTCGACTGATAACTGCAGGTATCATCAGGTAACATTTGTCATCCAACATATTAATCTTCATGTTCCCACAGAACGGTTTTTCCGGCCGCCAGGCTCTTTGGCACATCAATGAGCCTCTGGTTGGAAGACCCACGGAACAGAAGAGTAATATCCTTTAATTCTTCTATGAACGGGCCGTCCACCAGCACATCAATGAGCTGTAAGAGCGGCCCCGTATAACGCCACTTCGGCACCATCCGCTCCAGAATATCCTTCTCAAACACATAGCCAGTATAGCACCAGATGGTCTTATCCGGGAATCTCCGCTTCACTTCCTTAAGAAACGGCAGCAGTTCCTGCTGATTCACATATTCCATAGGCTCGCCGCCCAGCACTGTCAGGCCACTCACATAGGAAGGCTCCAGCCACTTAAAAATCTGCTCCTGCGTCTTCTTCGTAAAAATCTCTCCATATTTAAAATCCCAGGTTTCCTCATTGAAGCAGCCCTTGCAGTGATGGGTACAGCCGCTGACAAAGAGAGAAACCCTCACGCCGATACCGTTGGCGATATCGCTTTTTTTGATGTTGCCATAATACATGTTCTTCTCCTTTTAAACATTAATATATTTCATTCTTTTGTTCATCAATCATCTATCATACCGGATTTAATCTATAATCCAGATTATCTATCCGATAATTTTTTCTATATGTACAGGAACATATCTTCGTATCAAACAAGGCAAGATTATAGGAATTTCTGTCAAATGTACTGATATATTTCACTCCATCATATCCCAGATATTTGGCAAAATCACTGATGTACTGCGTCGGAAGGTAATCCAAATCGCTGTCTCTCTGGCTCAGAGGCTTCGCCAGATCCCTCTCTATGTTCCGAAGATGCCTTTCATTGATCAAAAATTTTATTTTATCCGTCTCAGCGTAAAATGGGGAATTATGCGTAATACTGCTCAAATCCACCACCTTCACGTCTTTATCCAATTGAAATGAAGCAATTGTAACATAATCAAATGCTCCCGCTCTTATTTCTTTTACCGTTGTCTCTTTTTTATTAGCCAGATACAGACAACTGACTCCTTTTGAATTTGCTCTTCCGGCAGATGCCACATCATCAGGCGGCGCACCCATCTCTCCTGCTCCATAACCATGTTCATTTTTCGCCAGGCGCGCTCTGTAAAGACTTGTCCCCTTTGGAATTATAGAAACCGTATCCTGCAGCACTTCAGACAGCAGACCTAAATTAATATATTTCGCATGGAATCTGTTCTCATTTCTCAGATATTTTCTGAAATCATCCCACTGGTACTTTCCAAAAATAGAATTACGCTGTAAATACATTTCATCGTATAAATCAGGAATACCTGTTTTCTGTATCAGCAGCTTTTCATCCAAATCTGCAGAAGATTGAATAAGACTCTCTGCAATCTTCCTTATTCCTTCTTTACCAACCTTAAATATATTCCAGTCTTCCTGCAAATGTTCTTCGATGCTCCGTTTTGCATCATCAGGAAAAGTATCATCCAGTTTTTCTTCCGGCTTATATATTCCTATGACAGAAGCCAGCAACTCTTTAAAATCTGTATTTTCTCCATCCAGTTCACTATCATAAATCCACGTATTTTTTGCACCGCAGACAGGGCATTCTCCTTTGTGATTAAGCGACTCTATAGACACTTTTATTTCCAAATCACTAAAGCACTCTGCGCAGCAAATCATTCTCTTCCCTCCAAAAATCTTCCCATCAATTCTATATGATGCATCAACGAAAGCTTTTTAATTAATCCCAGCCCCGGAAACCGACCAGATTCATAATATTGGAGTAATCCAGATAAACCTCTCGTATACTTCACTAAGTCTATTCTTTCCCAATTTACAAGCTTTTCCATTGCTTCTCCAAACTTCCTGGCCGGATCGGAATAATCCCAATTGGAATCAGAAACGAAATGATGAACTCTAAGTTCCTGCCTTTCATTAAAATAAACCACATGGATTGCCACAGCAAAGGGAGCAAACCCGCTCTCCTCATACTCTTTTCCAATGACAGAATAATCAGAAAAACCTTTATATCCTCTTTTTTCAAATATCAAATGATTTTTACTGAAAGAGACATCCGGCTGCTCCATGTAATCTACATTTCGTCTGGCTTTCTGATAGCAGTCCTCTAAAATAATGGCATTCCCCGGAACTTCATCTTTAAAATCCTCATCTTTAGGAATAAAAGACGCCCTCACAGATAATTTGTCTCCGTATTGAATATAATAGTTATCGTCTCCCCTGTTTTGATTCAGTACATATATCTGCTTTTTCTCTTGCTCCGGCATCTGCAGTACCTTTTTCACCGATACATCATTCATCAGATACGCCTTACGAATATGCCCATCCAGCAAAATATTCTCATATTCCTCTAAAGTTCTTCTTAATTTGATCCTTGTATCTTCCTGTTCTTCTTCATTCGCCTTTCGCAGCGCCTCCGCATATCCTTCATCAAATCTTCCAACTTGCGGGTTCTGAATGAGCAGAATCTCTCTGTCATTTTCGATAAACCTTTTCAGAGTCGTAAGAAATGTACTGCTGAACTTCACCGGTTCCAGAATCGGTGTAACCTTCACACTTAATTTATTCTCATCCAGCAATTCCTTCA
The DNA here is from genome assembly GCA_900016875.1 of Eubacteriaceae bacterium CHKCI004. GTDB lineage: Bacteria > Bacillota > Clostridia > Lachnospirales > Lachnospiraceae > Anaerobutyricum > Anaerobutyricum stercoris. Next base: position 14,613 of record FCNR01000072.1, on the reverse strand, counting down.
AACACAATAGTTCATTTTGCCTTCCTCTCAAATATGGATAATACATATCATCCCTCCATTTTATTATTCCAAAACTCATTTATAATCTGATACTGATTCTTCTTTTGTTTTGTAAAATACGCATAGAAACGCAACTCATATGGGATTTTTTCTTCAAATGTTTTTTCATCTGTTATTTTTATTCTTTTTTTCAAACATTCCAGCATATCCTTTTGAAAGGTTTTCACATTAATGTCAGAAATCCATTTCCTGCACTCACGGTAATAAAGAAAGCTGTTCACTTCCGGCAATTTGCCAAAATGCTTATACAGTATACTTTCAAACTCATTTTTCCTCAGTATTCTGAATATTGTCTCATGACACAAATCTTTATCATTACATTTGGCGACTTTCCGGCACCTCAGCTTGCCATTTCTTCCCATGACAAAGATACCCACACCTGAACCTTCCAGCATTACTTTTACTTTTTCATATTGTTTATATCCGACCACAACATTTACATATTTAAATGCTTTATAGTAATCTGCAATCTGATGCTCCAGTCTGCTGAAATTATCCAGATCGGTCTTTATCTCATATACCGTCCCCCGCCCATTAATAATCACAAAATCTGCCTTTGAATCCTCAATCGGCAATTCTGTTAAAGCTGCGGAATTCCGAATATCATGTTTCTCAAGCAAAAGCTGATTTAAAATTGCATTTTTATAGAAGTATTCATTTCTATAGGAGAAATCCATATGACGATATAACTGACCGATGGCATCTCCATAAGTAAACGCCGTTCTACCTTCTGTATATTCTCTGACACAATCATAAAAAGTGTCCTTATTCTTCGAGTCATTTATCATTTTATCTATATATGGAATTGTAAAAACTCTATTAATTAAATTATTAGGCATTTTGTTCGCTGACGCAGCCATGTGGTTCCTCCAATCCATATAATTATAGTCTTTTAATATTATTTTTTCTTTTTTCATTATAACACTAATTACGGCAAAAGGCTTACATATTTACAAAAAAATGGGAGCTTATTTAAAACAGAATTCATAGAAAATGCCGACACATTCTAAGTAATAAATCTTAGAAATGGTATCGGCATTAAATAATAGTTATTCTTTCAGAAATTGATCAATTCCATTTGCTATTCCCTGAACTATTTTCTTTTGATACTCATCAGTCGCAAGTAAACGATCTTCCTCCGGATTGCTCATATATCCCATCTCAACAATTGTAGCTGGAACCTGGCACCAATTTATTCCACTCATTGTATCAGTTTCCCAAACATACTCCTTCTCACATCCAGAAGATGCAACCATTTCATCTAATATGTATGTTGCCAGTTCTTTACTTTGTTGATATAAGTCAGAATTATATGGATTATCTTTCGTCTGACATATGGTCATTGCCCCTTTTACAGAACTATCTTCTGAACCATTGGCATGAATTCTTATAAATGCATCTGTATCAGCATTATTTGCCATAGAGGCTCTTTCTGAATTACTAATATCGACATCGTTTGTTGTTCTGGTCATTATGACGTCATAGCCTCGATTTTCCAATTCTTTCTGTAATTTTAATGAAACCATTAATGTCAATTCATATTCATTCAAACCACTGACGCATCCAGCTGTGCCACTTGACACTTTTGCCTTTGTTTCACTGGCACCTGGCCCAATGGGTTCTTCATCATAATTCCCTTCTTCTTGATGACCAGCGTCAATGGCTATTACAAATTTTTCAATTTTCTCCGTTTCTTTAGTGGTATTTTGTATTGCTGAATTTTCTTCTATTAATTTATTATTCACCTTCTCCTCTTTTTCATTTTCTGTAGTAGTTTCTTCTTTCTCTATAATATCAGATTGATGACTGATACTGGGAGATTCTTCTGTCTTTAAGATTCTATTTCTGGTAATATTATTATCTGCTACTTCTTTATTATCACGACTACAACCAAACAACACACCTATAGTTACAATCAAACATAAAAAAACACATATTCTTTTATTCATTACCTATACCCATGTTCTTCCTCATATTGAACAATCAAGTCTCTGTTTGCAATTTCAAAATTATTTAACAATGATTCATCAAAATCTTCTGGCTCTATTGACGGATGATACCAAGAAAATTGTTTAAAATATTTTCTGATTGCTTTATCCTCAAATTTACGCCCATGCCGTGCATATATTTCATTTCTTGCCAATTTGACTTCCTGCGCAGTCAATCCATCTAATTCTGATGAAGAAATATATCTCGAATCACTCCCATCTAATATATATTGTTCACTTATATTTTCGTTTGTTTGAGTTGTATCCGCTGCCGGCTGAGTTGTTGTCACATTTGCCTGTGTTGTACTGACACTTGCCAATGCTAATACCCACTTATTTTTTAAATCTTCTGCCTCCTCTAATATGCTACTCTCCCAACTTTTATCCTGATCATTATTCACTGCATTCAAATCATCACCAGGGCTAGGTAAATAACTCCATCGAATTAACTGATCATCCTGGAAATAAAATTTATAAGGATGAATCATTTCATAATATACAAAAATCAAATTATCATTATCAAAGTAATAATAATTTCCATCTTCTTTATCTAAAATTGCTTTAAGACCTGTGGTATCATAATACGCAATTGTTCCATTTTCTATATCAATTGTGTTGTATATACCTGCTGAGATTGAAGATTCTATATTATCACATTGATTGTTAATTTGTTCTACCTCATTGTCAACATCTATATTACTTTCTGTACTCTGAGTAGAATCAACCAATTGATCTTCAGCCATAACTTCATCTTCAGTATCGCTCAATGATTCTTCATCAAAAAAATCATCTTCTGTTGCTTCAATATAATTTGCTTGATTATCGTTATTTCCACTTTTCAAAAAATAAAGACTTACCACAGAAATAAATATTGCAATAATCACAATAATCAATATTAAAAATATATTTATACTCTTATTTTTTCTTTGTTTTTTCCTTCTTACTTTTTGTTCTGTTTTATGTTTTTGAGTTTTTTGCAAAGCCGCTCCACAATTAGTACAAAAACTGTTTTCTTTTTTTATTTTGACACCACACGCCGGGCACTCCACAACATTTTTATTATCAATATCTATTTTCTTTAACCGTTCAAGAGATACCCCACAATATTGACAAAATTTAGAATTTTCAGGAATAGTTTTTCCACATTTAACACATTTCATAAACTTTTCTCCTATTTATATTTACTCATGCAAAAGTATATTGAATTTTATATGTTACATCTGCATCATATCCTTGATATGTCACAGATGCATCAAAATTCATTACAATTTGATCCACAGTACCGGAATTGTCCAATGTAACAGCAACGTCCACATCTCCATATTCCAAATTATTTATACCGCTTATCTGTTGTACTGCAGCAATACCTATTTCTGCAACTTTTTCTCCAGAAACAGTAAAATGTATTTGATCACCTGAAATTTCTTCATTTAATATTGACTCTTTTGATATAGTTTCAAAATTAAAGAAATTAGGATCGATTTCTAGGCTTTGTGATTGTTGAAATGGTTCTGTATATTGATAGTTCGCAACACCATCTTTGTATTCTGTATTCCATACATAATTCTGCCCCATAATTTTCATATCAGTTAAACTGGATATTTCAATTTGTGATAAGTCATCTTTTACATAATTTGATATATCTGAATTTGAATTTAATGTCATTTTTGTTTTAGTCTGCCCGCTATCATAAGTAATGGACATATCTGCATCTAAAGTAAGCTGTTCAGACCATGAACCAGATTCCGTTGTTTTTTCGACTGCGGATAAATATTTTTCAAAAGCACTGTTTGATTCACTATTCTTCAACAAGTCATCCGGGTTAGACAAACCACAGCGGGTAAATATCGGTATTTTTTCCACTCCACCACTATCAACCACAGTAACAGAAACAATAGTTTCATTATCCGTATTAGCATTATCTACAATACGTAACTGATATTCCCCTGATTCAGGAAAAGTTAATCCCCTCTCGTTAACCTCTTCTCTGCTGTATTCTTTTTCGTTATTTTCATGTTGGAGATAGAGTGTATAATCATCATAAAGTGAACCATTGGTATCATATACATCAACAGATAAATATTCTTTCTTAACAGGCATAGTCGCCGGAGTAATTCCAACTTGGAACATTGCATTTGATACACAAAGTCGTTGCTTTTCATTTAATCTTCCTTGCTTACACATGATATCAGCCGTATTTTGCAACAAGGTCCTAAATTGAGCAAAAGTACAATCTGACGGAAGAACATATAATGTTTCATAAAATAGATCTGCTAATTCCTCTGTACTTAATGATTCAAAATAGTTACTTCCATTAATACCTTTCCACATTAAATAGGCAGCGTGAGAAATTACTGTATTATTGATATGTGTTCCACCAAAATCATTTTTCTCTGATATATCATCAGTATCTGCCCAATAATCTCCATGATATGTATCCGGCAAAGGTTCTTTACTTCCATCCAATGATATACTTTCGTTCGGTGACATCATATTCCTAGTTCCATCAAATATCCAATCACAATTATTGTTTAGATTCCCATCGTTTGACCAATCCTCAACGATTTCTCCAAAAATATCCGAATAAGCCTCCATTAACGCTCCAGTTTCCGCTATACCGTTCATACCACTTATAGAACGTTCAACTGAATGCATAAATTCATGTGAAATAGTATTCATTGATAAAGAAGAATCAGTTCCAAAGCTTAATGTAGTAATAGGAACTCCGGGTAATCCATCAGAACGAGCATTTGTTGTATCCCCCTCCTTATAATCATCATATACTGCTATAATTGCGCCATATTTATTATCATGACTATTTCTTTTCATTTCTGATTGCCAGAATTCATAAATGCTAGATAAACGAGACATTAATGTAACTGCTTTATTATTATTCCAACTTGTTGAGTCATTGGTTACAGGTTTAACCTCTGTAAAAATATTTTCAGTATATAGTTTAGTTAACTCTTCTCCATCAGTACCAACGATGTTACCTTGCTCATCAGTAATCACGTATGAAAAATTTTCTCCATTGATATATACAATATTATTATTTTCATCTAAAAAATTTGTGCCGTCAGTATGATATAATTTATTATTTGAATCCATAATAAAACGCTCTACCCTTAGTGTAGAATTATTTGCATCATAAATACTAATATCCTTTTCTGTATCTTCCATAACATACTTTCCATCTTTATATTCAGCATAAAACTCCTGCTGTTCGCCATCCACATCTAAACCCGAGCATAACTCGCGTTCAGTATAAGTTAAAGGTAATTCATCTATAATATTTCCGCTATTAGCTGAAATAAAGCAATATTTATTGACAGCATAATCACTCACATACATTTTCCAAGTAAGCTCAAAATCACAATTATTAAAAGAATAAAACGTTAATCCTTCATTCTCAATTACAGCATCTTTTCCATAATTCTGCTGTGCAATTTCCATGGCAGATTCCTCATTAATCTTAGGAGAAGTATTTAATTTTTCATCATTTTTATTTACATAATTACCTGATAAAGACAAACTATTACCATCCTTATCAGCAACTACAATGACGCTACGCCCATATACTGGGATTCCACTATATTCCTGCTGAAAGCGATAATATGTATTATCAGACACAGTATTTATTTCACATTCAGAAAATTCCGTATAAATATCACCATCACCAATGCTCTCCGCTACATCTTCAAGTGCCGCTAAGGCAGATTTCTCATCATGTATTTTTTGTTCAGTAAAACCAGTAGATAAACTTTGAAATTGTAAACTGTTTGTTTGCTTAGTCAAATCAAAGCCCAATCGCTCTATCATTTGTTCTACAACTGGTATCTCCACTCCTTTAAAATATACAAGTACTCCAGTCACACCAATGCCAATTATCAGCAAAAGTAGTATAGTCATAATTATTTTCAATAAAAAACTACGAACCTTCTTACCAGTAGACCACTGATCCCTTTTTTCTTTTTTTATTGCTTTTTTTCTATTTTTCAACGCTTTTTTCTTAGCCCTTTTATCCATCTTGTAATTTGATGAAATATCTTTTCTATAACCTGATGTTTTAGTTGTTTTAAGCTTTTTATGGTGTTGCTTTATTATTCTAGCATCACAACTAGGACAAAGCCCGGTTACTTGATCCAATTTAGAACCGCATTTTCCACAATATTTCGCCATAGCCATTTCTCCTTATATATTAGCAAGGGCATAGGTGAGATTAATCTCAAATTCCTATGCCCAATAAGTTTATGGTAATTGCACACGATATTCATATTCTGCCAAATTAAATATCAATTAAGAGCTTTGATACTTAATTAATAGAAATCTTATTACATAAATATATAGTGTGGCTTTGATTTAATTTTACTCTGTTCTGACATATTCCTCTCCATCTATAATTAACGTATCTTCAGAGACATAATATGTACTACTATCATCAAGCGCTTCCTCTTCTGATTCTACTGAATCAAAGGAATCATCCGCATGCCCCTCCCTACTACTCAGAACCAAGGTGCCGTCATTTTTTACTGTATAGCGTTCAGCACTTTCCCACCATGATGCATTATAAGTAAAAGGAGCTGTGCAAGAACCATCATCCTGAAATTCTACTATTTCATCATCATCTGATACCCAAGTTCCAATAAGCAAATCACTTGGTTTATCACTACCACAAGCTGTCAACAAAAATACTGTGAGTATTGAACACACCATTACTATATGTTTAAAGGATAATTTTTTCATTGCTATACCTCCAATGTTTAATATCAAAATTTTCTATTATTAAAAATCTTCCTAAAAAAGATTTCCCATACTCATAACATCTATATACCAGGAACGCCCCACCTTAATTAACGAAATGTCCTGTGTATTACTACTTTCTGTTTCTCCTGCCGTAACGGTAACCTCTATTTCTACATTTTTAGCTGCGGATACTTTAATATCAGCATCCTCATACCCATCTTTAATGTCTTCCAAATCATCACCATTTACATTTACATCATCAAGAATTTCATAAGATACTTCCCATCCTTCACCAAGATAGCTATCAAGAGAATCCATCTGTTCTTGGAGTTCTTCATTTGCATCGGCAATTAATTCATCAAGATCATCAGAATCATATCCCTCTTGTTCCAACGCATAATCAATTATTTTTTTTGGCAATAAATCAAAAATTACTTCCGCATTACCATCAAATTGAGCATCCACAAATTTTTTTACAGTAGACTTATAACTTCTTCCACCGAATAGAAAAATCCCAAGAATTATAATAGCAACTGCAGCAATAGCGACAGCAATCATACCAACTTTACGATTTTTGTCATCCTGAGTTGACATGGTTGTTATCGTGCTATTTTTCAATTTTGCACCACAATTTCTGCAAAATTCTGCATCGTCCTCATTTTTAGTCCCACACTTTCCACAAAACATATTTCTCCCTCCGCAAAATTTATTGATTTTCTATTTTTGTACCACAATTATTACAAAACATATCATCGTCACTAACTACAGAATGACATATTGGACAGTGACGCTGTGTATTATTTTTTTCATTTTCGATGTCTTCTTCTTGAATCTTTGCACCGCAAATATTACAAAAAGCAGCATTTAATGGTAAATCTGCTCCACATTTAGGACATTTAGCAATACCTTTAATTTGTTTTATTTGTTCACGATTCTTAAAAATATCTGAATATAAAGAATTTACTTCTGATATTTTATCTAATTCTTCTGCATTACTATCGTTTTTGTGCCTTTCATAATAAGACTGACCAATCAACAAAAATATCTGAGAAATTTTCTTTTCTTTTTCAGAAATTGCATTGTTGAGTTTAGTCACATCCGCAAAATCTTTTGTTTGCTGTGCTACATTTTGACCAGCATCAGTTAGACGCTTACCTATTTGTTCAAAAAACGCCATAAGATCCTCCCCTATCTCCTTTTATATATTCTTAAAATATCCGATTAATATTTTTTCAAATATCCCATGTACTCACTGTTTTAGAAATCATTACCCACGCCACTATCCACAAAATCACTCCAAGAACAGAGCATAACAATCCAATACGTGCTTTCTTCTTCTGTTCAACATTCTTTTTTCTTACATTTGCTATAATACCCGTGATAATACCAGCAACTGATGATATAGGCGCACCATAAACAAGTAAATATGTCATAATCAAAATGCTACTTGTTGAACCTGAACCTAAAATCCCTAAAGCACTTATTATTACTGATACAATTCCCAAAACCATTGATACTGTTGCCATTTTTAACCCCTTTCTGACATCTTAGAATAATTTTTTATTCTTATTGCATAATTTCTCTTATTATCGCCAGTATATCATATTAAATCTGATACGTAAAGCAAAATAACAGAAATATTCAGCTATATATATTCATATTATCAGATATGATATGACGTAAGGTGGTGAGGATAATGTATGAAAAAGAATTTTCCCAACGACTCGCTCAATTACGTTTACAAAAAGGAATATCAGCAAGAGATATGAGTCTTTCCATAGGACAAAATCCAGGATATATTAATACAATAGAAAACGGAAAATCTTTTCCAACAATGACAAATTTTTTCTATATATGTGAATACTTGAATATAACACCAGAAGAATTTTTCGATATGTCATCAGATAATCCAGAAACGCTAAAAGAACTCATAGAAAACATAAAACTTCTAAATAGTTCTCAATTAGATGCTGTGACAATGATTGTAAATGAATTATTAAAAAAATAAAATCTATCGATAAATTTCTTTATGATAGATTTTATTATACTATATATATTATTTTATGTACTTTATTCTTCTATATAACAATCTTAAATATTCTTACTGCATTTCCTTCAAAAACTCCTCCACACTCTCCCGGCTCTTCACTCCTGTTGTCGCGCCGATACTCTGGACGCACACCGCCGCGCAGGCTGTTCCGTACTGACAGCATTCCCGCAGGCTGCCGCCGTGAAGCAGAGCAGAGATAAATCCTGCCACAAAGTTGTCGCCGCCGCCCGTGGAATCCACAGCGTTCACGGCATAAGCCGGCATGGAAAACTGACCTTGTTCGCCGCTGACGGTGCAGCCCTTCTCGCCGGTTTTGATAATGACATTTTTTACGCCGAGGCTGCGGAAATGTTCCGCCATGGCCATGTATTCCGTCTCTCCGGTGTAGTATTCCCCCTCATTTTCGTTGGGGAAAATGTAATCAATGAGCGGAAGGATTTCCCGGATATCATCGAGGGTCAGTTTCCGGTAGGTGGGAATCTTTGTGTCGGCGCAGAGGATGGCGCCCTGTTCCTTCGCCGCTCTGGCAAGTGGGATGATTGTTTCGCTATTATCGAGGGGCGCCCGGAACAGACTGGCAAGGGAGACAACTTTTGCGCCCTTTATCACATGTTCGGACGGCGAGTAGCCGGTGAGCATGGTAGCTTCGCTGTTGATGGAGACACGGGTGCTATCCCGGTTCACCATGAGGTTGGCGATGGGTGTGGTCAGAGAATCACTCTGCGTCACATCGCTGACGTCGATGCCGCGAGTCTCCATCTCGTGGAGAATGAGATTGCCGGCCACATCGTTGCCCACGCCGCAGACCAGCTTCACTTGATGACCAAGCCGCGACAGTATCACTGACTCGTTGAGAGCGTCCCCGCCGGTGTTCAGGCTGATATTTTCCGCCCGGTATACATTTTTCTTGTGGGGCTTTTCTTCCTTTCCCCTGGTGATGCAGTCGATGACCGCCTGCCCGATACATACGATTTCCGCTGCCATCTTTTCCCTCCACTTCTTCCCATACTTATTTCGTCACATTTTATAAATCTACTGTAACATTTTCCCATAATAAAAACAATACCAGAGTAGAAATGCCCTTCCACTCTGGTATTGCAATATTTCTTATCCATGCATGTTCCTACAGATGCATAACCCTCTCTTTAATCTCCTGGGTTCTTCCCTGGTTCCAGAACTGGGTTCCGATGTAGCCGCAGGTTCTTCTCGCCACGTTCATCTTGTTCTGGTCGGTATTGCCGCAGTTCGGGCATACCCAGATGAGCTTGCCGTGTTCGTCAGCCTGAATCTGGATCTCGCCGTCATAACCGCACACCTGGCAGTAGTCGCTCTTGGTGTTGAGTTCGGCGTACATGATATTGTCGTAAATGTGTTTCATGACTGCCAGCACCGCCTCGATGTTGTTCTGCATGTTCGGCACTTCCACGTAGCTGATAGCTCCGCCCGGGGACAGCTCCTGGAACTGTGCCTCGAAGGACAGCTTGTCGAAAGCATCAATTGGCTCTGTGACATGTACGTGGTAGCTGTTGGTGATATAGTTCTTGTCTGTCACGCCCGGAATGATGCCGAAACGCTCCTGCAGACATTTGGCGAATTTGTAAGTGGTGGATTCCAGAGGAGTTCCGTACAGACTGAAATCAATGTTGCTCTCCTCTCTCCATTTGGCGCAGGCGTCGTTCATATGCTGCATCACCTTGAGTGCAAATTCCTTGCCTTCCGGGTCTGTGTGGCTCACGCCCATCATGTAACGGGTACATTCGCAGAGTCCTGCGTAACCCAGGGAGATGGTGGAGTAGCCGCCGTAAAGCAGCCTGTCAATCTTCTCACCCTTCTTCAGACGAGCCAGCGCGCCGTTCTGCCAGAGAATAGGAGCCACATCGGAAGGTGTTCCCTTCAGACGGTTGTGACGGCACATGAGCGCCTCGTGGCAGAGTTCCAGACGCTCGTCGAAGATCTCCCAGAACTTCTCCATGTTTTTTCCGGAGGAGCAGGCCACGTCCACCAGATTCAGGGTGACAACGCCCTGATTGAATCTGCCGTAGAACTTCGGCTTGTCGTTCTCGTCTTTATATACTGTCAGGAAGGAACGGCATCCCATACACGGGTAGCAGTTGCCCTGTTTTAACTTTTTCATCATCTTCTCGGAAATGTAATCCGGAACAAGACGTTTTGCGGTACATTTGGCTGCCAGCTTGGTCAGATACCAGTATTTGCTGTCCTCATGGATATTATCCTCTTCCAGCACGTAAATGAGCTTCGGGAACGCCGGTGTGATGTAGACGCCCTTCTCATTTTTTACACCGAGAATCCGCTGATTGAGCATCTCCTCAATGATGAGAGCCAGGTCGTCCCTTGCCGGGCCTTCCTCCACCTCATCCAGGTACATGAACACCGTAACGAACGGCGCCTGACCGTTGGTGGTCATGAGGGTGATGACCTGATACTGGATGACCTGTACGCCCTGCTTGATTTCCTTGCGGACGCGCATCTCAGCGATCTCGTTGATCTTCTCCTCATTGATCGGCATACCCTCTTCTTCAAATTCCTTGCGCACCTCTTTGCGGAACTTATCCCGGCTGATCTGTACGAACGGTACCAGATGGGAGAGAGTGATGCTCTGGCCGCCGTACTGGGAGCTGGCGATCTGTGCCACGCTCTGGGTGGCGATATTGCAGGCAGTGGAGAAGCTCTTCGGCTTCTCGATCATCACATCGCTGATGACCGTTCCGTTCTGCAGCATATCTTCCAGATTCACCAGACAGCAGTTGTGCATGTGCTGGGCGAAGTAATCGGAGTCGTGGAAATGTATGATTCCCTGTTCGTGGGCGTCCACGATATGCTCCGGCAGCAGAAAACGTTTTGTAATATCCTTGCTGACCTCTCCTGCCATGTAATCTCTCTGGACGCTGTTGACTGTCGGATTCTTGTTGGAATTCTCCTGGATGACCTCCTCGTTGTTGCACTCCAGAAGACTTAATATCTGCTTATCTGTGGAGTTTGATTTACGAACCAGCGCCCGTTTGTAACGGTAAGTAATGTAATTACTTGCCACCCGGAATGCTTTCTGATTCATAATCTGATTCTCCACCAGGTCCTGTATCTCTTCCACACTCAGCGCGCGGCCCATGCCCTCACAGATGATCTCCACATTTTTCGCGATCTGTTCGATCTGCTCATCGCTCATCTGATCCTGCACCACAACGCTGTTGTTGGCTTTTTTTACCGCGTTGTTAATCTTACTTCTGTCAAATTCGACTTCCATGCCGCTTCTCTTAATAATCTTCATACTATCTACCTCTATTTTCTATTTTAAATGATTCTTTTCTTCTGCTTTCATAGGCATCGCCATTATACCACAACAAATCGTGGTCTGCAACATATTATTATACTATATATTGTGTCTGTTGGGAATTTTTAAAGAATAAGTTATCGGACATAAAAAGAAGCTGCCACATTCTGCAGCCCACATCTGGATATGATAGCCGACTTTTCCGGCTCTGTCAATATCCAGATGTGAATACATCAGCTGTGACAGCTTTCTGTTATATTTTTATATAATTCTTTATCACTCCGAAACAGTCCGGTTCCGGCACACTGCCGCGAACTGTATACAGCCCCGCTTTATAATTTACCCTCAGACTGGAGATAACCAACGATTGCCTGATAAAGCTCCTGGCCATATCGGGTTGTATTGGCATTCATTTCTCTGGCTTCTTTCGTATTGCTGATAAAACCATACTCAATCAGACAAGCCGGCATTTTCGTCCGGTTCAGAACACTTAAATCTGTACGGTTCTTAAGACCTCTGTTAGTAAATCCTGTGGTGGAAACCACGGCACGCTGAATGTAGGATGCCAGTTCTCTGGAAGTCATTCCATCCTTGGCTGTCACAGTATTCCGGCTGGAGTTATACAGTGTCTCCGTTCCATGTGCCGAAGCAGACGCTGAGTTAATATGAATGCTCACAAATAAGTCTGCGTCATAATTATTGGCAAGGTTACTTCGGTCTGTCAGACTCGGATAGCTGTCTGATGTTCTTGTATAATACACCTTGAACCGACTGTCATTGTCAAACATTCTCTTTGCTCCCAACAGGATGGACAGAGTCATGTTTTTCTCTCTGTATCCATTTCCTGTAGCTCCAGAGTCCATACCGCCGTGTCCTGCATCTAGTACCAGGGTAATCTGTCCGTTTTCTGCCGCGGAATTATTATTTGAACTGGAACTGGAAGATGTTGTTGCAGAATTAACTGCACCTTTCATCTTGATCACGCCGTTTTTCAACTTGTAAGTAATTCCCAGACGGCTGCACACACTTTTCAGAGGAACCACCCATTTTGTTTTTCCGCTCGGATAAGTCACCAGCATAGCCGGAGCGTTCATACGGTCAGATTGTCCATTTACCGTTATATTTCTGCTTCCATTTTTCAGTACGATAATGTTCGAGCGATACTGCAGAGTCAGGATATTGCCGCTGCTTTTAACGCTTACTTTCAGGGAACTCTTCTTGAAAAGCTTATTGACCGGTCCCATATAACTTCCGTTCTTCATGAAAATCGGCTGCTTTGACAGCTTGATTTTACTGTTATTTACATAAGAATATGTCTTTTTTCCACTAAAAGACTTTGTCTTACCTTTGTATACTACCGTCACCCGGGAAGACGCATCCACCTGTGTCGCCGGCACCGTCAGACTGAAGCATAACATAATGACCATCAATAAACTTAACCATCGTTTCATTGTTATAAAAATCCCCTTTCTCATTGATTTTTAAACATCAAAGCAATATCCCACGCCATATACGGTCTGTATATAAGGATATTCCTTTGTAAGCTTCGCTCTCAGCTTTTTCACCAGAGTGTCCACACTTCGGTATCCTCCGATATAATCATATCCCCAAACAGAATCCAGTATTTTATCTCTGGAAAGAATCATTCCTTTGTGCTTAATAAAATATTCCATTAAATCGAACTCTTTTGCAGTAACCTTCAGAACCTTTCCCTCGAGATAAATCTTTCGGCTCTCGTAATCGATCGTAATCGCACCCGCAGTCTCCACAGAAAGTCTTTTTTCAGAAAATCTCCGGAGAACCGCTTCCACATGTGCCTCAAGAAGAGGCAGGGGTACCGGTTCTGTCATGTAATCATCAATCTTCTTAGAATAAGCATATAACTGAGTGTCGAGACGGCTATCCTTTGAGATCACAATGATGGCCATATCTGACACAGCCCGGATTTTATCAATGATGTCATATCCCTTTCGCCCGGAATCGTCTATATAAAATAAGAACACTTCGGGCTTATGTCTTCCTTTGGAAATCATGTCCATCAATTCATCCGCATCCAAGCAGCACACAACGCCATATCCGCTTTCTTCAAAGTAGGCTTCCATCTGACGGCACTCTTCCTCATTCTGATTAAAAATCATCAGTCTGCTCAGAAGCATCTGCCATCTCCCTTTCCTTTACTTGTTAAAATTATATTACATAAAAGTGTTTTAAAAATGACTTATTTAAAAGTATTGTAACATATTTATCTACAAGTGTACAGAATAGCCATAGAAGAAACCAATGATACATGTTATCATTCTACAAAAAAATATTACAAAAAACAAGACTGTACACACGTTTTGTTTACAATGTACAAGGGGCTGTCGCACCAAAAACAGCTTATGCCCTATGGCAGGGATTCATGCTTTGCATGGAATCGCTGCCATATTTTTTTGAATAAGCGTGGGACCTATGGCATAATCGCAGACGACTTGCGTTTTGCG
>FCNR01000075.1 GCA_900016875.1 Eubacteriaceae bacterium CHKCI004 | reverse complement strand
TCATAAGGTAGGAAACGCCACGCCATACTTCCTTTCGTCCGTGGTCTTGGCGTAACCCCCTCCAGAACCGTGCTTACACCTCTCGATGTACACGGCTCGCCATCTTTCATAGTTTAAGTGATTTTGTCTTTGCTTCTTCGTAGCATTTCGGGCAGAGAGCCAATGACTTCCGCCTTTTCAGTAACATCAGTTCATCAAATTCATTATCAGCGTTCAAATCTTTTAAGCGCTTTACATGGTGCATATACACTTTCACGGGGTTTGCTCCGCACATCTCGCATTGTCCGCTTTTTAAACGTCCTGCAAGACTATTCGGTTTTATCTGCCCTCTGTATTTCGGCATAATGTCTACAAATTCAGGTGCGATATTGTTATTACGCCTAAATCCTTCATTGTAAAACTCACACCGCTTTGTTCCACTCTTGGTTTTGTAATCTGCGCCAAAGTCGCCCTTTACGCTACGGTATTTCTTATACATCTTCATAACAGAAGAATTATATTTTGCCGCCAACGTCTTTAAACAGCTTCCACGCATGACAGAATGAAATTTCCCCAGATTGCATACATTGATTGCTAACCTGTAATAATTGTACAATCCTCTGATTTCAGAATTATATTTACTGATGATTGCCACATCGTCTAATGGCATAAGCGCCCCTCTGTGGAGTGGCTTCCAAATCTCTTTGCCGTTTTCGTCTTTTTTGATTTTAAACGCACCGTATTCGTGCAGTTTCGCAATCCATTTTTCTTTCGGCATATATAACTGCACTTTTCCATACCACACCCGTTGCAGACCTTTTTTCGTCCGCTTTGTGTCCTGACTTCTTGATATTCTTATGTCGTATCCAAGATACCGCACCTTTTCAGAGGAATGGGTAACGTGAGTTTTCTCCTCCGACATTGTGAGATTTAGCTTGTCTTTTAGAAATATCTTTACCTGTTCCTTGATATTTTCAGCATCCTGCTTTGAACCTGTTATTGAAATCAGGAAATCGTCAGCGTAACGGTTGTATTGAAGTCTTTTGTAATTCTCATCCATCTCGTCTAAATGTGGTGTGGACAACATCACTTTCCTTGCTTCTTTAAATGCTGCTAGGTTTGCTTCTGTGCGCTCTATTTCCAGATTTTTCTGCGCTTTCCGATAAGCCCAGCGTACCTTATCATGGTCTTTGTGGACTTTACGGCTTCTTGTATCGCCTTTGTCAAAACTCTTTTTCATCCTTGCCATGAACTCATCAAGTTCATTCAGATAGATGTTGGCAAGTATCGGACTGACACCGGAGCCTTGTGGACTGCCGGAGTACGTTTCATGGTATGTCCACTGTTCCATATATCCTGCCCTTAGAAACTTCCACATCAGCGATATGAACGCTTCATCTTTTATGCGCTTTCTCAAAAGCTGTATTGTGATATGGTGGTCGAAGCTGTCAAAACAAGCCTTAATGTCTCCTTCGATTATCCACTTTGCACCAGTGAACAGCGTTACGATTTCTTTTAACGCTGTGTGGCAACTTCTTTTCGGTCTGAAACCATGTGAATTATCAGAGAATGTCGGCTCATAGATTGCTTCAAGTATCATACGGACAACTTCCTGTAACAGTTTATCGTCCGTTGACGGAATCCCCAATGGGCGCTTTTTACTGCTGTTTTTCTTCGCAATATAAACACGCCTTGCAGGGTTCGGCTGGTATGAGTGGTCTCTCAGCTTCTGAATGAGCTTTTCAATGCGCTCCATGCTCATACCGTCAAGAGTGAATCCGTCTGCACCTGCCGTCATGCTCCCCTGAGAGGTCGCAATATTCTGGTATGCAAGCAGATAGAACTCTGGGTTGTACAGGTTACGGTATAATCTCTCGTACCTGTACTCTTTGTTTTTTGCTTTTTCACTTAAACTTTTCAATACATTTTCGGGACTTCTCATAATGCCTCACGCACCTTTCCTTATTATTTGTATTGAAGAAAGACTGTCTCCCTTCGCCATGTGGACGGCTTTCCCGTCCTCGGACTACTACGGAGACTCTGTTGCCATAGTAAATATTCAGAGTCACTTTTCTCATAGCACTCATAGCCGATTTTCGGCATTTTACCTTAGGCAATCCCCGTTTAGAACTGTAATAACATAAGCCTGTTATGATTTCGGATGTGACGTTCGTCGTTTTCCATTATCCTATGGCTGATTTACTCTGGGTATCTTGTGGATACGCATGGCCGACTCATATCCACCAGAGTACATGCGAGTATAACTTCCTTACGCATGGAGCAACATTTTGCCCAATCTCCGACTGTCATTCAGGCAGTTTAGCTTTCATCCTTATTCATAACTTTTCGCCACTACCACGCAAACACTTTGGAAGTTTCCGTGTTTCGTGCCCTCCGACATGCTACACTCCCCATCGGGTTTCCCCTTTTGGATAAGTCGGGTGACGATAGGGTGCGGATTATTCCGCTTTGATACCTTGCCCTATTACTTGCTCAAGGTAAGATTATTACAGCCCCTTACGGGCGCACTACCATAGAATTGCTGACCGG
>FCNR01000076.1 GCA_900016875.1 Eubacteriaceae bacterium CHKCI004 | reverse complement strand
GTTGCCCTATGTAGCTTAGCATATATGGGAATGGGAGTATTCCACCATCCTGCTCCCTGTAACTTATCCACCATATCAGTTCATTATAAAAATCTTAGATTTTTGTCTTGACAACTGAGCCACTATACTTATGAGATTATGCCTAATGCGTTACAAAACTTTGCAAATATACTCCCATTAACACAGGGAATAAAATTATTAAAAGGCACAGCGTTAGGTTTGCCGATTGATAATATCATCTTTCCTATCGGGTTAATGGTTGTAATTATCGTGATTTGTACGACTGTTTCTTTGAAATTCTTTAAATGGGAATAACTATGATAGTTTTAAAAAAGAAAGATATGAAAAAAATTCTTCAAGCTGGAGCAAAGGCCAGAGGTGTGTCGTTATCTGAGTTCAGAGCCGAGATACAAGAAAATATTGACAACACTATGAATAGTAAAGACCCAGTGATACAGAAACGCTTCAAGAAATACTTTGGAAACAGAACGCCTACACCAGAAGAATATATTTACACAATTACAAAAAAAGTGAAAATTTAAGTTTTCTTCCTGCTTCCTGCGGTGCAGATCAGCAGGAAGAACTTACCTTTAAAAAAAGTTGTGGTGCATTTTAAAAAATATCTTGAAAAACATTTTAATTGCCCTTACCATTGCTTTATCAAGCTTGATACCGATTGAAATGTGGGAGGTAATAACTTGGTTATTGAGGAATTTAAAGATATTAAAATTGCATATATACGCAGAACCGGTAAGTATGGTGCAGAAAACAAGCAACTAATGGAAAAGTTAAAAGAATATTTAAAAAGTAATGATTTATTCAAAGATGATACAACGATACTAGGTATAGCTTTGGACAATCCTTTATCAACGCCAGAAAACGAACAGCGATATGACGTGGGAATGATTATCACTGGCAAGGATATTCATTGTGATTTACCTATTCGTAATATTGATAGTGGGCATTACGCTATATTTGAGGTTCCACACGCAGAAAATGACGTGGCAAATTTTTGGAAGAATATTGACACATTAACTTCCGATTTGCCAGTTGACTATACGAAACCGATAATTGAGCGATATGCTTTCTCGAAAATCTCATTACATTTGTGTGAATTTTGTATTCCGTTAAAATAAAAGGTGGTGTTGCCGTGGAAAAGCAATCATGGATATTATGTCCTATTTGCAATAGTAAGACACGAGTTAAAGTGCGAAAAGATACAGAATTGATAAATTTCCCTTTATTCTGTCCAAAATGCAAGCATGAAACTTTAATCAATACAAATCGTGGAATAGTAAAAATTATTAAAGAGCCAGACGCTAAGACGCAGAGCCAATAGTTTGTAAGAATTTTCTTACAGATTATTGGCTTTTTTCATTAAATCCTGCTTCCTGCAAAGCAGATCGGCAGGATAATTTGTAAGAGGAAAAAGAAAACGAGAAGCCTATTTGCTTCCCGTCCCCTTATATTTCATGATACCGTCGATTGTTCCTTGAATGATTTTAAGTTCTTCATCTGTCAGCTCATCGAGCGATACGTCTATCTGCCTGCGGATTGTAGATTTTTTTGCTTTCTCCTGCGGATAGAAATATTCGTCAACAGAGATATGGAACATGGTCACTAAATCATGAAATAGCTGAAAGCTGGGGTGTTTCCCTATATTCTCAATATCTGCGATATGACGTTCTCCGTAAAAGACCTTATCGCCTAAATCATTACGGGAAAGCCCAGCTTTCTCTCTCGCTTTTCTGATTGCCAGTCCCAGCGGACGGAAATCAAAGCTGTGCGTATCTTTCTTTTTCCTCATTTTCAATCACCTGTCATGAGTTTATACTTCATGACACATGATTAGAATGTGTTAAAAATACATATATCATGCGTTAATAATTCATATCAATATTACCTTGACGGTAAATAAAAAAAACCGTTCTAAGGTAATATCTTTTTCCATGTCTTTCAATCTGATTAGGACGGTTTTGGATACCCAGAGCTGTCCTTTTCTTTTGCACTCACGGGACAACTTTGGGTAAGGGGGTTGTGTCATGATTGCGTATCAGCAAATACGCCAGTATTCACAACTGAATAACCGCCTTACAATGGTTATCCAGTCAACACGCCCTGAACATGAGTTAAAAATTCATATCACTTACGTTAGCAAAACAGTCTGTTGGTACATTCGTATTCTAATAGACTGTTTTTATTATATCCGAGATTTACAAATTCTTTTTTGTAAATCTTGGTAGCTGGACACCTCCTTGGGTAGTTGGGGTGCGGAAAGGGGGAAATGGACTTCCGTTCATTTCTACTTTGCACAGAAAGGAGGTGAAACAGTGGAAACATCTTCTTTCAGACAAGCCGTTGAAGCACAGTTCGATTGCCTTTCAAAGAAAGTCATCAAGCGAG
Source organism: Eubacteriaceae bacterium CHKCI004 (assembly GCA_900016875.1). GTDB lineage: Bacteria > Bacillota > Clostridia > Lachnospirales > Lachnospiraceae > Anaerobutyricum > Anaerobutyricum stercoris. The sequence continues at coordinate 27,853 of FCNR01000076.1, read as the reverse complement.
CTGTGATGAAAGGCTACCGTGATATGAAGCGACGTGAAAAGCGTGAGTGTTCATTTTCTGATTTGCCAGATTATCAGCAGGAACGCTTTGGCGAGTGTGATAAGTACGAAAGCGACTACACCGTGTTTAACGTGCTGGGAATTGAAGTATGGATTGAAAATGACAAGTTGAGTGAAGCCCTTAAAGCTCTGACCGAGAAGAAGCGAAATATTATTCTGTTGTCCTACTTCATGGATATGGCAGACGGAGAAATCAGCCATTTTATCAATATCCCTCGTTCAAACGTCCAGTATCACAGAACAAAGACGCTTGAAACATTGAGGAAATACATGGAGGAACACAAATGAAGAAACATGAACGTTTACCTTTTGAGGTTATCGTATCAGCGACAGAGGGCGACCCAGAAGCCATTGCTACAGTGATGAACTTCTACGACGGATATATCTCAAAGCTCTGTTTGCGAAAGCTCTATGATGAACACGGAAATGTGTGTATGGTAGTGGACGCAGATTTGAAAAACAGAATACAGACAGCCTTTCTGGACATGATACTCAATTTTGAAATCGCAGTAATCTAAATACATACAGGCGGGCGTGGTGTTTTCCCCTTTCCAGCCACACCGCTTGTCATTCTATAAAAGTCAATAGTCCTGCTGTTGGCTTTTACAGGCTGACAAGCCGTTGCAGTTCTTTGAAAACTAAATAAAGCAGACAGATACGTTTGTGATACAGCGAGCCACGGGGACTGTACGCCATGACCTTTCCAAAAGAGAGCGAGCGACCCACACAGTGATCCGAGAGTGACCTTTGGAAAAGTCGCTCCGCTATGACCTGTATTCACAGAATAATGATACGTCCCAGAGGTGGTTTTGCTCATAGGAATGAGATTGGTTGAGATACCAGCGGAGCTTTTCCAGAGCCGTCTGTCTGCTTGTAAAAAAATTTACCAAAGCAATAAAATACTATTCCCTACATAATCATAGTACGATATAATGAATTATGTTAGACGAAAGTATTTATTGCTATCAATGAAAGGAGTCTTATTTGTGATAGATGATAGCAAAAATACGCAATCTCCCGAAATGGAAAAAAGGACTTATACGGTAGATGAAATCGCAAAACAACTGAATATCAGCAAAAAGGCTACATATGCTCTGGTGAAAAGCGGGCAGTTCAGTTATGTTCGAGCTGGTAGAGTCATACGAGTGTCTAAACTTTCTTTCGATAAATGGTTAAATCAAATTTAACTATTAAGGAGAGATAAGTTATGGCTACAATAAAACAAAGAAAAAAGAGTTTTTCAGTAATCTATTGGTATTTGGATAACACTGGCGAAAGAAAACAGAAGTGGGACACGCTGGGAACTAGAAAAGAAGCAAAACAGCGAAAGGCATTTGTAGAGTATTATCAAGAAAAGTTTGGCTATGTCATTGTTCCCTTAGAAGAACAGTTTGCACAGCAGATTGAGGACTCTAAAAAAGAGTTAGAGGTAGTCAATGAGGATATTACATTCCGAGATTTTTTAAAGATTTTTGTTAATCTCTACGGGACATCTAAATGGTCGCCAAATACATTTAGTAGCAAGGTCGGCTCTATTAGAAATTATATCAATCCGTATATCGGTGATTGGAAGCTCAATGAGATTACGACAAAGAAGTTATCAAAATACTACAATGATTTATTAAGCGTCCCAGAAGTACCGCAATCAAACAGAAAACCTAGCGGGCGTTGTGTTCAGCCAGCAAACATCAAGAAAATTCACGATATTATTCGCTGTGCTTTAAATCAAGCTATCCGCTGGGAATACTTCGACCCTAACAAAAGAAATCCTGCGTCATTGGCTACCTTGCCAAAAGTTCCAAAGGTCAGACGTAAGGTTTGGAGTATTGATACTTTCAAAGAAGCTGTTAAATCTGCGGAAGATGATTTGCTCGTTATGTGTATGCACTTAGCCTTTTCCTGCTCTATGCGTATCGGTGAAATCACAGGTCTTACATGGGAAGATGTGATTATTGACGAGGAAGCGATTGCCAACAACAACGCAAAAGTAATTATCAACAAGGAATTATCCAGAATAAATGCGGAAGCAATGCAAAAGCTGAAAGAGAAAGATGTTATTAAGATTTTTCCTACACAGAAACCGCATTGCACTACACGCCTTGTTCTGAAAACTCCAAAGACGGAAACAAGTAATAGAACCGTCTGGTTGCCTAAGACTGTTGCTAAACTATTAGTGCAGTATAAAAAAGACCAGCAGGAGATGAAAGAATTTCTTGGCAATGCCTATAACGATTACAATCTCGTCATTGCATTGGAAAATGGAAATCCTGTGGAAAGCCGTATTGTCAGAGACAGATTTCAAAAGCTGTGTGAAGAAAACGATTTTGAAGTAGTCGTTTTTCACAGCCTGCGTCATTTGAGTACGGGATATAAGCTGAAAATGACAAATGGTGATGTAAAATCCGTACAGGGTGATACAGGTCATGCGGAAGCAGAAATGGTGACAGATGTTTATTCTGAAATCATTGACGAAGACAGACGTTTCAATGCTCAAAAAATGGATAAAGAATTTTATTCCACCCTCAATGATGAGGAAGAAAAACCCGAGACAAAAACGAGTGTCAGTGACAGCGATATGATGTTGCTGGAGCTTCTAAAATCCCTGTCGCCAGAGATGAAAGAGCAACTCTTGAAGCAAACACTTCAAAATCAATCAAATAGCTAATTTCAAAAAGTGTTAGCAAAATTAAAGAAAATCAGCGATTTTTCATCAGAAATAAAAAAGTGTTAGCAAGCCATACTACCAAAACAGTCCTAAAAAAAATCGAATTTCTATATAAATAAAAAGCTACTAACTTACTTAATAGTTTGTAGAGGGTGTTCGCAACAAAAAAGCTGTAAACCCTTAAAAATAAAGGCTTACAGCGGATTTTCTGGCGTCCCAGACAGGAGTCGAACCTGCGACGTTCCGCTTAGGAGGCGGACCCTCTATCCTACTGAGGTACTGGGACATTATTCAATTTTATCTATAAAACTCAGCTAGAAAAAGCAAGTTAGGCGATTGCTCCAACACGCCCTTAGGAGGCGAGTGCTCTATCCAGCTGAGCTACGAAGACATTTGTTGCCGTTTGTGCCAATCACAAATCATGCTATAATATTTTAATCTAAATCATGGCATTTGTCAATCACTACATACAATCCACTTCTCCCTGGAGCCATATATACCCTTTAAATCTTCTTCCTTTCTCCGGCACTCCCATAATATCAGATTTTGCTATCGTAAACTCAATCTGTATAGAATTACATTCAAGAGAAATATAATAAAACTCTTCTCCTGTCATATTGTTTTTCATGGTTGATACGTCAATAATATCGCCAAGGACTGAATATTTATCGCATTCCACCGTATGAGGCATGAAGTAAGAATTAACAATAGTAAAAATATCCTCTTTTTTGGAACGATTACTTACCAGAGTATACGTATCCATATCTTCCAGAGTCAGCTGCTCCATTGCTTCCACATCGCCCGCCTTTGCAGCGTCGATCATTTGATTTCTTATTTCGTTTCCCTGTCTTTCTTTTTTTCTCTGGTGCTCGTCTCTCTCAATCGGAAGAATCACCATGCCGCCACAGGACAGCCCTGACAGAGTGATACAATTAAATTCCTCCTGAAACATGCCGTTCTTTCTTTTTAAATACTCGATAATATTATTAACATGAAAGATCAACGGTATTCCAAGATTATTTTCATCACATATGCAGGCATATTCATGACAGGATGTATACTTTTCAAATTCAGGATTCTCATGAAACAGACAGTTAAGACCACGAACATACGGAAAAAAGAAATCTCTTTCGGCTTCGCCCTTTTCCGTTACTTCCGCTACTGCCACACCTATAGCTTCACCAAAATCTTTCTCATATATAACAAGTTCTTCTGCCTCGTTAATCTGGTAGGAATCTTGTCTGGTATGTTCCTTTTTAACATAATCCGTGAGCTCCCGGATTTTCTTTTTTGTATTATATTTCCCCAGCCCAATTGCCCGTAAATATCGATACATTCTTAATGCTCCCTGTTTTTTATTTCTCATCTTCTGGTTAATTATATATTTATCTTGTCTACTTTGCAAGTTAAAAAAAATACCGGAAAAGTAAATTATTTTTTACTTTTCCGGCTTTTATTCTTTCAGTTTATTCTACTGCTGATACCTTTTCCCCATAATGAAGCGCTTTCTCAAGAGAAATCTTTTCCTCTTCTGCCAATGCAATGCTGCATTCCCCATTGGTAACTTCTTTCATATAGACATGACATCCTGCTCTGTTATGTATTGTATTTAAGATAAAACCATCATTCGCATCATTTAGAAGAGTGAGGACAAAACTCATATTTCCTCCGCTCACAGAGTTCTCCACATTAAATGCGTCATATCTATGAATTCCAATCTTACTGTAACATTTCCTGACTTTTTCATAAATGATAGCAATCTGGTCATCATTATCCTTCTGCCCTGCTTTTAATTCATCGATTTCTCTGAACCTTTTATAAATAGTATATTCGAGAGACTTACCACTCTCCCCCGTCATAAATTCCATGTATCTTTTTCTCAGTCGAAGATAATCCAGCAGAAGAAAAAATAATGCAATGAGCAACACTGCCATAACAATACAGGTTCCAATCATAAATACGTCAAAATCCATATTTAAAAAACTCAAAATTCTACTTTCCATACATTTCTCCTGTTTCCTGTGTTTTTTTCTTGATGTATAACAACGCTTTTATTATAACACATTGTAAGTTATTTCTGCTACTATATAAAAAAACTCAATTATTTTTTATTTGTATACTTTGGATCAGATCAATAATTCGTTCCAGTTCATCTGCTGAATAATATTCTATCTCGATTCTCCCCTTATTATTCTTCTTATTTTTTATGGTAACCTTACTTCCGAGAATATCTTTCATCCTGCCTTCAAAGAAATGAAACATTTCTTCTTTTTGCGGATCTTCTTCCTGCATTTCCTCCTGAGCCTTTTCTTTATGATTCAGCATTTTTTTCACCAACTGTTCCGCTTCTCTCACACTCAGGCTCTCATCAAGAATCTTACATGCTGTTTCATACTGTAAATCTTTATCTTCTATTGGTATAATCGTTCTTCCGTGTCCGCTTGAAATCAGATTATCCATTATCATCTTCTGCACTCTCTCATCCAGACGCAGCAGACGCATAGTATTGGTAATGGCTGTCCGACTTTTAGAAACGCTGACAGCGATCTCATCCTGTTTCAGACCATATTCTTCCTGAAGCTTCTGGTATGCCTGCGCCTCCTCAATGGGATTCAAATCTTCTCTTTGCAGATTCTCGATTAAAGATATTTTTAGTATTTCCTTTTCATCATACTCTTTTATTATTACAGGAACCTTTTTCAATCCTGCTTTTTTACTTGCTCTCCATCTCCTCTCTCCGGCAATAATTTCATAATAATCCCCCTTTTTCTTTACGATCAAAGGCTGGATTACACCAAACTGTTTAATGGATTCTGCCAGTTCCTCTATGGCATCTTCATCAAATTGTTTTCTTGGCTGGTTTCTGTTTGGCTCAATTTTTCTGATATCTATCTCAATGTCATATTCTTTTATATCTTCTTCGTTTATTCTGCTCTCTTCTTTTATTTGATTATCTGTATTTTCTTTCTCTTTATGGGAAGCTTTGTCTTCCCTTGGAATCAGCATATCGAGTCCACGACCCAAACCTTTCTTAACAGCCATCCACTTTCCCCTTTCCTTCATTGTAATGTTTCACGTGAAACATTGAATAATAAAACTATTTTTCTGTATTTTCAATTACTTCGTCTGCCAATAAATGATAGGCCTCTGCTCCCGATGATTTTTTATCATAAAGATTTATCGGCAGTCCATGACTAGGTGCTTCTGCAAGACGTACGTTTCTTGGAATTATCGTCTTATATATATTTTGATTTAAATTATCCTTTACATTTTCAACCACTTGCAAAGATAAATTCGTTCTTGCATCATACATGGTAAAAACAACACCTTCGATTTCTAAAGAAGGATTTAAATTTTCCTGAATCAAATTTATTGTATAAATCAGCTGTGATAAACCATCTAAGGCATAAAATTCGCATTGTATTGGTACTAAAACAGAATCCGAAGCCGTCATTGCGTTTACTGTAAGCATTCCTAATGCCGGCGGACAATCTAAAATAATATAATCATATTGATCTTTGATAGGGGCAAGCTTTTCCTTTAATATGTACTGCATGTTTTCTGATGTGATCAGCTCAATTTCCGCACCGGCAAGATTTCTGTTGGATGGTATTAAAAATAAATTTCCAAAACAATCTTCGATTTCAACAATAGCATCTTCCACAGAAATTTCTTCTCTTAAAACCTCATAAATTGTTTTTTCCAATTCATTCTTTTCCAACCCAAGACCGCTTGTGGTATTTCCCTGAGAATCCATATCGACCAAAAGAACTTTCTTCCCTTTTTCTGCCAGACAGGCAGACAGATTAATGGAAGTTGTAGTTTTTCCAACTCCGCCCTTCTGATTGGCTACAGCAATCATTCTGCCCATAAAACAAAACCTCCATTCATTACCTTTTTATTCTTACATTTTATTTTGTTCATTGGACATTATAACACACATCAAATGAAAAAACAGTCCAATGTTTCACGTGAAACATTAAGAAATTTTTACAAGAAAAAAAGAGGGATGTTTCACGTGAAACATCCCCCTGATTAAGGACACTATTTTTTTGTAGAATTATTCATACTCTTACATTTGTTCTGGACATTCAATTCCAAGCAGAGCTAAAGCATCTTTTATAACTTTCATAGTAACAGAGACAACTTTTAATCTTGCCATTTTAATTTTTTCATCTTCTACATTAATCTGACAGTCATGATAGAATTTATTAAAATGCTGTGCCACAGAAACAGCAAATCTTGAAATCATAAAAGGCTCATATTTATCCGCTGCATCCTTCACAACATCCGGGAATCTTGTAATATCCTTCAAAAGATTCATAGTTACTTCATCTGTCAACACATTGTAGTCAATATCTTCCGGAATAACCACATCTCCTGCCTTGCGGAGAACACTAGCACAACGGGCATAAGTATACTGCACATAAGGGCCTGTCTCCCCGTCAAAGTTGAGAATCTTATCCCAGTTGAACACAACATCCTTAATTCTCTGATTATATAAGTCATTGAAAAGAATAGCACCAATACCGACCTGTCTTGCCACTGTTTCCTTATCTTCCAGATCCGGATTTTTCTCCTCAATAATCTCATATATTTTCTGGATAGATTCGTGAAGAATCTCTTCCGCATAAATCACATTTCCGCTTCTTGTAGATAATTTACCGCCCTCCATGCTGACCAGACCATATGGAACATGAACAAGCTGATCATACCAGTCATATCCAAGAAGTTCAATAACCTTAAATACCTGTGCAAAATGCAGCTTCTGCTCCAGACCTGTGACATAGATACATTTATCAAAATTATATGTCTCTTTGCGATAAAAGAGAGCTGCCAGATCACGGGTAGCGTAAATACTGCTTCCATCTTTTTTCATAATAAGACACGGAGCCATATTATATTCATCCAGCGGTACGATATGCGCTCCTTCACTTTCCACAAGAAGATTCTTTGCATTCAGTTTGTCAACAACATCCTGTGTTTTATCACGGTAGAAACTCTCACCGGTATAATGATCAAATTCCATTCCAAGTAAGTTATAGATTCTCTTGTATTCCACAAGACTGATATCCTTAAACCACTGCCAGATAGAAAGAGCTTCTTCATCTCCCTGTTCCATCTTTACAAACCATGCCCTTGCCTCATCGTTAAGGGAATCGTCCTTCTCCGCTTCTTCATGGAATTTGACATAAATTTTCATCAACTCAGAAATACCATTTTTCTCTACTGCCTCTTTACTTCCCCAGCGTTTATAGGCAACGATCAGTTTTCCGAATTGCGTTCCCCAGTCACCCAGGTGGTTAATTCTCTCCACATGATAACCCAGCTTGGAATATATCTTATACAATGAGTTACCGATAATCGTTGTACGAAGATGACCTACATGGAAATTCTTTGCCACATTCGGTGAAGAATAATCAATACAGATTGTTTTACCCTCTCCTACTTTGGAAGAACCGAAATCTTCAGCTGAGATTGTATTCATGATCTGTTTTGCAAATTGTTCTTTTGCAAAGAAGAAATTGATATAGCCTCCTACATTCTCAACTTTAGAAAAAATATCATAATTTTTCTCTAAAATTTGTTTTGTAAGATCTTCTGCAATCATATTCGGAGCTTTTCGGTAAATCTTTGCCAGCTTAAAACATGGAAATGCAAAATCTCCCATATCTGTTTTTTTAGGTATCTCCAAAGCTGAAGCAATCTCCTCTTTTTCAAGCTCATGTATATTTTCTGCCAGAATATCGATTAATTGATTTTTCATGTTTTCATCCTTTCCCACTATTTATAATATCATCCATTTCACGGATCAGCTCCCTGATGTCCTCCATATGTTTGTCAATTTGAGAGATGTTATCTTTAATCTGCTGAATCTGATCAGACAATTCTTTTTGTCTGTCGTCCTTTTTATTATCCTCTATATCGGATAAATTCAGAGGAGAAAAATATTTTAAAATATCTCGTTGCTCCACATGCTGAAACAAAGTCTTATCTCGCTGCTCTCTTTCTATTTTCAGCTGAAGTATCTGGTTCTCATAATCATCTTTTTTCTCCGTCAGATATATCATCTCATTGGATAAATGTTTCTTCAACTTCTCGTCAAATTGGAGCAATCTCTTTTTTAAATAATCATCCGGACCATGTACCATACTCTTTTTATTAGCATTCATGATTTCTCACCTTTTTCTGCCTATAGAGGATTCCTGGACGGAATGCCGGCCTTTCTTGGATATGCTTTCGACGTTCCTTTACATTTTTTTATTTTAATCAAAACTCTGAGAGAGTCCTCTCCCGGAAGTTGAAAATCATCCACCTGAACGATCTTGCTTCCTAATGCTTTCATACAGGAATCACACGTTTCTATTTCCTCAAGACCTTTTCCTGCTTTATAAGAAACAAAAAAACCATTAACTTTCACAAACGGAATACAATATTCACTGAGAGTACTTAAATTGGCCACGGCCCTGGAAACTGCCAGATCAAATCTTCCTCTGTATTCCTGCTTTCTGGCCAAATCTTCTGCTCTTCCATGAACAGCCTCCACCCGGGACAGCCCAAGCTCATCAATGACCTCGTTTAAAAACTTTACCCGCTTATTCAACGAATCAAGAAGTACTACAGAAATCTCCGGATATATGATCTTCAGAGGAATCCCTGGAAATCCCGCTCCGGTTCCAATATCGATGAGGCTCTTCACGCTTCCCATATCCATGACACGGCGACAGGTAAGGCTATCAATGAAATGCTTTTCAATAACTTCTTCCTCATCTGTAATGGCAGTGAGATTCATCACTTTATTTTTTTCGATCAAAAGGTGATAGAATTCCTCAAATTGATCAAGCTGCAAGTCATTCATGCTTATGCCTGCATCCTCTGATGCTTTTTTTAACTTTTCTTTAAAATTCATAGTATGTCTCCAGAACTTTACAAATTCATTCTACATCATTGGTCCGAACAAAATGTCTCAATACATAAGTTTACACATTCTTTTCTTCTCCGTCAACCATCTTCTATATACGCTTTCTTCTCATCTGTTCAATATAAACAAGCAAAACAGAAATGTCAGATGGAGATACGCCGGATATTCTGGACGCCTGTCCAATAGAATGAGGGTGAATGTCATTAAGCTTCTGAACCGCTTCTTTTCTGAGATTATGAACATCCTCATATACAATATCATCAGGTATCAGCTTATTTTCCATTTTTTTGAATTGCTCCACCTGCTTCATCTGTCTGGAAATGTATCCCTCATACTTAAGATTAATGTTTACCTGTTCTATAACAGAAGCATCAAGCGGACGTCTGTCAGGATCCAGCTCCGCCAGAGATTCATAATCAAGCTCCGGCCGCTTAATCAACTCCGCCAGCGTGGCGGCACTCTTTAGCGGGGTACTTCCATTCTTGGCAAGAACCTCCTGCACCTGCTTTCCGGCTCCCAGATGAACTCCCCTGACTCTGTCGATCTCCTCCTCTATCTGCTGTCTTTTTTTGCAAAACTTATCATATCTATCTTTTTGAATAAGTCCTATCTCATAACCAAGAGGAGTCAAACGCATATCCGCGTTGTCCTGACGAAGTAAAAGACGATATTCCGCTCTCGATGTCATCATTCGATATGGTTCATGATTTTCCTTGGTCACAAGATCATCGATGAGCACGCCGATGTATGCCTGGGAACGATCCAGAATGACAGGAGCTTTTCCCTGGCATTTTCTCGCTGCGTTAATACCTGCGATAAGCCCCTGAGCGGCTGCTTCTTCATATCCGGAGCTTCCGTTAAACTGCCCGCCGCTGAATAATCCACTGATATTCTTAAATTCCAGAGAAAGGCGCAGTTGATTTGGATTAATGCAGTCATATTCGATGGCATAAGCATTCCGGATAATCTTTACATTTTCAAGACCTCGCACCGTCCGGTACATGGCATACTGTACGTCTTCCGGAAGAGAACTGCTCATACCTCCCACATACATCTCATTGGTATACTCGCCTTCCGGCTCGATAAAAAGCTGATGTCGGTTCTTATCGGCAAAACGAACGACTTTATCCTCAATAGACGGACAATACCGTGGCCCGGTACCCTCAATCATTCCGGAATATAATGGAGAACGATCCAGATTATCTCTGATAATCTTATGAGTTTCTTCATTAGTATATGTTAGCCAGCAGGATATCTGCTCTCTTCTGATATCTTCTTCCCTATTGGTAAAACTGAACGGCACAATTTTTTCATCTCCAAATTGCTCCTCCATGACAGAAAAATCCACAGAACGCTTGTCAATCCGCGCCGGAGTTCCTGTCTTAAAACGATACAGCTCTACGCCGTTGTCAATAAGCGACTGACTCAGGTGGTTGGCAGCCTGCAGGCCATTAGGACCGGTATATTCTACCACATCGCCATACAGACATCTTGCTTTCAGATAGGTTCCTGTAGCTAAAACTACAGTCTTCGCATGATAAATCGCACCGGAAAATGTCTTGACTCCCCGGATACTGCCCTCTTCCACCAAAAGTTCTGTCACTTCTCCCTGGCGGAGCGTTAGATGATCTGTATTCTGCAGAGTATAACGCATGGCTATAGAGTAAGCATCCTTGTCAGCCTGCGCCCGAAGAGAATGAACGGCCGGCCCTTTCGACTTATTGAGCATCTTTGACTGAATATAGGTCTTATCTATATTTTTTCCCATCTCGCCGCCCAGAGCGTCAATCTCTTTTACCAGATGTCCCTTGGAACTGCCGCCGATATTGGGATTACACGGCATCAGCGCCACGCTGTTCATACTCACCGTAAAAATAATCGTCTCACAGCCCAGTCTTGCCGCTGCCAGAGCCGCCTCACAGCCGGCGTGCCCCGCTCCCACGACGATCACGTCATAATATTCTTCTACAACCTTCATATATCTTTCCTCTATTTTCGGTAACAGTTCAGCCATACATCTCGGAAAGGCGCTGAACTGTTACCTATTTTCCCGTACAGAATCTGGAGAATATCTCATTGACCAGATCCTCTTCCACAGCCTCGCCCGTTATAAGCCCCAGTTTCTCATAGGCATTCATCAGATCAATAGTAAAAAAATCTTCCGGCATGCCGTTTTCTATGCTCTCTTTCACACACTGGAAACTGGAAAGAGCCTTATCCAGAGCTTTTTTGTGCCGGGCGTTGGTAATGTACATCTCCTGATTCGCATCTATTTTACCATGAAACATCATTTTTTTTAACTCTGTTATAAAATCATCAATACCCTGATGATATTTGGCCGAAATGGCGATAACCGGCTCATCTTCCTCCGCATACTCTCTGATGCAGGCGGCCGCCTGTTCAAAGTTACCTCTGAACTTCGGCTGATCTTCACCGGATTGCCCGCTCCTTTGCGCCTTCGACTGGCCCGCTTCGCCAGTATTCCCCGCATTGCTTTCCGCCTGGCTCACATCAGATTTGTTCAGAAGAAACATCTTTTTCCGGCCGCGGATCTGATCAAGTATATCAAAATCTTCACTGGAAAGCGGTACCGAAGTATCCGCCACATAAAGAATGATATCCGCGTTCTCGATTTCTCTTCTTGCCTTTTCTACTCCGATTTTCTCCACAGTGTCTTCTGTATCCCGGATTCCCGCCGTATCAATGATATTCAGAGTAATGCCATCTATGGTCACCGACTCCTCCAGCGTATCTCTGGTGGTTCCGGCAATCTCCGTGACAATGGCCCTCTCCTCTCCCAGCAGCGCATTTAAAAATGACGACTTGCCCGCGTTGGGCTTGCCGACGATACAGGTGCGGATTCCCTCAGCAATATATCGTCCGTCATCGTAGGAGGACAACATTTTCCTTGTCTCATCAGCCCACTCTTCCACTCTCGGATACAGAGTATCTCCGTACCCGTCCAGACTGATATGCTCCGGATCGTCCAGCGCTGACTCGATATAAGCTACCTGATAGAGAACCTCCTCTCTGATCTTCTTTATCTTGTCAGAAAGACCGCCTTTCAGCTGCGCCACAGAATTACGTCTTGCCAGCTCATTTCTTGACTCGATCAGATCCATAACTGCTTCTGCCTGGGATAAGTCGATTCTTCCATTTAAAAATGCTCTCTTGGTAAACTCACCCGGCTCCGCCGGTCTGGCGCCATGTTTTAACACCAGATTCAGAACACGGTATACCACAGACACCCCTCCGTGACAATCAATCTCCACCACGTCCTCTCTGGTATAACTGTGCGGCGCCTTCATTATAATAACAATACACTCATCAATAACTGTTTCCCCATCTTTGATATTACCATAATATACGCGATGGCTTTCCAGTAAAGAAACCTCTTTTTTATTATAAGGCTCAAAGACTTCGCCAAGGATTCTCATGGATTCCCCGCCGCTGATTCTTATAATCCCAATTCCTGCATTGGACACGGCAGTAGCAATGGCAGCAATAGTATCAAATTCATTTATCATAAATTTCGCTCCATTCAAAAATAGGATGTTTAAAAAATCCAGTGGAATCTTTAAACATCCTTATTATTATCTGTCCTTTTTTAGCATAATCACAACTCTGCGATAAGGTTCTTCTCCCTCGCTTCTTGTACACACATATCTGTCATTCTGCAGCGCAGAGTGAATTACCCTTCTTTCGTATGGATTCATCGGCTCAAGAGATACCGGTTTCTTCGTTCTCTTTACGGTATAGGCAATCTTCTTTGCCAGCTTTTCGAGAGTTACCTTTCTTCTTTCCCGGTAATTCTCCGTATCAAGCTTTACACGAATATACGCATCGCCCTCTTTATTCACAAAAAGGCTGATCAGATACTGAAGCGCATCCAGGGTCTGTCCACGTTTTCCAATGAGAATCCCCATATCCGGACCGGACAGATCAATATTCATTACATTATCTTCCTCGTTAAACTGTATGGAAACTACTGTCTCCACATTCATGGCAGCAAATAATTCATCACAGAATTCCTGGGTTCTTTCAACCAGAGACTTCTTTAATGTCACACGGATCACCGCCGGCTTAACGTTAAAGATTCCAAGAAAACCTGAACTTCCCTCGTCCACTACTTCATAATTTAACTTATCACTGGTGATTCCAAGCTCAACACTGGCTGCTGTTATAGCATCTTCTTTCGTCTTGCCTTTAAATTCCATAACGTCCACTATTTCTTACCTCCCCTGGTATTCTGCTCCTTGTCATACTGCGATACCAGATAAGCATTTCTCCCAATCTCACCCAATTTATTTACGTCAATGTTCTGCGTATCCGCAGTATTTTTTGAACCACCCGGCATCTTCTTAAGATTCATATTAGCTACATCAGTAATTGTTGATCTGCCGGATGTGCTCTGCTGCCCGGAGCCTTCCGCGCTGCCGGCAGCACCGGTCAGTCTGTCCATTAAGCTCTTTTTCCCTTTTGCTTTCTTCTTAGCTGCCTTCTTCCGGTTCTTCTCAATCATCTTCTCAATGTCGGCATGTTCCATATATTTGTTTACGATGATCTGCTGTATACACATAAACAAAGCACTGGTCGCCCAGTAAAGACCCATACCGGCCGGAGCCACAAGACAGAAATATGCGGACATCAAAGGCATGAAATAGGTCATGCTCTTTGTCATTCCTGCCGCAGGGTTATCTCCCATATCCGGCTGCTTCATGGTTTTGGTTGCTAAAAACTGGAACAGCGCCGCACAAACAGGAATCAGAAGATATATGGAAATTCTGAATCCCGGCGACTGCGCCACGTTAATGCCAAAGGCGAAGTTATTAATGCTCGCCACCTGCTGATGCACGCTTTGAATAATATTGGAAATAGACGGCATGGCATCGGCCAGCTGATTCCATGCATCGGCAGTAAAGTAATTCAGAACATCGATAATCTGATTAGATGTAGCGTCGTTTGGAAGCTGCGTGATGTAAGATGAATTTACACCTTCTGCAATTTTGTTGATGGTGTCCACATAACCGGTATTCTGCTGGATAGCAGTTACCGCCGTCATATAAATGTCTTTTACCTGCGGAATATAGGCAGGCACATTACGTACAACATTAAAAAATGCAATAAAAATAGGGAACTGAATTAAGAGCTGCGCACATCCTCCCGTTGGTCCGGTGCCATACTTCTCATAGACGGCCTGAATCTCTTCATTCTGCTTCATCATGGAAGCCTGATCTTTTTTATTGCGGTATTTCTTCTGAATCTTTGTAATCTCAGGCTGCATGACCTGATTGATCTTCATGAACTTCTGCTGTTTGATTGTAAGCGGAAACATGATCAAACGTACAAATACGGTAAAGATGATGATACATAAACCGATATTCTGAACGCCAACAAAATCTAGCGCCCGGAATATGATATCAATGACGTACCCCAGCAGCGTGGATATCCACCCAATAATCGGGGTCGACGACTGCGTCAATAGCATACTTCTCCTCCTTAATTACGGAACCGGATCATATCCGCCTTTTGCAAAAGGATTACAGCGCAGTATCCGCCATACAGCCAGCAGACCTCCTTTTATAACGCCGTACTTCGTCAGAGCCTCGATGGCGTACTGCGAGCAGGTCGGCGTATAAATGCAGGTTGCTCTTCCTTTCAGAGCAGACAGATATTTCTGATAAAATTCAATACCTTTAATTAAAATTGTTCTCATGTGAAATCTCTTCTAATAGATGATGCTGTTTCAACAAATGCAAAATGGCACTTTCAAATTTCTTATACTCGGACTCTCTAGCTGATTTTCGTGCCACTATCACAATATCATAACCCTGATGAACGTCTTCCCAGTGAAGACGCATAATCTCCCGAATCACTCTGGTCACTCTGTGTCTTATGATACTGTTTCCAACTTTTTTACTGACGGAAATTCCAACTCTGTTATATGGCAGCCCGTTTTTCAAGATAATCATAACAAAGCAACGATTCACTTTCGATAAACCGCTGCGATATACAGACTGGAACTCCCTGTTTTTTTTTAAAGACTGAAATTTACTAAGCAAACTTTCTCACCTTTCCAATGGTAAACAAATGAGAAAAGAAAAGGCCACATGACTGCGACCTAAGCTGACAATTTATTTCTTCCTTTTGCTCTTCTTCTGGCTAATACCTTTCTGCCATTAGCAGTGCTCATTCTTTTTCTGAAACCATGAACTTTAGATCTCTGTCTTTTTTTTGGCTGATATGTCATCTTCATAGCGAAAGCCACCTCCTTCGATTATTCTCTCCTGTTGAAAAACATCACACCTATTATATTGAAAAAAACATACCTCGTCAAGTAAATCCTTATTATTTTTGGCATAAAATCTGTTTTTTCATTTTTTCCACATAATACGCAGGACTTATCCACGAGTTATCCACATTTTGTGCATAACATGTGCATAACTTTGGAAATATACACAATTTCTTTTAGATTTCTGGATTATAACAAGGAAAATCCTTCATTTTTCGATTGTGGATAAGTGAACTTAAGTTATCCACAATCCACATTTCGAGTTTTTTATCCATTTTTTCTCATATTTTTTCCACTTATCCACAATAAGTTATCCACATTTTCTAATTGAAAAAAAATCTGCTTTGTTATACACTTATATCTACACACTTCTGCCCTGAAGGCATTTGTACTTTCAGCTCAGGAGCAAAAATGTTGTACAATCGGTACGCTATCATACATTTTTATATAACAAATGTATGTGCCGACCAGGATAATCGGAATGGAGTTATAGAGAAATGAAAGAAAAAATCGAGGCAAACTGGCAAAAAATATTGGATATTCTCATAAAAGAGCAGGATGTTACACAGGTTGCTGTCCATACATGGATCGAGCCGCTGACCATCCAATCGGTCACAGACAGCACTATCACCTTTTTTGTATCCCGTGGACCAAGAGGAATTGAATTCATCAAACATAAATATTACGATGTTCTCCTGTCCATGGCCATCGAACAGGTCACTGGCAGGCAGTTTGAGATCATTTTCACCGATTCACCTGCCGTTGAAGAACAAACTGTTCCAGAAGAAAAACCCGCAAAGAAAAAAAAGACTTCCGTTCCGTCAGAATACTTAGGAAACCTGAATCCGCGATATACTTTTGACACTTTTGTGGTCGGCCCTACCAACAAAATGGCCCACGCTGTGTCGGTTGCAGTGGCGGAATCTCCGGGAGGTTCCTATAATCCTCTGTTTTTATATGGGGGCGCGGGACTGGGAAAAACGCATCTGATGCACTCTATCGCACATCACATCATTAATAATAGGAAGGATCTGCGTGTTTTATACGTGACTTCCGAAAAATTTACCAACGAACTGATCGATTCTCTCAAGCATGACAAGAATAAAGAATTTCGGGATAAGTACAGAAATATCGACGTTCTTCTCATCGATGATATCCAGTTTATTATAGGAAAGGAAAGTACACAGGAAGAGTTTTTCCATACCTTTAATGAGCTGCACGAAGCCAAAAAACAGATCGTCATCTCCTCAGATAAGCATCCTCGGGAGATCTCGACCCTGGAAGAGCGTCTCCGCTCCCGTTTTGAATGGGGTATCACTGCAGATATTCAGCCTCCGGATTACGAGACGAAGATGGCAATCCTTAAAAAACGGGCGGAACTGGAGAATCTGGAGATCGATACGGAAGTTATGCAGTATGTGGCGACTAATATTACTTCCAATATTCGTGAGCTGGAGGGGGCACTCAACAAAATCTGTGTCTTCGCCAACCTTGAAAACCGCCCGGTTACGCTGTCTCTGGCAGAAGAAGCTCTGAAAGATATCATCGAAACGCAGAAAGAGATCACGCCGGAAGTGATCATGGACGTAGTTGCAGAACATTATAATATAACGGTTTCCGACATTCTGTCCCGCAAAAAAAACAAAGAAATTGCCAATCCAAGACAGATTTGCATGTATCTGAGCCGTAAATACACCAACACTTCTCTCCAGGCTATCGGAAAGATCATGGGAAATCGAGATCACACTACAGTCATGCACGGTTCGGACAAAATCGCAGACTTAATCAATCGGGATGAACATTTAAAATCCAATATTGACATTCTTATAAAGAAGCTGAACCCACCGACATAAGGGACTGTGGACAGTCTATACGGCAGTATTCAGGGTAATTCTCACGCCGGAGGCTGTCCTCCGGTTTTATCCACATTTTATCCAAAACATATGTGGATTCCCTGTGGATAGTATGGGGATAATTTTTATACTGTGGATAAACATCTTGTTAAAAATCACTTATCCACCGCACTGTCCTCATAGTTATCCTTCGGGTTTCACCCCGATATTCAGCGGTTATTTCCACTTATTCACAACATCAACAGCCCCTACTACTACTACTACTGATATTATCTTATTAATATATATCTTTTTCACCGAAAGGAGTTATACACAATCATGAAGATCATTTGTCCAAAAAGCCAGTTTTTACACGGCGTTAATATTGTTTCCAAAGCTGTTTCCACCAAGACAACCATGGATATTTTAGAATGTATCCTGATTGAAGCTTATGATGGATGCATCAAGCTGACTGCCAATGATACAGAACTCGGTATTGAGACAACCATTACAGGCGATATTGTTCAACCTGGTAAAATCGCTCTGGAAGCAAAACTTTTTTCTGAAATTATCAAAAAAATTCCGGATAACGACGTGATTCTTGAGACTGAGGAAAACGGCAACACAAGCATCCGCTGCGAGCAAATTCACTGCAATATTATGGGAAAACAGGGCGATGACTTCTCTCATCTTCCGGTGATCGAGAAAGAAAATAAGATTACTGTTTCTCAATATGATTTAAAAGAAGTGATTCGTCAGACAATTTTCTCCGTTTCTGATAATGAAAACAACAAATTAATGACCGGAGAACTGTTTCAGATTGAAGATAATCAGCTTACTGTCACATCTCTGGATGGTCACCGGATTTCTGTGAGAAAAATTGCTCTTCAGGACAATTATCCGAAGATGGAAGTAATCGTTCCCGGCAAAACTTTATCAGAGATCAGCAAAATTCTTCCGGGAGAGGCTAAAGACAGTGTAAATATGTACATTACTGATAAACATATTTTATTTGAATTTGAAAATACGTTGGTAGTTTCTCGTCTTTTAGAAGGAAAGTTTTATAATATCGGACAGATGTTATCGACTGATTATGAAACAAAGATTGTCATAAATAAACTGGAACTGCTCCGTTGTCTGGATCGTTCTACTTTATTTGTAAAAGAATCTGATAAAAAGCCAATTATTCTCAAAATTGAAGACGGTAAAATGGATCTTATGATTTCTTCTCAGATCGGTTCCATGCAGGATCAGATACAGATGGAAAAAGAAGGAAAAGATCTGATCATCGGTTTTAATCCGAAGTTCCTGGTGGATGCGCTCCGTGTCATCGATGAAGAAGAGATCACCATGTACATGATCAATTCCATCGCGCCGTGCATTATCCGGGATGAGCAGGTGTCCTACCTCTATCTCATTCTGCCGATCAATGTCAACAATAGTGGAATTTAAGGTTCGTTAAAAATATATCAGAGATTTAGATTGAGACAGGTAAAATATTGATAAAGTCTTAACAAATGTTTTGACGAGACAAATCGTATCGGCGCATTCAATTTGCCTGATACGCTATAGAATACGGGAGTAATCAAATGGAATTAAAATTAAAAGATGATTTTATCAAATTAGGACAGGCTTTAAAGGCGGCTGGTCTGGTGGACTCCGGCCTGGACGCAAAGATTGTCATTCAGGACGGCGAGGTGTCCGTGAACGGTGAGGTGGAGACCCGCCGCGGCAAGAAGCTCTACGACGGCGATGTGGTGGAGTTCGATGGAGAGACCATCAAGATTGTGGGATAACAACGAAGGACCGGGAAGAAGAGCCGGCAGCGGCCTTCCCGGCATCAATGAAGAGGAATACTGTGGACAGGAGGCAATGCCATGTTTGTGGAATCCATACAATTGAATAATTACAGGAATTATGATTCGGCAGATGTGACATTTTCTCCCGGCGTCAATATTTTTTACGGCAATAACGCCCAGGGAAAGACGAATCTTCTGGAGGCGGTGTATTTAAGCGGCACCTCCCGCTCCCACCGGAGCAGCAAGGATAAGGAGCTGATCCGGTTTGGGACGGAGGAAGCCCATATCCGCCTTTTTTTCAGAAAGCAGGAACTGTCTCACCGGCTGGATTTTCATTTAAAGCTTAAGAAGCCAAAGGGAATCGCCATCGATGGTATACCCATCAAAAAGACCAGCGAGCTGCTGGGGATGCTGCCCATCGTTTTTTTCTCGCCGGAAGATCTCAGCATGATCAAGAACGGGCCGTCCATGCGGCGGAAGTTCCTTGATATGGAGATGAGCCAGCTGGACAGAACGTATCTTCAATATCTGACCAACTATAATCATCTGCTTGGCGAGAGAAATAATCTCTTAAAGCAGATTGCCGTGTTTCCGCAGCTCAGGGAGACACTGGACGGATGGGATGAACAGCTGATCATGACAGGGGAGAAAATCATAGAGAAGCGCGGCACGTTCATCGGACAGATTGACGAGATGATGCGGGAGATCCACGGGAAGCTCACAGGCCAGCAGGAGGACATGAAGGTACGCTACGAGAACAATGTCTCGGCGGAAGAGTTCCGGGAAGCCCTTTTTCAGAGGAGAGACAGGGATATCCGGACAGGAACCACCTCTGTGGGGCCTCACAGGGACGATATGGAGTTTTTGATCAACGAGGTGGACATTCGCCGGTTCGGGTCCCAGGGACAGCAGAGAACGGCTGCTCTGGCCTTAAAACTGTCGGAGATCCGTCTCATTGAACAGATATCCGGAGACAAGCCGATCCTTCTGCTTGACGATGTGCTTTCGGAGCTTGACAGCCGCCGGCAGAACTATCTTCTGGAGAATATTTCTGACATTCAGACGATGATTTCCTGTACGGGACTGGACGATTTTGTGAATACGCGAATGCATCTTGACAAGGTATTTTATGTGGAGCAGGGAGCGGTACGGGAGTACACCCTGTAATTTTGTTGTGTTTAAAAAGTTGAATCTTAGGCGATATTTATGATATAATAACTTAGTTATGCTATGTAATTTTATGATATGCAAGAATTTAGATATAAGAGATAAACGGTAGGAGGTTTCAGTATGAGTGAAGAACAGATTTCTGCAGCCCAGGAATATGGTGCGGATCAGATTCAGATTTTAGAAGGTCTGGAAGCAGTGCGCAAAAGACCTGGCATGTACATTGGAAGCACCTCATCCAAGGGCCTCCACCATCTGGTATACGAGATTGTCGATAACTCCATCGACGAAGCTCTGGCAGGATACTGCGATACCATTGAAGTATTTATCAACAAGGATAATTCCGTCACCGTGCGGGACAACGGACGAGGCATCCCGGTGGGCATAAACAAGAAAAAAGGCATCCCTGCCGTGGAGGTGGTCTTTACCATTCTTCATGCCGGCGGCAAGTTCGGCGGCGGGGGATATAAGGTATCCGGAGGTCTTCACGGCGTGGGCGCTTCCGTAGTTAACGCCCTTTCCGTATGGCTGGAGGTAGATATCAGCCACGAGGGCAAGATTTACCGCCAGAGATATGAGCGGGGTAAGGTCATGTACCCGCTGACTGTGGTCGGCGAGACGGAGCGGAGAGGAACGGAAGTACGTTTCCTGCCTGACCCGGAGATTTTCGAGGAGACGGTCTTTGATTTTTCCGTGCTGCGGCAGCGGCTCAGAGAGATGGCGTTTCTCACGAGAAACCTGAAGATCGTTCTGACGGATCTGAGAGAGGAAGAGCCGGTTTCCCTCACCTTCCACTACGAAGGCGGCATCAAAGAATACGTGGAGTATCTCAATAAGCAGAAAGAAGTGCTGTACCCGGAGGTCGTTTACTGCGAGGGCAAAAAGGGAGACGTTTACGTGGAAGTTGCCATGCAGCATAACGACTCTTACAACGAAGGCGTGTACAGCTTTGTCAATAACATTACGACGCCGGAGGGCGGCACCCACCTTGCCGGCTTCCGAAGTGCGCTGACCAAGACATTTAACGATTACGCCAGGGAGGCGAAGCTGCTTAAGGATAACGAGCAGAACCTTTCCGGCGAGGATATCAGAGAGGGTCTTGTGGCGATTATCAGTATTAAGATACCGGAACCGCAGTTTGAGGGACAGACGAAGCAGAAGCTTGGCAACAGTGAAGCGCGGGGCGCTGTGGACAGCGTGGTCAGCGAGCAGCTTACTTATTTTTTGGAGCAGAATCCCAATGTGGCGAAGCTTATCTGTGAGAAGGCGATCCTGGCCCAGAGAGCGAGGGAAGCCGCCAGAAAAGCAAGGGATCTTACAAGAAGGAAGTCCGCTCTTGACGGCATGAGCCTTCCGGGCAAGCTGGCCGACTGTTCTGACAAGGATCCGGCCAACTGCGAGATTTACATTGTAGAGGGAGATTCCGCCGGCGGGTCTGCCAAGACGGCCAGAAGCCGTGCTACTCAGGCGATCCTTCCTCTGCGTGGCAAGATTCTCAACGTGGAGAAGTCAAGACTTGACAAGATTCTGGTCAACAACGAGATCAAGGCGATGATCACCGCCTTTGGAACAGGAATCCATGAGGATTTTGATATCAGCAAGCTTCGGTATCACAAGATCATCATCATGACCGATGCCGATGTGGACGGCGCTCATATCGCCACCCTGCTTCTCACCTTCCTGTATCGTTTCATGCCGGAGCTGATACGGCAGGGCTATGTATATCTGGCACAGCCGCCTTTGTACAAGATCGAGAAGAACAAGAAGGTGTGGTATGCCTACAACGATGAGGAGCTGAATCAGATTCTGACGGAGATCGGACGGGACAGCAATAATAAGATTCAGCGTTATAAAGGTCTGGGCGAGATGGATGCTTCCCAGCTCTGGGAGACCACGATGGATCCGGAGAGAAGAGTTCTTCTCCGCGTCAACATGGACGAGGATTCTCAGTCCGAGCTTGACCTTACATTTGACACGCTGATGGGAGACCGCGTGGAGCCGCGAAGAGAGTTTATCGAGGCCAACGCCAAGTATGTGCAGAATCTGGATATCTGATGATGGATTCAGGAGGAAAAAATGGACGAGAGTAATATTTTTGATAAAATCCATGAGGTCGATCTGAAAGACACCATGGAGAAATCTTATATAGATTATGCCATGAGCGTCATTGTCTCAAGGGCTCTTCCTGATGTGCGGGACGGTCTCAAGCCGGTGCAGAGAAGGATTCTTTATTCCATGATTGAGTTGAACAACGGTCCGGATAAGCCGCACAGAAAATGTGCCCGTATCGTCGGCGATACCATGGGTAAATATCACCCGCACGGAGACAGCTCCATCTACGGCGCTCTTGTTAATCTGGCCCAGGAATGGTCTACCAGATACCCGCTGGTGGACGGACACGGCAACTTCGGTTCCGTGGACGGAGACGGGGCAGCGGCCATGCGTTACACGGAGGCACGTTTGTCTAAGATCTCCATGGAGATGACGGCAGATATTTATAAAGACACGGTAGATTTTGCGCCGAACTTTGACGAGACGGAGAAGGAGCCGACGGTGCTTCCGTCCCGTTTTCCGAATCTCATGGTCAACGGCACCCAGGGAATCGCTGTCGGTATGGCGACCAATATTCCTCCGCACAATCTGCGGGAGACCATCGACGGCGTGGTAAAGATTATCGATAATCAGATTGAGGAAGACCGGGATACGGACATCAACGAGCTGATGGAGATCGTAAAAGGTCCTGATTTTCCGACGGGAGCCTCTATTCTCGGCAGAAAAGAGATTGAAAAGGCGTATCGTACCGGCCGCGGCAAGATCAAAGTCCGCGCCGTGACCAATATTGAACCGATGAACAACGGAAAGCAGCGGATCATCGTCAGCGAGCTTCCGTATATGGTAAATAAGGCGAGACTTATTGAGAAGATCGCCGAGCTGGTAAAGGATAAGAGGATTGACGGCATCACGGAACTGCGGGATGAATCCGACCGTTCCGGTATGCGTATCTGTATCGAGACGAGAAAAGACGTCAATGCAAATGTACTCCTGAATCAGCTTTTCAAGCATACGCAGCTTCAGGATACCTTCGGCGTCATCATGCTGGCGCTTGTTGACAATCAGCCGAAGATTCTGAACTTAAAGGAGATGCTCACCTATTATCTGGAGCATCAGAAAGATGTCGTAACAAGAAGAACCAAATACGAATTAAACAAGGCGAGAGAAAGAGCCCACATTTTGGAGGGCTTGCTGAAGGCGCTGGATGTCATTGACGAGGTCATCCGGATCATCCGCGCGTCCAAAAACGTGGCGGAAGCCAGAGAAAGTCTCATCGAAGCCTTTGCATTTTCTGAAGCGCAGGCTCAGGCTATCGTGGATATGCGTCTGCGTGCTCTTACCGGTCTGGAAAGAGAGAAGCTGCAGGCGGAGTATGACGAGCTGGAGAAGAAGATTGCCGAGTACGAGGCAATCCTCGGCGACGAGAAGATTCTTCTGGGCGTCATTCGCGATGAGATCATTCTCATCCGGGACAAATACGGCGACGAGCGGAGAACATCCATCGAGCTTGATGCGGAGGATTTCAGCGACGAGGCGCTGATTCCGAGAAAGGATACGGTCATTACATTTTCCGGTCTCGGATACATCAAGCGCATGACTCTCGATAATTTCCACAGCCAGAACCGCGGCGGAAAGGGTATCAAGGGCATGAACATGATCGACGATGATAATATCGACGATATGTTCATCACCAGCACCCATAATTTTATTATGTTCTTTACCAACCGGGGACGGGTGTACCGTCTCAAGGGCTACGAGATTCCGGAAGCCGGAAGAACCGCCCGTGGTGTCAATATCATTAATCTTCTCCAGCTGCAGCCGGAAGAAAAAGTGACGGCCATCATTCCTGTGGAAGAAAATGAAGATAAAAAATACCTTGTCATGGCAACAAAGCGGGGTATTATCAAGAAGACAAAGCTGGAAGAATACCAGAATATCCGAAAGACCGGTCTGGCGGCCATCACTCTTCGGGAGGGTGATGAGCTCATCGAAGTGAAACAGGCCGGCGATGAGGATGACATTTTCATGGTGACCAGAGAGGGACAGTGTATCCGTTTTGCGTCCGGTAATGTGCGGGAAATCGGAAGAGTGTCCATCGGCGTCATCGGCATTAATCTCGGCGACGCCGATGAGGTTGTGGCCATGCAGGTAAGCTCCGAGGGAGAAGATCTGCTCATCGTGTCGGAAAAGGGTATGGGCAAACGTACTCCGCTTTCCGAGTTTACGCTGCAGAACCGCGGCGGCAAGGGACTGCGCTGCTACAGGATCACGGAGAAGACCGGATATGTGGTGGGCGCCAAGATTGTGAACGCCGACGAGGAGATCATGATGATCACCACGGAAGGTATCGTGATCCGCATGGAGAGCGGAACCATCTCAGTCATAGGCAGAAATACCTCCGGTGTGAAGCTCATGGACATTGACGCAGACAGCGACGTGAAGGTGGCAAGCGTCACCAAGGTGAAGCTGACGGAGTCCGAAGCAGAGGAAAGTGAACACGCGGAGGATGAGGCAGACAACAATCCTGCGGAAGCCTCCGAAGAGACAAACGAGACAGTATAAAAAATGTATAGAAAACGGGCTGCTGCACGACCGATATTCCAGATACAGGGATTTGTTCTGGAGCAGGGTTGTGCAGCGGCCCCTTCTTTTATAGAATAAGAAAGTCAAAAAAAAGAGAATAAAGGGAGGAGCGGATATTCATATGAAAGTGATTCATACAGAACAGATCATAGAGAATATAAAAGAAATGTGTATGGAGGCCAATTATTATCTGTCAGAGGATATGAAGGATGTACTCTGTGAAGCGGCGGAGAAAGAGGAGAGTCCTCTGGGATGTCAAATCTTAAATCAGCTGAAGGAGAATCTGGATATTGCCGGTGAAAATCAAATTCCCATCTGTCAGGATACCGGAATGGCTGTGGTCTTCGCATCAGTGGGACAGGATGTGAGAATCGAAGGCGGTGTCCTGTCCGACGCCATCAATGAAGGCGTGCGACAGGGATATACAGAAGGGTATCTGCGCAAGTCTGTGGTAAAAGATCCGTTTATCAGAGAAAATACAAAGGATAATACGCCGGCGGTCATTCATTATGATATCGTGCCGGGAGACACGCTGACGCTGACTCTCGCGCCAAAAGGCTTCGGCAGTGAGAATATGAGCCGGATCTTCATGTTAAAGCCGGCAGACGGCATGGAGGGAGCCAAAGAAGCGATTCTCTCTGCCGTGAAGGAGGCAGGACCTAATGCCTGTCCGCCTGTGGTGGTCGGCGTCGGCATCGGCGGTACATTTGAAAAGGCAGCACTTATGGCCAAGCAGGCGCTCACCAGGAAGGCAGGAGAACATTCGGAGATTCCTTATGTAAAAGAAATGGAAGAAGAACTTCTGGAGAAGATCAACGGGCTTGGAATCGGACCGGCGGGTCTTGGAGGAACCGTCACAGCTCTGGCAGTCAATATTAATACTTATCCTACCCACATCGCGGGACTTCCGGTGGCGGTCAATATGTGCTGCCATGTGAACCGGCATGTGACAAGAACACTGTAAGAATATAATATGAATATAAATAGAAACCTTAGAAAGGAATGGAAAATGGACAGACATATACAGGTTCCGCTTCAGGAACAGGATATTGAAGAATTAAAAGCCGGTGATTACGTATATTTAACGGGCACCATCTATACGGCGAGAGATGCCGCTCATAAAAGAATGTATGATTCCATGAAGAAAGGGGAATCCTTACCGATAGAGCTGAAAGGAAATGTACTGTATTATCTGGGGCCAAGTCCGGCCAGAGAGGGACAGGTCATAGGTTCTGCAGGGCCGACCACCAGCAGCCGGATGGATAAATATACTCCTGATATGCTGGATGCCGGATTAAAGGGCATGGTGGGCAAAGGAAAACGTTCTCCGGAAGTCATTGAAGCTATGAAACGGAATCATGCCGTATATTTTGCCGCAGTGGGAGGCGCCGGCGCTCTGCTGTCCCAGTGTATCAAGGAAGCAGAGGTAGTCGCTTATGATGATCTGGGGACCGAAGCAATCCGCCGGTTATATATAGAGAATCTTCCTGTCATCGTGGTGATCGATAAAGATGGTAATAATCTGTATGAAACTGCTTCAAAAAAATGGCAAAAGATTTAAAAATATAGCTTGACAACAGGAAGGGTATTTGCTAATATAATATAGCGCTGTGTGATTCTGACACAGCGAATTAAATATTTTATTATATTTAGGCATATGGAGAAGTACTCAAGTGGCTGAAGAGGCGCCCCTGCTAAGGGTGTAGACCGTTCGCGCGGTGCGAGGGTTCAAATCCCTCCTTCTCCGTATTCTCTTTTGCTTTTTTGGCAGAAATACAAAAGAGAATAAAAAAGTGCTTGACAAATAAAGAAAATATGATAGAATATAACAGTTGCTTCTGAGAGAAGCAAAAAGAGTTTTTGTCCTTGAAAAAAGGATGAAAAAAATAAAAGAAAAAAGTGCTTGACAAACAAAAGCGGATATGATAAAATACAAAAGCTTTTGCGGTTCAAAAGCAAACAGCAAGTTGATAACTGAATAACAAAACAACCTCGAACGTTCAATTCAATTGAGTATTCGGATCCTGAAGCGAGTGATGTCGGCGAGAGGGGTCCATGGAAGAGAACGAAGTTCGAACCTAAACAACAGTAAAGAGCAGTTTAAGGACCAGTGGTTCTTGAGACTGGGGAGACATCTTATCTTATTTGAGAGTTTGATCCTGGCTCAGGATGAACGCTGGCGGCGTGCCTAACACATGCAAGTCGAACGAAGCGCCTTTTGAGATTCTTCGGATGATCATTTGGTGACTGAGTGGCGGACGGGTGAGTAACGCGTGGGTAACCTGCCCTGTACAGGGGGATAACAGCCAGAAATGGCTGCTAATACCGCATAAGCGCACGTGAGGACATCCTCAAGTGTGAAAAACTCCGGTGGTACAGGATGGGCCCGCGTCTGATTAGCTGGTTGGCGGGGTAACGGCCCACCAAGGCGACGATCAGTAGCCGGTCTGAGAGGATGAACGGCCACATTGGAACTGAGACA
>FCNR01000077.1 GCA_900016875.1 Eubacteriaceae bacterium CHKCI004 | reverse complement strand
AAAATGATGGATATACCCGGCATATATGCCAGAAATCCCAGCATAATACTACAAAATATGAATTTTTCAAGGTACTATAGGTACAGGGCGCAACTAATTATATAGTTTCGACCCCAACATCATAATAAAAAGTAGTATAAATTAAGAGGGGAATGGACGTTGTTCGATTCCCCTGAGTATCTTGTCAAGCAGAATATTTATCATGTAAAATATTATATAAATGGATAAAAACGGTGGTTTTGGATTTGATAGACGAGTTATCTATATTACCAGCTTCTGTGCCGCGAACACTGCCAGAATTCCGCAGATAATGCTAAGCAAAACGTAAGGGGCCGCTGTGGTCGCTGCGCCTTTTGCCAGCAATTGGTCTGTTTCCAGAGCAAAAGAAGAAAACGTCGTAAATCCTCCGCAGATTCCAACCTTCAAGAACAATACAAGTCGCGGGTTCAGGGTATATTTGGCGGCAAGTGCTGCCACGAGGCCGATAATAAAAGAACCGATCACATTGATTAAAAATGTTTTCACAGGGAAACCATTTTCCGGAGTCAGTGGAACCATTCCCACCAGATGCCGCAGTATTGCTCCCACCGCACCTCCGGCTCCCACGATCAGACATTCCAGCATAAGACACCTCCTAAGTAGTATTTGAATCAGATGTTTGTGAAATGCCGTGCCCGTAAAAATCGGTCGTCTTCTTTTTTGAAAGAAAAAACACGGACGATTTCACAACAAACCAGATAATAATATGATATTTGGTTTCTAAAATCAATCCTTTTTATTTCCTGATATTAAATTTTGTTTGTTCGGTTGTTACATGCAGAGGTATATAAACTATATAAAATTGTACGGAAGATCCTCTGGTTTTTACTATAGTGATTTGATTATGCTCTATAAAAACTGTGTAATGTATATTGCCTGAATGATATCTTATAGAACGAAGATTGATAATTGTCTTGATTTACTAAATAATGTATAATACAAATATGAAAGTATTTGATATGTATTTGCAAATAATAAGATTAACACAGGGATTCAAACGGCAAAATAAGAAAGGAGAAGGACATTTAATTTGAAAAAGAAAAAAGAGGACATATCCATCCGTTCCAGCGCAGCAGAATATTTGACTTACGTTGCTTCTGTTGGCGGCCAACAAAATAGCTTTGAAATGCGTTATGAGGATGAGAATATTTGGCTGACACAGAAGATGATGGCCACATTGTATGATGTGGATGTTCGAACAATCAACGAGCATATCAAAAAGATTTATTCGGACTCAGAGCTTGAAGAAGATTCAACTATCCGGAATTTCCGGATAGTTCAAACGGAAGGTTCCCGTCAGGTGACTCGTAATACTAAGCATTACAATCTTCAAATGATTATAGCAGTTGGTTTTAAGGTAAACAATGAACGAGCTGTACAGTTCCGTAAATGGGCCAACGGTATCGTGAAGGACTATACCATCAAAGGATGGGTTATGGATGATGAACGCTTGACTATGATCGCACAGCAAAAACGACAAAACAGTTCTTTGCAAAAGTACAGAATAAAATGCACTATGCAGTACATGGGCATACAGCAGCGGAACTGATTTATGAGCGTGCGGATGCAGAGAAACCACATATGGGACTTACCACATGGGCAGCAGCACCGGAAGGTAAGATTGTAAAAAGCGATGTCAGTATTGCGAAGAATTATCTTTCAGAGCAAGAGAGTCGTTCATTAGAGCGTATTGTATCTGCTTACCTGGATTTGGCAGAAGACCGTGCAGAGCGCCATATACCAATGACGATGGAAGATTGGTCGAAACGACTGGATTTATTCCTGATGGCAGATGATAGAGAAGTCTTACAAGATGCGGGAAAAATCACAGCAGAGATTGCCAAGGTAAAAGCTGAGACTGAATTTGAAAAATACCGTGTTGTTCAGGATAGATTGTTTATGTCTGATTTTGATAAATACATATTGGAATTGGAAGAGAATGCAAAGAAGTAGATTGCTTGATTTTGCTCTGTATGATGAAATTTGCTTTGACATGACAGAAGGGACGACGTATGAATACTTACAGAAAAATAGACATGGAATCCTGGCCGCGCCGGGAACATTATAAATATTATACCGAGAGATTAAAAGTGGAGTACAGCATCACGACTTCCATTGACATCACAAAACTGCTGGATTTCTGCCATGCGAACGGGTACAGATTCTATCCGTCGATGATTTATTTTGTGACGAAGGTTGTCAATGAGATTGAGAATCTGCGGATGTTTCTGGACGGGGACGGTAGTCTCTGCGTGTGGAACCGGGTGATTCCAAGTTATACCATCTTCCATGAGGATGACAAGACATTTTCCGACTGCTGGTCGGATTACTGTGAAGATTTTGATACATTTTACCGGACCATTACGGAGGACATGGAGAAGTATAAAGACGTAAAAGGAATCAAGGCGAGAAAGAATCAGCCGCCTAATTTTTACTGCATTTCCTGCGCGCCGTGGACGGCGTTTACCAGCTATACAAGCAGAGTGCCAAACGGGGAGCCGTCGTATTTTCCGATTATCACCATCGGAAAGTATGAAACCGATGCTGGCAAGACAACAGCTCCGGTGAATCTGACCATTGCCCATGCGGTGTGCGACGGATATCATTCCGGTCTGTTTTTTGAGAAGCTGCAGAAGTCTGTCAATGATATTGGGAGGGCAGTGGCGAGCGGCAGAAAATAGGGATTATTTTTTCTCTCAGAAACAAAAAAAGAAAATTGTGTAACTCTCCAGGTTGTTGTAAGATATAACTACGCAATCCGGAGAGTTTTTGTGTTTTAGGGGATGTTCCGTTGGAACTCCTGTTGTGCCATAAGCCGGAACTTATTATATATCAGGAGGAGTATATCAATGTTTTTTACAGTGGAAAAGTTTGAAAGAAGAGTGGAAGAGCTGGGGAGGAGAAGGTATTTTGGGCTTATGTGCGTTGCCCCCTTTGCAGCTGTTCCGGGAAGGCTGGGAGAGGACGAGCATTATTATGGGGCGCCGCCGGAAGGAATTGCAGACGAAGGAGAGAAATTTGGAATAAATGACTTCTTTTCGGGGAGGGACCGGTATCTCTGGCTGGAAAAAGATCTGGTTCTGCCCACGGCAAAAGAGGGGTGCCGGGTCGTGGGGCTTTTTGATTTTGGAGAGACCGGAGATGGAAATAACAGTGGATTTGAGTCGCTGCTGTATGTGGATGGCCATCCGTATCAGGGGGTGGATACCAACCATAAGGAGGTTATTTTTACAGGAAAAGAGGGAGAGAAAGCCAAGCTCGCCTTTCTGCTCTGGACCGGATTGGAGGGCGGCGGTCCGCACCGCACTTTCTATCATCAGTGCCGCCAGGCGGACGTCGGATATCTTCACTGCAATACCGATGAAATGTATCATCTGGCAAAGGCGGTAACGGAGACGCTGCGGCTGCTGCCGGAGGATGATGTGAATTACGCCGGGCTTACGGCGGCTCTCGACAGGGCGCTTTTGTGTATTGACTGGGATGAGGATGCTGCCTGCGAAAATATGGAACAGGAATCTTCATTTTATGGTTCCGTTGACCGGGCGTATCAGGTTCTGGTGGATGAATTGTTCCGCATGAAGAAGAGCACGGATATCACGGTTCACGCGGTGGGACATACCCACATTGACGTGGCCTGGCTCTGGCGGCTCAAACATACGAGAGAGAAGGCGCAGCGGTCGTTTGCTACGGTGCTGCGGCTGATGGAAGAATATGATGATTATGTTTTTCTGCAGACGCAGCCTCAGTTGTATCAGTATGTCAAAGAGGACAGCCCGGAGTTGTATGAGAAAATCCGCCGGAAGGTAAAGGAAGGAAAATGGGAGCCGGACGGCGGCATGTGGGTGGAGGCCGACTGTAATATCCCGTCGGGGGAATCGCTGGTGCGGCAGTTCCTTCACGGCACCCGTTTTTTTGAGAGGGAGTTCGGGAAGAAATGCGAGTATCTGTGGCTGCCGGATGTGTTCGGATACAGCTGGGCGCTGCCGCAGATTCTGAAGCTCTGCGAGATTGATACATTTATGACGACAAAAATCAGCTGGAACCAGTTTAACACGATTCCCAATGATCTGTTCTGGTGGCGGGGAATCGACGGCACAGAGATTCTCACATATTTTGTCAACACGCCGGACGAAGGACGGGAGATGACGGACCGGTTCTCCACGTATAACGGGTACATGAATCCGCGGGCGGTTCTTGGAAGCTGGAAGAAGTTCCGGAATAAGGACATCAGCAGGGATACTCTCATATCTTATGGATACGGGGACGGAGGAGGCGGTGTCAACCGGGAAATGCTCGCCATGCGCTGTGCCATGGATGCGGTTCCGGGGCTGCCAAATGTGAAGACGGGCACTGCCGGAGCATTTTTCCGGAAAATGCACGAAAATGTGGAGAACACTGACCGTTATGTGCATACCTGGGACGGGGAGCTTTATCTGGAGTATCACCGGGGAACCTACACTTCGCAGGGATATAATAAGAAAATGAACCGCCGTCTGGAGAATAAGCTGCTTAAGACTGAATGGCTGGCGTCTCTGGCCTGGTGTCTGGGCGGCGATTATCCGCAGAAAGCTCTGCATGAGAGCTGGGAGTGTGTGCTGCTTCATCAGTTCCACGATATCATTCCGGGTTCCTCCATTCATGAGGTGTACGATGATTCCAGAATCAATTACGGAAAAGCGGAACGCCGGGTGGAAGAGGTGCTTGAAAATGTATTGGGGCAGCTGACGGAACAGAATGAGACTCCGGATGTGCCGGCCGGCCAGAATCAGAATCTGGTTGCCCAGCTGACAGACAACCAACAGAGCCAGAACTTCTCCATCTATTCTGCCTGCAGCTTTGGAGGCAGAGAGCTGGTGACAGTGCCGGTGAAGGAGAGCGGGCGTTTTTATGACGGGAAAGGAAATGAGCTGGAAGCGGACAGAACAGCGGAAGGCTATGAGCTTCTGGTAGATGTGGAGCCATTTGCCGTCAAGAATGTGACATTTACTGTGGAGGATACTTCGGTGAAAATTGATTCGGAGAAGAGAGAAGAAAACTCCGGTGTTTCACAGCCTTCATTTATTTATAAAGATAATACCCTGGAAACTCCTTTCTATTTCCTTGCCTGGAATGCGGACGGCCAGCTGACAAAATTGTATGATAAGAAGGCAGGACGCTCAGTGCTGAGAGAGGGGCAGAAAGGAAATGTGCTGGAAGTCTATGAAGATAAGCCGATGGATTTTGACGCCTGGGATATTGATATTTATTACACCCAGAAGATGGAGACCATGAGCATCTGCGAGCCGGTGCGGCTGGTGGAAGAGAACGTCTTCAAGATAGTGCTGCGCTTTGTGTATCGGTACAGGAAGTCACGTCTGGTGCAGGATATGATTTTGTACCGGGATTCAAAGAGGATTGATTTTAAGACCTGGGTAGACTGGAGGGAAGATCACCGGCTGCTTAAGACCGCTTTTTATACGGATATCCGCGCCACGAAAGCTGCGTATGATACGCAGTTTGGTCATGTGGAGAGACCGACGCACTGGAATACCAGCTGGGATTGGGCCCGATTTGAAGTCTGTGGTCATAAATGGGCGGATCTGTCGGAGACAGGATACGGTGTCAGTCTGCTCAATGACTCTAAATACGGCTATAGTATCAAGGACAACGCTATGAAGCTGAGTCTGCTGAAAAGCGCGAAGAATCCGGACACGGAGGCGGATATGGGAGAACATACTTTTATTTATGCTCTGTTCCCACATGAAGGAGCAGTAACTGAGGGCGGCGTCATTGAGGAGGCATGCCGTCTGAATCTGCCGGCCCAGGTCGTGGCGGGCAGGATGACGGAACAGCGCCGGCTGGTGAAAATATCCGGACATCCGGCTTCTGCCGCCTGCAGCGTTCAGATTGACGCAGTCAAAAAAGCAGAGGACGAAGACTGTCTCATTGTCCGGATGCATGAGTGCCGGGGCGGCCGGACGTCGGTTGTGGTTTCGTCAGATTTCCCGGTAAAAAGGATGGCGCCATGTAATCTTCTGGAACGGGATTTCCAGAAGGAGGAAAGTACCGGCGCAGAAACTGACGCTGTGAATACCAGCGAGGCTCTTCTCACTTTCCATCCATTTGAGATCAAAACGTTAAAATGGTATTTTTAGCAAGGCGGGATGGAATATTGTGATGACTACAGAATATAAATGCAGATGACACTTTTTTGTAACAAAGAAAGAATGTGTGTCAAAAAACTAAAAGTTTTCTTTCTGTTTCTTGTGTATTTTAACGGGTTGACAATAATTTTTATTCTATATATTATATTGTTAGATACCGAACTAATTATCAGGCGGGGCGGGTTCCGTCTCGTCTGATAATATTCTGCAAAGAAGAGATTGAAGAGGGTATGTATATGGAAGGTCGGAATGAATACGATTCTACTTACCATGTGGGGCGGATGATTAATGGTTTGTCCCACCAGCTGAAACGGCAGATGTGTGCTTTGGAGGAAGAGAGCGGTCTGACCAACATGCAGAGTCTGGTGCTGCATTACATAGCGTTTCAGACCGTGGAGAGGGATATCTACCAGAAGGATGTGGAGAAGGCGTTCCAGATTCGCCGCTCGACAGCAACTGGTATCCTGCAGTTTCTTGAAAAAGAAGGATACATTTACCGTGAGACCGTGGAAAGGGACGCACGGCTGAAAAAGATTGTCCCTACAGAGAAGACCAAAGAGCTTCATGGGCACATTATTTCCAATATCCGTTATATGGAGGCTCTCCTTCGAAAAGATATTCCCAGGGAGGAGCTGGAAGTTTGTATCCATGTGCTGGAGCGAATGTCTGCAAATTTAGCCGATTATGAGAATGACAGAGGAAAGGAGACAACAAAACATGAATAGGAAATTACTTCGTTCTGTCCGCGAGTATAAGCGGGAGACGATACTGACGCCTGTTTTTGTGGCGCTGGAAGTATTTATGGAGGTGCTCATACCGCTTCTGATGGCTAATATCATTGACGTTGGCATTGCCAACGGAGATATTGGATATATCATCAGACTTGGAGTCGTTCTGGTGCTTCTTGCCATGGTAGCTCTGTTTTTCGGAGCGAAGGCCGGACAGCTTGGAGCGATTGCCTCGGCCGGTTATGCCAAGAATCTGCGGCATGATATCTTCTATAAGATTCAGGATTTTTCATTTGGAAACATTGACCATTTTTCCACGCCGAGTCTGGTGACCCGTCTGACAACAGATATCACCAATGTGCAGATGGCGTATATGTTTACCATCCGCCTGCTGGCCCGTGCGCCGATCATGATCGTTTTGTCATGGGTCATGACTCTCACCATCAACGTGCCGATCGCGCTTCTTCTGCTTGCCATGATCCCGATTCTGGGGGGCGTGCTGATCTTTATTGCCAAGAAGGCGCATCCGCATTTTATTCAGGTGTTTGATGAGTATGACGTGCTGAATAATACGGTGCAGGAAAATGTAAATGCAGCCCGCGTGGTTAAGGCTTATGTTCGTGAGGATCATGAAAATGAGAAGTTTGGAAAGATTTCCACTATTGTATTTAAGCTCTTTACCAAAGCGGAAAAAATTGTGGCGTGGAACTCGCCGGTTATGCAGTTTACCATTTACGGCGTTGTGCTTTTCATGGTATTAGTGGGCGGCGAGAGCATCATCCGGGGAACCATGCAGACAGGAGAGCTTACCAGTATTATCGTGTACGCCCTCCAGATTCTCATGTCATTGATGATGGTAACTTTCGTATTTGTTATGATCATGATTGCGGAAGCATCCACAGATCGTATTCAGGAAGTGCTGGATGAAGTGCCTGAGATGATTGATGATGAGAATGCTCTCACGGAAGTTGCCAGCGGAGATATTGATTTTGAGCATGTGGATTTCAGTTATTCCGGTGAGGGCGGCAACCTGTCCTTAAAGGATGTGAATCTTCATATCAAGAGCGGTCAGATCATTGGTGTGATCGGCGGTACCGGAAGCGCCAAATCCACTCTGGTACAGCTTATCCCAAGGCTTTATGATGTGACGGGCGGCTGTGTGAAGGTCGGCGGCGTCGATGTGCGAAAGTATAACCTGAAGGCGCTTCGTGACCAGGTGTCCATGGTGCTTCAGAAAAACGTGCTGTTTACGGGAACTATATATGAAAATATCCGCTGGGGTGATGAGAATGCCAGTGATGAGGAAGTGCAGAGAGTCTGTAAACTGGCCCAGGCCGACAGTTTTATTCAGGAGTTCCCGAATAAATATGAGACGATGATCGTGGAAGGCGGTAATAACGTGTCCGGCGGTCAGAAACAGAGGCTTTGTATTGCCAGAGCGCTTCTTAAAAAGCCGAAGATTCTTATTCTGGATGATTCCACCAGTGCGGTGGATACCAAAACTGACGCAATGATCCGTCAGGCGTTCCGGGAGGAGATTCCGGATACAACCAAGATTATTATCGCGCAGAGAGTGTCTTCTGTGGAAGATGCAGATATGATCATCGTTATGGATAACGGTGAGATCAATGGCATCGGAACATCAGAAGAGCTTCTCAGGACTAACGAAATATACAGAGAGGTATATGAATCACAGGTGAAAGGAGGCGCTGACAATGAGTAGATCAGAAAAACCAAAGGTTACCGGCGGAACTATCAAGACAGCGAAGCGTCTGCTGAGATATGTGACCAGCACATATAAGATACAGTTCATTCTTGTTATTTTCTGTATCCTTGTGAGCTCCATCGCGTCAATCTCCGTATCGCTTTCCCTGCGTTTCCTGCTGGATGATTATATCATTCCGCTGATTGGACAGCAGAATCCGGATTATTCTGAGCTTTATTTTGCGCTGACAGTGCTGGGAACCATTTTTCTCTGCGGAGTCATCGCCACATTTGTATACAGCCGGTTAATGGTTGTGATCGGACAGGGCGTTCTGAAACGTGTCCGTGACGAGATGTTCGCTCACATGCAGACGCTGCCGATCCGCTATTTTGACCAGAATACCAACGGCTCCATCATGAGTCTTTACACCAACGATACAGATACTTTAAGGCAGATGATCAATCAGTCGATTCCACAGGTGCTGATGTCAGCCTTTACCATCGTTGTCACATTTATTTCCATGCTGGTGCTGAGCCCGATTCTCACAGTGCTGGCAGTGCTGATGATTATTCTGATGTTTTTTGTATCAAAAATTGTATCCGGCAACAGCGGAAGATATTTCATTCGCCAGCAGCTTGACCTGGCTAATATCACCGGTTTTGTGGAAGAGCGAATGAGCGGGCAGAGAGTGGTTAAGGTATTTAACCATGAAAAAATGTCTGAGGAAGAGTTTGACAAGTTTAATGAGGAACTGTTTGAAAGTTCCTCCAAAGCACATACATTTGCCAGCATTATGGGCCCGATCATAGGAAATATGGGTAACCTTCTGTTTGTGCTGACAGCAGTGTTCGGCGGATTCCTTTCTGTCATGGGAATCGGCAACATCACCCTCGGCGTTATGGCGTCCTACCTGCAGTTTACCAGAAGTTTTACTCAGCCGTTTATGCAGATCGCGCAGCAGTTCAACTCCATTATCATGGCGCTGGCCGGTGCGGAACGAATCTTTAAGATGATGGATGAGGAGCCGGAGGTAGATGAGGGATATGTTACCCTGGTCAACGCAAAGAAAGATGCTGCCGGCAATATCACCGAGTGTGAAGAGAGAACCGGCTTATGGGCGTGGAAGCATCCGCATCAGGCGGACGGAACTGTGACCTACACTGAGCTGAAGGGAGACGTACAGTTTGATGATATGACCTTTGGTTATGTGCCGGATCACATGGTGCTTCATGATCTGAGCCTTTATGCGAAGCCGGGACAGAAGCTGGCCTTCGTCGGTTCCACGGGAGCCGGAAAGACCACCATTACCAACCTGATCAACCGGTTCTATGACGTTGCGGACGGCAAGATCCGTTACGACGGTATCAATATCAACAAGATTAAAAAGGCGGACCTGCGTCGTTCTTTGGGAATCGTTTTACAGGATACACATCTGTTTACCGGAACAATTATGGAGAATATCCGTTATGGTAAACTGGACGCCACCGATGAGGAAGTGTATAAAGCAGCACAACTGGCACATGCCGACGGATTCATCCGGATGCTGCCGGACGGCTATAACACCCATCTGAGCGGTGATGGTGAGGAACTTTCCCAGGGACAAAGACAGCTCCTTGCCATTGCCAGAGCAGCCATTGCGGACCCGCCTGTGCTGATTCTTGACGAGGCTACGTCCTCCATTGACACAAGAACTGAGAGTATCGTGCAGAAGGGTATGGATAACCTGATGAAGGGACGTACCGTATTTGTTATCGCCCATCGTCTTTCAACCATAAGGAACAGTGACGCCATTATGGTTCTGGAGCATGGACGTATCATCGAACGGGGAACTCACGACGAGCTGCTGAAGCTGAAAGGAACATATTATCAGCTTTATACCGGTAAGCTGGAACTGGATTAGAAAATACAATGCGGGCCTGCGGCCCGGCAATCACTGAAACAAAAATACACCCCGGAGGTGCCGGAACATTGATGATCTGTTCCGGCGTCTCCGGGGCTTTTTTATGACAATCTGTATGACAATCTTTGCGCTACGGAAGGTTCAGCACAATTCGTGCGGTGAATATGCCTTCCGTTTTTTTAAATTCGGCGCTGCCCCCGTATTTTCCGGCGATGCAGCGGATACTTTTTAAACCCTGACCACGGAGTACGGTGTGCTTGGTGGAAATAAACTCTCTGCCGTCGGAGAAATCGGGAGAATCAGGACCTTCCGCGGAGCAGGCGTTTTCAACCTGCATGAGAAGGGATACATTTTCCAGACGTATCCAGATATGCAGGAAACGGTCTTCTGACACCGGAAGTTTCCGGCAGGATTCAATGGCGTTTTCCATCAGATTACCCAGCAGGACGGTCAGATCTATGGCGTCGAAACGCATTGTGTTGGGCAGAGGCTGAAGATCTGTGTGGACAGTGATTTTTTCTTCTCTGGCCTGCTGGATATAGTATCGCAGAATACTGTCCAGCGAGGAATAGCCGGACAGCGGCATTTTCTCAAGTTCCTGGCAGAAGGCCTCGTACTGTTCCAGATACCGGTCGAGCTCTTCGTCCTTCCCTTCCCGGTGCAGGGCGCCGATAACATTGAGATGATGGCGGATATCGTGGCGGGCCCGGCGGGATTCGGCGACGCTGGCGCTGATCTGGCGGTATTTCTCATCGAAAGTTCTCAGCTGATCCTGCAGCTCACGATTCTCGGCTGAGAGGTGTACCTCAGAGAAAAACATGTAGTAAAGGATGGCGTCAGTCAAAATAAATGCCAGTAAAAAGAGAAGAAGCGGATATCCTGTCACTCCGTAATAAAATTCATAGTTCGTCAAAGAAAAGATACAGAAACTATACAGCAGGAGCGCGCTGAGCAGGTAAATACATCCACGGTGCAAAATGGGATTGGTCATATATGGAAATCCGGCTTTTACTACATGTTTAAGAAAGACATAAACGACAGGACATGTAATTATAATCCCGGTCATATAGAGAAAAATATCCTGAGGACCGTAAATGATCGGAAACTTCTGTTTCAGGGGATCCTGGATGATGCCGTTCAAAACAGACACCGCCGTGAATAAAATAGCTTCGTAATGAATCAAGAGAGTCAGAACCAGTATTTTTTTTGCGGCGGCGGCGCGAATCACGTAAAAGAAAAAAATAACGAAAAGCAGGACGAAGACACACATATAGAGGTTGGAAGTAGATCGCAAAAATTGATGTGTTCTTCTGGATACCACGGAAATCAGAAAATGCATCAGAACAAAACCGATGGAAAAAATCAGCACTCCTGCTGTTATTAAATAATGAAGTGTTCTGCGGGGAAGAAGCAGCTCCTTTTTTTCAAATGGGACAAAGCAAAGCAGCGCAATGGGAAGCGTCTGCAGGAGAAAACCCGGCGCCTGCCAGATAAAGTCCGCGTAAGTCATAAATAATCTCCTTTCCGTGAATGTGCGAATAAGTAATCATTATATTTTTTTCGGACGGAAACTTTCTCGCCCCGGCTGATCAGCGCAGACGTTCCGTCCCGGAATTTGCATACATTTTTATCAATATATAGAATGTAGGACATATGGACGATAAGCCCCCGGGATATTTTGAGGAAATATTCCGGGTTCAGTTGTTCTTCCACCCGTATGAGCGGAAGAGGAATCCGCTGTGGCTTCGGGATATTTTTCAGGTAAATATCAACGCCCTTGTTATTACTCTGGATTTTCTGCACCTGCTCCAGAGGGAAAGTATAATTTTTGCTGTCAGAATGAATCTCCAGATATTTTTCCGGGCGGTGAAGATGACGAAAGAAACGTCGAAACAGTTCCCGGAGACTGTCGTTGTTTACTGGTTTGATAAGATAATGGACAGAATATAAATCAAAAGCGTCAAGCGCGTACTCCCTGGCAGAAGTGAGGAAAGCAATCTGTACTTCCGGGAGAATGTTTCGGATACAGCGGGCGGTCTCAATGCCGCTCATACCGGTGAGATAAATGTCCAGCAGAAGCAGATCATAGCGGACATTTTGCCGGACAGCTTCCATCAATGCCTCGCCGCTTGGATAATAGTCAATATTCGTCTGTACAGGAAATTCCTGTCGTATGTATTCTAGTGTGTTCTGCAGCAGACACAGATCGGTCTTATCGTCTTCGCAGACTGCGATTTGCGGCATAACGCTCCTCCTGATGTAAAAATGATATATATGTATTATATAGAAAAATCACAAAAAGTCCAATACCTGTTCGGTAAGATTTTGAGCGGTTCAGTCAGATAAAACAGGAGCGGAGGTCATGTGTCAGACGACTCAGTGGTTCATTCTGACGACCCAGTGGTAGAACCGGAGGAGAAGAGATTATGTTACTATATTACATGTAAAAAAAGACGTCAAATACTATCCAGGAAGATGGTAATGATTTTTGGGTAATATTTGACAAAAAAAGAGGAGACCGGCGTTAATATGACGTCCGGAAAGAGGAGAAAGGGAAAGGAGAGAAAAGTGAGAAAAAGAATCATAGCAATTCTGCTGGTCTTCTGTCTCGTTGCGCCGCTTCTCTGGCGCAGTCCGATACAGACGGAGGCGGCGACGGACCAGTATGGGTTCTCCACGGAACCACCGGAGGAATTTAATCCGAAGGACGGAAAGAATCCGTACGGAAAAGGGTATACGGCCCTCAATCCGATCATGGAACCTTTTGTGTTCCGGTCATCCAAAGGTTCCATGAATGTGGATTACTGGAATGACGTAAAACCGCAGCAGGGAGTGATGGCGGGAACGCAGGTGTCCCTTGCCAGCCGCGGCAGTCAGAGCGAGGCGGACTTTGTGGTTTCCAGGGCTTATAACCCTGACGGGCAGGGACACGATTATATGGTCGCCATGGTGGGGCTTAAGAATAACGACATCGTGGTGTGGAACTACAACATCCGGACCAAACAGCAGGGGCCGGATTATACCATTGATGTGGGCGGCGGTGACAACAGCGACTGGTTCGACGACATCGCCCAGTGGGAGTACACCAGCTTCTTTAACCTGACAGCCGGGGACTTTGACGGCGACGGCGACGACGAGGTGGCCGTCTATATCCCGCAGCAGGGCAATCCGAGAGTGCGGATCCTGCAGGATAACAACGGTACATTTACTCAGGTGGGAAATGAGATCTCCTACAGTGCATTTATGGGAGCGGATGCGAACATTTCCGGCGAATTTAATAATGACGGAAGAACCAAACGGGCCATGGTGCAGGCGTCATTGGAGGCCGCCGACCTGGACCGGGACGGCAAAGATGAGCTTTTGATGCTCGGTTCCTTTGCCAATCTTCATGAGAACGATGACACCAAAAAGATCACGGACAGAAGTTCGGCCCTCGGCATCTACAAGATGAATGATTCCGGAACCCTGGCGAAATGGGGCGACACCTTCAGGATGAACGACGGAGGGATTTATCTGAGAAGCGCCTCCTGCGCTGCCGGTGACATCGACTACAACGGCTTTCCGGAGATCGTGGTGGCCGGCTATTACAGCACGGGAGCCAGCAATGACAGCTTAAACGGCAGCCAGTTTGCCGTGATGACTCTGGCATATGACACGAATACCGGGAAGATGAGCAAGGGCGCCGCCCTGAAGGTGGACATGAACGGATTCGTAAAAGACGGTCTGTACACGGGCGATAACATCCAGGCGCCGCCGGCGCTCACCTGTGTGGCCATCAACGGCAGGAACGACAGTGAGAGAATGTTCCTGGAAGGTTCCATGTATCAGTTTAAGGATAGCGAATGGGCGCATGAACATACCTATGATAAATATACGAAATCTGATGACGGTATCAATGGATATATTATCAGCAACACATGGATGGAGACGGCGGTGGCCGGCAATTTTGACGGTAATGATCTGGGCATTGAGCAGGTATATTACACCACCGGATACAAACAGATGAGCCTCAATTACTTTTTCTACAATGTAAATGTAATGGGGAAAACAACGAAGCATGAGGGCGAGCAGCAGGCGCCGGGGAATTATTACGATAATCTCTGGGAGTATGTGCGCTACCATAACAGCGGCGGCGATCATCTTTTTGTGGCGCTGGCGGCAGTGGACGCCGACGATGACACGGATACGATGGTGTATTCCCGCAAGGAATATACATATACCAATGTAAATGTACTGGCGATTCTGCAGGCAGCGCCGTATTTTGAGGATCTGATGGATGAATATCCGGACGGAGTGGGAAGCACCAGCTTTGAGAAGGTGGAAGGCTCCGGCGGCAGTGAATCCACGACGAAGTCCGCGGCAGCGGGGGCTTATATCAGTGGAGAAAAGTCCATCCTGCCGGGAATCTTAAGTTTTACTGCGGAAGCTTCCTACAGCCATGAATGGGAGTGGGAATATGAGCAGGAGAAGAGCATAGAATACGGCGTAAACTTCGAGGGCGGCTTTATGGAAGACAGCGTGGTTCTGTACCGGACGCCGGTGACGCTGTATTACTATGACGTCCACCCGGCCAGAGGCGGAGAGACTTACAGTATGACGGTGGGCATACAGGATAATCCGGTGTACAGCGTCATGGAGATGGATGAGTACAATACGCTGGCCGCACAGGATGATGCCATGAAGGATAAGGTCATCAGCGACAGCGTTCTGGGTTCCACTCCGGGACAGCCGTCCACCTATAAGACAAGCGCCGCGGGGCTTACGGATTTCACGGGAGCGAAGGACTTTGTCTCCTGTTCTTCCGGCACCACGACGGCCATGACAAGCCAGTCCATCACCACCGGCGAGACCTCAAGCGCCAGCCAGTCCTACAACAACAGTTTTGAGCTGAAGGTTGGACTTTCCGGCGGCAAGGACAACGTTTTCTCCATCGGGGGCGGCGTCAGCGGCGGAGGCGGCTGGGGCGGAGGAAGCACCACCTTTGAGTACAATAATGTAACCAAGGCGGGAACGGTGGCATCCCCTCCGTCCACAGAATATCCGTACTCCTTCCAGTGGAAGTTCGGTACATGGCGGGCAAATGTGGGCGACACCGAGGTGCCGGTGCTCGGATATCTGGTCAGAAACGTGGTGGAACCGCCGAGTCTCCCGAAGAATATCGCGGTGGATACGGTGACGCAGGATTCCATTACATTAAGCTGGGAACACGGCGCAAGAAGACCGGTCAGCTACGAGATTTATCAGTATTTTGAAGACAGCGTGGCGGACAGTGGGTATTCTCTTATCGCCACCCTGGACGGGGAGGAGACCTCCTTCACCTATGAAGATCTGGAACCGAGCAGCGATTATACCTTTGCCATCCGTTCCGTCGGCGTGGATGATAACGGAGACCGGGTTGTGTCGGAGTATTCGTCTCTGGTGACGGGAACGACCTTAAAGGACGGGCCGGCGCCGGAGATCCACAGCATCAGCGACGACGTCCGCGTATCGCCGGGCGATACGGCATCCTTTACCGTGGACGCCACACCGTCCCAGGGCGTGGAAACCGGACTGACCTATTCCTGGCAGAAGAGAGCGGCGGACTCCACCGTGTGGGAGAACATCGGGGGAAGCAGCAGTACGCTTACTCTGAAAAATGTCACAAAAGATATGGACGGAAACCGTTACCGCTGTGTTGTCTCAGAGGTGCATAACGGCAGACGGGCCTACTCATACAGCGAGGCGCGCATGCTCACCGTGGACAAAGCGGATTCGCAGGTGACCGTATCGGCTCTTAATGAATTGAAGAATACGGGAAGCGCCGATTATTCCATATCAGAGACCATAAAAGAAAACGTCAACGTGATCGCCACGGCGACGGTGACCACGCCGGAGACTGTCGGTGCAGACGGCGGTACAAAAGAAGAAAATGTAACGGAAACCTATCAGATTTATGAGAATAAAAATGTGCAGTCAGGTGAAAACACCGCGCAGCCGGAATACATTTACCGCTCCCAGAGCGACGACAGCTACTATATTCTCGAAGACCTCACGGACGGTTCGGAAGGATCCGGACAGACGGCGGCAAGAAGAATCCTTCTGAGCCAGCCGGACGATTACTTTGCCTGGGACGAGGAAGGAAGCCAGGCCGTGGAAGGTCTCTCTCCGGACCGGCTGACCGGCACGGAGCAGCAGATCTACGAATATGACGGGCCGGAATCGGCGGAGGGAAGCGGCGATTCCGCGACCGAATACCTTTGCTGGCAGGCAGAACAAAAAGACGGTGAAGGAGAAGGACTGGGCGTCTTCGTGAACCTCTATGCAAAGAACGAGGCGGGCATTTCCGGTCGTCCGCGCCTGTACCAGATGGTCGACGGCGTGATGACTCTGTGGACTGACGAAGAAGAGGCATGGACCGACGGAGTAAAAGAGTGGACCGATGAGGGCGGCTATCTTGCGCCGGAGCCGGTATATTCCTCCAATTCGGGAACCGAGATCGTCGGTGGTGTGATCTATGAGGTATGGCAGGACTGGAAGGATTCCGCTGTCAGACTCTATCAGAAGACCGATGAACAGGGAG
Organism: Eubacteriaceae bacterium CHKCI004; assembly: GCA_900016875.1. Lineage (GTDB taxonomy): Bacteria > Bacillota > Clostridia > Lachnospirales > Lachnospiraceae > Anaerobutyricum > Anaerobutyricum stercoris. The sequence continues at coordinate 33,958 of FCNR01000077.1, read as the reverse complement.
TTGTTCACTATTATCAGAAGGTGGAAGATACTTCTTCGGGCGAGGAACCGGAGATTCCTCCGACTGGCGAAGGGGAAGAAGGCGGCGAGGAACCAGTCACCGGATTCATCATGAAGGAGATCTATCTGATCGTGCCGACGGGACTGGCTGATGCTTCAGAAACTTACAACGTGCTTCCGGAAGAATCGGCAGTTACCGTACAGGAAGAGCGGGAAAGAATCGTCTACACGGCGGTGAGCGGCGATTCTGTGACCCTTACGGCCAACGTGGCTTCCTTGAGCGAAGGAAAGTCGGTGGACGGCGGCGTCACCTTCCAGATGGTCAACAACAGAACCGGTGATTTCACCGCTGTCTCTGCCGATGTGACAGGCGAAGGCCAGGGCACGGCGACTGCAACGTGGACGCCGGTGAAAGCGGGCAATTACACCATAACGGCTACCTTCGGCGGCAATGAGATGCTCAACAGTTCCTCCGGCACGGCCAGCTATTTTGCCACGGACGGTCCGGAAGGCAAGGTAGGCTACGTGCTGCAGGGAGAGAGCAGCGCCATTTACGGAGACAGCCTCAGCCTTGCTATAAAGGAGGCCAGAACGGATGAAGCAGGCAATGTGACGCTTACAGATCTGCCTTCCGGTACCTCTGTCGTCTACAAGATGCAGTATAAGAAGGACGATGGCAAGATCGAGGAAGAAACTCTTTCCGGCAGCACAGCGGGCGTGACCTGTACGCCGGAGAAACCGGGAGACTACACATTTACAGCGCAGGTGGGAGACGATGAAGCTACCTGCTATGTAAATGTGCTGAAACGGCCGGTGACATTTACGGCACCGTCCAGGAAAGGCATTTCGAGCACGGATACGGCCAACAAGATTCCGAAACTCAGCGAGGTGAAGACCAGCTATACGGGCGACGCGGAGAAAACCGCCATCCTTGATACCGATGCGGAAGCCTTCCGCCCGGAGACACTGCTTACGATCACCAGCAGACCGGAACTGACCGTGGACTCCGGAGCCAATGATTATATCACCGGACTGGCTTATCAGACGGAGGCGGGAGATGACGACGCAGGAGGCAGCGATGCGGAAGACGCCGGCGCAGGAAGCGGCAGCGGCAACGGAGAAGCCGCCTATACCGAGACTGTGCGGCAGTTCCTGGACAAATATGACGCAACCATGGAGAACGGCCTTTATAACATCGTGGCCGGCGTCCGCAGCGTCTCCTATGAGTCCGGAGCCAACGGAACTCTGCGGGGATACTACGGCGATAATCAGGCGGCCTTTGATTCCGGCGCATCTCTCACGGAAGGTACAAAAATCACCTTTGTGGCAGATGCTCATGAGAACTTCCAGGTGAAGGAATGGACGGTGACAGACGGAGAAGGACAGCCGCTGACCGAAGGGGAAGATTACACGGTGAGCGGAAACCGGCTGATCGTTCCTGCTCTGAAAAAGGAGATGCATGTGCAGGTAAGCTTTGAGCCAGCCAGCTACCAACTGACATTCTCCGCCGGTGATAACGGCAGCATCACCGCACAGTACATAAAAGACGGCGAGGGAAGCGGCGCAGCCCTGACTTCACCGGAGATTGTGGCCGCAGGCAAGAGCGTTCGCCTGAGCGTAGCACCGGATAACGGCTACGTGGTAAAACAGTGGACTGTCACGGAAGGAAGCGGAACGCCTGTAATCAGGCGCAATGCCGACGGAAGCATCTATGCAGGCGATACTCTGGATCTGGAGCGGCTGGCCGCCGATACCACCGTACAGGTGGAGTTTGAGCCGGAAGAATTCTACACCGTGGAGACTTCCGTGGTGGATGACGAAGGCAACACGGTTCCGGGCTGTGAGATTACCGTGGATGGCTTATCAGAAGACGGCACGGCCAGGAGAGGCTCTTCCCTGACCTTCACAGCCAAGCTTCCGGACACAAACATCGTCCGCGAGTGGAGAGTCTATGATGCTAAAGGCGATTACGAGGTGGTTTCCGGCAATGCCGGCACTTACACTGTATCCAACGTACAGGAGAACCTCCGGGTGGAGATTCTCGTCTCTGAGATGAAGACGTATCAGCTTCATTTTGCGGCGGTTGACGAAGACGGAAGTACCGTGGACGTGGAAAATGTACTTCGCGCCTCCTGGAATGGCACGGAGCTTGAGAACGGTACGGCGTACACCGCCTACATACCGGTGGACTTTACGACCAGTCTTCCGGAAGAATATCAGGTGAAGAACTGGACGCTCCGGCAGGGCGGCGGCGGGGAAGCCGTTGTGGCCGAGGGCAAGGATGCCGTAACCTACACTCTTTCCAGTCTCTCCGATGAGACATGGGTGACCGTTCATCTGGAAAAACGTCCGACACTCACCTACGAGGCGGTCGAGATTCCGGGAGTGGATGCCGGCAATACTGTAACCTGCGGGGAACTGCAGTCCGGCGCTTATCTGGATAAATACCGGACAGAGGACATTGTGCTGACGGTATCTCCGGGTTACGGCTATGAGATAGATACCGTTCGTATAAATGGTGAAACTCTTGAGGCAGCGGCCGGGACAGTAATTGCAGATACGGCAGAAGCTGTGACCGGCAGCATGGAGCGGGTGGAAAACAGCTCCGATGTTCTTCTGACGCTGACGCCGGGAGAGCAGGGCTTTACGGAAGATGTAAAAGTGACCGTGTCCTTCAAGCCGATCACTCCGGTGACAAAGACCGAGTACAGTCTCTATGATCTGGGCGACGGCGTACACGGAACCATGGAGGTTTCCGTTGAGCGCTTCGGCGCCGAAGAATACAGACAGATTACAGAAGAACCGGCACAGAGCGGCAGTCTCACAGATATTTACCGGGATTCCGTCATCACATTTACCGTGACGCCGGACAAAGGCTATGAGGCAGCCAAATGGTTTGTCAACGGCGAGGAAGTCACGGAAGGCATCAGCACGGTAAATTCTGACAACGATACATTTACTTATACGGTAACTGAGAAAGATACAGAGCCGGTGCGCGTCATGGCGCAGCTGGCACAGACAGGAAACAAGCTGACCTTCGGCGCAAGGAGCATCCTTGACGACGAGACGGCCGGCGGCACGGTGACGGCGGTCAACAACCGTACCGGAAGACCGTTCTATTCCGGCAACACTCTGGCGGCGGATTCGGAAGTGACGTTTACTGCCGAGGCTGCAGACGGCTATGAGGTTGTGGGCTGGGAGATGGACGGAGAGATGGTATCCGGCGAGACCGGCAATACATTTACCCGTGAGATCAAGGCCGACAGTGTCACCGATGTGAAGGCAGTCTTTGACCGGCTGCCGTACACCGTCACATGGTCCGCCACAGGCGGTACGGTAACTGCCAAAAATGTGACAGACCATAATGAGGTATCAAACGGAGCCAGTGTGAGAGGCGGCAGAGAGATCACATTTACCGCCGCACCGGACGCCGGTATGAAGTTTGCCGGCTGGAAGGTGGACGGAATCACGGTTCCGGAAGATGGCCTGAAAGAGAATCCGCTGACTCTTACCCTGGAAGCAAATGTACAGGTGACCGCTGTCTTTGCGCAGGAGCCAAACTGCCAGGTGACCTTCGGTGCGGAGGATATCAGCGGCAGCGAAAACACCGGCGGAAGTCTGAGCGCTTCCCTGAACGGTGAACCATTCCGGAGCGGAGACAAAGGCGCGAAAGGAGATAAGATTGTCTTTACCGCGGCGCCGGATAAGAATTACCGCGTGAAGACCTGGATGGTGGACGGCGCTGACACCCAGACAAGCGAAGACAGCTACACGCTGACTGTCAGCAAAGAAAGCCACAAGGTGAGGGTGATCTATGAGCTTGCGACCGGCACCGTGACCTTTGGCGGCAACGATGCGTCCATGGGAGAAGTGACGGCCAGGACGGCGAAGGACGGACAGGAGGCCGAAGCCATCACCTCGGGCACAACAGTTCCTTCCTATAACAGAGTAACCTTCCAGGCAACGCCGGCGGAAGGATATCTGGTGGAAGGCTGGTACTCCGATGCGTCCATGACGGAAGAATCAAGAATCGAGGGAACACAGTATGAACAGGATACCTACGTGATCGATTCTCTCTACGGGGACGCGCAGGTGTACGTGAAGTTTGAGGCCATCCCGTCCTACGAGATCACTGTGGGAACCACGGGAACCGGCAGCGGCACTCTGGAAGTGACCCTCAACGGAAAACCGGTGACGGATATAAAAGACGGTACATTTACCGCGCCGCGCCACAGCACGGTGAGCGTCACAGCTGTTCCTCATGACGAATACAGTTTCCTGAGTGCATGGAACGGTGTGGCCAGCGATTCTCTCACCTACACCATCGAAGATGTGACCAGAGCGGAGAGCGTCATCGCAGAGTTCTCCCCGGCAGAGCTGGTGGAAGTATCCTTTGAGATTCCTGAGGGACTGGAAGACCAGTGCCATCCGGCGGTGGCAGCCGGTTACGGCGATGATTATACGTCTTATGAGAATATCGAGGCGGTGGGCAAATCCGTACAGGTATTAAGCGGCAAGAACGTGCGCTTTACCGTGACGCCTCCGGCCGGTCAGATGATCGACGCATGGACCGTCACTTACAGCGACGGCTCTGCCGTGACCGGACAGGAGCTGGGCCTGGAAAATGCACTGCTTCTGGAAGGACTGAACCGCAACGCCATTGTTTCTGTTTCCTTCCGTGAGATCGAAGCGTGGGACGTTCCGGAAGAGACCGACTACGACAGCGACGAAGACGGAAAGAACGATTACCATATCGAAAACCTTGTCCGCATACCGGACACACTGCCGGAGGAGCCGGAGTACGAAGACACAATCCGAGACAAAGGCAGCGTAAGCTTCACTCTGGTGCCGGGTGAAGGCAAGTGGATTACGGATATACGCCTGGCCGGCGAAGGTGAAAGCCGGAAGACCCGCAGCGAAACCGGCAACCGTTTATCCTACACCAAAAACGACGACGGCAGCTACGCGGTGACCATCGAAAATGTAACCAGGGACATTCGTCTCCAGGTGGATACGGTAAATTATTACACTGTCTCTATCGGGCAGACAGAGCACGGCGGCATTACCGCCCGGGATAATGACGGCAATGTCATCACCGACGGCACCGCTGTGGCAGAGGGAAGCGCCGTTACATTTACCGCAACGCCGGATAATCATTACCGTTTTGCAAAATGGGGCGGCGACGCCGCGAATACCAAAGCGAAAGCTGCAAATCGCGGAGAAGCTGTGAGCGTGACCCTGACAGACATCAGGAAAGATATTGCCGTGTCGGCTGAATTTGCCATGACCGAGCACAAGAACACAGAGGTTCGCGGTGCGAAAGAGGCAACCTGTACCGAAGACGGATATACCGGCGATACTTACTGCACCGATTGCGGCGCGCTGGTAGCGAAGGGGCAGGTGATCAAAGCCACTGGTCATGATTACACGCAGACAGCGTCCACAGATCCGACCACCCAGAAGGAAGGCACGAAGACCTACACCTGCCGGCGCTGCGGTCACAGCTACACAGAAAGCACGGAGATGCTTCCGAAGCCGATTGTCGTAAAACCGATCAGAGCGGGAAGAAATAAAAACCGTCTCTCCTGGAACAAAGTGGACGGCGCGGACGGATACATCATTCTGGCCGATACCTGCAACACCCGCAGCAAAAAACAGGAAAAGACGGTGAAGAGAGTCAAGACTGTCGTCTCTGGCGACCGCACCACCTGGACTCATAAGAAGCTGAAGAGCGCTGCCTGGTACAAATATCAGATCAAGGCATTTAAGAAGGTGAACGGTAAGAGAGTTGTCATCAGCGAAACGCCGGTGGTTCACGCAGTCACCGCGGGAAGCACAAGATACGCCAACCCGGTGAAGGTAAAAGTGAATAAGACGAAGATTTCCGTAAAAGCCGGAAAGAAAAAGAAAATCAAGGCATCCGTTGTTCTGCCGAAGAACCGCATCTGCCAGCAGCACTGTGATGAAATTCGCTACGTTGTAGTGGACGAGACCATTGCCGCTGTGAACAGAAAAGGCGTCATCAAGGCAAAGAGCAAAGGAACCACCACCGTCTATGCCATCGCGCAAAACGGCGTCAGCAAAAAGATTACGGTGACGGTGAAGTAACGCGCATGAAACACGGAAAAAAGCATAAAAAAGAATTGCTTTACTTTTTCTCTTGACCGATTGTAACAACCGGTTGGTATAATAAATAAAATGGCAGCTTTATTGCTGCTGTGCAGTCGGAGAGATGCCCCGGGCGGACGACGGCTTTAATACGGAAGGGAGAAAGAGTATGGAACTTCGTGTACTGAAATATTTTCTCATGGCGGCAAGAGAAGAAAATATCACAAAGGCGGCGCAGCTTCTTCATGTGACGCAGCCGACGCTGTCCCGGCAGCTGATGCAGCTGGAGGAGGAGCTTGGCGTGAAACTTTTTGAGCGGAGCCGGCACCGGATCATACTTACGGAGGACGGTATGCTTTTAAAACGCCGGGCCCAGGAGATTGTCAGTCTGGCGGAGAAGACAGAGAGAGAGTTTGTGAGAAGAGAGGGGGAGCTGATGGGCGAGATTTCCATCGGCAGCGGTGAGCTGAAAAGCTCCCGGTTCCTCTCGCAGGTTGTCGCTGCTTTCCATGAGAAACATCCGCTGGTTCAGTTTGAGATATTCAGCGGAGACTCTGATAATATCAAGGAGCGGATGGAGAGAGGGCTGCTGGATCTGGGAATTTTGCTGGAACCGGTGGATATCAGCAAGTACGAATTTATTCAGATTCCTGTAAAAGAGGAATGGGGAGTTCTTGTGCCGGATGATTCTCCGCTGGCGGGGAAGGAGAGCGTCAGACCGGAAGACCTTGTTTCCTATCCGCTGCTGTTTGGACAAAGAGAAATGGTGCATCAGCAGATACGCAACTGGTTTGGTTCCTGCTCAGATAAGATGAAATTGGTTGCCAGCGGTAATCTTCAGTATAATATGGCGGCCATGGTGAGCGGAAAGGTGGGAGTCGCGGTGACAATACGGCTGGACTGCAGGTATGACGGCATTAGTTTTGTTCCCCTTGCGCCCCGCCTGGAAAGCCGCACGGTTCTTGTCTGGAAAAAAGTACAGCCTTTTTCTCCGGCAGCCACGGCATTTATCGATTTTTTTCGGGATTATGTCGAAAAAGAATAGCAGAAAAAGACAGAACAGTGAAAACAGCCGTTGGTTTTCACTGTTCTTTGTTATTACAGAAAAAATACTGTGCAAAAACTGTTTTTTTTCCGGAAAAATGGTATAATAGCCTATACTCTTGCTGCGGCGTACAGTGCGGAGATGTCCGGAGGATACTGTATACAGATTGCTGTGCAGACGCAGGAGAGTAAATGTTTGGGAAAGGAAAGATTTATGCTGGATTTTGAGATTATAAGAGGGATTTTGCTGCCGTTTGCGGGAACGACTCTGGGCGCAGCCTGCGTATTTTTCATGAAGAAGGATCTGCATGAAGGAGTGCAGCGGGTGCTGACCGGATTTGCCGCCGGCGTTATGGTGGCGGCCTCCGTGTGGAGTCTGCTGATTCCGGCTCTGGAACAGTCGGAACACATGGGCAAATGGGGATTTATCCCGGCGGCTGCGGGGTTTCTTCTTGGTATGGGTTTCCTGCTGCTGCTTGATGAGCTGATTCCGCATCTGCATATGAACAGCGAGGAAGCAGAAGGACCAAAGACATCTCTTTCGAAGACGACAATGCTGCTTCTGGCGGTGACACTGCACAATATTCCGGAAGGGATGGCAGTCGGTGTGGTTTTTGCCGGATGGATACAGGGAAATGTGGATATTTCCGCTATGGGTGCTTTAGCGCTGGCTCTGGGAATCGCCATTCAGAATTTCCCGGAGGGGGCGATCATCTCCATGCCGTTAAAAGCCCAGGGGGTGAGCAAGGGACGTTCGTTCCTTTACGGCACGCTCACGGGAATCGTGGAACCGCTGGCGGCGTTTTTTACGATTCTTGCGGCGGGACTGGTGGTTCCGGCTCTGCCTTACCTGCTTAGCTTTGCGGCGGGAGCCATGATTTATGTTGTGGTGGAAGAGTTGATTCCGGAGATGGCGGAAGGAGAACATTCCAATGCGGGAACCATTGCTTTCGCAGTCGGATTTGTTGTGATGATGGTTCTTGATGTAGCTTTGGGATAAAATTTCTGCGGGAACGTTCCAATCGTCCGGTCATCGTTCCCGCGGTCAAATATGAAAATGTTTTACTGAATCAGAAGCCGGGAGATCTGCGGTTTGTCCTGCAGACCGGCGGCGGTGGCAGTACATTTTCCGTTTTTGAATATCTTAATAGAAGGAATCGTCTCAATGCCGTACATGGCGGCCAGAGACGGTTCCTTTCGTGTATTAATCCGCCCTATGACAATCTCCGGATGTTCGTGGGCAAAAAGCCGAAGAATGGTATCCTGCCTGCGTGATATTTCGTTTTCAGGACTGGAGAAATATAAAAGGACGGGATTCGGGCCGGAGAAAATTATCCGGGAAAAATTTTGATTGGTAACAGTAACTGGCATAGTATCACTCCTTAGTGTTATAGATATAGATAAGGACAGTATCTCCGGAAAAAATATATTTATGCATGAGAGAAAAATGTTGTTGATGAATAAGATTTTGAAAAAAAGACCCTTTTTCCTATTGACAAAGTAGGAAAAGAAATGTATGATACAAAAGACTTAAATGAAAGGACATACACAAGATTATGGCGAAAAAAAATTATAAAGACAGAAATTTCAGATTCGAAACATTACAGCTGCACGTGGGACAGGAGGAGGCGGACCCGGCCACAGACGCCAGAGCGGTGCCGATTTATCAGACTTCTTCCTACGTTTTTCATAACTCGGAGCATGCGGCAGACCGGTTTGCTCTGAAAGACGCGGGGAATATTTATTCCCGGCTTACGAACCCGACGGTGGAGATTTTTGAGAAGAGAATGGCGGCCCTCGAGGGGGGCGTGGCAGCGGTTGCCACAGCGTCCGGTGCGGCGGCAGTGACCTACGCAGTGCAGAATATCGCCCTGGGCGGCGGACACATCGTGGCGGCGAAGAATCTTTACGGCGGAAGCTACAACCTGCTGGCCCACACGCTGCCGGATTACGGCATCACCACAACCTTTGTGGACCCGCTGCGTCCGCAGGCCTTTGAGGAGGCCATTCAGGACAATACAAAGGCGCTGTACATAGAGGCTCTTGGCAATCCGAATTCGGAAGTGGCGGATGTGGAGGCCATCGCAAAGATTGCCTACGCCCATCAGATCCCGCTGATGATCGACGCAACTTTTGCCACACCGTATCTGCTGCGGCCCATCGAGTACGGAGCGGATATCGTGATCCACTCGGCTACGAAATTTATCGGCGGCCACGGTACGAGCATCGGCGGCGTCATTGTGGACTCCGGCAGATTTGACTGGAAAGCGTCAGGAAAGTTCCCGCAGTTTACGGAACCGAACCCAAGCTACCACGGGCTGAGCTTTGTGGACGCGGCAGGAGACGCTGCATTTTCTGCGAGAATCCGTGCCATCCTGCTGCGGGATACGGGCGCATGTCTTTCTCCGTTTCACGCATTTTTCTTCCTGCAGGGACTGGAGACATTGTCCCTCCGGGTGGAGCGTCACGTAGAAAATACGCAGAAGGTCATCGAGTATCTGAAAAAACAGCCGCTGGTGGAGGCGATTCATCATCCGCTGGCCACAGAGGACGAGGAGCAGAAGAGACTTTACGCAAAATACTTCCCGAAGGGAGGCGGCTCTATTTTCACCTTTGAGATAAAGGGAGGCGAGGATACCGCCCGCACCTTCATCGATAACCTGGAGCTGTTCTCACTTCTTGCCAATGTGGCGGACGTGAAATCTCTCGTGATTCACCCGGCGTCCACCACTCACGCGGAACTTAACGCCGAAGAGCTGCTGGAGCAGGGAATCTATCCGAACACCATCCGGCTTTCCATCGGAACAGAACACATCGACGATATCATCGAGGATCTGGATGAGGCATTCCGGGCGGTAGCCGAGGAATTATAAATTGGTGTAAATGTGTCGGAAGAAATACGCAGAATTCACAAAACATTTATAATAATAGAAGGTAAAAGCAGAAATACTATAGAAAAAACAGGAGGAAATCATTATGGCAAAAATATATGGAGGAATTCTTGATTTAGTTGGACGTACCCCTCTGGTGGAGGCGGTGAATCTTGAGAAGAAATGGAACCTGAAGGCGCGGCTTCTCCTGAAGCTTGAGTATTTTAATCCGGCGGGAAGCGTCAAGGACCGTGTGGCAAAGGAGATGCTCGAGGATGCGGAAGCAAGAGGTCTGATCTCTGAGGGAGCGACGATCATCGAGCCGACTTCCGGCAACACCGGAATCGGTCTTGCGGCCATGGCTGTGGCAAAAGGCTATAGGGCGATTCTCACCATGCCGGATACCATGAGCGTGGAGCGGAGAAATATTTTGAAGGCTTACGGGGCTGAGATTGTGCTGACGCCGGGAGCGGAAGGCATGAAGGGAGCCATCGCCAAGGCGGAGGAGCTGGCAAAAGAGATTCCTAACAGCTTTATTCCGGGACAGTTTGAGAATCCGGCCAATCCGGCGGCACACCGGAAGACCACCGGCCCGGAGATCTGGGAAGATACCGACGGAGAGGTGGACATCTTTGTGGCCGGCGTGGGAACCGGCGGAACGGTTACTGGAATCGGCAGCTATCTGAAAGAAAAGAATCCGGACATAAAAATCATCGCCATGGAACCGGCAGCTTCCCCGATGCTGTCGGAGGGCACAGCCGGCCCGCACAAGATTCAGGGCATCGGCGCAGGCTTTGTGCCGGAGATTCTTGACACAGATATCTATGATAAGGTTGTAACAGTGGAGAATGACGCCGCCTTTGAGTATGGCAAAGAACTCGCCAAAACAGAAGGTTTCCTGGTGGGAATTTCCTCCGGTGCGGCACTCTACGCCGCCATGGAAGAGGCGAAGAAGCCGGAAAACGAAGGAAAGACCATCGTTGTGCTGCTGCCGGACAACGGAGACCGGTACTATTCCACACCGCTGTTTCAGTAGAAAATAAAAAGGGAGTTCCGATTAATGGAGCTTCCTTTTCTGATGTGATCACTTCTTGTATATCCTTTGTAATTTAATTCAGCTCTTCTGTTTAGATTCAGTTTATTTTTCCACCTTATTGTATTATCACTCTCAAGATTATGAAAGGAGTTAATACTATGCTGAAACTGCTTAAAAAGTTTACAAAAACAGAGTGGACGCTCTCTTTTGCGGCATTGTTGTTCATAATCCTTCAGGTTTGGATGGATTTGACTATTCCGGATTACATGTCGGAAATCACCACTTTGGTACAGACCGAAGGCAGCGCCATGAGCGAGATTCTTGCCGCCGGAGGAAAAATGCTTGGCTGTGCGCTGGGCAGCTTTGCGGCCTCTGTGTGTACTGTGACCTGCGCTGCGAAGATCGCAGCTAATTTTTCTGCCAATTTACGAGGAATGCTCTTTCATCAGGTGCAGTCCTTCACCATGGCGGATATCGGCAAGTTTTCCACAGCAAGCCTGATCACCCGTTCCACAAACGACGTGATGCAGGTGCAGCTGTTCATCGTTATGGGACTGCAGGTTCTTCTGAAGGCGCCGATCACGGCGGTATGGGCCATAGGAAAGATTGCGGGAAAGAGCTGGCAGTGGACATTCAGCACCGGCGTTGCTGTTGTGGTTCTCCTGCTTATTGTCGGCACTTGTATTCTTATTGCCATGCCGAAGTTTAAAAAGCTGCAGATGCTCACTGATGATATCAACCGGATTACCAGAGAGAATCTGACCGGATTAAATGTCATCCGCGCCTATAATGCAGAAGACTATCAGAAGAAAAAATTTGAGGACGCCAACGAGCGGCTCACAAAGACGCAGCTGTTCGCCAGCCGGACTATGGCGTTCATGATGCCTGGTATCCAGCTTGTCATGAACGGATTGACGCTGGCTGTGTACTGGATAGGCGCTTACCTGGTGGACGGTGCGCAGGGGCCGGCGAAGCTGTCTATTTTTTCTGATATGATCGTCTTTTCCCAGTACGCCATGCAGGTTGTCATGTCCTTCATGATGCTTGTTATTATCCTTGTTATCCTGCCCCGTGCATCGGTCGCTGCCAGACGAATCAACGAAGTGCTTGATACCGAGCCGAGCATTAAGGACGGACCGGTCACTCAGCCGGAGACTGATTTGCAGGGTGAGGTGGAATTTCGCAATGTAAGTTTCCGCTATCCGGATGCTGACGGCGACATGCTCCACAACATTTCCTTTACCGCCCATAAGGGGGAGACCGTGGCGCTGATCGGTTCCACCGGCTGCGGCAAGAGTACGGTTATCAACCTGATCCCCAGATTTTATGACGTTACGGAAGGGCAGGTGCTGGTGGACGGCGTGGACGTCCGTGAATACAATCAACAGACACTCCGTAATAAGATTGGATATGTTTCCCAGAAAGCAACTCTGTTTTCCGGAACTGTCCGAAGCAATATCGCCTTTGGAGACAACGGACGTGAGGAGTTTCCTGACGAGGACATTGTAGATGCTGTGTACACGGCGCAGGCCAATGACTTTGTAGAAAAAATGATGGGTACCTATGACGGCTATGTGGCGCAGGGCGGAGCAAACCTGTCCGGCGGACAAAAGCAGCGTCTGTCCATTGCCAGAGCAATCTGCCGTCATCCGGAAATCTTTATTTTTGACGATTCTTTTTCTGCCCTGGATTATAAGACGGACCGTGTACTCCGTAAAGCGCTGGAAAAGGAATGCGGCGACGCTACCCGGATCATCGTGGCACAGCGAATCGGAACAATCCGTGACGCCGACAAGATTATTGTTCTGCACGACGGAAAGATAGCAGGTATGGGCACCCATGACCAGTTGATGAAGACCTGTGACGTTTACCAGCAGATCGCTCTTTCACAGCTTTCAAAGGAGGAATTGGCATAATGGAAAATAAGAAATATCAGACAAATGTTTCCGGCCAGACGGAAAACCAGGCCCATTCGTCCAATGCTGCCGGGAGAAACAGCGGCGTCCGCGGACCAGGCATGCGCAGGGGCGGCGGTGAGAAAGCCAAAAATTTTACCGGTACATGGAAGAAACTGATACTCTACTGTAAAAATTATTCAATCGCCATTATAATTGCTGTTCTTTGTGCTGCGGGCGGTACCATTTTCACGCTGGTCGGACCGGATAAATTATCAGATCTGACTGCGGTGATCACCGATGGCATGATGACGGGAATTGATCTTGATGCCGTGGCAGGCATAGGGTTTACACTGATTGGATTTTATCTCTGCAGTATTCTGCTGTCTTTTATACAGCATTTTATCATGACGACCATCGCCCAGGTAGTTTCCAGACGGATGCGCAGCGACATTACCCGGAAAATCAACAATCTCCCCATGGGATTTTACAGCCATACTTCCCACGGTGATATTCTTTCCCGGGTAACCAACGATGTGGATATGATTTCGCAGTCGCTGAACCAGAGTGTCGGTATGCTGGTATCGGCGATCACTCTGTTCGTGGGTTCCTTATTTATGATGCTCATTACCAATGTGATCATGGCGCTTACTGCTGTTGCGGCAATTTTTATCGGCTTCATGCTGATGCGGGTGATCACCGCCCATTCCCAGAAATATTTCGCCCGACAGCAGCGGCATCTGGGAGAACTGAACGGGCATATTGAAGAAATGTATTCTGGTCATACCGTTGTCAAGGCTTATAACGATGAGGAAAACGCGAAGAAAACCTTTGATGAACTGAATGGTACTCTGCGGGACAGCGCTTTCAGGGCGCAGTGTCTGGCCGGACTGATGCAGCCGCTGATGATTTTTATCGGCAATCTGGGTTATGTGGCGGTCTGCGTCGTCGGAGCGGTTCTCACCATGAACGGGCAGATTGGTTTTGAAGTCATCGTTGCTTTTATGATGTATGTGCGTTTCTTTACACAGCCGCTTTCGCAGATTGCCCAGGCGACCCAGTCCTTACAGTCCGGCGCGGCTGCAGGAGAGCGTGTCTTTGAGTTCCTGGAAGCTCAAGAGATGGAAGACGAGAGCGAGAAGACGGCGCATCTGGAAAAAGCCCGCGGATATGTGGATTTCGACCACGTGAAGTTCAGCTACGATCCGGGAAAGACCATCATCCACGATTTTTCCGCTCACGCGGAGCCCGGACAGAAAATCGCCATCGTCGGCCCGACAGGAGCCGGAAAAACCACGCTGGTCAATCTGCTGATGCGCTTTTATGAGATTGAAAGCGGCGATATACGGATCGACGGCGTTTCCACCAGATCCATGAAGAGAGAGGATGTACATTCTCAGTTCTGCATGGTACTGCAGGATACCTGGCTGTTTGAAGGCACTGTGCGGGAAAATCTGATTTACTGCACGCCGGATGCCGATGATAAAAAAATGGAACAGGCATGCAAAGCCGTCGGACTCGATCATTTTATTCACACACTGCCGCATGGCTATGACACCGTACTGAATGATCAGCTGAATCTCTCTCAGGGTCAGAAGCAGCAGCTCACGATCGCCCGGGCCATGATTGCCGATAAACCGATGCTGATTCTCGATGAGGCGACCAGCTCCGTGGATACCCGTACTGAACTGCAGATTCAAAACGCCATGGATAAGCTGATGGAGAACAGAACCTCTTTTGTTATCGCCCATCGTCTTTCCACCATCAAGAATTCCGATTTGATTCTTGTCTTAAAAGACGGCGACGTCATCGAGAGCGGCACTCACGAAGAGCTGCTTGCCAGAGGAGGATTCTACGCCGACCTCTACAACAGCCAGTTTGATCAGGCGTCATAACTGTGTGGGGATTTGTGAAGAAAGAAGGAATTGTTATGAAATGTAATTATATTACCATAGAGAGAGAATACGGCAGCGGCGGCACCAAGATTGCCCGCCGTCTTGCGGAAGAATGCGGCATCGCCTGTTATGGAGCAGAGATTCTGGAAGCGGTTTCCAGGAAAAATGGTATATCTGTCGATCAGATACAGCATCTGGAGGAGTCTGTTTCCGGAAGTTTTCTTTACACGCTTTTTGTCATGAGTAAGGTTCAGAGCGGCGATTCTGATATGCTTTCCGGAGAAGGCAAGGTGTTCGTCGAGGAACAGCGGGCCATTGAGTATTTTGCTGGACAGGGCCCGGCCGTTTTTCTTGGTCATTGCGCCTCGGAGGCACTGAAGAAACACAGCGGAGTTGTGAAGGTCTTCATTCGGGCCAATAATGAGGAGAAGAAAAAAAGGATTATGGCGGATTATCATATTCCGGAGCAGGATGTGGAAAGTACCCGGAAGAGGTATGATAATAAACGTTCCAAATATTATTATGGCAATACCACAAGACACTGGAATGATATGAAAAATTACGACATTGTCCTGGATTCTTCCCAGCTGGGTATCGAGGGATGCGTGGCAGTACTGAAGGGGCTTTTCCGGAAATAAAAACAGATGTATTTACAGCGGCGCCGGCACGAAGGCAATCGGGATATCGTGCCGGCGCCGCGTGGCGTCTTCCCGGGAAGGCGGGTTTGCCAGAATAAGGAGGAGCGGCTATAATAAGAATATATAAACAAAAAGCGGAGGAACTACCATGTTTCGTATATTAGTTGTGGACGATGATAAAAATACAAGAAGATATATGCAGGCGGTGCTGGAAGAGGCGCACTATACTGTAACCACGGCGGAAAACGGTGTGCAGGCTCTGGATATTCTGGGCAGAGAGCATATTGATCTGATTGTTCTGGATATTATGATGCCGGAGATGGACGGCTATACTCTCACAAAAGAATTGCGGGATGTGCAGGATACTATTCCGATATTGATGGTATCAGCAAAACAGCTCCCGGCTGATAAGAAGAAAGGATTTCTTGTCGGGACGGACGATTACATGACCAAGCCGGTGGATGAAGAAGAGATGCTGCTGCGCATTCGCGCGCTGCTGCGCCGGGCAAAGATAGTCAGCGAGCAGAGAATTGTCATAGGGAATGTGGTTCTTGATTATAATTCCATGACTGTCACAGGCCATGGGAAGACGCAGGAGCTTCCGCAGAAAGAATTTCTTCTTTTGTATAAGCTGCTTTCCTATCCGGGACAGATTTTTACCAGGATTCAGCTCATGGACGAAATCTGGGGGATGGACAGCGATACGGGCTGGGAGACGGTGACCGTGCATATCGGACGGCTGCGAAAGCGGTTCGAAGGATGGGATGAGTTTGAGATTGTCTCTGTCCGGGGACTTGGATATAAGGCGGTGAGAAAAGTATGAAGAAGAAGCGCAGTGGAAAAAGAGGGTGGACGAGAAGGAAAAGAAAGCCAAAAAGTCCTTTTCCTCTCATTGTTCTTGTGACGGTCGTCGCATTTTTTGTTCTGGTTGTGACCATGGCGTTCGTTGTGTTTGTTACCTGGCTGCTGATTAAGGCCGGAATTTTTCATTTTCCTCATTCCGCGCGCTACGGCCTGACTTTTGTATTGCTGGAGTTTGCCTTGGCGAGTGTTTTCGTGGGAACGATCGTCTCCTTTGTGGTGGGGCGTATTTCTCTGCGGCCGCTGAATAAACTGATCCGCGCCATGAATCAGCTTGCGGACGGCGATTATTCGGTTCGGCTGTATTTTGGAGAACGGAAAATCGGAAGAAAGCTTGCGGACAGCTTCAATAAGATGGCAGAAGAGCTTTCCAATACAGAAATGCTCCGTTCTGATTTTGTCAATAATTTTTCCCATGAATTTAAGACGCCTATTGTCTCCATTTATGGATTTGCCAGACTTTTGTGCCGGGGAAATCTGGAAGCGGAGCAGACCCGGGAATACCTGTCCATCATCGAGCAGGAGTCCGGTCGTCTGGCGGAGATGGCTACCAATGTGCTGGATATGACAAGAGTGGAGAATCAGACGATCTTAAGCGGCGTGAAAGAATACAATCTTTCAGAACAGCTTCGGCGTTCTGTTCTCCTGCTGGAGAAAAAATGGAGCCAGAAGGAGCTGGAGATTTCCTGTGATTTCAATGAACATATGATTCAGGCAGATGAAGAAATGATGAAGCAGGTATGGGTAAATCTTCTGGACAACGCCATAAAATTTGCGCCGGAGAAAGGAAAGATAACGGTTCTCATCCGGGAGCATCCTGACGAAGAGCGTCAGGAAGACGGAACGGTCGCCGTTGCCATCAAAAATAATGGCCCTCAGATCAAAGAAGAGGACCGGAAACGTATTTTTAATAAATTTTATCAGTCCGATACTTCCCACGCTGCGGAAGGCACAGGTATCGGACTGGCCATTGTGAAAAGAATCGTGGAACTCCACGAGGGAGAGATCCGCGTGGAGAGCGACAGCCGTGAGACTGCATTCTGGGTAGAACTCCCAAAGAACCGGCAGCCGTGATAACCGGCGCCGGTTTGCTGCGGCAGATCGTCCAGCAATTCTTTTATACCATCGTAGTTTTACATATCTGCGGGAAACGGAATCAGTTTTCCTGAAGCAGCACATCTCCGTTAATGGTGGAGATACGAACATTCTGAAATGGCTTCTCTCCGATGATGCCGGAAATGCACTGTTTGTTGCCAGGCTTTGTCTGTACCGTCAGTCCCTCAATCTCCGAGGTGATGGTTCCGGTCTTGCTGATGCCGTCCATGCGGATGCCGGCGCCGGCCGGAAGAACAAGTTCGATGCGTCCGTTCAGGGTGCTGCACTCTACAATATTATTGAGAGAAGAGAACGCCGCGTAGATCGGGCCGCCGGAGGTCTCCAGTTTAGCTCCGCCGTCAATGAGACCGGCGGTGATGCTGCCGGAGACAGAATGCAGGTCAGCGAAACCGGTTGCTTTATCAAACCGGATACTGCCCACCGGACAGCTCATGCGGATGCGGGGAGCGGAAATCTCTTTCAGAGAAATAGAGCCTTCCATGGTCTCTGCGGCAAAACGTTCAAAGGACCAGTTTTCCTCCGTGATGATGTTGCCATACTGGCTGGAGAGCTGCAGCTCGCCGTGCCAGCTTTCCGGCAGAAATACCTCCACATATGTATTGCGGTTGACTTCTTCCCGGCGTCCGTAACGAATCGTGGTTTTAATCCGGTTTGCAGTGACTTTGGCGTAGTACTCAGAACCGGAGAGTCCGCCGATGTATTCTTTTAACACGAAGTTTTCATCTTCAGCTTTGTACAGAAAAATAGTCTCTCCGTGATATCCAAGCTGCAGATTTTTTACAGTGGAAATATCCATGGAGATGATATTGTCAGCTTCTTTCTGAAAATTTTTTGGGTTAGAGATATTTTCGTTGCTCATAGTAATTTCCTCGATTCTTTTAGTGAAATTTCATAAAACACGGCCGTAAAGCCTATACTGATATTATTATAAAATAGAAAATAAAATTAAGCAATGTAAAATCGAAACCATGAAATAATATAATTTAGAACAAAAAAGAGCGCAGAGTCTGCATTTTTTTACTGCAGAAAAGCACAAAATATATGATTTTTTGTCAAGTCTGTATAATAATAAAAAGATTCATTTACATATATAAAATATCATGATACAATTTTGGTGTGATAAAGGTAATTTCATAGAAAATTGCACAGTCCGGCAAGTTCCGCGAGGATTAATAGAGAAACCGGTGAGAGTCCGGTACGATCCCGTCACTGTGAATGGTTTGCTGCCTGCATTTGCCACTGGGGAAGACGTTCTCTGGGAAGGCGCAGGAGAGCGCTAAGCCGAAGTCAGGAGAACTGCTTGTCAGGGATTTGCATCTGTCTGCGGTCGATGGACGATGTATGTATTAGTATATCTTTAGAATTTCTTATACCGTTTCTTCGGTAGAATTCTAAGACTGTGTTTTTGATAACAGCTTGCTGCCTCCAGTACAGTGTTCTGATGTTTCTGATATGCAGCAAGGTCTTAGAATGTATTTTCGTGTTTTACCCATTTTTCAACAATTTCATATAGGATTTATGTAAGTGACAGGAGGATATTGTATGGAATTTCATTTGGCAAATTTCACAGTAGGGAAGGGACAGAAAGTCAGCGGTTTTCTGACGCTTCCTTTTACGGACGAGGGACTCCCTGCAACCATTATTTATGGAGAGGAAGACGGCGATACCGTGCTCATTACCGGCGGCGTTCACAATGCGGAGTATGTTGGTATTGAATGCGTGACGAGACTTGCCCGGCAGCTGGAGCCAAAAGATGTGAGGGGAATTCTCATTTTGATTCACATCGTGAATATCAATGGATTCCGCGCCCGGACGGTCAGCGTATCCAGAGAGGACGGCAAGAATTTAAACCGGGTGTTCCCGGGAAGTATGGACGGTACATTTACGGATAAGCTGGCGTACTTTATGGAAAAGGAACTCTTTTCCCGGATCGATTATTATATTGATGTACATAACGGGGACTGGTTTGAGGATCTGACGCCGTTTATCTATTCCATAGGCAACGCCGCTCCAAAGACCGTGGCAAAGGCGGAGGAGATGGCGAAAAGGGCGGACGTACCGTTTTATGTGAAGTCCGGCATCGGCTCCGGGGGCGCCTACAATTACGCCGGAACACTGGGCGTCCCGTCGGTGCTCATCGAGCGGGGCTGCAAAGGCCAGTGGTCCGAGGAGGAAGCGGAGGCGTCCCGCAAAGACGTCCGGAACATTCTCCGGTATCTGGGCGTCCTTATGACGGAGCCGGAAACGCAGAGACAGGTTCCGGTGCATATGCACCATGTCCATTATCTGGATTCGGTCAGAGAAGGATGCTGGCATCCGTTTAAAAAGGCGGGCGACGCGGTACGGAAAGATGAAGTGGTGGGCATATTGAAGGATTATTTCGGCAATGTGATCGAGGAAGTGCGGATGAGGGAGGACGCCACGATCCTGTATCAGACCATTTCCTACTCCGTCCCGGCAAATTCACCGCTCATTGCCTACGGACATTATGGGGAGTGTGTGGATGAACTGGAAGAGGAAGCGGCCGATCATGTTCCGGATGATTGTATGGATCACAGCCATGAGACAAATGGCACATTCTTCCATGGAGAACATACCCATGGCGAGTATGGTCCTCATACCCACGGTGGACATGGACATCAGCATCAGGACGGTCATGTTCACGTTCACCGGCATTGTGAGGAACCTGCCCATATGGAGCAGGACGCGGAGAACGACAAGTGAAGAGCGGGGGTCTCACAGAAGGAAATGTAGCAAAAAGCCTCGTGTTTTTTGCACTGCCGCTTCTGGGAAGCAGTTTGATCCAGCAACTCTACTCCACCGTGGATCTGGTGTTTGTGGGACAGTTTCTTGGCACAGAGGCTTCGGCGGCGGTGGGCGCCAGCAGTTTGATCATCACCTGTCTGGTGGGATTTTTCACCGGAATGGCGGTGGGAACCAGCGTGTTTACAGCACAGTATTTTGGCGCAAAGCAATGGGATAGTCTGCACAGGCTGATTCAGGCCATGTTTCTGGTGGGAATCGGGGGTGGTCTTATTCTGATGTTCCTCGGAATCGGCGGAGCGGAACTGTTTCTTACAGCCATGGGAACGCCGCAGGATATCATGCCGCAGGCTGTGCTTTATCTGCGGGTCTATATGGTCGGTATGGTGCCGGTGGTGATGTACAACCTTTTGAGCGGTGTGATCCGGGCGTTGGGCGATTCCCGCAACCCGATGATCTTTCAGTGCGTGGGAGGTGTCCTCAATATTGTCGGAGACTACGTCTGTATCGCCGTGCTGGGCATGGGTGTAGAAGGAACAGCTGTTGCGACGGTCATTTCCCAGGCGGTGGCCGCCTGCTGTGCCACGGTCTATCTGATCTGGCTGCGCACCCCCTATGCCTTGCGTTTGTCGCAGCCCGGACTGCATATCAGAGAACTGAGCAATGTACTGCGGGTCGGTGTGCCTGCCGGCATCCAGTCCATTGTGATCACGTTTTCCAACATTTTGATTCAGTCCCAGATCAATACGCTGGGGGTTACGTCCATCGCGGCGTTCACCGTATATTTCCGGACGGAGATGGTATTATATCTGCCAATGCTCGCTATTGGTCAAGCGGTGGTATCTTTCGTGGGACAAAATTATGGCGCCGATAAGCCGGGGCGTATCCGGCAGAGCAATCAGATCTGTATACTGGGCGGTTCCCTCGTAATCTTTGCGGCGGGAGTATTGCTGATGCTGGCAGCCCCGGTATACCTGCACATTTTTACAAAAGACGCGGCGGTGATAGCAGAGACGGCAGATATCATACGGATTACTTTCCCGTTATATTTTCTGTATGTGATTTTGGAAGTGTTAAGCGGTAATCTCCGCG
This sequence comes from Eubacteriaceae bacterium CHKCI004, assembly GCA_900016875.1. Classification (GTDB taxonomy): domain Bacteria; phylum Bacillota; class Clostridia; order Lachnospirales; family Lachnospiraceae; genus Anaerobutyricum; species Anaerobutyricum stercoris. The sequence goes on along the minus strand of FCNR01000077.1, from coordinate 12,641 downwards.
GATACGGGAAGGCAGTTGCTCCGATGATCGTGACGGTGGTGAGTTTCTGTGGCTTTCGGATTGTGTTTATGCTGGCGGCCATGTCGCTCCATCCATCGGTGCAGAGCGTGGCGTTCAGTTATCCGGCGTCCTGGGCGATGGCGGTGATTCTTATGACAGTGACGATGCGCTATTTGAAGCGCAGGAACTAATTTTTTATGAGGAGGTAACAAGAGATGAAGAAAATGAAAAAATTACTTGCGGCAGCAATGACGTCCGTGATGGTCATCGGAGGTGTGGCCGGCTGCGGATGGTCATCTGGCGCGCAGGAAGGAAATACGGGCGCGGCTTCCGGCAACCGGGAGGACGAGGTCAATCAGGAAGCGTATCAGACGGAACAGGATATCTCCACCGGAACCAGCATGACCTTTGGTATCCAGAATTACAGCGGCGGCGGATTGGATCCGGCAGCGGAGATCAACTGTGCCTGGAATCTTTCCCGTTACGGCGTAGGCGAGTGCCTGTTCAAGTTCGATAATTCCATGAACGTGGTCAATACATTATGTGACGAATATACCGTCAATGACGAACATACCGAGTGGGTGTTCCACATCCGGGATGGTGTGAAATTCTCCGACGGATGCGACGTGACGGCGGAAGCGGTCAAAGCAAGCTTCGACCGGCTGTATGAGGAAGCACCGAACGGCTCCTCCGCTCCGCAGAATTATCTGGAAGCCGAGGCGGAGATCACAGCGGACAATGCGACAGGCAACGTGACGATCAGGACGACCCAGCCGTATGTAGACCTTACGAAGAACCTGGCGTACCCGGTCATGGCGATCATTGATGTGGAACATACGACGGATTATGATCACGGTGTGATTGGTACCGGCCCGTATGTGGCCACAAATTTCCGGGAGGAAGTGGGATATACGATGGTTGCCAACGAACATTACTGGAACGGGGATGTGCCGTTTGATACGGTAGAGCTTCTCTACATGGGCGACGCCTCCGCCAAAGCGATGGCGCTTCAGTCCGGTCAGCTTGATCTGGCAGAAAATGTGACGAATATCAACGACTTAAATACGTTGCGGGAAGATCCGAACTTTACTGTGACCATCGCCAGCGGCGTTCGTACAGGTCTCGCCCACATGAACATGTCCGAGGGAAGACTGCTGTCCAACAAGACATTGCGGGAGGCTGTGCTCATGGCGCTTGATGATGATACCATGTGTTCCGTGACCGTAGGCGGACTGTACACATCCGGTTATTCCGTGCTTCCATCCAATCTGGATTATGGTTATGAGAATCTGACCGATCCGTATCCGTATAATCAGGAAGAGGCGAAGAAGCTTCTGGATGACGCCGGTATCGTGGATACCAACGGCGACGGCACCCGGGAACTGGATGGCAAGGAAATTGTACTTCACTATGTGACTTATGAAAACCGTTGTCTGGATGATTTTGCCGAAGCAATTCAGCAGCAGCTTTCTGAGATCGGCATCGGCGTTGATCTGGAGATTGGAGATTCCGCCCGTCAGTGGGACAGCTATCAGTCCGGTGATTTTGATCTGAATGGTTCCAACTGGACGACAGTGGGTACCGGCGATCCGACCGAGTATCTGGCCGCATGGTGTTCCACCTCCGGTTCTGACTACTGTGGTTACAAGAATGAAGAATATGACAAATTATTTGAGCAGTTAGGCACGACCTTTGATAATGACGCCCGCCGGGATATTATCCAGCAGATGCAGCAGATTCTTCTTGATGATGCGGCTGTTGTTGTGCATGGTTATTATAACAGCTCCATGATCTCCAGAAATGAGACCATCGGCGGCGCGGCGATTCCTACCGCAGATTATTATTGGCTGACAACGGATATTTATCCTGCCGCTCAATAATTTTGGCTGCATGCAGGGTATGCAGACAGATAGAAAATTGCTGTTTGAGGAAAACGTACGGGAAAGTCTGCAGCCGGGTTCAGAAACACTGCAGTCCGCCCCGTGCGGAAAGGAGAGAACGTTTTGACTGCAAAACAAATAGGAAAGAGACTGATTCAGATTGTGATCGTTGCCATTGGAATCAGTTTTCTGTCGTTTTTGATCACATATCTGGCGCCGGGTGATCCGGTGCGTACCATGTACGCGGCCACCGGCATGATGCCCAGCGAGGAGATCATAGAGCAGACAAGGGAAGCCATGGGACTGAACCGTCCGGTACTGGTGCAGTATGTGGACTGGCTGTGGAACTGCCTGCACGGAGATTTTGGCACTTCCTACGCGTACGGAAGTTCGGTGTCTTCGCTGTTGCTTGCCCGCCTGTGGCCGACACTAAAGCTGTCGCTATTTGCCATGGTCCTGATGCTCGTGGTGTCCGTACCGCTCGGCATGATTCAGGCAACCCATAAGAACAGCCTGCTGGATTACGGTCTGCGCGGCATCACATTTTTTGGCGTGTCCATGCCGAACTTCTGGGTGGGACTCCTTCTCATGATGTTTTTCTGCGTACAGCTTGGCTGGCTGCCGGTGGTCTGTTCCGGCGGAGACTTTAAGAGTATGATTCTTCCGGCTGTTACACTGGCCTTTGCCATGTCGGCCAAGTACACAAGGCAGGTGCGGACGGCGATCGTGGAGGAACTCAGCCAGGATTACGTCATCGGAGCGAGAGCCCGGGGCGTAAAAGAGTGGAAGATTCTCTGGCTCAATGTATTTCCCAACTCGCTGCTGCCGCTTCTTACCATGTTCGGCCTGTCCATGGGTTCTCTGCTTGGAGGTACGGCGGTGGTGGAAGTGATCTTCACCTATCCGGGCATGGGGAATCTGGCGGTATCCGCTATCACGGCGTATGACTACCCGCTGATTCAGGGCTATGTGTTATGGATTTCGCTGATCTATATGGTGATCAACCTGCTTGTTGACATTTCCTACAATCTGGTGGATCCGAGAATGAAAGGAGGGAGATAGGATATGAAAGTAAAAAATTTTATCATAAAAAATAAATCCTTTTGTGTTTTTTCATTTCTTGCCCTACTGATCATTCTCATCGCCATTTTTGCACCGGTGATCACAGGAGGCGTCAGCCCGTCGGAGGCGGTGCTCACAGACGCATTGCAGCCGCCGAGTAGCGAGCACATTTTCGGCACCGATAAGCTGGGGAGAGATATCTTTACCCGGGTGATCTACGGGGCGCGTACCAGTCTCGTGGCGGCGTTCTCCGTCGTGATTCTGATCTTCGTACTGGGTACGATACTGGGCGTGCTGTCCGGATATTTTGGCGGATGGGTGGACGCGGTGATCATGCGTATCGCCGATCTGATGGTGTCCTTCCCGGGCATGGTGTTTGCCATGGCCATTGCCGGTATCATGGGAGCAAGCATCCGCAATGCTGTCATTGCCGTGGCGCTGGTGAGCTGGACCAAGTATGCCCGTCTGGCCCGGAGCCTGGTCTTAAAGGTGCGAAACCGGGATTATGTGGCGGCTGCGGTTGTCACCGGCTCGAAGACATCATACATCCTGCGGAAATATATGGTTCCCAATGTGATTCCGACTCTGATCATCACGGGCGCTACGGATATCGGCGGCATGATGCTGGAGCTGGCGGGACTTTCCTTCCTGGGATTTGGCGCGAAAGCGCCGACGCCGGAATGGGGGCTTATGCTCAACGAAGGCCGGCAGTTTATCCAGAACGCATCCTGGATGATGGTTTTCCCGGGTGCTGCGATTTTTATCGTAGTAGTTGTGTTTAATCTGCTTGGCGACGCCCTGCGGGACGTGCTCGATCCAAAAAATGAGTAGGAGGAAATGCTATGCTTGAACTGAAAAATGTGACGATCTCCTACGGGGACCGGCCTACGGTGAAAAACTTCAGCATGACGCTGAAAAAAGGAGAGATTGCTTCACTGGTGGGCGAATCCGGTTCCGGAAAAACCACGGTGATCCGTGCCGTCCTCGGGCTGCTGCCGGGTGGGGGGAAGGTGACGGACGGTGATATCCTGTTTGAGGAGAAGTCTTTGCTTCAAAATACGAACGAACAATGGCGAAAGCTTCGGGGGACGGATATTTCCATGATCTTTCAGGATTCCGGAGCCATGATGAATCCCATCCGGAAGATTGGCAGCGTATTTACAGAGTACATACGCACCCATGAGAAGATCGGCAAAAAGGACGCCTGGGAGAAAGGCGTGGAGATGCTTGAACGCATGCGCCTGCCTGACGGCAACAACATCATGAAGTCGTATCCGTTTCAGCTGTCCGGCGGTATGCGCCAGAGGGTCGGTATCGCCATGGCCATGACATTTCGGCCGAAACTGCTGCTGGCAGATGAACCGACCAGCGCGCTTGACGTGACCACACAGGCGCAGATTGTTCGTCAGATGATGGAATTGCGGGAGGAATACGGAACGAGTATTATCATGGTGACGCACAATCTGGGCGTGGCTGCCTATATGGGCGATAAGGTCATCGTCATGCAGCACGGGACGATCATGGATCAGGGAGACCGGGAACATGTTCTCCGTTCTCCGCAGTCCGAATACACCCGCAGCCTGATTGCGGCGGTGCCGACATTGGAGGGAGAGCGTTATGTTTGATCAAAAAGAAGAACCAATTTTGGAAGCAAGGCATGTGTCCCGCGTGTTTCCCGCTTCAGGCGGACGTTTTCTGCGGGCCAATAACGATATCAATCTGAAAATGTACCGCGGACAGACGCTCGGCATCGTGGGAGAGAGCGGCTGCGGCAAGAGCACGCTCATGCGGATGCTGGTACAACTTGACCAGCCCACGGAAGGGGAGATTTTTTTTGACGGAAAGAATATCGCGTCCATGACGAAAAAAGAACAGAGAGAGAACCGCCGTCATATTCAGATGGTGTTTCAGGATCCGTCTTCTGCCTTTAATCCTAAGATGAAGATTAAAGATATTGTCTGTGAACCGCTCTTAAACTTCGGGTTGATTTCCGGAAAAGAAAAAGACACCGAAGCGAAAAGACTGCTCCGGCTGGTGGAACTGCCGGAAGAATTTGCCGACCGTTATCCCCACAATATGAGCGGCGGACAGCGGCAGCGTGTTGGAATCGCCAGAGCTATCGCTCTGGAGCCGGAGGTGATCCTCTGCGACGAGGCCACGTCGGCGTTGGACGTTTCCGTCCAGAAAAATATCATGGAACTTCTGGCAAAATTACAGCGGGAGAAAAATATCGCCATCGGATTTATCTGTCACGACATCGCTCTGGTATCCCAGATTTCCCATCAGATTGCTGTGATGTATCTGGGAAATGTGGTGGAGATTCTTCCGGGCACGCAGATGAAAGCGTCAGCAAAACACCCGTATTCGGTGGCGCTGCTGGGATCTATCTTTGATACCAATATGGACTTTACCCAGAAGATTGAGAGCATCGACAGCGAGATTCCAAGCCCGCTGGACGTTCCGCCCGGATGCCCGTTCCAGAACCGATGCGATCGCTGTATGGAAATCTGCCGGAAAGAGCGACCGATGCTTCGAAAGATTAGCGAAAGACACGAAGTGGCGTGCCATCTGTTTGAAGAAAAAGAAGGGGGCGAACGCGGATGAAAAGGGTCATAACATTCCTTCTGGCGCTGGTTCTGTCATTGTCTTTGTTTGTCGGATGCTCCGGCACGAGTACGGAAGACATTTCCACGCAGGATCAGCAGGAAGCAAAAGACAGTGGTCTGGAAAGCCATAAGATCGGAGTGGCGACTTATAATATCAAGGACGCGCAGATTATGATGTTCAAGGAGTATCTGGACGGCTATATCAAAGAATGTTTTCCGGACGTATCGTTTCTCTATTCAGACGGGCTCTCCGGTAGCGAAGATCTGATGGATTTTCTCTCTCTTTGTGCGGAAAACGGCGTGGAAGGAGTGATGGTCTTCGGCTCCTATGATCTGCAAAAAGAAGTGGAGTTTTGTGCAGAACACGGGATGTATATGATTCGTCCTTCTGCAACATCTTCGGATGCGGATTTTGAAGCGGTGGCTTCGAATCCATACTATGTCGGCGAAATCGGGCCGGGTACTGAACTGGAATATCAGACAGGTGTTTCCATGACACAGGCTATGGCAAAAGAAGGGGAGACTTATCTGATTTTTTCCAGCGGCGCGGCTGAGGGAAATGAAATGCACCGGCTTCGCACATTGGGAATTTTGGATACCTTACAGGAGCTTTATGGAGTAGAATTTGAGCAGAGTTCGGAAGAACTGGCGGTGGTCAGCGAGCCGACAACCGTGGAAACTGACGGCTTAACGTTTACCATATTCCCGGGGTATCTGGAAAGAAAAGAGAACAGTGACGCTGCCGCTGATCTGGCAGCTTCCGGCGAGTATACGACGATTCTGTCTACGGTGCCTGTCAGCCCGATTAAGGATACTCTGGAAGCTTTGGATATCCATTGCGGTACGATAGATTGTTTCTCCGAAGATAATTATTATGGATTCCGGAACGGAACAATTTCTTATGTGGCTGGCAAATATCAGTCAGAGATTGGACCGGGTTTTGCGGCTTTATATAACGCCGTCACCGGTAATGCCGAGATGTTCCGGGAAAACGGAAGGGCTTTTCGGCTGGAACAGGGATTCTGGACAGCGGAAAGCAGAGAGGAATATGATGAGATGTATTCCCTTGCCCGAAGCGTATCTGTCAACGCCTATAATTATGAAGATCTGTATGGTGTGATCCGGAGCATGACGCCAGACGCCGATTTTGAAGACCTGAAGGCACTGGCAGAAGGTTACAGTTATGAAGACTGTGTGGAAAGGAGGTCGGTAGATTAAAGAAAAAGAAACTCACAATCTCTATACTTTGTACATTTCTCAATCAAAGAACCGTCGCCTCGCGGAGAATTTTTCGAGTCGGCGGTTCTTTTTGGATGTAAAGATAAATTAATGAAGACAGTCTGCTCATAAAGTAGTCTATCCATCTGAGAGGATCAGACTTTTTTCCTGGTCGTCGTATGGGATCATGACTGCCTTACTTTATCATGGAAATAATCCTCTCCGTGGCATGTCCGTCACAGCTTCCCATAAACTTATTCTTAAAGTCAACGACTCTCTGTTTGTCAAACCGCTCGTCGATATGGTGGATGGTGTCCAGAAGCTCATCCTGGCTCTTTACCACCGGTCCCGGCGTCAGTTCAAAGTAATCGTAGTAAAAACCGCGCCAGTCGCAGTAATCTTCGTAATCATACGCATAGAAGATCATCGGTTTCTCAAAAAGAGAATACTCGAAGATGAGGGACGAGTAATCGGAGATACAGATGTCGGCGGAGCAGAGCAGATCCTCGATGGTCAATTCCTGAGTGAGATCTCTGGCAAAGGAGGACAGCTCCTCCGGAATCTCCGGCGGGAATTTGACAAACGGATGGTGCTTGCATACAAGAACGTATTCGTCGCCAAGTTCCTTTGCGAACCGGTAAAAATCAATCTCGTCCGGGGAAGTGGCGGTGGCCACATGTCCGCGGAAGGTCGGCGCGTAGAGGATGACCTTCTTGCCTCTGGCTTCCGGCATTACTTCGTAGAGCTTCTCCCTGCGGCTGTTCACGAACTCTTCATCATAGAATAAGTCCGTCCGGCTGATACCGGTGGCCTGCACGATGCCCTTTGGCAGATTCATGGCCTCTTCATAGGCCCAGATGACTTCCGGACTGCTGACAGTCACCACGTCCAGGTTGCCGTAATTCGGGTATTTATTCAGGGTGGCGGCGGAAGCGCCGAACTTAAGCTCTGCCGTGCTTCTTCCGAACTTCTTGAAAGCGCCGCAGCCGTGCCAAAGATTGATGGCCATGGTCTCTTTCCGGAGAGGAAGACAGGAGAGAACGATGGAAGCCTCGTCGAGGATCACGCACCGGCTGGTAGCCAGTTCCTCGATCATATGCTTTACATTTTCCGTGAATTCACGGCCTCTGGAGAAATTAAAATGCAGGTGGGCCGTGGCAAGCTCGTATTTGCCGGACTCTTCCATCACGTGGTACATGTATTCCATGGAATTGGACAGCTTGTCAAAGCGCATTTCCAGGAAGAGAATTTTATTTTCGTGAACCGGATTGTCCTTGCAGCACTGCCGGTAGAGACGCGGAAAATAAATCTTGTAGCGGTAATGCTTGTAAATCAGTTTCAGACGTTTGATAACAGCTTTTTTGATATTTCGAATGACTCCCATTGAGAAACTCCTTTGTTAAATATATTTTATGAAGATATCAGTGAAATCAGGTTAAAAGTCAGGCCGCAGATGATTCCGATGGATGCGATCAAAAGATTCCACTGAAAAAGAAAATCAATGAAGGCTCCCGGATTCCACCCGGAAAGATGGGCGAAAACGGACAGCAGGAGAAACAAAAGCTCCAGCACAAACAAGCCTCCCGCGGCCATATGCAGATCCTGGCGGCTCAGCTCCATGTTCATTGATACGCTTATGATAACATATAAATATGCAAACATTATTATTATATCAGCGCCGCCGAGCTGTTGCAAGGCTTTAAAAAAAGAATCTGTCCCGTTCTGAAATGCTGCGGGAAGCGCCTGCAGGCTGTCGGGGAGCAGCCGCCCGCCGAGAAAAAGCAGCAGGGGAGGCAGGAGCAGCGGTCCGACGCCGATAAAAAACAGCCCCACGTCCCGGCGCAGGCTGTGAAGCAGACCCTGACCTTCGTAGTGCATTTTGACATAACCGAGGGTGCCGCCGTTTTTTCTGGCCGTTTTGATCCGCCGGTACAGGCAGACCTTGTCGATGTGGTAGCCGAAAAGCAGGGCAAAGATCAGATGGGACAGCTCGTGAACCGGCGTGCCGATCAGATTAAAAAAATCAAGCAGAAAATATCCCCGGGCATTTTTGGAGAAATTCCGCCACGCAGATTGTCTGGCCCGGCCCATGATAAAGCCGAAAACAACGAGCACCAGCAGTATTTTGATATTACATTGGATAAATAAGTCAAACATATATGTTTCCTCGCTGAAAATATGGCCTATCATACCATTAATATGCCGGTTTTACAAGAACTGTTCTTATTTTATCAGACGAAATCGAAAAAAATATGACGAAAAAAGCAGGATTGCATTTCCTGCAGCAGAGAATTATGTTGAAATTTCGACGTGAATTGTATAAAATTAGTACAGAATGTTAAAAAAGAGAGAAGAGACGGAGGTAGCAAATGAGTGGAATTGTGATAATTATCATTGCGCTGGTGGTTATTGTGGCGATAGCGGCTGTTGCCGCGTCAAGGACGTCCGGAAAGAAGTCCGGAGAGCAGGAAGAGAGCGGCCAGAGCCGGATCAGAGATTTGAAAGTGGATGCGGTGGAGATGAAGAGGAAGAAAGAACCGGTGAAGGAAGATCCGGAAGTGACCGCAGCCAAGAAAGAGTTATACCAGTATCTGACACAGGTGATCAAAAAGATGTTCATGCATTACCGGAGAGACAGCTGGAATAAGCTCACCCGCGTCAATGTTCCTTCTGATGCAGTTCAGAAGCATTACGACAAGATCAGACAGTCCCTGACGCCGCAGTCCGCGGATATTCTGAATGATTTCTTTTCCTGTATCGACATGAAGGGTTCTGAGGAAAGAAAGCCGGGAGAGGTGCAGGACGCAGAAAAGCTCCGTCAGGTATTTTTACGTATGGTACTTCCGTTCTATCCGGTGTATTACGACAAGCTGGACGGCGTCAGATATACGGCGCTGCTCAATCAGATCATGCTCAACCTGTTCCATCGGCTGACCGGAAAGAAGTTCCGTCTCGGGTACAAGAACCGGTATCGTTCCGGTGTGACCGCTTACCGCTGGGAAGGCAGCCGGTATCAGGTATATGAAGAAGACGGAACCATGCTCTGCGACGCTGTTTTCCAGGACGGAAAGGTGTGGAAAGGATTTGCCCGCCTGCCGGAGAACGGACAGCCGGAAGATGGAGACTGGGAGATGGTGAAGGCAGGAACCTTCCGGGAAGGACGGTTTGTGGACGGAACGCTGCAGTATATATATAAGAAGAAATGCGGACAACTCTGACAGTTGGCACAGCTTTGCCTTTGTATTGCATAAAATGCTTGCAATATCGGCGGTACAATATTAAGATAGAGTTACATGTATTTTGTATACATGCTCAAAGGATACACACAGAATATTTTTATTGGAGGGACAAAAAGAATGTTTACAAAATTAGCAGAACAGTTAAAAGCAAACCCTAGAACCATTGTATTTACAGAAGGAACAGACGCCCGTATCCTCAACGCGGCCGATAAGCTGACCAACGAAGGAATTCTCGGTGTTATTCTGATCGGTGAGGAAGCCGCAGTGAAAAAAGCAGCCGAGGAAGGCGGTTTTCATATTGACAAATGCCAGATCGTGAATCCGGACGGCTATGAAGAGATGGAAGCCATGGTGGAAGAGATGGTTCGTCTCCGCAAGGGCAAGATGACAGAAGAGCAGGTAAGAAGCGCTTTATCCCAGGGCAACTATTTCGGTACCATGCTCGTAAAGATGGGTAAGGCAGACTGCTTGCTGGGCGGAGCTACATACTCCACAGCAGATACGGTTCGTCCGGCTCTGCAGCTGATCAAGACAAAACCGGGCAACAAGATCGTAAGCTCCACCTTCATCATGGTGAAGGGCGACGAGAAGCTTGCGTTTGCTGACTGTGCCATCAATATTGATCCGACCGAGGACGACCTGGTGGAGATTGCCATCGAGAGCGCAAAGACAGCAAAGGTATTCGGCATTGACCCGAAGGTTGCCATGTTATCCTACTCCACTTTAGGTTCCGGCAAAGGTGAATCTGTGACAAAGATGGCCAACGCCACAGCGAAGGTAAAAGAGCAGGCTCCGGATCTGGCCATCGACGGCGAGCTGCAGTTTGACGCAGCCGTATCTCCGGAAGTTGCCAAAATCAAATGCCAGGGCTCTCCGGTAGCCGGACAGGCCAACACATTTATCTTCCCGGATATCAGCGCAGCCAACATCGGCTACAAAATCGCTGCCCGTCTTGGCGGATACGAAGCCATCGGACCGGTACTGCAGGGACTGAACGCGCCGATCAACGACTTAAGCCGCGGCTGCAACGCAGACGAAGTATATAAGATGGCTCTTGTTACGGCAGCGTTAAGCTAAAGTTATCAGATGACTGTCAGAGCAGAAGTATGTCTCTTGTATTTCTTGACATACTTCTGCTTTTTTTGATTTATTTCGTAATGGGGATTTTTGGTATAAAAGTACAAAAAAATGTGGATAGACATTTGAAAAATAGAAGATTTTACATATTTTTTTTAAATAATTTCTTCCATTTATGCAAAGTGTTTGTTATAATAATCACATGAAGTTTCGATACGAAGGAGACTTTAAGGCATAGAGACTATGCCGGAATATTTGCATGTGCATAAGGAAAGGAAGGATTCTATTATGGCAAATGTAATTATCAGCCCATCAAAATATGTGCAGGGCCCGGGAGAACTGGCAAACGTAGCGGAATACGCGGTGAAGTTAGGTAAGAAACCGTTTATCCTGATCAGTGAAGGCGGACGCAAACGTGTCGGCGGCATCATTGAGGACAGCTTCAAGGATACCGGATGCGAACTGGTATTTGAGACATTCAACGGTGAGTGTTCCAAAAAAGAGATCGATCGTCTGGTTGCCATCGTAAAAGAAAAAGGCTGCGATCTGGTGATCGGTGTCGGCGGCGGAAAGATTTTTGATACGGCAAAGGCTGTTGCTTACTACACAGAGACGCCGGTTATCATCTGCCCGACCATCGCGGCAACGGACGCTCCTTGCTCCGCACTGACAGTTGTTTACACAGAAGACGGCGTATTTGAAGAATATCTGTGGCTGCCGGCTAACCCGAATGTGGTTCTGGTGGATACCGACATCATCGCAAAAGCTCCGGCAAGACTTCTTGTATCCGGTATGGGCGACGCTCTGGCTACTTATTTTGAAGCAAAAGCATGTCAGATCTCCAACGCTACAAGCTGCGCGGGCGGCAATGTGACTGTTGCAGCCATGACACTGGCAAAGGCCTGCTACGATACTCTGATCGAAGAAGGCGTAAAGGCTAAACTGGCAGTAGAGCAGGATGTATGCACTCCGGCAGTGGAGAAGATCATCGAGGCCAACACCCTTCTTTCCGGTATCGGATTTGAGAGCGGCGGGCTGGCAGGCGCTCACGCTATTCACAATGGTCTTACCTGCATTAAAGAATGTCACCATTTATATCATGGTGAAAAGGTTGCTTTCGGTACTCTGACTCAGCTCGTTCTGGAAAATGCAGACGAAGACTTACTGGATGAAGTAATTTCCTTCTGCATGGAAGTGGGACTGCCTACTACATTTGCAGATCTGGGAATTGAGAATCCGGACAAGGAGGCGCTCATGGAAGCGGCTACACTGGCAGCAGCTCCGACCGATACTCTGGGCAATGAGCCTTTCGAGATTACACCGGAGAAAGTTTACGCAGCCATGGTAGGAGCAGACGCTCTGGGAAGATATTATAAAGGGCTGTAATATCGCAGAAGATTAACAGAGAAAGAATTTATGATTTTATAAAGAAAAGGTTCCGTCGCAGTAACGGTCTAACGACCGTAACTGCTGACGGACTTTTTGTGCGCATTTTCAGCAGAATCTGTTTGCTTTGGCTACAATTACAGCGCTTGCGCTGCTGAAAAAGCGCACTGATC
>FCNR01000080.1 GCA_900016875.1 Eubacteriaceae bacterium CHKCI004 | reverse complement strand
TCCTGAGGGAATATCCTTTCTGCTTACTGCTTGGAGAGACGCAGCCCACAACGAGGAGGAATCAGAATGGCTGCGCAACACACCACATACGATGATGTCTTTCGGACTATACTCAATGACTGCCGGAATCTTATCCATCCCCTCTTAAATGAAATCTTCGGGGCGAGCTATTCCGGTTGCGAACCCATCCACTTCGGAACCAACGAGCATTTCATGAACCAGCAGCATGGACAAGGTGATAAACGCATCACCGACAGCAGCTTCACGGTCTCTGGCATCGTTCTCATCCGTTACCATCTGGAGTGCCAGAGCACCGGCGACGCCACCATGGACCGGCGGATGTTCGAGTACGATTCACAGATCGCCCTGGACGACAGCGAGAAGCTGGACGACGCCCTCGTTCTCTCATTCCCGAAGTCCGCCGTACTGTTTCTAAGGCAGACGGCAGGCACCCCGGACAAAATGCAGATTCGTTTGAAACTGCACAATACACAAAAAGAAGTCACTTTAGAGATACCAATCCTGTCCATTGTAAACTATACCGCCGACGAGCTGTTTCAGAAGAACCTTCTGATTCTTCTTCCTTTTCATCTTTTTTATTA
>FCNR01000078.1 GCA_900016875.1 Eubacteriaceae bacterium CHKCI004 | reverse complement strand
CTGCCGCCGGGAACCATTATATCACAAAGAGAAAGTCAAGGTCAGGTAGTATTCCCTACGGGAATCTCCCCCTTACCCTTGACATTTCTTTCCAGGTGAAGTGTTACCAATCATTGACACCTATACATAAGGGGAAGAAAAATTTCTTTTAGATACTTGTTTTCCTAAAACTGATGTGATATAATAATTCAATTCCAGAAAAGGAGTAAAAAATATGCGGCAAGGTATTCTTAAATAAAACTATAATCAAATAGTGGGAACAAAGGATTATGATAGTCCCTTTTGTAGGGGCTTAGTTTTTTGTACCCAATTTAAGAATACTTTTGCCTTATCAATTTTGACATATCCCCAAAAACAGCACTCACAAACAGGTGTATGCTGTATATGTGTATGTCCGCAAATTATCATCCCCAGTGGTAAAAGTATTTTACTGCTGGGGATTTTTATGCCCTTCGGGGCAGTAAAGGGAGGACAATCACATGAAAATAATCAATATTGGAATTCTTGCCCATGTAGACGCTGGAAAGACGACCTTGACGGAGAGCCTGCTATATGCCAGCGGAGCCATTTCAGAACCGGGGAGCGTCGAAAAAGGGACAACGAGGACGGACACCATGTTTTTGGAGCGGCAGCGTGGGATTACCATTCAAGCGGCAGTCACTTCCTTCCAGTGGCACAGATGTAAAGTCAACATTGTGGATACGCCCGGCCACATGGATTTTTTGGCGGAGGTGTACCGCTCTTTGGCTGTTTTAGATGGGGCCATCTTGGTGATCTCCGCTAAAGATGGCGTGCAGGCCCAGACCCGTATTCTGTTCCATGCCCTGCGGAAAATGAACATTCCCACCGTTATCTTTATCAACAAGATCGACCAGGCTGGCGTTGATTTGCAGAGCGTGGTTCAGTCTGTTCGGGATAAGCTCTCCGCCGATATTATCATCAAGCAGACGGTGTCGCTGTCCCCGGAAATAGTCCTGGAGGAAAATACCGACATAGAAGCATGGGATGCGGTCATCGAAAATAACGATAAATTATTGGAAAAGTATATCGCAGGAGAACCAATCAGCCGGGAAAAACTTGTGCGGGAGGAACAGCGGCGGGTTCAAGACGCCTCCCTGTTCCCGGTCTATTATGGCAGCGCCAAAAAGGGCCTTGGCATTCAACCGTTGATGGATGCGGTGACAGGGCTGTTCCAACCGATTGGGGAACAGGGGAGCGCCGCCCTATGCGGCAGCGTTTTCAAGGTGGAGTATACAGATTGCGGCCAGCGGCGTGTCTATCTACGGCTATACAGCGGAACGCTGCGCCTGCGGGATACGGTGGCCCTGGCCGGGAGAGAAAAGCTGAAAATCACAGAGATGCGTATTCCATCCAAAGGGGAAATTGTTCGGACAGACACCGCTTATCCGGGTGAAATTGTTATCCTTCCCAGCGACAGCGTGAGGTTAAACGATGTATTAGGGGACCCAACCCGGCTCCCTCGTAAAAGGTGGCGTGAGGACCCCCTCCCCATGCTGCGGACGTCGATTGCGCCGAAAACGGCAGCGCAAAGAGAACGGCTGCTGGACGCTCTTACGCAACTTGCGGATACTGACCCGCTTTTGCGCTGCGAGGTGGATTCCATCACCCATGAGATCATTCTTTCTTTTTTGGGCCGGGTGCAGTTGGAGGTTGTTTCCGCTTTGCTGTCGGAAAAATACAAGCTTGAAACAGTGGTAAAGGAACCCACCGTCATTTATATGGAGCGGCCGCTCAAAGCAGCCAGCCACACCATCCATATCGAGGTGCCGCCCAACCCGTTTTGGGCATCCATCGGACTGTCTGTTACACCACTCCCGCTTGGCTCCGGTGTACAATACGAGAGCCGGGTTTCGCTGGGATACTTGAACCAGAGTTTTCAAAACGCTGTCAGGGATGGTATCCGTTACGGGCTGGAGCAGGGCTTGTTCGGCTGGAACGTAACGGACTGTAAGATTTGCTTTGAATACGGGCTTTATTACAGTCCGGTCAGCACGCCGGCGGACTTCCGCTCATTGGCCCCGATTGTATTGGAACAGGCATTGAAGGAATCAGGGACGCAACTGCTGGAACCTTATCTCTCCTTCACCCTCTATGCGCCCCGGGAATATCTTTCCAGGGCTTATCATGATGCACCGAAATACTGTGCCACCATCGAAACGGTCCAGGTAAAAAAGGATGAAGTTGTCTTTACTGGCGAGATTCCCGCCCGCTGTATACAGGCATACCGTACTGATCTGGCCTTTTACACCAACGGGCAGAGCGTATGCCTTACAGAACTGAAAGGGTATCAGGCCGCTGTCGGCAAGCCAGTCATCCAGCCCCGCCGTCCAAACAGCCGCCTGGACAAGGTGCGCTATATGTTTCAGAAGATAATGTAACGTCTTGCGCAATGCAAGCGTTCATTGCTGGCTATTGCGAAATATCATTGATAAAATCAGTATCAGAGAGGAGAAACTATTTTGAACCAGGAACAGACGAATATTACAACAGGAAAGCAAATACGTCATCTGCGAACACAATTGGGAATGACACAGGAAGAACTAGCCGGGGAATTGAATGTTACCCGGCAGGCACTATCGAATTGGGAGAGAGATGTTAATGAACCCGATTTAAATATGTTGAAAAAAATTTGCTTTCTTTTTGGAGTCAACATGGACGATTTTGCGAAGGAGGTAATAACAAAGATGGAAACATATGAAAAAAAGGAGAAACGACAATTTAATAAGTACGATATGGCAATTGGACTTTTTTATGGTGTTGGTATATTTCTTGGCATTGGTATTTTCTTTGTTGGCGGTTTTATGACAATGTCAGGTGCAGGGTGGGGAGCATCACTATTTGGCGGTGGCTGTTTTTCTCTTGTATTTGGCTTGATATGCCATGCAGTTATTACATTGAGAAGAAATGACAAATGATGACATATCCTGCTTTCTATACTTTTCGGTAATACCGAGTAAAAAAAGCCGCTGCTTTTGGCTTTCCAATAGCGGCGGCTTAATGCAAGCGGCGGCAAAGGGAAATATCCTTTGAATACCTTACAGAAGAAAAGTTTTGCAGCATTACAAAAATAAAAGCCTATACCATTTTGGAAAGAAAAGATACATAATAGTCAAGACGACAACAATCAGAAGTTATGGAGGGTAACAATGGAATATAGTAAGGAAGATTTAATGGAAGCAAAAAAGCAAATTTTGGGAGTGGGAGAGAACATGGGAACAGAGGAAAGTAAAAAAATCTGGGAGGAGAACGCACAATTTTGGGATAATGCAATGGGTGACGAATCTAATGAATTTCACAGAGAGGTAGTGCGCCCCAAAGTAACGGAACTTCTATCTCCTAATCCTGCGGATTACATTTTGGATATTGCGTGTGGCAATGGAAATTATTCTTCGTATCTTGCACAAAGAGGTGCTTCGGTTGTCGCTTTTGATTACAGCAAAAAAATGATAGAATTGGCTAAAAGACGGCAATCACAATATGCAAAACAAATTGAATTTTGTGTGGCGGATGCGACCGATAGAAAAAGTATATTAGAATTAAAAAGAAATCGAGCCTTTACGAAAGCAGTTTCTAATATGGCAATTATGGATATTACGGACATTGAACCACTTCTTATGGCTGTTTATGAACTGTTGCAGGAAAGCGGAATTTTTGTCTTTGCAACGCAACACCCTTGTTTTGTCACGTTGACTGAAAAATATATGACACCGCACAGTTACTATGATATAGCGATTGAAGGGCAACCGAAAGAGCAGATTTATTATCATCGTTCCATACAAGATATTTTTAACCTTTGTTTTAGAGCTGGATTTGTCATTGATGGATTTTATGAAGAATGTTTCAAAACCAACAAAGAAATTCCTATGGTAATGATAGTAAGGCTTAAGAAGGTAAAACGTGATAGCTTAAAATAAATTCAAGTTTGTCGGGTAAATAGCAAACCCAG
Organism: Eubacteriaceae bacterium CHKCI004; assembly: GCA_900016875.1. GTDB lineage: Bacteria > Bacillota > Clostridia > Lachnospirales > Lachnospiraceae > Anaerobutyricum > Anaerobutyricum stercoris. The sequence goes on along the minus strand of FCNR01000078.1, from coordinate 23,731 downwards.
CCGAGCCAGTCAACGATAAAATGAACGCCGCTTCGCGCCGTCGTTGACAGCCCCGCCCGTCTTTGCTGGTAGGCAATCAAGGGGCGACAGCAAGGAGTACTGCCGCCCCGCACTATTATTCAGAGAGGGGGAATTTCCATGACCGAAGATGAAGCCTACAAGGTGCATATCCAGTACACATTCAATGCCTTTTGCAAGGTAGTCATTCGTCACGCAGCCATAGATAAAATCTTGAAGCTGCGCCGGAGGTGGGAACGGGAAGTTTCCCTTGATTATCTGATGAGTGAAAAGTTTGTCCAGCTTGCCGAGCCGGAGTAGCTTGAAGAATATCTTTTTACCGCCTGCGGCCAGACCGCCGTTCTGTATCATGCGGAGCTTGCCGCCGCCCTTGCCCTTTTGCCGGAGCAGACGCAGGAAGAAATTTTTCGTTACTATTTCCTGCGCCAGCCGCAGCGAGTGATCGGCGTACATATTGGCCGGACACGCAGCACAGCGGGGCGGCATATCCGGCTTGCCTTGCAGCGGTTAAGGCGGCTCATGGAGGGAAATGACTATGAGTAAACTTCTCCCCTATGAAACAATCGTCAAAGCCCATGAGGGCGACCCGGACGCAATCGACACCATTCTTTCCCACTATGCCGGATATATCCGCTACTGTTCCAAAGTACACGGGAAAGTCAACGCCGAAGTTGAGGAACATATAAAGCAACAGCTCATTGCCGCCCTGTTCAAATTTCGCTTTGACCGATAAACAAAGAACAAACACTGGCTGTCATTAGCGGTTTCACTCCAGCCAGTTTACAATTCATCTATTCCTAAAGGAAGCAGGTCATAGTATAATAGAACCAACGACAAATATACTTTTAGGGGAGATATAGCAATATGAAAAGTAATAAATACTTAACTATTGGCTTATTAACAGGATTTATTGTCGGTGGTTGCATAGGTGTGTTGGCATGGGCGTTTTTGCAAAATCTTTTTGCTATTTCTATTTGTGCAGGTATCGGAATGTTGATTGGAATTGTTATAGGTACATTGATTGATTATGAAAAAAATAATCATCAAGAGAAATAGAAAAAATGCACAATGCCTTAAAGGGAAAACAGGAATTTATTGTGCTATCCATCATCGGGCCAACCTGACCTGAACTTTCAAAACTGAATATCCACCGCCCATCGGCGGCCAGCGAAAGCAGTAAGTCTGAAAAAGATTTGCTGCTTTTTTCTTTATCCGTTTGGCAAAATCGCAAAGTCATCCGTAGTAGGTAGGTGAAGCCGGAAACAAAAAATTTTCTGCGGCGGTAGCCAAATCTGCATTTTCTGTATTTCTAAGGCAAAGGAAAATTTGAGAAAATTCCCGGCAAGCGGGTAGCTGGCGGCCTTTGAAATGTATCTTTAGCGGAAAGAAAGAACTGCGGGTAAAAATCGCCCCACGCCGTAAGATTTTTGCAGAAATCCGGCCAAAACAGGCGGCAGCTATACGAGTAGTAAGTGCAAGGGGAAATCTACGGCTTACTTAGAGCAAGTTTCTACCACGGTGCCAAAATCCGCAATTCTGCGGTTTTGCCCCTCGCGGGAAACTTGTTGGGGAGTGCCTTCCCCAAACCCTGCTATGCGGCTTACGCCGCAAAAATATTTCTGTCCGGCAGACAGGAAATGCCCCGAAAATAGCTAACAGACCAGCCCATTTTTTGTGATAAGTGAAAGGAGGTTTACAGCCCATGCCGAAGCGATACAACACCCCCCACCGCAGCCATGTTGTGAAAACCCGGCTGACCGATGAAGAATACGCCGACTTCACAGAACGGCTTGCGCCCTATGGTATCAGTCAGTCCGAATTTCTCCGGCAGGCCATCCGGCGCACTACCATACGCCCCGTACTCCATGTGTCGTCAGTCAATGACGAGCTGCTCTCCGCTGTCGGGAAGCTCACAGCCGAGTACGGCAGGATTGGCGGCAATCTCAACCAGATTGCCCGCACCCTCAACGAGTGGCATAGCCCCTACCCGGCTATGGCAAAGGAATTGCGGGAAGCGGCCGCCGACCTTGCCGCCCTCAAGTATGAAGTCCTAAAGAAAGTAGGTGACGCCGTTGGCAACACTCAAGCATTTAGGCTCTAAGAACGCCGACTACGGAGCCGCCGAACAATACCTGCTCTTTGAGCATGACGAATTTACTATGAAGCCCGTCCTTGATGAAAACGGCAGGCTTATCCCCCGTGAGGATTATCGCTTGTCCACGCTGAACTGCGGCGGCGAGGATTTTGCCGTTGCGTGTATGCGCTCCAATCTCCGCTATGAGAAAAATCAGCGGCGGGAGGATGTGAAAAGCCACCACTATATCATCAGCTTTGACCCACGGGACGGGCCGGACAACGGCCTGACCGTAGACCGGGCGCAGGCGTTGGGGGAGCAATTCTGTAAAGAGCATTTCCCCGGCCATCAGGCCCTTGTCTGCACCCACCCGGACGGGCATAACCACAGCGGCAACATCCATGTGCATATCGTCATTAACAGCCTGCGGATAGAGGAAGTGCCGTTCCTGCCCTACATGGACAGGCCAGCGGACACGAAAGCCGGGTGCAAGCACCGCTGCACCGACGCAGCCCTACGCTACTTCAAGTCCGAGGTCATGGAGATGTGCCACCGGGAAGGACTTTACCAAATCGACCTCTTGAACGGCAGCAAGAACCGTGTCACAGACCGGGAATATTGGGCGCAGAAAAAGGGACAGGCCGCACTGGACAAGCAGAACGCCCCCATGATTGCAGGCGGTATCACGCCCCGGCAGACCAAGTTTGAAACGAACAAGGAGAAGCTGCGGCAGACCCTACGGAAAGCCCTTGCCACCGCTGCCAGCTTTGACGAGTTTTCCTCTCTGCTGTTGCGGGAGGGTGTGACCGTCAAGGAGAGCCGGGGGCGGCTGTCCTACCTCACGCCAGACAGGACGAAGCCTATCACCGCCCGGAAGCTGGGCGGCGACTTTGACCGCACCGCCGTCCTTGCCGTTTTGGAGCAGAACGCCCAGAGGGGCGTAACGGTTCGCTACACCCCGCAGCACCAAGCCGCCAGAGCCGCCGAACAGACCGCAGCCATACCCGAATACCTACACGCCGGGAAAGGCCGCTTACAGGGCGAAAAGACAGGGAAAATCGACCCCAGACAGGACAGTGTGCAGCGGCTTGTGGACATTGAGCAGAAGATGGCCGAGGGCAAGGGCAAAGGCTATGAACGATGGGCGAAGATACACAATCTGAAACAGGCCGCCAAGACCCTGACCATCTACCAACAGTACGGCTTTTCTTCCCCGGAACAGCTTGAAGCCGCCGTTGCTACCGCCTATCAGGAAATGCGCCAGACCAGCGGCGAACTGAAAGCACTGGAAACGAAGCTGCAAGGGAAAAGGGAGTTGCGGCAACAGGTACTTGCCTATGCCAAGACCAAGCCCATCCGCGAGGGGCTGAAAGCGCAGAAATCCGAGAAAGCCCGCGCCGCATACCGCCAGGCAAACGAGAGCGATTTTATCATAGCCGAAGCCGCCGCCCGGTATTTCAAGGCACAGGGGCTTACCAAGCTGCCCGGCCGAAAAGCGTTGCAGGCCGAGATCGAGCAGCTTATCTCCGAGAAAGACGGCCTGTACAACACCTATCACGAACAGAAGCAGCGGTTCAGGGAGTTGCAGACCGTCAAGCGGAACATCGACCAGATTTTGCGCCGGGAAGAGCCGCACCGCAGAAAGGAGCAGAGCCATGAACGATAAGCCGTCCCGCATGGACTACCGCCAGCACCAGGCAGCCCGCCGCCTTGTGCATGAGTGCTGTAACTACGACGAGGGGAACTGCCTGCTGTTAGACGACGGGGAGCCTTGCGTGTGCGTCCAGAGCATTTCCTATTCCCTCATGTGCCGCTGGTTCCGTGTGGCTGTCCTGCCCCTTGACGGGGAGCTGGCCGCAGCCCTCTTGTACCGGGGGAGCCGGAAACGCTGCGCGGTCTGCGGGGCGGCCTTTGTCCCCAAATCCAACCGGGGGAAATACTGCCCCGGCTGCGCCGGGTGCATGAAGAAACGCAAAGCCGCCGAGAGAAAGCGGAAACAAAGGCAGAAATGTCACGCTTTAGAGCCTTTCAAACCCGCATAAATCAAGGCTTTTTTCGTGGGTGTCAAAGGGTATGCGATACATTTATCCTTTCCCCCCGGAAATGCCGTCCTAATGCGTGACAAAGCCCAAAAACGACACAACACAGAGGGAGGTGATACTATCGCTGATTATATCAGGGCAGACACCACGCTGCCCGCCTATCTTCCATACCCCCGTTTCCTGCTGAAAATGGAGATTTCACAGACCGCCAAGCTGCTGTATGCGCTTTTATTAGACCGCTCCACCCTGTCACAGAAGAACGGCTGGCAGGACGGCGAGGGCAGGATATTCATTGTCTACCCCGTTGCGGAGATAGCGGAAATGCTGGACAAGGGTTGTACCGCCATCAAGGGAGCCTTGAAAGAACTGGACGCAGCCGGGCTTTTAGAACGGGAACGGCGGGGCTTCTCCGCACCCAATCGGCTTTATGTGAAAGTGCCGCCTGTCCCAGTGGTACGGTTTTCCGACCAACTGATGGCCGGAAAAGCGACCCTCATACAGTCGGAAAAGCGACCTTATGACGGTCGGAAAACCGACCCTATGATGGTCGGAAAACCGACCCCTAACAAAACTAATATAAACAACTTAATAGAGAACCAAACAATGAGAGCGAGTGGGGAGCCGCCCACAGCTTATGGCCGATATGAGAATATTTTTCTGTCAAAGGACGAATATGACGAGTTACAGGCAGAATACCCGGACAGGCTGGAACGGCTGATTGAGGAAATGAGCCATTACCTTGCCGCCAGCGGGAAAGCCTACCAGAATTATGCCGCCGCCTTGCACAGATGGGCGGCCAATGACAAAAAGGGAGCCGTAAAACAGGGCATCCCCGACTATACCTGTATGGAGGGAGAAAGCTTATGACAAGTGAAATCAAAGATATTTTGGAGAACATGACAACCGCCGCCCCGGAGATGGAGGACTATATCGGCGAGGACGGACTGCTTTACTGCGGAAAGTGCCATACGCCGAAAGAAGCCTACTTCCCGGAGGGTAAGGAGCTGTTTGGCCGTGACCGCCACCCGGCAGAGTGCGACTGCCAGAGAGCCGCCCGTGAGCAGCGGCAGGCCGCCGAGGAACACCGCCGCCATGTGGAAGCCGTGGAAAATCTGAAACAGAGGGCTTTTGCCGACTCAGCCATGCAGCAATGGACATTCGAGAACGACAACGGCAGAAACCCGCAGACCGGGATTGCCCGGCGGTATGCGGAGCATTGGGAAGAAATGCAGGCCGAAAACATCGGCTGCCTGTTCTGGGGGAACGTCGGCAACGGGAAAAGCTACCTTGCGGGCTGTATCGCAAACGCCCTCATGGAGAAAGAAGTCCCCGTATATATGACGAACTTCGCCGTTATCCTGGGCGACCTCTCTCCCGGCTTTACAGGCCGGAATGAGTATATTTCCCGCCTTTGCCGCTATCCGCTGCTTATCATTGACGACTTCGGCATGGAGCGTGGCACCGACTATGGACTGGAACAGGTATTCCATGTGATTGATACCCGATACCGCAGCAACAAGCCGCTGATCGCCACCACCAACCGCCCGCTGGACGAGTTGAAAAAGCCGACAGACACGGCCCATTCCCGGATTTATGACCGACTGCTGTCCATGTGCGTCCCGATACGCTTTACTGGCGTCAACTTCCGGCAGGAAACCGCAAAGCGGAAAATGGAAACCATGAAGAAACTGCTGGCTGAATGAAAGGAGTATTGCCTATGGAGAATATCAAGCAGCACGACCACCGTACCACCCGCCGCCCCGACTGCGTGACGGAAATCCGCATGGGGAATACCGTTCTTGTCGTGTCCGGCTTTTTCAAGAAAGACACCACCAGCACCGCCGCCGACAAGATGGCGAGGGTACTGGAAGCGGAAGCCGCTGCTACACAAAAAAAGGCGATTTGACAAGCTGTAAAGAAGCAGATTTATCACTTTTACCGCTGTACAGCCGCCCCTGTTCCGTGGTACAATGAAACCACGGAATAGTGGGGCTGGCTGTCGGAAACGGAGGATTTTATGTTAAGACAAGCCACCCAAAACCTCATTACCGCCCTTTATCCGAGATTGTCCCATGAGGACGAATTGCAAGGCGAGAGCAATTCCATTTCCAACCAGAAACGGATTTTGGAAGCCTACGCCAAGCAGAACGGCTTTACCAATCTGCGCTGGTACACCGACGACGGCTACTCAGGTGCGAACTTTGCTGGGGTTAGATAGCGATACTTTTTACATCTACCATGTTGCGGCGGTCATGGTTGACAACTTGCGTCGGCTCCTGCTCGGTATCAACCTGTCCGACAAAGCTATAATGGATTTCGATTTTCCGGGTGTTGGTTTCCCGGTCTAATTCATGTATCAAAATACGGTCGATAAACTCATGGACGTTTTCATAGGTCAATTCCTGTATGTCGCTGTATTTCCCGACAATCTGAATAAACCTTGATATATCCCTTTTTCGCTCGGTAACGGTTGCGATCTGCTGTTGTAACTCGTCTATCCTTGCGGCAAGGGATTTCTTTTCGTCCTCATAGCCGGAAGTTAGAAACACAAACCGTTCATCTGTCAGTCTGCCTAATGCGTTGTCCTCATACAGCTTGCGGAAAAGCGTGTCAAGTTCGGTCATACGCGCCTGTGCTTTGAAAAGTTCCTTTTGCTGCTGCGCTAATGCCTTTCTCGCTTCCATGTCGCCGTACTCGGTAGCTTTACAGATAAAGTCCTGTTCGTGTTCCTTAACATACCGCAAAACCCGCCGCATATCTTCCAGCACTAAATCAAGAAGTACGTTTTTGCGGATATAATGAGAGGTACACTCGCTGCCTGTCCTTGCCCTGTTGCGCCATGCGCCGCAAGAATAGGAAAACTTGCGCGGCTCGATATTTACGCCCTGTTGGTAATACATCTTATGTCTGCAACCAGCGCAAAACAGCAAGCCGGAAAAAATATCAATCTCCGCTGCTTTTGTCGGGCGGTGGCGGGTAGCAATCCGCTTTTGCGCAAGTTCAAAGGTTTCCTCGTCAACAAGCGGCTCATGGGTGTTTGGGAAGAAATAGCGTTGTTCTTCTTCGTTCTTCCGGGTCTTTTTCGACTTGTAGGATACCTTGTGAGTTTTCGCGGTTATGGTATGCCCTAAATATTCCTGCCTTGCTAATATGTCATAGAGCGTTTTGTCCGGCCAAGTATAGGGGGCGATCATTGCCCGCTGATACCGCGCCTGTCCTGTACGCTGATAGCGCAACGCTCCAATCGTCAAGACTTTGTTTTCCGCAAGCCATTTTTGGATTTCGCACATACGCACGCCGCTAACAAACATAGCGAAAACCTGTTTGACAATCGGCGCGGTTTCCGGGTCGGGTATAAGGTGGTGGCGGTTGTTCGGGTCTGGGATATAGCCGTATGGATATTCCCCGTTGACGCGCTCGCCTTTTTGCGCCTGTGCCTGTTTAACTGCGCGGATTTTCTTGCTTGTGTCGCGGGCGTAAAACTCGTTAAACCAGTTCCGCAAGGGGGTAAACTCGTTATCCTCCCGCGCTGTGTCAACTCCGTCGTTGATCGCGATATAGCGTACTCCGTTTTCGGGAAATACAATCTCTATGAGTTCGCCCGTTTTCAGATAGTTTCTGCCAAGACGGGAAAGGTCTTTGGTAATGACCGTCGCCACTCGTCCGGCTTCCACTTCCTGCAACATCGCTTGCAGCCCCTCGCGCTCAAAACTCACGCCGGAAAATCCGTCGTCCACAAAAAACTTTGTGTTCAAAAAATGGTGTTCGTCCGCATAGCGTTGAAGTATCATTTTTTGGTGCTGTATGCTTCCGCTTTCTCCGGCTTGCATATCCTCTTGACTTAAACGGCAGTAAAGGGCGGTGATTTTATTCGACTGTAACATTAGTCCTCCTTTCCGACAGCCGAATAAACAGGTATAATGTGTTGCTATCATTATACCATATCCCGCCGCCTAATGCACTACTCGGACGCTAAAAATCCCGGATTTCCGGGCTTTTTCTGCAAATCCTTTACAATGAGTTTCTCAATCTTTTTATGGATTGTATCGGTTGCCTTTTCACTCGGCAACGCTTGAACAAGATAGGTGATTTTCCCTATTTTGCGTTCGGTTGTAATTGTCTGTTTTTTATCCATTAGAAAAACCTCCTTTTCCTGTATGGATAAACTATATTCGTCAAAAGGCAAAAACGGGCGGTTGTTAGCTGCAACCTCACGGGAGTTTCACCCCGGCCCATGCTTATGGGTGCGCCGCGCAATACTTTGAGGGTGTTCAACGCGGGAGTATCATTGTGCCGCCTTGTATGTCGTCGCCCACAAGCTGCTAAACCTGTTTTACGGCGCGGTAGTTCTCGCTCGGCTTTTCCCCTATGGGGAAAAGCTGTCATGGCGTACCCGCCGACTGGCTCGGTACAGACGGAATGTACCCGTTTGCCTGTTATGCTGCGCACCAAAGGCCGCTTTCTTTGTCAAAGAACAATAGGCTTTGTCGGCCTGCAAAAGCACATCAACAGCGGATATGCTTTTGCGGAACGACAAATAGCCCATAACGGGAAGCGTGGAAAGGGGACACGCTCCCCGCATGGGCTAAAAGATTATCCTACATGAAAAGCAAGGGTGCGGGTAATAAGGCGCACTTGCAGCCTGTTACGCATTTCCTCGTCCACATAGGAATAGGTATTGCCCGCGTCGTCTTTCAGCGTGCGGGTACAAAGTTTCGCTATGTAACCCTCGTAGTGCTTCAAGATCGCGCACATGGCGGTTGTGTCGCCGTTTGCCGCTGCGGAAATGACAGGGAACGGCAACAGATTTTCAGACTTCCTAACGGTATTCATCATCTGCTTTTCCCTCCAAATACTGTTTGATTTTCGCAAGCGCGGATTTCCTGTGCCGGAAAACCGTCGTGCGTACAACATTCAGCAGTTCGCCAATTTCCGCGTCGCTCATATCCAAGAAGTAGGACAAAAGGATAATGTCGCGTTTCCTTTCGGGCAAAGCGTTAAGGGCTTCGGCAAGCAGTTCATTTTTGACGAGTACATCAAAGCCGGACACTTGAAAACGGAAATAATCGCTTTCGTATTCGTCCGTTGTGAAAAGCTGCGCGAGTTCGCTTTCGCTCAAATCCGAAAAAGTAACTTCGCGTGCTGCGCGTTTCGCAAGAGTGCGACGGTGGCTTTTCGCTTCGCCGACCAAAGTTTTCTTTGCTAATGCGTCGTACTGATGTTGTATTCTTTCCTTGTCGGAAGAAGATAGCTCCATAGAGTTCACCTCCTTCCCGCGTGGAGTAGAGGACGGGAGTTAAGGGCTTGTCCTCTCTGCCCCTTTCGCTCCGTACCCGTTCGGGAGATGGCTCTTGAGTGCGCTTTTCAGAAAAAAGTTGAAAAAAGCAAAATGCGCCCGTCCGCAAGACGCGGACGGGCGCAAAGGAAATGTAAGCAGTAGCTAAATGTATTGACAGTTCACATTCATAGCCGGAATATCCCGCTTGCGGAGCATAGCTTTTTTTGACCGCAAAGCATTAGGCGGGTTACAGTAAATAAAAATGGACACGGCGATACCTCCCCGATACCGCCGTATCCTTAAAAAAGGGCGACTTTAATACACTACCCGCAATCCATTCTATAATAGGGAACAGCGGCTTTTGCGCAATATTAAATAAAAAAGCCGATAACACATAGGTTTTTTGACCTAATGCGTTATCGGCTCTGCGTCTATGCGTCTGGCACTTTTAATCATTTTTTTTTGAATTTATTATATGTGTTAGCTAACTGTCCACAAGCCGCGTTAATCTCTCTGCCATGAGAAACTCTCATAGTAACTTCAAGTCCTGCTTGCTCTAATTGATGTTTGAATGCAACTATTTCCCGTTTCTGTGGTGCTTTAATTCTTGAATTGCTTGTTGGGTTGTATTGTAACACGTTAATCATAACTTTTTTGCCCCGAAACCATTTTGCAAGTTGTCTTACATCTGAGGGCCGGTCATTTATACCCGGTAAAAGCAAATACGCAAAGACAATTTTGCGATTATGCCTTTCAGAATAGGATAAGGCTTGCTTAACAACATCTTCAATAGCATATATGCGCATGTGAGGAATAATACGATTTCTTGCAGATTGTGTTGCTGCGTGTAAAGATATTGTCAACTGAATTTTAAGATGTTCCTCGCGCAATTTTTTTAATTGATCGACCGGACCAACTGTTGATATGGTAATGCCGTCGGTTGGAAAGTTGAGCCCATATCTATCTCGGAGAATATGGATTGCTTTTATCAAGTTGTCATAATTGAATAAAGGCTCTCCCATACCCATAAAAACGATACGGTTTACTTTTCGACGCAACAATATAATCTGTTGTACGATTTCTGACGATGTTAGATTACGAACAAAGCCATTTCGCCCGGACTCACAAAAAATACAACCAACAGGACAACCGACTTGTGTGCTCACGCAAACAGTTCCACCATCTCGCCGCTTGATAAAAACCGTTTCAATGTATTTGTTGTCTTTCAGTTCGTAAACATACTTTTCAGTATCACTGCTTTTGCAAATATTTTTTACCAACATTGATAGATTTTTTTTGCGTGGTAATTGCTTATATAATTCTTCATATAAGGCTTTTGCTTCATTCTCGCCAATAACTTCCGACATTTCTTTGTAAGTAAATCCGTATGGATCATTCCGTACTTCCGCAGGCGTATATTTAGGTAAACGTTTCATTTTTATATCCTTTCTTCTAAATAATAAAAGTTTGTTTTTCTGTATTTTTGATTACAATCTCTAATTTTTCTACATCAATGATATGCGTCAATTTGCATTTAGGGCAGAAAAGAGGAAAATCTTTTAATACAGTATTATGAAATACTTGAACTCTCGTCTTTCCGTTACAAATCGGACATTTTATCCAATATTTTTTAAGCATTATATTTCACTCGTCCTTTTTACACAAAAAAATGCAGGTCAATCCTCAACATGAGCATTGACCTGCATTTATAATGCACAGAGCAGTACAACAAAACTAAGGCATAGCTTGCACCATGTCTATACTATATCTATACGTCGTTAGTTTTTTGTATAGCATCCGCAAAATAAGCATGACAAAAAAGCCCATGTTGAAAATGGGAAAATCCTTTTTTTCAATGCTTATCTAATACGCATGCTATGCAACATAAACGCCGCCTCCTTTTACATAAATTTTATTTTATCAGAAAATCAGTCTACTGTCAATACACAACAGGAAGTATTTAACCTAATGATATGAATTGTGTGGACATATCCAAAAAGAAAGGTGAACTGTAAAATGTAACAGGGTGAATGAAAATGGCAAAAAGACCCGTACCATTGTACGACTTTAAGGCTTTCGGGGCAGCTATAAAAGCCGCGAGAAATGAATACGGCGAGAGCCGCAAAAAGGTAAGCGACGAGTTATATATTTCCCCGCGCTACCTTGCGAATATCGAGAACAAGGGACAACAGCCGAGTTTACAGGTATTCTATGACCTTGTAACCCGGTATCATATTTCGGTAGATCAATTTTTCTTCCCGAACAGCAATGCGGAGAAATCCACCGGGCGGCGGCAGCTTGACGCGCTGCTGGACGGTATGAGCGATAAAGGCATACGGATTGTAACCGCAACAGCAAGGGAGATAACGGAAGTCGAAAAAGCAGAGGATTAACCTCACAATATGAGAAATCGGGAGATTGCAGCGCATGGCGGCTGCAATCTTTTTTTGCGTCCAAAATCAAAGGAACGCGCAACAAATACCGCCTTTCGGTGGGGGTATGGAGTAGATAGCAAGCACAGCAAACGAGTACCCGTTTGCGGAAAATGCTTGTTGGGATAATCCCAAACCCTTATACCGAAAGGCGGTGCGGAAATGGAAAACCGAAAGAGAAATATACAGATGAAGTTTTACGTTACGGAAGAAGAAAAGCGGCTGATCGACGAGAAGATGAAGCAGCTTCCCATAAAGCAGTATGGGGCATACTTCCGTAAAATGGCGATAGACGGGTATATTCTTGTCGTTGACCGAAGCGACACAAAAGCATATATCCGGGAACTGCAAGCGGTGAGCCGGAACATCAACCAAATTGCAAAACGCGCCAATGCGACGGGGACGGTTTACAGGCAGGATATAGAGGACATTAAAAAGGCGGTGGACGAGATATGGCGGTTACAAAGACGCACCCTATTAAATCAACCTTAAAGGCTGCGATAGACTATATCTTAAATCCCGAAAAGACAGACGGGAAGCTGCTTGCGTCCTCTTTCGGCTGCGGGCTGGAAACCGCCGATATTGAGTTTGCATGGACGCGGGAAGCTGCCGGAGATCGCGGCACACATTTAGGGCGGCACTTGATACAATCCTTTGCGGTGGGAGAAACCACACCGGAAGAAGCGCACAAAATCGGCATGGAACTTGCCGGGGCGGTATTAGGCGGCAAGTATGAGTTTGTTTTGACAACTCACGTCGATAAAGACCATCTGCATAATCACTTGATTTTCAACGCGGTTAGCTTCGTTGACTACAAAAAGTACCATTCCAACAAGCAAAGCTATCACTTTATCCGGCGCACCAGCGACAGGATATGTAAAGAGCATGGGCTATCCGTCGTCGTACCGGGACAGGACAAGGGAAAAAGCTATGCAGAATACACCGCCGAAAAGCAAGGGACAAGCTACAAAGCAAAGCTGAAAACGGCGATAGATACTCTCATTCCCCAAGTGAAAGATTTTGACGAACTGCTGCGCCGCTTGCAGGAAATGGGGTATGAAATCAAACAGGGCAAATACATTTCCTTTCGCGCTGCCGGACAGGAACGGTTTACCCGCACAAAGACGCTCGGCGCGGCCTATACGGAAGAAGCGATAAAGGAGCGTATCAAGGGCGTGTATGTTGCCAAAACAAAAACGCTGCGGGAAGATAAGAAAATCCGGCTTGTCGTCGATCTTGAAAACAGTATCAAAGCCCAACAGTCGGCGGGCTATGAACGGTGGGCAAAAATCCATAATCTGAAACAGGCTGCTAAAAGCATGAACTTCCTAACCGAAAACAAGATTGAGTATTATAGCGAACTTGAAAGCAAGATAGCCGATATTATGACCGCTCATGACGCGGCGGCAAAGGCGGTTAAGGAAGTGGAACAGCGTATGTCTGATTTGTCGCTGCTTATCAAGCACACCACCACATACCGACAGTTAAAACCGATTTACGATGAATACCGAAAATCGCCGGACAAGGAAAAGTATCTGCGGGGGCATGAAAGCGAAATTATCCTGTTTGAAGCTGCGGCAAGGGCATTAAAGGAAATGCAGATAAAGAAGCTGCCCGATCTCGCCGCGCTGCGCAAGGAGTATAGAAGCTTAAACGACAGGAAAACCAAATTGTATGAAGATTATCGGCAAGCCAAGAAGCAAATGCAGGAATACGGCGTTGTCAAAAAGAACGTCGATAGTATTCTTTACCCGTCCCAAAGCAGGGCGCGGGAGCAGGAGCGATAAGGCGCAAAACATGGGGTGGCAAGTGGAATGTTAAGGGCTGAAAACGCCTGTGTTTCTGCGGCTTCCAGCGCATGAAAACGACATAGACGATAAAGTATATTCAAACCCGCAAAAACGGCTTTCTAATTGTCCACGCAAGGACAAAAAAAGAACAGGGGCGCGGTGCCGGAAATCGGCAACCGCGCCCCTGTTCTCTATGGGCTATTCCTCGTCGGTCAAGATAAACTCCCTTTCGGAAAACTCGCTGTCCGTCATGGCTTGCAGCTTGTTCACCGCTGCGGCGGCAAGCTGGCGCATATCCTCGTCCATGTAGGGCATGGCGGCAAGGATATTTTCAAGCGTTGTTTCCCGGCTGTCCTCGGCGTAGATCGCAACAATGTTTTCTTCCTCAATGGTAAAGCGGGTATTCATGCTATCAAACCTCCAAATCCTTTTTATGCTCTTTCTGTTTATCTTTCGGCTGCTGCGCCGCCTGTTTCTTGTATTCGTCCAGCTTCTTCAAAATGGACGGTTTTTTCTGCGGCTGTTCCCGTTTCTCGGCTTTTACCGCTTTTGCAAGGTCGGTAACGGAAATCGCTTCCCCCGCCTTTGCCCGCTGCTCAAAATCTGCAACGGTGGGCGTTTGCGGCGTATTGTTGATAAGCCCGTCAAAATTGTTGTCGTTCTGCTCTATGGTGTCCTCGACGTGCTTTAAGGGATTATCCCGCTGCGGCTGCTCGGCGGCTATGGCATAAGCCTGTGTGCCATTCCCCATAATGAGATACTTCCCGTCCTCCGACGCATGGTGAAAACCAAATCCCGCCGCTTCGATCTGTTCACGGCTCATATCGGTAATATGAAAATTGCCCCTCGGCGTTCTAACGGTTTCACCCGTCAAAAGGCTGTCGGGGGTCGCTTCCGGCTGCTGCTTTTCAAGCTGCCCGTCCTTGTAGGAATATCCTTGCGCCGCGATTGCTTCAAGGGTCTTGCCCGTAACGTCGCCATAAATCCGCTTGTCTGCGTCAACCAGCATTTGCAAAGTGTCTTGTACGGTGTCGGACAAGGCTTGCTGCTGTTCGGGCGGCAGCTTGTCAAATACGGGGGTCTGCTGCTCCTGCAAAAACTCCGGCACTTGCTGAAAACCGATACTGTCTACATAGTGGGCGGTGTCCTCGTCGTTCTGATGAAGCACAACAATGTCGGAAACGGAAAGGCTATGCCCCTTAAAGTCGGCGGGGTGGTCGATATTAAACCTTTCCCAAATGTCGCCCAGCGTCATATCCTTTGTAAGCGGTGCAGTATAGACGAGTTCATAATTTACCCGGTCAATGGTAAGTCCAGCCGCTTGCAGACGGTCATAAGGCTCAAAGCGCAAGTCCCTTGTTTCGTCCCCGCGCTTTAACTGATAAATGGAAAAGGTATCGCCCTGCTCCTGCTCGGCTTGCCGCTGCTGCTGCAACTCGGTAAAATGCCCCTCAATCTCGGTAATGAGTTCCTTTGCGGTGGTCTGTATTGTTTCAAGGGACGCTTTTAACTCGGTCATTTCCTTGCCGCTGCTCCAACCAGCCACATAGCCGAAAGAGTAATCGGAAGTATCAAGGCCGAAATGCTGGCAAACCGTATAAGCGACGCTTTCCGCTTCTACCTCGCAGGTATGGCGGTCAACGCGGTTTTGCTGCTCCGGCGGGGCGTTTAAGTCTACGTCGTGCAGCTTCGCATGGGCGATTTCGTGAATGGCGGTCTTTACCGCCTGTAATTCACTCACGCCCTCTTTGATTGCAATACGCTTGTCGGTCAAACTGAAATACCCATTTGCGCCGTTTGTGATCTGCTCAAATGCAATCGGGACGGGGGACGCTTTTTCAAGGGCGGCGAAAAAATCCTCGTACTGCTCCACATCGGCAAGCAGCGGTTTAACGGAAAGGTCGGGAAACTCCTTGCCCTCGGTCTGCGAAATATCAAAGACGGTTATAACCTTAAAGGCGGGGACGGTGATTTCCTTTTCTTCCTTTACCACTTTTCCCTCGCGGTCAAGCATGGGCTTTCTCGTTTCGGGGTCGATTTTATCAACCAGCTTTTTCACCTTGTAGGGCGCGGGGGCAAAGATTTTAATGCCTTTCTCGCCTTTCTTTACATGGCGGTCAAACTCCTTTTCCCATTGACGGAAGCCCATTACCAAATTGCCGCCCTGCATAGCAATTAGGATAGTGTTATTCAAACTATAATCATGGAACTTTGACATAGCGGTTAGAAACTCTTTGTAGCGGTCGCTGTCAAAAATCGCCTGTACGCCCTGTTCCAAACGCGCGGTGATCTCCTTTACCTTTTCGGCGGGCTTTTCGGAAGTAAGGATAATGGGGACGACGGGGCGGGGCTGCTGCGGCTCTGCGGCCTGTGCGTCTGCTTGCTGCGTTTCGGCTGCGTCCATATAGGCTTTGTCCTGTTCGCCGCGCTCCGGCTGCGGGTAACTCATAATGCGGTATTCTTCCGGCACTTCGCGCCCCTCAAACTGCCGTTCCCACTCGTCGCCGCTTTCCACGATATAGCCGTACTCGGTAAACGCGCCTTTTTCCTGCGCGGCAGCGTTCCTGCCAAAAGTAGAAAGGTCAATGCCGCCTTTCCATTCTTCGGGCATTTGTACCATGCCGGATTGATTTAAGTAATAGTCGCCCAAATCGTGGTAGTTATGTACTTCGGGGATATGGACGTAAAAATCCACGTTGTAGGTGAAGTCAATTACCTGTCCAATATTTGCAAGCCCGTTTTTCTGCTGCAAAGCTGCGTTCAGCTTGCCAACCTCGGCGGGGTCAAGCTGTTCGAGCCGCGCCGCAAGAAAATTGAGTTCGTCCACGTCGGCGGCGCATACCATTTCATAAGGCAAGGCAATATGTTTCTCCGGGTCGTCGGAATAGCCGCGAATGGAAAAATCCTGCGGGTTGTCGGCGGTAATGCCGACGTTCCGCATAGCTTCGTGCAACTGCTCCTTTGTGGCGGGCATATCCAACCAATAGCCGCCGGGGTCGCCCGCGTCAAAGCGGCTGCGGTTGCCTATCATAATAGAAAACTGTTCGCTCATGTGTTCACGCTCCTTTTCCTGCCCGGTATTTTCGGGGATAGCTGCCGCCTGTTGCTGCTGCGGGGGTTCTTCGCCCTCTATGGTGTAGTCCGGCATGAGCATACCGTTTACTTTGAAATAGTCGGCGTACTCCTGCGGGATAGGCGGGGAGATTTCCGTAAACAAGCGGTCATACGCTTTGATACGCCCATTCAGATACTTTTCCATAGCTGCCTTGTCGGTGAAAACCTTTCTATCTTGTCCGGCAATCTTCGCTTGGGTTCTGCTTGGGCTGTTGGTGCGCACGCTCCATGTAAGCGTCCATGAATACGGGATAGATTTCTGCGCTTCTTTGTCGTAGCGGGTATTCTCGTAAATGTAGTAATTCATCTGATATACCCGGTTGCTGCGAATATGGCGGTTATGCTCGGTGGTCTGCCACTCGTTAGCGGTGTGCTGGACGTGCGGCGTTCTCACATATTCAAGTGTTTTATCCAGCAAAAGCGTTCTTCCCGCCTGTTCTTCCCATGCGGCGGCGCGTTCTTTAAGGTCGTCAAAAATCGCCTGTTCTGCCGCCGCGCTTTCGCTGCGCATGGAAAGTAGCTGCGCAATCGGCAAGGAAGCATAAGGGGCAATCTCCCTGTCCTTTGCTTCAAAATATATCCGGCGTTCTATCCGCATGGTTTCGGCGGCTTCTAATTTGTCATGGTCGTATGAGGAATACGGCATATTCTTTCATCACGTCCTTTCTCGGTCATATAAGGGTTTGGGACTATCCCAACAAGCAAAATGCCCGCGCTCTCTATGGGAAGCGCGGGCATTTCTCGCAAACGGGTACTCGTTTGCTGTGCTTGCTATGTAGTTGTTTTTATCCGTAAACGCCTGTTTCTCTCGCTTTGGGCTTTCTGTCTGCGGCGTATCTTTGCCGCGCAATCGGGGCAGTATTTCGCCCGGTTGCTGCCCGCCGCAAACGTGCTGCCGCATACCGCGCAACGCTTCAAATCGGTTTCCCCGCTGCGGGTGATCTGTTCGCAAAGCTGCCTGTCGGCGGGTAATACCGCTTCGCGGAAATAGCGGCATAGCAGCGAATAGCTGATACTCTGCACACAAACGCAAGTTTCCCCGTCGTCCAGCAGCAGACAATTCCCGCAATCGTTGTTTGCACAAGCGGCGCGGGTCATTTTCTTTACGGCGCGGTATTGCTTTTCATCAAGCCTTATCATTTTCGGTTCTGCTCGACGCGGAAGTTTACATACTTGCCGCCTGTGTCGGCAAGCAGCACAACTCCGTCAAAGGTCTTTCCCGTCTTGGTCGAGTACATACCTTTGATTTTTACCTTTCCGTCTTTCAAAAGGGCGGCGGCAATCGCCTTTGTGAAAGCCTTTTTGCGCTGCTCAAAAAAGCGGTCATTCTTCCACATCACAAAGCTGCAAGCCCTGTCGGAGCAGTAAAAGTTTTTCTTGCCCTCGTAAACCGCCGCGCCGCAACGGGGGCAAGTGCCGATTGCTTCCCGCTGCGGGGTAAACAGCTTCGCTTTATCCTCGGAAATCGCGGAATAGGTCTTGACAAGCCCCGCTGTCATTTCCTCAATCCCGCGCATGAAGTCGGCGGGGCTGTCGCTGCCCTTTGCAATCCCGGTAAGGCGCGTTTCCCATTCTGCCGTAAGCTGCGGGGACGTAAGGCTGTCGGGCAGAATAGCGACAAGGTTATACCCGTCCTTTGTGGGGATTAGCTTTTTGCCCTTGCGCTCGGCAAAGCCCGCGCTAATGAGTTTTTCAATGATACCCGCCCGCGTCGCGGTGGTGCCTAACCCTTTGCGCTCCGCGTCCTCCGGCGTGTCCTCCTTTCCCGCACTCTCCATAGCCGAAAGTAACGTATCTTCGGTAAATGCCTTTGGGGGCTGCGTGTAACGTTCGGAGATCTCCGCTGCCGGATTGTCAAAGGTCTGCCCCTCGGCAAGCGGGGGTAAAACCGCTTCCGGCTCTGCGTCCTCGTCCTGTTCCCCGGACGCGGCGCGGGATAGTCTTTCAATCTCGCGCCAACCCTCGCAAAGCGTCGTCCTGCCCTTTGCGGTAAAGGTATAGCCGCCGCAAGTGAAAACCGCCGTAACCGCTTCATACTCATAGGGCGCGGCAACGGCGCAAAGCAGTTTTGCGCACACAAGGGTCATTAGCTTTTTCTCACTTTCGGCAAGGGAAGAAAAGCCCGTTTTCACAAACTCCGCTGTCGGCAAAATGGCGTGATGGTCGGTTACTTTGCTGTTGTCGCAAATCCTCGCAAGGTCGGCTTGCAGCTTCACGCCCTGCATAAAGGGGAGAGCAGCGCAAAGGCCGGTGATAAGTTCCTTTGTGCTGCTCTCCATATCGGAAGTGATATATTTGCTGTCGGTGCGGGGATAGGTCAAAAGCCGTTTTTCATAAAGGGCTTGCGCATAGTCAAGGGTCTGTTTCGCCGTAAACCCATACAAACGGTTTGCTTCCCGCTGCAAGGCGGTGAGGTCAAACAGTTTCGGCGGGGCTGCGGTCTTTTTCTCTTTTTTAAGGGAAGTACAAACGGCCTGCGATTTCTCGCAAGCCGCTTTCATCTGCCGCGCCGCCGCTTCGTCGTCCTGCCTTTCGGAAAGGGCGGCAACGCCGCCAACGTCCAGCCGGACGACATGATATTTCTCTTTCTTAAAGCTGCTGATTGCATAGTCGCGGTTTACCAGCATAGCAAGGGTGGGCGTTTGCACTCTGCCGACATTCAATGTTTTATGGTAGAGGATAGAGAAAAGGCGGGTCGCGTTAATGCCAATGAGCCAATCGGCCTTTGCTCTGCAAAGCGCGGATTGATAGAGGTTGTCATAGCCGCGCCCGTCTTTGAGATTTGAAAAGCCCTCGCGGATTGCACTTGCTTCCATGCTGCTAATCCAAAGGCGGGAAAAGGGCTTTTTGCAATTCGCCTGTTCATAGACAAAGCGGAAAATGAGTTCCCCCTCGCGCCCGCTGTCGCAAGCATTGATAATCTCGGTAACGTCGCTGCGGTGCATAAGGTCTTTGAGAATGGAAAACTGCTGCTCCTTGCCGCTGGCAACAATAAACTGCCACTCCTGCGGGACAATGGGAAGATCGTCGTACTTCCATTTACGGAATTGTTCATTGTAGGTCGCCGCGTCTGCAAGGCTAATCAAATGCCCGATACACCACGACACAAGGTAGCCGCCGCCCTCAAAATATCCGCTGCGCTTTTCATTCGCGCCCATAACGGCGGCAATCGCCGCCCCGACGCTCGGTTTTTCTGCAATTACAAGTTTCATAGATTATCGTCCTCCTGCTCGGTCTGTTCGGTTTCGACTACTTCCGTTTCCTCGTCGTCCTCGTCAAAATCAAGGTCGTCAAGGCTGCTGCTGCCTTTCGCCGCGTCCTTTTTGGGCTTCAAAATCTTAAAGTAGTAGAACGCGCCGCCGCCCGCTGCGGCAACAAGCAGCACGACAAGCAGAATACCCATGCCGCCGCCTTTTTCTTCTTCCGGCGGCTGCTCGGTTTCTTCCGGCTCCGGCTCGGCTTCCACACCCGCGCACTCGCTCATGTTGACGCTGCAAACCGGGCAAGCGGTGTTGACGCTTCCGGCAACGCATTTATCGGTGCAGCTACAAACGGGGGCTTCGGTCTGCCCGTCCTCCATAAGGGCGGTTAAATCCGCTTCGTCCACTTGGTTAAGGAAATGGACGGTATTTTCCCCGTCCTCGGCGCGGTCAATGATGATGTAAAAATAGTTGCCACTTTTGGTAACGACGGTGATAAACTGCTTGTCGCCGGACGCTTCACCCGTTATATCGTCCACAAGGGACATATTCCCGTCCGGGGTAAGGGGCTGCGGCTCATAGCCGCCCGTCGTTTCTTCCGGCTCGGTTTCCGGCGCGGGGGTTTCCTCGGTTACGGGGGTAGGCGTGTCGTCGCTTTCATCGCCACCGCCCGCATAAGCGGTAACAGAAAAGCCGCACATGATAACCAGTGCGGCAAGCAATACGGTAAACTTTCGGATTATCTTTTTATTCTTCATTGTCGTTGTCCTCCTGTTCGGCGGGGTAAGTGGCTTCCGGCTGCGGCAAGGTGATTTCGCCGCTGGCGTAAGCGGAGAGGAACGCGGCAAGCTGCGTCCCGTCAAGGTGTACCGCCTTTACCATTTGCACGATCTGCGCGTTTTCTTCCTCGACTTTCTGCGCTTCAAGGTCTTTCAGCTTCTTTTGCTGTTCAAGGATTTTTGCCCTCGTTTTCTCAATATCCCTTTCGATACGGTCAAGTTTCGTGTTCGCCATAGTCATTTACTCCTTTCCAAACTGTTCTTTCCATGAATAGCTGCGCCCCAATCCCTTAACGGTTTTAAGATAGGGCATAGCGTTTTCTTCCAAAGTCGCCGCCCGGTTAAATAGATCGGGATAGTGTTCTTTGAGATATAAAATCTCTTGTTTCTTCATGCTCGGACAAAAGAAACAGGACGATTTACCCGGCTGCGGCAATCCTGCCGCTTTGATTTCCCGGATACAATCGTCCCTGTTCCAGCCCCATTCTTCAATGAGGGGGTAGCGGTTATGATATTTTTTGTCGGCTTCGTTGTACTTGCGGGAATGTTCATACCGTTTCACTTCTCCCGCGTCATAGCCGATATAGCGGTTGACTTTCTCGCCGCGCTGCCATACTTCGCGGCAAGGCGCATAGTGGTTGCAAAACTTTTCCTGCGGTGCGATTTTGTGTTTCTGCGAACAACGCTTATGCCCGTAGGCAATCGACGGGAGCGTATGAGAGCGCAAGCACTCGGTTTCAAGAGATAGGCGGTTGCCGTAGCGGTCAACATACTGCACAACGGTAATCTGCGGCATACCGTGTTCCGCAAGCCATTGATTGATTATCTCGATAAATTGATAGGTATGCGGGTGTTCCGCGCCCGTATCGGCAAAGGTGATAAGGTCAATCGGGATTTTGTGCTTGTATAGGCCAATAAGTAAGGCGGCACTATTCGTGCCGCCGCCAAAAGATACAATATTCATTTTTCAACTCCTTTTAATTGTAATTTAACCGCCCGTAGGCGTAAAAGTGGGATTGCCAATAGCTGGTGTCCAGCTTTGAATACTGGATAGGGTCGCCACAATGCAGCATGACGGGGCTTCCGTCCCCGTCCTCGCCCACATAAATCCCCACATGGGAAACGCCGGGGGTGTCGTATGTACCCGTAAAGAACACCAAATCCCCCGGCTGCGGGTTAGAAACAGGGGTTGAGATGTTGTAAAGCCCTTGCGCCCCAAGTCTGCCCGTATTGTATAGGCCGCTGTTCGTCAACACATAACTCACAAAGCCGCTGCAATCAAAAGAGGTTTCCGGGGTGCTGCCGCCCCACACATAGGGAAAACCGACGTATTTATCTGCTTCCTCCATGAGCCGCGCAAACTTTTCATCGGAACCCAGCAGCGCGGCGGGTACTTCATAATCGGCGGGCGGGTTTTCATAGTATTTAGACACATAGCCGGATTGCGGGAAAAGGTCGGGTCTGTTTCCCAGCGACGACATATACATAGCGTACATGGATAGCTGTTCTTCGCCCATGATGTAAACGGGGACATGGGAGAGGTTGAAGTTTTCCAAATCCACATGAAGAATGTAATAGTTATAGGGGACTTCAACCGTATAGGGGTTGCCCTCGCTGTCCGTCCTTGTTTCGGTGCGGTAGCGTACCTGTACTTCTTCCTCGACCGTCAAGATATACTGTTTCTCAAAGAGCATTTCAAGGGTGCTTTGCACTTCATCGAGTGTAAACACGCCCTCATGCCACGCGGAAAGGATAGAAATTAGCACATAGGGGTCATGCTCGATCTCGTCCGCGTTTACCCGGTATTCGTCATAGCCGGGGTATTCGCTTTCGATATTGTCCAGCATATCTTGTAACTCGGCTTCCATAGCGGCATACGCGCTTTCCGCGCCCGTTATATCCGCGTCCTCGGAGAGATAGGACGACGCAATCAAGCCGCTGCCGCTGTTGCCGCCAAAGAGGGAGCAAGAGGACAGCCCGCCGAAAAGCAGCAGCACGATAAAGGCAATCCCGCCCACAATCAAGCAGCCTTTCCAATGCCGGACAACAAAGAACGTCGCCCGTTTGGTTTCCTGCGCGGTTTTCTTCGCCGCCTTTGCGGTGGCTTCAGCGGTTTTTTTCGCTTTGCCGCCCGCTTTCAGCGTTTTTGCATACTGCTTTTTAATGCGCTGCTTCTGCCAAAAACGGGAAATGGGGTTGGAGTGCGCAAGCGCGGGGTTATCGTGCAACGCCTTTTGATAGAGAAAATCTGCGTTTGCCTTTACCGCTTGTTTTTCCGCTGCCGCCGCTGCCCGGTAGGGTTTCAGCTTATGGCGGCGTATGCCGCCCTTAACTGCCCGCGCCGCCATGCCGCCCGCTTTCTCTCCGGCAAGTTCTACCCGGTGCCCGCTTTCCACACCGACGTTTTCTTTCTCTACCTCGTAGATTTTCCCATGTACGGTACTGTTTAACTCCTGTGCCGGACGGGATAAGGGGTTATGCCGCAACTTGCCGTTTGGGGGCTTATCCGTCTTTTCAAAGGAAAGGCGCGTCTTTGCCTTGCCTTTCGCTTCGTCAAAAACGCGCTCTTTCTTGATTTTGGTCTGCTTGGGGATAGCCGCCCGCGCTGCGTCTAAACAGTCTGCCGCCTTATCCGATTTCTTGATCGCTTTTTGAAGTTCCGGCGTTGCCCGTTCCGCTTCGGAAAACTGCAAGCGGGAAGAATGGGTTTTAGGCTGCGTCGCGTCAAGGGCTTTTTTCTCCGCGCCTTTTGCTGCGTGTCGCTCAATCTCTGCGCCGATATGCTGCACAACCTTTTCCGCTGCCACCCCTGCGGGGGCTGAATAGTTTTCTTCCTGCGGCCTTTCGCTGATACTGGACGTTTCGCCCGTCGTGAGGTTTTCCGCAACCGCACCGTCGCGGGTCATTTTTTGCGTTACCTTGTCGGGGGCTTTCAGTTCCTTGCTCAATCTTCATCACCTCCAATCCGCTGTTTTGCAAGTTCGCAATAGTCGGGGTTTAACTC
>FCNR01000087.1 GCA_900016875.1 Eubacteriaceae bacterium CHKCI004 | reverse complement strand
GCAACTATATAAGAGCCTGAGAATCACCGGAAACTCTATCACCAGATAAGGATCAGACTTTGCATCCTTTTGAACGATGTTATCAGCAGATTCGAAAATACCATTCAATTCCGTATCGCTAAATAAATGGATATACCGGTGCGCTGAAAGCGCCTGTCCGGTGTTTTGGAAATCACCTGTCCGAAAAGAGGGAATCACTGTTCCAGACAAGATAATGAATGCGGCGGAGACGCCATCCTGAAGAATAGAACCT